>JBIIHQ010000017.1:0-28693 GCA_044235645.1 Bdellovibrionota bacterium | reverse complement strand
GGTCTGCCAGCGGTATACAATTCTCCTAAGATGCTAAATGTCTGGAGGCTTTTAGCTTGAGATTTTCTAATATTTCTACCATTTTGAGTCTTGCCTTCGCAATCCTCATCCTCGGCCCCCTCGGCTGTCGAGATGGTCTACAACTATGGGGCTCTTCAATCTCCCTGCAACAGCTTCGCCCTGTAGGGCTCGCTCCGTCTCCAGTTGTGGTGACGGTCGGGGATAGCGAGGGTATCCGGTCGATGAGGGTTCAAAGAGTCGATGGCAATCGAAAAAAAAACATTCTATCTCAAAGCTACTCTCCTCCCGCACGACCTGCGGTTGAGGAATTGCTTCTGAGCGTTGCCTCGGATCCTCCATCACGGGGTCAGATGATTCTCCGCATCGCCGTTGAGGATGCCCAGGGTAATCAATCATCTCAAGATTTTGCAATTCCTCACTCAGACGAGACTCCTAAAATCTCGCTGTTTAAAGGTCCTCAATCTCTCATCGAGGCAGAGCCCGCGGTTGCCATTATCCAGACCTCAGGGGAAGGTATCGAATCTGCGGGTATCATGATTGGAACCCGAAAAATTCCTGGTGTTCCAATATCACTGCGGGGCTCCGCTGGCAAAGCAGACAAATTTTTAACCCTCTTTGTTCCACCATCAGCCTCTGATGGATCCACCATTCGCATCTATGCCCAGAATCGGGCTCTTAATACCGCTTCAACTCCTCTCGGAGTTGCCATTCGATCGGCAAGTGCTCCAGAGAAAACTATCAAGATGCGTCAAGACGACGTAGCAGATATGATTACATCCTCGGTGTCCCTCCTCCGAAGAGAATCGAACCTATATGACGCATCGCTGAAATTTCAGGGTGAAACCCTTAGTGCCGAAACTTCTCTCAAGCAGTTTTTCGGTTCATTTCTTGATTTAAATTTGGCAATAATTCCTCGGTTACTTGCTGTAAAGCCTCGGTCATCCACGACCCTCAAGGGCCCGCTATCGAAACCTTGGGGTCGGCTTGTCGCCCCCTTTCGGAGCCGGTGGACAATAGTGACTGACTCAGAAACCTACCGTACTGGTTCCATGCCATTTCAATTACGAGAGGGCGACGCCACTAGTGTAAAATCAATCGGGCAGGGTACTGTAGTTTTCAACGAACACTTGGGACCTCTCGGAAACGCAGTGGGGGTTGATTCGGGCTCTGGCCTTGTGCTCGTTTACGGCCTTCTGGAGTCATCCCCGCTGTCCTTGGGCTCACGAGTCATCGTCGGTGCAAATATTGGGAAACCGCGGCGCTATATTGGTCAAAATGTGGGCCGTTACCTCTTGGCCGCGTTCATCAACGGCGAAGCAGTCAATCCCGCCCCCTTCTACAACAAGGAGTGGATTGAGAGCTCTCTCAACCTGTACCTCAAGTAAACACGCGGGACAGCCCGTTCACTTTTATCCCGCTTCCATGCCGGTATCTTCCCAAGGCTGAGTTGTTGTTATTTTTCTGATAATCGCTATACTTCCGGGGGTGGGATTGCTTAATTCTGGGGAGGAGCAACCGCTGTTCCTTTGGCCCACGTAACTCTCAGGTGCCTTATCCAGCCCTCAGGTTTGGATATTTGTGAAGCGGTTAAGGCTTCAGTCACGATTTTTCGGCTCGGTCGATCTATGTCTGGGCAAACACGTCTTCTCAGTATCATTGTCGGTGCCATTGCCGTGGGGGCTGCCCTAATCTGGCAGGCCACGATGAGCACCGCTTCGGTGATTCTGACTCCCTCCGAAATAATCAATCTTAAGGAAGAAAGGAGGGTGCGGATCAGAATGGGAGGGAAAGTAGCTGCGGAAGGCCTCTCATATGAGGTTGCCCCCTCATTCGTGCTTTCGTTCCGGCTAGCTGATAGGGACGCATCTGATAAATCGATTCCCGTTATTTACAGGAACATTAAGCCAGACATGTTTGCCCCCGGGAGGGACGTTCTGATCGATGGGGACTGGAAAGATGGCACATTCCATGCGACGAGCCTTCTGACTCAATGCCCCTCAAAATATGAGCCGAGCGTGGCGACCCCAGATTGAGAGCAAGCACTTCTCCTTACCTGTCGTTAATCTAGTAGTTGTGAGCACCCGTTATGTCTTCAGAGCTTGGTCATTTAACCCTGATGCTCGCATGGTTGTTTTGCTGCTCTTCTCTGTTGCTCGCAATCACGGCTGCGCTCCGCTCCTCATCAGCTCTCTTCCTCGCATCTATTAGAGCTACCATTTCATGTGGCGCGCTCCTATTTATATCTCTTGCAAGTCTTGCGGGGGCATTTCTTGCCGAGGATTATACCAACCAGTTTGTTTGGCAGTTCTCAAGCCGGGATATGCCGTGGGTCTACAAAATTACTGCGGTATGGGGAGGTATGGATGGCTCGATGTTGCTGTGGGCGAGCTTTCTTGGCCTAGGGGCTGCGTTCCTCGCCATCCAGCAACGTCGGGCCACGAGCGAAATGATGGCTTGGGTTATTGCTGCGGCAAATTCATCCACCCTCTTCTTCACATCAGTTACCCTCTTTAGCACAAACCCCTTTCGATACCTTCAGACTCCAATCGCCCCTGCCGATGGAAATGGACTCAATCCTCTCCTTCAGAATCCATACATGGCAATTCATCCTCCGATGTTATACGCAGGCTTTACCCTCTTCGCAGTTCCCTTCGCCTTTTGCTTAGGAGCACTCGCATCAGGTAACCTTTCCAACAAATGGATCATGTTGACGAGGCGGTGGACTCTTGTTGCCTGGGCATTCCTCACCGTGGGCATCACACTCGGAGGGCATTGGGCATACCTAGAACTTGGCTGGGGCGGTTTTTGGGCGTGGGACCCAGTAGAGAATTCATCGTTTCTTCCATGGCTGAGCGGAACCGCATTTCTGCACTCCGTGATGATCCAGGAGCGAAAACAGATGCTCCGATTCTGGAACGTGTGGCTGATTGGATTAACCTATGGGCTTACCGTCTTCGGCACGTTTCTCACTCGATCAGGGATTGTACAAAGCATACATGCCTTCGCATCGACCGACATAGGGTGGCTTTTCTTGACTTACCTGTCGGTCCTTTCAGTTGGACTAACATGGCTGAGCTATCACCGCAGAGCCCTCTTACGATCAGAGCGCTCACTTGAAAGCTTGCTATCACGAGAGGCATTCTTTCTTTTTAATAATCTCGTTTTTCTCAGCATCTGCTTCTCGGTCCTTTGGGGAGTCATGTTCCCCGTCATATCTGAGGCAATAACAGGGGTAAAACAGACAATAGGGGCCCCGTTTTTTAATGCGGTGACGATACCTTTTTTTCTCTTAATGCTGTTTCTTATGGGAGTTGGACCGGCTGCAGCATGGAGACGTTCAAGTGGTCGTCGACTCTTTGATTCCTGCGTTACCCCTGCCATCGGAGGATTGGCGATTGGTGTTTTTCTACTCACAATCGGAGTTCGAGGTTTTTATCCGACTCTTGCCTACTCACTCAGTTGGTTCGTGGTTCTCTCGGTGCTGCGTGAATTGTATCGAGCCGTTAGAGCTCAGCGACTGACCCACCCATCTCTCTTTAGCGCTACTTCGTCTGCCCTCTCGAAACACCATAGAAGATTTGCGGGAGCTCTTGTGCATGTGGGAGTGGCATTAACTGCCGTGGCTATTACCTCTTCAATGGCGCATAAAACAGAGCAAGAGCTAAGTTTAAAACCGGGAGAATCTGCCTCGATCGGACGATATTCCATTACTCTTAAGGAACTCTCTGAGGAGCGAAGACCAAATTATCAGGCACTAGCCGCTCATCTCGATGTCACTCAAATCGGAGATAAGAGCTCTCCCCCATTTTCTCTAACCCCCGAGATGCGCCGATATTTCCGTAACCAAGAAACAACTTCAGAGGTCGCTCTGAGAATGCACTGGCTGGAAGACCTTTACATCGTCTTAGCTGGGGTTCACGGTGATGATAGTGGTAGCGTGGCGTTGAAAGTTTTCATCAACCCTCTTCAGGTATGGCTCTGGGTGGGGGTCTTAATCATGACGATGGGGACCCTAGCCGCTCTCTCGCCCAGGGCGATGTTTGTTCACTCTTCAGAGGTCTAGGACATATGGTGCTAATAATCCTGTGCATCATGGCATCAGGGCTTGTGCTCTGGACCATAGCCCCGTTAATCAGAGACCATCCGGATTCTACCTCTTCCCTCGTGTCCGGTTTCGATGAAGAAGCAGGACGACTGGCTCGAAGGACCCAGAGGATCGCTGATTTATCCGCCGACCGAGAACTTGGGAAGGTGGATGAACAGGAATTTTCCAAACTTCGCGAAGAGGATTAGCTGACCGTCGAGGATGCAGCGCAAAAATTGATTTGCTTACAGTCCTCACCTCGGTATGGAATCGTTCGTATGGTCGGAAAAAAAACGCTCCCAGCGCATAGAGATGACAGTGACCTCATCTCTCTTCAGGATATCGGCCTGAAGCGCGGTTTTTTTTCTCTTTCTGGTATTACCCTCTTGGGTCAGCGAGCACAGGTATTACTCCTCGTTGGACACAACGGGGCTGGAAAAACAACACTAATCAGAACACTGGCCGGGCTGATTCAACCGTCAATAGGCTCGATTAGTCGATGGCATCGTGGAATAGCAATTGCGACCTCCGACGCATTGGCGTTCGGGGGCCTCACGGTAGCACAGAACCTCTCCCTGTTCTCCAAACTGGAGGGATCTCCTATCTCGCGGGAAAGTGTCGAAACATGGGGACTGGCACCCTCGCTAACGTCAAAGGTCTCAAACCTTTCCCGAGGACTTACCGCTCGCGTTTCGCTGCTGCGCGCTTTTAGCTCTTCAGCGGAGCTTCTTCTTTTTGACGAGCCCACGAGCAATCTCGATGATGCAGGTGGAAAACTCTTCGTTGATTCTGTTCAAGCGCGCAAGGGTCTTGGACACCTCACCATTATAGCAACCCACGATCTGACTCGATTACTCCCCCTTGCTTCAGGAGTTATCGTCCTTGAACGAGGCACTATCCAATATCAGGCTAAAACTCCCGACGAAATTGAATCCGCTCTTAATCACTACCGTTACTCGAATAGGTGAGCGTCCCGATGAGCACGTCCCCATCTCCCTGCTTCTCCGCTCGTAAACCCTCGCCTGGGCGCATCTGGTATCTTCTTGTTCAAAAAGACATCTCCCTCATGCTCTTCTCCCGAGAGGGCGCGACAGGGCTTGTAACACTCTCGCTCATGAACGCGATCATACTCGCGATTGGAACAACGAGTGCAATGTTGCCAAGGGAGCAGCTACTACGAATTGCCCCAGCGCTGCTGGTGGCGAGCTTCATCTTTTCGATCCTCTCTTTTGTCGAGCACGGCTGCGCGGCCGACTATCGTGAGCGTGCCATCGATGCTCTCCGCGTCATGGGGATTCCTCCTGCCTCTTTGTTTCTTGCGAAGGTATGTGCAATTTCTCTCTTTATCGCCGGCGGAGCGATGGTAAGCGGATTGACCCTCTCGCTTCTCCTTGATTTGTCCCTCCTTAAGGAGTGGGACCAGCTATTTGTTTGCGCATCGCTTCTTTCGATCGGATTTTCCTCTCTTTTAGTGCTCCTCTCGACAATCACCATTAATGCCCGCCTCCAAGGTATTATTCTGCCCCTTCTCGCTATACCCCTGTCCTTTCCCCTTACCCTCTCAGGAATTGAACTGACTCTTGAGTCATTGGTGGGAGGTGGTATCTGGCAGTCTCCCTGGCTTCCTCTCCTCATTATTGCCGATGTGGTGTACCTTGTCGGGGGCTTTAATCTTTTTGAATCTGCGGTGAAATCATGATTCCAACCTGGCATGACTTAACCGAGCGGCTTTCAGCCTTAGTCGCATCGGCACTAATTCCCCTCTCGTTGTGGATCATCTTTATGAAAGTTCCCAACGAACAGGTCATGGGAGCCGTTCAGAGGATCTTTTATTTTCATGTTGGCTCTGCGATAGCTGCATATGCTGCGGTCGGTATCGCATTCATCGCTGGGATTAGGTTTTTGCTCTTTGGAAATATAAGCGACGATGCGATGAACGAGGCTGCGGGCGAAGTAGGCCTGCTTCTCTGCACTATCGTCCTTGGATCCGGAATGATTTGGGGACACGCCGCGTGGAATACCTGGTTCAGGTGGGAGCCCCGGCTCGTAACATTTCTGCTCTTATGGTTGATATTCGTAGCATTCGTCCTTCTTCGGGCCTTCGGGGAAAGGGAGGTTATCGGACCACAGGCAGCTGTGCTCTCGATAATAGGCTCGGCCACCGTTCCTCTCGTCTGGATTTCTGTCAAACTCCTTCCCCAAACAGCTCAGCTTCATCCCCAGGTTATTGAGAACCAGGGACTCCGCCACCCCCTGTTTATCGTAGCTTTTCTCCTCTCCACGGTAGCAATTCTCTCCTTCATGGTATGGCTTGTACTCGCAAGAGCAAGGATAGGAATACTTGAACGAACAATAACCAGCTCTCGTCTTACGAAATAGAAGACTCGCTAAGTTCCCCTCAAAAGATGAATATCATGGCTGACATTACAACTCCTGATACATTCCCCTCCCTCCTTGCAGGGTATTCAGTGATTTGGGGATTAATCGTTGCTTACCTCGTCTTTTTGTCCAAGAGGATTCGCCTCCTCGAAGAACAGTTTAAGTCGTCATTATTGCCCAAGGGAGTCTCGACGAATGAACCAACGGAATGAGCCTTCCACTGCACCCCTTCGGATAATTAACGCCACCTTTATCCGCGGAGCCGATGAATCTGCAGACTTACCGGTGATGACAATCCCTGAAGTCGCATTTATTGGACGAACAAACGTCGGCAAGTCAACTCTCATCAATCGAGTAACGGGTCGTCGTTCTATTGCTCGTGCAAGTTCGACTCCAGGGCGCACGCAACAGTTCAACCTTTATCAGGCAGAGATTGTTGAGGGAGAACGTCGGTGGCCGATAGCATTTATTGACCTGCCGGGGTTCGGCTACTCGCAGTTTTCGAAGAAAAAACGGGTTGCTCTCGAAAAAGCTACGGTGAACTACCTCTCTCAACGCCCATCGCTCTCCCTCATCTGCTTGCTCAACGATGTTAGGCGAGATCCCGAGGATGACGAGTTATTTGTAGCCTCAATAGCCCGGGAAAGAGACATACCGTTCGTCACCGTGATTACCAAAGGTGACAAATTAGCAACCCACGAGGCCGCCAAAAGGATGCGTGAAATTGAGCGACAACTCGACCTGCCGATCGGCGAAAGCTGCCTTACGGGGACTAAAGTTGATGCAGCAGCGTTGATTGCGCGAATCCTGCGAGAGATTCAAACAAGATAGCCATTACGTCCAGGGAATGGCCGCCGTTCGCCGGAGGAACAGGGTAAAAATCAGCGGTTTTTCTGCCATGGAGCGGACAGAAAGGGCAGGTAAAAAAACCACCGCTAAAATATGTTCGGAGAGAGAGGGATTCGAACCCCCGTCACGGTTTCCCGTGAACCTGATTTCGAGTCAGGCACCTTCAGCCACTCGGCCATCTCTCCGCAGAGCGTTTACAACTCAAAAAAACAGTACAATTCCTGAGAAGCTTACTAGCCAACCACCGGGCCCGCCCGAACATATACCATGTTCGACCGATTCATTAAAGCAACTCCTCAGCTTGATGAACCTTAAGCGCACAACTCCCAACGATACCCCTCGGAAGTACTTTTCCCAAGCCCTCCTTTAGTCGCCACGAATTCCCTCGAAGAAAGATTGAATCAACTCGCGACTCTCACGTTCTCGCACTCCCCCGACTACCCGAGGCCTTGTGGATTCGGCAACCGCGAGACTCACGTCATAGAGGGATCCAAGGGCACCCGTCCGAGGTTCTGGTGTGCCAAACACGATCCCCTCAACCCGGGCCAACAATAATGCCCCAGCACACATAGTGCACGGCTCTACTGTTACCACGAGAACACAACCTGGTAAGCGCCAATCACCAAGTCGAGCGGATGCGGCCTCCAGAGCAATCAGCTCTGCGTGAGCCACCGGACTGCGCAGCTCCTCGGTCCGATTTCGCCCCCGAGCAACCACCTCCCGCCCCCGCACTACAACCGCGCCGACGGGCACCTCCCCCTGAGTGGCGGCCTCCGAAGCCTCGTCGAGAGCAAATCCCATCCATGAGGAAACCAATTCAGGAGTCCACTCGGACATGAGATTCATCAAAAGTCCCGAATTCCGCTTAAAATCGGAGAGAGAGGGATTCGAACCCTCGGTACGGTTTAAAAGCCGTACACTCGCTTAGCAGGCGAGCGCCTTCAGCCACTCGGCCATCTCTCCACACCCCCGGCTCGGAGCCAGCGGTCGAAAGCTCAAGTAAGAAGCCCGGAAGGAGAGGGATTCGAACCCCCGGACCCGTTTCCGAGTCACTGGTTTTCAAGACCAGCGCCATAAACCGCTCGGCCATCCTTCCTCAGTCAGCCAGGGAAAGGTACCTGAAATAACCCTCCTCGTGCAAGTGTTACCGAAACAGGCTTTGCACGTCATGAATTACCTGACCAGTGAAAGCATCTTATTCTCCCGAGTCACTCACGTTTTTTTGCCCCTCGAAACTTTGCGTCTTTCCGAGGATTCAGTTTACAATGGGCCGCAAGCGCTCTTAGCTCAGTTGGATAGAGCATCTGACTACGAATCAGAAGGTCGGGAGTTCGAATCTCTCAGAGCGCGTTTTTGACCATTGGGTGCTCGCTTTGAGGCGACCGGGAGCAGCCGATGGGTTCCACCTCCTTTTATCCACTCTCGATTGACACTTAGCCTCCCACCGAAGCGGGTATTTGGGAGAACAATCAGGGGTAAAAAAAGGGGTAATTTGAGGAGAGATGGCCGAGTGGCTGAAGGCGCACGCTTGGAAAGCGTGTATAGGCTAATCCCCTATCGAGGGTTCGAATCCCTCTCTCTCCGTTCGTTCACCCTCTGACAGCCATCGGGTGCCCCCGACGTGGGCGGGCATCTCGAGGCACAGAAGGGAGCACGTCTCAGGGCGCCCTTCTGGATCCTGATTGAGTGGTTATCGCCGTCTGTCTGCGAATATTCTCCTCGGCTATGAGCGAGGTCCTGCCCACCATAGGTTCGGGAACCCTCTATTCGCCGGTGCGCCCGAGCAAGTCGACGACATCAGCGATCCCCGCATCGAATGCACGGCTTAGCGTTCGGCCATCGGGCTGACGGTAAACATTACTCCTCACTTCACTAGCAATTCTTGCCACCCTTGCTCGCTGCTCCGAATCAAAATCCGAGCTGACGCCGATTTTTACCGCATCATTCGATCTTGTTTCTGCCCTTACAATCTGCGAATCCAGTTCATTCGGTCGAGGGGCCGTCGCTTTTTTAGACGAGACTTCAAATAGAACGCCGCCATCTTCCCCTATCTTCTTGATTTCCATGTTCTTAGATTTGATTAAATACTTACGGTAGCTCCTCGAGGGGGCTCAAAACATTGCTAATGACGTCCGCTTGGAGCCATTCACCCCCGACATAAATTTCCGTCCGACAGACGGCTGCATGTTGAAAAAACTTTAGAAAAAAATTTCATCGCCATACGATTTTTTTTAATTTCCTGACGAGAAACACTCTTGACCTAAAAATATGGTTAGTCGTAGAAAATAACCACTCATGAGTCTCGCAGTATAATAGCCTCGTTTCCGGCTTATTTTTGTCAATTCCACGGCGCCCGTTCGACTCTTAGAACTCACTCTCCGCTCGTGCTTTCCCTCCAAGAGAGGCTCTGATGACAAAGATTAGAAAATTTCCGACGCTATCTATGCAGAGGGTAGAAGGTGGTAAGGATGCTGTGAAAGTTGTTGAGGACCTGATCTCTCGTCTCGGTTTCAGCCCAGAGAGCTGTCAACGAGAAAGTACCGGGGAAACAGCAAGATGGATGATACCCCTTAAAGATGATAGAGAGCTGGAAATTCTCGTCGAAAATATCAAGAAGCCGCTCGAAACAACGGCCTACATCGGGGTCAACATCTGTACCGTTCCTTTGCGAGGTTCTTTCGACCTGATTACCGCGGCGTTAGAGGTTGCGGACGGGCTCATCGGGGTCAAGATTAGTCTGGTTGGTCACTACCTAGTACTTAGTGCCAGCATGAGTGCCTACGGCCTCACTGGAGAGGAGCTAGAATACTACGTTAAGCTCATAAATGCCCAAGAATCCTGGTTTCGTGAGGCGTTAATTACAGAACTTGGTTGGGATGACATGCCAGATTGCTAGGAGAGCATCGGACAGATCGTGATAATAAAACTTGATTAGGAAACAAAAGACTGTCCGAGGGATTTAATGCCCAAACTTCAAAGCAGCTTCCCTACCACGCAATTTTTCAATTAAAATAGGGGGAGTAGTGGATTCACTATTGACTCACCTCCGATTGACCAACTTCCTGAGGATTTTCGGTTCAGTGACATGCGCAAGAACGGCTGCGCCGGGTTCGTTTAATTCATTGAGAGTAACTTTTCTTCGCTCATGAAAGACAAGACCTTCCTTAATATTCCTGTTCCCCCTTCGATCTTGAATGTATTGATTATTGTGGGCACCCTGGTCGCGCTCCTCGTGTTATTGAAGCTTGCTTCCAGGGTGGTAAGACTTATTTCAAAGAACCGTCTTAGTCGAGAGGAAGAAGATGCCATCCTTCGGGAGGTAAACGAACTGGATTCCCGAATCCACGAATTTGAAAAAAGGGTGGAAACTTTGGAGGACCTCGCTTCAGGCTATTATTCGTCTTTGATGGGCGTGCCCGGGTTCACGGTGAGGCTACAAACTCTGGCGGGATATCGCGACAGGCTGATCCAGCTCCTTGTTGATGTCGAGGCGCTGATTGAACAGAATCAGTTCGCTAAAACGAAGAAAGTTTTGCAATTTCTTAACGGTAGTGCTCTGATATCTGCCGAATCGATTGGAAGTATTGTCCTTGCGGATGAAGGGATAGACCTTAATGGTTGGGAAAAAAGGACGACTCCGTTAGTAGTTCAAAGCTGCGCAGATCTCGAGGGAGTCGCCGGAGAAATGGCAAAAATCCGGATGATAGACCCGAACCGAAAAAGAAAGCCCACTCTACTTCGACTTCAAGAGCTTCGTGATCGAATTCTCTTTCAGTCTTAAGCGCCTTTCGTTTGGTACCAGCTTTAGGGACTGAGGGGTGGTTCCCTTCGGATAGGCCTGAACTCGAGCTTCGGCATTTGTGTTCCCAGTCTCACCTCAGCCTTTTGCACTCCCCAATCACTTTGGCCTAGGTTCGCCTTGAGCATATCTTGACATTCACAACCCCCTTTGGATACTGCTTCTCCAAATTCGGCTCTCGATTGATTAGCTCGCTTAATTCTTGCAATCTGGAAAAACATGGCACCGGAATTCGCTTTTAGCATGCAACGTGTAGGCAAGACCTATCCCGGAGGAAAACAGGTCCTTCGGGATATCAGTCTTTCTTTTTTTTATGGTGCAAAGATTGGCGTCCTCGGCCTGAATGGCTCGGGGAAATCAACTCTTCTAAAGATCATCGCGGGAGAAGAGAAAGATTTTGTGGGGGATGTCCAGAGAACGGAAGGGCTCTCAATCGGGTATCTCCCTCAGGAGCCTTACCTCGATGATACAAAAACGGTCCGAGAAGTTGTCGAGGAGGGTGTAGCTCCTCTGATGGCACTCAAAAAGAGGCTCGACGAAATAAACGAAGCATTCTCGGATCCCGAAGCTGATATGGATGCGCTGATCGCGGAGCAGTCCTCAGTTCTCGAGGCATTCGAGGCTCAGAACGGTTGGGAGCTCGAACGCACCCTTGATGTCGCAATGGAGGCTCTTCGCCTTCCCCCCTCCGATCAACGTGTACAGTTTCTCAGCGGTGGTGAGCGGCGACGGGTAGCCATCTGCCGGCTGCTCTTACAACGACCCGATATTCTCCTGCTAGATGAACCGACCAACCACCTCGATGCGGAATCTGTCTGGTGGCTTGAGCGATTTCTCAACGATTATGAAGGAACTGTTATTGCGGTTACGCACGACAGATACTTCCTGGACAACTCAGCTCAGTGGATCCTTGAGCTCGACCGAGGACATGGCATCCCCTGGAAGGGCAACTACTCCTCTTGGTTGGAACAAAAAGAAAAAAGGCTTGCTCTCGAAGAGAAGCAGGAGACAAAGCGACAGCGAACGCTGGCTCGAGAGCTCGAGTGGATTCGCATGAGCCCAAAGGCTCGTCATGCGAAGAGCAAGGCACGTATAGCGAACTATGAGGCACTCTTATCGGAGGATACGCCTGAAAGAGTTGAGGAAATGGAGCTCTACATCCCTCCTGGACCACGACTGGGAGGCAAAGTTATTGAGGCGACTTCAATATCGAAGGCATTCGGCGATAAACTTCTCTTCGAGAACCTCTCCTTCACCATCCCTCCCGGGGCAGTCGTGGGAATTATCGGAGGAAACGGAGCAGGGAAGACTACCCTTTTTCGTTTGATAACGGGACAGGACTCCCCCGATGCCGGCTCGTTTGCGGTAGGAGATTCGGTATCACTGGCCTATGTTGATCAATCCCGAGATACCCTTAATCCTAATCGAATGGTGTGGGAAGAGATTGCTGATGGTCCCAATGAAACGGTCAAGCTAGGTTCCAAGGATGTGAATGCCCGCGCCTACTGCGCCCGATTCAACTTCACAGGCTCGGACCAACAGAAAAAAGTAGGTGTTCTATCCGGTGGAGAGCGAAATAGGGTGCACCTCGCAAAACTCCTCAAAAATGGTGGAAATGTTCTGCTCCTCGACGAACCTACGAACGATCTTGATGTAAATACCCTGCGTGCGCTCGAGGATGCCATTCTTTCATTCGCGGGTTGTGTCCTTGTTATTAGTCACGATAGATGGTTCCTAGATAGAATCTGTACCCATATCATGGCGTTTGAGGGCAACAGCTCTGTGGTAATGATTGAGGGGAACTTCCAGGATTATGAGGAGGACAAAAAGCGCCGCCTTGGAGCAGAGGCAACGCAACCTCATCGTATGCGATATAAGCCGATACATCATTAACGAGGCCACTGCTTTTCCTTTTTTGCTTCTGGGGCAGCCAGGGGAATGACGGAATTAGGCGAAAGCTCGTATTTATCGTGCCTGCCGAACTCTTTGACTCGCTCCTGGAGTGGTGGCTACCCTCTTTTTTTTCCCATTACCCGCCGCTGAAACAACCCGGGGGTAGCAGCGGGCTATCGTAAACGGTCGCTGCGATAGATCCTCTCCACGATGAAAAAGAGCTGCTCGATGAAGCTGCGAGTTGGAGAGATAAACCTCTCCCTTCTGCCCCCAAGCAAAAGAGGTTGGCCATGAAAAACCCTCTCCTTTTGTCAGGGGATGATAACCGCCGGCTTTATCTACAGCCCCTAATCCGTTATTGTTTACGTCAGACACGAGGACATAGTCAGGGCCCAAAGCGAGCAAGCCCTGAGATGGTGGCTTATCCCCTTTGCGCGTCACCCGCTCACCTATCTGCGCAGAAGAAAGTTCGCGATCACGAAGAGCGTCAAGCGGCACCTGGAATACCGAGCGACCATTCGCCGCGCCGAAAAGGAGATTGGTGCCCTCCGAATCGGCCACAAGACCGGCAACCCCCAAGCTCGGTCGAACAATCGAACCTTTGGCATCTGGGGCAAGAAGCGGTTCGCCCCTAACCACAAAATCACCACCGTCCGCATTAAGTGAGTAATGATCCTCAAAGGCTCGCCAAGACTCACCCGTTTTAATATCTACCGAGATGATGGCGGCTTCCGCCTTACCGATAAAATCATTCCGCCCCTGGTCGGCAATGAAAGCGAAATCACGCTTTTCATCAATAACGACGCTAACAAGAAGGGAGTTCGGTTTTGTAATAGGCGCAGGAAGGTAGAGGATCCGATGGGGGGCATCGTGTTGAAGATCCCAGCCCACTAATTTCGGTTGGATATCAGGAAGATGTCCTGAGTCAAGTATCCAGAGAACCCCTCGATTATCGATCGCAAGAGAGAGTACTTTGGCGAGCTTTTCTGCGGGAAGATGCGCATCACTTGCCCAGCGAGAGGGAAACGGGCGGAAACTTCCATCCGGGAGGATTTCTCGCACCCCAGACTCCTCAATACGATCTCTGAGATGACTGGCAAGACTCACAAACAGCCTCTCATCCTTACTCATTGCAATCCCAAACGGTCGAACCTCGAGAGAGGCAACCACATCACAAGGGGTGTTCGGAAGGGGACGTTGGGTGGGAAAGCGGTACTCCTCTGAGGGAGTTAGTCGATCAAGAGTAAGAATATTTTTTTCTTCTAGTTGCTTTACCGTGCCTACTTGGGTCCCATTGACCTTGGGCTTTGCCCAACTACACTGGCAATCCACCTGCGCAACCAAAACCGTCAACCAAACTAAAGAACCGAACCAAGTTCTCGTGGGATCCAGATAATTCAGACAAGAGGCCATGGATAATCCTTGAGCGGATGGAATCAAGAGATGAGGATTGTTCGATCAAAATATCGGCAACAAAGAGAGTCTATACCACTCATCCACTGATTCACAGATCCCATTAAACTCAGCCTTTTATGACAAGTCTTCACCTTTTGAGAACGGGAAAGGAGGAAACGTCATATGGTCAAAAGGGATGCATATGATAGGATTCTGCGTCCTCAAAGCTGATCGCAAAAGTTTCCCGGTCCTCCTTTTCTTTTTAACTCAATCGATCATTCGGTGTTTTCGGCATGCCCATACCTCCTTGGCTGATCATCCTACCCCTTATTACCACCTTTCTTCTTTTCTCTCGTAAAGGTTTCGCTCCTTCATACCTACTTTTCGAGCGGCTGATTTGGGGGGCGGCCATGACCATTTCTCTCCTTACATTTCTCATGGTTGGGCTGATATCATGTCGTATCTGGCGGACGGATACGATTTTTTTGGGCTGCAGCGTATTAGCCCTGATGACAGCGTTCATACGACGGTCAGTTATTGGTGTATTACCCAAAAAAAGGGGGGATTTTCCCCGAATATCAGCCACCACGACACTATCAATCATCGCCATCTGCGGATTAGCGATAACCTTGAGGCTGAAACCCTCATCCTATCTTTTTGGTGGTCAGGATCCCGGCGTCTATTTCAACACTGGCAATCTCATAGCCGAGCATGGCTCTCATATTTACACGGATACGACTCTATCGCTGGTCCGAGATGACCCAACTTTATTTCGTTATTATCTCGAAAACTCCTACCTTCACGCCGATCCTCGACCGGATGGGTCCTGGTCGGGCAATCTGGTCGCGGGTCTTTATCTCCTCGATATTGAAAAAGGTGAGCACGTTACGCAGTTCTACCCCGCAACCCAAACGTGGCTTGCCCTTGGCTCACTCTTTTTCGGAAGATTGGCGAGCACGTGGATTCTTCTCCCCTTTAGTTTGCTATCCATAGCTGCGGTGGGGCTGCTCACTTTTCGCTTAACCAGCTCTCTTAACTCCGCGATCGTCGCGAGCGCACTTCTAGCCATAAGTCCTCCACACGCTGCAGTTGGTACCTCACCTTTTTCAGAGGCAACAGCCTCTTATTTCTTTATCACGGGGCTGTGCCTGTTGGTCATATCAGTAAGCCGTGAGGGTCGGCCATTCGGTGGGCATTATCTGGTAGCTTCGGCCTTATGCTTCGGTGCCCTGTTCCTCTCAAGAATCACGGGATTTCTCACATTTCCCCTTATTTTGATTTCCATCACTTGCGTGTCCATAGCGACAAAATCTGGTCGAATTCGCCGCCAGATGCTTTTTTTTGGGCTTTCCCTTGGAGGACTCTATCTTCTCAGTTTTATATGGGGCCTCTCATTCTGCTTCCCGTATGCTCGCGATATTTATCGGGGAAAACTCAAAATAGACCCCCAATACCTTCACCTGGTCACTCCTCTTCTTGTTGGTTCAATCCTTTGCTGGGCAGCCCTCTATTTAAAAATTTCTCGATGGCGTCCTCTCTTCCGAAGCCTTCGCCGATATCGATCATCTCTGGGAAACGTGATCGTCCTCCTCGCGTTGACTCTCATAATCTGGCGGGGGTACAGTCTCGGCTTTACCGACACATTCCAAGGGCATCGATGGTTTGACCGTCGGTGGCATATGGCAGGTCATGGCTGGGAATCCGTTCCGTACCTCAGCATTGTCGTTCTTTGCCTTCTTCTCTCTCCACCCGTTTTCTGTGCCGGTCTTTGTGGCATCTCTCAATCATTTCGGGGCGCGCTGACAACCCTAAAATGGATCCCGGTCAGTGTGACGGCCCTTGGATTTATGCTTGCGCTGACCCTAAAACAACTCACCGTCCCGTACCTCTATTTTTATGCTCGCTATCAAGTGAGCGAGCTTCTCCCTTTAATGATTGTGCTCAGCTGCTGCTTTGTTTTCCACCTGATACGGCGCTTTACCCTATTTCGAGATAGACCGAAAGCGGAGGTTGCCTGCTGGTTTTTCTACCTAGCGCTCAGCGCCTCATTTCTGGTGAAACCAGTTTGGGGAAGATTACAGAGAACTGAGGGACTGCTTTTTTCCCATGCCCTTGAATGTATCGATGAACTCTCCCGAAAGCCGACTATTATTATGATAGACAAATACTTCTTTCCGGAGTCGCCCGTCGTTCTTCCCCTAAGGTTAACCTACAAGAAAGATACGTTCGCCTTTAGACGGGAGGATTTCCCCGACGATGCTCAGCTGAAATCTCTCTTTGATTTCTTTGCGAACAAGGGGTACGCTGTTCTGCTGATAAGCTCTCAAAACTCCTGGGCTTCGTCGCCTTGGTTCACTAAAATTGGGAGATTCATCGCCAGAATGCGCAAGTTTGGGGGCGAGAAGGGCTCTTACGTCCTTCCTTTTCGTTATTCGGAGAGAGCCTATCCACTCCGAGTTTTTCGGTATCACTCTGGGGATAAGCCACGATCGGAAGATCCAGACCCTCTTCCGAAGGCATGTCAAGGATTGTGATACCATTCGATGAGAGGAGGATTTTGGGCGAGGTCCCAGCTGATCTACGTTCCGCTCTTCAGCTATTAGATCGATGGATCGCGATAAGAGATAATTTTTCCTTGTTCCTCTCTAACGATGACCGACGTCCTCTTCATACTCGATGAATTGTACCCTATTAAAAACGCCCCGTCGGTTCGTATCGAAAATCTCTATGCGGCATTATCACCAGGGAGGGCGGTAGCAATCGGGGGAACCTCTTCAGTCGACGGTCCAAACGGGAATACCGGTAGAGGTGCTCATAGCGCATCTCCGCCCGGGTATATCACTATCCCACGCCCCTCGGAGCGACACCCCATCGCTTTTGCGATTTTTCTTCTCAGATTGGGAGTTCGCGCTCTTAGAGCCGCGACATTTCTTCGCCCCAAGATCATCGTGCTCTCAGTACCCAAATACGAAATGCTACTTTTTGCCCCCCTGCTAGCGAGGTTGTGTTCTCGACTTGTTATTGATGTCAGGGACTCTCTCTCATTTTTAGACTATGGGGCATATCTCGGGCACTTTCTTCCTCGATGGATTGCTTCACCGATCGGCAGACTGATTAAGTGGTTAGTGACAGGTATTCAGCAGCGAGCACTGCGGGCGGCCTCTGTCGTCACCGTCGCCAATCAGGGGATTGGGAGCTCCCTCTCTCACCACTCCATTCACCTTCTGCCCAATGGTGTTGATACGGAGAAATTTTTCCCTATCGAAAAATCTGGTACTGACAATCTCGAGTCTGCTGGAGAGCAGGAGTCTCGTGCTAAAAATCCGATCCGTCTCGTATACATCGGAAATTTTGCCGAGAAGGATAGGTTTGATATTATCACTGCATTGAGCCGGTCTTCGCGGGTCCCCTTCATCATACATCTCATCGGCGAAGGACGAAATCGCGCTCAGGTAGTAGAAAAGTTTACGAGCGCGAAGGTACCATTTGTCTACCATGGAACCATTCCTCACGAGGAACTACCTGCCCTTCTCTCCTCTATGGATCTCGGTTTTATCTTCCGTGCCTCGGGCGTTGACGAATCGATTCCAGTGGCACTTTTCGAATTCGCGGCGTGCGGCATACCTGCACTTTGCAATAGTATCGGTTTAATGGCGAAGATTGTTCGCGAGCATAATCTGGGATTTATTTGCGATAGTGCTGGCGAGCTCGAGACCGCTCTTCAAGCATGGGTCAACAACGCATCGCGAGATGATTGGGCTTACTCACTTCACAGGAAGGCTGTTCAGTCATTTTCTCTCGGCTCTACGAGGTCCCTCTTTCACGATCTCATCGAAAATCTGCTCGGCAATTTGTCAGGCGACGTAGTGCCATCCACAACAGTCCGCTCAGCCCTCGCCGTGAAGACCGAGCAAATCTCACAAAGGGACGGTCAATGAAGCTTATTATTCAGATACCTTGCTTCAACGAAGAACAAACTCTCCCCGCCGTATTTCGGGAAATGCCCCTGTCCATTCCGGGGATAACATCAATTGAGTTTCAGATCATCGACGACGGGTCAACCGATCGAACCGTTGAGGTGGCCCGTGAACTCGGAGTACACCATGTCGTTAGTGCAGGTTGTACTAATCGTCGATGGCTGGGACGAGCATTTCGGCTCGGTGTCGACAACGCTCTAAAAGCAGGGGCGGACATCCTCGTCAATACCGATGGCGACAACCAGTATCCATCGACACTAATACCTGAACTCGTAAAGCCTATCATTGAAGGCACCGCCGACATTGTGATTGGAGACAGAAATCCCGGGGGAGTTGAGGAGTTCTCCTGGATAAAGCAAAGGCTTCAGGTGCTGGGCAGTCGCGTCATCCAGTATCTCACCGGAGCCCCCGTTCCTGACGCTGTCAGTGGGTTCCGAGCGTACAGCCGCGAGTCGCTCCTAAAAATTCATATCCTTACAAACTTCACCTACACTGTTGACACTCTCATCCAAGCCCACATGAAGGGACTCGATGTCGCGTGGTTGCCGATTCCCATAAATCCGAAAACACGCGAGTCCCGTCTCATCAAAAGCCTGCTCAACAAGGTCAGGCGCTCAGGGATAACTATCCTGAGGATGGTGACTGTTTATCGCCCCTTCCAAACCTTTCTCGGGCTCATGGCTGTTTTCCTTCTTCCTAGCCTCGTACTGCTCGGTCGGTTTGGATACTTCTATCTCTTCACCCCCGGAGAGGCAGCTGGGCACGTTCAGTCCGTGGTGGTTGGAGGAGTGCTGCTAGTCATCGCAGTACAAATGTTTGTTCTCGGGATTCTCGCTGAGCTCCTAGCGGCGAATAGAGCTCTGATCGAGGATATCCTCATGCGATTGAAGCGGGTCGAGCTCAGGGAGCACGGAGGCCCGAGACATTATTCCTCAAAATAAAAATTTCAATCCCCGAGGATATTTTTCAGACAGATAAAAGCATAACCTAAAAGAGGGTTCTTCTAGGTATTCAATCTCTTGGGTTCGGGGTTGATCGGACGAAGGGCCAGTTTGAATCTTCGAGAGGTTACCGTGAGCATCCTTGAACCAAGCGCACGCGAAATACCCCCTGCGCAGACGCCAATCGGTCCGTTAACCCCAGTAGCTGCATCGCAACCCAGCACTGATGGGCTTCCCGCCTCCCTCAAAGGTCCGCTCGACCAGAAATTAGCGGATCCTCGGCTCACCCCAGAGCAGAAAGAACAGGCCCTGCGCGTAATAAGTGCCCTTCTTGAGAAGGACCCGAACAACGAGGCTGTTCTCGGTAAATTTCTGAAGGCCGGTGGAGTCGCGCTTTTAGCAAAGTTGGATGGGGTTCCGATTGAGCTTCAGCAAGAGCTTGTCTCCCGGGTTTCCTGTAACAAACTCTTCTTCGAAACCCTCGATAGATTCCTTGATAAATTTAACAGTAGTGGCAGGAATGAGACCGACTTACGAGCCTTTTTACGGAGCGTCGACGTTCTTCAGAATGCGTCCCAAGTCTCCAGGCTGATGAGTTTAGGGGGTATTGCCTCTGTCGTTCAAGCAGCGGGAGTTCCCTCGGTATCGCTGGGGGGGGGGACAGTTAGTACTGCGGGAGGGAACTCAAGGCAGGTTACTATGGCATCACCTGCATTGACCACGTATTCCCCCTCCCCATTAGTGGGAGATTTGTTCGCCCAATCGAACTCAACCTCGAAAAGCACTCCTCAGGCCCTTATCGCAGAAGCTCTCATTGATTTTGCAAAGAGTTGTCTCGAAAGAACACGGAAAGAAGCGGGGGAACAAGAAGGAGGAACAACGGGCATTTATTCCTTCGGTTCGCCGTCTACACTGCGGGATCTTCAACAGGCTCTCCAAGTGGTGAGTGCACGGTATGGGGGACTTGGAGATGTGGCGCGAGCCTTGAGTAAATTGCCGGGGATTCAGACAGCTTATAAGGCCGATATAGTCGGCTCGAATATCACAGCAGAGGAGATAGAGGCTTCGCTGCGCGCTCTGATCATAAGTTGGAAAGGTCAGATGCCCACCGCAGACCAGCTTCTCGCTCCCACTGGGCCAACACCACCTACCACCCAACCGCCGACCGTCCGCCCTCAGCAATCCGGACCCCCTGCAGGGTCGCCTGCAAACTCCGTTCTCCCAGGTACGAATTCACATCCAGCTTAAAAGCGACATCGACCTCCGCCCCCCGGGTGAGGGAGGGGTGATGAGGCGTTCTCCAAAGCATGCTGGTCAGCGTTCGCACTCCGTCGGACAATACAGCCTTGAGGTGTCCACCTCGGAGTTCCCGAACATCGGTTACCTGAAGATCTCGGGATAACAGCACAGGTGCAGGATTTCCAATTCCGAAGGGGGCAAGTGTTTCAAAACGCTCTGCAAGGTTCAGGGATAGCTCTCCGAGCGCCACCTCAGTATCGACGGTAACGGTGGGCATCTTTTGCTCCTCCGTCAGCATACTGCCGCACATCTCATCAAACGCCCGACAGAAACCCTTGAGCCGATCTGAGTCAATAGAAAATCCTCCGGCTCCCTCGTGCCCCCCGAAGGTCACCAAATGGTCAGATAATCTGCCGAGAAGTTCGACCACGCTCAATCCCCTGACTCCACGGACTGAGCCTTTGAACAATCCGTCAGGGCCTCGCCCCATCACCGCTGAGGGTCTGTAAAATTGCTCGACAAGTCGCTGTGCAACTATCCCGATAACACCCGGATGAAATTCAGGGTGCCAGACAGCAATGCCGTCCAAAGAGCCTCCAGCCTGTCTTACTAATTCAAGAGCTTTCGCCCGAACGCGGCCTTCAACCTCTTGTCGCTCTGAATTCAATCTATCGAGTCGCTTTGCTAGTTTGGCTCCTTCTGCCTGACTTTTCGTTGTTAGCAAACGCACAACGATATCACCATGCTCTATCCGACCCGCCGCATTGATGCGGGGTCCCAATCCGAATGAAACGTCGAATGATCGCACGCCTGTCCGAATTCCCGCTACTTTTTTTAGTTCGCTCAGCCCGACTCGACTAGTGGTCTCGAGACACTCAAGCCCTCGACGGGCGATGACCCGATTTACCCCCTGTAAAGGCACCATGTCGCATATGGTCCCAAGGCACGCGAGGTCAAGGAAGGAGCGGGGGTCCACCGTAGCGGCCTGAGGAATCATCGCCCGAGACGCTGCTATGAAATACCAGGTAAGCCCTGAGGCACACAGCAGCCGATCTGCGAAAGCACATCCCTCCTGATGAGGATTTATAAAGACATCGGCGGGATTTACCACCCCCGAGATATCGTGGTGATCTATTACTATTGTTTTTATTCCAAGGGAGCGGGCCAGCTCAAGCTGAACCCCATTTTTGGTCCCAAAATCAACGGCGATAAGAAGACCTGCTCCATCCTGATGGGCTCGCTCAATGAGGGAAGAACTAAGGCCGTATCCATCCTCGAGACGATCAGGGACGTAGGCACCCGCGCTTGCGCCAATCTGAGTGAGAAAATCAACAAGCTGCGCAGCGCTTGTGAGTCCATCAACATCGAAATCCGAACAGACCGCAACACGCGAACCCGCCGAGACGGCATCCCCCAACAGTTCAACCGCGCGCTTAATATTTTTTAGGCCAGATGGGTGGGGGAGTCCGTCGCGAAGGGACGGCTGAAGAAACTGCTCGAGAGACATCCCGGGGGTAAATCCACGCGCAGCGAGAACCCTTGCGATAACCGGGTCTAGTTCATATAGCTCCCTTATAGACTTCGCAGAGTCACATTCCTGAGGGCGCAGAATGAACTGTTTTGAGAGGGGGGAGAAGTTGGTCACTGGGGCTGTCCATTCTATGATACAAATTTCAGACTTTTCGAGAGTTTGAGGCACACGCAGGGCAGTTATGCTCTGCTCACAGTCCCCATTCATGAATTCGCAGCTCCAACTCTTCGAGCGCTCGTTCATAGCCCGAGCGACGAACAATCGAAGTAAGCGATATGACCTCATCGCGAGGACACCACCGCCATTGTTGGAACTCGATGGGGAGGTGACGATCGAGCCTGATCTCCGAGTCCTCACCTTGAAATAGGATGACACAGAATTTTTGAGATTGACCTACGTAAGGTCGTAATTCGGCATCACACAGACCCCGCTTTCGATCCTCCGACCAGAGATATTGATTTACAATCGAGAGATAGCCAACCAGTCGACAAGAAGTCGGATCAATTCCTGTCTCCTCCTTGAGCTCCCGCAAAGCATTCTCATCGAGCGAGCTCCCTTGATCAACTCCGCCTTGGGGAAATTGCCAATGGCCTGGTTCATCGAGACGTTCACCCAGAAAGAGTTCTCTCTTCCGATTAAGAATTAGCAACGCCACGTTGGGCCTTAATCGGGGCGACTCTGTTAGACCTAATGAATCCTGCATAAACCGACATCCTTTGCCTCTTTTTCCTCACCGATCGAGCTGAGCTAGCGTCTGATATTGATCGACTCCAATTATTCCTGCCTCGAACATGCGCTTTCCATAGGACGCAAAAGGAAGGAAGGAACTACCGTCCATCCTCTGATAAAACTCTCCTCGGCTGAGCCCTCTCCTCTTTAGCAATTGCTGCAGCTCGGGAGAAATTACGAGCGTTTGAGTTGCCAGATGGAGAGGAGATTGAGATTCCATATTGACTCCCTCAGCTTGAACGAGCCGCTGCGCCACAATTGCAGATATCCCTGAAAGCTCACTCAACCGACATGGAACCAATGCGGCAAGCCGCTCGATAGCCTCAAACACGCATCTCGCATGAATAGTCGAGAGAACCAGATGACCACTAAAGGCGGCCTTCACCGCCGTCTGGGCACTTTCAGAGTCTCGGATTTCACCTATTACCAGCGTATCCGGTCCCTGGCGAAGAACTGCCCTCGCTGCGACCCCAAAGGTCAACCCGGCAGCCTCGTTGAGACTCGCTTGACTTACCCCCTCTATCCACTGCTCGACCGGATCCTCTATGGATATGACAACTCGGCCTACATCTACCAACCGCCGCAGTATACTGTACAGGGTGGTTGTTTTACCACTTCCCGTCGGCCCGACCAAAAGAGAAAGACCACTTCCCTTCACGATAAGCTCTTCAACGATCTGTCTTGTCTCACCATCGAGCCCGAGGGAGTCAAGCGAATCGTTTCGCGCAGATCTACCGATCCGGAGAACAACCCGCTCACCAAAAATAGTAGGTAACGAGCTGAAGCGAATCAAAACTGGGTCAACCCCTTGATCGACGGGGAATCCACCATCAAGAGGCGTAAGTTTGCGGCTAGGATCTAACCCAGCAAGTATCTTTAGTCGGGCTACAACGCGATCGAAGACCACCCGTTCGCACAACGAGTCGGTTAATACGTGCATCTCTTTGCCGATGCGCAGACCGAGGATGATTTTATCTCGTGAAGGGGTCAGGTGGAGGTCGCTCGCACATCGAGCTATCGCAAATTCAACCAGAGAGGCTACAAACTCCGAAATGCTGCTATCGCTAAAATCCCTGAGACGAGGATGCCATCCCTCAACTGACACCGTGAATTTCCCCTCCCGAACCTCGGAACCCGCTTTACCTGCGGCGGCAAGAAGTCGAGATTCACTTCCGTGGTAAGCCAGCTCAATATCTCGCTGCAGATTAGTTCCCCTGTAGGGAATTACTTGAATCTGCTCTCCGATAATAAACTCTATCTCCCTCCAGACCTTGTGCAGACGCACGCTATCCCCGGCGATAGTAATTTGACGCCCCCGCCGCGACGAAAGAATACTCATGGGAAGGAATTGATACCGGATGGCGATCTCAAGGGGGACAAGTCGACGAGCCCGTTCACTTGAATGAAGCGGTAATAGTGTCCTCTGGGATTGTTCCTTATCAGAGGGCCAATCTGGCGAATGGAATTTGTCAGAACTACTCCCCTCTGTGTCCATAATACCTCTAACGGTCACCCAATCCCCCACCGACCGACTAAAGCCAGCCAGCACAGAACCCAATCTCTCTTTCTATCGAGTTCGTGGGCGAAAAGGTTTCCTGTCGAACCTTCTAAACACATTCCGTGAAGAAGGTCCTCCGTTTTGATTTCGAGGAATAAAGCGGGGGCGTGAGAGGTCCCTCAAGAACTTACGCTATCGGTGCTGACGGGACCGGGAAGGGGAACAGACCTATGGTTCTCTGCTCAGGACCGGTCTTAGGTTTATGGCAATCCCTCTCGGAAGATATCACGAGAGGCCTCGAACCCAATCAGTTAAGATGACAACCTTACCATCCTGACATTCGATACTCCCTTCGGAGATGGAAAATGTTTTGGTCTTTCCATTAGCTGAAGTCACAACCTGGAGGTCGCCCTCATTCAAGAGCCCCACGTAGCCACAGTGGCCCGGCAGGACCTGAATCTGACCCGAAGGGGTAGATGCCGTGACTGTTAATACGTCCTCCTGCGCGGCAACTCCTGCGGGCGTGACAAGTGAAAATGATAGTATCATGAGGAACTCTCGGAGAGCGGGGTAACACGGAAAATCTCAGGAGAGTGTTACCCCCAAACAAAGCCTCGACAAGGCGGGGTTAGGCGGCTTTACCAAATTCCCTGGCGAGTCGTTCAGCCTTCTCTTGGGCATCCTCAAGAGTGCCCACCATGTAGAAAGCCTGCTCCGGCAAGTGGTCGACCGTACCGTCAACTAGTGCGCCAAACCCACGAATAGTTTCGGCCACCTCGACATATACTCCGGGCGTTCCGGTGAAAGTCTCGGCAACGTGGAAGGGCTGCGATAGGAACCGCTCAATCTTACGCGCCCTCGCAACTGTCATTTTGTCCTCCTCGGAGAGCTCATCCATACCGAGGATCGCAATTATATCCTGTAGCTCTTTATATCTCTGCAAGGTCTGCTGAACCTTCCGAGCAACACGATAGTGCTCGTCTCCCACAATCGCCGGGTCCAGAATCGTCGAAGTTGACGTTAGCGGATCAACCGCGGGATAAATCCCCTTTTCAGCTATCGCCCTGCTAAGCTCAGTTGTCGCATCGAGGTGCGCGAAGGTCGTAGCGGGTGCCGGATCGGTATAGTCATCCGCTGGTACGTACACCGCCTGAACTGAGGTAATGGAACCCCGCGTCGTGGAGGTGATACGCTCCTGAAGTTGACCCATGTCCGTGGCAAGCGTTGGCTGATAACCAACGGCACTGGGCATTCTTCCGAGTAGTGATGACACCTCCGAGCCAGCTTGAAGGAATCGGAAGATGTTATCCACGAAGAGAAGTACATCCCGCCCTTCCTGATCACGAAAATACTCCGCTGCGGTGAGAGCTGTGAGACCAACCCTGAATCGTGCTCCTGGCGGCTCGTTCATCTGGCCGTAAACCAGGCACGCCTTATCGATTACTCCCGAGTCCTTCATTTCGTGCCAAAGGTCATTCCCCTCTCGAGTTCGCTCCCCCACTCCCCCGAATACCGAATATCCTCCGTGGGCTTTCGCGATATTATTTATCAGCTCCATGATGATAACGGTCTTTCCCACTCCCGCCCCACCAAATAGTCCAATTTTCCCACCCTTCACATAAGGCGCAAGAAGATCGACCACTTTAATTCCTGTCTCGAGCATCACCTTTGAAGTAGCCTGCTCATCAAACCGAGGAGTTGGTCTATGTATCGGCCACCGGTGCTCCGTCTCGACGGGACCTCCCTCATCTACTGGCCGACCGATGACATCCAAAATACGACCGAGCGCCTTCTGACCCACCGGCACCATGATAGGGTTGCCTGTGTCGAGAACCTCTTGCCCGCGAGTCATTCCCTCTGTTGAATCCATTGCAATACAACGAACAACTCCATCGCCGAGATGCTGAGCCACCTCAAGAGTAAGGTTGTGTTCATTTTCATCAATAGACGGATTGGTAGCTAGAAGGGCATCATAAATTTTAGGAAGCCCCTGATCACGGGGAAATTCCACATCAATAACGGCCCCCAAGATTTGGGATATTCTACCTGTTCTCGCCGAGTTCATATCACTCTACTCCTGCATTAACGCCACTCTTTACCCGAGAGCCTCGGATCCACCAATAATATCGAGAAGTTCGGAGGTTATCCCCGACTGCCTCAACTTGTTGTACTTCAGCTGCAGCCCCTTGATAAGTTCCCCCGCATTTTTTGTAGCTGCATCCATCGCCGCCATGCGGCTTCCATGTTCACTTGCCTTCGAATCAAGCGCACCTTGCAAAACGAGAGAGCGAAAAACCCGAGGCACAATAGCGCTAAAGACCTGTTGTGGGCTAGGTTCGAAAACAAGTTTGCGAAACCGGTCCGGCGACCCTCCAGGGCGATCGGGACGTAGCATCGCAGGCTTCATCGGCAGAAGCTGCTCGGTAACTGGAGAGCTCGATAAAGCAGAACGAAACTTGGTGTACACCAGATAAACCGCATCAATACGTCCCTCTCGAAAATCGGCCTCTATCCTCGAAAGCACCGACCCAAGTTCCCACTGATTTGGGTCCTCGGGAAGCTGGTCAAAGGCGAACTGTGGAGCTCTGTTCATCCGCCGCAACCCTTCGACCGCCTTCCGCCCAAACGCAACAAGCTCCATGTCCGCCCCTGGATCGCCAGACCGCAGGTCGAGTATCGTACTTTCAACCTTCCGGACGAGATTTGCATTGTAACCTCCGGCCAACCCCCGGGAACCTCCGATAACAAGCACGCATGCGCGCCGAACCGTCCGTTCCTGCATGAGTGGATGGGTCGTATCTTGCCCCTCTGAAGCCGCGGCCATGGATTCCTGCAGACGGGCCGCAAGGTGCCTCAATAGCTCTGTATACTCTCGAGAGCGAGAAGTCGCTTCCTGGGCCTTTCGCAACTTAGCCGCTGACACAAGCTTCATTGCATAGGTTATCTTCTTTGTGTTCCGAACCGATTTCAGACGGCTGCGCAGCTCTTTCAGTCCCGCCATAAGAAATTTCCATCCTGCCTGATTGAAGTCGCTGGCGTGACAATCTGCTTACTCCACGCCGGTCATGGTCTGTTGCCAAAACCTATCGACTAATAAACGAGTGTGCAAACTCCCGAGCAAACGAGAGCAACTGCTCCTGAGTAGTTCCCGACATCTCTAGCTTTGTCCGTATTTCCTCGAGAACGTTTGGGTGCCTGACCTTCAGAGAGCTGTGAAAAGAGGCCTCAAAATCTCTGATCTTCGACAGAGGAACTTTGTCAATCGCCCCGCTATTGGCGACAAAGATTGAGACGACCTGCAATTCAACAGGCATCGGCCGATACTGATCTTGCTTCAATATCTCAACAAGCCGCTCCCCACGATCGAGCTGGGCCTTTGTCGCTGCATCAAGGTCCGAGCCGAACTGGGCGAATGCTTGCTTCTCTCGATATTGCGCGAGGTCAAGTCGGAGCGTTCCCGCAACCTTCTTCATCGCTTTGATTTGAGCTGCTCCACCCACCCGAGACACAGAGAGACCCACGTTGACGGCTGGACGAATGCCGGCATGAAAGAGCGATGACTCCAGGTAAATCTGGCCATCTGTGATCGAAATCACATTTGTAGGCACGTATGCGGAAACGTCCCCTTCGAGAGTTTCGATAATTGGCAATGCGGTTAAGGAGCCAGCCCCTGCTGAATCACTCAGCTTGGCCGCACGCTCAAGTAATCGGCTATGGAGGTAGAACACATCCCCGGGGTAAGCTTCTCGTCCGGGGGGCCGACGAAGAAGAAGCGAAACGGTTCTCCATGAAACGGCATGCTTTGAGAGATCATCGTAGACGATGAGCGCATGACGCCCCGTATTCATGAAGTATTCCCCCATGGCGCAACCGGCAAATGGAGCAATAAATGAAAGGGGTGGTGGCTCCGAAGCGGTTGCCGCTACAACAATGGTATGATCCATCGCACCATGCTCTTTCAGTTTCTCAACAACCTGTGCGACTGACGACCTCTTCTGACCGATCGCTACATAGATACAAATCACCCCGTTCCCTTTTTGGTTGATGATTGTGTCTATCGCGACTGCCGTTTTCCCCGTTTTTTTGTCTCCAATAATGAGCTCGCGTTGCCCTCTGCCAACTGGAGTCATCGCATCGATAGCTTTTATCCCCGTTTGCATGGGCTCATGGACGGATTTTCGCCTCACAATCCCGGGAGCTTTAAATTCAAGCTTGCCCCGTAAAGTGGTGGCGATCGGCCCAAGTCCATCAATCGGGTTACCCAGGGCATCTACGACCCGTCCAATAAGCGCATCTCCTACTGGTACTTCGGCGATATTCCCCGTTCTTTTAACTGTATCTCCCTCGGAAATGGCCGT
>JBIIHQ010000016.1:0-29475 GCA_044235645.1 Bdellovibrionota bacterium | reverse complement strand
CCGGGAAAGTAGGACGCCGCCAGAACTCTGCCCCGCTTCACCTATCGGTGACGCGGGGCTTCCTTTTTCATACCCACACAATAATTTCCTCCCACATCGTTATCCTACTCTCCTCGGGCCCGGAGGACGGTTTGCTAACATGAAGAGCGCCTGGACTTCGTGGCTTTTCTGGGGGAGGTCTCGTTTGCAAGCACAAACGGAATTGTCGTGAATTTGATGATTAAGTGCCCACTTATGGGCGACAATTTAGAATTGAATCCCCTCCACCAATCGATTGAGTGCCATATACCTGCCGGCTATGACCGGCTCGACGCCATACCTATCGCACAGCTCAATAAGCCGATGGACGTTAGTTGAGATTTTTTGTGTGGTGAGCTCTTTCGCTCGGATTACTTTGGCGCGGGTGCGCAGGTTTTCTTCGGGTGAAATATGCATGGTGAGCTCGACATACGCCGCAATAATTCCCCCTGCGTTCGCTATGAAATCGGGAATTACTGTTATGCCGCGATCATGAACAAGGGACCGTGCGATATCGGTTGAGGGATTATTTGCCCCTTCGACGATGTATCGGGCTCGGATCTGGGCCGCATTCATTTCGTTGATTACCCCATGAACAGCACAGGGAAAAAGAATATCTGTCTGACAGGTAATGATGTTGTCAAGAGGGTGAGGTTCTGAACCGATCGTCTGGAGGATGCGATTTGTCTGCTCGAATTGTTGTGAGGCGATCGCAGCGACCAGGTCGCTTTCGATAGATCCTGATCGTGAAACATACGAGGGGTCGGTAAATCGACTGGGGTCTAAGTAATGGGTACCCCCAATTCTTGGATCGGATATGACTCCAAGTCGAGCACCACTATCGTGGAAATATCTAATAACCCCAGCCCCCATTGCCCCCAGACCTTGTACGGCGTAAGAGAGAAGTCGCAGGTCCTCCCCTTTTAATGAAATAAGGGTCTTGGCTGCTGTTGCAACCCCGAGCCCCGCAATACCCTCAACATCGTAATCCGTTCCTCCAAGTGCAATCGGTTTTCCGGTAAAACACCGATAGCTCTGTAGTTCATCACAGGCCCATGTGGGATGATCGGGACGCGCTCCGATATCAAATCCGAAGCCTCCGAAGATTCCCCCGTTTTCAACGAGTACGGGTTTGATGCTTCTTACAAAATGTCGATATATGCGCTCAAATCCAGCAGCGTCTGGATCGGCAGCGAGACCCGATTTCGCGCCGCCGAGGGGAAGCCCGGCAGCGGCATTTTTCAGCGCCATTGTCCGCGCAAGCATTCGGATCTCATCAAGAGTTACAAGAGGGGCTATCCGGGTTCCACCCTTGCCCATTGGAGGAATTTCGTGGGCAGGGTCTCCGACGGCATTAAAGACGACTACGAAACCATGCGTATTAGTGCTTCGATCGAACACCGAAAGCTCCATCTCGGGTGATAAGACGGCGAATGCTTGTTCAAGCTTGGCGCAGGCTGCAATGAAGGAGGCGGTCGTATTCAAAAAAGGCTACCCGTCGAGAAAATTGGAGTGCCCGCAGGATATCTATAGAGCCAGGAACGGCACAAGAAGATTTTTTGGGCACTATCACCGCCGATAATTCTCACAGGAGGGATCTCGCGAGAACCCCGTGCCTCAACGACTCATCGAAACGTAAGAATTGATTACGACGAGGTTCGCCATCAGCTACCGAGAGGAGGATCGAGCCGATCGTCTTTGATCGAGGAGGAGGAGTTTCTGCTCTAGTCGTATTAGTTGGCGCTCGACCTGTTCTTTCTGGTCGGAAGTGAGCTTTTCGAGAGAGGTATTGGGAGCGATTTTCAAAAAGGATGATTCAACCGAAATTGACCCTGTTCTGCGATCCATCGTTACCGCAGCGAGGTTGAGAGAGGCAATCTTAACATCAAATCTGATGAGGGATGACTGTTCACTCTGTTCTCGGGGCTTACCGTAGAGATCTGAGATCGCTTGATACAGCTCAGGATGTCGTACTATCCAGATGATTCTTTTTCTCTCGTGTTCAGTGAAGACCCCGTCCGGTGAAAAGGAGGGCGATTGTGACGGTAGCGATTGGAAGGTCGGAGTCGTTGGCATAAACTACATGACAGCTCGCGCACTGTTGCCTCGGCAAGGCAAATTCAGTCGCCCATAACGATTGACACTCCCAATATCTTGCACCAGGAGGTCCGCGAAAAGCTACATCCTCAGGCTTTTTATGCATATCTCAATCGTGGTGAACCTTAAAAAAGAATCACAAAAAAGGTATTCCCGTTAGAAGTCAGGGGAAGGAGGGTAGCCAAGGTTCATTCCCAAGGGGGCGGAGCTCTCTCGATGGAACAGCGTGCGGACGCCTGGGGGAGTTCTTGGGTTGTGGCTGGTGGGTAGACGAGAAGGTATTTGGAGGCGCGATGTCAGAAAATAGTCCAGTAGGGCCATCCCCGTCGGGATCAGCAACCCCATCTCCATCCGCGGTTCCCTTACCCCCTGCTTTACCGACCCCCCCTGCGTCGCCATCCGTTACCACTCGTCCCGAATCCGCCCCACGAACGATAAACCTCTTCATGAAGGATGGGGCTCCGATTGTTAAGTTCGGGGCTTATTCGGAAAGGACGACTCTTGTTGAGGAAAAGGCCGGGGAGCAGGTCGCTCTCCTTCAACATAAAAATGATAAAGGTGAGGTTGTTCAGCTCATCGGTGTGGTGTCTCGCGATGTGGGCGGAAAAAGGGAAACGGTGGTGTTTCGCTTCGACCCGAAGAGTGGGGATGTCAGTGATGCGGTAGGGGACAGGTGGATTGAGAAGACGGAGGGAGATAAAAAAACGGGTGAAAAGGCTGAAACAGGGGTAAAGCTCGGCGATTTAGTTGATCGGGGACAAGGGGCAGCGCTCAAGGGGCTCTTCGACAAAGCAAAGCAGGAGATAGAAAGAAGTCAGCCACGAAGTCAGACCCCATCTTCACCAGCTCAATCCCAGGGAGGGCGTGAGGCGACTACGGAGGGCCGACCGTCGCCCCTAGACCTGGCCGCAATAATGAGGCAAACAGGTGCGACAAATGTTGCCGTTATGGATATGTCTGGAAGAGTAATTTCAGAACGAAACGGACGGGAGACAATCCAGGGCCCAGCCTCAACCATCAAACTCATGGTTGCCGAGGCAGTTCGGAGGGAAATTGTAGAGGGAAGGCTGAAATTGTCTGATACGCTAACGGTGTCATCGAGAACAAAATCCGAGACGGATGGCACGATTAACGAGAGGGTAACCGTCCAGGTGGCACTGGAGCGAATGTTGAAAGACTCGGACAACACCGCGACGAATATTCTTGTCGAGCGTCTTGGAGGGCCAGGTGCTGCGATAAACGAGAAATTCCGCAAAATGGGGTACCAAAGCACCGAGTTCAATCGGTATCTTTCCATGCCAGATGGGTATACGCATGCATTGAGCAAAAAAAATCAAACCTCGGCAATTGAGGTCGGAAGGTCGATGCAGAAAATATTTTCTGCCACTGACGCGGTTGCACGGATTGCTCAAAGTAGCCTCAAATCATCTGAGAATATCTTCGGAACATCGGGAAGAGTGGGGGGCAAATGTGGCGTAGTGAGTTGGCTCATGGCAGATGTCGCCGTTGTAGATGTGGGCGGTAAAAAATATGTTATATCGGCCTTCCACGATGGCCTTGATCCAGATCGAGCCGCGACGGACGAAAGGGCGAGAATGGCTCGGGTCGGACAGACCCAGAGCTTAATCTGCCAACAGTTAAGGTCATCGCAAAGTTCACCAACACCGCCAGCTCCAGTTGCTCCTCGTCAGTCGGGGTCGTCAATGATGCTTGTCCCCACGGGACGTAAGAACGAATTGGGAAATCCTATTTATTCGCTTCAGTTGTTTGATAATGGACGTCTTTTTAGGCAATACGATACGGTTTCAGGAAGAAGAACTACTCAAAATAGCGATCGTTTGACGAGTGGCACTCAAGCTCCGCTACCTGACGGGGAATACAGCGTGGGAGTGCCTGTCGAGGGAACCAACCCAGAAATTGGAAAATCGTCCGATGGAAAGCGTTGGTTTATTCCGACTGATTTGTCGCAACTTGAGCAAGGACATGGAGGGAGACAAAGCCGCAGGTCAGCTCTTGGTATTCACCTCGACCCGAGTTTCGGAAAGGCCCAAGAGGATGGAACCGAGGGGTGTGTGGGACTGACCAATACGAAGGATTGGCAAGAGGTACTCGCTTGGATTAGGACGAACAAGCCAAGTGTCTTCAAGGTAAACATAATGTGATGGATTAACGAAGAGGGGAGCTGATCCACCACCCTCACTCGACCTCAACCCCATATTCGGCAGCCTTGAGCCGCATGGCGTCAACGAGCTGCTGATATGAATCCATAACAAAGAGAGTCTCCTGCAGTATGTGAGGATTATAATCCTGCCTTACTATTGCGTTGATATCGAAGGGAAGTTTCTTGACATTGTTAGTAAGGGAATACCTGCTCTCTTTAATTCCTGAGAGGTGTCCGCTGCCGCACACTTTCGTGACGCCCTCCTCCGAAATGAGTCCATATTCAACGGTAAACCAGTAGAGCCGTCCCATCTCGGTTGCACGTTCTGGCACGTCAAAAAGGTGGAGAGCTACCTTGCCGTACAGCTCAACAAAGGTCGCAAAGAGGTTGTTAGCGTGCATCGGGACGTGACCAAAGGCATCGTGGAACAGATCAGGTTCGACAATAAATTCGAGCTGTGCCCGAGGACGGAGTCGCGGGACGGCGGGGAATAATCTGTTAGCGAGGTACCAAAAGTAATCCCGTCCGTGGAGAAATCCCTCCACCCCCACGACGGTCCACCCGGTTTGAGGTTGTAATCGAAGACTGAGATCGGCGAATGATGGGCATCGATGGGGATTGAGCCCCATGTCCCGGATGGCATCCAACCATGGGGTATAGGCTATTGCCTGAAGATTCTCCCACTGGCGGGTAAAGAGCATGTGCCACGTTTCATGCTCCTCATCGGTGTAGCGAAGGTGCTCTTGTAGCACTCCGCAGGGGCCGTTGTGGTGCACATCGTTGTCGCGAATATCGAGAACCAGTTTCTCGGGCAGAGTTCCGAGGGCAGGTTCGACATGAGCCATCGGAAGGGGTTCGGTAGAGGAGGGGGGGGTGGAATCGACCATGATGATGCTCCCGTGTTCATCCGGGCGTTCTTCGCATTGTTGGCCCTCGACTCGATGAGATGCCAAAACGTGTGTCTCCAAAGGCCGCCAGATTCGCTCTTCCGGGATACTAGGAGCCCAGTTCTCGAGGTGTCAATCGGAAACTTTACTCCCCCCTGGCCCTTCCGCTCGGATACAGGGGTGTGCGATACTTCTGCGCAATTCGGTCCCTCTCCGCTGGTGGAGGGGATTTATCAAGGAGTTCTTTCCGTGACGACGCCATCTGTCCCCGTAGACACCGTCCCTGCCCCCGTAATGCCATCAGGAGTGGTCTCAGTGCACGACGACTCGATTCTGAGTAGTATTCTCGGTGGCAGCGTCATCGGCCAATGTGTGCTTCTTATCTTGCTCGGCATGTCAATCATCAGCTGGGCTATTATGATAGCTAAATGGCTCGAATTCCGGCGAGTTCGTCGTGATAATGAAGGTTTCTTCTCGGTGTTCTGCGACGCCTCAAGTCTGCAACGTATCGATGATGCGACGATCCGATTTGAAAAGAGCCCATTTGTTCGGATGTTTCGCTCGGGCTACCGAGAGTTGCTCCGAGGGGCGCAGGAACGCGGTGAGGGGGCTGGTTCTGATACTGGTGCGGTTGCGGCGGTGTTGCGGCGGGTTGAATTTGGAGAGACCCATCGGCTCGAAAAGGGTATTACGTTCTTGGCTACGGTAGCATCCTCCGCCCCGTTTATAGGGCTTTTCGGAACGGTATGGGGGATCATGACTGCTTTTCAGGGGCTCAGTCAGGTAAAATCAACCACAATTCAGGCGGTCGCGCCCGGGATCTCTGAGGCTTTGGTTGCGACTGCGGTCGGACTGGCAGCCGCCATTCCAGCCGCGATTGCTTATAATTACTTCGCCGTTGTGCTTCGTCAGATACGACAAGGAATGCATGCTTTCGGGGAGGATTTCCTCGGATTGGCGCACCGAAGTTCGAATCGGTAGCTCGCGTCGGATATTGTTCTCTCGATGGGATTTACAATCCGTCCGCAGTCTTTATCTTCTTGCTCTTGTATTTTCGTCCAGTAGCCTCGTAACACCTGTCATGGCCCTTTCATCCTCATACGATTCTGACGAGCCGATTGCTGCGATTAACGTCACTCCGCTCGTCGATGTGATGCTCGTCTTGCTGATTATCTTCATGATAACCGCCCCGATGATGCAGCAGGGCGTCGACGTGGATCTCCCAAAGGCTTCTTCTGGTGCTATGAAGGGAAAAGAAGATCCGCTTGTGCTATCGATAGATAAGGCGGGTGATGTTTTCTTGACGAAGGATTCAAAGATTCCTGCCGAGGAGGTAGGCACCAAAGTTGCGGCCGTCATAGCGGCGCGAGCCGAGGGAGAGAGAAAAATATTCATAAAAGCAGACTCCTCCTTGGCGTATGGGCAGATCATGGCGGTCATGGGTCGGCTGCACGAAGCGGGGGTTACTGAGATAGGGTTGGTTTCGCAGCCTCCCGAGGCTGACTAGGCATCACTTCCTCAAAAACTCGGCACCGGTGATGAATCCAACTCCTCCCCCTGAGTATCGATCCTTTGGCTTTGCCGTATCGGTGATGGGACACGTTGCGGTGGTTGCCATTGTCATCGGTGCTCGATTGTTTGAGGATTCGTTTGCTCGAGAGGTTCCTGCCTATTCAGTGACGATAGAGGCCGGCCGCAGCCTGGGTGGGCGTGCGCAGGTTGCGCGAGATAAGGACCGCGATAAGGTCAACACGAAAGTGAGCCCTTCGAAGGCCGCGGGAGGGCAGGATGCGCCTACCCCGGCTCCTCAGCCACAGCCGACATCAGTACCGGTGGTGCAGCCCATGGAACCGCCCGAGGTGACCATCGCACCAGCGCTAACGGCGCAACCTGCGGAGGTAGCACCGACGATGCCTGCAGCCGTTGTGTCTCCGACTGAGTTACCGGTGATTGAGCCAACCGAGGCTCCCAACCCCCCTCCGACGGTTGAACCAAGTGCAGTTCCCACCCTCGAACCAACGCCAGTCCCTCCCACCGTGCAACCAACGGAAGCGCCACCAGCTGTGCCCACCCTTGTACCTACCCCGGCACCGGTGCAACCAACTCCCCTGCCACAACCGACGGAGAGACCAACGCCAAAGCCGACCAAAAAACCGGTCAATGTTGATGCAGCATACAAGAATGCTATGCAGCGTTACCTGGGGGATTCGAGTCAGGCGCGGGGGGCGGGTTTTGGTGCCGCTCGTCTCGGGGGTCAGGGGTTCGGTGGTGGTGAGGTAAAACCTCCGGAATTTTTCGCCTATTTACAGACAGTCAAAGATGCGGTGAAGCGGGAGTGGCGGTGGTTCGATAGGCGTTCAGTGCTCATTGTTGAGGTTGAACTTCAGATAGAGCGAGACGGTACTATTGGGGATCAAAGAATCATTCGAGGATCGGGTAATGATGACTACGATGATTCGGTTTATCGCGCGATCGTTGCTGCTAGTCCTCTTCCCCCGCCACCTGCGTCGGTGTATCGTGACTTCCAAAAAGTTCGGGTCATCTTCGACGCTCGAGATGGGTGAGAAACCATGAGAGTGGAGAGAAGGGGCGAATAGTCGGTGACAGCAAAGCAAGGATCGAGGAGCAGGGATGAGGCAGCGCGATCAGAGACGGAGAGAGAGCATGAGAATGCTCGGTTGTATTCGCATCGGCCAGTGTTTTCGGGGGTGGAGGATCATCCCGATGGGTCAGGTGGTTCCACGATCGGCGATCGCGATGATGATTGGTGTTTTTGCCGCTCTCGTGCCCGCGTCAACGCAGGCGCAGACGACGATCGTGATCTCCGATCCAGGCCGTACTTTTCCTATTGCGCTTCCGCAACTTTGTCTTCAATCGGGAGAGTCAGCAGCTCCGCAGCAGATTCCGGCGGTGATAGCTCGCGATCTTGACCTCTCCGGATATTTTTCGGTACTCAATCCGAATGCGTACGTCGAAACTCCCGGCAAATGTCTCGGGCCTGATGGGAAGGCCTACGAAGACTGGGCGATTATTCGGGCGCAGTGGTTAGTGCGAGGAGTCGTGTCAGAGACAGGCTCGGGGTTTCGGGTGCTCCTTGAACTTCACGATGTGCCCGGCCAACGCCGGGTGTTCTCGAAAGAATACACCGGGAGTGAAAAGCAGATCCGTCAGATCGCTCATCAGTTTGCGAATGAAATCATGCGAGAGCTAACCGGTGAGTCAGGGCCGTTCGGATCGCGGGTTGCGTTTGCAGGACGGGTGGGGCGATTCAAGGATCTCTTCGTGATGGATCTTGATGGAGAGAATCTGCGGCAACTCACCACTGACCGCGGGATTGCGACGTCACCGGCGTGGGATCGGGCAGGACGTCAGCTGCTCTTCACCTCGTATCGAACCCGTCAACCGAACCTCTACATTCTCGATGTCGATGGGGGGAGGACGACCGCCATTACAAGCGGACCGGCGCTTGAGATCGGGGGAACATTCACCCCCGATGGAAGCCGTATCGTGACTTCTTTGACTGAGAACCGTGATTCGGATCTCGTGGAGTACTCGGTTCGTGGACAGCTTCTGCGGCGGTTGACCCGACCGAATCAGGCGATTGATGTGTCGCCCTCGTTTTCACCCGATGGTCAGAAGATTGCGTTCTGTTCTGACCGGGGTGGAGGACCGCAGATCTACACGATGGGATGGGATGGGGCGAAAGCTGAGCGGGTGAGTTTTACGAACTCAAGCTATTGCACCTCTCCAAGCTGGTCGCCGAAGGGGGACAGGATAGCATTCGTGTGCCGCGCAGATGGAGGCTTTCAGCTGTTCATTGCGAACCCTGACGGCTCTGACCCGGTCCAGATAACGGGGGGCGGGGATAACGAGGACCCAGACTGGTCCCCGGATGGTCGATACCTGGTTTACGCGAGTACCTTCGGAAAGCGAGGAGCAAACCATAACCTCGCGATTATACGGGTGGCTAAGAACCTCGAGGGAACCAATCAGCGCCAGATTAGCTTCGGGCGGGGAAGTGATGGAGAGCCGAGCTGGGGGGCGGTACCTCGGTAGGAGAGGACTTCTGGGGGCTTGTGAAGAGCTTTGCATAAACTTGCTCCTTGGCATTTAACCGATTTCGCAGTACACTTTGCCGCAGTTGTGGACATCGAGAGAGGACGGGGCTTCTTCCTGTTTACGGAAGGAGTCTCCGGTGAATAGCGATATACTGCGAACAGCGACTCAGCGATTCGGGGAACTTTTCCGGGTTGCGATGAGCTCCACGGGTTCTTCCGCGACATCTTCGGTCAGCAACTCCCGTCACAAATGTGAATGTTACTCGCTCCCAATCGGTACCAATGAGGGTTCCGCGGAAGAAGAATTGCATACTGTCTGTGATGTTGAAGTTTTTTCGGACGCCGAGTTCGAGATCGGTCTCGAACTCTCCATTTGGTTACACCTCGTTTAGCTCGGAGGCATCTATGTATCGGTCAAAGGTAGTTCTTCTTTCAGCATTGGCTCTTCTTTCGGCATGTACGTGCCGGCCTCACAAAAAGGCTGAGGGAGACTCGGTTCCCGTCGCTGAAGCTGATGGTCCGTTGAAGGATATCTACTTCGCGTTTGATTCGTATCAGCTCGATGCATCTGCGAAAGGAACCCTTGAGGCGAATGCAGCGTGGTTGAAGGAAAATGCCGCAGCGAAGGTTACGGTAGAGGGTCACTGCGATGAGCGTGGCACCAATGAGTACAACATGGTGCTCGGGCAAAATCGTGCTCGCGCCGCTTTCAACTACCTCCGAGGTCTTGGCGTTGATGCAACCCGGATGTCGACGATCAGCTACGGGGAAGAGCAGCCCGTCGATCCCGCTCATAACGAAGCGGCTTGGACTCGTAACCGACGTGATCACTTCCGGGTGAGCCAGTAATTGGTTCAAACACCCGCAAGGAGGGAGAGAGGTTTCTCCCTCTTCGGTTTAAAACCTCCGGGCAGCTGCGAGCGAGATAAATCCTCAAAAGGGGGATCATCGTTCGGCGGTCCTCGGAGGTTTTTTTGTGTGGGCCGGTAGGGGCTCGGTGAGGACCGAAAAAGGTGGTGGTGCGAGGCAGTGAAGAGAGGGGAAACGGGAAGGAATTAAAAACCATGGCGCAAAGGGATAGTCGATCCGTCGAAGAGATTCGCGGAGCGGAGATGGGAAGCTCGAGAGCGAAAGCGGGTACGGCGATAATAATTGCAATCAGTACCTTGACTGGATGTGCGGGGGGGCTCGAGGGGGATGTTGCTCGGCTCCGAGCGTCGCTTAGCGATATGCGCTCGCTTCAGGCAGAGCAGGGGGCGCAGCTCGCCCAGCTGCATGCGGATGTGAGGGCGTTGCAGGGGAAACAGGAGGAGCTTGAATTTGTCAATACGCGGCATATCGGAGGAGAGGTCGCATCATTGAAGGGGGAGCTTTCGTCGCTCAAGGGCCGAGTTCCTCCTCCTGTGGGAGTTCCAGCGCGAGCTCTCGAGCAAGATGAAGGGGAGGCTCGGGTTCTTCCCTCAGCGGTAGGGAGTCGGCTCATTGAGGGTTTGCGCCTCGTGCGTGAAGGAAAATTTCTCGAAGCGATCCCCGTATTGAAGGCGGCTCTTGACGCCTCGGGTGGTGATAATTCAGGAGGAGATATCACTTCTGAAAGCACTGCGGAAGGTGGTAATGGAGCAGCACTCTCGTTCTTCTGGCTCGGGGTTGCGTACGACGGAGTTCGTGATGACCGTAATGCGCTCTTTGCCTACAATCAAGTTGTGACCCGATTTGCGACAAGCGTCCGAGCTCCGAGTGCCCTTCTCCGACAAGCCCATGTATTCGAGCGTCTTGGTGACACCGATGCCGCAGAGGCAGCGCGCTCAAAATTAAGGAAAGATTTTCCTCGGTCTCCTGAGGCGCGCGCCGCCAAGGGTCGATCTGAGGGATAATCTGTAGTTCTTCCTATCGACAAGGTAGTGTGCTGTGATGCCAGAGCTGATGCCGGTAGTCTTGCGTGGTGGCGTCACCGGACGTCCTCTTCTTCCTGCGAATCGTGAGAGGGGAAGTTGTTGTACGATAGGTAATTTCGATGGGGTACATCTCGGTCACCAGTACCTTCTGTCCGCAGTCCGCTTAGCATCCAATCGTCTTGATCTTCCGAACCGCATCGTAATCACCTTTCATCCGCACCCCCTTATGGTGCTTGGTCGGCTCAATAACGTGCGGATGTTGACCACCTTTCGACAGCGGTGCGCCCTTTTTGCTACATCGGGAATCACCGCCGTCAGGCAGGTGCGCTTTTCCCGAGGCGTCGCTATTCTGAGTGCGGAGGAATTTTTCCGTGCGGTGATAATAGAAGAGCTCGCGTGCCGACATCTTGTTCTTGGTCCAGATACTGCACTGGGTCGTGGCCGCGAGGGGACACTCGATAAACTCCAGGAGATCGCAGGGCGGTACGGGTGCACCACTGAGGTAATTTCATGTATTGAAGCCCCTGCAGGCTCGCACAGAGAAGGCAAGGTCAGTTCGCGCCGTATTCGGGAAGAGATCGCTGAGGGTCAGGTCGCTGATGCTGCTGTACTGTTGGGGCGACCCTTTAGTGTGCAGGGGCGGGTGATGCACGGTGATAAACGGGGCCGCTTGATAGGATTTCCTACCATTAATATCAGCCTTGCCGGGCGGGTTATACCGCGGCTTGGAGTGTATGCCTGTCTGGTGGCTGTAAACGAAAGCGTGTATTCCGCAGCTGCAAATGTCGGGGTCCGTCCCACTTTTGGGGGTAACGCGCCGATCCTCGAAGCCCACCTCCTCGGCGTTGAGGGAATCGACTTCTACGGAAAGCGTGCTGAGTTGTACTTTCTCGAACGTGTGCGTGATGAGAAAACCTTCTCGGGCGTTGACGCCCTCAAGGAGCAGATAAAGCAGGATTGCCATGTTGCCGGTGAGGTATGTCGCGTGGCATTGGCGAACACGGATGTAATGCTGAGGGTCCATACCGATAAAAGTTGTTGAACACCATGCCCCCCCCGATGAAAGAGGTCCCCGTCACTGAAGAACTTTTCGCAGCGGTTATTGATGCCGAAGCGGCCACTTCTTCAGGATGTGTTCGGCTCGATAAGGTGCTTGCCCGATGGAGCGTTGAACACGAACCAGGGATCACCCGATCGCATATCGCACATCGGATCCGCTCGGGCGAGGTCGCCGTCAATGGCGTTGTGGTGACAAAATCGGGAGGGTGGGTGCGTGTCGGAGATACAATCTCCATCAAGACGATTTCTGCGACCAATCAACCGCTCTCACCGTACAATCATCCCCTCACGGTCGTCTACGAGGATGAAACCCTTATTGTGATCGACAAACCTGCTGGTCTCACGGTCCACCCGGGGGCGGGAAATCAAGATGAGACGATGCTGAATGCGCTGATCCATCGAGATGCGGGATTGGATCACAGTAGGAGGCTATCAATCGAACGGGGGGGGATCGTTCACCGTCTTGATAAAGATACCTCGGGGCTTCTCGTGGTTGCGCGAACCCCAGCGGCTCATGCGCATCTCGCGCAGCAGTTCGCCAACCGAACCGTGCACCGACGCTACCGCGCGCTTGCGCTCGCGACCCCACGTGCAAAGAATATTTTTTTCAGTGCACGCGAGGGAACAATCGATTTACCGATAGGGCGGCATCCTACCCATCGGACGAAGATGGCGGTTACTGAGGAGGGGCGTCCTGCGGTGACGCATTATCACATCATGGAGCGGTTCAGTTGGGCGATGTTGCTCGAGCTTCGGCTCCAAACCGGGAGGACTCATCAAATTCGAGTCCATTGCGCGCATCGTGGTGCGCCCTTGATCGGGGATCCCGTGTATGGTTCCGATCAAGTGCTTCCTCCACCACTCGCCCGCGCCGCTCATCGATGTGGTCGCCAAGCACTCCACGCTGCAACGCTTGGATTCGTGCACCCAAGCACCGGGAAAGAACTCTCCTTTACCTCTCGAATGCCCGCAGATATGGTGGAGCTGGTCGAGGCGTTTCGGTAGGTGGGTTTGGGAAATGCGCGGCTTCCGACGAAGCGTCATTCATGACGATATCATTCTTACTTTCAGGTGCCTCCATGACATGGCGAACAGAAACAACCCCCTTTTCGTGCTGTTCATGGGAGCCGTGGGCTCGTGTCCACGATGGCGTTGCCGCACTGCCCCACGCGATGCTCGGTAAACCTCTTGATTTTCAGCTATTGGCGCGTGATGCCTCGATCGCCGCTGTGGCAGAGAGTGGCGTGAGTTTGTTTGCAGAGCCGGTCAGATGGCTCCGGCAGACTCACAGCACTATTCTTCGCGGGATCGCCCTCTCGGAGAAAGAATCGACAACCCTCGGCATTCCCCCGTATGAACTAGGCGCTGAGGGGGATGGCTTCATATTTCGCCGCGGTCGAGCTTCCGGTTCAGTCGCGATCACCACGGCGGATTGTCTGGCGGTGATTATCCGAGCGGGCGACTGGGGGGCGCTCGTCCATGCCGGGTGGCGCGGATTGGCAGCGGGGATTGTAACGAGGGCTGCCGAGGCGGTTGCTTGGCTGGCTGAGGGGGAGGCTGAATCACTGGCAGGTCCGACAGTGGGTGTAGGTCTCGAAGTCCTTGTGATGCCCCACGCGGCGGAGGACGAGAGGGGGAACCGGTACGAGGTCGGATGCGAGGTCGTGCAGGCGTTCGATGAGGCGGTGTTGCAGGGGGAGTGGAGCGGCGATGGTGGGGCCGGAGGTGAGAGAAGATTTCGGCTTGCAATGGCAGCCACTGCTCGGGCGATGATCGAGAAAGAGGGGGTAAAAATAGTGCAGTGGCGGATCGCTCCGGGGAGTACGCTCGAGCGGGGAGCAGGGGAGGGTGGTGCAGGGGCGTGGCACTCCCATCGGAGAGATGGGAGTCCGGGACGGAATGGGACTGTTGTGGCGGTGGGATGCCTTCAATAATCTCGGCACCCGGGGCAAATGGTTAGGCCCTTAGGATTTCATCGATTTTTCTTCCCGCTGAGCCATATTTTTCATTCCAATTACTCAGTGATATCGCCCTGTCCCAGTTGTCGCTCATTATGGGTTCACCGTTAGAATCTATACCGATGACCACTGCCCAATGGGGGAGATTGTCTAAATTCGTCGAACTCGGATCAGTTCCTGGTCGAAGGCTTATATAAACCACATCTCCAGGTTTCAGACCAGCTCTGCCGAGCGAGGTAAGCGATTGCCCTTGCAAGTTTTTATCGGAATGAACCCGGGTATGGTCCCTGTTTCCGTTCATTGTTTTTGCAATGTACCACGAGCGTCTAAAGCAAGCCGCCCCCACCATAAATTCGTGACCTGACTCCACTGCTCGACGCGCGCGAGGGTCGATACCCTCAGCGTCGAGGTCGATCGCAGTCGTCCGCGGATAGGGGTTCCTTCCCCCTTCCTCGATATATCTTCGTTCTTCCCTCCGCACTTCGAGCAACCACGTCTCCAGAACATTCGGCGTTTGATAGATGTTGTCGAGCGTCCGCGATAACACCCCTTGCATGAAGTTTGTCTGATTGTGAATGAAGAGAAACGCCCTCTTGTGTTCATTGTCAGCCAGAAGCCCCTTCAACGCTTCAAACCCTTTCTGGGAATCGAGATAAGCCTGATTGTTCTCCTGTTTTAAAAAATAGAGCACTCCCTCAACCCCACCCCCCCGAACCCCGGGACGGAGCTCCGGTCCTCCCCGAACGAATCCGGCGAGAAAGGCGGCCTGAATGTGTTCTGGACTAAGACCTTTATCCACGAGCTTCTTCAACTCGTTGAGCATTTCGTTCATTCTCTCGGGAGATATCCCTTTACCCAAGCCCACCTCTTCCTGGGCTGATGTTTTGCCGCCGTGAAGCTTTGCGGTGAGCGTCTCTTTAATTTCAGGGGTGAATATTTGAGAGAACTCGCCGCTGTTTATTCGCTGAACCACCTGACCGAGTTGTTGCTGACTTTTCACGCGAGCGTCTTGGTCGAACTGACCTTTGCCTTGCGGACCAATTTGTACTGATGGGGCGGGGGTTGATTCTAATAATGACATACCTTACTCCGTCTCCGTCCTCAAAGATCCCAGAGAAGCTCCGAAAGCTCTCATTGGGTTATGCCTTACCGGCAAAAAAAAGCAACACAATTCCAATAGAAACCCACCCATTCATCAGACATTGACCGCAACTTCACCTCCCCTCCTTCCCAACTGCCCCCGCCTCGGGTTCTCACCAGTCGAGAGCAGCTTTTGTTGACGAGACCTCTATCTCATCACCGGATCAGCGCCAATCCCTTCTTGAAGATCCCGCTTGCACCCCCTAACTTACCAAGCAGCCCCTTTGCGCCACCCTTAAATAGCGAGCCGAGCTTGCCGAAGATGGTGGTGATACCCCCGGCGATCGGATTGATAAAGCTTAGTATCGTGGTGCCGATGTCGATGAGGCTTTTCCAGTCAAGTGAGGGTTTGTCCGATGATTCGGTGGAGGCGCCGGGGGAGGATGTTCCCGAGGTTGGGTTGCTGGAGTTAAGGGGTGTCGAAGCGCCCGCGCTTGTCGAGCTCGCAGTTGATTCTCCTGTCGTCTGAGACGGGGTTGCGCTCGTTGTGCCTCTCCCAAATATTCCTGCCACCGTCGTGACGATCTGTTGCACCATCTGAACTATCTGCTGAATCACTTGAACAACCGAATGGAGGCATCCCAGGGTCGAAGACCCGGGGCCTTGACACGCCGGAGACTGCATCGGTATCGAGCTACCGGTCACCGATTTCAAGTTTTGCGGGGCGAGAACCCCCGTTGTGGCCGAACTCCCCCCTACACCCAATCCTCCGGCAAACACGGACGGGGGGGTGGGGGAGAAGGAGGCAGGGGGGGAGTTGAAAAGTGACGAGATATTTGAGGTAATACTGTTAAGCATACGGTTACATTCCCTAAACGTGTCGCCCAAGGGAGGGTGGCTCCCCCCAGCGAACCGGTTCATACTGGTGGCAGCTCCACCGCGGTGGTCATCCAGCCGGGAGAGGGTGCCGAGAGAGTGAGTTCCCGGATTGGGAGCCCTGATCAGTATCGGGAATGGTTTGGGAATGTTGCGGGTTTTTTATTGGGGGGGGTGATAAAGATTCTTTGAAAATGCTTCGATCCCAATTTTAGAAATTATCGCTGAGGCGGGCAGAGTTAGGATAATTTTGTTGGAGAAGCTCGCATAACCTTAGCATGAAAAGTGGGAGGATTAGGATATGCTAAACCCAACGTCTAACCTAACGGTTTCGGAAGTTGCGACTGAAGTTGCGTTGCCGGGAAAGGGAGAGAAAGATCACTTCCAGAGGGAATTCAATAGCCGAGGGGGGCCGAAAGCAGAGAAGGTAAACGCCGCGGTACAGAATCTAGGGAATCGAGGCAACAACGGTAATAGTCAGCAAGCTACGATTGCGAGAGTAATGGAGCTGGCGGAACAGCTGGGGGGGGTGAAAATGGATGCGTTATCAGCTCGTGGTGGGGTATGGCAAGCACCACCAGTGGCAAGGGCGTCTGAACCATTAAGAGAGAGATCGGGGGAAGGTGAAATAGGTGGCGGGAAAGCCTCGGGGGAGATTTCGACGGGCGAGCCATTTGCTGACAGGTTAGGAAATGGGCCGAATGAGAGCCAGGCAAAAGGGAGAGTAATTAGCTCGAATTCGATTGGCGAAAATCAACCTGTTGCTTCAGTGACCAGCCAGACGGCCGACCAGCTCTACCAAAACAGGAATCGCGATAAGGCATCGGTGGCAGAGGCTAAAGTAGAATCAAAAGTAGAATCAAGGATCCCAGAGATAGGCATCACTGGTTCAAGGACCTTCAATTTTTCGGCTGTTCCGAACCCGGATTTTAAGGTTGCTCTCGAGGCCAGTTTGCAAAAGAGACATGCTGCCGAGCCCCCGCAGCTCGTGGGGAGCATCCAACGGCCAGGAACTCAGGCCGTTAAACTGGCGATGGGGCTGACACGGGACCCTTCTGCTACCTTTGCGCCACCGGCAGAGACAGCGATGGATTTAGGGCCGAATCGCCTGGAACTCAATCTTACCGTTGCGCGTGCGGATGGTAGGGTGCAAAGAGAACTCCAACCCGCCTAACACATGTCACACTCCAACCTTCGCCCCGACGGTGTTATCATCGACACCGTAGTCATCCACTCAATGTACGCCCCACCTTCTGCGGTTGTCGGGTCATCAGGAGATTGCCCTTCGGACCTCACCTCGCTTGAAGCCTGCCTCTCTCTTCTCGATCAGAATGGGGTCTCCGCTCATTATGTTATAGCTCGGGATGGGAGCATTACGTCTCTGGTGTCTGAATCCCTCCGTGCCTGGCATTCCCGTTCCCGTGATGAGCCTCGCGACCAGATGCCTTTCTCTGACGATTCGCGGGCAGGGATAAATGATTTTAGTATCGGGATCGAGCTGATTACCTCGGGGGAAGGGGGAGATTTTCTTGAGCCTCAGTATAGTGCTCTAACTGCCCTGCTTAGCGGTATCTGTTCCCGCCATCCGATCACAGCGGTCGTCGCGCACGAACATATCGCGCCAGGTCGAAAAACTGACCCAGGCCCGCAATTCGATTGGCAACGCGTTGCGACGGCGGTGAGAGAACGGGTAATGAGAGACCCGGCTCAATTCCCTCATTCTCCGATCCGTTTCTCGTGGGAGGAGAGAGAAGGCAAAGGTTGAAGGAGGCTTTTTTTGCGGGCCCTGAGAGGTCCTCGAGCCGCCCGCGGGATCCGTTGTAAACCCACACGAATGTAAACGCACACGAAGCCCCGGTTGGATAAGGACGCCACACGGTGACGTCCCGCCCGCACAGGTGCGCTTTCAAGAGGGTGATATAGTACTGCGCCTTATGCCCCCTTCCCTCGAGCGAAAATGCTGCCAACGTACTCAAGCACATCGGTTGCGCTTCGTTCATTGTACCCGAAGTTCTTAATCAGGCGGGTACGCACGATGTCTATCTTCTCTTGCGTTTCTCGATCGACAGTCGATGAAGTAATCTGCGAAAGCCTAATCGAGTCCTTTTGATCTTCGAAGAGCTTCGTCTCGAGTGCCTTTTGAAGGCGGGGGCTCTTCTGATAATCAAATCGCTTACCATCGAGCGAGAGGGCAGCGATGTAGTTCATTATCTCCGCTCTAAAATCCCGCTTCTGCACCTCGGAGACGGGAGGTTCAAGCTTTTCTTCTATGGAACGCATCAACGGCTCGTTGGGCTCCTCCAAAAGATTAGTAATTGGATTCTTTACCTTCTCCTTTTGGGTAAATGCCCGAATATTGTCGATGTAATTCCCACAGAGACGAGCAATTGCTCCCTCGTCAGCGGCGATAGCACGTTGCACTTCCGTTTTGATGGTGTCGACGTACTCCTGACGAACCTGTCCGAGAATCCCCGCGAACTTTTGCTTATCCTTATCAGTTTTGCAGAGGGGGTGTTTCTTGATTCGATCCTCAATAGCATTGAGGACCATAAATGGATTGATACCATCCTCTCGATTCGAGGCAACAAGAACGGCACTTATGGTGTCCTGCACGAAACGGGGTCCGATGCCGTCGAGTCCCTCTCGCTTGGTTGCTTGTCGGAGCTCAACGATGCTCTGTTCGTTGAAGCCGGGAATCTGCTGACCGTTGTAAAGCTTAGCCTTTGTTGAAAGGGCGATCTTGTCGTTCGATGGGGGTTCTAACCGAGACAGAACTGAAAAGAGGGCTGCCATCTCAAGGGTATGGGGAGCGAAGTGAGTGCGAGCCTTTGCCTTTTCAAAATCGCGCTCGTAAATCTTTAGTTCATCCGAAATTCGGGTGTTATAGGGGATATCTATTCTGACCATGCGGTCGACGATAGCTTCCATCAACTTATCATCAATCAAGCGACGGTACTCTGGCTCATTGGTGTGGCCAAGAATACAAACGTCAATGTCGATCTGTGAGAACTTCTTTGGTTTGATTCTTCCTTCCTGGGATGCGGTCAAAAAGTCGTAGAGAAACTCCTTCTGGAGTTTGAGCATCTCGACGCACTCAAAAATACCCCGATTTGCGACGATAAACTCGCCATCAAAATTGAACGCCCTGGGATCAGAGTCTGCTCCATAGGTTGCGATTTTTCGATAGTTAATATCGCCGGTCAGCTCTGTTGAATCCTGGTTCTTCTCATCCTTGGGCTGGAAGGTACCGACGCCGCGACGTTCCTGCTCGGACAGTACGAGCCGTTTAACGACGACGTGTTCCAGGGCCTTCTCGAGGTCACCATCGTACCGTTCGAGATATTCCTGCATCTTGAACCGTGACCAGGGATTCATGCCCCCCTTCACGATAAGGGGTCGTTCGTCGGGATTCTGTTGATTGAGCTGATCGATAACTGATTGCCGGACACCGGTGGGGAGGAGATTGAGCGGCTCCTCGTGCATCGGACTCCATTCAATCGGACCATTTGGCTCATCACGAAATCCGAAGGTGTACATTGCTCCGGCATCGGTGCGCGAGTACTCCTCGAGCCCCTGCTTGATAAGGCGAGCGACGGTGCTCTTGGCAGAACCAACGGGGCCGTGAAGGAGGAGGATACGTTTGTCGGTCCCATATCCCTCGGCGGCGGATTCGAAGAATTTAACAACATCCATGAGGGAGCGGTCGATCCCGAACACCGCATCTTTACCGCCGTGACGAGGATCGTCGAAAAAATTGTAATGGGTTAGCCGGGTGTGATGCTCAACACGCTCAGTCGAGCCCTCGGCGGTGATCATATCGTAGATCCGCTGATGAGCGTTTCGAGCAATCAGAGGATTCTCCTGAACGCGATCAAGATAATCGTGAAATGACCCCTGCCAGGCGAGCTTCTGGTAGTCTCGCTGCTGCCCTCGGAACGAGGCCTGCATGAGATTCGCTATGGGCAAATCGGAGTCGGGAGAATTCGCTGGGGATGGAGAGATGCCGGCATTGAGAAAGGGATCCCCCGCTTGGCCTGACGAGGAGGGAACGGATGATGATTGACGTGGCATGATGAATCTCCAAAAAATATCCGAATCTTCCTGATTCAGACGACCAAGTGTCCGGATCGGTAATGAATGCACCCCTGCAATCAAGCCGAGTTAAGGAGGCTAGACGGAGTGCTGAAGAGCGGCGACGGCGAACTACCAATGACTGTCAACAGATTCGCAATGACCCTGACTGGTCAATGCGGAGTCGGTGCTCTTCTCGGGTACAGCGGGCACAGCAGTTACAACGGGTACGGCGGATACTTCGATAAAAAAACAGCGGGAACAGCAGAACTTCTTTTTTTTCTAACCGATGGAGCTGCTCAGTCTCTGATCACTTTCCATCGATTCATACAAACTCGCAGATGTTCTCCCAAAAAGGGAAGAACGAAGTCATTTAACGCCCCCCGGAGAAAAACCGGCGAATAGCCTCTAAGATGCGCGTTTCATCGGAGATTGGAGCGAGAACTACGTTGTCTGAATCTTTGAAATTACCCCCGAGGGTGGCAAAAAAGCCTTTCGTTGAATCTGTCCAGTGCGTTCCACCGTATTGGCTCGGTATTTGACCATACGCAATCTGGTTGAAACGGGGCACTAAGGTATTCTTCAACATATCAACACACGTCACGTTATCAGCGGGAGGAAAATTATCGCCATCTGAAAACTGGAACATATACATATTCCAGTCTGACTCGGGATACCGCTCCATAACCGATGTCACCTCTTTATATGCCGAAGATATCTTGGTTCCGCCGGTCGCACTTGTGGTGAAGAACTCCTCCTCGTTTACCTGCTTTGCTTGATCGTCATGGATGATAAAGACTCGTTCGACATTGTCGTACTGGCGCTTGAGCCAGAGGTCGATCCAGAAACTTACCTTACGTGCAATCTCTTTTTGTCCAGCATTCATGGAGCCGGATACATCCATGACGTAGACGATACAAGCATTAAACTGGGGCTTCGGATCGGGGTTGAAATCTTTGTATCTGAAATCTTCTCGCTCCGGAATAATGACCGGATTGTCAAAGTCGTAGTCTCCGCTAGTGATGGACCGCTTAAGAGCCTGTTTGAGGGTACGTCCTGGATGGCGTAGTCCGGGAGGGCCTGTACGGGCGATTGTATTATAGCGTCCCTTGTTGCTTGGTATGTTTTGACTTCCCTTGGGCTCAATATTTGGGAGATTAAGAGACTCTCCGAGCATGTCGGCGAGTTCCTCGATCGTGACCTCCTCAAGGACATGATCACCCGTTCCTGACCCAGCTCCCCGATCTCCTTGACCCTCCTTCGGCTGTCCTTTTCCGAGCGAATCGCCCGGCTGTCCCTCTCCTTGACCAACTCCCTGACCATCACCTGATTGCGTCTCAAAGTGAGGGTTGTCGATTCGGGGGAGGGGGATCTTGATAGTATCGTTTCCCTTTTGCGCTATGATCTCGTCCTGCGAGATGAACTTTCCGAGGTCTTTTCGAATTCGACCTCGGGCAATATCACGATAGCGGGCGCGGTCGTCATCGATGGAGATACCAAACTGTACCCGGTGAGAGGTGAGCAGGTCGCGGAGTCGACCACCGGAGAGAGAATGATCCTGAACAGGCTCGCTATTCGAGGATGGGTCCTGGTTGGATAAAAATGAGGGATAGTTCATAACGCAATAGGCTCAGCTGCTACGAGATGGAGTCCTTCCGATACCCTCTGGCATCGAACGTATATCTCATTGGCTCGTTGTTTTTTTGCGAGTCAATGTGCACCGGGCGTGTCCAGATGTGATACAGATTATCGAGAACGCGAGCGGCATAATCTTCCCTGAGAGGATCTTTCTCAAATACATGCTGGAGACGGAATTCACCCCGATTATGAAGATTGCCATCAACGAGCTCTATTATTGGGCGACCCCCGTTGAGTAGCTGGCGAACGAGTGTTTCGCGTACTTTGTTGAACTCGCGGGAGCGAATGACGTAGTCACCGGTGGCCTTGTTTTGGCTAAAAGTGAAGAGACCGTGCTTCTCACAGAACTCCATCGTGAGATAGTTTGAGATAAACGAGAGGTCATTCTCGTATCGCCTTACCTCGAAGAGTTTTTCTCTTCCCAAGCCAAGCTTTTTATCCCAACGGCTACGCTCTGCCATATCGGTGCAGGACTCCCACTCAGGTCCGAACTTCCCCTTGTTCCATCGGTCCTCGATATCTCGGAGGAGTTCGATGCCAAGCTTGTAAGGGTTGAGCTGCTGAGGGCTTGTCGCGGTGACGCCACTGTGGAGGTGCGCGAAGGGAAATACCCTATCCTCATCGAGGACGACTGCTCGCATCAACTCTGAGTGCCAATACGACGCCCACCCCTCATTGAGAATCTTTGTTTGTCGTTGGGGGAGGAAGTAGAGGGACTCTGCTCGCACGATGCTCAGGATGTCCCTTTGCCAATCCTCAAGAGGTGCGTGCTCTATGAGAAACTGCATCACGTCTCGGGAGGGTTTTTCGGGAAATCTTCGGGCTGCTGCTTTCGCTTTTTTTTCCTCATCCGCCCGAAACTTTTCCAAAATTTCAGGAGGATTCACGAATGAGTCGAGATAGTCGCGGGATGTTCGAATTTTCCCTGGTATCATTCCACCGTCATAGAGGTTTACTTGCTCAGAACCTGCAGGCGATGGTGTTTTGGCAGCAATGAGCAGCTGATAGGGATCAACCAGATCCTCAATAGAAAGTGCTCGATCGATCATTTTCTCAACGGTCTCGCGCCCGTGGAGATTCATATATCTCTGAACTCTGACGGCATGAGAGGCCATCATGTCCACCGCCTGCCGATTCGTTTGAGAGAAATAGATATTGTTCTTGAAGAAATCAGCGTGACCGGTCACATGTGCGATAACGAACTCTTGGTCATACCCATGATTGGAGTCCATCAGGTATGCGAACACGGGATTATTGTTGATGACGAGTTCATATATCTTCGAAGAGCCGTGCTCATAGCTCTTGTTGAGAAACTCATACTCCATTCCAAACCGCCAATGAGGATAGCGAATCGGAAATCCGTCGCGAGCGGCAATCGCGTTCACCTCGGACGGTTGGAGCATTTCATAAACGATCGGATCAAAACTCAAGCCCCGTTCGATGGCAGCTTCCTCGATACGGAGTTGGCATTCGCGGAGTTCCTCCGGTAGCCGGGGTCGACCTGCCCCCAGGAGGGGATGGCGAGCGGCGAGCGAGGGAGGACGAGGAGTGTGTAAGTCTCCCTGGATGGTCTTGTCTCGTTCAACCGGAGATGACGTGGGATCGGAGGGGATGGGCTCTGGCAACGCGTTCATGCAACTTCACAAAGATTAACTTTAGCGACGCTACAAACAAGGCGAGCCGTCGCGCAATAGAAAAAGTGCAGAAAGAAAAAAAAATATCTTGGCGAAAGAGGACCAGTCGGCAATGCTGACGGCTTGGTAGGTAACGTGTGATAGGGAATAGGGTAGGGTATGGTTGAGCCACATGGCGCTGGTCAGAAAGAGAATTCGTCGAGAGCAGGTTTTGGTTATTCAATTGACGAGGGTGGTAGCTTAATCCCGGGGTCTCTCAATGCTCTCCGCACCCCAGCTAAGGGCAGCGATGTCAGTCACGCAGTTTTTCAGGCTGAGACATTCGAGCCCCTGGATCCCGCCGATGCATTTGCGACTCTTGTTCCACAGCTGTGCGCTCATCATGAAAAGGCGCTGAGGCAGGATACTTCTCATGAGATGGGGTTTCGGGAATACCTTTCTCTCCTCTGGAAAGAGCCTGAACGGGTGGTGCGATCGCCGGCTCAGTATCAGGTCGATGCCTTCAAGCATTATGGATTTGAGGAGAAGGAGATCGCTGGAAGGATAGTTAAGGATTTCGAGGTTCGAAGGTTTCCATGGCAGTCGTCGTCTCTCGATCACCGCCGTGAACTTATAGGACAAGAGCTCCCGACAGATGCTTACTTCCGATTCTGTGAGCGGGCTGCAAAGGATGCGCGTCCGAGCTCGATGGTTTGCATTCATGGACATTCAGGGAGTGGAAAGACCACATTCTTTAGGATGCGAGATGAAATGCTCGAGGATTTCTCACGCAATCACCCGGAGGGTGCTCTGTATCGATTGGTCTGGCGATTCGCTGAGCCCGAGGCCCAGCGTTTTGGCTTCGCAATCGATGGGTCGGCTGCTCTGCGCTCCGATCGAGAGAAAGGGGAGTTGCTGATACCGGCCGATAACAATACAGACCCAATATTTGTTCTTCCGACCTCAAGTGCCGGAATCAAGGATACGAAGAGTCCTCGTGAGCTCGTACTTGATAATCTCAGAAGTGGAGGCCGAATTTCTGAGGCCTTCAACAAGGACTACTTTCTCGCTGATGGACTCGATCCTCTCTCTAGTAAGATCCTCAACACCTTGTTGGACCACTATCGTGGCGACATGGAAAAGATTTTAGATAAGCATATTCGGGTTGAGCGGTGGCACTACGCGAGTAAGCTTGGAGAAGGTATCGTATCGCTGAACCCAAATCCTGACATGCGGGCCGACATAAAGCCGATTCACATGTCGCCAAAGATGGGGGTCCGAGATGAGGCCTTTGACAAGCTCCCCGATCTTTATTCGACGGGAGCTCTCTATCTTCGGGCGAATAGGGGCGTTCTTCACTACAGCGATATGTTTCGCCAGAATCAACTTGATAGAGCGCAAAGCGATATATCACGGTACAACTTCCTGCTCGAGACCCTTGAGAGTGGGATGGTCCAGGTGCTGTCCCCGCGGGATCCTACGATGCTTCGTAATGTGCCTTCTTTCGTGTTTGTGAGTGCTGATACAAATGACCACAATATCGTTGAGAAGATGCAGGGATCGGGATTTGAACAGCTCCGGGAGCGGATGGAGTTCGTACCATTCGGATTGATCACCAGATTCAGTGAAGAGGCCCGTTTGTATGAGTTGGCGATCGAGGGTGATTCTCGGAGCCGACCGAGTGCTCGTTCCCTGGAGACTCTCGCACTTTTTGCCTGTGGAACCAGACTTCTTTCGCCCGATCCATTCGCCTCGGGATACGCCGAAGATGGGCTTAAGGATGTTATCAAAAAAGTAACGCCCGTTGCGAAGGCGTTACTTCTTGATGAGCGGGCTGGAGCCGTCGAGATAAATCGGATGAAAGAAGAACAATCCGAACTGAGTATCGATGAAGTAAGGGCGTTGCAGCAGAACGCTTCCTTGCTTGCAGACGAATACAGCACGGGTGTCGGTAATACCAAATTTTGGCTTTATGATGGAGGAGTCGGACTCTCATCGAGGGCAGCCGAGAAATTAGCGCAGCGGCTGATTCTTGAAACTGACCACTCGATAACCGCGATGGACGTTTGTCTGCGATTGCGGGAGATGGTTGCAGAGGGATTACCATACTACGAGGATGTTAAGCGAATGCGAGGTCAGCTTACTACCCAGGTAGAGCGTGAGATGCGAGCAGGAGGTGCAAAAGTAACGGATGCGGATATCCAGCGGCGGGTTCATTCGCTGCTGCCTATCGCCGAACCGGGACAGATTCTCGATGAGGTCGAGTTGTATGCGAAGAGAGGGGTGCAGAGTGATATTACTCAAGCCCTGGGCATGACGCCTGAGACAGCAGCTGAGGGCGCTCTTCTCAGGTATCTGTGGCATGTTCGCTCACATCTCAGCGGAGGTAACCAGGAAGTACCTGTTGAGTACCGGTTGGCAAAGATGCGGAAGGACGGAAAGGCTAGTGAGGTGGTAATGAGGGACTTTGAAGATAATCATCTTCAGGCAAGCAAGCCGAATTCGGACGACGATCGTGCTCGATTACGGGCATCGATCTTCGGGCAGGTCGCGGCGTGGAGCCTCGACAATCCGGGGAAAAAATTTGATGAACATATTGGCGATGCCCTCGGAGGAGTTCTTCAGGATGTCAGGCGAAGCGGGCGTTTAGCGCAAAAGCAGGCCATGAAGAAGGTTCTCGATCTGACCAAGATGTATGGAACGGAGAACGGTGAGCTCGAGCGAGATCTCACGAGCGGTGACAAGGCGCACAAAGCGAGGGCTGAGAAATATTACGATCTGGTGACCGAGATGGAACGGCTCGGATATCATCGAAATTCAGTGGCCAAGGAGATCGTCTGGGCACTCAATGAGTAGAGGAGGATACGCAATAAGGAGCGTAATATCAGCATGTTAAGATTGCTCCTGCTCCGTCTTTTAGCTCAAGGAGGCATAATTGGTATAATGTCTCAATAAACCAACCCTCAATGCCGATAACCCTTTACAAATCCGTTTTAATAATCCCCGACGTGCTGGTGAGAGCTCTCTTTAAGGTCGGGGCAGGAGACTGATGCAGGGAGAAATGGTGTGTTTTTGTTGGGCTGAGTAAGGCCTTCAAAATACTCGGGCTGTTGTGCTGAGTGAGATGGTTTTGTGAGTGGATACTGGGTTGCAAAGCAACTGCGTCGCTTCATTCTTGGCCCCCAGCGCTCACGACGATTCGATGAGCGCGCTCGTCGTTTAGAAAAGCGACTTATTCGGACTGAACATGCCCTTTCGCTTAATCTCGTTGAGCGTCACCCGGGTGGAGCCCCTGATCTTTCTCGAGCGATGAGGCAGGTGGTTAGTTTGGCGTTCGAGATGACACAAGCGAAGTCATGCGAGGTCGCCCTTTACACCCTCAAGACCGGAAGTTATCACGCTGCCCTCCTCATAGGCTCTCCCGCCGACTCAAGCGCACAGGCTATGTTAGGAGAGGCAGCAGGGGATAATCCCATTCCGGCAAGCGATCAGACTCTCGTTCAGCCCATCATTTTCGCGGGAGAAACGCTTGGATCTTTACGGCTGAGTTTTGATGGAGGGCGGCCGATTGGCGCAGAGGACCGTGATGTTGTCCGCCTTCTTGCTATCCAAGCGGGAGTTGCGATTTTAAACTCTCGTCATTCGCGAGATTTGAGGCGCATCAGTCAGGCGGCTGATGAAGCACTTCAGACCAAGCTTGGATTTTTGGCCAACCTCAGCCACGAAATTCGAGCACCACTTGGTATAATGATAAACGGTGTCGAACTCGTCTTACGTGGGTTATGCGGTGACGTGAGTGACGACATGAGAGAAGTTCTCGATATGGTCAAAACGAGTGGTTCGCACCTTCTCGAATTGGTCAACGATGTACTCGATTTTGCAAAGGTCAATGCAGGCCTTCTTGAGAGACAGCCAGAGGTTGTTGATATCGATGATTTGCTCGTGGATGTGCAGAAGATAATTCGACCAATCGCAGACAAAAAAAGGCACTCTCTTGAAAATCTGACCTCACCCGGGGCTCTTTCCGTTGAGGTAGATAGACGGCAGATTCGACAGGTTCTGATAAACCTTCTGACCAATGCGGTCAAATATACGAAGGATGGTGGCAAGATCACTATGAAGGCCGCCACGGTAAACGGCATAGTTATTATAACAGTTCGCGATAATGGCATAGGGATGAAGGAAGAGGATCTTGCCCTTCTTTTTGACCCTTTTAAACGCTCGAGTAATCGGTACGCGCAACGGCAACAGGGGACAGGTCTCGGAATGGCCCTCTCCAAGCAGCTCGTTGAGCTGAATTGTGGTTCAATTTCGGTGCGTTCGACCCCCGGAGAGGGGACCGAGGTTAGTATTGGATTTTCTGAGGTCCGACAAAAACAGGAGGAAAATGAGACATCCGAGGCTGATGAGGTTGATGGGGCTGGAAGGCGAGTCCTGATAGTCGAATATGCGGACTCGTGGGCAGATTCTGTCTCTCGATATCTTGATAGCATCGGTTTCAGGGTCGCTTACACGCGATTAAACGATCGCTCTGAGTTGAGGAGGCTCACGATTCGGGGTGCTGCTGTTGTGATTCTTTGTACTAGTCACTCGCTTGACGGCAGTGATGTTGGTCTTGTGCGCCATTTGATGGATGAGACTGCGTCTAAGGGAGTATTTCGGCCGGTCCTCGTGGTGATTGGAACTCAGGCATCGCGGATCGAGCTAGAACCGCTATTGCAAGCTGGCGTCGATCGGTATATTGCTCATCCGGCATCACTCCGGGATATCGCTCTCGCAATTGACGAAATTCATCGGTCAGCATCGCCCGCGATGATAGACCGAAATCCTCCCACGCCAGTCGACATAGTCCAGTAAAATCAGGATTTACGGAGGCCGTGAGAGGAGTCTCATCCGATCAATTGAAAAATGAGATTAATCGGTCGAGGGTTGATATATTCATCAAGTTTTCCGGGTTGAGGTTTTCTGGGATTTCTGATTTCTCGCGGCAGCGTCGATACGAAGCCAAGGCCGCTCGGCGAAGGGTAGGAGTGGATATGAGGCGTTGAACCTCATCGGGGAGCGCATTGAAGAATAGAAGGGCCGAGATGGGAGACCGGCGATTTCGCTGGTGAACTGGATCGGCGAAGTATCTGAGAAGAGCTCGCTGTATCATTCGGGCGCGATCTGTTATTGCTCCGGTTCGGGATAGGTCGTACCGAAGGAGGTGTACTGCGAGACAGGGGAGCAGGAAGAGATTTTTCGGCGAGTCGATGCGATTAAGTGTCTCGTCGAGAAGGGTCCCGATCGCGGAAACGGCATCATCAGCACCCATATGAAGACGGCGACGGATATCGGCAGCGGTAATTGGGTCAGGGATCTGGGATAGGTGATGGAGATAGGACTCTCGCTGGATCTCTAAGAACTCCAATTCCGAGAGACAACAGTATGTTTCCTGTATTTTGATCAACGTCAGGCGAACTATCTCCAATTCTCTGTCGGTTGGGAAGTGAAAAAGCGCTTGGCGAAGTCGAGTGGCGAAATGCTTCTTTATGTCTGGATGATGAATAACCAATTCCGCATCGAGGGACCGGGCGATTGCAAAAAGCTGGTCGACCTCGAAGAAAGGAGGCGATGTAAATTTTTCTTTGATCATACTGATCAGGTTCTGCACCATCTCTTGGTATGGGGGATCATGTCTTTCAAATACGAAGAGGCGTATCAGAGCGGCGAGAGGGGAAAGGGTGCCCGGAGAAATCGGCCCTGCGAGAGTACAAGTTATGAGAGAGCTTATTGCAGCTCTCAGCGTAGGGTCGAGGATGAATTGACGGCAATCGTGAGCGTAGAGAAGCCGATTCACGAGCTGTTCGGTCAGGTTGATTAGCTGTTCTTCCGAGGGTTCGCGCGAGACGGATGTTATCCGACTGACTAATTCGCTAATCTCAGGGTTTTTGGCGTGGGGAGGCGAAGCAGCATGCGACGTAGTGCGCGGAGATGTCGGACGTTCGGAGGGTATGGTAAACCCGTTCCGGACTCTCCACGCAAGTTCCCGAATAGGATCCGATAGAATATCGAACGCATCGTT
>JBIIHQ010000031.1:0-3073 GCA_044235645.1 Bdellovibrionota bacterium | reverse complement strand
ATTGATAGTGCGGTGAGCCTCCGTGACCGTTTCGATGCTGCCAAAATCGGGGGAACTCCAGCGGAGATAGCGAATAAAGCGTGTAAAGAATGGTTTGATGTTCGGGCCTTTGGGCAACTGTTTGCCTTTAAGGGAAAGGCAAAAGCAAAAAAGGGGGCGGATGCATCTGCGGAGGAAGGCGATTCGGGGGTATCGATTCCGGTTCGAGGTCCTGTGACTATTCAGTCGGCTTTCTCAGTAGAACCAGTCGAAGTATCGAGCACCCAGATCACCAAGAGTGTAAGTGGTGAGGGGGATGGGACCAAGCGCTCTAGCGACACGATGGGCATGAAGCATAGGATTGACAGGGGAATTTACGTTTTTCACGGGAGCATGAGCCCACAGCTGGCATCACGTACTGGATTCTCGGATGATGATGCAAATATAATCAAGAAGGTGTTACCGCGTCTCTTTGAGAATGATGGCTCCTCGGCTCGTCCCGATGGTAGCATGGAGGTGCTCGAGGTCGTTTGGTGGCAGCATTCAAACGCAGGAGGCATCTGTTCATCAGCGAAGGTTCACCGGGCTCTTAAAGTTTTAGACGATGGCACGGTATCGGTCGATCTAGTCCCAGGCATCACACCCGAGCGAATTCGGGGATTTTAATTCGGGTGTAACCTCATCGTGGCGGGTTTAAGGAACAGGATATCGTAGATGGAAGATGAGGATGACTACGTACTCATATCAAGTCTGCAGCATTACCTGTACTGCCCCCGGCAGTGTGCGCTGATACACCAGGAGCAGGAGTTCATCGATAATGTGTTCACTCAGCGCGGCAATCAGCTGCACGAATTGGTTGATATACCTGGTGCTCGGACGCGAAATGGCTGGCGGCTCGAGCGAGCTCTTCCGTTAATGTCGAAGCAGTATCGGATTGTGGGGCGAGCAGACCTTGTTGAAATATCTCCCTCAGGTGTTCCTTTCCCCGTCGAATACAAGGCGGGGAATCAGGCAGGTAAGCTGCATGATCGGGTGCAGCTTGCTGCTCAGGCTCTCTGCTTGGAAGAGATGTTTGAGGTTGCTGTCGAAGAGGGGGCAATTTTTTGGGCAGGTACGCAGCATCGAGAATCGGTCCCCATAACCCCGGAGCTTAGAGCCCAAACCAAAGACGCGATTCGGGCGGTTATTGCACTGCTGAGGGTGCAGACAATTCCCGCACCTGTTTTCGACAAGAAATGTCGAAACTGTTCGCTTTATGATTTGTGTCAGCCGGAGCTTCTCACGAATATTGTTCGACAGGTCGACGTTATCGACCGCCTTTTCAAAGATGCCGGGGAATAGTAGCCTCTTGGTCGTGCCGATAGAGCGAAGGAATTGGGGCAGATATCCTTCCCATGCGGCCGGATATAACGTCGCTCTGAGAGCGCGATGCAGGGCTCTACTCCGTGAAGACTGTTCTGAATACACTTTATGTTTTCACCCGTGGTGCGTACCTTAAACGAGACGCCGACACTGTTGTTGCGATCGTCGATGGCGAAAAGCGAATGCAGGTCCCGCTTCATCATCTATCTGGCTTTGCCCTTTTCGGTGAAGTAACAATCTCTCCTGCATTGATTCATTCATGTGGAGAGGAGGGGCGCATGATTGCCCTGTTCTCTCATCATGGCGAATTCAAGGGTCGGTTTGAGGGAGCGGTTAATGGAAATGTGTTACTAAGAGTCGCGCAATTTCGTAAATCTGAGTTGAGTGAACATTCGCTCGCATTAGCAAAGTCCTTTATATCTGGAAAGATTAAGAACTCTCGTCAGGTTATCCTCCGAACGGGGCGCGATACTCTTGAGAAGGATGAGGTTGAGCAATTAAAGGGAATTGCCGATCGGCTTGCTGGATTACTTCGAAAAGTGGGTGCTGCTGAATCGCTCGATCAGGTGCGGGGCTTCGAAGGCGAAGCAGCACGCAGCTATTTCGAGGCGATGCCATTACATATACGCTATGACCAGCGTACATCGTTTCCTTTTAATGGCAGAACAAAGCGACCTCCACGCGACCGAATGAACGCATTACTTTCTTTCTTGTACGCTCTCGTCCAGAGCGATTGCGCTGCTGCGGTTGAGGGAGTCGGTTTGGACCCTCAAATAGGCTTTCTTCACGCGCTTCGTCCGGGTCGTGCATCGTTAGGGCTTGACCTTTGCGAGGAGTTCCGGCCGTTTCTAGCGGATCGGCTCGCCTTTACCCTGATAAATCGGCTTCAGATTCGCCCTGAAGACTTCGAGGATCGTAATGGTGGAGCGGTCTATTTGAACGAGGACGGCAGAAAAAAAGTCGTTCAAGCGTACCAGGCTCGTAAACAGGAACAGGTTACTCATGAGTTTCTTAAGGAGCCATTACCTATAGGGTTACTGCCTCATATTCAGGCTCGACTTCTTGCACGCGTTATTCGCGGTGATGCGCCAACGTACACTCCATTTTTGTATCGATGATAGGTGTCGTTTATGTTGCTATTAGTAACCTACGATGTGTCTACCGAGACCAAAGAAGGAAAGCGTCGTCTTCGAAAGGTCGCTCGTGCATGTCAGGCTTACGGACAAAGGGTTCAGAAATCGGTATTTGAGTGCCAAGTTAGTCAGATGCAGTATGAAGAACTGGAGGCTGAGCTACTGAAGATAATCTGTAAAAAGGAAGATAGCGTGCGGCTCTATCGGCTACGCCAGCGTGCGCTTGATGTGACTGAGCACGGTAATGTCCGCGCTGTCGATTTTGAGGACGCTCTCATTTTGTAGGGTAGGTATCCACAAAACGTCTGATACGTCACATCGCGAACCGCAAGCGATCGGAATTTCCCGTTAGGTTCGCGTAGTTATAAATTGTTGACTTCAAATGGCTTTTTGTTACCCTAATAAAATGTCAGCCCGAAAAGATAAAAAGCCCCCACAGTCCGCGAAAATGGATATCAAACCCATTAAAAGAACTGCGGTTATTTAGGGAGGACTTTCTCCTCTCGTTCGCGAGAGGAGTGGATTGAAACGTGCGTACCAGAAAGACTAACCCACACAACAAAGGAGCTTTCTCCTCTCGTTCGCGAGAGGAGTGGATT
>JBIIHQ010000030.1:0-3121 GCA_044235645.1 Bdellovibrionota bacterium | reverse complement strand
CTTATAAGGCCGAGCGTAAACATCAGCCCCTTGAGCTCTCCGCGCGCGAGTATCGATTGCTTCGGTACCTTGTTGCCAAGCAGGGAACGGTGGTTACTCGGGATGAGCTGCTCGACGAAGTGTGGGGGTATAGCGCGTACTCAGCGACCCGCACCGTTGATAATCATATCGCGCGGTTGCGCCAAAAGATCGAGGAAAATATAGAACATCCGAGGCATATTTTGACTGTTCACGGGGTTGGTTATAAGTTCGTGGCGTAAAATTTGGACGAATATGCTGCAGAGGGTTTGCCGCTAAAAAATGTCCAAAGTGATTATGAATTTTGTATCAAATGTGTATCAGATCGGGTGAGGGCTGCATCGTAATGAAGGGGCAGGTGAAGGGGTACACGATCTTCTGTTAGTCACCCCCTCTCGAGCGATGTGGTTATAATGTCGATTCTAAAAAGCGGAGTGGTTGTGGCGAATTTTCGGGTACACCCGCAGCAGTCGGTTGAGGGCAAGGGCCCCGGCCTTGATTGTATCGATATCGTCAATATGTTGGGCGATTATCTTGATGGGGATTTATCCCCCGAGATCGCTCATCGATGTCAGCACCATTTCTCTGAGTGCTCTTACTGCCGCCGATTGTTTGAGGAATATTGCACAACGATCTCAGTCGCCTCTGAGCTTCGCGATATTCCTCCTCCCGAGGATGTCCGCACTCGCCTGAGGAGCCGGCTCCTTGAGCATCTCCGCTCCGGTTCGCAGAAATAGTTTTCTCCTTATTTAAACGCTCCTTTTTATTTCTATCATGGCAAGCCGTTCTTGAAACGGGGAGTGAATCCCCTTTGTCATGTGGTATTCGTGTAGAGGCAGTGTCTGTCCTTGTAATCTGTTGCAGAAGTCTTAGTCATGTCTGATGTTCGCTCCTCCCTTCTCTCGATTCAGAACGATCCGAATGAAGTAGTCCTCATCGATGGTTCGGGATACATTTTTCGGGCTTATCACGCGATACCTCGCCTCTCGACCGCTTCCGGATTTCCCACCAACGCTCTGTTCGGCTTTTCACGAATGATGGTGAAGCTCCTGAGCTCTGTGAAGAGTTCGCGAATTGTTCTGGTTTTCGACGCTGGCCGTCAGACCTTTCGGAACGATCTTTTTCCTGCCTATAAGGCGCACAGAGATGCATGTCCCGAGGATCTCGTTCCTCAGCTTCCCCTCTTTCGCCAGATAGGAGAGGCTCTGGGCATTCTAACGGTTGAGCAGAGAGGATTCGAAGCTGATGACATTCTCGCAACCCTCGCTCACCGATTCAGTGAGGCGGGGACGCCGTGTTTAGTGGTGAGCGGTGATAAGGATCTCCTGCAGGTGGTTACCGATAAGGTTTCGGTGTGGGATCCGATGAAGGATAAATTCTTTGATGAACGGGCTGTCGAAGATCATCTTGGGATTCCCGCTCGACTTGTCGCCGATTACCTGGGATTGGTGGGTGATACCTCGGATAATATTCCGGGTGTATCGGGGATCGGGCCGAAAACGGCAGCGGCTTTGATCGCAAGTTACGGAGGAATTGAGGAGATAATAGGGTCACTCGACGATATCGAGCGAGATGCAAGAATTCGAGGGCGAGCAAAGATCGTTGAGGCGTTTCGGGCCGATCTTTCGATTCCCCGCATCAGTAAAGAGCTCGCCTCTGCGTGTCGAACTGTCCCGGTCATGACCTCAACGCAGGGAGAGGTGCCGATAGGGGAGCTCGATATCGATGGATTAAGAGAGCGGTGTACTCGACAGCCGATTCGGGCTGATGAACTGACTAAGCTCGCCGAACAGCTCGAATTTGAGTCTCTTTTCGTAGACCTGGGCGCAGGGAAGGGTGGGCTCGCAGTTCCGGACGATAGAAGTGCCCGCTATGAGGGATATCGGACGGTGTGGCGAGATGATTTTGCTCGCTGGAGCAAAACCCTCGCAGCGCAGACATTCATCTCGTTCGATCTCGAGACGACCTCACTTGATCCGTCGCAGGCCACCATCGTTGGAGCCTCTTTCTGTTGGGATGACGCTGAGGCGTGGTACGTGCCAATCGGCCATCGAGAGGAGAATGAGCGTCAGATTGGTTGGGACGATTTTGAGAGAGATATGCGTCCTATTCTAGAGTCTTCCACGATTAAAAAGACGGGCCATAATCTGAAATTTGATCTTGAGGTGCTTACCGCGAGAGGTCTCTCGCTCGGTGGGATCGTATGTGATTCGATGGTAGCATCGTACGTCCTCAATCCCGACAAACGGGCTCATGGGCTCGATGTTGTTTCTCGCGAGGAATTGGGAATAGTGCCGATCTCTTTTGATGCGACGGTCAAAGGAGCAGGTCATACGACCTTTGATGAAGTCTCTATCGGAGCAGCGACAACGTATGCCGCAGAAGATGCGCACCTAAGCTGGTTGTTAACCAAGAAGCTTCTTCCCCGGGTGGATCGAGAGGGGCTGCGTGAGCTTTTTGATGAAATCGAGGTCCCTCTCATTCCCATTCTAGCGGGGATGGAGCTGCGGGGAGTTCAGCTCGATAGTGCGATTCTGCGGGAGCTGTCGGCCCGGTGCGGGGAGGAGATCGACTCGCTCGAGCGGCGGGCAGTGGCGCTTGTGGGTCATAGTTTTAATCTCAATTCGCCGAAGCAATTATCCGAGATACTTTTTCACGAATTACAGCTGCCGACCCGGGGGTTAAAAAAGACAAAAACCGGAATCTCCACGGACGCCTCAGTGCTTGAAAAGTTGCGGGATGTGCACCCATTACCGGCGGTGCTTCTCGAGCATCGGACCCTTGCAAAACTGAAGAGCACTTACCTCGACGTTCTTCCGGATCTTGTGTCACCAGTGTCCGGGCGCCTTCACACGAAATTCAACCAAACGGGTACGGGGACGGGGCGATTGTCGAGCTCTGAACCGAACCTCCAAAATATTCCGATTCAGACCGAGATAGGGCGACTTATCCGCTCGGCGTTCGTTGCACAACCGCGTCATCTCCTTATCTCAGCCGACTACTCGCAGATCGAGCTGAGAATCCTTGCTCATATGAGTGAGGATCCGGCGTTAATTGATGTCTTCGAACACGACCTCGATATTCACGCCCAGACGGCGCGTAA
>JBIIHQ010000010.1:0-116320 GCA_044235645.1 Bdellovibrionota bacterium | reverse complement strand
GATCACCCCTGATGGGACCAGGGGTTGGACGCGGTTCTTAGGAGGGTCGGGGAACGAAGTCAGTCGCATCGTTATAACTGGTATCGATAGTGGCATTTTTGTCGCCGGAGACACGACCTCTTCAACTCTCGATGGACAAACTGTCAGAGGGGGCAGGGACGCCTTTATTACTAAGTACAAGCCCGACGGGACGAAGGATTGGACGAGGCTTTTAGGGGGGGACGGGTTAGAAGAGGGTGATGGTCTCGCGATTGACAGTAATGGGGACGTTTATGTGAGCGGACTAACCGCCCCCACTTCCGCTTCTGGACAGGAGGGCTCAACGAGTGGTGGAACAATAGGAGGGACCCTCGATGGGCAGACGGTGAGTGGTCAACAGGATGCGTTTATTATCAAACTATCCCACTCGACCTCTGCTTCCGCCACTTCCACTTCCGTGTTCACGGGCCTTACCGTCGATCTGTCGACTGCTAATGCCACCACAACCGCCCTTGCAAGCATTGACGCAGCCCTTTATTCGTTCACCGCTACTGCACGCAATGTCAGATCAGGGCTCATCCGCGCCAACCGGTCTCTGAGTTATCTCGCAAATTCGGGCGAATCGCTCGAAACCGCAGTCGGTCAGGTAGGGCCCCAACCTGCTTTCGTTGCGGATGTCGAAAGTTTCTCCTCATCAGTTGAGGAACAAAAGCGGCTTCTTGGAGAGGTGAAACAGGTTAAGCGGCGATTGGTAAATAATTTTCTGAGTCAGTACATCGGGAAATAGGTGAGGGTACAACTTACCTTTTTCTCGGCGGTGAAGGGTTAGAGAGAAGCATTGATGTTGCCAAAGGTAATGAACGGCATGTCGCTGAGGCGTTGGGTGGCTACTCAGGTCGCGTCTGCTGGTACGACCGGAGCGAGCTCTGGCGGTGGGTCAACTGCGGCCTCTTCGTTGGGGATAAATGCGAGCGTGACAGAGCGCAACGGCCTGACCTTGTCCTCGGGGCCAAGGAGGAGCCCGGGCGTGGTCCGAGAAACGGTGACCTCCGATATGACCCGTCGGAGATTAGTAGCGCAGCGGGAATCTGGGATGCGGGCCCTTCAGAATGCTCTGGCCGGGATAGGTAAACTATCAGCAGCGGAGAGTGCCTTTGCGCTTGGTAAGTCATTGGTCGAACAGGCGCGGGAACTTGCGAGCACCGCTAATGATGTGGGTGCTGACCGTGCGGCGATCGCGAGCGAGGTGAATGGATTGTTGGCGCAGGCCAAGGACGTAGTTAAGGGCGCCACTTATGAGGGTAAGAGATTATTTTCCGGGGTAGCGGCGGAGATTCGGGTGCCGACGGGGGGCGGCTCTGGTCGCTCGTTTGGGGTTAAGCTATCTGGTAAGCAGACATTTACGCTCACTGATACGAGTCAGCCGGTAAAGGAGTGGACTCAATTGTTGGGTGGGACCGGGGATGAATCAGTCGTAGGCCGCGGGATTGGGGTGGATGGCGGTCTTTATCTCACGGGTACGACCCGAAGTACGCAACTTGACGGTAAGACTGTCAACGGACTCCGAGATAGCTACATCATCAAGGTAAACCCCGATGGATCAAAGGCGTGGACGCAATTGGTGGGGGGGGCAGGGGGGGATGATGGGGACAGTTTGGTATTCGACCCTAGCGGTAGTGTTTTCATCGCAGGAGTGACGGACAGTGCGGAGGTGGATGGCCAGACAAGTAACGGGGGAGTTGATGTCTTTATTTCTAAATTCAACGCGGACGGGACCAAGGCGTGGACTCAGTTATTTGGGGGAACGGGGGATGAAGGTGCGGTTCAAATGGGATCCGGAGACGGTAATGGAAATTTGTATGTGGTAGCCACCTCTTCCAGTCCACAGATTGATGGTCAGACGACGGGGGGAGCAGTCGATGTCGTTATCTCGAAGTATGACGCGAGTGGGGCTAGGATCTGGACGCGGGTGGTCGGGGGAGCGTCCAACGAGGTCTTTCAGGGGTTCGAATTCGACACAGCAGGAAACATTTACGTATCGGGACACACTTCCAGTGAGCAGCTTGATGGTCAAACGGTCATTCCAGGTGGAGATGCTTTTATCACGAAGTTTAGCTCTGATGGTACCAAACAGTGGACACAACTGATGGAAGTTGGGGGGAGTATAGGGCGCCCTACTGTCAGCTCCAGCGGAGACATTTATATTAGTGGTGTAACGACCAGCGCAACGCTCGATGGACAGGCTAATAATGGGGGGCAGGATTTTTTTATTCGCAAATACAACTCGGATGGGACCAAGAATTGGACGAGGGTAGGAGGTGGGTCAGGAACTGATTACATAAGAGCAGCATCAATTGGTGCAGATGGGAGCCTGTATTTGAGTGGAACAACAGACAGCACCGCACTTAATGGACAAACGACGAGTGGAGGGTATGACGCGTTTCTCCTAAAAATGAGCCAAAATGGGACCAACGCATGGACGAAGATAGTGGGTGGAACGGGTGAGGAGACCGGTATAAGACGAGCAACCGTTTCTGTCGACGGAGGGATTTATCTTTTTGGCTCCACCACGAGCCAGGAACTCGGGGGGCAGACTAATACGAGTGGCCAGTCTGGATTTATAACCCGTTTCAATCCCGATGGGTCGAGAGCGTGGACCCGTTTGGGGGGTGGGGGAGGGTCCTATCAATCTCCCGTTGTGATCCTCTCAGATACCTCACTATACTTGACTGGGGAGAGTGGTTCTCCCAGTCTCGAGGGAAAAACGAATAATGGTGGACTCGATGCCTACATAACGAGACTCCTCCCGCACACGGTAACCCAAACCACGAAGACCGCTCCGTTCTCCGGCCTCACTGTCGACCTCTCGACACAGCAATCAGTCATAGACTCACTCGCCAATATCGACTCAGCCCTCTCCTATTTCATGACTACTGCTCGCTCCGTTCGTTCAGGCCTGAGCCGGGTTGAACGGGCAGCTTCCTACCTCTCTAACTCAGTGGACCTCATTGATGACAGGCTTTCTCGGTATGGGTAAGTAAGCCCGGATGAAGCGAAAAGCCCTCCGTAGTTGTCATTGAAAGCCGCACGTCAACCCTCTGTTGTTAATTCTTAATCGCGCACGGCGGGGCCTTTATTGTGACGTCGGGCGGCTGTGAAAACTCCTCGGTAATTGTGCGCCCTACCCGCTGCGTCAAACGATTTTTTGGCAATGCGAGGGGCCTCGGCAACCCGATATCCCCTGCTTTACTTATGTGACCTCCTTCATTTATCGTATCGGCTCGATTCGGGAAAAAATGGGCTCATGGGGAAAACCAGAGAAGCTCCTTGGCAAGTTTAAGGACGGGCCCCCGGTGGGGGCTGTGAACGCGGCTGAGGGACATGATCCCCCCTAAGGGGCTGACAGAAATCGAGGTACATGCCGATGGGATGGTTGACGCGACAGAAAACAAAACCGCAGGCGGATGATTCCGATCGGGTGCAGATGCCCGATGAGATATGGTCAAAGTGTATTGCGTGCGGCGCCATTCTTTATAATAAGGAGCTTCGACGCAATTTTAAAGTGTGTGTCAAGTGTGGACACCATTTTCGGCTTTCGGCTCAAGAGCGGATTACCTATGTGACCGACCGCCATTCCTTTGTGGAGATGGACGCTGCATTACGGACCACCGACCCGCTCGGGTGGCGGGATGAGAAAGGCAAATATCGCGACGTCATCAACAAGTTGAAGGCTAAGGAAAAAACGGGGGGGCCCGTTGAGGCGATGGTTACAGGACGGTGCCGCATCGTCAATATTCCTGTCATGCTTGGGGTGTTTGATAACACCTTCATGATGGGGAGCATGGGGGCAGTGGTTGGTGAGAAGATCGTGCGTCTGATGGAAGCTGCGATTGAGGAGAAAAAGCCGGTCGTTGTGTTCTCCTCTTCGGGAGGAGCGCGGATGCAGGAGGGGATCTTTTCCCTGATGCAGCTTTCAAAAGTTAGTGCGGCGATAGCGAAGGTTGGTGCGGCTCGTATCCCGTTTATCTCGGTGTTAACTGATCCAACAACGGGTGGGGTGGCAGCATCGATTGCGATGCAGGGCGACATCATCATCGCCGAGCCTCGAGCGCTCGTCGGGTTCGCCGGCCCTCGCGTCATTGAGCAAACGATTAAGCAGAAGCTGCCGCCGGGGTTTCAGCGGGCCGAGTTTCTGCTAGAGCACGGCATGGTTGATCGGATTGTATCGAGGATGGAGATGCGGGATGAGCTCGCTCGGTTGTTGCGAAATATGGGCTTCAGTGGTTAGAGATAACCGCTTGATGAAGCTGATGCTTGGGGGGGGTAAAAGAGGGCGAATCTCTCCGAGCTGTAATTCAAGCCGATTATTCTCGCTCTATGTGTGCTCTGAGCTGTGGTGAGATCCGAGAGAAAGGGGGAAAAATGGGTAGCTCCAAAGGAGCGCGGGTCGGACAGAGGGTGAACTTCATGGGGGGGCGTTATCTCGCAGCTCTGGTGTGGCTCATTGCGGGGGTGGGGCTATTCTCCGCCGAAGGTGAGGCCCAGTCAGGGGCGTCGAATGGGTCGGGACAGCAGCAACAGTGGCGGCGACTCTTTTCCGAGGATTTAAAGCAGATAAAGGATCGGCGGGCGGCGGCTCGAAAAAGGGCATTCGCTGCCGATAAACCGAAAGGGAATACGGTCGGGGTAAGCGCACCCCAGGTTGACTACTCAGCGGATGGAAAAACTGTTTCCGCAAGTGGGGGGGTGATTGTTTCGCGAGGTGGGGTTCAAGTTGAGGCCGAGGAGGGAACCGTAAATCTTGAATCGAACGAAGCATCGTTTTCTGGGGGGCTTCTGGTAAGCTCGCCACAAGGGTCGCTCGCGGCCGATAAGGGGGTTGTTGATCTCGATAAAGAGGTGGGAGTTTTTGAAAATATCGCTTTCTCCTATGACGAAGGGGCCTATCGGATAGAGGCCGAGAGGGCTGCCAAGCTCTCTGAGACAGAGTACGAGCTCGTTCGGTCCACAATAACCAGCTGCGATTGTCGAGAAGGAGATATTCCGTGGTCATTGTACGGACGGAAGGTGACAATCACGCAGGGTGGATATGCTCACACCCGAGATCTGCTTCTCAAGGTTCGCGGGGTGCCTGTTTTATACTCACCCTATTTTATATTCCCGGTCAAAACTGATCGAGCCGCAGGGCTGCTCGTACCGCAGCTCGGTATGAGTCAGCGGGACGGTTTTCGCTTCTGGCAGCCGGTATTTTTACCTATTGATGGCTCTACCGATCTAACCGTCACTCCTTTTGTAGAAACAGAATCCCGCTATGGGGGGTCGGTCAAAGTTCGGAAAGAGTTATCTCTTCGACACTCGGTGAGGGGTAAGGTCGTCTATTCGAACGAATCGTGGCGTGAAGGAAGCTTGCGAGGGCTGCGGGTACCGACAGGGGTTGTACCTGATATCGACAACAACCGGCTCGGATTCATGTATGCCCAGAGTTGGCGTAGCGAGGAGGATGCCTTTGTTCCAACGAGCTTCAACGCCGATATCCGCTACACGAGCGATGATGAGTTCCTTCGAGAGATTCAGGATCCGGATATCGGATTGGCGACGACAATCTACCAACCATCATCGATGCTGCTCCAGTCATACGTGGGCTCCTCCGTTACTGCGAGTCTAGGAGCGGAGTACAATCAGATTATCGACTTTGATATAAAAGAGAACGACGATGCTGTTTTTCAGCGGCTACCAGAAGCATCCCTCGCTGGGTCGTATCGACTAAACCCTTTTGGCACCAATCCGCTCGGGTTGAAGGTTATTCTTGGAGGGTCCGGAACCGTGACCTCGTTCAATCGGGAAGCGGGATACGATGGTACGCGAACCCACATTGCTCCCACGGTAACAGTTCCCTTTCATCTGAAAAATTATCTCTATGGGAATGTTGCGGTAACGGGCTATGACACTTTTTATTCGCTCGAGAATGTTGCTGCTGCCGATCCTTTTTCGACATCTGAAAATCGGAGGACAGGGGCTGTTCAGTCGACTGTGGGCACCGCTCTCGAGAAAACTATGGCCGTGTCACCTGATGGGTTTTGGCATTTTCTCACGGGATTGGGCACTGAAAGTGCTTCTCGGGAGATATCGAAGATCAAACACACGATAGAGCCGTTTATCAGGTATACCTTCATCCCCGATGTTAGTCAGGATGCGTTGCCCCTCTTTGATTCGGTTGACCGAATTCGGCAGCGAAGCCTTTTTTCGCTAGGGCTTGATTCCTCAATCTTCGGTAAGTTTGAGTCGCGTCGCGCCTCCTCAGCAATGATACCTGAGCTTGTACCCCGCACGAATGACCTCCCTGAATTGGGATATAATGAGGGAATACCAGAGATGTTTCTTGATAGTGCGGGCAGCACGCCTTACCGGACCCGAACAGGGAGGCAGGGAGATGTGCGGGAGTTATTAACCTTCAGCCTGAGGGAAACATACGATTATGCGGAGGAGCAGGAGGATAACGATCCAACCAGAAAGCCTTTTTCAGATATCTGGACGGCGGTTGGGTTAAACCCGACCACCTACGTTACGGTTGCCGCATTCAGTAACACAAATCCGTATTCGGGTTCACTGACATCGTGGGGAACGACCCTTTCAGCACGGGATGACCGAGGAGATCGTATATCGGGAACGTACTCGTTTGTCGATCCCGTTGACCTTAGTTCATCGGGGGGAGTTAATCCTGAGCGAATCGATCAGGTCGTCGGTAATGCTGAACTTGTTCTGACGGACAGACTTAAATTGGGGTATTACACGAGGTATGATATCGTGGCGAGCGATGCGATCGAGCAGGCTGTTGCGCTCCGGTATGTGAGCGCCTGCAACTGCTGGCATGTTGACCTCGGTATGAGCGAAACGACGAACCCAGATAATCAACGTGTTACGGTGCGATTCGCGCTTACCGGTTTGGGGGATCTGGCGCAGGATTGGATGTATCGGAACGCCTCGACGATGATGCAGTAACGGGAGTGAAAGAGAGTTAAAGGGAGTCATGAAGGTACTCGTAACGGGGGGAGCAGGTTTCATAGGCAGTAATTTTGTGCGTTGGATCGGTGAACATCGACCATCGTGGCAGGTGTCGGTGATCGACAATCTTTCTTATGCTGGTAATTTCGAAAACATCGCCTCGTGCGTCGCAGAGGGAGGAGTTCGATTTGTCGAGGGAGATATTTGTGATCGAGGGCTGGTTGGGGAGCTGCTCGCAGAGGGGAGCTTTGATTATCTCTTCCATTTCGCCGCCGAAAGCCACGTCGATCGGTCAATACTGGGCGCAGCACCCTTTGTTCAGACCAACGTGGTAGGGACCGAGGTGCTTCTCACTGCAGCGCGGGCAAACAGAGTGGGGCGATTTATCCATGTCTCCACAGATGAGGTCTATGGGTCTCTTGGTGAAACTGGCTCGTTCACGGAGGAGAGCCCCCTTATGCCATCAAGCCCGTATTCTGCCTCAAAGGCGGGCTCAGACCTGCTTGCGTTGGCATTCGCACACACCTATGGTCAGGATGTCATCGTAACCCGGTGTACGAATAACTATGGTCCGTATCAGTTTCCTGAGAAGTTTATTCCGCTCTTCGTTACCAATGCCCTCGAGGAAAGGGAGCTTCCACTCTACGGAGATGGGATGAATGTCCGGAGTTGGATTCATGTGACCGATCATTGTCGCGCGGTCGCGATGATCGCGGAAGGCGGGCGCTCGGGGACGGTGTACAACGTGGGTGGGGGATTGGAGTTCGAAAAACCAAATCGCGAGGTTGCTGAGTTGATACTGGCCCATCTGGGGATAGATACCTCGTTGATTCGATACGTCACTGACCGGCTTGGGCACGATAGGCGATACTCGGTTGATTCATCTCGATTACGACGTGAGCTGGGTTGGTCACCTCTCGTTCCATTTGAGCGAGGAATAGCCGACACCATCTCGTGGTTCCAGAAAAACCGTCAGTGGTGGGAGCGGATAAAATCAGGCGCTTATCGCGATTTCTATCGGCAAAATTATGGAAGCCGGGATAGAGGCTGATCAAAAACTGAGGGTATGGAGAAGTTCACTCTCTGACAGATAAGAGCAAACTGATATGAAAATTCTCCTCTTTGGTGGCTCGGGGCAGCTCGGCTACGATCTTATCCGTCGTGCGGTTGATCTTAACTTTGAGATCGTTGCACCGGTAACCTCTGAGGTTGATATTACTGACCGAGCGGAGGTTAGTGCGATTGTTGAGAAGACTGCTCCGACGATCGTCATAAATAGTGCCGCCTACACAGCGGTGGACCTTGCGGAAGAGGAACCGGAGCGGGCGCATGCAGTGAATGCGTTGGGAGCTGAGTTGGTGGCTACGGCGTGTCTCCGTCGCGGCACACGCTTGATCCACATCTCAACCGATTATGTTTTTGATGGCGAGGGAGATACTCCTCTTACTGAGGACTCACCGGTACGTCCCCTGAATGTCTACGGTGCATCGAAGCTCGAGGGAGAACGGGCAGTAGGGAAGGTTCTTGGGGATCGCGCGCTTGTGGTTCGCACCGCCAGCCTATATGGGCAGAGGGGGGCGAATTTTGTTGGGACGATGCTCAACCTTTTCTCTGAGCGAGAGCGGATACAGGTGGTGGCTGATCAGTGGATGTCACCGACCTGGACAGGGTACTTCGCGGAGGTGATCCTTGACCTGTGTCGGATCCCGTGTTCGGGGGTTGTTCACGCAGCCTGTGAGGGAGCGGTTACCTGGTATACCTTCGCGCAGGCGATATTGAAGCACTCTTCAGAGCGACTTCCGTCAGGAGCGGTGTGTTCTATTGAACCAACAACCGCCGCGGCATATGCACGACCTGCGAGACGCCCTCGCTATTCAGTGCTCGATTGCGGTAAACTCTCGGCGCTTCTCGGTCGCCCCCCACTTAACTGGGAGGAGGCGCTGAAGGAGTATTTGCATGAGATTGGGAAAGAGGCGCGGTAGGAGATAGAGTTTAAAGCGCGACGCATGAGTTCGATGAAGGGATAGTAATGAATACCGCTCCTCGGAAGCAGATACACGCCGTCATACTTGCGGGTGGGCAAGGGACCCGTTTCTGGCCCATGAGTCGAATGACTCGTCCGAAGCCGTTCCTTGCTTTTGGCCAAGGTCGGGAAAGCCTGATTCAGGCCACAGCACGGCGCGCACACCGCTTGTCGGGAGATTGGGCTCGTGTTTGGGTGGTGACCAATGAGGTGCAGCGTCCGCTCGCTGAGGAGCATTGTCCTCTTGCCCGGATCATTACCGAACCGCTTCCGCGCAATACAGCCGCGGCTATTGGGCTGGCGGCGGCTCACATTCGTGCTGAGGACCCGGAGGGAGTTATCGTTGTTCTGCCTGCCGATCACTCGATTGAGCGAGAAGAGTTGCTTCTGGAGGTCCTCCGAGAAGCTGCGGAGCTTGCGGCAGAAGAACCACTGATTGTAACTGTTGGAGTTCCTCCCACGTCTCCCAACACTGCGTACGGCTATATTCGGCGTGGGGCTTCGCTTCGTGGGTCTGCGTACATGGTTCACCGGTTCTACGAGAAACCAAACCAGGCTCGGGCGGAACAGTATGTGTCGTCGGGCCTTTACTGCTGGAATAGCGGGATGGTTATCACCTCGATAGAGACGATCTGGTCGGCGTTCGAGGAGCATATGCCAGAGCTCTTCGGGGCACTGCAGAAGATTGCGACGGTGGTGGGTACTGCACGAGAGGAGGAAGTCCTTCGAGCAGAATTCGAGCCGCTCGAATCACTCTCGATAGATTTTGGGGTGCTCGAACTTTCTCGGAACTGCGCGATGATCTGGGCAGAGCCGTTTGGGTGGAATGATATCGGGTCGTGGGATGCGTGGGCTGATAACTTTGCCCATGACGCCAAAGATAACTTCTTTCGGGGTGAGGTCGTTGCAATTGATTCCCGGAGTTGTACTGTTCACTCTGAATTTCGGCTCTGTGCGGTGGTGGGGGTGTCGAATATCGTCGTAGTGGATTCGGGAGACGCTCTTCTCGTTTGTGCCCGAGAACATGTTCAGGATGTAAAATTAGTGGTAGACGAGTTGCGAAAGCGGGGCAGAACGGAGCTTCTTTAGGGGGGGGCTTCTTCCCAATTTTTCGGCAGGAGTTTCATTTTTTAAATCGGATAGAGGAGTAGAGGGTGATGAGCGGTAAGCGTGCGTTGATAACGGGAATTTCGGGTCAGGATGGTTCATATCTAGCGGAGCTGCTTCTTGAGCAGGGCTATGAAGTGATAGGAATGGTTCGGCGCTCATCGCTTGATCGGTTCGATCGTATCGCCCATCTGATGGATAGTGTTCGGCTGATCCAGGGAGATCTGCTTGATATTCACTCACTGGTGAATGTGCTTCGTGAGGTGCGACCGACTGAGGTGTACAACCTCGCCGCGCAGAGTTTTGTACCGACCAGCTGGACGCAACCGATATTGACGGCAGAGTTCACTGCTCTGGGGGTCACCAGAATGCTCGAAGCAATCCGACTTGTGGATCCAGAGATCAGATTCTATCAAGCTTCGAGTTCGGAGATGTTCGGAAAGGTGCGCGAGACCCCTCAGACCGAGCTCACTCCCTTCTACCCTCGTTCTCCCTATGGCGTAGCGAAAGCGTACGGGCATTACATCACGGTTAATTACCGGGAGAGTTACGGCCTTTTCGCGGTCTCTGGTATCTTGTTCAACCACGAGTCACCCCGTCGTGGACTTGAATTTGTGACCCGGAAGGTGACCGATGGGGTCGCGAAGATTAAGTGTGGAGTGAGCAAAGAGCTTCGGCTTGGTAATCTCGATGCCAAGCGGGATTGGGGATTCGCTGGGGACTATGTTCGTGCAATGTGGCTGATGCTTCAGCAGGATACCCCCGACGATTACGTTGTCGCGACGGGCAAGACTTGGACGGTACAGCAGCTTGTTGAATGTGCATTCGCTGCGGCGGATCTCGATTGGACCCAGTACGTGAAGATTGACGAGCAATTTATTCGGCCTGCCGAGGTCGATCTTCTTGTCGGGGACCCTTCGCGAGCGGAGAAGGAGCTTGGCTGGAAGCCAGCGGTAGGCTTCGAGAAGATGATTGAGATGATGGTCAGTCACGATATCGATCGCATATCACGAGGGCAACCCTGGCTGATTGATGGTGTTTCCGATAGCCGGCTATCCGTTCCATCGGAAAGGACTGTCGAGCTTCATCTTCGGTAAATGCTGTCCGGCTGTTTTGGGGGCGGGTATGCGGGCACTTGTTACTGGCGCATCGGGGTTTGTTGGTTCGCACCTCGTTGAGCACCTTCTCGCGGAGGGTGATGAAGTCGTTGGGGCGACCTACGGAGGAGGAAATCCCCTGCAGTGCCCGATGACTACCTTAGATGTCACTTCGGTGGTTGAATGCATAAAAGTGTGCGAGGAATTTGAGCCACAGGTCATCTACCACCTTGCGGGGATCGCGTCTCCTCCTTTGGTCTCTCAGGACTTTACCCCGGCCCTTCAGGTGAATGTGGGGGGTGTTCATTCGGTCCTGAAAGCTGCCTCTGAAATGGCAAAGCCACCACAAGTTCTCGTGGTAAGCTCAGGAGAGGTATACGGCAGAGCGGACCTGAGAGGGGGAGCGCTCACTGAGGAGGTAACGCCGCTCCCTGCGAGCGAGTATTCCCTTTCAAAGCTGATGGCTGAGGAGGTAGCGCAACTCTTCGCACGGCGTGGGCTTGAGGTCATCGTTGCGCGACCGTTCAATCATGCGGGTCCCCGCCAGACTGACCATTTCGTGGTTTCAGCGTTTGCCCGCCAATTGGCTTCTATCGCTGCTGGACGAAGCGAGCCGGTGATTCGAGTTGGGAACCTGGCCCCTCGGAGAGATTTCTGTGATGTTCGGGATATCGTACGAGGATATAGGGCTCTTGTGACGTGCCGGGCTTCGGGCGTTTTTAACCTTTGCTCCGGGAGGGCGGTGTCGATCCAGGAGGTTCTTGAACTGTTGGTCTCACAATCGGGAGTAGCAGTGTCTATTGAGCAGGACCCAGGGCGGATGCGGGGCGCCGAAGTTCCAGTGGTCATAGGTTCGTACGAGAAAATCAATAGGGCGACGGGATGGGCTCCGCAGTACTCGCTGACTGATACGATAGCTGATGTCTATCGGTGGTGGGCATCGGAGGGAATAAAACGGGCGGGATATTAGGGAAATTTCCCGATTTTTAACGAAGCGATGTGGTGCTTCGACAGTGTGGATTGGAGAGGTTATCGCGGAGCCGAAGTTTCGCGACCTATGTTCCTCCTTCGAAGCCGCCGTACAAGCAGCAAAACGAAGAAAGGCCCGCCGACGATACCAGCGCCCGTTGCGACTAATCGTCGCGCAAGAGGAGTCCCATGGAGTCGACCCCACACATAGCCAAGCGATGCAACCCACAAAGTACCGACAATCCCCGCGAGGAGGATGTATGAGAAAAGGGTGGTCATCGTCATGAGCTGTGACCCAGGAAAAGGGTGTTCGGCAAAGGCCTCGATAACGGCCCCGTACTGGCCTTTCTGAATTCGTGCATCCCCCTGAATGGGGGTAAACCATCCCTGACGAAGTCCGTGGTGTTCAAGTTGAGAGCGGAGAACAACCCGATTGATGATTGTCGGTAATGCGTCGGACGCAGGAGGTGGTGATGCAGGGAATCTGTCAGCCTCAAGGAATGGATGGACCAAGGAACGCGTATCCTCGATTCGTGCGAATCTTCGGGCGATAACACCAACGGCATGCTGGAAGGCCAAGCTCATCCATAATCTTTGATGCCCTTGAGCCAAGATAACCTGATTTTCGTGAAAGGCTTCGGCGTGGGTAAGAGCAGCAAAGAACGATTCTCTCGGGGGTAGAACACTCCAAGTAAATGGCTCATATACCCTCACAACTTCGGCCTGGAAAGCGTTGGGAGGAACGTCATTACCGCCGAAGAGCACTCCGAGAAGGGCGGAGTGGAGTGATCCACCGATTGTTGCCGAGCCACGGACCATACCGACGATCTGTCCCGAACCAGTGAAGACAGGGGCACCGCTGACGCCCTGGTCCCCGCTCAGAGAACTTTTCCATCCGCGAACCGTTGGATTACTCAGAGAGCCAGCGGTCAATTCCAGCTTTTTGCACCGAGGATAGCCGAGAGAAAATACTTCACCCGCGATATTAGTCGTCGGCGAGGGAGCAGTAAGATATGGCGGTGGTAGTCTTTCTGATTTTGGAAAGGTGAGCGCCGCAACATCAAATTCAGGGAAATCCCACCGAACTGAGGGAGTGTCGAGAAGGAGGGGTTGAGGAGAGACGACCTGGCCAATGTCCGGAGCACCAGAAATCGAGATATTCCCGCACCGACCTTCAGGGCAAGCGGTGTCGGTAAAATGAGCTGCGGTGATAACGAGATCGCTTTCAAAACGAAAACCAGTGGCACACGCCCCACCCTCTGTTTGGAGAAGAACAACACTCTTAACGAGTCCAGGCTCAAGTGCTGCGGCCCTCGGGACGAGGATGGAGAGAATCAGGAGGGCCAAGAGGCTGCGCATGATCAGGAGTTTCGATAAAGGGGTTTGACAAGGTCGGTACTCACTTCGGTATTATAGGGCGCCGACGGTGGGCGGGGTAGTCCTTGTTCGCTCCGGGGTCACGGTATCTAGCATCGGTTTCATTGGTTCAGATCGGCGCGTGATGCGACTCGGAGGAAGCTGATCATGGTGGCTTCGAGAGGAAAATGAAGTATGTGAAAGTGGAGTGAGAGCGAGTGTAGGCAAAGTGAGCGGTGACAACCGCTCCGGTTTAGAGACGGAGGACGTATGACAAAGGCAGATGTGGGGATGATCGGGCTTGCCGTTATGGGAGCTAACCTGGCTCGTAACCTCGAGCGCAACGGCTTCACCTGCGCGGTTTACAATCGAAGTAGTGAGGTTACTGAACGATTCATGGGAGAACAGGTAGGTAAACGATTTATCGCCTCCGCAACTCTCCAAGATTTCGTTGCCTCGATTGAGCGACCTCGTCGAATATTTATCATGATTAAGGCTGGTTCAGCGGTCGATGATATTATCGAGACTTTGCTGCCCATTCTCTCGCCGGGAGATATTCTCATCGATGGTGGGAATGCGTATTTCCGAGATTCGATGCGCAGGGTTGAACGGTGTCAGCGGTCGGGCATCGAATTTCTCGGAGTCGGTATTTCGGGGGGTGAAGAGGGAGCCCTCAATGGAGCGAGCATAATGCCCGGGGGTAGCTCTGAGGCGTGGGAGCGTGTTCGTCCTCTCTTTGAGAAGATAGCCGCTTATGCGGAAGGACCTTGCACGACGTATATCGGGCCTGACGGAGCCGGTCATTTTGTTAAGACTGTGCATAATGGGATCGAGTATGCCGATATGCAACTTATCGCTGAGGCCTATGATTTGCTACGGACGGTCGGTAAGCGGCGGCCCCCTGAGTTATCCTCGCTCTTCCGGCGGTGGAATGAGGGGGTCCTCCAGAGCTTCTTGATAGAAATTACCGCAGACATATTCGCCCAGGTTGATGAGGAAACCGGAGGATATCTCGTTGATAGCATCCTTGATAAAGCGGGACAAAAGGGGACCGGTAAGTGGACCGTTGAGAGCTCGCTCGATCTGGGCGTAGCTATTCCGACTATCAGCGCGGCTGTGGATGCCAGAGCGCTAAGCGCGATTAAAGATGAGCGTGTTGAGGCTGCAGAACAGTTGCGCTCAGGCGATATCGACCAGTCGATAGATCCGGAAAAGCTCGATGCGTTGACGCACGACGCGCTGTACTGTGCGAAAATTATCTCATATGCCCAGGGGATGGCGCTGTTGGCCAGGGCTTCTGCGGAATGGAACTGGTCGCTTCGACTCGGAGATATTGCTGCGATTTGGAAGGGGGGCTGCATCATTCGTGCGCGGTTCCTTGAGGAGATTCGGCGGGCGTATGCAGATAATCCGGTGCTGAAGAATCTTTTACTCGCTCCGGCGATCCGTCAGGAGCTATCGACCCGGCTGACGTCGCTTCGTGAGGTAGTTGCGCTGGCGACACGGGTCGGGATTCCAGTGCCTGCCTTCAGTGCATCTCTCTCGTATTACGATCAGTATCGCGCCGCCGCCCTTCCGTTGAATCTCACCCAGGCCCAGCGGGATTACTTCGGTGCCCATACCTATGAGCGAATTGATCGCCCCGGGTCGTTCCATACCAGCTGGGTGGCGGGTAACGGGTAGGGAGTTCGTTGGCCAGAGAGTTATCAGGGCCGTGTTGATACGGTGGCGGTGGGTTGTTTGTTGGCTGTGGTGGTCAATGGACCATAAGCCAGAGCCACTTGAAGGATCGCGCTACCTGTTCATGTTAGACCCCTGCGGGAGGAGCTTTTTGCGCGAAACGAGGCGGAATGATAAAGCCCTCATGCATACCCGCTGAGGAGCCTCCTGGGCTTCCCCCTGATGAGGGTCCCTCGTAAGGAGGGGCCCCCTATGAACCATTCGCTGCTTCGAGCTGGCCTGCTTCCAGAGGCTTCCGATCCGGTCTGATGGTGGTCTCGAGCGACTCGGCTTGTACGATATTTGTATCCCTTGTCGAGCAACAGAGCTCGCCAACCCGTTGTATTTCTCTCATGAGGAGAGGGGAGGCATTCACTGGAGTCGACCCCTCAACTACGATGAAGCCGTCTTGCGGAAGTGCATCTAACGGCCATGCCGGCTCTTGATGCTCTGAGCCTGCTACTAGATATGATGGCAGGTCCCTGTTGTGGTAGGCTCGGTGAGTCGATGATGGTGCAGACCAGCGCAGCATCGAGTAACGCTCCAGGTGCGACTGACAAAAGGAGGTGGTGCGCATTAGTCCTATCTGCGCATCTTCGCTCATCCAATCCCTTGCTTTCACCGCGAAAGTAATCTGAGAATCGTTTGACATGAGGGCTGAGAGCTCGTCGTGTACCCGTGCATTCTGCCCGACATTCCAAACGGTCAGGGTGATAAAGGGAGAGAGGTGAGCGGTTAACTTGCGGAGCCGTTGAGCGGCTTCGACAGACTCAATCGGAAGGGAAAACCGGAACACGCCAACGCTCTCCATGATTTCCGCCAAGATTCCTGCCAATATGGGCTCTGCTCCATCAACAAGATCGGTGATTGGAGGCAGACAGATTGTTGTCTCTGGACGTTCCCAAATAGCTCTCACCGTGGTGTGGGGGAGGACTGAAAGAACCGCGTGGGAGCGAAGAGCTGACACCCCTCCGTCGCTGAGGTCTTCCAACTCATGAAAAGATAACGGGATTAAAAATCCATCTGCAAGGGGAGTGATATAGTCGAGAGTCGACTGAAGATGGACGCCGTCGGCGGGTTCGCTGGTCCATCCATCAAAGCATTTGAGAGATACAATTAAGCGAGCCATACATCACACTCAATCAATTGACATTTTCCGTCTCACCCGTTCGGAGGTAAACCACTGCACGCTATAAAGATATGCTAAGGGATAGGAAAAATGATTACTAACATCCTCCTCTACCTTCGACCGAGTCGCTAACGAAACACCGTCCGTACCAGGAGAGAGCCTTCGGGAGCCCGATCGGTTACGCTTGCGAACAATCTATTTTCGACCTCTTGCGAGGTAGACCAGTCGGGCGGAAGGCAAAAAATGGTCGAGCCAGACCCGGTCATTCCGGTGACAGGTCGAAAAAGAGAGGGCCCATTCGATGAGTCAGTCCTCAGAGCAGCGAGAGTTTTCCCGACAAGAGGCCAGCCATGCACAGCAACGGGCTCGAGGTCATTGAAAACGATCTGGGATGGCGGAGGAGGGGGAGAATTGAGGAGTTTTCTGAGATGGGATGGAGAGAACGAGTACCCCCCTTCTCGATATGCTCGAAAAACCTCGGGGGTCGGAATCGAAACCGGAGGGATGACGAGGATGATCGGTACCCCGGTCAGGGACCAAGGGAGCGGTTCGACGAAGTCACCGATCCCAGTTACAAGGCAACTTCCTCCGATGAGCGAAAAGGGGACATCTGCCCCCACCGCGCATCCGATCCTTTGAAGGGTCTGCTCAGTTTCGGGAGTTCCTTGGAGCGGTGGGGGCAGAAGATTTAGTTGGCACCAACGAAGCAGAGTGGCGGCGTCCGAGGTTCCCCCACCCAGCCCCCCCCCAACGGGAATATTTTTCTTTAACCTTACTGATATTGATGCAGCAACGGAAAAGGCAGAGCAAAAAAGAGAGAAGGCTTTGCCGAGCGAGCTCGTATGCGGGTCCTCAATAGCGGCTATAGGAGTCCCCGCAGGAGCGCCATCTTGAACGGCGATGCTGAGAGGTTCTCCGCCATGCCGTCGTTCTATAGTCAGTTGATCAGCGAGATCGATCTCGGCGTTAACCATCTCGAGAAGATGGTAGCCGTTCGACTCCTGACGACCAACAATCCGTAACGCGAGGTTAACCTTCGCATATGCGTAAAAGGTGGTCGCGCTCGAATCCACGGTGATATAGCGGTATTATCTTGGTGGTATTTTACTGTCGAGTCGACTGGTTGAGCCGAGAGGTGGTGCTAAAATTCCTCGATGTCCTCAACATCACGAGAATCCGAGGCAGCCCCTCTCTCCCGGGCACTAAAACGACGCTCAACATTTTCCTGTTCAGTTTTGCAATCAATGCACAGTTGAGCAACTGGCCGAGCCATAAGTCGGGCGACACCAATTGCTTCACCACATGACTCACATTCGCCGAATGTGCCATCTTCGATTTTTTTAAGAGCGAGTTCGATCTTTTTGAGGAGATACGCTTCGCGCTTCCCGATTTTTTGCAATGATGCTTGGCTGATTTCAAGGGAAGCGATATCAACGGAGTCGCCACTGCCGATCTCAAGCTCAGACTCAGCTGAGTCGCTCAGATCTTCCAGGTGCCGAGAGATTTTTCGCTTTTCCTCCAACAGTAAAGCGTTGAAGGTGTCGAGGTCCTTTTTTTTCATAGCGGACATAGGTTCCTCTACTGGACAAGTTTTACACTACATCCGACCGGAGTCGGTATCGACGACTTACAAGGCGAGAGGGGATTATCGAAGCTTTCCGATAGGCCCACGCAGTCAGCAGGGCCCCTCTCCGAGGATGTCTCACCTTCACATACCTCTGCCGAGACTGTACACGATTGGGGAATCAAAACAAATAAATAAAAGGGAAAGGTGACAGAATCTTTGGTTCAATACCGATAGTCATCAAAGGAGGGGCTTGGTTCCTTCCCCCCAAAACGCGACGATGACCGGTTCCCAGTCAGCTCGGAATCTTGTATCGAGCGAATCAGCCTTCCGTCGAGGACTATCTCATCGAGCGCGTGGCCCATGGCGGATATCATAGTATCTTCGGCGAGGCCGCGCTCTAGATAACCTCCGGTCCGCTGGGCTTCCCCTGAATAGGTGGCTCGGTAGATCACCTTACCAGTCACCTCTCTCACCTCGATAATGACCTGCGCACGGGCTTCTGCGGTGGATGTGGGAAACCCGGGAGCCACCTCCATCTGCCATTCATTTACTCGGCTTGCGATCGTCACGGGGGCTGTGGGAGAGATGTTGCCTCCCGCCCGGATGATGCGGCGACGAAGTGCGTCGCCAATCACCGAGTCAGTCGGCCCCTCGACCGGCACAAACCGACCATCGATGAATGCACCGATACTCCGCTCGGGAAGTATCGATGGCGGCTCAATTGCCAAGGTTAGTCCGCTCCACGATGAGGGGGTACGTGACTGCGAAAAGTGGTGGGGGACCTCAGTAATCGCGAGGGAGCGACCCAGATGAGGGGCGCACGAGGTAAGTAAAACACAAAACACTGTCCACATGTATCGAGCGAAGAGGGTCACTCGAAAAGGGACCGTTTGAAATTGCATCTTCATCGTGTTCCTCCCCATGTCTCTGAACACACTCTATCTCGGTGGCCCATCGACCTCAAGAGGGGCATACCGAAATGGTCTCAGAGACCTTGGGGTAGGTCCGCTGTGATCATCATAACCTTCTCGGCAGTCTCCTGAGGATGGTTTGACATTCCTGGGCTGCACGATTTGGTTCTGAACCACATCCCGCCCGACGAGCTTGCCGAATATCGATGCAGTTTCGTCAGTTTTAGTGACGGAGGGAGAAGCCTACGAGGGGCTCTCGCTCGGGTAAAAACCGTCGACAGATAGGTATCGCTCGCCCGTGTCGTAGCAAAATCCAAGGATTCGGCGGCGGGAGCCGATTTCGGGGATTTTCTGCGCAATTGCGGCGAGCGTTGCACCCGACGAAGCACCGATGAGGACCCCCTCTTCCCGAGCGCACCGCTGGGCGAATCGAAAAGCATCCTCTTCTTGCACCTGAATGATGCCGTCGAGGAGTGATGTATTGAGAATTGAGGGCACAAATCCCGCGCCGATACCCTGAAGCTTATGAGGGGAGGGGGCACCGCCACTCAGGACGGGGGACTTCGCGGGTTCAACCGCGAATACTTTTAGCTGCCTCCACTTATCCTTGAGGACCTCTGCGCACGCAGTTATATGCCCACCCGTACCAACACCTGTAATGATAACATCAATCCCCTCTGGAAAATCGCGAAGAATCTCGAGAGCGGTCGTTTTTCGGTGGGCCTCAGTATTAGCTGGATTATCGAATTGCATCGGCATCCAGCTGAGTGGTATCTCCTCAAGAATTTCGCGGGCCCGTGCAATGGCTCCCGGCATTCCCCGCTCCCGAGGGGTAAGTATAAGCTCCGCCCCAAACGCTAACATCAACCTTCGGCGCTCGATTGACATCGATTCGGGCATCACAAGAATAACTCGATAGCCCTTTACCGCCCCCACCATCGCGAGTGCGATTCCCGTGTTCCCCGAGGTGGGTTCAACAATAGTCATTCCCGGGCGCAGCATTCCGTCGCGCTCGGCATTCTCGATCATTGAAAGCGCAATTCGGTCTTTGATGCTGCCACACGGATTTGAGCGCTCAAGTTTGCACCAAACCTCATGAGTGTCGCCGAAAAGGCGATTAATTCGAAGGTGAGGTGTTGACCCTATAGTATCGAGAATCGTCTGTGCCTTCATGGGAAGAAGCCTCCGATAAGATGGACGTGAAAGAAATGAGCCACGCAAAAAGAAATGAAGCTGGCGTCGCCATGGCAATGAGCGACCTTATTCGCCGTATACCATACCAGCTCGTGGGTCGACTACCCGCGGATTAATCGAACGGGTCAAGAAGTCTTTAATGTATGGTCTATCGTCCGATACAAGCCTTGAGAGTGCCGACTGTTCGGTCGATGAGAGAGCGGGAGCAAGAGGACAGGAGGCGGAGAGCACCTCCCCGCGAACGACGCCGGTCTGAGGCTCGGACAAATTCGAGAAGGGGTCGCATCGAGGGGTAGGGGGAGAGTGCGTGATCGACGCTCTTTAAGGTCTCAGCAAACAGATCTCGCAACATGGGCTCAACGCCGACGAGCTGGTCGAAGATGTGTTGATCGACCTCCGAGAGAGTAGCTGCGGTCATCGTGGGAAGAGGCACATAAACCGTTGACATGCCCCGGGGAAGTGAAACGCCGATGGAGGCGGTGTAAATGCCGAGCCATTCGGGATGATAGGAAATGTCAACGGCCCCGTCACGCCGCCCCTGGAAATAGTCCGTTACGAGGCTCAGTTGCTCACAACATGCTCGATATTTTGCTTCGGCCTCGAGGAGCCGTGCTCGGAGCTGTCGATCGTAATGATTTCGAATGAGCCGCTCATCCTCGGTATGGGGTATACCATCCCCCCGCAACAGTCCCAGGACCCTTTTACCAAGCCAGCGAACCTCGAAGAGCAGGGAGCAAACAACAGAGAACGGAAGTATCTCGGGGGGCGAATCTTCCGTTTGATGAAGGTGCGAAATCACCGAAAGGGGCGAGGGCGAGAGCCGGATCGAGGTTCCCTTCAGAGGCATTTGGTAAAGCGCTTTTCCCAGGGCCAGATACAATTCACCAGGATGCGACCGGGGCTCGATGCACGAGGTAGAAAGCACGAGTGAATGTGGTCGGGGGGCATACTGACATTCGATATTTGATTGGGGAACAAACGTAATATAGGCCCCGTATCCGATCGAAAAGAGCTCCGTCGTGAGTCTGCCTAGTGCAGTCGCTTGAGCAGGGATAATCTCCACGCCATTCGCAATTCGTTGTGAACGACGTGCGGGCACGTAGTGGTCGACAAGGTGGTGCTTGAGTAGTTGAGGATCCGCGTCTGAGGAAAATCCCCGAACGGCTGGCGGAAGGTTCGGTATACGACCCCGAAGCACATTCTCCCAATCAAGGGGGAAGTATCCTGTCAGGTGTCTTTGCATCCTCGTTGCGAGTGTTTGATCGAGTGCAAAGAAAAGTTGGATTTCGCGCCGAAGATAGTCGTCAGCATGAGGGGCACCTTTTGTGCTCACAGGAAAAAAGAGATCAACAATGTAGTGCGCCAACGAGGGATCGGACTTTGCTAAACGGGTGGTGAGGGGGCGCAAAACCTCCCACACATCGGGTAACTGTGCTCCTCCAAGGGCGACAATAAAAGCGAGCGACTCGAGACGTCCCTTTGAGGGTTTCGCATGAACCCGTTCGAGAGCCCTTTCCGCCCCCCGAAATGCGGCGTCCCTGATATGGCGCATCGGCATCGGATGGCTTCCCCGAAAGGCACTCTCTACGAAGTGACGAAAGGTTCGCACGGACCCCTGTGCGAGATCATCACAGACACGAAGAAGCGCGATTCGGTAAACGGAAGCAGCTTCCTCCCCTGACGGAACAAATTCGTTGAAGTCTTCACCGAACACCTCGTAGAACGCCATCGCTCTTCTGATACATGAGCGAGGAGTCGTTGCAAGCGTGAGGGATAGAACTGCGATGATGAACGAACGACGGTTATCGGGGACGCCGAACGGCATCTGCCCCAAAATTTCGCGAGCACCCCGAAGTTCATTCGCAAAAAGAGGAGTTCCCAGAGATGAGTTTGCCGAGGAGCGTTCTAATCCAGTCACCATTGCGCGGAGAGTGGCACCTATTCCTTCTGCGCCATCAAGGAGCGGATCAATATCGGGATGAGGAAACCATTGAGGTGAGGATGCAACCGAAAAAGCCCCCTCTTTGAGCAAGTCTAACCAACTACTTAAGGTATTCTGGACCTCTGGTGGTATCGGAAGTGAGGGGTGTACCCGGCTCTCGTTGGTGCAGATCCGGCGCAATAAGTCACGGAAATGAGATGCGATATCTCCGAGATCGGACAACTCCCGAGCACGCGCGCGCCGTTGTTTGACACTGCTGTTCACTTCGTTCGACTCCAATCCTCCGACTAGGAATAAGGAAAGCCCGACAGTCCCCTAAAAACGAATGATCACCCAGTTATAACTCCCATCCTTCTTAACATTATTAGAATTTTAGACCAAATCTACACTTAGTGCCAATGACCGCTGCTCGTTGGGTAGTCTTGACAGTCCGGTCCTCCTACGGTCTTATCTGGAGGGGCGGGGAATCCTGAATGGGAGGGCATATCGGATGAAGCAATACTTAGAATTAGTATCCGACGTTCTGACGCATGGTGCCCCGGACTCGGGCGATGTCCGTCCGGATCGAACGGGGGTGGGGACCGTATCGGTTTTTGGTCGACAGCTCCGATTTAATCTTGCCGAGGGCTTTCCCCTTGTTACTACAAAAAAAGTTCATCTTAAATCAATCATCTATGAGCTGTTATGGTTCCTCAAGGGAGATACAAATATCTCGTACTTGACTGATCACGGCGTTACCATCTGGAACGAATGGGCAGATTCGTCAGGAGAACTTGGCCCCGTCTATGGAAAGCAGTGGCGTCGGTGGGAGACGTCGCGGGGGGATACCATTGATCAGGTGGCGGGGGTTGTTGCCGGTCTTAAGGCAAATCCTTACAGTCGGCGTCATCTGGTGGTCTCGTACAATCCGGGGGACCTCCCGGAGGTCGCTCCTCCGGCGTGTCATACCCTCTTTCAGTTTTACGTTTCGGGGGGCGCTTTGAGCCTTCAGCTCTACCAGCGGTCCGCTGACCTCATGCTTGGAGTGCCATTTAACATCGCGAGCTATGCTCTTTTGTTGATGATGGTGGCGCAGGTTACGGGGTTGCGCCCGCACGAATTTGTTCACACTTTCGGTGATGTCCACATCTACCGCAATCACCTCGACGGAGCCAGAGAACAGCTTGCTCGAGAGCCACGACCACTTCCTCAGATGTGGATCAATCCCGAGGTTTCCGACCTCTTTCAGTTCAGGTACGAAGATTTCCGACTTGAGGGGTATGACTCTCATCCAGCTATTAAGCTTCCCATAGCAGTGTAGGACCCTGCGCGGGATTTACCACCCTGATATAAGGTGCTCAATGACCATTCGGGCGATCGTGGCGATGAATAGGAGCAGAGTCATCGGGAATGAGGGAGCGTTGCCATGGCAAGTCCCTGAGGATATCCGACGGTTCGCACGATTAACAAAAGGGGGGACTGTCGTGATGGGACGGCGGACCTTCGATTCTCTGCCCGACCACGCTCGTCCCCTCAAGGGCCGACACAATATCGTCGTGACAAGGGGCTCTCGGGGGGGGTATCCGCCTGAGGTGCGGGTTTGTGCCGACCTCAGGGTTTTGATTGAGGAGATGAAAGCGCATCCAGCGGAAGCTTACTGGATTATTGGTGGAGCGGAGCTCTACAACCAGACGATCGGGGCGTGGGATGAGGCTCACGTTACCTTAATAGATGGCGACCACAAAGGGGACACATTCATGCCTCAGTTTGAGGAGGGGTTTCGGCTGGAGTCGGTTGAGTCGGGCGATGGGTGCCAATTTTTGCGCTATGTGAGGGAACCGGCTTCACAGCCCTGAAAAAGCGCAACCATCTGCCGCGCTTAATTCAGGGTGAGAGCTCACGAGGCTCGTTGGCGGTGATTGAGCGATTAATCCATAAATGTGGCGGCCCAACCTTTTCATTTCTCGAGGATTATGGCAACCTCTCCTCCATTGATGCGCGCCCTTAGCTCAGCTGGATAGAGCGTTTGGCTTCGAACCAAAAGGCCGGGAGTTCGAATCTCTCAGGGCGCGTTTTTCCTCACTCACATCCGTTCAAAGCGTCTTTGTCCCACGGGCGCGCGAGGCCTAAAGCAGAGCGGGCCTGCCAGATGCTCCTCACTCCATCCTTAAGATTTGCCCCGTTCAGGTTGTATCGGGTCGTCGTCTTTTATCCTCGTAAACCGATACCCCAAAATTCTCTCAAGTCAATCGATTTTTATGTCGAGGGAGAGGGTGAGCTCGACATATCTAATAGAGTTTCGACGTCGAGGGGTCGGGTTGGAGAGAGAGCGAGAGAGAGGGAGAGGCTGACTCGGTGAGGAGTAGTATGGGGTACCGAGAAAACGATTATTACACACTAGCGCGGCTTTATTCGACCGATGAAGAGGAGGCACCCGTTCCGGATAGCCCAGAGCGCGAGTTGCTCAGGGCGTTCCTTCGCGCAACCCTCACCGATCTCCTCTCGGGGGGTGAGCACGCAGAGAAAGCCCGTGTTTATATTGAGGCATCTGGAGAGTCGCACCCACTGGCATTCGACAGTCTCTGCCACTTACTGGATCTTGATCCCGGTATGGTACGACGCCTTGCGGGGGTCGTGGGGCCAACGCCTCGGTCCGACCGCTGAACCGCACCTTTCCAACCCTTCAACCCGACGCCCTCTCGGGAGGACTTTTTTTAAAAGAGCGGGGCTGTGTCTATGCAAGCACGCTGCTCAGGCGCTTGTCGACGAGTGGGGTCAACATCTCTCTGACGTCCGGCCTATCGACTTCGGCAAGGGCCTCTCCGACAAATGCATGAAGGAGAAGCGTTCGAGCCGCTGCTGTGGGAATGCCCCGTGACCGTAGATAGAAGAGAGCGGCTTCATCAATCTGACCTACCGTTGCCCCGTGAGAGCATTTCACATCATCGGCCCAAATTTTTAGCTGAGGGCGGGTGTTGATCACGGCATCGCGACCGAGCAATATCCCCTTACTTGATTGAAATGCATTTGTTTTCTGAGCACCCTCCTGCACGATAATTGTTCCTGAGAAGGATCCACTGGAACGACCGCTATGGATGCTCTTGAATAGTTGACGGCTCTCGCAATGAGGAGCCGCGTGCTCCATCACGACAACGGTGTCGACATGTTGGTCATTGGTCCCAAGCGAGAGCCCAGCGACCCTCACCGTGGCACCCGGCCCCGCGAGAGTAGGCACAATTTCTGTCCGGACTGTTTTTGGGGTGGTGCTGAGAAAAAACGACCGAAATACTGAGTCCCGATCCGCTCGCACAAAGATTGATGATGCTGATTGCAGAGTCGAATCCCCCTCAAGAAGATGGGTATACGAGCAGTGGGCTCCTGGAGCAAGTACAATCTCGGTCACGGCGGGGCCGGACCATCCCTTTTCTCCATCGCTTACTACCACCTCAAGAACCGATATCGAGGCTCCTTCCTCGAGGGTAATGAGCGTACGGGGGGTATGAAGCCGAGATCCTCCATTGTCATGCACTATCTGAATGGTCTCAGCCAGAGTGGTCTGACGCCGAGCGTGAATCCCTATCCCGCTTTGAAAAAATGCGGTACTCAGAGCGACCAGTGGATTTTTGCTTTTGTCAGAGAGGCTGCCGAAATGTCGCGTACCGCCCGTTCCGTCCTCCCCCGAGCCCTCCGAAAGGGAACAGACCTCTATTGGTGCTTGTTGCAATGATTCGGACACCACTACGTCACTGCCCGAAACAATGACGGAATACGGAAGCTGGGGGATACCGCGTGAGGTGAGACGTGCGGGTATCGCCGCCCTATCAATTTTCTCCATCCCGTTGGGAGATTCACCCTGGCTCTCTTTGACGGCATCTCCAAGAGCTTCCAGAAAAGGTGTGCGATCGGTGTAGCCCCACTCCTCCGGGTCAAACGAAAGGGTCGGGAGTCGCTCAGCCGCTGCCCTCCGTACCGCTTTGAGAGGCCCCTCATGAGAAGAGGTACGCTGGGCGAGGAGAGAGACGATTGGCGAAATATCAGCTGAAATGGTACCCATATCGGTACTCCGAAAACAGAGGGAGGAATGTGCAACCGAGGAAGTAGGGTGGCTATCTGACTTCTTCTCGCAGCCACTCGTACCCTCGCTCCTCAACCTCAAGCGCGAGCATCTTATTACCTGAGCGCACGATGCGCCCATCAATCATGATGTGCACCACGTCTGGCACTATGTATTCCAGAAGTCGTTGATAATGGGTGATAACGAGGAACGATTTATCCGGGTCACTCTTTCTCACGGCATTCACCCCCTCCGCGACCGCACGAAGTGCATCGATATCGAGCCCCGAGTCAGTTTCATCAAGGACTGCCAAGTGGGGATTGAGGAGCGCGAGCTGAAGGATCTCTAGTCGCTTTTTTTCCCCTCCAGAGAACCCCTCATTGACGCACCGCTTGAGCAGATCCTTGTCGAGATGTATGGCCTCGGCCTTTTCTGCGAGGAGCGCTGAGAATTCTCGAACTCCAATTGGTTCCTCGCCTCGATACGCGCGGATCGAATTGAGTGCGGTGCGGAGGAAGTAAGTCGTGAGAACGCCGGGAAGCTCAACCGGATATTGAAAAGCGAGGAAAATACCCTCGCCGGCCCGCTCATCTGGCTCAAGCTCGCCGATATCCTTTCCCCGAAACTCCATCGAGCCAGCGGTCACCTCGTACCCACTGTGACCCGCGATGACATTCGCGAGGGTGCTCTTTCCTGAGCCATTGAGGCCCATGATCGCGTGCACTTCACCTGGCCTGATCGAAAGCGAGAGCCCTTTGAGGATCTCTTTGTCGCCAACCGATGCACAGAGGTCACGAATCGTTAACATACTTTCTCCCATTAGTTGGAAAGCTCACTGTTGGAGAGCTTATTGCCGTATAGCTCACTGAGCGTTTTTCCTGCCGAAATACATCTACGTGACTGAGCTCCTAACCCACGCTTCCCTCGAGGCTCACCGCGAGGAGTTGACGGGCTTCGATAGCGAACTCCATCGGAAGCTCTTGAAGAATCTCTTTGCAGAACCCGTGCACAATCATCGAGACCGCATCCTCAGCGGATATGCCTCGTTGTTTACAGTAGAAGAGCTGGTCCTCACCGATCTTTGAGGTCGTCGCTTCGTGCTCGATCTTTGCCGTTGGATTCTTCGACTCGATGTAGGGGAAGGTGTGCGCTCCACAGGTATCACCGATCAGAAGCGAATCGCACTGGGAGAAATTACGCCCATTTTCGGCCCCTTTTTGCATCCGAACGAGACCTCGGTACGCATTCTGACCCTTGCCCGCTGAGATCCCCTTCGACACTATCGTGCTCTTCGTATTTTTCCCGATGTGGATCATCTTTGTGCCAGTATCAGCCTGCTGGCATCTGTTGGTAACCGCTACCGAGTAGAACTCCCCGACCGAATCATCCCCTTTGAGGATACAGCTCGGATACTTCCAGGTAATAGAGGATCCGGTTTCAACCTGGGTCCAGGAAATTCGCGAGCGAGCGCCGAGACAGATGCCTCGCTTCGTCACAAAATTATAGATACCACCTTTCCCGTTTTCATCTCCGGGATACCAGTTCTGGACTGTCGAATATTTGATAGTTGCATCTTCGAGCGCGACCAGCTCAACCACAGCCGCATGGAGTTGATTTTCATCCCGTTGTGGAGCCGTGCACCCCTCAAGATAACTCACCGAGCTCCCTCTGTCGGCTATAATCAGCGTCCGTTCGAACTGTCCCGACCGCTGTTGATTGATTCGAAAGTATGTTGAGAGCTCTAACGGGCAGGTCACCCCGGGCGGGATGTAGACAAATGACCCATCGCTAAACATCGCCGAATTAAGAGTCGCAAAGTAGTTGTCGTTATACGGAACAACGCTCCCGAGGTACTTCTGGACTAACTCAGGGTATCGATGAACGGCCTCAGAAAATGAGCAGAAAAGAACACCCGCTTTTGCGAGGGTATCCTGGAAGGTGGTCGCGATTGATACGCTATCAAAAACCGCGTCAACTGCGACCCCGGCAAGTCGACTCTGCTCGTGAAGAGGTATCCCCAATTTTTCGTAGGTCGCCAAAATTTCCTTCGGCACCTCGTCGATACTTTGATACTTCGCACCGGTCTTCGGCGCGGCGTAGCAGATGACGTTGTCGTAATCAATCGGGGGGTAGTGGATAAACGCCCACCGAGGTTCAACCATCTCCTGCCATCGCCGTAGCGCCCGCAGCCGCCATTCCAGCATGAATGGGGGCTCTTCCTTTTTCGCAGAGATAAAACGAACGACCTCTTCGGTCACCCCAGGAGGGGCGGTCTCTTGCTCGATCGCAGTGACAAACCCGTACTGATAGTCCCGGTCAGTAACGCGTGAGATGGCATCTGGTTCGGAGGTCATGATAGGGTTTTCCGAAAGTTGTCGGCACGCGATTAAGCAGGCTCATCCGGGTGACGGCTGATAAGAACGCCGCCTCGCAGGAGCGCTACCGGGGGATGGGTACCTTTTAATCGTCTCCGTCATCACGATGACGGCCCCGCCGTTCTAGTAAATGCGGGCGAAAGGTACTATACTTGAAGAGCAAATTCAAGATTCGCAACGCGATAAAAAGAGAGCGTATTTCATGCATGTGACGTTGTGGGGCGAGTACGGCATCCATTGTTGCACCTTTTTGTCGGAGCTATATCCGAGTCGCCGCTCTGCTGCCCACATAGCTGAGGCGCTTGGTATCGAGCTCGCATATACACATCAGATATTGCACCGGCTCCGTCAGGGTGGGGTCGTCAATAGTAGTCGAGGGCCGCGGGGAGGATATGGACTCGCGCGAGCTCCTGAAGCGATTACGATTCGGGATGTGGTCATGGCGACCGAGGGGGATACTTTTCGGCTGGTCTGTGAGCATAAACCTATCCTCGAGCGGTGTTCTTCGCCCCATCGCTGTGGGCTCCAAGAGGTGTGGTCGGAGTTGCGGAGCGCGATAGATACGGTCCTCGAGCACCACTCGATAGCGTCCCTCTCCGGGCGAACGCCGGTCGGTGAGGGTGCGCTGGTGCAGATAGGGCTGACCGTTCGCGAATCACTCAGAAAGGGGCAGGACAGAAGAGGCAAGTAGATGGCTGAACAAGTGTCACGAGGGGGAGGGAACACCATAACCGGCAACGGAGTCGAGAGGGAATCAGGCGGTCAGGCTACCGTCCCCGATTCGATGGCTCCTCTCCGTCAACTCTTCCCCATCCTCAACCAGACCGTGCGTGGCGTGCCGCTCGCGTATTTTGACAACGCGGCAACCACCCAAAAACCGGTCGGGGTTATTGAGGCCGTTAAGCGATACTACGAGCGGGATAATGCGAATGTGCATCGGGCGGCGCACGATCTTGCGGGACGCGCCACTCTCGGGTTTGAGTCAGCTCGAACGAAGGTCGCGCAATTTATCAACGCCCGAAGCGATCGGGAGATCATCTTCACCCGCGGAACGACTGAATCACTCAACCTGATAGCTTATTCGTACGGGGCGCTTGCGGTGGGAGCGGGGGACGATATTCTTCTCACGGAGCTCGAACACCATAGCAATATCGTTCCCTGGCAGCTCCTCGCGCAGCGCACCGGGGCGAAGGTCGTAGCGGCACCACTATCGGATAGGGGAGATATTATCATCGATCAGTTTCGAGAGCGGCTCACAACGCGGACAAAAATAGTATCGTTCACCCATGTATCGAACGCGCTCGGAACGATGAACCCTGTAACGGAGCTTGTTTCTCTTGTTCGTCGCTATGCTCCGCAAGCCATTATCGTGATCGATGGGGCGCAGTGGGTCGCACACGGTCCTACTGATGTGCAGGCGCTCGATGTCGATTTCTATTGTTTCAGCGCGCACAAACTCTTTGGCCCCACCGGGGTGGGGGTCCTGTGGGGAAAATACGAGCTCCTCGAACGGATGCCCCCATTTCTCGGCGGCGGAGACATGATCGATCGGGTGAGCTTTCGGGAGACCACCTTTGCGAAGCCGCCATCTCGCTTTGAGGCGGGAACTCCTCATATCGCGGGTGTCATTGGTCTTGGCGCCGCTATAGAATTTCTTGGACGTGCTCCGTGGCCCGAGGTTGTTGCGCATGAGAAAGCGATCGGAGAGCAGGTGCTCGAGGGGTTGCGAGGTATTGACGGTGTGAGGCTCATTGGTGCGCCGGCACAACGGATTTCAGTGGCGAGTTTTCGGGTTGATGGGGTTGCGCCGATCGATGTCGCGGTGATGGTGAATAACCACGGGGTCGCCCTTCGTGCAGGTCATCACTGCTGTATGCCCTTGATGGAGCGGCTTGGCGTCAGTGGTACGGTACGGGCATCGTGGTGCTTGTACACGAGCCAATCCGATGTTGAATCGCTCATCGCGGCCGTTCGTTCGACTACGCAGCGCCGGTCGATCAAGCGGCTCGCTAAAGTTGAGGAGCGAGCAGTCATCCCGGGGGCCGAGCGCTCCGCATCCTCGGTTGCCGCAGCGGCGGCTGCCTTGATCGCTGAGTTTGATGGGTGTCCGGATGCTGCGATGAAGCAGGAGCTCCTTTTTGAGTGGGGTCAGTCGCACCGCAATCTCCTCGAGCGACTCAAAGAGTGCACGACTCCCGTCCCCGGGTGCATGAGCGAAGTACGAGTGCTCCTTCGCCACACTCCCGATGGAGAGCTAACGATGGCATCAGACGCAAACGCTGGGATAGTGCGCGGCCTCCTTACCGTGATCGAAAGACTCGTTTCTGGCCAGCAGATCGCTGAGCTTCGAGAATTCAACATCCGTGCGTTTCTCGTCAGGATCGGGATAGATCAGTTCCTCTCAATGCAACGGAGGAACGGCCTCGAAGGGGTGTTGCAGATGATTGAGGAGGAGGTCAAGGCGATTGGGGAGGGCATTGTATGATGGAAGTGATGGTAGTGATTCCGGGATAGCTGAGGTTCTCTGTGGTATTCCCGAAGCGATAGGCTTTAAAAATCCTAAAGGACCAGTCTTCGGCCGAGATGGGAGGGCGGGATCATTTCGGCAAATTTGAGTACGCCCAGCCATGAGCCCTCGGGCAATAAATGCACCCGAGGGCTGAGCCTCTGAGAGGCAATGTACTGTACCTCAAGTCGCTGAGCTTGATTCGCGCAGCAGTACTTGAACCTTCTCACAAGGGGGGCTGAGAAAGTCCCCTCTCACTGCCTCCCCAATACCCTACTGGGGTGCTTTGTTTAGACAGACCCAGCCGATATAGAATTTGCCACCGTTACAATCTGAAGGCCCGCCGTTCGGACATGTGTCGGTGAGTCGCGCCATGAAAGGCCACACTCCGAATTCTTTGAAACAGGCAAAACGGCCACAGTATTCAAAAGCTATCTGGTTATTGGTGAATGATGGGGGAGTTAGCCCCGGTGAAGGGGAAAAGCAGGCATCCTCCCATCCCTGACGCGTCGCTGGCAGCCAATCGCTCCGTGTTTGAAAATACGCCCTCAAATCGCTATTCCAGTTAGTCCATCCCCGCCCTGGGCTACTATCAAAGGGGGTTGTATACTTGGCAAACAGAGGTTCTCCGAGGATCTCACTACTCGGGGGAGTCCGTTCAACCACCAACGACGAAGTGAGGTCGTTGAAGTTCGGGGTTGACGCATTGAGACACCCGGCGTCTTCCGTGAGCGTTATTGAATTACCCGTGAAGTTTTCTCCATCGTAAAGTGTCACCTGCGTTCCGGGGGAAATCCTCAGCGAGGACAGACTGTTATCCGTTAATCCGAGTTCGGCCATCGAGGAGTAGCGACCTGGCTTAATGGTCGCAGCGAACCCATCAGCGGTGTCAGAGGTACAGTGCTGAAAAAGAGTCACGCTATTGGGGTCTGGCACCACCCGCACGGACGAATAATTCACAATTTCTGGCAAGGTCCCAAAGGTCCACCCGAAGATAGAAAACTGACGCACGGGCTTCTTTGCTACAACCGAAACCCAGTACGGCTTCGAGGGATTCGAGTTGGGATTCTGGTACTTGTGTCCGTAAAACTGACCGTACGTGTGGAACCTGCCACTGCCGTGGATTCCATTTAATACTCCCCCGTTGGGTGGTATGAGAGCGGTAATTTGGCTGGCTGAGGGCTTTGTCGGAGATGAAGTTATACTCACTCGAGCATCTCGAGCGCCGACGTCTGAATGAACACCACAGTTGCCGAAGACGCCCCGGCGGTTCTCATATCGCCCCGCCCGCGCAAAGTGCTTCCGCGCATTATCATCCGACCAGGCCGCGAGATCCGGGTTACAACTTTTGTACGTTGCGACATTGAATCCAGCCGGTAGGTCATCACCGACTCCTGTTGCCTCCGAAACCACCTGGTCGAGTTCTCCGAGAGCCCCGGTAAGACTTCCCTGAGTAATCCCTGGGTCATCCTGAATCGCCCGAGCAATCACCCGAGCGCTATCACCCAGCCGCGTCTTGGTGACATAGGCATTGGCATAATACGCCAACCCGACAGTGACCACCGCTGCCATCGGCAACAGCATCGCCGCCTCGAGGAACATCATGCCCCGAGAATGTCGCGCCTGCTCTTTTTGCGAAGACGATTTCCTTCGCAAGGAATCTTTTTTCACCTTCGAATCCATACCGCGGAACCTCCTGACTACTCGCCGTGACCTGTGAAAGACGTGCCTCAACCCGCCCATGGCGCCCCTTCGGAGGGGGGCGGGGGATGTCGAATACTCATAAGAAGAGGGTAAGCCTTCACCCCCCCCTCCGTCAAATGATATTTGGGCTATGTGAATACGGCGTATGAATCCTGCTCCTGAGAGGAGGCGGTCGGGGGGTCGGGTCGTCCCCAAGCTCTCTGAGACTTCGCTGGTATCCCCTGATATCCGAATCTCCAAGGACTAGCCCCTTCTGCATTTTTCCCGCACCATACGAGGGTTGAGCTGATGAACCCGCACCATCCTGTGTACCCCATGACAACTGACGCTACCTTCATTCGCCCCCACCTCCCGACCCTTGCGCTCGGGCTCCTTGCGGTGCTGCCGCTTCTGGCGGCGTTTATCGAGGTGCAATGGGGTAGTCATTCATTGATGGCGGTTGTAGAGGGGTTGTGCCCCCTGCTTATTTTTGGAGTCCTGGTGACGGGGCTTCATCTGGTGACGGGCACGACGGGGGCGCTGCATCTCGGAGTGGCAGGGTTCATGGCGTTGGGAGCCTATACGTTTGCTATCCTGTCGAGCCCTGTTTATCCCTTCCAAGTTCCGTGGGGGATGGCGCTGCTCGGCAGTGGGGCGATGGGGGCGCTGTTCGGAGTGTTGCTTGGGATTCCGGTGTTGCGGCTGAGGGGGGACTATTTCGCGATTGTATCGCTTGGGTTTGGTGAGATTGTTCAGGACGCTCTTCGTAATATGGAGCCGGTGACCAAGGGGACCGTTGGGATCAATCCAATCCCAGGACCCGCTCTCCTCGATGAGCTGGTGGCCGGTGAAGGGCATCTTGCATGGCTTGGGAAAGGGGGGTGGTTTTATCTTCTTTTTGTCATCCTCCTGATGATCGTCGGAGGAGTGGTTGTAATTGAGCGGACATCCCTTGGGAGAGGTTGGGCTGCGCTTCGCGATGACGAGTTAGCGGCGCGGTGCATGGGGGTTATTGTGAGCCGAGCAAAGGTGTATGCGATGATACTTGGTTCCGCGGTCTGTGGGCTTGCGGGTGGTTTATGGGTGAGCTACCTCGGTGCCAGTGGTGAGCCGGGTAATTACGACGTTCAGGTGTCAGTGATCGTGTTGTGTGGGTTGATCCTCGGAGGAATGGGGAATGTCTGGGGAGCCGTCGTGGGGGTTTTTATCATGGTGGGTTTCAACTCCCTGGTCCTCACCCGGATCACTGAGCTTCTTACCGATGTTGGGTGGGTATCGTCAGGTAATGTGATTGCATCGCCTCTTAACTGGAAATATCTGATCTTTGGCTTATCGCTTGTACTGCTGATGCGCTACCGACCAGAGGGGCTCTTTCCGGCGAAGATTCGCCGTACCCCGGAGAGGTTTTTGCCGCGTGGCACATCCGGTGTGGAGCAGGGATAAAGGGGCTCAGATGACGGTGCTTGCAATAGAACGGCTAACGATGCGATTCGGTGGGGTGATCGCAGTTGATGATGTTACCCTCGCAGTTCAAGAGGGGGAAATCCTCTCGGTTATTGGCCCAAATGGTGCCGGAAAAACGACGCTCTTTAACGCGGTCACCGGGGTATATCGGCCGAGTGCGGGAAACGTCTCCCTCGGGGGCAGGGAGGTAGCTCATCGAGGAGGAGCTCGTGATCTTTTCTATGGGGCGATTGTTGCAGGGCTCACGGGGGCGCTTCTGACGATACTGGTACACTTGCAGGCAGCATGGGATGAGTGCATCAACGCCCTTTATGTTTATGAAGAACCATTCGACTGGGCGCTGTTTTTGACGGTGCTCGGTGAATACTTTGGTGAACAATCGTGGTTTGCGACGTGGGGGATCGGAGGTGCCTCTGCGGTCGTTGCGGCGGCGGCGTATGGGGTGATTCGGTATCAGGGGATGATAGTGCCGGAACGGATCGTTCGTTGTGGGATCGCCCGGACCTTCCAAAATATACGTCTCTTTCCCTCGATGTCCGCGCTTGAGGTGGTGCTGTGCGGAGTGCAGCTTAACAGAGGGAGTTCGCGACCCAATCAACACGGCACTCGTAGCGGAAAACGGCAGGTGAGGGAAGCGCTCGATCTCCTTGCGATGGTGGGATTGGCCGAGCGCGCAGAGCAGGGAGCTACTACCCTTTCGTACGGAGATCAACGTCGTCTTGAGATAGCGCGTGCGTTAGCAACACAACCGCGAGTGTTATTACTTGATGAACCAGCTGCTGGGATGAATGAGGCTGAGAGTGCGCAGCTTGGGGTGTTGATAAGGCGAATCCGAGATCGAGGGGTAACGATCGTTCTGATTGAACACCATATGAGTCTCGTTATGGCGATCAGCGACAGAGTGGTAGTGATGCAAAACGGGCGAATACTCGCGCAAGGTACACCCGCTGAGGTTCAGGCGAATGAGGCGGTCATCGCCGCTTATTTGGGGAACGATCTGGTAGCCTAAATATTTTGCATGATGAAGAGATAGAGAACGAATCATGTCCACCGAAACACCTCACCTTCCTCAATCGGGGAAGGGACTTTCGCTTCGAGGAATCACCGCGGGATACGGGGGTATCACCGCCCTCCACGACGTTTCGCTCGAGGTGGGAGTAGGTGATTTCGTCGCAGTGGTGGGGGCAAACGGTGCGGGTAAAACAACCCTCCTGAAGGTCGCAGCGGGGCTTCTTGCGCCGTGGCAGGGTGATGTTACCGTGGGGAGAGAGGTGGTAACCGCGTACTCTGCATCGGACCGAGCGATCCGTGGGCTCGGTTTGGTGCCCGAAGGAAGAAGGGTCTTCCCCCGAATGTCGGTTCGGGAGAACCTGCTGGTCGGAGCCCACCATCGACGGGATAATCCGGGGATTGAGTTGGATCTGGCGGCGATGCACGACCTTTTTCCAATCCTCGCCGAACGAAGGAATCAGGCCGCAGGTACTCTTTCAGGGGGTGAGCAACAGATGCTCGCGATTGCCCGTGCGTTGATGGGTCGGCCTCAGGTATTGCTCCTCGATGAGCCCTCGATGGGGGTGGCGCCGATCCTGGTGCGTGCGATATTTGCGGCGATAGCGCAACTGCATCATCAGGGGTTGACTGTCCTCGTTGTCGAACAAAATGCGCGACTCGCTCTCACGACGGCGTCGCGAGGGTATGTCATTGAATCGGGTCGGATTGTACTTGAGGGGAATGCAGATGAATTACGTGAAAATCCGCAGGTTCAGAAGGCATATTTAGGCATTTCCAATTGAGATTTCTAAAAAGCCAATCAGTCTAGCAGCCCCTTACCATCCATCGGCCTGATATGTCATCTAACTTATTTTTCGTATTATCCGGACTTATTTGCCTTTATTTCGGCGCAGAGTGGCTTGTTTCGGGTACAACTTCACTTGCGAGGAGGATGGGAATTCCAGCATTGCTTGTCGGATTAACCGTCGTAGCTTTTGGAACCTCCGCACCGGAAGTGGTAGTGGGCATAAATGCCGCATTATCTGGGCATGGTGATCTCGCGATTGGAAATATACTCGGGAGTAATATAGCCAATATCGGGCTCATTATGGGACTCTCTCTTATTTTGACTCCAGCGGAGATAAACAGAGAGGTGATTTATAGAGAGGTACCAATGCTTATCTTGAGTGTGGTCCTCCTCGCCACCGTTTTTATCGATGGGCGAGTTTCCCGGGTCGAGGGCACTGTTCTGATTGCCGCAGCTTTAATGTACGTGGGATGGATGATTCGAGATGCGGCTCGTTCCAGGCGGGACGCAGCCATGGTTGCGCTGACGAGTAATGAAGCAGCCATGGATGCAGGAGGGATATCGGGCCGTGGCGTTCGGAGTTTGGTCATATTCTCGATTGTCGGTGTTCTTGGGCTGGCACTGGGAGCTGAGCTGCTCGTTGATGGCGCATCAGCTATTGCTCAGGAGCTGGGGATGAGTGAGCGATTGGTGGGGTTGACAATCGTCGCTGTCGGAACCTCGCTCCCCGAGCTTGCAGCCTCGGTGATTGCCGCGGTTCGAGGCCATTCCGATGTTGTCGTTGGAAATGTGATTGGAAGTAATATCTTCAATGTGCTCTTGTGCTTGGGAGCCGCCGCGACATTCGCCCCCATCACGTTTAATAGGGATGGCATTTGGATTGATATTGTCGTTTGCATTGTGGCCACCTTATTTATCAGCGGTTTGATCCGTCGGGGGCGACCGATCTCTCGTTGGTATGGATGCGCACTCATACTAGGCTATATGGGATACCTTGTTTTGACGTTGAGTCGTTTATGAACTCCCTGTAGGTTCAGGAAGCTTACGGTGAGAAATTAAGTCGGTAGGGGAACTGGGAGTCGACATGAATAAGCGAACTGAAAAGGTTCCCATTAAACAGGGTGGCAAACTTCCACCGTTATGGCTCCTCGTGGGATTGCTCCTGGTCGGCAGCGTCTGGCTGATCAGCGAACTCAAAGAAATGGTAGTGCTGGTCGTGCTTGGGTATGCGATTGCGTACGCTATCCGGCCAGCTCTCGCGACCCTTGAGCGGTGGGGTATGAGCCGTCAGGGAGGAGTGCTTACTATCTTTGGTGCCTCCATGGCGGGGTGCTGCGTATTAGCGTTTACCGTCCTCCCCACTATTATAGCAGAACTGACAGAGCTCTTCAGTCGATTCCCCAATTTTGTTGATATCGCTCGGGAAAAGGTGTTGCTTCACTATGACAAATTTCAACACCTGGTGCCGGCAGCATATCGAGAACAGGTTGAGGAAGCAGCCAGCTCGTTGGTGCCTTCATTCGGTCCTCAGGCAGTAAAGGGTATGCTCGGCGGGGTGGCTTCGGCCTTGTTGAGTGGGTATTCACTGACTTTGACGATAGTTAACATCGCGCTCCTTCCCTTCATCGTGTACTACCTCGCGGTTGATTTCGAGGCGATGCACAAGCACGCTCTGGCGCTCTTTCCAAAGCAGATGCGCAAAGGGGTTCGCGAAATAGCGGCCGAGGTTGATGTCTTGATGTCCGCCTTTGTGCGGGGGCAGTTTGTCGTGGGATTCATTCTTGCCCTACTTTTTATGGTGGCGCTCGGCTTAATTGGGATCGATCTCTGGTTTGCCATCGCGTTGATATCGGGATTTGGAAATTTGGTCCCGTACCTTGGATCGATGGTGGGAATACTTCTTGCGTCACTCATGGCGCTGGTGACCTTTGGGGATCTCCAGCATCTCCTGATGGTGTGGGGTGCTTTCGGGCTGATACAGTTTATTGAGGGATCGTTTGTGACCCCCCATGTCGTTGGGGATAAAGTAGGGCTGTCGCCCCTTTCGGTGATTCTCGCAATTTTTGCGTTTGGTAAGCTTTTTGGACTGCTCGGGATTTTTCTTGCGGTGCCGTTTGCCGCAATCTGTCGGGTAACGATGCGACATGGGCACCGATGGTTGCTCGCGCAAATGGAGGGATAAGCCGCTCGACGATGTATTTCTCTGCGAGCATCCCTCCACGACCCTCATCAGTGAGCCATTTCAATTTGCCATCGTAAGTCGCACGGAAGAAGAAGCGGTGCAAGGTTGTTATTGTTTTTTCTCCGAGAGCCCAGAACAAATTCGTGGATAAGGGTGCCAATCTCGGCATCGTCCATGTTATGGATCCTCGGTTCGATGGCGTCGACCCAGTCGTACACATTCTGGGGGGAGCGATAGATCGAGTGGACCGAAAATACCTTCCCGAAGGTTGTCGGAGATCTTGTTTCTCCCGATGAATAGAGAACCTCGGAGAGTTTTTCTCCTTCTCGCAGGCCGGTGAAGATTATGGGAAGATCGCGTCGGCCGTAGAGGGCGCGCAGCTTTTTGGCGACATCGACGATCTTGAGCGGTTTTCCCATGTCCAGAAGGAATGTCTCGCCATCTTCACCAAGAGTACCGGCGGTCAGCACGAGGTGAACCGCCTCTCGTATCGACATAAAGTAGCGATCCATTTCGGGATGGGTCACGGTGAGCGGCTGTCCCGCGAGGATCTGTTGTTTAAATCGCGGAATAACGCTCCCTGAACTATTTATCACATTTCCAAAACGAACGACGGCGGTGTGAAGGTGAGGGGAGAATCGACTCTCGCTGAGGAACCGATTATTGACATCACCCACCATTAGCTCCTTTATCCGTTTGGTTGCACCCATCACACTCGAAGGGTCAACCGCTTTGTCACTTGAGATAAGAACAAAGCGTTCAGCTCCCCATCGGCGTGCGCACGAGAGAAGATTTCGTGTGCCGATCACGTTGTTAACGAACGCCTCGTAGCAGTTAGATTCCAAGAGGGGGACATGCTTGTAAGCGGCGGCATGAAAAATAATCTCAGGATGATATGTCGCAAAGGTTCGCTCGAGTCGTTTGTGGTCGACGATCGTTCCAAGCACCATCACTTTTTCTACCTCGGGGCCGGTACGTCGTATCTCTTGCTCTATCGCGTAGAGGTTGTACTCACACTTATCGAGCAGTATGAGGCGATGTGGTGAAAATGAAAGCACCTGCCGAACGAGCTCCGAGCCAATTGAACCACCTGCGCCCGTAATAAGGACCGTCCGTCCATGGATCTGAGCGTGGATCTCGGGGTCAACGGTAACCTGCACATCACGGTTGAGGACTTCTTCGACGGTCAGTTTCGTTTTTGGCTCATAGGGGTCTGCGCATGCGATATCTTCGTAGCTCTGGAGATGTTTCAGCGGGACGTGGAATGTATCGCAGATAGTCTTGAGCTCTGTCATTTTGAGTGAAGACAAGCCGGGAATTGCCACGATCACCGCAGCGATCTGAATTTGCTCCTGAAGGATTGAGGCGAGTGCTGAGAGTGGTCCCAAAACGGGTACCCCGTGTATGCGAGTGCGGGCGAGTGCCGGTGCATCATCGAGGAATCCAATCGGTGCGTAGTTGAGTCGTGGTTGCGATACGATGGTGCGTACAAACAGATGCCCCGAAACGCCCGCGCCGATAACAAGGATATTGCGGCGTGGGGAGAGAGGGTATGCCTCAGTAGCGAATAGTTTTTCGCTCATCGTTCTGACTACGAGGCGACCGGAGAAAACAAAGAGGAGGGAGAGGAGAGCTTCTCCAATGAATATCGAAAGGGGAACGGAGCGAGTATTGATAAACGGGAGAATGGCTATAAGCGCGGCAGAGGAGGCGAAGTGAGCTTTTGCGAGGTTAATTGCATCAGTGGGTGATGTATACCGCCATCGGGTATCGAGGAGGCCATACCAGCAATAAGCAAAGAATCTCGTGTACACGAGCAGGATCAGGACGAAGGGGAGGAACCGTTCCGCTTCGGAGATCGCGATAAACGACTGATCTTCAAAGCGAAGATAGAGGCTAACGATAAAAGCGAGCGCTGTTAGTATGACCGTTGCCGTACATGAAAGTCGTCGGTGTGTAGAAGGATGAAGCGAAGCCACTTGTTCGAGATTCATAAGGTTCTCCTCTCCTTGTGCGGTTATGGAGTTAGACTATTTTTGTTTTGAATCGTATGCCTCATGAATACATCAGAGCTGCGATAATTCGCTCTATGATTTCCTCCTGCTCAACAGGCCTCAGCGATGAGCCTGAGGGAAGGCAGAGACCCGTCGAAAAGAGATGTTCACTCAGTCCGTTTTCATAACGAGGGGAGCCGGCGAACAGGGGCTGGAGATGAAGCGGCTTCCAGAGCGGGCGCGATTCTATCTCGGCGGAAGCGAGCGCACGACGAACCTGCTCCCTCGCGAGCTCTCCCCAAACCTCTTCATCGAATAGCACGGTGGTGAGCCACCGATTAGATAGGTACCCTGCGCGTTCATCGAGGAAGGTAATCCCAGGTATTTCTCCCAGATCGCGCTGATAACGTCGGTAAATAGCGCGGCGCGCCGCCACTCGGTGTTCGAGCATGCGGAGCTGTGCACGACCGATGCCTGCTGCGATGTTGCTGAGACGGTAATTATACCCAACGGTTGAGTGCTCGTAGTGAGGGGCAGGATCGCGGGCCTGAGTCGCGAGAAACCGGGCCATCGAGGCAGCATGTTCGCTTCGGGTAAGAAGCGCGCCCCCGCCAGAGGTCGTGATAATCTTGTTTCCATTGAATGAGAGCACGCCGAACTCTCCTCGTGCACCCGTTGATTCTCCGCGAATTGTCGAGCCGAGGGATTCGGCGGCGTCCTCGATTATTGGAATGTCGTACCATCGTGCGATTGCCTGGATCTCATCCATCAATGCGGGCATTCCGTAGAGATGAACCGGAATAATTGCTTTCGGCAGCCGTCCGCGCCTTCGTATGCGATCGGCGATCGCTTCCTGAAGAAGGCTAGGACTCATGTTCCAGGTGCTTGGTTCGCTATCCACGAAAACCGTCTGAGCCCCAAGGTAGTGTACGGGATTTGCTGTGGCGGCAAAGGTGAACGATTGGACGATGACCTCATCGCCCGGTCCGACGCCGAGGAGAATAAGGGCGAGGTGAATTGCCGCTGTGCCCGACGAGAGGCAGACCACCTGAGGTGACCCGGTGATGGAGCTGAGCTCCTCTTCGAGGTGATCGACATTCGGGCCCAGCGGAGCGACCCAGTTTGATTCGAGGGCGTCATTGATAAAGGTGCCCTCGCGGCCGCTCAGGTGAGGAGGGGATAACCAGATTCTCATTGAGTGAGGGGTGTTCATGGGTACGGTACCTCCTTCAGGTGATAGGTGGTGAAATAGTTTTGCGAGGCGGGGAGCGAGGGGGGACAAACTAAAGTCGGGCGCAAGGCGGATGTTGAGAACAAGGGTGGCCCAGCGGATGGTGCTCGTTTGGTCGTATTGATTCGGGGTGAGGTGGGTTCATCCATAGCTGGATCGCTCCCTGATGTGCGGGGCTCCGCGAGAGCAGGTCCCCGATTTCAGAAGTCCCGAATGGCTCTCGTGGAGTGAGAGCTCATCTACCTTCCTTCTTGCAGAATCGGGGGTGGCCTTCAAGAAGAAAATCGGTGAGCACTTAGGTGCTCTCGGGCAAGATTCTCGGACGAGGGTCACCCGGGGGGGGCGTTACCGTAAAAAGTCAGATAGTTCGGGCGAATGAGGGCATATGTCGACCTTTAGCGGGACAGGGGCACTCCATCGGGTCATCCGCTCGCGACAAAAAAGTACCGAATAGTCGTTTTATCTTAGTCCTGACCAACCGCCCCCCAGGTCTCTGAGACCGCCCCGGCGGAGAATCTTTGAGGCCCTTGATTTTCAAAAATTGGTTTTTTTGGGAAGTGGTTAGAGAATATAAATACCTGATATCTTTGAGTGTGGTTTGTTTCCCGTGGTCTCTGACACCATGTGTGAGAGGGCGCGGCAGCTCCCCAGCCCCCCTTGAGAGCGCTACTGTCAAATATCGGTTTAGTATTATCGCTCTCGTGCCGATCAACGGGAGGACTAAATTTTCAGAGCTTTGGATGCTGTCTTAGCGGAGAGGGCTTGGAGCGGTTGTGTAACAGGTGAGAGGATGCCGGTAAACGCCCAGACATACCGCTCTAATGCGAGTGAGGAACGAGGAACGGATAACGAGGATAGAATCTCTATCCGCACAGCATTCGTGGCTCGATTCATCGTCTTACGAGAGGGTAAGCGTTCGAAAGCACACCGAAAAATCGAACATATGCGGTGGCATGAACTGACCTCCGCCCGCGATCTGGCACTAGCCTTCAAGATATTATTCTCCGAAAATGGCGATCGTGAGGAGCCGGTAGACCGAGACCTTCGCCGTGCGCTCGCACACGCGGAGAGATCATTCAGATTTTTCAAGGGTGAGTATGCCAAACGCGCGACTCTGTCATTCGCCGAGGCACTGATCGATTATGAACGGTCCAATATGCTTTTGTTCGGTACTCCTGTGGGGGGGCGTCCGGGAGGATGGCGACCCGCCCGTGAGGTAACCCGCGAGAACACGGTGGTTTCTGTTCCCGAGTTGTTAGCATTCGCGGGTACCCTTTCGGTCACAATAGCGGGGATCGACCGAGCTCTCGATGATGAGGAGGATGACGTAGACTGACCTCCGACTGCGCGCCTCTTCGCGAAGTTCCGGCATCTAAGGGGAAGAGTAACGGCGAGGGGGCGATGATGAACCCATTTGAGAAGAAATCGGTCGCCCTTCGCTACTGTCAAGGGAACCCGACACCTCGACTAAACGATGCGGGAGAAGGGTACCTTGCTGAGCGTGTTGTGGCAATTGCCCGGGAGCGGGGGCTACCGATCGTAAAAGATTCTCTCCTGATCGATCTATCCGCGATTCTCGACACCAACTTTCCGATACCAAAAAATGCTTATCGCCTTACGGCGGAGTTGCTCGACTTCTTGTGCCACATGGATGCGCGCTTTCGGGATGAATGCGACCCATTGACCGAATTGCCAACGAAGAGTTAATCGCATCAATGCGACCGACAATGGTCATGTCAGCTGGAATTAAGGTCAAAACTGTCGATCTGAGCTTAAGCTCACGGCACCTCGGTTCCTCAAAATACGGTACTGAGTTTACCGGAATAGGCGAACTGACCCACGATGGGGGAGGCATTTTCCCAATTATTGCGGTGAGCGATAATGTGCTCATGTGGGAGTCGATAGGATCATTGGTTCGGGGAGAGGACAACAAAGATCATCTTCTCTTTCCCCGGCGGATTAACGGTCGTTATGTGGCACTCCACGGGCGTCCTCCTCAGATATGGCTCGCGGAGAGTGAGGACCTTGTGACCTGGCCTGAGCAATGGATGAGGCCGATCTTTGAACCTCGTCCCGAAAATGGGTGGGACGAGAAACGGGTGGGGGGAAACGGAGTACCGATAGAGACCGATGAGGGGTGGTTGACGCTTCATCATGCCTTTGACGATACATACACCTATCGCATCGGAGTATGCCTTCTGGACAAAGAGAACCCATCCCGAGTGATTGGCGCGATTACGCAGCTTCATCCTTGAGCCGAGTGAGTTATGGGAGCTCCGTGGCGATGTCCCTCGGGTCGTATTCTCGTGTGCCAATCCGGTCGTTAATGGGAAAGTCTACGTCTACTATGGTGGGGGGGACCATGTGATCGGACTCGCCACGTGCCCGTTATACGAGCTCGTTTCATTTGCGCGGGACCGTTCGTGAGGCGAATGAGAGGATAATTACTGGAGCTTTCGAAAGAATGGCTCTGTATGAATAACTCAATGCTAATCGACTTCACGATATCAGTGGCCTGAACTCTTCAGGATATCCTCAATAGGGGTGCTCAGGGGGATGGTCAGGATATCCTCGGAGAATGCATCATGAAGTTGATGGGTAACCTCGGCGGAAACACCCGCCCTCAGGAGCGATGAGAGAATTAAATGACGATGGATCGCGTAAGTATCTGTTATCGCATCCGTAAATAAAGGCCAAAATGTCTCGAATAGCTGTTCTCGAAGGACAGAATCGTTAATCACGTCTTCGGGGTAAACTACCGCAAGAAAATGGCGACTAGTCTCGGTGGTCTCATCGATTAACCCATCAAAAAAGGTCCGCAGACGCCGATGGGCGTCAACTACTTCGGCGAGGGTCAAGACCGCCGATGAGGTCAGACTATCGCGAAGTACTGTGCTTTGATTTCTTCGCATTTCGGTTGTAAGCCGAGGATCGTGGTCGATAAAATTACATCGGAGTATTGTTCCCTCAGCCATTTCAGCGTGGCTGGCGAGCAATGATTGCCTCATTCTGACATCTGCGGCAGAGATTGCTGAATCAAGGATATTCTTTCCGACGAGGCTTACCGCGTAACTCGTTACATGCCCAACAAGAAGAGCCATCTCTCGAGAGAAGGGAGGGTCGCGATCTGTATCCGGCTCTGAAAATATCTCATTCACCACACCAGCGAGGGTTTTAAATCTGTCTAGGAGGTCGGTGTAATAGGTATCCTCAGATGCCTGAAGGTAGCCATTCATCAACCCCAGTGAGGGCACCGAGGGGAGGAGATCACGGATGACGTCATCGTCGGCATAGGTCCCGATCATCGATCGAATTTCATCCCGCACGATCGTCGCGGCTGCCAATAATCGGGTTTTCTCAAATAACGGTCCCGCAAGCTCCCTCGTTAAAGCATCAGCCCAATGGTGCTGATCGCCATCCGAATTATTGAAGTTTGAACCTGAATACGCTGCTCCGTTTCCTGGCGATGTCATAGTCTCCCTTCAGCATTACCTGTAACCGAAAAATGGATGGTGAAGCCCAATCTAGGGTCAACTATCGTGTGCGGATGAATGCCCACTATCTTTGGGACCACGAAAATCTCGCCGTGGAGGAAGTCGGGGATGGGGTGGAAGTACATCCTCTAGTTGCCTGAGAGCACTATTGATAACTTCTTGGTGATTCTTGTGATAAACGAGCGCGGCCTGCTGGACTCCCTTCTGGAATTGCTTTGATAGCGCCGAGCTCAAAATATTCCTGAGCTTGGGGGTAATCTCGACAGGGGGCAAGATGGTTTCTTCAAGGAAGTCGAGGGCGTGGTTGATGGATATGATCCCTGCGAGAAGATGGCCCTCATTCCAGTTGTCGGCAGTGAGCAAAGCTTCATTCGCTTTTTGCGACTGAACTGCGAACTGTTCTCGTGCTTGCTGCCTGAATGAGACTGGCGAAAGGCGGGGATCTTTTCGGAGCGAACTGATCTCGTTGAGACTTTCAGCGATGGAATGGAGAAAGGGATCGATCACTGAGGCAACAAAAACATCATGAGCATCCTTCAGGTCCTGCGAAATCGCAGAGCCACACACAGCTGAGGCGGTATGTCGAATGAGAAAGGTGAGAAGGCCGTTCTGGGCTACCTCAGCAACATCGTTACCTCCAAGTCTTGAGCTCACCTCCTGAATAATCTCCTGAGATGCGGCAAAAAATCGACGCTGCATCTCTTGCAAGTCATTCTGGGGGGCTGAATGCATGTATTCCGAGAGCTGTTTAAGAGGGGGGAATGAGGAGCCGATCACCTTTGTAAAGTGGTCAACCCCCTGTTCCTCTATCTCACTCACAAGCGCCGATACCGATGCAAGCATTCGAGCATCGAGAAAAGCCGGTGCCTGTAACTCTCGCGCAAAGGAATCTCCCGATTGACCAGCTGGATCGGTAAGATTATCCCCACTCTCGTGAGAGAGGTTGTTATTATCATCTCGAGGATTCTGGGGAGTGTTCCCTTGGTGTTGGGCCATGAACGTTCCTTCGATGTATGATCTCTTAGCTACCTCATTCCTGGACGCACAATGATCATCGTTCCGGTGCGTCGATGGTTTTATAACGACTCTCGACTACCACGGGAGCAGGCTTTCTGCAAGGATTCCCAAACCGTATTCTTGGGAATCTAGTCGAGGCATGACTCGATTTCGCAACCGTTCTTAAACAAGCGTTCCCTTCAAGGTACCCCTATGCCACGTCTCACCCATTGTGCACATGATTTTCTTGCACCCCTCCTCACCCCTGGTGCTATTGCGATCGACCTTACCGCAGGCAACGGCTACGACACCCTCTTCCTCGCTCAGCAAGTTTCACCGTCCGGCCGCGTCTATTCGTTCGATATTCAGCCAGAGGCGCTGGCGGCCACCAAAGCGAGGCTGGAAGCGCATTTTGCCATCGCCTCCCCTGAACATGTCGAATTGATTTGCGCCAACCACGCGGAACTTGCTCATCATGTGCCATCGGGCGCGCAGGGTGAGGTCAGCGCTGTGATCGCCAATCTGGGATATCTCCCCGGTGGATCTCGCGCTTTGATTACCACTCCGGAGAGTACTATCCTCGCCATCAGAATCTCGGCGGATTATGTTCGTCCGGGTGGAGGTATCTCGATCCTCTGCTATCGGGGGCATCCAGGAGGCGCAGAGGAGGCCGATGAGGTGGTTGGGTTTTTCAGAAATCTTGATTCAGCAATCTGGGAGGTGGGTGGAGTCGGTGAGGAGGGAGATTGCCATAAGCCCGTGTGGGTTTGGGGACGGAGGCGGATGTGAGAGGTAATAGCGAGGGTCTTCCGAGAGCGCTGGTTAAGATGATTCGCCGATAAAGCACCACCGATAGACCATTTTTTGTTGACTCTTGCTAGGTATCAAAGCAAACCAGTGACGACGATTGGATTGAGTATCAGTGCCAAGATAGTGGTGAAGCTATTCGAGTGACAGCTGCCCATTTGCAAGAAATTCCGGCCGTAAGGTAATGAATTGGAGGTGAGCAGACGCACATGACTCTTGGGATAGGGTGAACCTTTCATCCTACCACATTGAGGTCCCTCATCGCTGCACCGTGACCAGCTGAGTCGGTAAGGGTCAGATGTCCAGCTTCATACCCAACCCCATTCGCGGGGTCAGGAAGAAGATTGAGGTGGGAATCCAGATCGATATAATCGAACAATGAGCCGATCGACGCTCCTGCTGAGATGCCGATGCTGCTCTCACCCATGCACCCTATCATCGTTTTCAACCGGTGAGCCCGGGCAGTAGCGACGACGCGGAGTGCCTCGGTGATGCCCCCAGACTTCATAAGCTTAACCACGACGCCATCAACGCATGACGCCAACGGCGGAACGTCGAGACTTGTCTGGCACGATTCATCGACGAATATCGGGATCCGGCGCAACCGGAAAAGGCTTGGAAGCGCTTCATTGTCGGCGATTGCGAGGGGTTGTTCAACGAACTGCACACCTCGTTCACTCAACCATTTTATCATAACGGTGGCATCGTTGAGACTCCATCCGCCATTGGCATCGACCCTTTTTTGATAGGCCGATGGCTCGGGGAGGGACTCTTCGATGGCGATGAACGCCTCTTTGTCAGCATCAATTCCCTCGGGTGAGCCGAGCTTGATCTTGAGAGCAGTCGCTTTTGTTCGCCTGAGGATCTCGGGAATCCGCTCGCGCTGGATATCCGGGGGATTGATACCGATCGTCACCGATGTTAGGGCTAGTGAGCGAGAGAGGCCAAGTAATCCCCAGAGGGGCATGTTGACCCTTTTTGCATGGAGGTCCCAGAGGGCGATATCGAGCGCTGCACATGTGGGAGCAGAGAGGGCCTGAAAACCTCGCTCCCAGATCTCGTGAATACTGATATGTCCCTGACCTGATGTGGTTGGGTCAATCTCTGACCAGAAAGACCCTATCTCGTGGGCTGCCTCTTCGGGGGATACTCCGTGGAGTCCTCCCCCTGAGGCGACTTCTCCGAGCCCCGATTGATGGCCATCGTCGATTATCACCAACAGGTTATGATTTTCGGTAATAAGGCCCCGGCTAATCTGCAGGGGATGTCGTTTTTTGAGGATGATGGGAGCGGTAGTCAGGCGCATTAACGATTCTCGATGATAGCATTCAGAAGTCGATCAGCACCGAAGCGCACAACATCATCGGTCGGCCGCCCGGTTTCCCTCTCAATCAGATGAATGTACGCGAGCGCGTCATCAAGGGAAAGGTCGGCGGTATTGAGAGCAATCGCCCGAACTGGGGCAGCGGGGAAGGTTCCAGCTGCTTTGACGACTGACTCGTAAAACGCGACCACCTCCTTCAGAGGGGGAATTGGGAATGCGGGATTATTCTTCACGGAGGTTTGTCCCGCCCGATGCACAAGCACGAGTCCGGTTGGTTGTGACCCCCGAATCAAGGGAAGGGTAGCGGTCGAGGCGGGGTTGAGCATACTGCCTTGTCCCTCAATCCATAGCCATTCGCAGTCCCCTGTAGAAAGGGTTATCACGCCATACTCAACCGCTCCCGACGCGAAATCGACCGGCACTGCATCGAGCGGTATCCCACGCCCTGCGATGACGATGCCGGTCTGTCCCGTCGCAAAAAATGTGGACAACATATTGCGCTTCGTAGCTGCCACATGAAATTCAATACATGTCGACATCTTCCCGATAGCCATGTCGGTGCCGACGGTCAAAATTCGCTGATTTGGGAGCGATTGAGCGCGACCAAATCCCACAACAAGGCATTCTGGGGGTGGAACCCTAATATCGAAGATTTCCTGAGCGCCCGTGATGTGCGGGTTGAGGTGATTGAGTCGATCATGAAGGCCGTTGATGACCGAAAGACCGGCTGAGATTGCAGTCGTCACGACCTCGCGGTGGTGTCCGGTCAAGCGGCCACCACTCGGCGAGAGGCCAATTAACAGGGTGTCGCCCCCCTGTGCGATAGCCTCTTCGAGGGAGGCTACGATAGGAACCTCTCGTGCGATTCCAGTCACCTCAAAGAGAGAGCGTCCGGCATATTCGGTGTCGATTATTGCGGCGATGGGGTGTGGTGAATAACGAAGGACGGCCAAGCCGGTCTTGCCGTTGATACTCCGGAGGTGATCCTGGAGATATACGATCAGGGTTCGGTTTGAGAGATCAAGATTCAGCATGCGCACCTTTTGGGAGAGGGAATTCCTGTGCCACGAAGTGGCACAGGAATGAGAAAGGAAACCTTTAGCGAGCGAAGCTGCACGTTTTCTTGAGCGAAGATGAGGGTTTACCTCACGTCAGTTCTCATCAAACTATCGAAGCATCGGATAAAATCCAGCCGATAAGATCGATGCAATCGGCACGAGGGCAACTACCATCCACGCTCGAACCTCCTGAATCGGAGAAAGTGGGGGTGCGGTACCTGTTCGTCGATGAGAGAGGAGCACCGCTGGGGGTGTCATCACAATTGTCATCACGATGAGGAGACACAGCGTCGGCAGAAGAGAACCCGCGTACGCCCGGCGAACGACGAAGAAACAGAGGATGGTCTGGAGCCACAGGAGCCCGCGACCATTACTCCATTCATCGCGGCAGAGAAAGAAGGACTTCATATCACCGAAAACCGATGGATTCGGTATAGCACACGGCCTCGCACCTATCTAGACCTCGAATTATTGCAAAGATCGTCATCAGAGGTCTGAATGTGTAACTCGGGTCGAGTTAATCTGCGCGGAGACGGTAGATTCACTCAATAAGAGAAAAAAGAAACCACCAGCCCCATCAATCTGATAGGGGCGGGTGGTCGATAGGTATATCCGGGAGGTGCTTTCACCGCTCTTCACTCTTCCGACGACGCATGATGAGCGTTGCGAGGCAGAGAAGCGGGGCAAAAGAAATGACGGTGGCTTGATTGGAGGAGTCCTCCAGATAACGCCTGCCATTTGTGACTCCTTCCAGGAAGAAAAACCGCGCCCAGTCATCCGGTTGGAACCCTGATTGAGTCCAATGGATATACAAGCCGAGAGCCTGGGGCCGACTGTCTGGGGTTATCCGTCCCTTCGAGCTATCAGGAATGATCATTCCGACGTACAAGGTCTTCCTGTTTTTGTCTCTTATCCAGATGATATCACCTGGTTCGAGAAACAGGAGGCGCTCGGTCTGAGATGGCGAGGCTTTGCGATAAACGCTCCAGCCCATACCTTCCATACCGGTCTCGAAGTATCCGTACAGAGTCCCCTGAAGGAACGTATTTCGCCCACGGGCTAGGGGGTGAAGATAAAAGACGGAGAGGAGACCATACCACCAATTCAGGATTGGCATCCGGATGACACGAGCGCGTAGACCGCGGTCAAGGCCGTTATCCCCTACGCTCTCGGACAGGAACAATCCGGTCCAGTCATCTCGACCTCGTCCCAGTTGGGCGGCCGTACAGTAGATGAACCACTGGTCGGAGCCTCGATAGCCATCGAGTTTGGCATGCTCAACGTCCTCGCGAAGCTGAGGGGGTATCTCATTGACCGCGAACCAAGAGTCGGTCGGAGACACGGGGAACACAATTCCCGCGAAGAGAATTGTTCCATCGTCATTCCAAACGGTGAGATGGTCCCCGGCTTTGAGCGTCCAGACGAAGCCATCGGCTCGGATGCACGGAACGCATTCACGCTCTGGCCCGGGGTGGATTCCCGTTACTCCCTTGATACTAGAAACCATAACAAAAACCGATCGTGAGGCGGATACTACTGACACCAGTCTCAAACCGCAATGGGAGCGACAAATTCGACAGCTGCTCCCGAAATATGCGCACGCGTCGGTGGGAGACATTCGCTATTATTTGAGGACAGGTGCCTCCTCCTTCGGACTCAGCTATACTTTGGCCGAAGTTCACGCCGTCAATTCTATTCATCGAGAATATTCATGCCTTGCATTATCTCAAAGAATGAACTCATCTCCGTTGTCGGAGGGAGATCAATAACATCTTCATCCCGCATCATCGCATCGGGGGTGGTGACCGATTCCCGCGAGATTCGGGGAGGCGAATTGTTTATCGCTCTTCCGGGTGAAATGAGGCATGGTCATGCCTTCGTACAGGAAGCGTTCGATCGGGGAGCGAGCTTGTTGTTAGTCGAGACTGAGGAGCATTTTCCGGGGATTGACTCGGAGCGATGTGTGGTGGTCCCCAGTACGCTGGTGGCATTAGGCCAACTGGCTTCGTGGTGGCGGCAAAATCATCCGATACCTGTTCTTGGCATCACCGGATCGGTTGGAAAGACAACGACTAAGGAGCTCTGCGCGGCGATACTTCTCGCCCACTCTCAGGGAACCTATTCACGAAAATCTTATAACAATCATGTGGGGGTGCCGTTATCGTTGTTGTCGATCAGCGAAGAGTCGGAGTGGGCAGTCATCGAGATGGGGATGAATCATGCAGGAGAGATTTCAGCTCTCACCGCGATGGCCAAACCAACGGTTGCCGTCGTGAGTGCGATTGCCCCTGCCCATATCGAGAATCTCGGGAGTCTTGAAAATATTGTCAGGGCAAAGCTTGAAATAGCGGAAGGGCTTTCAGAGGGTGGACTCTTGATAATCAACGGCGACTCAGAACTTCTCGTATCGATTGCTCGAGAGCTGGTTCCGCACCATCCTCAATTAGCTTTTGGTCACGGGGAAGATGCGCACCTGCGGGTTCTGGCGATCGCGGGTCGTGGGATTGAAGGAATATCGGTAGCGATCGAGTGGGCCGGAGAGCGACCAGAGCCTTTTTCCGTTCCAATTATGGGAAAACATAATGGTATGAACGTCGCAGCGAGTATTCTTGCGACGAAAACATTGATTCCAGCGCTTTCTTGGGACACCATACGGAGGGGCCTCGCTCGATTTACTCCCCCCGACATGCGCCTTCGTCGATATCCGACCTCCTCGGGGATGCAGGTCATCGACGATTCCTACAATGCAAATCCTGAGTCGATGCGCGCGCTCCTCGCGATTGCGCGTGAGACCGCAGAGCAGGGGAGAGAGGTAGGTCTGGTGCTTGGCGACATGCTCGAGCTCGGGGATATCTCCGAAGATGCGCACCGAGAGATTGGTCGGCTCGCTGCCGAGATGAATCCTCTTTTTATCGTTGCCGTTGGTCCCCGTTCAGAGATCCTCGCCGAGGAGGCAGCGCGGTGTGGTGCCTCGGTCACGTGGTGCCGGTCAGCGGGTGAAGCGACAGCATCGGTCCTTGGGATGGGATGCGATGTCCTCTTTGTCAAGGCATCGCGAGGGACGGGGCTCGATGCCGTGGTCCGAGCCGTCGTGGGGCCGTTAGCGGAGTCGTAAGTTCGCGGGCATTCGGAATCATCCCAATCGGGCCAGTCCAAATGAAGGCGCAAGCATCGGAGCGAGAGGCGTGTTAGCCCAGCCTTGTCCGGCTTGTATCTGAAACTAGCCCCTTAGTAACCCAGCGGTAGGAAGCCGAGAGGTATGAAAAAGACAGTTCGTTATCTAGAGCTCGAGCGTTTGCTCGCGAAGCGGATCGTGTTCCTTGACGGGGGAATGGGAACGATGATCCAGGGTTATCGGCTCGAGGAAGCTGATTTTAATGGTCCTTCGGTTGGGCCCCGCTTGAGGGAGTTGCGGGGGAATAATGATCTTCTCGTACTGACCCGCCCCGAGATGATTCAATCGATTCATGAGGCCTACCTGCGTGCTGGTGCCGACATTATTGAGACAAATACCTTTAACGCCACGACGATAGCGCAGGCGGATTACGGTACTGAAGATCTTGTTGATTCTATCAATCGAGAGGCTGCAGCGTGCGCAAGGCGGGCGTGCGAGGCGATACGGCGAGAAGATCCGTCACGGGTATGCTTTGTCGCGGGAGCAATCGGACCAACGAATAAGACCTGTTCGCTCTCCCCCCATGTGCACGATCCCGCACATCGTGACGTTACCTTTGATCAGCTCGAAGATGCGTACTATCGGCAGGTCCGTGCCCTCGTCGAGGGGGGGGTTGATCTCCTCCTTGCGGAAACATCTTTCGACACGCTTAACCTCAAAGCTGCGATCGTTGCGATGCAGCGGTTGTGCGACGAACGAGGAGAGCGAATTCCGATCATGCTCTCGGCAACTATCACCGACCAATCTGGTCGCACCCTCTCGGGACAAACGATCGCTGCTTTCTGGTATTCGGTGCGACACGCCCAACCGTTGAGTGTGGGCATCAACTGTGCGCTTGGTGCCCGCGAGATGCGCCCGTATATCGAAGAGCTCTCCCGGATTGCCGATTGCTTCGTAAGTTGCTATCCGAATGCCGGTCTCCCCAATCCCCTCAGCGATACCGGCTACGATGAAACTCCGTCAGATACACGGGATGCGCTCTCCTCATTGATGGAGCGGGGGTGGATCAATATGGTGGGGGGATGTTGCGGGACAACACCCGAACACATTGCAGCACTCGTCGAGGCGTTCCGAGGCCTTCCCCCTCGTGTGCCCCCGACTCGTCGTGCCATCACGACTCTCGCCGGACTTGAGCCGCTGGTCATCGATCAGGAGGAGAATCGGCAATTTATCATCGTCGGTGAGCGCACCAACGTGACCGGTTCGCCAAAGTTTCGGAAAATGATTGAGGAGGGGCGGTTTGATGACGCGCTCGTTGTCGCGCGTCAGCAGGTTGAGAATGGGGCTCACATCATCGATGTTAACTTTGATGAGGGGCTTCTCGACGGGGTCGCGTGTATGACCCGGTTCCTTAACCTTATCGCAGGAGAGCCAGATATCGCGAGGGTGCCGATAATGATCGATAGCTCTCGGTGGGAGGTACTTCTTGCAGGACTTAAATGTGTACAAGGACGGCCGATAATTAATTCCATCAGTCTCAAGGAGGGAGAATCGCGATTTATCGAGCAGGCGCGGACGATCCGTCGATTCGGAGCGGCGGTTGTCGTGATGGCGTTCGATGAACAAGGTCAGGCGGCGACACTCCGCGACAAGGTTCGCATCTGTCAGCGTGCCTACAAGATCCTCACTGAGATGGTGGGGATGGATCCAACCGATATTATCTTTGACCCGAATATTCTCACCGTTGCAACGGGGATTGAGGAACATAACAGCTACGCTCTTGACTTTATCAATGCAGTTGCAGAGATAAAGCGGAGCTGCCCCGGGGCTCTGACCAGTGGTGGTGTGAGTAATATCTCCTTCTCGTTCCGCGGTAACGGGCCAGTGCGGGAGGCGATGCACTCAGCTTTCCTCTATCATGCGATCAAGGCTGGTCTTGACATGGGGATCGTGAATGCGGGGATGCTGGCGGTGTACGAGGAGATTCCACCGGAGCTTCTTGGGCTTGTTGAGGCGGTGCTGCTAAATACGGATCCTCACGGTACCGAGCGGCTTACCTCATTTGCCGAGACATTTCGCGGAGAAGGGCAAAAGTCGGGCGCGTCAGAGCAGCTCGAGTGGCGGAATGGGAGTGTCGAGGAGCGCCTTTCTCACGCCTTAATCAAAGGTATCGTTGACTACGTCGAGGCTGATACTGCTGAAGCGCTCGCGCTTTATCAGATTCCGCTCGCGGTCATCGAAGGGCCGCTGATGAGTGGAATGAAGATTGTTGGTGAGCTCTTTGGTCAAGGAAAGATGTTCCTGCCGCAGGTGGTCAAGAGTGCTCGCGTGATGAAGCGCGCAGTGGCGGTTCTTGAGCCGATGATGGAGGCCGAAAAAGCGTCCTCGGGAGGATCGACACAAGGAACCTTTGTCATCGCCACGGTGAAGGGAGATGTTCACGATATTGGAAAAAATATCGTCGGGGTGGTGCTGGGATGCAATGGGTATCGGGTTGTCGACCTCGGAGTTATGGTCAGTTGCGAAAAAATCCTTGAGGCGATCAAAGAGTACAAGGCTGACCTGGTGGGGATGAGCGGATTGATAACCCCATCGCTCGATGAGATGGCTCATAATCTTCGAGAGTTCGAGCGGTCGGGGGTGCGAATTCCCGTTCTCATCGGCGGTGCGACGACCTCAAAAGCGCACACCGCGCTTCGGCTGGCGCCTCATTACACCGATGCGGTGGTGCATGTCGCCGATGCATCACTTGTGGTCGAAGTATGCTCACGGCTCCGGTCCTCCGCGGAGTATCGTGAAGAGATTCGCCAATCCCAGGAGGCGATCCGTGTCGAACACGGGGCTCATCGTGCCGAGCTGGCGCACGCGACGCTAGCGGCGGCGCGAGAGCAAGGAGTCTCGATTTCATGGAATGATTATACCCCTCCGATCCCCGCATTTCTCGGAGTTCGGGAGCTGTCCGATATACCGATGAGCGATGTGGTGCCGTACATCGATTGGTCTCCGCTTTTTTGGGCGTGGGATCTGAAGGGGAGTTACCCCGATATCCTCGACAAAAAAGAGGTCGGCCCTGAGGCTCGTCGCATCTTCGCTGACGCGCAGACGCTGCTTTCGGAGATCATTCAAACAAAGGCGTATCGGCTTCAGGCGGTTGTTGGTTTCTGGCCAGCGCACCGTGAAGGGGATGATGTCATAGTGCGAGCCGTCTCTGGGGATGCGTCAGCCGGAAAAAGAGCTGAGGATGCTTTTGAGGAGAAGAGGCTGTGTTTCCTCCGCAGCCAACGACAACAACAAGGGGTACCGAATTACTGCCTCGCTGATTATATCTCGTCGGAGCCGGGGTGTGATTATATCGGAGGTTTTGCCGTTACGGTTCACGGAGTCGAGCCTTTCGCGCACCGATATGAGGCGCATCACGACGATTATACCTCGATTATGGCTAAGGTCATCGGTGATCGGTTTGCGGAAGCGCTCGCGGAGTATCTACATCATCAGGTTCGTCAGTGGTGGGGGTATGAACAGCCTGGGGAAGTACCGCTTGCCGCGATTATACGGGAAGAGTACCGTGGGATTCGGCCTGCTCCTGGATATCCCGCGTCACCTGATCATACCGAAAAAGCTAAGCTGTGGGGCCTGCTTGAGCCGGATGCCAAAATCGGTTGTACCCTCACCGAAAACTATGCGATGTATCCTGCAAGCAGTGTATCGGGGCTCTACTTTTCCCACCCGGAAAGCAGATATTTTGCTGTTGGAAAGATTGGGAAGGATCAGGTAACGGACTACGCGTCTCGCAAGGAAATGAGTCTGGAGGAGTGTGAGCGATGGCTGGCTCCAGTGTTGGGGTATCGCTGAGGAGGCATTCCGAGACAAGACAGAGGTGAAATATTGACAGAAGAGGGCCAGTTGGGTTCTATTTCGGCTGTTTGCTGAAAAGGTTGTGAATACGAAATATCGTCGCGAGCTGATGGTCTTGGATCGCTTATCCGAGGCTGTCCAGTTTGCATCATCGAGACATGCGTCTCAGAAGTATCCTGGCACGTCGACGCCGTACGTCGCACATCTGTGGATGGTGTCGATCCTATCAATGGATCTCTGCCGGAAACATCGACGAACAGATCTCGACGTCCTTTTTGCAGGTACGGTGGGAGCCCTCCATGACATCATCGAGGATTCCAAAGTATCCCATCGGGAGCTTGCCAACAAGTTTGGTCGCTCGGTTGCCGATGGCGTTCTCGCTCTTTCGAAGAACTCGTCTTTGTCTAAGTACGATCGGATGCCCGATAGCCTTCGTCGTATTCGTGAACAGCGAAAAGAGGTGTGGTTGGTTAAGATAGCAGATCGTATTTGCAATCTTGAATCAATACACCGAAATCGCTCGAGTCGCTCCCCGAAGTTTGCGTTCGGTTACCTTGCGGAATCGCAACTCATCTTGTCTGAGCTCGGGTCTGTTGGAGGGGCTGGTCCTGAACTGCTTCGCGAGAGAATAGAGGCGTGTCGAGGGGTGTTGGTGCGGTGACGCATTCATGCGGGGACAGGAATGATCCAGGAACAGTGCCAGAAATGCGCTTGTTTTTTCTCAACAGGGCTGCTCCCTGTGATGATGGGTCAGGAGTCAGAAATGGTTGTTAATAATCGGTGGAGGAGGAAAATTCTCTTCCACCTCTTATTCTCAGTGAGTCTTCTGTCGAAGATGCGTGGGACAATGGTGGTATCGTTTAAAGGGATCACCACATCGTCGATTAAGTTGTGGTTCGTTCGGTCATTGGGTCGAATTGTGAACCCATTATTCATTTCGTGCTCACATCTTCAACGGAGGGTGTTGTTTGCATGAGTTGCGACATTGAGGGATACCCTCGGTGCCTCGTGCTGTAGCTCGCAGGCAGCAGTATTCATTGTAGCGTCAGATACGAGACCGAAATTGCCTTGTGCCTTTATGTTAAGGCATTCGATCAAATCAACCCGCGCTCAATACGCTTGAGAGGTATCATTTTCCTCGTTTAGGCATAGCTATGTTTGGTAATCGGAATTATGGTCACGGCGTGCGAGATGCGGGTCAAGGTGATAAGAGTCATTCGGCATATGTAGGGGATGCGAAGAGAGATAACTTGTCGGGCCGAATGCCAGCGGTGTCAGGTGCTGGTGAGGGAGGTGCGAGCGGTGTAATGCGACCAGGGGAGGATGTGTCAGCTCTGATTACGAGAGCGGCTGTGTTTGCTGCACAGGCTCATAAAGGCCAGGTCTATCCCGATATGAACTCGCCCTATTTTGGTCATTTGGAGCGAGTCGCTAAGACAGCCGCCCGCATCTGTGATGAGTCGAAGCACCGTTGGCAATCACAGCCTGACAGAGACTCAGTCGTTGTTCTGGCCTATCTCCATGATGTGCTCGAGGATACCTCAGTAACATGTGGCGACCTGGAGTCGCGGTTCGGGACTCGGATTGCTGAGAGCGTTCTGGCGATGTCAAAAGACGAGGGCATCAACAAAGAAGTCAGAATGATGGACAGCCTCTTTCGGATCAGTTCGCTACGGGAACTGAGGTCTGAGACAGCAATCGTTAAGATGGCCGACCGGATTGAGAATCTGGAGCCGTACCTTCTTCCGAACAGAGAAGCTCCCTGGTACGTTCGGAAACGACATGCGGCAGAGGATTATCTGAAGGAATCTCAACTCATCCTGGCCTGGTCAAAAAGGCACTATCGAGGTCCGGGGACCCGACTGCTCCGAGAGCGGCTGATCGATGCGTGGCGTCACCATGAGGAGAGGTTCCCGCATCGGATTGACCCGTGGTGTGATTTCTCCTTTTAACATACCCCTTCCGCAGGGAGGTGTCCTGTGTTAACTCTCCTTCTGCCGACATTTATGGGGGTCACTGGATCGGTGAAATAGCTCGATTATTTCTCCAGAGCAGAGCCTCATCCCTTTCAGGAGTAGCTATGCAGAAATGCTTCCTTGTCTCCGCTGTCCTTCGCCCCCTTCCTCCCTCCTTCGCCTTCGTGGGAATCTTCGTCACCTCGATAGCCACAGCCTCCCCGATACAGCAGATCCGGATAGATGGTTCGAGTACCGTTTACCCTATTGTCGAGGCACTTGCGGAGGAATATCAAAGCGAGCACCCAGACACCGAGATAACAATCGGGGTCTCTGGTACTGGGGGGGGCTTCAAAAAGTTTTGTGCGGGAGAGCTTGAGATAGCAACCGCATCGCGACCCATCCAACCCGTTGAGCGTGCTCTCTGCGAGAAATCGGGGGTTTCATTCCGAGAGATCCCGATTGCGACAGACGCGATTGTCGTCGTTGTTCATCCGAGCAATACCTGGGCTCAGTGCCTCACCATCGGTGAGCTGGCGGCGATCTGGGAGCCCGCAGCGCAGGGGAAGATCACCTCGTGGAGGCAAGTGCGTGCTGAGTTTCCCGATCGCCCCCTTACCCTTTACGGACCGGGCACTGACTCGGGAACCTTTGATTACTTTACCGAAGCGGTTGTCGGTACGGCGAAGCGAAGTCGGGGAGATTACACCGCGAGCGAAGACGACAATGTGCTTATCCGTGGGGTTGCGGGAGATCCCGGTGCGCTTGGCTATTTCAGCCTTGCATATTACCTTCAAAATACTGGGCAGCTAAAGGCGGTTGCGATTTCGCCGATGAAAGAGCCGTCATCTGCCGCGGCACCATCCTCACAAGCGGCGAACGACTGCGTTCTTCCCAGGACCGATACCGTCAAGGAAGGAACCTATCGTCCCCTTTCGCGACCCCTCTATGTCTATCAATCAACACAACGTGCTGGTGCAGCGGCGTCGCCGGAGTTAGGCCCATTTATTGCGTTTGCGTCTGCTGTTGAACGGGGACCTTTAATCGAGGAGGTTGGGTTTGTCCCGCTCGTGCATTAGAGGAGGGGACCGACGCAGAGCCACACATCTCTGCGTCACGGTGTTCCTCGAGCATCGGCGACAAGTCGCTGAAGTGCCTCTCCGAGAGCGCGATTGGGGGCAGCCAGTACCTGGGTGGTGCGCGGGGTAATTGGCCCTCCGTCCCAGTCGGAGATGACACCACCCACTGCCTCGATTATCGGGACAAGAGCGCAGATATCGTAGAATTGTAATCCCGCTTCGACGATCACCAAAGGAATGGTGCTTTTTCCGCCGATCATGAGGATGTAATTAAACCAGTCCCCTCCCCACGCCGATCGCCGACAATGGGTCATGACGGCCTCGCGCACTCGCTGTTCCGCGGAGGTCGTAAACATCTGAGGAGTTGTCGCGCAGAGGCAAGCATCGGTGAGGGCTGCGTTTGTCGGCACCGTCTTGCTGAATCGATTTACTACCACCTCGCCGTTCCAACGAGGTGGTGCCCCCCGTTGGGCGAGGATTCTATCACCCAGAATGGGCTGGTCCGCACCACCACACACGATCTGGCCGGTGCTCTTATCGATAAGGCCAATCAGGGTTCCAAAAAGAGGTAGTCCGCGCACCAGTGATGACGTGCCATCGATAGGATCGATGACCCATTCAAACGGGGAGCTTCCCGCGCTTGGCGCCTCTTCCTCACCGACAATGCCGTCCATCGGAAACCGCTCATGAATTGCCTCCCGTAACACCCGCTCGACCGCGCGGTCAGCGGCAGTCACGAGAGGAGAGAGCATTTCTTTGCTTTCGGTCGCGAGAGTGCCACACCGATACGCAGGACGCAGCACCGCGCCGGAAAGGTCGAAGAGGGTATCGAAGATCTCGAACCGGCGGAGCGCATCAGGGGAGGGGGGAGGAAAAGCGAAACGGTGAGATGGAGAGGAGAGTGATGGTGACATACAGAGGTTCTCGGAAGAGCTCAGTCATTGCTCAGTTTTATCAAGATAATCCGCAAAAATCTCAATGACTCGTAACGTCTCTGCCGCGGTCCCCAGACTTATCCGAATTGATCCTTCGATTGGCCCCCCCGAGCGTGGACGGAGCCGAATGCCGCGTTCGGCAAAATAGGAGCAGCACCGTTCCGGATATGGCGGGTGGACAAGGACAAAGTTACCGCCCGATGGCCAATAAGGCACCCCCCGAATGTTCAGAAAATCACACAACAGGGGGCGCGATACCGACGTGACCTCAGCGGCGTACTCCCGCATCGGTGCGGGGTCCGCAAGCGCCGCCTGAGCCGCTATCGACGCGAAGGCATTCACATCATACGGTCCGCGCACTTTGCAGAGTTCGTTGATGACGGTCGGATGAGCGAGCACATACCCAACACGGAGGCCAGCTAAAGCCCACGTTTTTGAGAGGGTTCGGGTTATGCAAAGGTGGGGATACGTATCGAGATACGGCGCGACGGTCACTCCGGAGAACTCAAGATAGCACTCATCGACGAGTACAAGCGCGTCAGGTGCTGATGTTGCGACGGTTGAGGCGAGGGCAATGAGCTGATCGACTGGGACAACGGTACCGGTGGGGTTGTTCGGATTACACACCACGATGAGGCGAGTTCGAGATGACAACGCTCTTCGCACTGCGTCAAGAGGGAAGCCACAGTCCCGCGAGTACTCAGGACTTATGATCGTACACCCCTGCAACCGGGCCGACTGGAAAAAGGTCGCAAATGATGGGGCGGGAATGATTACCTCGTCGTCGTGCTCTGCATAGCACCGAAAGATGATATCAATCGCCTGGTCTGATCCGTTCGTGGGGAGGATGTAGGAAGATGGTACACCTGCGTTTGCACCCAGCATCGCGGAGAGCGCGCCGTATTCAGGGTAGCACCGGATGACCTTGGGATTATCGAGGGCAGCGCGGAGCGCAGCGATGACATGAGGAGGTGGGCCTTGAGTGCACTCGTTCGCGTCAAGGAGAAGGTCGGAGGTGAGGATTCGGCCCTCTGCAGGGCCGTGGTAGGGGGTGAGGGAAAGGATAGTGGGGCGGGGGGGCATAGGATTGGCGCTCGGATCGGTAACAGGCGCCACCTCCGGGAGCCTCCATCACCCTTGATAGCCTCGCTAGTTACTTACAAGCGTATGGTCGTGAGGCACCCAGATTGTTCCCTTCTGTATGGGGATATAACCCGGCGAATCAGAGGTTGGGTCCTCAGATGTAACGATGGCCGGACTCAGGCCGTACCCTGAACCCTTCTCTCCTATTTCGATAGAAAAAAATCTCCGCAAGGTATCCTGTTCAGCCGGGTCGGCCCATCCAACTTCAGGTATTAAATGGAGCTTGGGATTCTGCCCGTCTTCGACCGCATAAATTGCGAAACTCCCGTTATTGATGTTGGCTACCGGTTGAAGCTTATCCTCCCTTTTATAGGCTGGGAATGACTCCACCATCCTTTTGAAATCAGTCGCCCCTGTAATATTTGGGGCTTGATCCGGCGAAACCGCTGGCTGAGCGATCTCCTCGACTGGGGGCCCGTCCAAAGCGGTCGGAGCTTCGGGAAGAGATTGCCCCTCTATCGCGGGCTCGGTTGCGAGGTCTAGTACGGGGGTATGGTCCGACCTTGTCAGGCGCTGGCGAACGTGGCTAAAGAGATTGGCACCGCGCTCACGGAGCGATTGCGGAGCGGTAGCTCCTGCGTTGTCCGGAGATGTCTCTTCAATCGAGCCCTCGGGTCTTGTGTCACCCGGATTTGCTTTCCCTTGTTCAGGGCTTCGCAAAAAATCGAGATTCGACTGCGACCTAACCACCTCTCGATCAGAGGGGTATTCCCGGGAGAACTCCGCGAATGTCCCATGGACTAGCTCCGTCGAGAAGATATCGTAAATGTTCGGTCCCCCTGCCGACCTTTCTTCCTCTAATGATGATGCCACGTGCTCCAGCATCTCCGTTACCAACAGGAGGCGTCGCGGGGGAATCGCATCCAAACCCGACTGTTTAATCTTTTGAATATTACCCTTTATCGCCTCCTCGGCATCGGTATCTGAGTTCGTAACCCATCTCTTGTAGGCAGCAACAAGCTCTTCGAATTGAGTCCCCTCGAGAGGCTTTAACCTGTCACCCGCCTCTGGGGCGGAGCTTAACGCTGCGGACGGGCTAAGTGACGAAGACTCATTGGAACCTGCTGAGCCGTCAGCCCCTGATGCGTGCGGATCACCTGCGTCTTGGCCTCCTTGAGGAGCGCCAATTTGACGCTTTTCGGCGGAAGCTGTCGTTACCGCAGCCCCTGCGGTGCTGCTTTCCGCGCCACTGGATTTCCCGCTTTCATTTATTTCCGCCTTCTCAATCGGCAGGACTAGGTCGTATCCCGCCCACTTCACTATGGGCTCAATAGTAACTAGTTCGGTTCCGCCTCCCGTGTATTCTCCCGATATATCATCGAGGAACTGCTTTATCTTGGCATCCTTTTCGGGATCATGGTCGAATCTGGTATTTTCATCGAAGACCGTGCCTCGCAGTAACTCCGTTGCCGTCCTTTTGAAACTACCAAAATCTCCCTTGCTGTCGTCGTGTAATTTCTCTAACAACCCGCCAAACGAGTAAACATTCCCCTCATACTTGAAACGAAGTTCAGACAGATCCTGACCTTGGAAATTAAGATTCTTGAGATTTTCAAGTACATTGTTAACGACTTGGTCATTGCCGTTCTTTTCAAGAACGCTTGAAGTTGCTATCGAGCATAAGTCGCGAGCGCACTCAACCGCTTTCTGTACAGTCTCTGGCATCGGGTTTTTAAGACGTCCTTTCGGAATTTCGACCGCCACATCGCTCGCCGTCTCCGACGCTAGATCCTGAACCGCTGGTACCGTCATTTCTTTCTCCCTCAGCCATCTTCCAATGTCCCATCAGACTATCCTTACCGTCAGAGGACTTGCGCTGAAGGGCTATACCTAAGCGGGTTATGCTCGCTCATGGTAAAGTGTGCCCTATCGCGACGAAAAAATCTCCCGGCGAGTTGCCTCAAATTAAAAGCCATTGAAGGGATGGTTTTTTTGGGAGGCTCCCTCCCCGAGGTCTCTGAGACCTCCGACCAGTCGCAAAACTACGAGCCGCCCCTGTACAACCCCATCCCCAAGTGCTAGCGTCGAACTAATGTTTTGAGATGGTTATGGCAACGTTGGATTCACGACGGGACTTCTCCCCGGATGCAACCTCAGCCCTCCTCATCGCTGACGCCCGGGCTCGGGAGTGTCGGCACCAATGCGTTGGCACGGCTCACATCCTCGCCGGCATCGTGGCTGAGCAGTCAGGGCTTGGCGGAAAGATGCTCAGGGATGCGGGGGTGACGATTATGATGGCCTCCGGTGCATTGGGTCCGGCAGGTTCAGGCTCCTATCCGACCGGAGGTACCCTCCCGTATGATCAGGAGGCCGAACGGCTGCTGGAGATGGCGGCGGATACGGCGGCGGCCGACGTCGACGGCCCTCCGGCTGTTTCGACGGTCCATATGGTGGCTGCCCTCCTCAACTCTGCATGCAGAGGCCGAGAGATACTCCTCGCGCACCTCGGCACAGAAGGGATGAACCGCATTCAGGCGGCTCTTGCGGGCCACCTTCCCTACCTGCCTCAACCTCTTTTGGCGACGGCGGGCAGGCGGGGCGCTCAACCCGTCGCGGAGAGAGCTCGTCAAGGGAAGGCGGCAGATCTCCCCGATTTTCTATTCGATCTCACTGCTGCAGCTCGGTTGGGCAAACTCGACCCAGTCGTCGGCCGTAAAACTGAGATCGACAGGGTCGTTCAGATCCTCACCCGTCGAACCAAGAACAATCCTGTTCTAATCGGAGAGCCGGGAGTGGGGAAGACTGCCATTGCGGAGGGGCTTGCTCAGCGAATTTCGATGGGCGATGTACCTGAGGAACTCTCGAAATGTCGGATTCTCGCGGTCGACATGGGGGCACTGATTGGTGGCACGATGTATCGGGGTGACTTTGAGAAGCGCATCAAGCAGCTCCTCAAGCTCGTCAAGGATGAATCTGCCATCCTTCTCATCGATGAGGTTCACACCCTCGTTGGTGCGGGGGCGGCTGAAGGCAGCGCCGATGCGGCGAATATCCTCAAGCCTGCTCTGGCTCGGGGTGAAGTCCGGATCATCGGAGCGACAACCCTGGATGAATATCGGCTACATATCGAGCGGGACGCTGCCCTTGAGCGGCGATTCCAGCCCGTTATGGTCGATGAGCCATCCCAGGAGGAAACTCTTGAGATGCTTAAAAGGCTTCGGGGGCGATACCAAGCGCACCACGGAGTTGGCATCACTCCGGGAGCTCTCGCAGCTGCGGTGAAGCTGAGCGTTCGTTTCATTCCGGATCGTTTTCTCCCAGACAAGGCGATTGATCTTGTCGATGAGGCTGGCTCGAGAGTTGCTCAACAAGCACCGAAGACCAACGGAGAAGTCCGCGGTCTTCGTCGAGAAGTTCGCCAGTTGAGCACCGGGCTCCAGGGGTGCATCGACACTCAGCAGTTCGAGGCGGCTGACATTCTCGCTGAGCAGCTGTTCGGGACTGAATCTGAGATCGTTCAGGCGTTGGCGTCGCCTGGTGGGGTCGACGGTTACGCAATCCCCCTCGTCACCGAGGAGGATATCGCCGTAATCGTCGCTTCAATGACCGGGATTCCGGTCCAGACGATGACCACCCCAACGCGACAGCGGCTGCTTAATCTCGAGTCCGACCTTCGCCGTCGGATTATCGGGCAGGAGCACGCGGTTGCGGCGGTCGCACGGGCGATTCGACGGAGCCATGCGGGTACGCGAAGCCCGAATCGACCGATCGCTAGCTTTATTTTCGCTGGCCCCACAGGGGTTGGGAAGACCGAGCTAGTCAAGGCGCTTGCTGTGAGCGAATTTGGAGATGAAGAGTCGATCATTCGGCTCGATATGTCCGAATTCATGGAAAGGCATACGGTGTCGAAGCTTATCGGAGCCGCTCCTGGGTACATCGGCTATGAAGACGGAGGGCAGCTCACTGAAGCTGTTCGCCGTCGGCCATACGCTGTCGTGCTTCTGGATGAGGTCGAAAAAGCCCATCCCGACGTCTTTAATCTGCTCTTGCAGGTTCTGGATGATGGGAGGCTCACTGATTCGCAGGGTCGCACCGTTGACTTTCGCAACACGGTGATAGTGATGACCACGAACATCGGGTCACGGGTTATTCAGCAACGGGCCACCGGAGGACTCGGCTTCGAAATGTCTGAAGATAGTCCTGCCGACGCTGAATACCGCCGGATCGAGGGGGCTGTGCATGAGGAGTTAGGTCGGCATTTTCGTCCTGAATTTCTCAACCGCTTAGACGAAATTCTCGTCTTCCGGGTTCTTAATCGCGAAGAGGTTCGACAGATCGCAGAGATCCTCGTTCGTGAAGTGGGCGAACGGTTGGAGGAAAGGGGCATTGCTCTCGTGGGCACTCCCCGTTTCATCGACCACCTTGCCACGGTAGGGTGGAATCCAACCTACGGAGCCCGCCCGCTTCGTCGCGCGGTTATGCAGCTCCTCGAGGATTGTCTCGCCGAGGCGATTTTGCGGGGAGAAATCGATTTGGGGGCAGCCCAGGTAGATTGGAATCCGGATGAGCAACGAGTCGTCCTCTCGACTTCGACCTCTGCCGATTTGTCAGTCTGCCGTTAACGCTAGTCGCGCTCAAAGTTCCCTCTGTTTGGGGTGGTACCATTCTGGGTTGCTACCCCAAACATCCTCCCAGCAAGGTTACTTCAAATGGTTTTATCACCACTCCCGCCACGCGGGATTCCATGGAGCGGTCCTCCATGGTCACCGGGCAGCCCTTCGAGCTGCCCATTTTTTTAGGTAGGCGTTTTAGATGAAGGGGTTAGGAATGGCACCGATACGACACCAGCCGTCACAAGCATAAATCCGATCATGGAAAAGATATCGGGAATCACCCCGGAAATTATCCACTCACCGAGAGCCGCCCATATCACCGTGGTGAGGGAAAGAGGAGAGATGCTTGATGCGGGAGCGTCGCGATAGGCGTGGGTGAGGAAAAGCTGCCCACAGGTGCCCGCGACGCCAAGCGTGACTACCCATGGATAGATGGCTTGAGGGAGCTGGCCGAGCCCGTGATGCCCGCCTCCCGCGATGCCGACAAGAACCCCACCGAGCCCGAAGGTGAGAACGATGACGTGGGCTGGATAGGTGCCCCGCATAAGACGGAGGACCATCATCACGAGACTCGCAAAAAATCCCCCAAGAAGCCCTATGAGGGCGTGTATTTGGAGAAGACCAGACCACGGCTTGAGCACCAGAATGACCCCCGTAAATCCAACTACCGCCGCTGCCACCATCGCACGCGAAACCCGCTCACCGAGCCAGAGGGGAGCAAGGAGCATCACAAAAAGGGGAGCTGTTTCGCGAAGGATAGTTGCATCTGCGGTTGAGAGCTTGGTAAGCGAAATAAAGAGACAGGCGAGAGCCGTCGTGCCAAGCAGCGAGCGAAGAAGAAGAAGCCCGGGCCGGGGGCCAAGAATTGAGCTGCCTGAGAGTACCATGACAGGCAGGACGAAGAGGAACGTAGCAGCCGAACGGATGAGAAGAGCTGTCATCCCGCTCGAACCTTCCCCCACGATTTTACCACTGAGATTCATCACCGCGAAGGAGATGCTCGCCGCGAGCATCAAGAGACACCCCCGAAGGGGCGAATGTCGGGCCGGATGAGGCAGGGACATGGGTGCTTTGCCTTCACGAATCGTCAGCTATCTCTCGTGGCGGGTTACAGACCGCGGGCGACGAGGGTGACCGTGTCCCGTCGACCACCCGTATTTTTCTTTGGTGGTAACCGGCTCTATTGATTCGGTCACCTCATGGGAGGGTGAAAGTTGACATATCACCCTTCCTCATCATTGTCGGCGGCAAGGTCGTCATTGAGGCTGCCAATAATACCATTTATATCCTTGGTGAACAGGGGCATGTATCTCTCGAATAAGATCTCGGCCATGTCATCGCGGTCGAGGATACACCCTGACCCGGGATTTTTGGTATTATTTCCAAAGCGGTCCCAAAAAAGCTCAACAGCCCTCTCGAGGGACTGAACGTTAACAGAAATCGATGAACCGGGCTCGCTATCTTCTTCATCTGCTAAAATCCTTTCCTGACGCTCTGATAACTGCTGAGCAAGGGCCTCCCTCTCCTCAGTCCAAGCGGCTTCAACAAGTCCCGAAACGACGCAAATCTCAAGCTCTTTAAGAAGGAGCATGCGAACTGAAACCTTGGCATCCATCTCGTCGTCGCTTGATGGTACAAGGGTTGCGTGATGAATAAAATCGCGGGCTGCTACGTATCTATCGAAGAGCGCCTCAGGATGTCCCGATCCCTCTCCCATGTCCTCGAGGAGAGCACTCACGAGATTGACGTGCTGTTCTCTCGACAGTTCCCAGGAATTGTCTGAAGACTCTCGCCACTCGTTAAAAACCGAGATAAATCCCGCAGAGGTGGGGTCGTAAAATTCCGCCGCAAAACGGCCAAGCATCGCATCGAGATCCTTTTCAAAGGTTTCGCGAAAGCGGCTGATCATCGCATCAGGCAAGAACTGGTCACCTGAATCAATACCGAAAAACCCCGCGAATTGAGCCACCATAATCTCACGGCCCCCCGCGAGATCTATCATTCCGGGTTGAATCATCTTCCCATCAGTACGAAGAGTATAGTCATAGTCGGCGACCATGCCGGAGAGATGTTCTGCAGCATTGCACACCACGCTCCGCAACCGCATGAGAGTCACGGCATCCTCTGCTGGAGATTCCTCCGCGAGAACATCGCTCAACTCATCCCGAACGGCCGTTCGCAGCTCTCCGGTCTGAGTGAAGAAGGCGTCGTGGTATTCCTCAATTCCCGGGATGGTATACTCGATGAGGGCGTGAGCCTTCATCAGGAGTCGAGCAGAGTCGTAGTGATTGAATGATTGCGAGTTCCCTACCTCGTTGAGAATATCGTTTAGCCACTCCTCTCGGGTCGCGAGATCAATATCGCTAACCTCATCGTCCTTGACTGGAAATCGTCCTTGAGCAACACGGGATGCTACCGCAAGAAAATCCACACCGGCGTCGCTCATTCTATTCTTAAGATCGGTGATTGGATTGACCCGAACAAGATCGTGAAGGTATCGGCGCGTGTCAGCTTCCTTGGTTGGAAAAATGTCATTGAGGTCTTCGTCATCAACCGCGAGCAAACAGATAGCCAAAGACTCGAGATGCTTTTGACCGAGGAGTGGAATATCCCTTAATGATTCCAGGGAGCGGTCGACGATTTCCTGAGCCCTGCCTTTCGATATTGGTCCTGCCTCAAGTGCCCCGGCGACCATCGCAAGATGGCCCCGGAGGTCAAGCGTTACTGCGGGTATGGAGGTCATTGAGTGTTCTGCCTCCAATTGGCCCACATCATATCCTACCCGATTAATGACCTCTCGGAGTCCCTCTCCTTCTCGATCAACTGCGGCAGCTTCGTACTGGCTGACAAGTAAGTGGCAGGTACGTACTGTTTTTAAATCAGTCGTTGAGTACCACCCCCGAAGCTGGTCGCTCACTGGATCGATAGCTCGGTATACTACTCGGGTCGCATCCTCAAGAGCTACCGAGCCCCTCTGAATATTTGCCGCCACCTGTTCGAGGAGGTGCCTGTCGCGCAGCTGAAACGGGTCGATAGCGTCAGAGATGAAAGCCCACGCATCCCGAGAGAAATCGCCGAGTGATGGACCTTGGGTATGGCTCGTGTTTTGAATGGTGGTCAAGAGTGTCTCCGGGAATTAGGCAGTTAATCGATGTTCCGGTTACTCCGTCGATAAAGGTGACGATTGGAAGAAGCTACTTCGCATCGGTGGGTTCGTCAATTCCGCGCCCGGGAGGCGGTATTTCGGAGACTATAGCCAGATTTACGATTCTCAATGGTCTGAGCACTTTTGGTTCTCGATTTGATGCCCATGCGTCTTTATTGGCTATTCTTCGGTCGAACCACGCTATGACGGAGTGATGAAACTTAAAGGGAGGGAGCGACAGCACTTGGTGCGGAAGCTCCCGATGGAACCGTGGCTAAAGGAAACCCTAGACGGCTTTTCCGATGCCTAGCGGAAAGGCCTTACGAGGACTTTCCATATGGAGCCTTCCAGCTTTGCTGGATTCTCTCCTTGTCTCAACGCGCAAAGGTCGGCAAATCGGAGTCTGACTTGTCGGGGCAAGAGTCCCAAGCGGTCGAGAGCGACAAGCGCTTCGGCTGCTCTGAGGCCAGTGTCTCCCCGAGCCCTCTCAAAAATGGCGAGGAGAAGCAGAGCAGCTTCGTCTTGCAGCTTTCGAGTAAACAGGCCCGAGTGAGTGTCCCGCTGACTGGGCAGAGGTATGCTCCCTTCAACCGATACGCAGATGTTGTAAGAGATTTGCACGGTGAGGTCATCGTAGCGAGAGTCCCCGGAATAACGAGCAATGCTCAGGGCATCCAGTCGAATCTGCCTCGATAGTTCATCCATGTCTGCGATGTGCAGGAGCACATCGAGGGTGATAATCGAAGACTCATAGCCATCGCGGAGAAGCTCCCACAGATCGTAGGCATGGCGGAAAGTCTCCTCAGCCTTAAGCCTTCTCAGGACGATTTTTGTAAATCGTTGGATGAGCTCATCAGGCCGTCCCGCAATGACGAGAAGTGCCATGGATGCAGTGGCTGTCCGCATGAATTCAACTTCGCCGATGCTCGGTTTAGTCAGTTGTTCCAGAAGAGGCGGAATATCCTGCACGTTTCCGAGCGCAAGAATTAGCCGAAGCTTCTCCACCATGTCATCAGGAAGGTCCCGCACCAGGGGGAGGAAATCACTAAATTGCTCGGGATTCCTCTCAAGAAAGGTTACGAGAAACCTCCTTGTATTTTCGCTTTCCGTCGGTAAAGCTCGAAGCCAGTCCGCGAGTTTGGATCTGTTGTCACCTGTTACATCCTCGTTCAGGAACAGTCCGGACAGCTCCCGAGGAAGTTCGCTCGGGGAAAAGGTTGAAAGGTCCACAAAAAACCTTCAGTAAACCCGAGCAGTTTAGCCTGGCCTTCTGACCTCCGTCAAATCCGGTCAAAGGGTCACCCACGAGAACATCTGAAGGAGTGAATGCTGAGTAGATCCTAAAAACCAACTCCCTCACGCCGCATATCAAAAATTGCTCTGCGGCCGTGTACTCCTAATGGGAGCTTGATTGGAAAAGTCGCTCGATGGTGTCTCTGTGCCGCTCAACTACGATCGAACGTCGTACCTTGAGAGTAGGGGTAAGAAGCCCATTTTCGATTGAGAACTCCGGCGATACGACCGCCACTTTTTTGACCTGTTCAAAGGAGGCAAGTTCTTTGTTGATCAATGTAAGATGAGATTGGAGCTCGCTCATGAGCCATTCACACGATGCGGGGTCAGCGGGCTCGCTCACCCCCCGCTTCTTCGCGAAAGTCGAAAGCATCCCATGATCGATCGTCACCACCGCTGCACAGAATGGCTTCCCCTCACCAACAAGGACAGCATGACTGATGAGATGGTGGCTCTGGAGAAGATTCTCAATTTTTTGGGTCGGTACCTTTTTGCCCCCTGCGGTCACCAGTAACTCCTTCTTTCTGCCGGTTATTGAAAGGTAGCCTTCCTCATCGATTGTGCCGAGATCTCCTGAGTGAAACCATCCCTCCGCATCAAAGCTCTCTGCTGTCTCCGCCGGTTTGTGGTAGTAGCCGATTGCAACGTTTGGACCTCGCATGAGAATCTCGCCATCATCAGCTATACGCGTCTCAAGCGCACGGAATGGAGTACCGACGGTCCCACGTTTGATCTCGCCGATCCGATTTATGTGAGTTGCCACGCACGTCTCAGTGAGGCCGTATCCCTCAAGGATTTGCATCTCGAGATTGGTAAAAAAGTCGAACACATCAACGGGAAGTTTCGCACCTCCCGATATCGCGTGTCGAAAATGACTTCCGAATATCTGTTTTTTTAACATGCGTCGAATCGGCTCCGTTCCCGAGAATGCTATCTGGACAACGAGCGATCGCCGCTTGATGGGGTCTGCGTGCGCGCGGGCGGCCCACAAAGCAGAGCGTATCAATAATCCGCGGATTGAGTGTCCCGCTGCAGTACGCTCGATTTGACTCTTTATTTTTTCAAATAACCGTGGCACCGAGGGGACGTATTGAGAGCCACCGGTCCGCATATCGGTAGCAACCGCAGCAAGGTCAACTACCGAGCGTTTTGTATGTGGGACGCGGGTGTAAAGCACACGCGCCTCGGTAAGAAGGCCAAGCCACTGAACAAGTCGTGCGAATGAATGAGCAAGGGGAAGGTAGAGGAAAAGGATTCCATCGAGGCCAAAAACTCCCGATTCTGCCGCCTGGATGACGTTCGATAGGTGATTGCGGTGGGTCTGCATCACTCCTTTGGGAATTCCCGTCGTACCTGAGGTGTATACCAGCGAGGCGAGGTCGCCCGGGCGAATGTCTGCTATTGGCAGGGGATCTGAGAGCGGGGCTTCAACGAGAGAGCTCCATGAGGTGACATTCGAATGCTCGGGCACAGGCTCGAACGAGATAATCGTATCGATGGCGAGCCGTACCTCTTCCTCTTGGCCTGGAATGACAAGCGAGGTATCGCGGAGGGTGAGAAGCTTTTCAACTTGTTCAGCATTTTCGGCGAAAACAATCGTCGCCCCAGAGTCAGCGAGGATAACCCCAACATCGTGTGGGGGGAGGGAGGGATATATCGATACCGTGATCGCACCGAGCCATACAATAGCAAGATCCGCCTCACTCCATTCTGGTCGCGTGTTGCTCAGAATCGCAACCCGAGTGCCCGCGGTGACCCCTGCTGCCTTCAGGAACAGAGCTATGTGGTGAACCCGCGACGCGACCTTCTCGTAACTCCGCGAGCGAACGGTGCCTCCCTGATCAATGAAGAGGTAGGCCGTATCAGAGGGGCGGGCGGTAAGAGCTGCCTGAAACGCCTCGGGAAGTGAGGAATAGGGAGAGAGTTCGTCCATGGGATCTGGGAAAAATGGGAGTGATATTGGCGGAGGACCCATTTTGGGATACTCATTGGAACTATCCTACCCCGAGGAATTAGCCCGCAACAAGCGCAAACATCCAACGGGTTGCCCACTGAACATAATGTTCGTGACGAGGTTTGTGGCCGTCATCGGGTTTGGATAAAGGTTGCCCGAGCGCGCATGGACCGGGACATTCGCACGATGCAACGAGGACGAGTGTGACGGCAGGCACCCGACCACGATTTTAATTGAAATCGGCGAGCGGGACGTGCAGTCAATCTCAAGACCTGACCTCGAATAACGGAGGTACGACATCGTCGGCCACACGAAATACTGGTCGGGAGACTAACGACCGAACCTCGTCCAGTCAGTCGGACGGTAAGGGTGACCTTTGATCGCGATGAGGTTTTTCCGAGAGTAAACCGAGTCAGTGCATCATATTTCGGAGAGGAGGTTTGCCCGATCGCTTCAAGGGCACCCCACGAGCCAAATTTTGAGTAGGATCCGATATCGGTAAAGTGCATGAACAGGCCACCACCCCGCGCATTCCACCCTGCGAGATAGGTATCGTAAAGGGTCCCCATGTCTGGATGTCGATTCGCTGCTGTGAAAAGAGAGGTAATCGTCGCGCTTTCAGCCACGGCACCGACCCCTACCAGGTGTTGTCCCCCCTCATAGCTGATAAGCGAGACGCCGTGGGTGTCGGCCACCCCTTTGTTCTCCTCGACCCAGTTCAGGCTCTGGCTCATCGCCCCACCTAATGGCCCTCCTGAAATGAAAGAGCCCCGACGTAGCTCCGAGAAGAGTGCCGCGATTCCGCCATCGGAATGGGACGTCCAAGGTTCAACCGAGGCTGCATATTCTGTATGCCCGAGGTAACCACCGAAATAGGGTGCAATGGCGAGACTTCTTATTCCATGGGCGGCGCAGGGTCGTTCGTTCCAAAGTGGACAGGAGAGTGCTTCACTCGCGGTCCAGCTATTCGCCGCTTGAGATGCGATAACACATTGAACACGTGAAGGGTCGTCTGCAAACACATTTCGCCAGATATCGCAGATCTCGGCAGCCCGACTCCCGTAAAAGTTAATACGCTTGGTAAAGCCGCTTTCGGCTCCACCTGGCCACTTCCTTTCGCCCTCTTGTTCCATCCAGGAGCCTTGGGAAAAAAGATCGTTCCATATCTCATTCGAGTATTCGACATACACGGGCAAAGCGTCGTGAAGCTTGGAGTGTACGAGAGTGGCGAATGAGCGTGCATCGGTTAGCTCAAATCGGTGAGGAAGTGTGAACCAGGGTGCCTTTTTTGTTGCGTTAGCGAGTTCGAGCATTACCTCAACCGGAACCCCTTTTTCGGTTGAATAACGGGCATCAGAGGGAAGACTTCGACCGTGCCATGAGGAAGTCGGTGTGTTGTTAGTTCGCATCCAATCCATGAATCGCAGAACTTGGTAAGGTCTTATTTGTCGAAGGAACTGTGGGCTAAACCGCGCAGATATAAACCGTTTTTCATCCTCTTCTCGCATCAACCTGATGTTTCTCAAGTAATCCCCTGAGCGATGGGGATCGGTTGCGACGATCCTCATGAGGATGCCACCATTTGCTAGGTCGACCGTTATGATATCTCGTCCTGGCGTTGATTCTCTTTCGATCCTGCGAGCACCGAGACCATATTCGAGAGAACCCGCGCCCTCGAAGCGCACAATAAATCGACCCTTCGGGAACTCTGGGGGAATATCCCAGAATGTCGCTACTGCGGTGAATATCGGGGCGCTCGCTCGGCTTGGAAGCGATCGAACCCATCCTGAGGAATCGAGGTCCAGGAGGTGAGATTCGCCAGTATTCCATCCATTGGCCGGGGTGCAGCCCGGATCTTGATCGACCGTGCATTGCGTGAACCATTCTCGCGAGGAGAGAAAGAGGTCGATGAATGGAAGTTGCGGAGAGTAATCATCGATGGCATCAAGATTAGAGCCGATGGGATGAGAGGAGGGGATCTGAGCAGCGATGGGAGAAAGCGAGAGCACGAGTGAACAAAGCAGCACGAGCTTCTGCAAACCAGACAGTATCATACGGTGAGGATTGATCATGACTCTGTCGGTGAACTGGGTAGGTGATTGATTCATTCGGTAACGAGGGACATCGTCGATTTCGTTCCTTCATTGTATCATCAAATACAGATATCCAGTGAAAAATCGACTTACTGGAAGTTTAACCTCTCGACATGAGGGGAAATAACCGCCGTTGAGGGCCTATCTTCGCAAAATAAGCCGACTGTAGATTATTTCGGTGACACCCTTATCCCGAAGTCGTTCAGGAGGGAGAGCTGGTAGGGTTATCTCCTCGACAACTATAGAGAATTGCCTAAATAGCTCGGATACTTCGTCACGAGAGACTGAATAAGGTGGTCCTGCTTCGCCTCGACCTGGCATATCGACTATCTCGAGAAGAAGACATCCCCCCGGCGCGATGAGGCTTGCGATAAGAGAAGCGTATGGGAGTCGAGCCTCCCGTGGAAGCGCAATGAGGGCCGCGCGATCGTACATGAGTTCGTATGCTGCCTGAGAGACAGAAGACGGGAGGTTGAAGATGTCAGCGCAAATCAAAGAGAGCCTTTCGGTGGAGAGGGGAAGGCGAATCGCAGCGGAGCTCTCAACTGAGAGCAGCGTGGCGGGGAGCAGATCGCGGCACGATCCGTGCATCAACGACAATAGGGGCTCTTCGATAAAATCAACAGCGGTGACTGAAAATCCCTCGTCGACGAAATACCTAATCGCCGGTGAGTCGCCGCACAAAGGAACGAATGCGCGCCGCGGAGCCGGAGAAGAAGTGGTATCAACCGAGAAGCATCGGGGTAACGCGGGATTCGTCAAATCGGACCGTGCCGCTCCGCATTCGACCTGAATTTTCGGCTGCGTTGAAGACTGACCAAAGAGCTCCGACCGATAAGCATGATAAAGGGAGAGAAGCGGCTTATCGGATGCCAGGAGTTCTCCTCGCCATGGGGTGTGTCCTGTCTGCCAACACCGCTTCCAGTCATCGAGAGAATACACGGCTGGTTCCTCATATCCGAAGTGGTAATGGAACGCGGGATCTGAGTTAAGCGCAATTACGCTTCACTCGGGGATGTTTCCGCAGGTCCTTTGCTTCCTCGTAAAATAACCGGCGATCCGAAGAATGGGGTTAAGCCGAGTACTCGCATAATACCCTCAATCGTGCGAGAGAGGGTACGCGATCCAGCTAGTCGGTGAGCCGCCATCGGGAAGAGATACTGACGAATCTCCTTTTGGTTCGAGCATCCTCCCTTTCGGAGAATGCTCCGGATATCGTGGTCTCGGAAGACGGTGAAGGGTCGCGTCGTTTGCTCAATCCCTTTCTTTGCTCCGTAAAAAGTGCCGCTTATTGCATTGACGCTCCGACTAGACGGATAGTCAATAATGACGTGTGCTCTGGCAACGCGACAGAGCTCAGTCAATAGGCCTCGCCAGTCATCAACGTGGGGAAGGATGCGAAAGCATATGACGCCATCGAAGAATCGGTCAGGATACGGCAAGCAGTCGAGTGGACCTTCGCTCCAACTACATTCACCTTGACCAATGAAATGAGCGGCTCGGCCCTGAGCTGAGGGACAGCTGCCGTGTATCGTAACGACGTACCCTCGACGAAGGAGGAAAGGAGTGAGTTGGGCGTGACCTCCCCCCACGTCAAGAATGGTGCTGCCGGGTGGGAGGTCAAGAAGCTCAGAAAGGGCAGCCTCCTGGATATCGAGCATCCACTGCCCAATTGGCCCCGCGAACCGGGAGGCGTACCGCTCGGTGGCTGAATCGACATCACACCATGGTGAGGGTGGCACGACGTCGGGAGACGGAGACGATGGTTGAATCATTCTGTCATTGAGGAGTTTGAAGGGACGGTTTCTTGGGTGGGAAGCGAATCGGAAGTTCGCCGAGCTAGGGATTGCCGCTTTGGCGTCGGTGTAGATAACAGTCGGGTGCGACCACCAGATAGCTGTGGAAGCCATCCGGCCTCGGTGTACCATCGGGCTACTGAACGGATCTCCTCGTTGACTGGATATGAGGGAGCGTAGCCCAGATCGGTCCGTGCTCTCGAGCAGTCAAAGCTGCGATTCTTTGTAAAAAAGTCGGCGCGACGACGATGAAGGGGTGGCTCAAGGCCGAGGGGAAAGCACACCGCCTCAACGAGGGAGCCGAGTAGCTGAATTGGGAGCACAGGAATCCGAAAAGGGAGAAGCGAAACGCCGTACTCATCGGCGATAATCCGCATCGATTCTTCGAGCGATATGGGGTGTTCTCCCCCTATAATGTAAACATTTCCGTGACTGGCTGTAGTCTCTGAGGCGAGTCGAAAGGCTCGAGCAACATCACGACCAAGAACCCAATGACACCACGTTTTTCCATCACCGATAACTGGAAGCGTGCGTGATGCGATGCCCCGAAACAATTTGAAAAGCCTCGTATCCCGTGGCCCGTAGACCATCGCAGGCCGAATGACGGAACCGGAGATTTTTCCAGATCGAAACCAGGATACCGCAAGCTTTTCCGCCTCTGTCTTACTCTCTTGATAGACATCAAGAGGGGCATAGTCGGTTGTCTCGTTTGCGGGTGGGTTCTTCACATTCCCTAATACTCCGGTCGTGCTACAGTACCCAACGTAGGGGATCCCTATTTCGGATGCGACCTCGAGGACGTTGCGCGTTCCCTCAAGATTGACGCGCCAGTATTCGGAGGATGGAAATTTTGCCTCTCGGAAGAGGGCAGCCAGATGAAATACCCTGTCACAACCCCTCATCGCGGCGCGAAGTGAGTCCCGGTTGGTGACGTCACCAGACACTAATTCTACGGAAAGGGTGCTGAGGAAAGAGGAGTCGCTGGACGGACGATGGAGCGCTCGGACAGGGATTCCTGCAGAGAGAAGCTCCTCACACAAGGTGCTCCCGATAAAGCCTGTTGCTCCGGTCACGAGGGCTTTCATCATTGATATAAAGCTGCCCCCTCGCGCTAAAGGCTTTCGTCTGCGCTCCAAGCGCCACACAGCAACGAAAATAAGGACTGAGCCGAGACGGACTTGAACCGTCGACCCACTGGTTAAAAGCCAGTTGCTCTACCGACTGAGCTATCGGCCCTTACATGACGCTCGACTTCCGAATTTTAACGGCCGAAATGGTGAAAGTCAATCTAAGTGCCGGATTTTCCATCTGCCTCCACGTCTCAAAGATACTCCAAGGTCCGTAAGACATATATTTTTTGTCAAACCTCCCTTAATCGAGCAGAAATGGTCCATATTTTGGGGGATACGTCGAACGGATTATTCTCAACGTTGGCGAGCTTGGTAAACCGCCAACATGTGATAATCCAAAGGAGCGTAGTCGTCTGTGAATGGTTCCAAGTGATCAACTTCCGTGAGTCTCCACTTGTTGGGCAGGCCCTCGAGCTGAGGTATGGGTTGGTGAGAAGCGACAAAAGCTATGTTCTGGACGGCAGAGGGGGGGGTCTGGGGATCAATCGGGTAGATACTCACGTGAGGGAAAGCCCGCTCAAAGGTTTTGGCTATCAGGCGGGTCACTGTGCTGCCGTGCCCCTCAAGGGTGCCGATAACATTTTGAAGAACTAGTCCGTTCGGTTTGAGCAGTCGTGCAGCCTCTTTGAGCGCCTCCTCAGTAATCAGGTGAAAGGGTATTGAGATGCTACCAGCGAAAGCATCAAGGATGATGACGTCAAACATCTTGGTGGCTGTATTCAAAAAAATCCGTCCATCCATGTGCTCGACCGTGAGATTCGGGAGGTCGGTCAATCCGAAGAAATTCCGGGCGATCCCTGTCATGCCAGGATCTAATTCGACGACGTGAATGGAGGATTCGGGGTGCTGCTCGGCCAGGGTACGGGGCAATATGATGCCGGCTCCTCCTATCGCAAGGATATCCTCTCTGTGGGGGAAACCGTTAATCGCAGTGGCGAATGCAGAGAGATATCCAGTCGTCGGTTCGCGAGTATCGAGAAACATTCCGCTTTGATACCCGTCGGGGCCCGTGGCAAGCAGTCTCACGGGCCTCTGTCCTTCTGAAGCGGTAACCACCCACACCCTCTGATACTCGGTGTCAAGGTCAACTATATTTTTCCAACGATTCTGTGAATGACTTAGCGATAGGTTTCCGAGCAGCATAAGGATTACGACGCTGGGGATGGCTACCGCCGTCTTTGCGGCAATAATCGATAAGATGAGAAGGACAATTGAGAGGGTATAAAGGATGAGTGTCGTGCCGAGAAGAGAAATAAGCCAAAATCCTCCGAGAAAGGTTCCGAGAATACTCCCCGCGGTGGAAATCGCATAAAGGTTACCCACCGTTGCTCCCGAATGATCGAGATCTTTTATCGCTAGTCTGATGCAGTAAGGGGAGACCATGCCTAAGAGAATTGAAGTCGGACCGAAAAGAACCAGTGAGGTGACGATGCTGGCGAATCGCAGGTCACGGAGGCCTCGCCCGACGAGCAGCGCCACGATGTCTTTGCTCAGAGTCGTCAAGAGTATCGATAGCGCTGCAGCGAAAAGGATCCAACCCAGCTTTTCATACGAGGGGCTCCGGTCGGCATAGTGTCCACCGAGGTAGTAGCCGAGGCTCAAAGCTCCCAGGACCGTTCCGATGAGGCTGGTCCAAACGAAGGTTGAGCTGCCAAGGTGTGGCGCGACAACTCGAGAGCCAACCAGCTCGAGTATCATGACAACGGCTCCTGAGATGAAGACGATGAATGCGAGTTTTGGTTTCATTCGGAATATGTGGTGAAGATGACCTTAAATCGGCGAACATCGCACCCTTCAGAAGTTGCGGGACGACGGTGGTGTATAGACAAAACCCCTCTCCAGAGGATTTGCGTCCACTCGGATGAAGATTGCTGATCATAGATCGAGCGGGAAGATTTGCGACACTGAAAGTTCGGCATGACGCGACCCCAAAATTGAGGTACTTCATCGCCGAACTAAAGCCTCGGTGGTGGCAACTTGAACGGGGGGCCGTGGTCGCCGAGGATTTGCGGGCGAGGCAAAGAGTCAAGGTTCGGGGATATCTGTTTAACGGCCTTTGAGCCGGCTATGCAGTTTAAAAGATGTTTGATATATTTGGAGAGTTAGTGTGTGGATCTCCTTTATGAGTGAATTGCGCCTTTTTTTTCCTGCACCGAAGGTCGGGCACTCGGAATGCTCCATTACCGGGGGCGCCTTGTCGTTGGGAGCCAACTTGGATCCGGAGATTTCTGAGCTTGCTGCGCTTGAGGCCCCTTGTTACTCGGTGACGAAAGGGAGCTTTGATGTCGAATTATTGAGCCTTATTAGTGAGTTGAGATTTCTAGCGCACACTGGCCCGACTTCCGAACTTTGCACGAGAGGTGTTGCAGACATATATTCTATGGGTCCGATTTCCCCTGAGATTTCGGATCTCGGTCAGGGATTCTACCTGCGAAGGAGCACGAACGTCGCTTTATTCGGCGATCATGTAAACGATGAGAAGCGCGAGGGCGATCTAGCCATCTTAAAGAGGGAGCTCATCGCCACCATGGGAGAACCCACGGGAATAGAGCAGTCAATCCGAAAGCTGACCGTAGATCTCTCGATTCATCCGAAAGATTCATCCCCGAAAACAACTCCTGAAGATGAGGATGGATTGTTCGAGGTTGGACACTCTACCGTCGAAGCGTTTGAGGGGGAATGGCGGACATTCACATTTCTGCTGCTCGATAACGATAATCGCGGAAGAGTGTTTTTTATCGTCGAAGCAAAGGCTGATCGGGAACAATTAATCACCTACCAGTTGGATGCGGAAGCTGGTGTGGTTAACTTTACCGTCCAAGGCGAAACCGCATGTCGTCGAACTGCAACGGATGGAGATTGGAATTACGCTATCAAGCAATTTTACGAATTGAAGAAGAATGTAGCCGATTCGGCGGTTAATAAGTAGTCCGTCTGGAATACCGCTCGGAACCGAACTCGAATTAGACTCAACGGATTATCATCAGCGCTCCGATGCCGAGGAAAGATAGACGGTCGATTAATTTCTCAAGCTCTCCCCGTCGAGGCTCTCTTCAGCCCTCTGAACATCATTTCTACAGAGAAATAAGGGAAATTCTTCTCAGCATCTCTATCATTGCGTTGTTCCTTGTGCTCGGCACACTCGGTTTTTCGTTCATTGAGGGGTGGAGTTTGTTTGACTCCCTCTACATGACTGTCATCACTCTCGGGTCGGTTGGATATCAGGAGGTTCACCCCTTGACCCAACCCGGACGGGCTTTCACTATTATTCTCATATTGACGGGATTGGGGTTAATGACCGTCCTTTTTACGACCATTGCCCAAAAGGTGGTCCAGCAGCAGATATTTTTGGCGATACGGGATAGGCGAATGGGCGAGCAGATACGAAAATTGGAGGGCCACACGATAATCTGCGGGTTTAGTCGACTCGCCCGTATTGCAATTCGGGAGCTTCTTGCGTCGGGAATGCGCGTGGTTATTATCGAATCTGACCAAAATCGAGCGACCGAGGCGCGTCAGATGGGGTATCTCGTTGTTCAGGGAGATGCTACCCATGATGAGATCCTTCTGGCGGCAGGGATTCAGAGGGCCCGTTCGATTGTGACTCTTCTTCCAAAAGATGCTGACAATCTGTATGTAATATTATCATGTCGAGAGTTGTCGCCTGAGCTCTTTATTATGACGCGGGCGGAGGATGAGGCTGGTGAGAAGAAGTTACAACGAGCGGGGGCAACGCGTATTATCTCGCCATATCGAGTGGGGGGGCAAAAAATAGCTGAAGGCCTAACCCGTCCCTATGTGACAGAGTTTCTTGATCTTGCAGTCTCCAGCACGGGTTCGCACCTGCAGCTCGAGGAGATCCGAATACCGCATGGATCTCCATTACACGGGAAAAATTTGCGGGATGCCGAACTCAGGCAGAGAACGAATGTTATTGTTGCCGCAATCATCATGCCGAACGGGACAATGCACTTTAATCCGGATGCGAATACCGAGATTAAGGAGGGAGCAACATTCATAGTTCTGGGGCTGCGTGAGGAACTTTTTCGTTTAGAGCGATTGTTGTTGGGTGAGGAGCATGAATAGAGCAGCTGATTGTGGGCTGCAGTTTTGGGAAATGGTCGATGTTTAAACAGTCACGCACATTTCGGTTACCGACATTTCCTCCGAGGGCCGCATCCCACTTTCGTCGATTGTGTGAGGCTCTTCCGCCACACACGGTTCCGCAGCTTCGGGAGGAACTTGAGGGTTTTTACGATGGGGTATTAAGGGAGGTAGACGAGCGTCCTCTCGTCAATCGGGAGCTCGTTCGTGAACTCTATGATCGAGCTTCCCTGCTGCTGGATCGTTATCCGCATCTTTCGGAGAGGCACCGATCTCTCGTTGTAGGTGCGCTTCGGTATTTTGTTTCAGGAGACGATAGCTTTTCGGATCTCGATTTCGCGTCGGGATTTAATGATGATGCGGAGGTTATGAATTATGTCCTTGAGGAGTTGGGTCTCATCGAGGAGGCTATAACGGTCGAGTGGGCGATTAAATAAAAAAACTCCCAGTACTCTCTACTGAACACGCCAGATATAACTGGTTACATTTAAAATACAAAAAACCTAATTCGTTCTTGATTTTAGTCGCATCCAACTCACTGCGTATTCAGTGGGTGATGACATCGCTTCAGCGGAACTATTCTCCATCTGAAAACGTACCATCTCGGCGAGGTAGTATGTTTGATGTAAGGGGGAGTATGGGGCTGATAAAAAATGTCGTGAGGGCGGTGGGTTCCGTTGCTTGTTTTTTTCTTGTGTGTGTTAGTGTGGTAGGAGGATCCCCCAAACGGGCACTCGGGGAACACAGGTACTTGGTAGGTTTTCGGTCGGAGGATCTTAGAGACGTAGCGGATCGTGCGATACTTCGGCGGCTCTCGCAGGGGGGAGCTTCGGTGTTGATGCACTTTCCCTCCAGTCACTCCGCTCTGGTAGAGGCGGATGGAATTGAGCAGTCGAAGATCCGTGCGCTACCGGAGGTTTCCTATGTTGAGCGGGATCTTCCCCTTTCACTCTCGATAACACCGAATGATTCCCTTTGGACGGATCCCGCGAGTTGGGGATTAAAAGGATCCCCGGGTATTCAGGGGCCGCAGGCATGGGATATTACCCAGGGGTCGGCTGGGGTTGTTATCGCGGTGCTGGACACGGGGGTGGACATCACCCATCCCGACCTTGCCTCTAAAATATGGAAAAACCCGGGTGAGATAGCGGGGAACTGGATCGACGATGATGCCAACGGTTTTGTCGACGACGTATACGGGTGGGATTTTGCTAACGGTGACAACTATCCTCAGGACGACCATGGGCACGGCACCCAGGTCGCTTCGGTCGCGGCAGCGGCATCGAACAATGGCGCTGGTGTAACGGGTGTGTGTTGGAACTGCACCATTCTGCCTCTTAAGGTGTTTGACGCAGCAGGCACTGGCTCGCTGAGCTCGGCAATCGCTGCAATTGATTATGTGGTGCGTCTCCGTCAGCGAGGTATTAATGTCGTCGTAATGAACATGTCGTACGGCGGTTCAGAGCGGAGTCAGGCAGAGGCTGATGCAATAGCCGCTGCAGAGGCTGTCGATGTTGTTACGGTCGCCGCTGCAGGGAATGAGGGACGGTCGAGCGACACCTTTCCCTTGTATCCAGCAGGGCTCTCTCAAGAGCTGTCGTCAGTCATATCGGTAGGGGCGATCTCCTCTGATGGGAATCTTGCATCGTTTTCGAATAGTGGCCAATCGGTCGATCTGGCGGCTCCCGGAGTCAATATTATTGGGGCCTTTCCGGTCGGCTATGATGGGACGGCGGGGAATTACCAAAGTTTCTCAGGCACGAGCGCATCGACCCCTTTTGTGTCGGGGGTTGTCGGATTAATTCAGAGCTATCAGCCAAAGACGGCGAGCCAAATCAAGGGGATAATCCGGCAATCAGTGGTTACTCGCTCATCGCTCCTTGGGAAGGTCGGGACAGGAGGAAACCTCGATAGCTATCAGGCACTGCGTGCGGCCCAATCTGCGACATTCACCTATCCGGTGAGAGGGGTCATTCGGGCGAATCAAACCCCCGTTGGGGCGGTTCCCGTTATCATCTCTGCTGATGGCTCATCGGCGACGGTCCTCACGAATAATCTTGGTGAGTTTGTGTCAACGCCAATCGCTGAGGGAGCGGTCGCTCAGGTAGTGCCAACATCGGCGACCTACCAGTTTGTTCCCGCCTCGCAAACCGCGGTAGTGATCGAAAATCTGGCGCCCCTCACCTTCGAGGCAGTTGCTCGCGCAACGGCGACTTCAACCGCAACCGCAACGGCCACGCCGAGTGCAACACCGACACGAACGCCGACGTGGACCCCAACGGCGACGGTGACGGCGAGTCCAACGGCGACGCCAACCCGAACGGCAACAGCTACTGGGACGCCGACAGCCACTGCGACGGCAACATCGACACCTACCGCAACGGTTACTGCCACTGCAACAGCCACCCGAACACCAACGGCAACCTACACGGTAACACCGAGTGCAACTCCGACCTTGGTGCCAACAGCGACGGCGACGCGAACAGCAACCGCTACCCCGACGAGGACCGCGACAGCTACATCCACGCCGACAGCGACGAGCACCCCGCGGAAGAGAAAACGTCGGTGGTTATAGGGAGAAACGGTTCAAGCGGGAGTCCATGGAGCACATGAAAATCGGAGGGGTCGGGGAATCACGCTCGCGTGATTACTCCTCGAACCCGCCGACCGCCCGTTCGATGGTTGCCTTGGTAAGGTTAAGCTTGTGGAGGGCGGTGATCTCGGTGGTTCGCGCTTCCGTGAGCTGCACCTGGGCATCAAGGACATCGAGCTGAGTGGCAGCTCCGACCTCGAGCCGAGCCCGAGCGAGGCGCTCACTCTCGGCTGCCTGAGTGACGACCTGTTGTGAAGCATTGAGGAGCTGCTCAGCTTCGGCCCAGGAGAGCATCGCCTGTGCTACCTCGACCGCGATCTCCTGTTGAAGTCGCTCCTGGTCGATCTCGGCAATCTGGTGGTCAGTTCGGGCAGCCGCAACAGCCCCTTCACGGGTGAAGCTGTCGAAGATATTCCAGGTACCCCGCACGCCCACCTGCCACCCTTCAAGAGTGCCGCTTCCTCCAAACGGATTATTTCGGTAGGTGTAGTTCGAGTAGGCGGTTATCTTGGGGAGGTATTCGGCCAGCTGGACCCTCACCCCCCTCTTTTGAGCATCCACGAGGAGCTGCAATTGTCTCAGGTCCGGACGACGGATCAGTGCTGCAGACCGTGCATCATCGATTGAGGTGAGGGGGAGAGTGTCTCTTGCCAGGGTACCCTCGATCTCGAGGTCGCCCACTGGCAACGCCAGTACCCGCTTTAACTCCTCGCGGCTGAGGCTCAGAGCGTTAGTCGCCTGAATAAGTGGTGTGCGACTATTAGCAAGAGCGACCTCTGCACGGAGAACCTCAAAGTGCGATATTGTCCCGGCGGCAAATTTGTTTCGTTCCGATTCGAGAGTCTGTTCGCGGAGCTTCACGAGCTGCTCCTGCACTTCAATAGTTCGTTTCGCGAGTAGAACATCAAAAAAGGCCTTTTTTGCCTCGAATGTCACCCTTTGTCTGATTGTTCGAAGCCCCCACGATGCAGCCTCTGCCAGCAACTCTTGCTTGCGGAGCGCATTGAGACCCGATCCTCCTGAATACAACGACTGGGAAACCTCGACACCGCCGTTCCAATTCGTCGCATTTCCGAACGCGCGGTCCCCGACCGCAGGAATCAATCCAGTATCGGTCTTCACATATGATCCTGACGCGCCGAGTTGGGGGAGGAGTTTGCCTCTGATATTCGTAACCGAATGTTGTTGCTTCTCAAGCTCCTTTTCCGCCTCAGTAACCTGGAAGTTGCTCGTGAGTGCTCTGTCAAGGGCGGAAGCGAGCGTATATGGCGCCTCGAGAGGGGAGGGGGTCGGGGAGGGGGTTGATTCCGCAGCGACGAGAGCCCACGTCACGAATGGAGATAGAACGAGACCGAGGGTTCGGATCGTTGTCGACCGGCGTAGGATGCAGCGAGGAAAGGTCATGGGATCCTGTCTATGAGGCAAGGAACTATTATTCGGAAGCCACTGACTCCGCTTCCGACGAAACTATTGCATAGAGGCAAGGTACGAGAAACAGCGTAAAAAAAGTGCCTACGAGCATTCCGGTCACAAGGACAATACCGATACTGTTACGGGCAGCTGCTCCTGGTCCTGACGCGAGGATAAGTGGAAAATGCCCGACCACGGTCGCCACGGAGGTCATTAGTATCGGTCGAAGTCTCGTTGCCGCCGCCTCTCGAACCGCGCGAAGCTTACTCATTCCCTCGTTCTTACGGGTATTGGCAAACTCAACGATCAGAATTCCATTTTTGGCGACAAGTCCCACCAAGGTAACAAGTCCCACCTGAGAGTATATATTTATCGTGGTAAACTCGAGAAAAGGAAACGCCAGAGCTCCTGAGAGAGCAAGAGGGACTGAACCCAGAAGAATGATGAGGGGATCGCGGAAACTTTCAAATTGGGCAGCGAGCACGAGATATATGAGAATGACCGACAAAATGAGGGTAGTCACAAGGGTATTTCCCTCTCGGCGCAGTTGTCGTGCCTCCCCAGCATAATCAACGACGTACGATCGGGGGAGCACCTTTTCGGCTTCCGCCTCGAGAATCGCGAGCGCCTTGTCGAGGGTAAGGTCGGGGCGCGGAATAAACGCTCCCTGAATTTTCGCGGAATTAAGCTGCTGAAAGCGATTAAGCTGGCGGGGCTGCACAGAGTTCTTGACGCCTGCGATGCTTGCCAAGGGAATCGGTTGATTTGCCGGTCCTGGTACGTAGAGAGCAAGAAGTTGATCGGGGGTGAGGCGACTTGTCCGTTCGAGCTGAGGAATAACCTTGTAACTTCTTCCGAGAACCGCGAAGCGGTTAGTGTAATTCCCCCCGAGCATTGTTGAGAGATCCCTGCCGACCTGCTGGAGGTTGAGACCCATCAGCCCCACCTTATCGCGGTTTATTACAAGATCAGATCTCGGCTTATCGTACTTGAGGTCGGCATCAAGGAACATAAAGCTCTTTGATGCCATGGCTCCAGCTACGATCTGATTTGCGTAATCGAAAATCAGACGGGGCTCATCTGTTGAGGAGATCACGAATTCCACGGGGAACTGTCCCCCGCCTGGAAGCGCCGGAGGCGTGGTCGCGATTACGCGAATCCCGGGTATCATCCCGAATTGAGGAAAGAGTTGTTCCTGAAGCTGCTGCGCCGTGCGGCTTCGCTCGCTCCACGGCTTGAGGCGCATTCCGGAGAATCCTCCCGTTGGGCTCGTCAGCTGAAAGCTGACGTTGTATTCGGGAAACTTTCGATACGCTTCGAAAACCCGGCGGACCGCTGGACTTGTCTGTTCGATCGTTGCGTTGGGGGCTGCCTGTACAATCCCGAATACAACTCCCTGATCCTCGAGAGGAGCGAGCTCTTTGCCTGACATCGCATAGAAAAGAGGGATCAACAAAATGACCCCTACTCCTATTCCGGCCAAAACCCCCCGGGAGGGAAGAATAACATCAAGGATCCACAGGTAACCCCGCTGCAACGCGGTAAACCCTCGATTGATGGTGGTAGCAAGAGGCGATTCGTGATCGGAACCTCGGATCAGACGGGATGACATCATCGGCGATAGGGTTAGCGCAACTAACCCCGAGACGACCACGGCACCCGCGAGGGTGAATGCAAATTCACGAAAAAGCGTGCCGGTTAACCCCCCCTGTAAACCGATCGGAGCGTAGACGGTCGCAAGGGTGAGGGTCATCGCTACCGTGGGTCCGACTAATTCCCGGGCGCCGGTAATGGCTGCTGATACGGGAGCCATTCCCGAGCGGATGTGACGCTCGACATTTTCGAGCATGACGATCGCGTCATCGACCACCAAACCCACAGAGAGCACAATCGCGAGCAGCGTCAGGAGATTAATTGAAAAGCCAAACACGTACATTAAGCCGATCGCTCCGACGAGTGAGAGTGGGATGGCAACCACAGGGACCAGCACTGACCGGATTGATCCAATGAAGAGGAAAATAACAACGACTACGATTAAAATGGTCTCGAGCAAGGTTCGAATAACGTCGTTAATGGCGTCGCGGATGTAGATCGTCGAATCGTACGGGATCGCGAGGCGCATCCCAGCTGGGAGGGCCCGTTCTATCTCGGGTAAGACTGCGCGCACCCCCGCTACTACATCGAGCGAATTGGCAGTCGGCAGTGCCCATACCCCCATGAAGGTTGCCGTTTTGCCATCGAAGCGGACCTCCTGATCGTAGTTCTCCGCGCCGAGCACAACATCAGCGAGATCGTTCAGGCGAATTAACGAATCACCTCTGCGAACAACGACGAGATTTTTAAATTCTTCGACGCTCCTTAGATCAGTATTCGCGGCCAGCGAAACAGTCACCTCCGAGCCCTTGGTTGAACCAATCGCTGTGAGATAATTATTCGCTCGGAGTGCCTGCGCGACCTCTTGGGCGGTGATACCATGCGCGGCAAGTCGGTCAGCCTTCAGCCAAACACGCATTGCAAAGGTCCGAGCCCCTAAGATCTCAGCTTTTTGCACACCAGCGACGGCGCTTAGTTTTGGTTGCACTACCCGAGTTAGGTAATCCGTTATCTGATTTTGTTCGAGCTGATCAGAGAAAAAGCTAATATACATTGAGGCGAACCGATTGTCCGCGAGTTCGACGTTGATGACGGGGGACTCGGCCTCTGGCGGGAGATCGTTTCGAACCTGCGCAACCTTTGATTGGACCTGAGTCAGTGCTGCGTTTGTGTCGTAGTTGAGTTTGAGACGAACGGTGATCGTGCTGCGTCCCTCCTCACTCGAAGATTCGAGATAATCAATACCATCGGCGCTCGCGATCACTCGCTCAAGAGGCGTCGTGACAAATCCGCGGACAAGGTCCGCATCGGCACCCACGTAGGCGGTGGTTACCGTGACTGCCGCAATATCGCTCCGGGGATACTGGCGAGTTGTTAGGTTGTCGTACGCACGCACTCCTGCAATCAGGATGATGAGATTGCAGCATATCGCGAGAACCGGCCGTTTGACGAAGATATCGGTGAAAGACATACCCCTCCGAAGGTGGCGCTGCGGGTTAAAATTGCTTCGCTTCAATTACGTTTGTGGTGGTTTTGGGTTAGTTTCGGCGCTCGGCTGGAGGGTATTATCGATGAAAACGGTCATTCCTGATCGAAGTCGGAACGTACCCGCACTGACGAACCGGTCACCCGGCTCTAGTCCCGAGAGGACCGCGATGAGATCGCCGCGACGCTCGCCGAGGGTGACGAATCTCTGTTCAATTTCAGCCGATTGGGCAGTGGAGGTTGAGGGAGTTGGAGCAGTTTTGATAACAAAGACGCTGTTGCCATAAGGTGCAAATGCAATCGCAGGCTCTGGGACCGGAATGACCGGCACGGGCTTTCCGAGCGGAATCGTCGCGGTGCCAAACATTCCCGGACGGAGGCGAAAGTCGGGATTCGCGATAGTCGCACGAACAGACAAAAGGCGCGAATCCGGATCGACCTGAGGATCGATCGAAGTGATAGTCCCCTTGACTTTCGTGGGCGAGGGCTCGGTTGATGACGATTCCGCTCCTGCGACGGTAATGGTCACTGACTGGCCGAGGAATACATGAGAGACCTGGTCCTGTGGTACCGCGAAATCGGCGTGCATTGTATCGAGTTGATAGAGGGGTATGATCGGAGTGCCCGGGGATACATAGCTTCCAACATTGACCTGTCGGATACCGAGCTGTCCACGGAAAGGGGCGCGGATCTGTTTGCGAGCGATTCTTGCTTCGATTGCATGAGCCTCTGCGCTGCGGGCCCGAAAAGTTGCCTCAGCCTGGTCGAGTTCTGACCGGGAGCTTGCCTGACGTGGCGCGAGAAACGCCGCTCGGTCGAGCGCTTTTTTTGCTTCCCAGGAGCGAGCTTCCGCTGCCGCGAGCTCGGCGCGTTCGACCGTCGCGTCGAGTTCGAGGAGAAGGGTCCCTGCTTCGATGGTAATTGGCAGCGCTCGTTCGCTCCCCAGGTCCCCATCGCTGATTACCTTGGCGACTACTCCAGCGGTCTCAGTGCTCAACATGGCTCCCTCGGCCGCCGTCAAGGAGGCTACGAGTGTGAGTGCAGGCTCCCAGTTTTCGGGGTTTGCGACGAGGGTCGACACGGTTGTTGGAGGGGGGCCCTTTTTTTTACCCTCAGCTATATGGCCCATTACCTGGACCGCCTTGACCCCTGCGAGAATAACAACGAGGGTAAGAGCGACCGCGATGGCGGTGAAGGTGATGCGGCGCGAGGATGAACGCTGCGATGGGAGCGGGGGGGTCATGGTGGCCTTGCGAGGGGGAACGTAGTAGTGAAGCCAGCACCTTGTTCGTGCGCTAACTGCGGCGAGAGTATCACAATCTCGGCTGTGGGGGCACCGCCCCCATGATGGTGCGGCAGTGGAGCTCGGTTTTTTCGGGGGGAGCTGGCTGTGATATAATGGAGGGCGCGTTTATTCACCCGGCAACCCCCTGTAATCGGGCGGAGATTAAGAAATGTTGGACGGTAGGAATATGCTCGAGCGATATTCGGAGCGGGATGAGGAGGAAGATTCGGAGCTTTTTGCGGATCATGTTTCCCATCCCCGTGGGACGGCACCAATCAGCGAACCTGCAGTAACGAGAACCAACACCCGACCTGTGTGTGGCGATGCCGTCGAGGTTTCGATTGCACTTGAGGAGACGCCGCAAGGGCTTGAGGGCGAGGTGCAGAATACCTCTCATCAGAAGCTCGCCCTCCAGGTGCTTGCCCATGGGTGCGCGGTCAACCGTGCATCTGCCTCGCTCATGGCTGATTTGATGTCGGGCCTTTCCTTTGATGAGTGTTGTGATCGGCTCGCTGCGTTTCGGGCGATGATGCAGGGGGACCCGAGCCAGGGGGTTTCCCTCACAAACGGGGCGGTGGATGCGGGTCTGCTCGGCGATACTGTAATGCTACAGTCTATGCGACGATATCCGAGCCGTGTCCCCTGTATCATGCTTGCGTGGGATGCATTTGCGAATTGCATCAGGGCGTTGTCAGAGAAATGTTCGTCCGAGCAGCTTGAAGGAGAGGGGCGGTCGTGAGCGAACGGGAGCCGAGAAAAAACGGGAACGAAGCTGATGACGGGCACCGTGTGCCGTCTTATTGGGATGTCGCCTGTTGCGAACTTGCAGCGGGGGATTCTGTGTTGCGACTCTTGATAGAGCGATATCAAGATGTCGAGTTTCGCTCGCGGGGGTCAGCGTTTGAAACATTGCTCCGCGCGATCGTCGGACAACAGATTTCGGTAAAGGCGGCTCAATCGGTCTGGGAGAGGCTAGCTGCGGGTCTCAGTGAGGTGTCGGTTGAGCGGGTGCAGGGAGCAAGTGAGGATGAGTTGCGGGGGTGGGGGCTCTCTCGACAGAAGGTTCGGTATATCCGTGACCTCGCTGACCACTTTGGTTCTGGTATTCTTGATTCGGGTACGTTTCACCAGCTTGATGATGAAGAGCTCATCGCTCGGCTCTGCGACGTTCGCGGAATCGGTCGATGGACCGCTGAGATGTTTCTCATATTTCACCTCCAGAGACCGGATATATTGCCCTTGCAGGACATCGGCCTTATCCGAGCGGTTGAGCGGTACTATCTTGGGGGTGGGGTGACCGACTCCGAAACAGAGTCTCTCGGGAAAATGGTCCCGCAGAAGGGAATATCACGTCAGACGGCCAAGAGAGCTGCGGTAGTCGGCGAGCGATGGCGCCCGTGGCGAACCGTTGCAACGTGGTACCTCTGGCGCAGTCTCGATCCTTTTCCGGTGGCGTACTAGGGGGAAGTTGAGATTAAAACAGCTAATCTGAGCAGATAGGTGTCGACGTGGCGATACGTGAGGCCAAGCCGTATGACAGGGCCTCCACCAGCATTCAGAGGGCTGCTACATTCATGCATGCTGTCGGTGCCGCTTCTGCTGCTTCCCACCGCCTCGTTTTTCACCGTGCAGTCGCCCTCAGTGTCGCCGCTATTGATTCGGCAACATAGTCGATATTGCTGTTGTTGAGCGCCGCGACGCACATACGACCCGAACGAACCATGTAGATTCCGTGCTCATCTCTTAAGCGATCGACGACCTGCTCCGTAAATCCAGTGTAGGTGAACATGCCACGGTGCTCGACTATGAACGAAAAATCGCTGTCAAGGCCCATGCCGCCCAAAGCAGCCGCAAGAAGTCCCCGCTGCTCTTTGATCCGGGTGCGCATCTCGGCAAGTTGGCTGATCCATTCCGCCTCAAGCTCTTGATCGGAGAGGATCTCGGCCACGATCGACGCTCCGTGAAAAGGAGGGCTTGAGTAATTGCCTCTGATAAGTCGCTTCCACTGAGTCAGCATACGATGTGCGGTATGCGCATCGTTGGCGACGAAGGAAAGAAGACCAACACGTTCCGCATAAAGACCAAAATTTTTCGAACACGACGTCGACACAAAGAGCGGAATCCCTCGCTCAGCGAAAAGCCGGACCGCATAGGCATCTTCATGAGGTCCATCGCCAAAACCCTGATATGCCATGTCTATGAAAGCGACTGCGTTTCGGGAGGCGAGGACATCAGCAATCTGTTGCCACTGTTCGCGACTCGGATCGACCCCTGAAGGATTATGACAGCAGGCATGAAGCAGAACGATGGAGCCCTCGGGGATATGATTGAGGGTTTCGAGCATGGCGGTGATATGCAGCGCTTTGGTGGCTGGGTCAAAGTAGGGGTATGATGCAACCTTTAAGCCCGCTCTTTCGAAAATAGCCTGATGATTCGCCCACGAAGGATCGCTTATGTAAATGGTCGCGCCCGGGTTTGCAAACACCAGAAGATCCGCGCCTAACCTCAGCGCACCGCTGCCCGCTATTGTCTGCGCGGAGACGATGCGACCTTCTGCCAGGGCGGTAGAGGTTTCCCCGAAGACCAAACGCTGAAGCCTCTCTCTAAATGTCGCATGCCCTTCGATCGCGAGATATGAACGGGAGAGACTCTTTGAAATGAGGCGCTCCTCGGCTTTCCGAACCGCCCCGAGGAGGGGCACTACTCCGGCGTCATCCTGGTATACTCCGACACCGAGATTGACCTTCTGAGGCCGAGGGTCTCTTCTAAAGCTCTCGGTGAGCCCCAAAATGGGATCGTCAGGAGCGGTAGGAATGTGAGCAAATACTCGATGGGCATCTGGGATAGGAGCGGAAACGTGATCAGCCATACGGTCGTTCTTCTTGCCTAAAGGAGAGATTGATGCCGATTGATGTCGAAGCTTCTCTGCCCTCAGGTGCGATACCGCTTTGGCAGGCGATTTATCCTCGATCAATCCGCCAGAGAATGACATTTTACCCAGCAAAATGCAAATTATCATGCACTGGGTGTGAAGAGAGTATCGAAGTGGTTGAGAGGCCAGAACGAGGTTCGCCAAGAAATTTCCCTGATGGTGTAACAGAATCATCGCGAGCATCGCCCTGACCAGACAATCAGGAGGCAATCTGTCTGAAATGCGTTGCAGCTCCACCAAGGACGGTAGTATCCTCTCAGCTCAGACGGGCGGTTGAGGTTGTTGGCCGCCTCGGAGTCTTAAGCTCGGGCGCGGATGTCACCGCGCAGGGTGGCGACAGGCATCGCAGCGAGGAGAGCTTGCGCTGAATGTCGCCCATATCGAGGTGACTCCCCTCTTATCCCATCGGTATTTCCCCCTATGTCCTCCGCATCTCACTCGCAAGAAGCTGGCAGTAACGAGCTTCATCATGTTGGTTCGTCTTGGTCTCGTATCGCTGGCTTGTCACTCGGCGCAATCGGGGTTGTTTATGGTGACATAGGAACAAGCCCTCTGTACGCGGTACGTGAGTGCTTCAATCACCACCATCACATGGCGGTAACCCCCGAGTCGGTATTCGGGATTATCTCACTCATCCTGTGGGCCCTCATCGCGATAGTTTCGGTTAAATACCTCGGAATTGTTATCCGTGCCGATAACCATGGGGAGGGAGGGATCCTAGCCCTGATGGCACTCGCTATCAGGGGGCGCAAACATTCGCAGCGAACTCGCAATTTATTGGTGCTCTGTGGACTTCTTGGGGCTGCGCTTCTGTACGGCGATGGGATGATTACCCCAGCAATCTCCGTCATGAGTGCGGTCGAGGGGCTCACGCTGATAACTTCGCGATTTGAGTCATCAGTCCAGCTGGTAACGATCTGCATTCTGGTAGGGCTCTTTGCGGTCCAGTTCAAGGGAACTGGGAGTATGGGACGCTACTTTGGTCCTGTTGTCTGTATATGGTTTGCATTTATGGCGTGCATCGGCATACCGTCGATAGTCGCCTCTCCCGAGATTCTCGCCGCATTTAATCCCCTCCTGGGGCTCTCTTTCATCTCGTCGCACGGTAAGGATGCCTTTGTTGCCTTGGGTGCGGTCTTCCTCGCGGTCACGGGCACTGAGGCGCTGTATGCGGATATGGGACATTTTGGCAGAACCCCCATCCGATACGGATGGTTTTTTCTCGTCCTGCCCTCGCTCACGCTCAATTATTTAGGACAGGGGGCGCTCCTTCTCCGACAGCCCGAGTTGGTATCCCAGCCGTTTTTTCATCTCGTCCCGGCACCGCTTCTCATCCCTGCGGTCGTTCTCGCGACAATGGCGACGGTCATCGCGTCTCAGGCACTGATTTCTGGTTGTTTTTCCCTGTCAAACCAGGCGATTCAGCTTGGTTACCTGCCCCGCTTACCCATCAGTCACACCTCGGGTCGGGAGCAGGGCCAGATTTACATCCCGTGGGTTAATTACGGCATGTTGGTAGGTTGTTGTTTGTTGGTGGGTCTTTTTAGCTCATCCAGTGGACTTGCCGCTGCATACGGTATCGCCGTTGCGCTGACTATGTCGTTGACGACGATTCTGGTGGCGGTCGTTGCGCGCCGGTGGTGGCGTTGGAGTTTAACGAGAATCAGCTTTAGCTTGGGGCTCTACCTTTTGATCGACCTCGTATTTGTTTTCTCGAACAGCTCAAAATTACTTGATGGGGGCATAGTGCCACTTTTCATCGCCGGACTGATGATGTTGCTCATGACGACGTGGAAGACCGGAAAGGCTCTGTTGTGGAACCACATCCGTGAGCGAGTTCCTCCGATAACAAGTCTTCCTGATGAGATCGAGCGGATAGGACCTGCTGTGGTCGAGGGGACCGCTATATTTCTTGTCCGTGATCCAGGTCTTACCCCGGCTTCGTTAACATATAACATGCGCCATAATAGGGTCCTTCATGCGCGCAATCTTCTTCTGACGGTTAAGCCCAACGATGTCCCGTGGTGGCCCGATGAGACAACGCGGGTGTCTCTCGAGCACCTTCAGTGGTATCACGGTGCGAGCTTTGTGAGGTGCATCGTTAATCAGGGGTTTATGGAAAGTGTTGATCTCTCCAAGGTGCTCAGCCCTTATCTTACTCCTGCAGCCCTCGGCGAGGACCCGAAGGACGTCACGTATTTTGTTGATCGGGTAACACCGGTCGCTGACTCTATGCCGGGAATGGCGATATGGCGCGAGCGACTATTCTCCTTTATGAATCACAATGCGGAGCAACCAACCGAGTTCTTTAAGTTACCGGTTTCTCGGGTGATGGAGATCGGGCTGCGAATTGAGATCTGACTCGGTTGTTGTGTATGTCTGCTATCTCTGCAGCTGCAGCACTCCCGATCGTCACGGTTGAAGATCGCTTTCACCGTTCCATAGATACCCACCCCGTAGTAATAGTCTCCGCTCCCCCGGGAAGCGGGAAGACAACGATGGTGCCTCTTTTTCTCCGTGATCATTTACCGGAGGGGGAAATATGGATCGTTGAGCCCCGCCGTATTGCGGCCGTGATGGCCGCTCATCAGGTTGCGCGGTGTATTGGGCAGGTGGTAGGTAAGGAGATTGGCTATCACATTCGATTCGCATCGGTCGATTCAGCAAAGACCCGTATCCGGTTTATGACCGATGGGGTTTTTCTACGCCGATTGGCTGACCCGCGCGGGCTTAGAGGAGTTGCGGCAGTATGTCTCGATGAGTTTCATGAAAGATCACTATCGATTGATCTCGGAGTGTGGTGGTTTCGTGAGCAGATGTCTCGTGGGAACGCGTGTCCTCGCCTTATTATTTTGTCGGCAACCCTTGCACGGGAGCAGTTAGAGCATTATTTCCCCGAAGCTGTGTGGCTTGATGCTCCCGGACAATTGTACCCCGTTGAGGTGCAGTGGGGAGAACAACACGATCCTCGCCCTCTGACGGACCAAGTGGTACACGCAGTTCACGAGGCGATTGCGTCCAACACGGGTAGTATTCTCTGCTTTTTACCGACTATTCGCTCGATAGAAGATGCGGTCCGCGCGACCGCTCCGGTTCTACAATCACGCGGAATTACGTCGTTCGCCCTTCATGGAGGAATTTCAGTCGATGAGCAGGAACGCGCGGTCCGTCGGAGTAAGGGACAGCGGGTCGTGTTTTCGACGAACATTGCGGAAAGTTCGCTCACTGTGGAGGGAGTGTCGTGCGTCATCGATTCGGGATTAGCGCGGATGCACCAAGCGGTTGGCGGGGGGGAGTCGCGATTGGCAGTGGGCCGTATCAGTCAAGCTGCCTGTGTCCAGCGGGCAGGGCGAGCAGGACGCGAGGGACCAGGCACCGTCATTCGTCTTTTCTCTGCGTTTGATTTCTCGCTGCGTCCGGCGGTGGAGCTTCCGGAGGTTATGACACAGGAGGCAACGAGCATTCTGGTATGGAGGGCTGCGCTCGGTGGTAATAAGGGATCAGCTCCGTTGCTCGATGAGCCCTCACCAGAGGCCCTCGAGCGGGCGTGGTGGTTGCTGCGAACCTTGCGGGTACTTACCGAAGATGGTTCGCTGACTCCGCTCGGGCGGGAAGTAGTTGCTCTTCCAGTAGATCCACGACTTGGGGTGTTGTTTCACTGGGCTACTATCCGCGGGGCGACTGACGTGGCCTGCTGGGCAGTTGCCGTGCTTGCAAGCGATGATAGGGCTCGTAGTCGGTCGCAGCAGTCGCATAATCGAGGAGGGACACTTCCATTCCCTGAGATAGCATCGCGTGTCGATCGGTGTGACCTCAGCGCAGCGATCGAACGGGCCTATGTTGAGGCTTTCGCCCGTGAGGGGACGACTGAAGTCGGTCGTACGGTTCAACAACTTCGTTCGAGTTTGCGAGCTCCTGAGGAGGGGGGCGTTGAAAAGAACATCTCCTCTTCGAGCTCTGAAAACGATTCACTCTTTCGAGCGGCGGTGGTCGCATTTCCCGACCGGGTCGCGGTCCGTCGGCTCGAAACTGACGAGTATTTGCTTGCAACAGGCGAGCGAGCAGTTCTTGGAAAAACATCACGAGCTCGGGGTGCGCGACTCATTGTTGCGCTCGAATGGGTGAAAGGAGAGAACCGGCCTGGTCATAGTGGCATCACGATATCGCAAGCGACTCCGATTGAGGAGGAGTGGCTATTTGATCTTTATCCCAACCTCCTTAGCTCACGCACCAGCTACGACTGGCACGATGGATCGCAGCGCGTTGAGGTGATCTCGGAGAGCTGTTTTGCTGAGGCCCCGATAGAGACGGTACGCCGTGTGGCTCAAGAGGGCGATCAAGAGGCAGCAGAGGTTCTCTCGGGGGAGCTTCGGCGTCGGGGGTTGCGATGGATACTGGGGGATGATGAGCTGCTCTCGCTACTCGGCCGACTTGAGATTGCGACGATGTCGCGAGGGCCGTGGGAGGGGCTGACGATCAGGGAGGAAGAGTTGCTCTCCTGGCTCGTGACAGCACCCCATGGAAAGGTCTCACACCGACAACTGGCTGCATGGGTATTCGAGGAACATCTCGGATCTCTCGCCGGAGGCGCTCCGGGCCTCGACACTATTTTTGGGGAGCGACTGGGATATCAGTGGCGACAAGAGCTTGCCAGGTGGTGCCCCCAAACGATTGCGCTCCCTGGGCGACCCCGAGCTGCAATCATCTATCGACCAGGGCACGCTCCGTATGTTGCCTCTCGGATGCAGGATTTTTTCGGGGTGACCAGGCTTCCCAGTATCGCTGGAGGAACGATCGCGCTTGGTGTCCATCTTCTCGACCCAAGAGGGCGCACCGTGCAAGTAACCGAAAACCTGGAGCGATTCTGGACACTCCACTATCCAAACCTTCGCCGCCAGCTTCAGAGCCGGTACCCGAAGCATCGGTGGCCGGAGGATCCGACGAGTTGATGACTGACAGGAGTAAACGACCATCGGCTTCGTTGGACGTCCGAGTACTGCAATAGACCCCTAACTATTTTGGGAGACACGGTCAAGAAACTTCCTAATCCCCGAGAACTGTAGCTCTGGCAACAGCGTCGCCCGGAGTAGCGACCCATCGACCCGTTGATGTGACAGCATCGTATGGTGGGCGAGTTCGGCCGGAATGGCGGGAGGGGGAGGAAATGAAGCATAGGTAGCGCAGAGGGCAAGTAGCTCCGAAGAGCGGAGCCATTCGCCGTCGCAGAGATTAATGATTGGGGGGAGCTCATTTAGTGAGGTGGTCCTGGTTGTGATGCGGGTAATCGCAGTGGCAAGGTCAGCGACATGAATGCGATTAGTAAATCGATCCGTGCCCGCGACGGTGCGGTAACTCCCGCTCAACAATCTATCGAGGATTGAGCGACCAGGACCGTAGATTCCGGCGACACGGAGGACGGTTACTGAAGAATGGTTCGCAACATACATCTCCTCGCACCGCCGTCGTGCATCGGCGTGGATCTCTCGTGGTTGAGGGGTCGTGTGTTCGGTGACGATTCCGCCATTGCGCTCGCCGTAGACGCCGGTGGTGCTCAGATAAACAATATGAATTGGGTATTCGCGAGGAGCGAGTGCCGCGATTGCGTGAAGCACTGCTCTTGGTCCTTGAAGAGCAACATTCTGATCGTCTGGGTCTACAAAAGGGGGAATACCATCGATAATCGTTCTTATTGTCGGATATCGGTGAAGTATGGCGGTCAGCTGAGATGCTGGATTCTTGCTGGCATCGCCGCTACCACGCGTCACATCGAAAACCTCACACGCGAATCCGAGGTCTCGAAGTTTTGCGGCACTGCGATCAGAACGGGTGGTGCAGATAGCCGCATCGCACCCGAGCATCGTTGCAACGGCAGAGAGGGTATAGCCACAGCCAAGGAGAAGGGTGGTTGGACCGTTTGACATGACGTGGTGGAGGAAGTTAACTACGCAGTTTACACTCTGACCCTCATTATACCCAGAAATAATGTGAAGGCACAAAATGGGGAAAGAAAACGAAACTGCCGACGAAATAGGCAGGAAGTGCGATACAACACCACACAAAAAAAAGGGGGGGAGCAGATTCAACCGCGCGGATGCGATGAATCGAGCTCCCCTTTCTGAGAAACCGTAAGGAAAACCCCCTTAGTCCTGAACCCAGACGTTCAGATGCCTCAGCTCTCCATGCGCCGTTCTGACACGAGCCAGCGACCCATGAAGTAGAGGCCACCGAGGAGAAGCGGTACCCCAAGAATCATCCGATCATCCCAAAACGCGAGTCCTGAGAGTACCGAGAAGGTACCGAACAGGACCGCAGCATTGAGTGATCGGATCCCGGGGCTGAGTCGCCGGGTGGCGCGCGCCGTTTCGGGATCTCTGACCGGTAGTTTGAGCTGACCGGTTTCAAACTGTCGTAACCCTCGTTGAAGGGTACGCGCGATGATCCTGATGAGGCGAGCGGTGCGCATCATGTCGGCAGGAGCCCGTTGAAGGATTCCAATCGGCCCACCGAGGGCTTTCGACAGAACGTAAGCCGACGCCTGAGCGAGGGCAAGCTGTCGATAGTCAGCCTCTGCCGATTTGGTCCCGAGGAGAGCCAACAATCCCTCGAGTTCGATGAGACAGCGACCCAGCAAAACAAACTCTCGGGGAACCGAGAGCCGACCACGGTCGGTTTGTTCAACAAGTCGCTTCACCAGAACCCCGATGTTGTCACCGGATATCCCCGAGAGATCGATCGACGCAAGGAAGGCGTCCATTGCCTCAATGACTCGCTCATCCCCGATTGCGTCGGGGGAGAGGATTCCCAGCTCCGCCAGATCGTGAACGATGGCGGCGGCATCGGCTGTGATCGCATGAGTCGCGATATCCGCGAGCCCTTGACGAGTTTTTGCCGGAAGCCGACCGAGCATCCCGCAGTCATACATGATGATGCGACCACTGGCGTGAACCGCGATATTTCCAGGGTGGGGATCCGCGTGAAAGATGCCAGTCTCAACCAGTTGGTAGAGGAACGCATCCACGACATGCCGGATAGCACGCTTGACATCTCCTGGTGGTGCGCGCAGATCCTTCGGCGAGGTTCCCGGAACGAAATCGAGAGCCAGAACCCGAGCGCCAGAAAGGCTGTCAATAACCCCTGGCACGATCACTGGGATAGAGGAATTCCGGAAACTATCACGAAATTCGCGGTAGTTGGTTGCCTCTATCTTGTAGTCGAGCTCCTCCTGAAAAGTCGCAGCAAGTTGATCTATCGTACCGAGCAGATCTGTGCCCGCAAATACCCATGGTATAAGCGAACAGTGGAACGCGATCGAACGAAGGATCGCGAGATCGGTCCGGATCACAGACTCGATCTCCGGTCGTTGAATCTTCAGCACGACCTCACGCCCATCGGAGAGCCAGGCTCTATGAACCTGTCCAATGCTGGCGGCCTTTAGCGGGGTCGACGACACACTGGAGATGAGGGAATACCTCTCCTGCAACTCCTTCTGAAGCACCTCTTCAATCTCCGCGTATGAGACGGGGGGTACATCGGCTTGAAGTTGAGAGAGAACGTCGATCCAGATCGGTGGAAAGATGTCGCCCCGTGTGCTCATGATCTGTCCCCCCTTGATGAAGGTGGGTCCGAGTCTCACGAACCGTGCAAGTGCATTCTCGGCTGCCGCACGAATGAGAACCTCCGGTTCTTCGTCAACCCCGAAGAGCTGACCCACCTGCTGTCCCGAGACAAACAGGAGGAATCCAAGGAGTTCCCCCAAGATGGTACAGAATCGCACCATCTTGAAGGTCACGTTTGGTGCGCGGCTAAACTGCACCGTGGCAGAACTTTTCTTTGACATTAACCTTTTGCAGAACTTCCGCACTATGGAACTTCTGCCGATACGGTGTCAACCGAGCTGATTTCGGATAGGGAATGAAGGATGGCATGGGAGGAAGCTATCCATTGCGGATAAGCCATAAGGCGATATCAGCAGCGACTACAACCACAACAAAAAAGGCGATTGCAACGGCGATCAATACTGCCTGGATTGCAAACAAAATGGCGACAGCAAAGTGACCCCGCACGACGCTGTCGTGGGCGAACGTGGGACGAGCGGCCGCCTGAGGACGGGTGGGTTCAGCTCTCGGTGACATGGAAAGAGGGCCCTTCAACTGAGATCGGGGGGAGGAAAATACCGCTTATCAAGAAAGTCTGTCATACTATCAGCCTATCTGCCAGAGAATCTGAAAATCCGGAGGAATGGCTTTCTGGTTCTGTTAGTATCTTGTTTTATTCAATTATTTGGCCGTGGCTCAGACAACTAAGGTCGGTGGGGAAATACGGGGGCTTTCTCCCTCGGTACTTCGCCGTGTTCATCGACTCATCACACGCCGTATCGATCCTGATGAAATCGCTCCCGCCGATTTCTGCCGAGAGCTGTGGGAAACCGCTCACGCTATTGGTCGGCGGATAGGGGCTCTTATTTCTCGAGATGGACGGGTTGAGGAGGTTTTTGTTGGGTCGAAACAGATTTTGTATCTCCCAGATCTGGGTCGTTATCGCCTCTCAGGGGGGCGGCTGCGGCGGTTGCGGTTAATTTTCTCAGATCTCTCCACGAAAAGTGACCTTCCCGATATCCCGACTGATATAACCACCGACCTCGAGAAACTGCGGCTCGATGCGGTTATTTCAGTCAAGCAAAGCCGAGGCGGGATGTCCTGTCGGTATAGTTATCTGATGCCTAATGGGTCGATCCATGAGGAGCTTGTCCGCGATCTTGGCCGACTCGAGCTGTCGTTTCGGGAGTTTGTTGCTGAGCTGGAGCGGGAGCTAACTGCGTCGCTTGAGAGTGCCGATAGCCACGCACGGGACGACACGCGAGCGGTGCTCGTAAGTGTCTCTGATAGGCCGGAACACGAGGTGCGGGCGTCGCTTGATGAGCTTAACGAGCTCTGTCGGACCGCTGGAGTGGAGGTTGTCCACCGTGTCTCGCAGCGAAAAAAGCCCGATCCAAAATCGGTGCTCGGAAAGGGAAAGCTCGAGGAGGTTGTATTGACCTGCCTTAAGGTTGGCGCTGGATTGTTGATATTTGACACTGAGCTCAAGCCCTCGCAGTGGCGGGTTATCACAAACACGACCGATCTGAAGGTCCTCGATCGATCGATGGTGATCCTGGATATTTTTGCTCAGCGGGCAACGAGTAGCGAGGGGCGACTCCAGGTTGAGCTCGCGCAATTGACGTATAATTTACCCCGTCTGGTCGAGCAGGATGCAGGGCTTTCGCGGCTCACGGGCGGAATAGGGGGGCGAGGTCCAGGTGAGACAAAGCTCGAGATTGGAAGGCGACGGGCGCGTGAACGGATTACGCTCCTCAAGGATCGCCTTGAGGAGATTACCTCGCAGCGGGCACTCCGACGTCAGCGACGAACCGTGTCGGAGGTCCCCCTTGTTGCGATTATTGGATACACAAACGCGGGGAAATCCACCCTCTTCAATCGACTCACCGGGGATGCGGTTCTCGCGGAGAACAAGCTGTTCGCTACTCTCACCCCGTTCCAGCGTCGAGTTTTAGTCTCGAGTGAGGATGGTACTGCCTCGGCCATGGTGGTTATCTCCGACACGGTTGGTTTTATCAGGGAGCTTCCAGAAGAGCTGATGCCAGCTTTTCGCGCCACCCTTGAGGAGATTGAAGGAGCTTCCGTGGTACTTCATGTGGTTGATGCCTCCGACCCCGAGGTGTCAGTCCGGTATCGGGCAGTGAGAGATATACTCAGGTCGTGTGATTTGGCTGAGGTTGAAGAACTTGTTCTTTTGAACAAAATTGACCTTTGCGAGGGAGCGGCCTTGTCTGAATTCATTGGTAGTGGGCCATCGATTAGCATCTCGGCGTTGACCGGTGAGGGGCTTGGGGAGGTCCGAGGATGGGTGGCGCGACGTTTAGTGAGAGGAGAGGATGTCGGAGAAGAGGTTGAATCGGCATCTGAACGGCGTTAGGGTTGTCACGGTTACCAGGGCTTCTCCGAGAAGCAGACAGTGGCTTTGATAGATGAGGAATTCTGTATTACCAGGTGGCTCCTACGAGAGAAGTTTTTCAACAAGTGCGGTGTACTCAAGTTCAAGGTCGTGTTGCTGCCGGGTCAGGGTGTCTAATCGAGTCTCCATTTCACGGTATTCATCGAGGAGCTGTCTCAATGTTTCTCCCGCAGTTCGCATTGATGCCTGAAGCTCCTGAACGAATTGGCGCTGGGCCTTCGTAAGTTCGGCCTGTTTGAGAAGTTCATCAAGCTCCTTTTGCGAGTCTGCAAGCTGCGACTCCAGTTCTGAAGCCTCCTCTCTTATTTTGTCAAAGTTTGTGCGAACTTCGTTGAGAGCAGCCTCATCCTCCTCTCGGGTTGATTTTAAGCTCTGTTGAGCTAGTTCTAGCTCCTCAACAGTGGACTGCTGTTGCTTCAACTTCTCCGATATTGTTGCTCCTTCCCGCCGAAGTCGCTCAACTTCCTCTCGGAGGGTATCCCGATTCTTTTCGAGCTGCTCAAGGCTCTTTCGCGACATAACCTTTCCCGGATCTGGTAAGAGCGAACGAAGTTCCCCCTCCAACGCCAAAAAATGCTCCTTTGCGGGGGAAGGATTGCCACTCGCGGTCTTAGCATGACGACGAATCATGTAACGATAGAACGCAGCCTGTACGGCTATTCCCACAAATGAGCCGACAAGAATGGGGATAAGGTAGCCCATGAGATTATTATCAGAGGGGGGAAAAACCGAGGACATTGCCATCGGATACCATCGACGCTCCTCACAGAGTAACGGATGGAGCGATATCGACCAAGGGTATATTCGGCGATGGATGCCCTCCCTCAAAAAGGTACTTGTTGGATGGTCAAGGTCGCTTTACCGTCGCCGAACATCAAGCGAATCGCAAACCTTTTCTCTCCTGAGAGGCATTGATGCCGTCTTCGAATCCATCAGAGCAGCTGACCGAGCGGAGCGAGCTACCACGGGGAAACGACGACTTCGAGATTGATCGCTCCACCATACCTCGTGGCTCCTCTGTTTTTGTGGGTGGGCGGGTACCTTCGTGGGTGTCTGCCTTCGGTGAGGTCCTTATTGATCAGGAGCTCTGGTGCCTCGGGGGTGATGCCCGGCAACGGCACAATAATCCCCTCCGCGAATTCGGATTTCAGCGAGAGCGCTCTCCAGTTGGTATCGAGGGGTCGACAGCTTATCGACGTAGCTCGGGGAGCTCAGAGCTGGTCGTGTGGGGATGGGGCATCGGCTACGCTGAGCGAGAGCAGGGAGGTCTGTTTGTTCCCCGGCACTGCTTTGATCCACTTCTTTTGACGACTGATAAAATCCCTCTGATTAACCACCCTCAACCTCTTGAGCCCCTTCTTGCCCCTCCGTTTTCGGGCAGCGTCGAGCGGACACTTTTGTTATTTGCAGATCTCTGTGACTGCTTGAGCAGGTATGAGAGCTGGATTGCTGAATCGAGGGGGGAGGCTTACAGACAAGAGAGGGTGAGGCATCCGGAGAGGCTTGGCTCTTTTGTTCCGCCCGCCGCGATGGCTCGGGCTTGGAGTCTTCTCGGCGATACAACTCGGGCCTGTGCCCACTTGATGCCTCGTAAGGCCGACCTTGTCCTCTCCGATCCCTGGGATGAAGTTTAACGGGGCATTGCCACGCCCTGATTCCGGCCCCTCCACCGCGGCACTGGACCATCCGCGCAAAAAAACCTATGCTCACGCGGCTAAATCACCACCATGAGAGGTCCCTATGTCGTTTCCCTCTACCCGCATGCGACGGCTTCGCCGAACCCCGGCGCTCCGATCGATGGTTTGTGAAACTATTGTGCACCCTTCACATCTCGTACGGCCTCTGTTTGTCGTCCCTGGCGAAACGACTCGGCGCGAGATCTCGTCTCTCCCCGGACAGTATCAGCTTGGGGTGAGCCAGATTGTACCCACCGTCGCAGCGAGTGTAGAGCTCGGTATCTCTACCTTCCTCTTTTTTGCCATTCCTGAGTACAAAGATGACGTTGGAAGTGCTGCATGGGCTCGGAATGGTCTTGTCCAGCAGGCGATGCGTGCCGTTCGAGCTGAGTTACCCCACGTTACCCTGATCGCCGATCTCTGCTTTTGTGAATATACCTCCCATGGCCACTGTGGTGTGATGGTCGATGGCTGTCTCGACAACGATGCGACCCTCATGAATCTGGGGAAACAGGCTGTGTCGTTAGCAGAGGCCGGGGCAGATGTTATCGCGCCTAGTGGAATGATTGACGGGATGGTGAGCTCTATTCGCCGTGACCTCGATGAAGCAGGATTCACCCACACCGTTATCATGAGCTACGCTGCCAAGTATGCCTCCGCTTTTTACGGCCCATTTCGGGATGCGGTAGAGTCGGCACCCCAATATGGCGACCGCTGCTCTTATCAGATGGACCCAGGAAATGTGCGTGAAGCTTTACGCGAAGTGGAGCTTGATCTCGAAGAGGGGGCTGATATCGTGATGGTCAAACCGGCTCTACCGTATCTCGATATTATCTCGCAGGTAGCCCAGATAAGCTCTGTGCCCATTGCTGCATACAACGTGAGTGGTGAATATGCTATGGTAAAGGCCGCAGCAGCAAAGGGATGGATTGATGGTGAGCGCACGATGATTGAAATGTTGACCTCAATACGACGAGCAGGAGCGGATATTATCATCACGTATTTTGCTGATGAATTTTGTGCTCGATACCGACAGGGGGTGATGTTGGCAGGAAATGGGTGAAATCGTGCCAGCAGGGCCGATATGAAGAAGACAAGGGGTGATCAGATGAGACATAATGCGTTTAGTGGCTGCGAGTTGGACGACGGTAGAGTCGTTGGCGATAGAATGGACTCTGGTCCGAGGGGGAATAGCGCGGAGAGCCTTCGAGAGAGGGGCGGTTCTGGAGATCCTATTTCCTACCGCTGGACCAGGGAGGATTTGCGGGCAATTTACGACCTTCCGCTCCCCGAGCTTCTATTTCGTGCACAAACAGTCCATCGTCAATACCACGATCCGCTGAAGGTTCAGCGGTCTACCCTCCTCTCAGTGAAGACTGGAGGATGCCCTGAAAACTGTGGGTACTGCCCACAAAGTGCCCACTACAAGACGGGGGTCGACCGTCACCCAGTGCTGCCTCTCGAGTTCGTTCTCGAGAAAGCCAATGAAGCGAAAGAGGCGGGCTCAACCCGATTTTGCATGGGAGCAGCCTGGAGAGAGGTCAAGGATGGGCCAGATTTTGACAAGATTCTGGATTTAGTCCGCGGCGTACACGGGATGGGGCTCGAGGTTTGTTGTACTCTGGGGATGCTCTCAGAGAGCCAAGCGCATCGGCTGAAAGAAGCGGGATGTCACGCATACAACCATAATCTTGATACCTCCCCCGAATACTATGGCGAGGTCATATCGACCCGTACCTATGATGATCGTTTGAGAACCCTTCAGCGGGTGCGAGATGCGGGAATCACCGTGTGCTGCGGGGGCATCGTCGGCATGGGAGAGACTATTGACGATCGAATTGGGCTGCTCCTTGAATTAGCGAAGCAGAATCCCCATCCTGAAAGTGTGCCACTCAATGTGCTCGTCAAGGTCGAGGGTACCCCCCTCGCTGACAGTGATACGGTTGATCCGATAGAATTTGTTCGTCTCGTGGCGACAGCTCGGATCGCCATGCCGCGGTCGATGGTGCGACTCTCCGCAGGTCGTCTATCGATGTCTGATGAGCTCCATGCCCTCTGTTTCTTTGCCGGGGCAAATTCTCTCTTTGCGGGTGATAAGTTGCTGACCACGGCGAACCCGGGAGAGGACCACGACGGGGCCCTGATGCAGCGACTCGGTCTTAGCTTCTTTGAAGCGGCGCCCCGCGAAGAGTGTTCGATAGCTGCTAATCTTATGTGAGGAATATTAAAAGACTCAGTTGTTTTTTTGAGAAAGGAGTACATCTGCGGTGACTGACGAATGGGACATCGAAGGCTCCAGTGCTGATGATGGGGATTTTGACGATGACGATGTCGCCGAGACGCCCTCGGTTCGTGGCCCCGTATTGATCACATCCGCCGGGGCCAAAAGGCTGCGGGACGAGCTTCGTGATCTTCGAACGAGGCAGCGGCCCGAGGTCACCGCTATCGTCTCGTGGGCTGCTGGCAATGGCGATCGGTCGGAGAATGGCGATTATCTTTACGGAAAGAAAAAACTCCGGGAAATCGACCGCCGCATTCGTTTTCTTAGCAAGCGGCTTGAATCGGTTCAGGTCATCAATCCCGTTGAGGTGAGCTCAGAGCAGATTCTTTTCGGCGCCACGGTGACAATTCTTGATGGGGATGATCGCGAAAGGGTCTTTGTAATCGTTGGAATTGATGAGGTTGATATTGACAAAGGCCACGTCAGTTATGCATCCCCCATCGGTGCAGCGCTCCTGAAGGCTCGGGTAGGAGACGTCGTCCAATACCGGACGCCGAAGGGTGTCCAGGAGATAGAGGTAATCGACATCTCTTATGTGGCGGTGGGTTAGGGGATGCGGGCCTTTTGTCTCAGCAGTTTATTCGTGCCAAGCGTTCAATCGCCTCTCCAGCTCCTCCCGGGAAAATGGCTTTCGGAGGGGCTCCAAAGTCATTGCGCGATACGAGCCAGCTGTGACGGTCTCGGCAGATCCGGATGAAGTGAGTATGATGATGAGAGGTTTTGCTCTTTCCAGGGTCTCAAGTCGCTTGACCAGTTCGTATCCCGACTCTCCGGGCATCACCACATCTGATAAAACGACCTGAATTCGCGGATGATTCGTTACTGTCCGAAATGCCTGCTCAGTTGAGTTGCATTGATAGACCTTTGAGAACCCCATTCGGGTAAAAAAACGGGCCATTATCTTCATCGCACTCGGCACATCGTCGACCACGACCGCCTCGGCACCTGATGCTACTAAATCCCGAGTGATTGTCATGATATCTGCCCCCGAAGGTCTCAACGCAAATGGGAACGGGCCACCCTGCTTACTAGGTCGACATCAGTGGGGGGATTCTAAAGAAATTCTCTGACAATATTCCGATTGAACGATATACTGGTGAAGCGTTCAACAGAGAAGCTCCCTAGCTCGCTGAAGTATCCCTGATGTTTGGTAGGGGGTCGGGGGAATCATCTCGACTATCCCGTCTTCGTAAAAGGCGCTTCATCGCTCGAAGCTGGGCGAACCACTCGCGGGTTGGCACCGCGGGGGTTCCAATGTAGTCACCCGGTGTCGAGATGTTGTTCAAAACAGCCGCTCCACCTCCGACCCGAACCCCCGTTCCGATCGTCACATGGTCGACAACGCCTACCCCTCCCCCGAGGACGACCCGATCTCCTATCGAACAGCTTCCGGCAATTCCTGCCTGACCACAGATGATCGACTGAGACCCAATCGTGGTGTTGTGCCCGACCTGTACAAGGTTGTCGACTTTCGTAACGTCGCCGATGCGGGTAGTCCCGAGCGTGCCCCGGTCAATACAGCTATTTGCACCGACATCAACGTGAGCGCCGATGGTGACGGTCCCGATTTGAGGGACTGGAACGAGTCCCTTATCGGGGATAACCACGTACCCAAACCCATCTGAGCCGATCACCGCTCCATTCTGTATCACTGCACCGGGTCCGATAACGCAATCTTCGCGGATGATAGCCCCCGCGTGGATCACCGCCCCCCGTTCGATGCGAACCCCGGGGTATATAGTGACGTTTGGATGAATGGTGACCCCATCCTCGATAATGCACGACGCACCGATAGAACAAAAAGGTCCGACGGTAACTCCCTCTCCAATCAAGGCTGTATCATGTATGGCGACCTGATTTCCAAAGGAGGTCGTCATCGGTTCCCACGTTTTAAAAAAACGGGGAATGATTGCGATGATCGCCGCGAGGGGATCCGCAACTCCGATTATCGGCATCGGGGGATGAAAATCGCCAAAAGAGGGGAGGGGGGATGATACGATGAGAGCTCCGACGGATACTCTCTGCATGATCGCAATAAGCCTCGAGGGAGATCGTTCCTTTGAAAATGCGACTGAAGTGGCGTGTGGCTCATCAAGGGAGCAGATGCCGAAGATGGCAATGTGTGGGTCGCCGAGTATCGTGCCCTTGGTGATCGAGGCGATATCGGCGACCGTGACCCCGTGAGGGAGGGTTAGTCGTGGCATGGTTGTCTCGCAAAGAAAGAAATGTGTTGAGCGGCTCTCCCTACCGTCAAGGGACGGGCGAAGCATACCTCAAGAGGTGATCTAAGATAAGGGGTTGGAGCAATCTCGGTGGATTGAGCGGTGCGGGGGGAGGGGTGCAGAATAAAAAAGGTCCCCGCAGTGAACCCCGGGAAGCTGATACCTGGGGAGGGAGGGGCTGCACCAGAGGACCTCGCCTTATATTGCCGAAAATAACGACGTTAATCAAACGCCATCCCGTGAAAAGCGATTTGCTTGCCCATCTTTTTTCGCGCTGGGATTAACAATCCAGACAATTCCAATACTTATCGCGTACAATCCCAAGAGCGGAAGCGCAAATACGCATTGTGTCACGATATCAGGGGTTGGAGTAATGATCGCCGCGATGATAAAGATAATCACCGTTGCGTGCCTTAATTTGCCCAGAAGAAAAGAAGCCGACACTAACCCCAGCCGCCCCGCAAAGTAAGCGATCACGGGAAGCTGAGCAACAAATCCACAACCCAGTAACAACCGCATCATGAGGCTCACGTGCTCCCGAAGTGTGATCGCGGGCGTTACCCCGATCGAGTCGTACTGTGATCGAAAGAAGGCGATGCTGATCGGTACCAGGGTGGTGTAAGCGGAGCCTGCACCGAGAAGGAAAAGCATCGATGTTGCTACAACGAACGGCACCACCAGCCGTTTTTCACGATCGAGGAGTCCTGGCGCGACAAAGAGCCAGAGTTGATAAAACAAAATCGGTGAAGTCAAGAAGAGCGATGCAAATAAGGCCACCTTTATCTTTAAAACAAACGCCTCGGCAGGTCCCGTTCCTATGAGGGAGTTTGGCGGAAACGAAGCGTAATGAGGTGAGGTCAGAAAGGCAAAAAGAGGGGCGGCAAACGAGTAAGAAACGCACGCACCGAGGAGCACGACTAAAGCGGATACCACGATCCTTCGTCGAAGCTCCGCAAGGTGCTCAAGGAGGGGCATCTCAGCTGTCCTTTCGGGGGATGGGGGAGGCGTCGGATCGCCATTGAAGACCTGATCGAGTGTCATGGAAACCTCAGCTATCGCCCACGGAAGAAGGGGGTGAGGAATGGTCGCTTGCGGGTAGATCCGCTCTCGAACCGGTCGAACCTTTTGCGGGCTCAGCGACTAACGATGTTGCCCGGGCCTCCTTTGCCGAAGGTTCCCGCGGGGGTACATATAATCCGTTATAAAATTCCCGTCGCACCGAATCACTCATTCGTCGCAGTTCAGCCGAGGTCTTTCCGAGCCACCTCGCGATCTCCGGGATCTTCTCGGGCCCAAAAACCACGAGTGCTATCACCACAACAAGGACAAGCTCTCCTGCTCCGAGGCCAAACATGGTATAAATCTCCTGGAAGGGTTTGAGAACAAGAGCGCAGTGACGAAGCAAAGCGATTACGCCGGTAAGGATACCCCAAGAAAGGGGAGAAGAGAACGACGGGGCGGGAATTGAACAACCTCACGGAGAAAAGAGGCCACCATGCACACCACCCAAACCATCGGAGGATATCTCATTCTCGGCGGTGCTGTGCTCGCCGCCATCGGTGCCATCCTTGTTTGGGCTCCGCGTGCTTTTTCGTGGATCGGTCACCTTCCTGGCGATGTCGCCATCACCGGCGAGCGGGTTTCGTTCTATTTTCCCGTCACAACTCTCATTGTCCTTAACGGTCTTTTCTATCTTATTCTGCGATTGATCGGCTGGCTTCGCCAGTAGAGGCACACCCTTACCTTCGTATCAATGCCGAGAGTGAGATCTGCTGTTGTTGTAATCCCCCCATCAAAGATTCAAGTCGACTGAACTGACTTCGCATCTGCTCCTCTGCGCGTGCGAGCAATTTCTCGACCGCCTCCGCGCGGCGGTTGTACCCCTCTACCTGACGAGTATTCGATTGTTTGATACTATCGATCTGACCGCCGTATCGGGTAAAAAGATCAATCGTTCCGCCTGGGGCTGCCAAAGAATCACCGACCCGCTGAAGCAGCTGGTCGACTTGCGCCGGGTCGGTTGCAATTGCTGCAGAGAGTTTGCTCTCATCGAGGGAGAGCGTCCCCTGACGTGTTGAGGTAATCCCAAGATCAGCCAGCGAATTAACGCTCCCCGATCCACCCAGACTTACCCCCCGAAACGCCCCGCGAATCGCCGAGAGAATCCCCTCGTCGATCTGCGTTCCCGCAAGAGGGGAGAATACTGCAGTTGGACCCTGTATATCGTTGGTGACCGAGACCAGATCTTGCTCCGTCGCAAACGAGACAACCTGATTGAACGCATCAATGACTTCACGAACCGCCTTTATGGTCCTCGACGGGTCCGACTTCACCGAGAAGGTCGCGCTACCGGTGGACGCAAGATTCAGAGACAATCCCGGCACAATATCGCTCACCGTATTGCCTGATCGCCGAATCGTCCCCCCAAGACCCGACATCGAAAAGGTCGCATCAGAGGCAGCGGATATCGTCGTTCCCTGAAACGCGCCCGTCGCCGTAACGGCAGGGCCCACCGAGAGTGACACCGAGCCAGCATCAACACCGGAGTTTTTCGCCGAAAACACGATTGCATAACTCGGTGATGACGCCGAGCCTTGATTAACCAACGCCGCGCTCCCACGGGTCGCCTGCGAATTAAATGCGTCGACCAGCTCTGTTGCAGAGGTCGTACTTGTCAAGGAGACCCGTACCGTTTCTGCTCCCGACCCACTCCCGAAAGTAACCGACAGACTCCGATCTTCCTCTGAGGCATTATTATCAATCCCCCCAGTGACCAGCGCAAAAGAGGACGAAAAACGGTCATCAAATGATCCAATACCCTGTTTTGCAAGCGAGAGTACCGACACTTCAAAAGACCCAACTGGCGCCCCATTCCCCGCTACCCCCGATACAACTCCTTCATTACTCGAAGAGAACCGCTTCGCCATTCCACCACCACTGACCGCCCGAAACCCCAACGCTGCACCCTTGAGAGCCGCCAACCGAGAGGAAAGGCCGCCCAAGGCGTCGTTTGTGTCCTGGAGTTCGGAGATGCGTTGAGTGAGAGGGGCGATCTGGGATTTCCTCCGCTGCGCGAGTGTGGCGCGCACGAGGGAGTCAGTGTCGAGGCCCGACGCTATGCCGGGGAAGGAGAGGGTGGGCATGGGGGTACCACAATGGTGTTTGAAAGGAGAGGCCTCAGCGCAGCGGTCCTTGGTAATCTTCAAGAGAGATCGGCTGGCTGCTGGATGGAACTTGAGAGAAAAAATTCGAGGCGCGGCCCGTGGAAGTCGGAAAAGTAAAGGTAATTTGAACAGTGGTTTCACGCAATCTGGGGTCCGGAGCATCAGCGCGCCGCTTGATTGTGCCGAAAACCGATGGAGGACATCCAGTCACTTGAATCAAGAGCCGCTACGGACTTTCTTATCCCCGTTTTTCCGCATTTACCGTCGGTATGATAAGTGTCAAGATGCCCAGGTAATGGGTGTGAAAACTCCGCGGAAGCTTCACCGGACATACCAGATCATGGCATCACCAAATGCGCGAATCTATCGCTCGGATCGCTGTTTTATTATATTAATTCTCCTTTATCTCTTTCTCCTCTACACACCTGCGGTTCTCTCTCGCCTTGTGTCTCAGGAGGAGTTTTTGAAAGGAGACTGCGTCTACTATCAAGCTGTTATCGTATCACTCATAGACGACCACGATCTGTTAATCGCCAATAACATTTCGGGCGATCTGTTAAATGGCCAGCTTGCATTAGGGAAAAATGGATTTGTACCAAAACATCCCATTTTTATGTCATTCGTTTCAGTGCCCTTCTTTATTTTATTCGGGAGTCATGGATTACTATTCTTCAATATAATCAATTGTGCGCTGCTTATAGTAACAATATTTAAGATAAATCGCCTGTTCTTCAGTGATTTAACATCGCTTGTCACCTCGATTCTTTACGCGTCGTGCACCCTATTCCTCGATTATGTGTATAATTATTCGCCTGACGTATTTTCCTCTGTATTCGTCTTGGTCGGACTTTATCTTGTAATGATTGGCAGATGTTATGTGGGTGCATTTCTGCTCGGTTTGTCGGTATTCGCCAAGGTAGCCAATGCCCCTATTGCGGGAGTCATTGTTTTGTCAGCAGGATTTGTCGAGAGCAAAAAAGAACGTTTGAGCTCTGATACCTTTGAACACCTCTGGCAAAATATTTTTACTACCTTTAAGTCGTCAGTCGTATTTCTTGCTGCCCTGACACCATTTTTCCTGACAAATTATCTCTTATTTGGTTCTCCGTTTGAGACGGGATATCAGCTAAATGTTGTCGCAGGCTCCACTACCGACGAGATCATGTTCCGAAATCATGCCGATAGATTCAATCAACCTTTGTTAATGGGTGTCTGTCAGATTCTGTTTGCTCCTACCTCAGGGATTATTGTGACTAATCCCATTTTGTATTTCGCTTTTTTAGGTTTTTTTTCTTCCAAGAAAATAGGGCACTCGAAAAAAATTGCCCTCATCTGCATAATCTGTCTTATTCAGCTATTATTTTATGCGAAATATGACTATTGGTATTTGAGTCATTTTAGTAACCGCTTCCTCATGACTTTTATCGCCCTTACCTCTGTCTTTGTCAGTAATTATTTGGAATGTCAACTCTTTAAAGAGCTGAAAAACCGTCTTACATGATCCGAAATACCACAATGAGCCCGAAAAAGGGGAATAGGCATCAGAGTGGGTGTCGCATATCACGTCTCCCTCGCAGAATCCATCCGCGACCACGCGTAGCACCCACACCCCAGTCCCGTTACTAAGGGCATCCAGATAAAATGGTGATGCCCCCTAAAGTCGGTGTTCCAATACTGGATCCACCCACCTATCTGAACAAGCACCACTAGCGCTGCTGCACAGCGAGCTTGAACTGAGGCATTACCTTGAAGCCCTTCAAGTACACACAAAAGATACACCGGCACTAGAATAGCAAGGTCGAAAACCCAGCCAAATGGGGCAAAACAGGCGGAGATGAGAATCGTAAGGATCGAGAGTTCCGAAAAGACGTCGCTTTTTTGGGAACGAATCGCGAGGATGGCGACGATACAAACACCGATTGCGGGTACTATGATCATCGGCCAAACAGGGACCATTTCTCCTCTGGCGAACAGTAAACGCACCCCACCGGTAAGCGATGCTCCGATCCACTGATCTACCCCCTCAACCCGATCGCCGACTTGCCCACCCTTAACACCCGCAAGCCATTGGGCGATGGCGTGCGGATGGATCAGCTCGCTTACGAGAATGAGAATGCCAAGAAGAGCCCCCGCGGGGATCATCGCCTGCCAGAGGTGTCGATGTCGGATGCTGCGAAAGAAAAGGAGAGTAGCAAGGGGAAGGAAAAGGTGTGCCTTTATTGACCAGAGCGGGAGGAAAACAGCAGCCATGCCGTATCTGCGCCGAATAATTCCCCAGATGCCACCGAGGCAGGCGAGTCCGAGGAGTCCGCCAAGCTGTCCGACCTTGAGGGAGTTATACAGTGGAAAGAAGGTGAACGCGAGGGAGATAGCGATGAGGTACTGAGCGGGTGATCGGCGACGAATGTTGAGGAGGTCGAGAGTGAAGAATACGGTCAATCCGACGAAGACCACGTTTATTGCTAACCAGATCGAAGCTGCAGTACCGAAGTCCCACAAGAGAATCGGCGACAGAAGCAGAAGCAACCAGGGTGGGTTCCACATCATCAGAGGGTTCTGGGCGGTCCAGCCGAGTTGGGTTTGGAGTAAGAGCATTCGTTCTGGGTCGTACGGATTATCCTGTGCAAGAAAGAGGCGGAATGCCGTCCAATATTCGATGAAGTCGTTGGTGCCGAACTGGCCAAGGTGGGTGATGGGGGGCATAGTGGGCGTGGGAGAAAGTGGGCAGGAGGGATTCAGGCGTGGGCAGTTTGACTGAAATTCGGCAGAATAATGAAATTGTGCAGCCAGAGGCTGGATAAAATAATTGACCACTAGGATCAACGCCTATCATAATAGGGTCAATGTGACAGCGAAACAAAAATTCTGATGAAAGACATCCTCGACACCCCCTTTGTCTACCGTCTTTGGCAAGCGCCGTTCAACCATCAAAAGGTGGCACCCGTGAGGGAATATGAGCACCTTTGGCGGGGGAAGTCGGTGCTCGATATCGGGTGTGGGCCAGGTATTAATGTGGGCTTATTTGAGTCTGCCTCTCGATACGTGGGGATCGACCTTAATGAGGAGTATGTGAGAAGAGCAGCTCAGAAGGTGGCGGGCGATCTTTCGTGTACCTTTATTCACCATGATGCTCTTGAATCACTGCCCATAAATTATCAGCCAGACGTGCTCTTCTGTAGTAGTGTGTTGCATCACTTCAGCGATGAGCAGGTTGATATTTTCTTTTGCCGTCTAAGAGAATTAACTCAACGCGAAGTTCCCTTTTTGTTGGTTGACCTGTTGCTCCCTGATGAGCGGGGAATACCCCGATTTTTAGCGAAGGCAGATAGAGGAGACTTTGCTCGAGGAGAGTCCCACTGGTTGGATCTTTTGCGGGGGCATTTGGGATTTGATCAATTAATCCCTTTGCCAATAAAATTGGGGAGCGTAGTTCTTTGGAAACTCTTCTTTTTGTGCGGGTCTTTAAAAGGGAGGCATTAATTTTATGAGCTATTGTCAAATCTGGTGTTCAAGAACCGGATCAAGCGGCGACCTGGTTGTCTGAATTCACTTCAATACCATCTCTGAATCTGACTCCAGTAATCACCTTGGCGAGGTAGCTGAAGCCGCGCTGTCGGCGCCAGTTCTTTTGAGCAGATTCCCCGAGTTTGAAGATCATGTGCAGCATACCATCTCGTGTCAGACAGCCTTTCGACCGCTTTGTTCGGTGTCGAATTGTGCCGAACGTCGACTCGATTGGGTTCGTTGTCCGCAAGCTTTGCCAGTGCTGCGCGGGAAGGTCATAGAACGCCAGCAGCTCTTCTCGGTCCTGCTGTAAACACTGGACAGCCTTTGGGTACTTGGCCTCAAACAATTCCTCGAACTGCTCGAACGCTGCCTCCGCATTTTCTTTCGTATCAGCCTGCCAGATATCATGGAGCGCAGTCTTCACCTTCTGCTGTACGGATTTAGGCACGCAGTTCAATACATTGCCGGTCTTGTGCATCCAGCACCGTTGTTGACGGGTGTCGGAGTAAATCTCCTCCAATGCTGCCCAAAACCCCATGGCACCATCGCCGACAGCCAACTTCGGGGTGTTCATGCCACGGGCTTTGAGCCCCAGTAACACCTCTCGCCAGCTCTGTATTGATTCCCTGATTCCGTCCTCAATAGCCAGGAATCGCTTCTCCCCCAACTCATTGACACCAATAACCACCAGGGCACAAAGCTTGGCGTCCTCAGCCCGCAAGCCACTGTAGATGCCGTCTGCCCACAGGTATACCCAGCGATCTTTATCCAATCGACTCTTGCGCCACGCTTGGTATTCCTCACCCCATTGCTGCTTCAGCCGAGCAACCGTGCTGGCTGACAACCCTTTGGCCTCGGGACCAAGCAAAGCGCAAAGAGCTGATTCCATCTCACCACTGGATACACCCTTCAGGTACAGCCACGGCAAGGCCCCTTCCAAGGACTGCGCTTACCCCCATATTTAGGACCACAGGCTTAAGTAGAATCTGCGTCTGAAAACTGGTAAGGAAGGACGCATGAAAACGGTAACAAAACGAAGAACATTTACGGACAAGTTCAAGGCGAAGGTGG
>JBIIHQ010000035.1:0-3144 GCA_044235645.1 Bdellovibrionota bacterium | reverse complement strand
TGAGTGTGACTGAGTAGCACCAAGCGGTCAAGAGCCCGGGCCAGGTGCAGCCGCCCAACCGCAGCCTGAAGGCCGCATTGGCCTGCCTACACCCCCTACATCCCATGATCGGCACGCTTGCGGGCGACAACCTGGGGAGCCAGCCAGGCGCCGGTGCTCCCAGTGGCCCGCCAAAGGGTGAGGCGCAGGGCATCGCGGAGAAGCTTGCGGCGTTCAGCGGAGCTCGGGGTAGGCCGATCAGCCGGGTCAACGCGAATGCCCTGGCTGCCAAGGGCAATGCGGGCAAGGGCTACTGCACGGGCGGTGTCATGGGGGTGGGTGGCAATCCACATCCGAGAACTGCGGGGAGAGGGCTGGTGGCGAAGCCCTGGAGCAGTTCGCGGGTGGGCAGGGGAGGCGGCGTAGCTCTGGGGCAACGAATTAACAGGCGGTGAGGCGACTGGGTCAGGGCGTGGCCGATCCGATCGGCTGCGGCGAAGCAACCTGGACCACCATCCAGCACCACTACCAGATCGCTACCGGCAGTGGACGTGGAAACCGGAGAAACAACCGGAACAATCCAGGGCCATGCCAGCCAGAGCCCTGCAGCAGACGCTCCAAGCAACAGAACAACCAACGCCTGAGGGCGCTGATGACGATCATCACTAACGGAAAGCCCGCCTAACCACCGTCCGCACCACCTCGTCGTAGCTGGCCATTTGCTCAGTGATGATGGTGGGGTGCACCAGGAACATGAGGCTGGTTTCGCTGAGTTCGCTGGCAACTGGCAGGCGCTCGGATGGGGCCAGGCCTGCTTCCTGGAAGCAAGTCTCCAAATAGATCTCACTACAGCTACCGGAGAAGGCGTGATAGCCAGCTCTTGTGATCTCAGAAAGGATCCGATCGGGGCTCCAGCCTGGGGCCAGGACCTCGGGCTCCACGAAGGCATAGAACTCGTACCAGGCATGCTCGGTGCCTTCCAGTGGCAAGGGAATACGCAAGGCTGGGAGATTGCCCCGGGCTTCAGCAAGAAGCAACGCATTGCGGGTGGAGGCGGCGGCACACTCCGGGAAGCTATGGAGCTGGATGCGGCCGATGGCGGCATAAAACTTGGAAGGCAGCAAGGCTCATGCCCGACCAGAGGCAACTCCAAACGGCACCGCCACGCGCTGATCCAGCCAAACCCCAATCAACAAAACTGCCACCGCCAAGCCCAACACCCACAACAACCCACCAGCCAGATGAGCAATAGCCAAGAGAGCAGTAGCAGCGGTATATAGACGCGCTACAGCGGCATGGCTCCAGCCAGCCTGGTTGAGGCGTTGGAACAGATGCAAACGGTGAGCCTGGAATACCCGCTGGCCGGCGAACAACCTGCGGGGTACGCAAATACAGGCGTCAGCCAGGAGGGGAGTGGCCACCAGCAACAGGCCGAGGGCTGCCAGAAAACTAGCTTGCTGGAGCACGGCACCAACGAAAACGGCGCCAAGGAAGGTGCTGCCAACATCACCCATGAAGACTTTTGCAGGGCTCCAATTCCAAAGCAAAAAGCCAAGCAAAGCCCCCACCAGGGGCCACAGGGCTGGCATACCGGTAAGAGCAGCAGCGGTAAACAACACGGCCATGGAGCAGCCCACCAGGCCGTCGAGACCGTCCATGAAATTAATGAAATTAATTACAGCGGTGGCGGAGATCAAAAGGAGCAGAAAAGGCAGCCAGCCAGCCGCAAGGGCCGGCAGCGGACTTATCAACAGCAACAACAAGGCAGTGAACAACTGCACGCCATAGCGCAAGCCGGCGGGCAGGTTATAGCGATCGTCCAAGAAGCCCACTAGAGCCAGGGGCAAGCAGAACAGTGGAAGCCAACCGCTTAGCAAGGCAACAGCAAGACTTCCCACCAGCACAAAAGCCACCCCACCTCCACGGGGGGTGGGGAGCCGATGGGAACTGCGGGCGTTGGGTTGATCTAGAAGCCGACGACTGAGTACGGGGATGAACAGCCAGAGGGATAACCAGGTAAGCGCTGCAGCAAAAAATCCACAGACAACAAACGGCAACCAAGCCACCAGCCAATGGGGCGGCGAGAAAGAACTCCACTCACCCGACTCTATTGCTGATGGAAGAAAGGAACTCAAAGGGAATCTTAAGAACACTATTAATGTTGACAATAAAGACTAGGTCAAGCAAGCTGGCCTCAATCCAATGACCTCAAGCATGATTATAGCCGCTGCGAACGCTGCAACACGAAGAAGCTGTAACAAAAACTTGTCTAGAATGGCAAAAAGGCTTGCCTTTTGGCTTGAGCCTTGAGCAGCGATTGAAGCATTTCAAGCGCGCTGCTGGTAGCTGGCAAAACTAAAGGCAAAGTCTTTATTATCCAGCTGGCCCGGTGACTGACAGGAAAGATGACGTGACTAACGCCGATTAGGCGATCAGTTCCAACGCAGCTCTGTATGAGTGACTAAATCGTCAGCTGGTGGGTTGATCCACACCACTTCTGGTTGGCTCCAACAGCGTGATGTCGTTGTCGACCGCCGGGGATTGACTTGACTAACATGTTTATAGACACAAGCACGGTGGCGGCAGATCTGTACAGACTCATCGCAATAGCGCTTATGATGCCTCACGAACTTGATGCCGCTGTGGCGGTGCTAATGGTTGGTCCAGTCCACAAATGGGGAGACTCAGAGGCAGGCTTCCTCTTGCTGCTGAGTGGCCGGCTGGGGTAATCTTGCAGGTAAGTATCGTTACGGGAAAGGGATTCCGAGCATGTGTGGTCGTTGGTAACCTTCGGCCGGAAAGACGATCTGAGTACGCCCAATTCAAACAGTCGCACCTCAAGCGTCGCCGCTCTCAGTGCATGCCGATAACGGCAATGCAATGAGAGCGACTGTTTGCGACGGGGACTAACGCGAACCTTCAGGCAGGCCGGGCTTACCAGCTCAGCGGCAAGTTTGGAGTCCTCGCATTGCTACACATCCCACGCAAGCACCTTGTGGATCCAGACGTCGATCACCAGGTGGTGATACATCCAGATTCCTTTGACACTGGTGGGGAGATAGGAAGTGTCATAACTCCAAACCTAGTTTGGAAGATCAGCTCGAAACCTGGGCGCAGGCCTTGGTTCCTTCGGCAGCCTTGCCCTACCGCGAAGGTGCAGCTGGC
>JBIIHQ010000026.1:0-10624 GCA_044235645.1 Bdellovibrionota bacterium | reverse complement strand
CCACCTTCGCCTTGAACTTGTCCGTAAATGTTCTTCGTTTTGTTACCGTTTTCATGCGTCCTTCCTTACCAGTTTTCAGACGCAGATTCTACTTAAGCCTGTGGTCCTAAATATGGGGGTAAGCGCATTTTTCACTTCGCTCTGTCTAATTGGTAGTATTAGAACTTAACCAGTACGAATTGAACCATTATTGAGATTAAAGATCAACGGAATAAAGATGTTAGGGCTGAATATTGGGAGGTGATATTTGGCGGGCGAGTGGTCGGTGGTGCGTACTTTAACCGCTAGGTACTATTTTGGCTGGCTAAGGGCCTTTTTGATAAGCGGTTCAAGCTCTTTCTTTAAGCTCTCCTGATCTAGCACCGAAGCGGTACTAATATTATTGGTTCTTGATGACATTTCGGCGAATAGCTTCAAGGCTCCTGCGAGATCAAAAACTAGCTTAAAAATAAAATCACTTCTTTTTCGATCGTCTTCTTCTTGAACCGCCCGATGGCAATCATTTTGAATGGCATTAAGCTTACTCAGCACTTGCGCTTTATATCCCTGATGCTGGCGGTTCTGTGATACCGCGAAACCTTTACCTGCTAGGCTTTCATTGATCTCTCGATTCGATGACTGAAGATCGTTCTCGTTGTTCAATATTTCTTGGAGTCGCTTCATTACTTCACCTTTACCGCAATCAAGACGACATCACGCTCATCTTTGATCTGTTTCTGAAAATCATTAACGAATCGACTTACTTTTGTCTGCTTGGATGATGTTGTTTCATTGCGATCAATAATCTCAAGGACAACCTCCAACGCCTCTGCCTCAGCGATGGCTCTAATAGCTTCTGACTTGGAAACTGCCTTAGCCATAATTACCACTCACGATCATCAATATGCTGTTGCAAGCGTCTATGAGTTTTTCGGTGCGCTTCGGCCTCTTTGAGATGCTCAGCAAGATTTTTAAGATCTTCATTCATCTGCGCTCTCAGATAGAATCGAATCAGGCCGAGACGCGATAGAAATCGACTGGCCGCCAAGCTATCAAGCTCTGGAATCCAATCTTCAGGCAACAACAGTCGTAGCTGAGTGGTCTTGGATTTTTGTTTAACCATAGGCTTAAAGCTCCATTGAATATGTATCTTTCATGTATTTATAAAGGAGGAGGCCAATAGAATAAGGAATATCCACTGCCGATGTGGATCAAGTAGGGGTAGCAAGGTCATGTTTGGATCTAGTGTTTATCTGAACATTGAACCTCACTTCGTTCGGTTCAATTGCGCTTCGCGCATATTGTTGATTTTTATATCTTCTAGGTCTTAGTTTACGTTGGGGAGTCACAAATTCACCCGTTTCCGAGTGAATTGTGTGGTTGATTTACGTACGGGTCCCGTCAGCACAATCTCCTAAGTGCAACCTCAATCGAGGAAAGTGGCGGCTAGCCGGTCTCACTTTTACTGCACCGATTCATGTCTTTCGACACCAGCGGCAAGCATCGTCCCACAACAAAGAGACTGCTATGGGGCTTGGCGGGCAGGTCCCCGCACAATGGGTTTTCCCCATTGGATGAGTCAATTCTCATCTCGTGTTGAATAGGTTGATTGGTATTGAACCCAGCTCCACGAACTCGTGGAACATAGGCTGCTTTTTCAACTTGGCAGCCCAGCATTTGCGACACCCTCTCTCTTGCTTTCGCCCGAGTGGAACCAGATTGCGTCTTGGTTCGAGGAGGCACCTTTTGGCACCGAACAGGGTCACGTATTTAATGAATAAAGAAGGTGGAGGAGAAACTACCTAATAACCCAATTTATTCTATATACTATATATATAATCTCCAATATTTTGACTGGGCTTCTTAACCCCCGCGCGTACCAAAGTATTTGGCAGTTTCGTCGCACAACACTTTCCCACCTTCGCATTTCAATACACCATGGAAGCCACATCCTCCTTCATAGTAGACCAGTACGAATTGAAGTTTTGGAAACTTACTCGATGCATACTGAATAAGTGACTCCGGTGGTGAGCAAGGACTGAGAAAGTTAATTTCAACCGCATGGACTTCCGCGTCGCCCCATGCCCGCACAATTTTGGATTCAATTCCTCCTGCAGTACCCCAATTTCCCATGCACCATTCCCAGCCACCATTATTGTAGCCATCTTTTGGCCTAGGTTCAGTTTGTTCCAAAATGCTCAAGCCTTCGTTTCGTTTTCTCCATTCTTCCGCGCGGTCGTCAAGTTCTTGGAAATGCGCTGGGTATGGAAGAATTTGATTGAAGTCAAAGGCATCATTATCACTCTGCACCCTTACTAGAAATTCTTGGACTGCCTGTGCGTCACCTTTTACAACTAAATCACAATCACAATAGTTTGCCATTTGATCTCCGTACAAAAATGGTTATCTTAAAAAATCTTGGATCTTCGTGAGAGATACTCACGAGGACCCGTATTCAACTTTACAGGGCGGGCATGACCAGATTCTTGGTCGGGTAATTAGAATTCCACAAATGAATTCCTTTTTTTAAGCTTGTTAGAAATTCACGTTTCTCCCGCTTGTTGAGTTCCTGCATCTCAATCGTTTCTCTAAGACATGATTCACCGTAAAGATGAAGCATTGCTGGATAGTATAGATCATTGCCCAGCCTTGCCCCATCAACTCGCTTCCCACTTTCAAACGTGAACCATCCACAAGTGTTGCACTCTTCGCTGAAAGTGCCATAAATGTTTACGCCGGTTGCCTGTGAAATCCACTGAAGTGGGAATATTGGGGGATCCCACTTTGACCAACCCTCTAGTACATACTCCGACGAGCTAATTTCCTTTAGTTCTAGTTCAAAAAATGAGCCGCTGAACACACTCTCTAAACTCGTCCTTTTTTCAGGATTATCGACATCCACAAACGCTGAAATTTGCTTTAGCGCAGGAAGCGTAGAAAGAACCTTCTCCCGTGTGAGTAGTTTATTTGAATCAATATATAGTCTCTTAAGTCTATCTAGCGATTCGCTCTCACCATTTACATTTATTTTAAGATCGCAAATATTTGCCATAGTTAACTCCTCATTTCTATCTCAGTTATTTTTAAAATTCCCCCGCCTCTCGAACTGATGCCATTACCAGCAGCATTCGGTACTGCGAATTCCAATCGGCTGTTGCAGCTTCCAATAGCAACGTTGACATCTCTTTGGGGAGGTCGTTTGGAAACGGTGTATACCTGAAGAAGCTGGCTACCTTGTCTTCAATAATACAAACAGGGACCAACTTAAATTTTTGAGAGGAGCTCTGATTAAATCTCTCAACTGCCTTCTTGCAATCTTCATCACTTAAATGACGAAGAATGGCTAGTGTGTGCATCGCCGCAGGAAGGAGCCCGTCATTTTCTAAAGTTCGACCTGTATCAGCTAAGAGTTTCAGTGCTTCATCCAGTTTGGGGTTCTTTAGATTTATTTCTCTGAAGAACCTGAGATTTCGATCAGATTCGACTAGCTCGGCTGAAGTCTTACCCAATTTTCTTGATAAATTACTTTGTCTGCCCATAATTTTAACCCTTAAAAAACAACTATGAAAAATCCAAGACATCAGTTTGACCAAGCACATCTGAACCAGTGTGTCGGCAATACCTCATCATGGTCTTCATGTCCCCGTGTCCAACAATCTTCATTACTACTGACGGTTGAATACCGTTCAGTAGGCACTGACTGATAAAGCAAGCACGAAGGTCATGAAATCTGATTACTGGTAGCCCGCACCCTTGAAGGAATGCTTTTAAGTCTTTCGCTGCATCCCCCTGCTTCCAAGTGGGGATCTGCGGTAATATGAAATCTTCAGGTCTACAGTTGTTTGGATTCCCTGCCTTTAACTTTTCAATAATGCTTTGAACAGCCTTGTTCATCGGTACAGTGCGTACCTGTTTGTTCTTGGTGAAGGGTTTATATCCCCCTTGCTTTGTCCAGCTCTCTTGTACCTTAATGACTGGCTTGCCCTGATTGTGTTCAATGTGGCGATAGCGAAGTGAGATCAGCTCACCACTTCTAAGCCCTGTGTAGATTGCAATCGCCCAGATTGGAAACCATTCAACGCCTGTCTCTTCTGCTTTCTTCAGAAAGATCTTTATCTGCTGATCGGTCAAAATATTGAGTGAAGGTTCAGGTACCTTTGCAAGTTTGATTCTCCTGCAAGGGTTATCAGAGATATACCGACATTCAACCGCATAGTTAAAAACGTTTGCGATGCACTTTCTTACGTTGTGCTTCAGACTGAGCGATCTTTCAGGGTCGATACGAGTGAGAATCTCTCTGATATCAGCTTCGGTGATCTGATTTACAAGTTTTAGGTGAAGTACCGGCGTGGCATGATGACTAAGAATAGAAAGCTCGTTGTGCTTGGTTGATGCTGCTTTATTGATCAGGCACTGCGCTTCGTAGGCTGCGACAAGCTGGTCCCAAGTAGGGAGTTGAATACCTGTCTGTCTTGCTTTCAGCTCTTCGTGAAGATCTCTTTCAAGCTGCTGCGCTTCCCATTTTGTATCAGCACGACGACGAAGAAATTCCCGTTTCTTTGTGATCGGGTGCTTTGATGATACCTGAACGTCATATCTGACTTTCTTGCCGTCTGTAATTTGCTTGATACTCATGATAACAACCTCAAAAAATACAACCTAAGAGCGGCGCGCCTAAAACTCTTGCAAAAGAGCAAGAATGCTTGACCTGTAGTAGAGGGTTCTACGCTGACCAAGTTTTACTTTCTTGATTTTGCTACCGTAGCGGTGAACGAAGATGCGGAATGCATTTACGCTCATTGAGAGCATCTGTGCTGCATCTTCAGCGGTGATTAGTTCAGAACCTATTGAGACATTGGTGTTCATACTGCAAACCCAAATTCAACCTATAAAGTATTTGACTAATGCATCCGAAATGCTCTATAGTCACTTTATAAGCATAGAGCAGTTAATCTCTATTGCTTATATTATAAGTATAGCTCATTTATGTGCATGATGTCAAGAGATTTCTTGCATCGTTTTGTTGTTTTATGATTAGGTTTAACTTAGCGAAATTACTGGAGAAACTGGAGGCTAAAGAGGGTCGAAAAGTCACCCTTAAAGAGCTTTCTGAGCGTAGTGGCTGCGATAGGAATGTTCTATCAAGAATACAGAGCAAACCAGACGTTATCCCCTCTGCCAGCGTCATAGATAAGCTGGTTCAGTTCTTCTTCTATGAGATAGCAAGAGACCCGCAGAGACCACACCTTGATAGAAATCGTATTAGGTCGGTGATTAAAGACTTCGTATCGGTCTTCCCCGACGATGAAGCGTTTTGGAAGGGTATCCCTGCATCGTTTCGTGATAACCCCAAGCTAACCATCGGTGAGCTATGGCAACTCTATACTAACCAGAATACCCCTCAGAAGGTCGAGTCCCCGAAGCTCACAGAGATTAAAAGTAGCTTAAAGGCGAAGATCGTAGAAGCTGAAACGACCCGAAAAGAAGGGTTAGATATTGAGTTAACCCTTACATCTGAAGAGTTCGATCTGCTGCGCGACACCCTATACCCAAACATGGGCAGCAAGCGTAAAGAATAGACACCGTGCACCCTATGCACCCACTATTCAAAATACCCCAAGATGCAAAAGCATCTTTTTTGCATCCAATGGCTGAAATTTCTTGAAATGTAGCGGGAGTTCAGAAAATCGAAAGATGCAGCGCCGACACCTTGGATCACTAACAATATTAATAGAGTAATGGGTTTTTCGGAGAAATCTGAGGGTCAGATCACAAACCTGCATCTCGTGCATCTGATGCAGAGACGAATGGGGTGAATGACGGGGATCGAACCCGCGACAACCGGAATCACAATCCGGTGCTCTACCAACTGAGCTACATCCACCAGATACTGGCTGCTTTGGCGAGGGTGGGATTCGGGCGGGTCTGCTACTACTGGCACGCTAACCCTCCCTCTTCCACTCTCGGCTCGGGGAGGTTTTCACCTCTCCGGAATTTAAGGCCTCAGGGTAAAGTTCTTCGATGCTTCTGTCAATCAAAGGGGAGGGGGCTTCGGGGGGCGAATTGTGATCCTCGATAGGCAATTACTTACGGACGGCGCGAGCTGCACGAGGTTCCCGGGGAGGAGGGTGAGGAGCCCTTGGCACTCAAAGGCGATGAGATCTGCAGCGGTGAGGGGTCCCTCGGTTCCGACGAGGGCATCTCGGTGAACGGTGCCATCCCCCTTTTTGAAGGCTTCGGCAACGGCGGGGGGAATGGGTGCACGCGATGTGGTTGCAGGTCGAGGGGTAAGGCCAAGAATAGTTACGATATCGTCTACTGAGGTGACCAGGTGCGCTCCCTGCTTGATCATCGCGTGGGTGCCGGAGTGGCGGTCGTCGCCGACGGCGCCGGGGACGGCCATTACCTCGGCCCCTGCATCGAGCGCCCAACGGACCGTAGAAAGGGCACCACTCCGAATCGCCGCCTGGACAACGATAACGGCGCGCGATAGGTACGCGATTATGCCGTTTCTCTCGAGGAAGTGGTGCGGCAGCGGTGGAGTGCCCGGTTCATAGGCAGACACGAGAACGCCCCCTTCGTCGAGGATGCGGCGCGCAAGCCGTCGGTGAGAGGCAGGATAAACGACGTGGAGTCCGTTGCCGAGCACCGCTATCGTCGGGCACGAGCCTCTGCCCTCAATTTGTAGGGCACCCGCATGCGCTGCACCATCGATCCCGAGTGCGAGGCCACTTATGATACACGCTCCATAGTCCCGCAGTTCAGAGGCAAATTGTTTCGCCATCTCACACCCTCGGGGTGAGGCGTTGCGCGAACCGACGATCGCTATCGCGAGCGTTTTCTCAGAGGCGCTCAGAGCTGATAGCACGTCGCCACGACCGTAAAAAAGGAGCGGAGCTTCGGGATGGTTGCGGAGGGTATGAGGATAATCGGAAGACGAGAACGCAATCGGGATAATTCCCTCGCTCTCCCACCTACGGATTGTTATCTCCGCCTCAATAAGCGCGCGACCGTCCAGATATTTCGCGCACGAGGGTACCTGCTCTGCAAGGAGGTGGGGGGCGGTCAGCGGTAGCCCGCGTCGAATTTCCTCTCGGCAGGCACGGCCGAGAGGTCCAGTGATTCGAGCTACGACGAGGGCGGTAAGGCGGGGGTCACAATCGTTCATACCCTATTTTCGCAACTTCGGGAAAAGCGTTGCGTATCATGGGCAGAAAATGTGACTCGGTTCCGAGGACCTTATTTTCTCTTCGGAGTCTTGCTTGGGGCGCTGGCTTTTTTTGTGTTTTTCCCCCGAGCCACGTTCTGCTTTTGAGGAGCATTCGCGAGCTTCCTTTTTTGTTGCGTCGGGGGGGTTGCGGCTTTGGCTGGCTTGGTCCTGATTACTTTCGTGGAGGGGCCCTTAGCCGGAGCTCCCTTAGCCGGAGCTCCCTTGGCCGCAGCTACCTTTCCTGTGGCTCCCTTTGCCACAGAACGGGCAGTCGGCTGCTCCGATTTTCCTTTCGCTGCCACTTTCCCGACGGACTTTCCGACCGCACTTTTTGACACACCTCCCTTACGTTGAGTCACCTTACCGGCCGATGCATTACCCTTTGCCCCCGCACGAGGTGCAGCGGCGCGAGCTACTTCTTTCGTCAATATCCCCTTCTGGGCTGGCTTGGCGGCCACGACCTTTAATCTAGCCCCCCCCGACGCAACGGGGGTCTCTGCAGGTGACGATTTTGGACGAGGCTGTTTATTAAGGTGCCTCGCTAATTTCTCAATGACCCCCCCGGCATCTTTCGCCCCTTTGTCTGCGACAGATTTGGCCACGCGGGGGGACTCTTGCGTGGCCCTACCACGCGCTCTCTCTGCTCGACGAGAGCCCGAAGCCTCGTCCTCGTCGGCATCATCCTCTCCCAATTCGTCACCGATGAGTCGAAGCGCGTCGCCAATCTGACGATCTCGGGATGGTCCACCCTGCCCCGAACGCGGCTCTTCAACCTCTTCACCGTCTACCTCTCCATCAACCTCTTCGTCTTCATCAAGGTCATCCTCGATCTCATCCTGAGGTACACTCTCTCCCTCTGGGCGAGTCGCAGCGCGCCGGCGCGGCGGAATCATTCTTTTATCTATTGATCCGACCAACCCTTTTTCTAGTCGCTCCTGAATCTCGGTTAACTCACTTGGATTAGTCGACCAGGTACTACCGTCGATGCTGTAGAGAGTAATCCCGTAAACAGGGTGACGCTTCGTGAGAAACGGAGACTCTTTTTCCTTCGTCATAGTAGCTCGTTCAGTACCGGGCAGCATCGCGTAGACCACGAGTTTGCTGCTTCCTTTTGAGATGTGTTCTTCTGCGACTGGAGAGCAGTTACCTCCTTCACTGCCCCAAACGTCGTTCTTTGATAAGCTTATTACCGCCACCTCTTGCACCCGATTCCTAAGCTTACCGCCAGGAACCCTCGGTACGAAAGGGATGATTTTTCCTCTTTAATCCCACAACGATTGCCTGCTGGTGACGTTGGACGGATTGACCGTTTGACGGACGATGCGGTACGCGATACGGTGAGCGACGAAGCTGAATGATGATGCGGCTCCCTCGGAGCTCGATGGCCTTGTAGCGGCTCTCTCACTGGCTCTTTTACTAGCTTTCTCTGGTCGTTAACTGCTCGCTCGGGTAGCGACTTTCAGAGATGGCAACTTCTCCAACATGCAGATCACCTCCTATGACGAACCATCTTCCCAAGCCTCGCCCTCTTCCCACCCGCAAGACAAAGATCGTCGCAACTGTCGGCCCTTCGACCCGTTCTCCCGAGATGATTCGCGAACTAATTATTGGAGGGGTGAATGTGTTCCGGCTTAATTTCTCTCATGGAACGCACGAACAACATCTCGAGGTTTTTCGAAGTATTCGCGAACAGGCCAAGGAGTTAGATCAACAGGTCGCGATTCTTCAGGATCTCGCCGGGCCCAAGATCCGAATTACTCCGATCGAAGAGGAACGCGCAACGATCTACGATATGGGCACGATTCGCCTCTGTGCGGCACCCCGACCGGGAGAGCCCTCGACAGCCGATACCATCTACGTGGAGGAGCTCAAACCCCACACCTTCCTTGAACCTGGTCAGCCTATACTCCTTGCCGACGGAGTTATCATGCTCGAGGCAAAATCTATAGAGGGAGAGGTTGTGATCTGCGAAGTGATCAAAGGAGGTCGCCTGCGGTCTCGAGTCGGTATCGCATTCCCTGACTCTGCAATTGATCTTCGGGCAACGACATCCAAAGATCTCGAAGATGTAACGTGGGGCATCAAGCACGGTGTTGATTATGTGGCGATATCGTTCGTCCAATCCGCTCACGATGTCCATAATCTTCGCGATATCATCAAAAAGCAGGGGGGCCATACCAAGATTATTTCTAAGATCGAGCGAAAAAAGGCCCTGGATCACATCGAGGAGATCGTTGCAGCTTCCGATGGCATCATGGTGGCCCGGGGCGATCTCGGACTCGAAGTTCCGCTCGAGCAGCTCCCTCGCCTGCAGAAAAATCTCATCGATCGGGCGAATGCTCACGGCATTCCAGTGATCGTTGCTACACAGATGCTGGCCTCGATGGTGACCTCAGTGCGGCCCACCCGAGCCGAAGTTACTGATGTCGCCAATGCGGTCACATGTGGTGCGGATGCCGTCATGCTCTCGGATGAAACAGCGATCGGGGAACACCCTCTCGAGAGCGTTCGCTATCTGGTTGCGATAGCCAAGGAAGCTGAGCGGTCTCTTGAGTTCGATCCAGAATCAGTCCAGAGACGCTCGTGCAGCGTCAATCCAGTGCCCGATGCGATCGCGTATGCTGCAACCGCAGCTTCCGAAAAAATCGATGCAACCGCGATCATCGCCTGCACTGAAACTGGGACGTCTGCCCGACTCCTCTCTAAATATCGGCCCAAAAAGGTCCTTTTCGGAGCATCCCCGAAGGACACCTCACTTCGCCGCATGGCACTCTACCGGGGAGTCATACCTGTTCGGGTAGAGGCGGTTTTAAGCCATCACCAGGAGGTAGAGGGGGCACTCGATGCGATCAAGCAATCGTACGAATTGGCCACTGGCTCGTTGGCAGTTGTGATTAGCGGCCTCTCGGTGAGTCAACCGGGCTCGACAAGCATCGTCGAGATAGTAAGTATCAAGTGATGTGAGGATAAAGACGTATGGCAGAGGTTCCGAATGTACCTTCCGCTTCCGATGTACCGAATGCTCCAGTAGCGTCGGCCGAACTGAATGGTGAGTTGGACTCGGTGGCATCAGGACCGAAGGTTCGGACCCTCGATCGAGAGAACAAACCAAAGTCAGGCGATACGGAGAGATTCATCTCCGAAGAGGAAGCTGCTCGTTGGGCGGGGGTTTCAATCGGAACGCTTCGATGCTTTGCCGATGTGGGAGCATTATCCGTTTTGGAGCGGGAGGGCACTCGCTGGTACTCAGCTCCCGGTGTCGAGAGTCTTTTCGCGATATCCATACCCCGTGCTCCTATTTTTAACTTCTCCCCTCGCTCACCTCAGGCGGAAGGGGAGCCACTAAATACCCAGTCCCATCCTATCAAACAGTCTGCTGTCCAGGATGATGATGAGACCGGGCAGACCCCTTGTTCCTCCGAGGAAACAGCGGAG
>JBIIHQ010000025.1:0-10831 GCA_044235645.1 Bdellovibrionota bacterium | reverse complement strand
CCTTCACACCGCTTCCCCAATGCAAAATCCCTTGCCTGACTACCAGCGGGGCTCGCCAGCGGCTACGAAGTCACTTGAGGAGATGGTATGCCCCTGATATCGTGGGGGATATTGATTTTCCTACCCTTATACCGGTCTCAATCGCACGTTCAGGCTGATAGCCGTTGCGCACCACCGCAGCTCGACCGTCTTCAAGGCAGCGACCCTCAAACCTCGCCATAAACTCAACCAGCTCAGCTTCCACAGCTCGCTCAATCAGGGTTCGCGCCCCTATGCGCAACAGGGCCGTCAATGCATCACCCGTCTCCTCTCGAGCTGAGAGCTCAATCACATTACTCTTGCTCATGGTGGCGTACTCCTCGGTTAAATGTTTTGGGCGCTTCCGGCTTTCGAGTGGGTGATCACGGCGTAGCAAGCTCTGGGTAGAGATCGAGACTCTCCCAAGTGGAAGAGGATTGCGGCTCGAAAACGGCTACGATTTCGGAATCCGCAAGCGGTCTTCTTAAGCGACTGAATTCTGGTGTTGATAGCCTCCGCCTTGGCGTTCGTCACATTCTTAACGATTCCATTGACGACACCATCGATATGTTTCCAGATCATACGAGCGACTTTTTTGACCGGCTCCAATCGTGAGCGAATGGCGCGTAGGTACCATCGTCTCCATCCCCTACGTGCCCAGCCCTTGGTGGCATACTGCCACAACTGGCGAGCAAGCTCTTTAATGCTCCAGGCTCGTGCCGTTCGCACGGCAGCCGTCTCGAGCTCCGCCATTGTCTGCTTCTCATCTCTTTCAAGCCGCTCTCCTCCTCGAAGCCAGAGATACTTACTCCCCTTAAGGGCATCGATTCCTTCAGCTACGAGAGCTCGGTGCTCTTGGCGCCTTACTTTGTCAACAGCATCGCCGAGGTGCTTAATTATGTGGAACTTGTCATACGCAATCTTGTCCGTCGCCTTAGGTACTACCAGCTTCACCGCGTTGATGTACGGGTGCCACATGTCCATCGCTATGCACTCAAGACCCTCAAGAACATCACCTCCCAGCCCCATTAGCGCTGTTTCTAGTGTCTTTTGCGTGCGATCTTCAAGCACATCGACCACAACTCCACGAGTCATATCACTAATCACAGTTACGTACTCATGGTGCTTCTGAAATGAGGTTTCATCAACGCCGAGCCGCTTCGGACGCTGCTCCTCGCGTCGGGAAAGCCCCCGCGCTACAGCTCGCTGCATTACTCCATCTACCTCGTCCCAGCTTAAATCAAACTGCTCCGCCACTGCTGAGGTGCTCGCCTCCTTAAGCCAGTCAATCACAAGGCGCTCAAAAAGTGCCGTAAATCGAGACCCAGGCTCAGCCCATAGAACGCGAACCTGTTGAACGCCGTGCTCAGGACACCGAACTCGGGGAACCGTCGCATGCAAGATCGTCTTGTACTGACACGTATCAAGGTGCCGCCATCGCCTCTCCCGCCGATCGTAGCCCGGACACGCCCCTCCGCACTCAGGGCATTCCAATGAACTTGACGGAATCCACTCCACGCGAATCAGCACCTCACGCTCTTCGCGACGAAGCTCAACGTCTACTACTTCCCAGGGGGGCTTAATATCTAATATCCGACTGTATAGCTCTCGATCATGCATGCTTCAGAGCATGCCAGATTCCTCTAATCTCGGAAATCAACCCTCTCGAAAGCCGGAAGCGCCATGTTTTGTTTGCCAACTGACAATCAACCAGATACGCCGCTTCCTTTCAAACCCTTAAACACCAGATTCGGTTATAGCTCCACCCTAACAGTCGTATCCTGACTGAACATGATTATTATCCACCGAAGGAGCCCCCACCGATCCTCCTCAGTCTTGCCTCATAACCTTATCAACCACGAGAAAAAATCACGCCACGGCATGAACGCAACCCCATCAGCGGTATACGGACGGACACCTGTGGTGACGCAGATCTGTTTGGCGAGGCGGCCGTGGCGATTGAGGGACTCGAAGCCTCCTCCAACATCCTCTCGCGCGACATCACTCGCACTCTTTATCTCGACTCCATAACGGATGCGATCCGGGGTAATAATAACGAGATCAACCTCTGCGCCCGCATCAGTGCGATAGAAAAATGTCTGCCAATTTTTGCGATAGTAGCTATTTATCCGCCAAACTTCAGAGATCACCCAAGACTCAAAGAGCGAGCCAAACTCGTACGTACCCTCGCTCACCGGAACCTGCTCCCTTCCGAGGATGGCGCGGATTACTCCCGTGTCAAAAAGGTAGAATTTTGGCCGCTTTGAGAGTTGTTGTCGGGTAGAGCCGACGAGCGGAAAGAGAAATCTGCCGAGAAGGGTATCCTCAAGGATCTGATAGTAGCCCCGTATTGTCGAATGATTCATCAAACACATACGAGCTATCTTCGAAAAGTTTAGCTCTTGCCCATTTGATTCTGCAGCCAACGGCAAAAATCGGAGAAATCCGCCAAGATTGCGAACGGTCGCTTCAGCTTCGATCTCCTCTTTCAGATAGGTATCAATATACGCACGAATCCGTGCTGCCCTCTCAATACGGTCGTTTTCAAGATACACCGAGGGGAGCGTTCCACTCTCAATGGCACGCTCAAGAATGAACTGCTCTCCGAGCTCCTCAACGGTAAGGGGGTATAGCTCGATTGAGGAAGCTCTCCCTCCCAGAAGATTCGCCTGCGCACGCTTCAATTTTCGCGCACTCGACCCGGTCAGAATAAAATAGGGCGATTCAGGAGCCTCGATAATTGCATGCACCTCATCGAGCAGCTCCGGTATTCTCTGAACTTCATCGATAATGACATACTTTACTGAGGAAGGACGGCTTGCGACCTCAGCCGCGAGCAACGAGGGATCCCGCTTTAACCGCCGGAACTCCCGCGAAAGAAGAAGATCAATATAAAGAACCTCATCCGCCGCAAACGCCCGCCGCACCAAAAAACTCTTCCCCGTCTGTCGAGGGCCAAACAAAAAAAAGTGTCTATTTTTCGGTAGATTAACTAATCGTGTAATCATAATCGCAGTATACCACCGAAATTGCGATTAGAGAACAAAGAATGATTATCGGCTGATGAGAGGTAGGGATCGAGGCTGGGCCGCCTTTTATATGGGCAAGACATTTCGGATGCCCACCTCTACGCCTCTGAGCGATCGAGGGTGGGGGCCTAAGCCCCCCTCGGGCAAACGCGCACCTAAAAATCCTCTCCTCCTCCCGCGATTCCCAGGTGCATTCGCTGACCTACGCCTCCAAAGCTCTTTTTACCCCCAAAACGCCCCCAATCGCCTGTCTTTAGGCTATCAAAATCCCCCTACTGCCCCCATCCTCCACGCGTTTTTTAACAAAAGCCATCGGACCCCACCCCGGCAGCTAAGCTTGTGTGGGGAATCTCTATAAGTCTGAGAGAAGGAGGCGGGATGGATAACTCTATCTCAGCCGTTATTGATCGTCGCGCCGTTCGCTCAAAAGTCGTGCCAATTGATCCACAAGAAACTTGCCGACTTCTCTGTCGCCGACCGCCTGTCGAAGAATCGCTAGCGCATCTTCAACGGTTTTTGGGCTCTGTTCTGTCGTCTCGGCTTGCGTTGAACTATCTTGAAGCGATGGAGGCAGAGTCGTCTCCGTCCTAGGAGGTGGAAAAATGAGGTCCCAACGCCCTTCGGTTAAGCTCGTGGGACCGTCTGCTAGGACATTGAGTCTGGTCGGTCGGTAATCTGACAGCAGCTGTGACATGCTACTATCGAATCCCTTTAGCTCCGTGAACCTCTGCTCGAGTTTTTTACCAAGCAATCGAATATCTTCAACCAGGTCATCCACTATTTCATTTGGAGCAGTCGGTGCAGAATTCAAATATCTGAAGGAATCAAAGCCGAATGCAGCCTGAGCTCCTTGTACTAGTGTTACTGCAAGCCCCACATCACCGGCTAATGTGTAGATTTGGTTTATCGTTCCTCGATTCGGCTCGCCCTCAAGGATTGTACCCATCCATTCGTTAGCGTTACCATTTTCATAGTTATGGCAGTGTCCCTGCCAACGAGCCGCAAGGTCCTGTAACCCAACCTCAGCTACCCTGAACGCTGCCCACATTCGTAAAATTGTCTCAATCCGATTGTCTGGAATTTCGACCGAGAGTGGTTCATCGCCCAAGGGCGGGCGACACTCCCCCAGAAAGAGTCGCTGAAGGGGATAGAAGTTCGCCTGATAGCTGAGAACTTTATCCTCTGCTGAGCAGAAATTGCTGATTTGGGTTTCCTGTTCAGGATTTTTTCTGGAGAGAGCATTTTCTCCAAAACCGATGAGATAGTCTCAACCAATTTTCCCGCACCACTGAGCACAAGAGGCCCCCTTGCGGCAGGAAGGCGGCTCTTAACATTTCTGGTCGAACAAAACCCTCTTGGGCGAGATCTTTTTTCCAATTCTCTTGGTAGATTTTACGAAGAAATTCGCCGACTAGAATGTCTCTTTTTTCCGAAAAGGTCGCAAAGTGGTAAGGATTATATTGATCAAAATCAGGGTATCTCTCTAAAAATATTCTTTTTATCGGTATAGATGTAAGGCTTGAGTTCGGGAGGGACTCCTGATGTGTGGAGCTCCGGCCGACTACTCGCCCAGATCCCTGAGCTCATTCTATCGTCGAAATACGCCAACATCAAAGCGGTCCGCATTGTTTCACTTAAATGTGTGCGCTGCCGATGATTGAGGCCGTTCTCTTCTCTGTTATGTTCGCCCCTACGTCCGAGAGAATGAAACATACGCTTTATCCCTGGTTTCAACCAAGTGTTCCAAAACGCTCTTAACTCTCTTATTCGCCCGTGCTGTTCTGTCTACGGAAGCGCCTCAGCACCACTCTGAGGACCCTGATGCTTTTTTCTGCTCCAGTGGTCGCTACTAAAAAAATTTCACTAACGGTCCCACGCCTCCAAGCGCTAGTCAAGGTCGCTCGCAACCGAACGAATACACTCCGTTTTTGGGCATTCCACCGAAGCAGAAGGGATACCGCTGGTCCACTTTGCTCAGAGTGATAGAGTTTCCCCGCCCTCCGTCATTTCGAGAGCACCTTCCCTGATAATTCTGGAGCGGGAGGGGAGGGCGTTGGATTTTCCGACCATCGATCGTGAGGAGGATCGGCCACCCACCTCGCCACTATCTCATCATAAAAGATGCGAGGCCTCCGGCCCGTATTTCTCGCAACTACTCCGCACCACCATCAGTCCGCATCCTCCAGACCATCCCCAACTTGCCGCCCCCAAGTACCATCGGCGCGGTGTTTAAATCCGCAGCGCTGGGCAACGGCATCGTAGTGTTCCATCGCAGACTCCCGGGGGTACGTTGGGACCGCTTTCCATTTATTTGGCTTGACCCAGAGATTATGCTCGGCTCCGGTCATCGCGATGTGATCAAAATCGCTCATCCGTGCGACATCCTGACTGATTGCGACAAAAAGCTCCCGAAACGCTATGCCGAATAGCTTGGGCGAGAACCTCTTTGGATTGCTTGGCGATATCACTTCGGCTGCTTCAGTGCAGCAAACCCCATACACCCCCTGCATCTGTTCGATCTTCACCTCGCGGCCATCGTGGCCATCCGAAAACGAAAAGCTGAGAATCGCCTGGGGTACCCCGTCGCGGAGGAGGAACATACCAAAGGGAGCATCCATCCAAATCCAAAAACTCTTCAACCCTGATTCGGACCGAGGCTCAGGATAGGTACGATAGGTGAGGTCAAAAAGCCTACCAGGGCAACAGTTTCTCTGAGTAAAGCAGAGAACAGGTTCGAGCGAGTATCGCGCGAGTGTCTCAAGAGGGAGAGAACTATCTGAATATTTCCTTATTAGTCCGATCACCCTTTTCTGGTCGCTCGCCACCATGTTGAGTGACCGAATTATGTCGTACGCGGCTGAGCGACTTTCGCGGCTCATTCCCACTTCTCGCGATATCTGTTGTGCCTTGTCAATCCACTCGGGCACATACCCCTGATGACGAACGAGAGCGTGAATAGTTCGCAGAAGATTTGTCTCATCAGCGAGGCGTACACGATCCCCAATCGACAATCCACTATCATCAAAGGCTTCCGACAGAGACGAGTAAGCATAGCTGCGGTCAGTCAAAAGATCGCGACACCGTGTCTCACTCCTCAGGAGCACCTCAACGAATCTGCGCATCGTTGCGTCGTCGGTGAGGGACACGAGCAACCCCTCCCGATTGTTTGTGGCAAGTTTCAATAATGGCGGTATAACGTCGCGAACGGAAGAAACAGGTGTGGCTCCACTATATAAGCCCATTCGCCGATAATCCTGTGGGGCGTTCACCTCAGCTTCAGGAAACTCTGCGGGTGAGCGCGATTGGCGGGGATCTTCGCTTTGGTTGAGGGATAGCATGACGGGGGGGCGTTTGTGGATTGTAGGGGCGACCGACGACGACTAGGTGATAAGGATTGCCTTAAAAAGATACCCCCTACTGCGACGTTATCTCAACGAGTGCCTCCCTTCTTCAGTCCCTCACGGTCTGCCTACCCCTCTGCCTGATGTGCCCTCTCACGGGTGAGGAGTACAACGAGCTCTGCGTCAATTCAAAAAAGATACTTGCCTAACTCTGTATCTCAGAGACATCGAGGGGCGGCACGAGGGAAATCGTCGGTTTCCAGAGCTTGCGACACGCCCCATCAGCGCAGAGCCCTACTGGTTTCAACCTTTTGATGCCCTCAGACGATTGGAAGCGGGATGCCCTCTACTAGGGTTCTTGGAAGCCCGCTTGTACCCCCCTGTTCATCACCCTAATCGCATAACCCCTTGATACATCAAAGTTTCGCACCGCTCATCGAGCTTCAATCCCTTCTTGGCCCAATCACTCTTGTGGTACCTTCGTGCTATTTACTGATATATCTTAGCCTACCCTTCAACAGCACCTTCTCGTGGTCCTATTTCATAACCACTGCGATGAGGTAATGACCTTCTCAGGCCCCTCAAACACGGACTCTTCAATGGCTTTTAATTTGAGCCGCCAGTTTCGCGCTGAGTCACCTCCACTTGGCATCTCGGCATAACCGGAAGTGTTGAGGGGGAAGTTTAGTTTTCTCCTGCAAAAATTCTTGCCAATCGCTTTACTTAAAAAAGCAGCAGATTTTGGGAGCTACTCGACATGGAAAGGATTATCGCTCCCCCTCCGGTGAATCCCTCCCCTGCGACTTCGGAGAGGAGCGTGCGCCTTCCCCCCGCGGAGCCGCCACGACCTCAGTCATCCCAGCATCCAGTAGCCTCTCCTCTCGGTCAATCCTCGCCGCCATCTCCCGAGATACAGCAGCTTCTTTCGGTGTACCTCGCCTCAGACGCAAGGCGGACCAAAGCTCTCGAAACTCTTATCTCTCTAGGGGAGAAAGGAGCCCAAGCTCTGGTAGAGGTAGCCGCCAACAAGAAAAGACCTGTGGACCAACGATTGGACTCCTTAACGGGGCTTTCCGAATTTTCAGGGGAACCCAGCGGTGCTCACATTAAGTCGATTGGCTTGATTGCGGCCGATACTTCTGAGGATCGCTATGTTGCGGAGGCAGCGCTCAAGACTCTCGGAACACTTGACGATATTCGAGCAGCGCGAGAGTTGGCACTGCTCGCGGCAAAGGGGGGGGCGCTTGGTCAAGCCGCATTTTTGGAGCTTGGCCAAAGTCTCGCGAGCCTTCAGGGGATCGCGCCTCAACTCATAGAACTCTACCAAGACAGCAACTCCCAAACGCGTTCCGAGCTCCTTCCCCGTTTGACAGAGTTAAAAGACCCAACCGCGATCGGGCTCGTATCGCAAGCACTCTTGGCCCCCCACGTTTCTCCCTCTACGAAGGAAAATATAATCAAAAAAGTCCTTGACTCGTCGCCGGATCATGCTGAAAAGTTCCTGCCGATTCTCGGCAAGCTCCTCTACTCCTCGTCCGCACCGGAGGTGCGCCTTGAGGCATTAAAAGCGATCACCCGTATCGCCCGTCATTTTGGACTCAAGAGTAGTCAAGCGATTATTTCCCCCTTGCGAGAAGTGGCAGATTCTCCCGACGACCCCCTGCAACCGAACGCTAGGATTGCAGTCGCTCGTATCGATGATAAACCAGAACTCCTTGTCAGTACCGGTGAGGCGCCTAGTATCGATACCCCTTTGCGAGTCGAGGCCCTCGATCATCTTACCACCCCCTCCGCGTCAACTATTCCCCCGCTTCGCAAACTAGCTCAAGACCTGAAAGCACCGTTTGAGGTTCGTATTGCTGCGGCAAACGCCTTAGGGCGCTCCCACTCCGGAGGTCCGGAAGAGGGAGCCAATCTCATTACCGAAATGCTCAAAGAACCTCTTTCCGGTGAAGCTCGAATAGACGGACTAAGAGCTTTGTTAGGCCTATCCCCAACCAAGGGAATTGAGCAGTTAAGAGCCGCTCTTGATCGAGGCACCATCACGCCGGACGAAGCGGCGGCCAGCCTTTCAGGACTGGACTCACCTCAAAATACCTCGATAACCACTCCCGTATATCTCGAACTGCTTAGAAAAATCGGCCCAACTTCCCCTTTTGCCAGCAGCATCATACACAAGCTCGGCGACTCAAAAGAACCGAGCGTAATTCCATCTCTCCAAGCGTTCCTCAGGGCATCGGAAAATGGCACATCAAATGACGAGAACCTTCTCGCCGCTCTCGTCCGTCTTGGGGACAAAAATGCGGTGGACGAGTTGGTCTCCAACCTTACCTGGACCACCGACGACTCTGAATTTTTCTTGCAATCGTTAGCCGTATCCCCTCAGCCTCACGCGGCCGCGGCCCTTGCTTCCCAGCTTCAAACCGATACCCCAAGCCGAACAAGCCGATTTCTGGTGCTCGAGAACCTCCCTCACCCTGAAAAAGTAGCCTTCGGCGAGAGGCTGATTGCAGCGGCGGAAACAGAGCGAGACCCCCAAAAGAGCTTGTTTTTCAAATCGTACGGGAAGGCCATCGTCACGGCCACTACCGAGCTCGGCATCAAAAGTCCCTTCCGCTATCCCCCCGAATTCCTCATCTCAGCCGTACGCGAGCGACTATCTCCCACCCTTGACGGCAGGCCCCTCGCAACAGTGATTACTGCCCGAGAGGACCACAATGGAGCTTTTAACACCAAAGCAGAAAACTTTACCGCGCTCCATCAAGCTGGTTATCGGGTTATGCTCTACGAGGTCGCAACCGACAAGCAGGCGGTTCTCGCTCTGCAGATGGCAGCCGCTCAGGGGCAAAAAGCCGATCTCATCATGTTCTACGGGCACGGCTCGCAACGCAGCTTGGCGTTTGGAGCGCCAGATCCGAGACTCAGTCGGTCCGACAGCTCAACCAGTAACGACCCGGGGGAACTGACCGTCGCTGACGAGGTACTGTTGCGGGAGGCTTCCTATACTCTCCGACCGGGCGGCGAGATAATTGCGGTCTCGTGTTCGCTCGGCGAGGGTGGTCGTGGCGCAGATAACATCGCAAGCCTACTCAGGAGAGTTTTTCCTCAGGCTAAGAAGGGCGGCATATATACAAACACCGATGATTCAACGTGGCAGAAAATAAAGTTCACTCCATCAGGAACGCATGTTCGCTCCTCCGTTGACGTTCTCCAGTCAACGCGACCGACTTCCGCGGATGAGGAACGGCCTGCGTAGCTTTCAGCTGTCCTCAGGTGAGCACGCAATTGATATAGCTCGGCACAACAAAGCTCGTGCTCCGAAGTGTTAGATCCTGATAACGTTTGCTCCCCCCCGCGCGGACCATCTCTAGAGTTGACGAAAGACCTTCGTCGGAGGCCCATGCGAACAAAAAAGGGGCGTATTTGGATTTAGTTATCCAAACACGCCCCTTTTTTGTTCGGCGATACTCATCGCCTTTAGGCTCACGGCTTATCGCCGCTGGTGGAATCACCCACCGCAAGAGAGCTATTGTCAAATCTGGTGTTCAAGGACCGGATCAAGCGGCGACCTGATTGTCTGAATTCACTTCAATACCATCTCTGAATCTGACTCCAGTAATCACCTTGGCGAGGTAGCTGAAGCCGCGCTGTCGGCGCCAGTTCTTTTGAGCACATTTCCCGAGTTTGAAGATCATGTGCAGCATACCATCTCGTGTCAGACAGCCCTTTGACCGCTTTGTTCGGTGTCGAATTGTGCCGAACGTCGACTCGATTGGGTTCGTTGTCCCCAAGCTTTGCCAGTGCTGCGCGGGAAAGTCATAGAACGCCAGCAGCTCTTCTCGGTCCTTCTGTAAACACTGGACAGCCTTTGGGTACTTGGCCTCAAAGAATTCCTCGAACTGCTCGAACGCTGCCTCCGCATTTTCTTTCGTATCAGCCTGCCAGATATCATGGAGCGCAGTCTTCACCTTCTGCTGTACGGATGTAGGCACGCAGTTCAATACATTGCCGGTCTTGTGCATCCAGCACCGTTGTTGACGGGTGTCGGAGTAAATCTCCTCCAATGCTGCCCAAAACCCCATGGCACCATCGCCGACAGCCAACTTCGGGGTGTTCATGCCACGGGCTTTGAGCCCCAGTAACACCTCTCGCCAGCTCTGTGTTGATTCCCTGATTCCATCTCACCGCTTGAAACACCCTTCAGGTACAGCCACGACAAAGTCGCCTCCAAGGACCTCGTCTTGCGCACATAGGGCGGTACCAGCGCCGAACGAAAAGTAACAGGCTCACCACATGTGGCCCTCACCTTCGGAATCTTCACTGTCACCGGGCCTATACCGGTCTCAATCCCACGTTCAGGCTGATAGCCATTGCGCACCACCGCTGCTCGACCGTCTTCAAGGCGACGGCCCTCGAACCTCGCCATAAACTCTACCAGCTCAG
>JBIIHQ010000024.1:0-10868 GCA_044235645.1 Bdellovibrionota bacterium | reverse complement strand
CGCGGTACCAAAACTCCGCGCTAGTCCAATTGAAACTGCACTGAGGAGTCCAATCGATATGAGCAGCTCAAACAATGAAAATCCCTTCTGTTTGAAATTGATAGCCATGATGCGGTCTTTAACCCTGGCAGAGGTGTTCCTGTGTTCGGTCTCAGGGGTTTTGTAAACCCGAAAAATTTCTCGTTTCATCCCACAATCTCGGTCAATAAGGCATTGTCGGAGGACAACACCCGAATCAGTCCGGTCGTCCTGTCTCCGGTGTTCTCATCGATGACATTTCCTCTCGAGTCGAAAATGATCCGGCCGAGGGGCTCAATTGATATACTCATTTCTGATGATACGGTTCGATGAATATCGAGGGGACTGCCGTCGTCGATATCACCTGTTCCTGAGTAAGGGGGATAGTCAAAGCCGAACTGATAGCCGTTAGACGTTTGACGAAAAATTACTCGAGCTCTCTCAGCTATGGATTTGGATTGGGCCAATAGGAGGTCGTCTCGAATCAGTTGCTTTATTGACGCATTTCGGAAACTCTTCTGAAGAGAGGCAAGGTGGACGCCTCCGATTGTGAAGGCCAAACTCAAAATAAAGAGAACTCCTGTCAACTCGAGGATCGTGGCACCGTTTTGTCTTGCGATATGGGATCTTTTCATTTCCTCACACTACCTCTCGGTTTCTGAGTGGTGTATCGGGTAAAAATAATGACTACTGAATATTCTGAGGCGCGACTATTTCTGAATAGATCTGCCTAGCTAGTACTCTTGAATGAGCGGAATTGAGAGGAGGTTCGGGGGGGATGTATTTTTTAGCGAGTTGACAGGGAAAGATGGAAGGCTTCAATAATACTGTCTTTTTAAATAGATACTTGATTGGCGTTAATCAAAGATTTCAGAGACAATAAGAGGGGTTATTTTTTACCTGCACCCAGGTTTCGGATTAAGGAAAGAGATACATGGTGGCGAATACTTTTGAACCCTCAGACGTGCGAGCTAAGATTCTTAACCTCCAGGGCCGGATGCAGGCTCTGAGGGGGTATCTTTGACCTCGAGGGTAAGAGGGAGCGGATGAGGGAGCTCGAAGCTCAGGTAGAGGGGGAATCGTCTCAAGCCGGGTCAACTCGGGGGTCGTCATTGTGGGACGATCAGGATCGAGCGCGGGAAGTTATGCGAGAGATTGCGAGCTTGAAGGAGGATATCGGGGTCGTTGTCGGGGCAGAGGCACTCTTCGGGGATATTCAGACATCGCTGGAGCTTGCTGTTGAAGCGGATGACGAGGAGCTCAAGAGAGAGACCATCCAGCTGATAGCCAAGCTTGAGCACGAGGTGGGAGCCCTTGAGTTTCGGCGTATGATGCGGGGTGAGTTTGATAAGTCGGACGCAATAATTGAGTTTAACGGAGGCTCCGGGGGCACTGAGGCTCAAGATTGGGCCCTTATGCTCCTCCGGATGTATACACGATGGGCCGAGCGCAAAGGGTTCTCCGTTGAGGAGCTCGATTTTCAGGCTGGAGAAGTGGCAGGCATCAAGAGTGCAACCCTTCTTGTGAGGGGCCCTTACGCCTTTGGGCATCTCCGCGCTGAGGCGGGCGTGCACCGCCTTGTTCGGATTTCCCCATTTGACTCAAACGCGCGTCGTCACACATCATTCGCTTCGCTGTCAGTGGCTCCTGATATTGAGGAGGAGATTGAAATCGATATCTCAGAAACAGATCTAAAAATTGACACATATCGTTCCTCCGGTGCGGGTGGCCAACATGTCAACAAAACAGACTCAGCGGTCCGGATTACTCACCTTCCCTCGGGTATTGTTGTCGCCTGTCAGAACGAGCGGTCGCAGCACAAAAATAAAGCGCGAGCGCTTAAGGTCCTCAAGGCGAAGCTCTTTGAGCGTGAACGGCTGATTCAGGAGCAGAAAATTGAGCAAGTAAAGGGGGTGCGTCAATCGATAGATTTTGGTAGTCAGGTTCGGTCGTATGTGTTGCAGCCTTATCGGTTGGTAAAGGACCTGAGAACCCAATTCGAGACCTCAGATGTAGAGGGAGTTTTGGATGGAGAGATAGACCGCTTCATAGAGGCTTATCTAATGAGTGAGAAGTCTTAGGCATATCTTAAAGGGACCTTGTTATGAGCCAAGAGATGACAGGTGAGGAGAGAGAGAAGGGAGCGGAAGGAGGAGATTCTGATATCCGTGATGAAGTGTCCTCGATAGTGCGCGATGGTAAGGATATTGCAAGGCGGATTACTGAGGTAATTCATCGCGCGATTTGTCAGGGGGGGGGGGCGTTAACTGCTCTTCCAAAGGTTCTTTTGGCGGTTTTTGAGGGCTCAATGAATGGGGTTGTAGCGGTTGCTCCCGGTGAGCAGCGAGAGCGTCTCGAGGCTGTCCTCGGGCAGCTTGAGGAGGTGATGGTCTCTGTTCTGACAGCTTTCCAGTTCACGGTAAGGGAGGCAATTGGGCGGGGTGATCAAGTCGCAGGGCAGGAGATTCGGGATTTCGCATCGGAGCTTTTCAGCTTGACGCAGCTTTTCGGTGAAATTGTATCCAAGTATGCGGGACAACTAAGTCAAGAGGCCCGGGTTGAGGTCTCAGATATTCGGATGCATCTCGCTCGTATCGCGATGAAGGTTATGCCTCTGGTGCAATCCCTTCTTCAGGCGGCAATCGAGATTCCCCAGGAGGTCGCGGTGCAGGCAGCCTCCAAAACCGGATCATTGCTTGCAAGTGCCCTCCGACGTGCAGCGGAGCGTCTTGACCCCCAGCCACCGAACTGAGATGAATCGCGGATTATTAATTCCTCTGCACTCATAGCTAACACGTGGCTCGACCACTAACGCCCTCGCCAAAAAGCGATCATGCTCGTCAGTGCAGCCGCAGAGCTGATAGCGTAACCGATTGCTCCAATTGCGCTCGCAATAGATGGGCCTTCTCCCCTCATGTTATCTGCCAGTATAAGTATGGAGGAACCAACGAGAAGAGCTGCAAGGGTAACCGCTGAAGACAGCTTCCTGCCCACACCGATGAGTGTATCGGTAAGGTCATGTAGCCCTCGGTGTTCGAGGTGCACTTGAAAGCGATCATTAAGAAGTTGGTCAATGAGATTTTGCAGATGTTTCGGGAGATCCTCGAGAAGCTCGAAATAACCGGCCAGGGAGCGTCGTGTTCGACGAGCAATTGCGCCAGGGCCGTACCGTCTCCTAATCAATTGTTCAAGGTACGGATGGACGTAATCAATGAGGTCAAACGAAGGGTCGAGTGATTCAGCGACGGCTTCAATCGTGGTAAGAGCTTTTATAAGATAAACAAGATCGCTAGGACAGCGAATATGATATCGGCGTAGTAGTGAGAAAAACTCAGACAGTAAAGCGCCGATATTGAGGCTCTCGAGGGTTCCGTGTTGGAATTGACCCACCAATTGCCACAGATCGTTACGAAAAGATCTACTTCGCATTACTCCGGGTTCTGCGGAGGTTAATGAACGTATAACCTCTATTATTTCATCGAGGTCGGACGTCACTATACCACTGCAGAGTCGAGCGATGTCCTGTGAGGTTCGTTCTTCAAGGTGGCCTGTCATGCCGCAATCAACGAAGCAAATGGCCCCGTCAGGAAGAATGAAAATGTTACCGGGATGGGGATCTGCATGAAAAAAACCGTACTCAAGACATTGCTTAAATACCGCTCGTGTCGCGTTTTCTACCGCCTTCCGGCAGACTTTAGGTTCTATGGAAGAGGGGTCACAATGGGAGATCAATATCCCTTCAACTTCCTCGAGGGTAAGCACATTTGAAGTCGAGGCGTGACGGTAAACTCTTGGAAAACGAACCCCAGGGTCAGATTGAAAGAGCGCCGACAGTCGTTCGGTGGAGGTCGCCTCACGAAAGTAGTCGGTTTCTCGCTCTAGCTCGGCAGTGAATTCTGCGCATACATCGAGAGGGCTGAATCCGAGATTCGAAAATTGTGATTCGGTGAGACGCGCAATCTCTCTCAAGATCGCGATATCCGCCTCAAGTTGTGAACGGATTCCGGGGCGGAGGATCTTTAGTACAACGGTTTCCCCAGAGTTGAGCCGAGCTCGATGGGTCTGAGCGAGGGAGGCAGAACCCAGGGGCTTTGGATCTATAAATGTGAAGAGGACCGATAATCGATCCCCGAACTCCTGAAGCAGGGCATCATTTATTTTTTCAAAAGGCACCGGCGCGACATCGCTCTGAAGTTTTTTGAGCTCGTCAACAAGGTCGATGGGAAGAAGGTCGGGGCGAGTGCTGAGAATTTGCCCGATCTTTACAAAGGTTGGACCTAGATCCTCGATAACTCGCCGAATTCGCTGGTTTCGAGATAGTTTTTGCTCTTCGGGTGAGATAGAAAATAGATCCATCTCGAGGGTATCTTTCGCCCATTTTGCTAAGCCTGAGTCTCTGAGCGTTTCGGCAAATCCATGTTTCAGAAGGACTCGCACAATCTCCCGACCGCGACGTAGGCTTTTCATCGCTCTGTTGATTCGAGGAATTGTGGGGATTGTCACCCGAGGTTTCTCCGAGGTTTGAGCTATCCCCGCGTATTGGACAGTAGTGGGGGGAGCTGTGTTGATACTGCCGAAGGATGACTGGGGTTGAACCGAAAAAATGTCTCCGTTCATGAGCCAAAAGCATCTTACCCGTTATCGAAGTCCTTCCACATGGTTTTTCTAAGACAGGTGGAAATTACTTGCCTGAAAAGGGCCTATCTTCGGGAGATGAGGATACAGTATGTGGGACGAGAGGCTCCGAGTTGAACTGCAACTTTTGAAGCGCAGTCGGGACATGAGACGGCTCTTGCCCATTGAGGAGGATTGTACTCCGTTCGTAAAATTTGATAACCGGCGACTCATCGATTTCGCCAATTGGGACGTATTCGACCTATCGAGTCGTCGAGATTTCAGGAAGATACATCAAGAGTTTTCAGGGCGCGGTGCAGGTCGACTGTCCTTGAGTCGAGGGGGGTGGACGAGGTACCACCGAGCGGCCGAATCGGCCTTGGCAAGCTTTCTTGGGTGTGAGGACGCTCTTCTTTTAAGCTCGCGAAATCAAGCTATATTTTCGTTTGTCTTGAACACGCTAGCCGATCAGGACATCTTGTTCGTCGATGAGAGCCTCGGGCCTGCCCCAATTCTGGATGCTGCATGCGTCGGTGGTGTTCCGGTGGTAACGTATCGAAACGGCTGCATGGATCAGCTGTCCCCACGACATTTATCAGGCGTAACGACCGGAGAGCGTCTTTTCTGGGTTCAGGGCCTTCACCCAGAGCTTGGGGTCATGGCACCTCTGGCTGAGGTCGAGAGAGTAGCGAGGGGGCGTGGCGATAGGGTCGTTGTTGATGAAACATTTTCTCTCGGCCTGCTGGGTGCTGAGTGCGCTGGAGTCGTAGATTTACTAGGTCTTCGCGGCGTCCCGGCAGCGATCGTGGGAGGAGTCGGGCCAGCACTTGGGGTCAGCGGGGGGGTTATTGCCGGCTCTGGGCATCTCTGCGAGCTAATTCGGCTGCGCTCACCAGCGGTTCATAAGGAGGCCCCGCTTTCCGTGGGGACCGCCGCGAGTATACCGGTTGCGATAGATTTATTGCGAGGTCTTTCGGGAGAGACTGAGCGACTGCAGCTCCATCGACGGCAGCTTGAGATCGGACTGACTGAGCTTGGATTTGAGACTCGGTCCGCAGGTGGATTCCCTATCGTATCGGTTATTCTTCCTCCAGCGATAGAAGCATATCGAATCTGGGAGGTACTCCTCCAGGGCGGGTTCTGGTGTGATTTCGATGAGACAATCCTGAGACAGGCTCGTACATCCTTAATCCGATTCGTTATCTCAGTTCGGCATGATAGCGAACAAATAAAACGACTTTTGGGTGTGATGGCGGGTGTTTCGAGGGGGCTTGTTGTTCCCGCAAGAGGGACAGGCTGATAGGTCGAATCGAATGGTGTAGGGGTGCGTTCCACGTGGAACACTCCTATTGGAACCGACGTATCATTTTCGCAAAATACCTATTGTCGATTGTATTGTTCTCCATATTCTGGTACGACTTGGTGTGGCCGGCGCGTTGTTCTTGAGGGTGAGGTTGTAAGGAGGATTGAGTGGCAATCAGTATTGCAATAGCCAATCAAAAAGGGGGGGTTGGAAAAACCACTACTGCTGTTAGTCTCGCAGCGGAGCTGGTTCTGCGATCCTTAAGGGTGCTCCTCGTGGATATGGATCCCCAGGCCAGTTCGTCGAGTGGTCTCCGTATCGATCTTCCTCCCGAAGGGAGCGATCTCTATGACGTGTTCTTCGGCAAGAGATCCCTTTCCGACATCATAGTGGAGAGTCCGTCGATGGAGGGTCTGTTCGTCGTCCCCGCCTCTCGCGATCTCGTGAGTCTTGAGCTTGAGGTTGGAAAGCGCCACGGAAGAGAGCTTGTCCTCACGTCGGAATTGAGGGGCATTCAGGCGAAGTTCGACGTTATCCTAATCGACTGCCCCCCGTCCTCTGGTCTCTTAACCCTGAATGCTCTTGGTGCGGCTCAAGGGGTATTGGTCCCGCTTCAGGCGGAGTATTACGCCCTTGAAGGGCTCTCGTCCCTTACGAGGACAATACAATTCGTTCAGGCTACGTTTAATCCAGCTCTCCAGCTTTTTGGGGTGGTGATGACCATGTTCGATGCGAGAACTAACCTCTCAGCTCAAGTAGAGGCGGAGGCGGCAAAGTTCTTTCCCGGGAAAATGTTCAAGACCCGAATACCGAGAAATATACGTCTTTCCGAATGTCCGAGCCATGGTCTTCCGATTTGTCGCTATGACCCCCATTCTGCCGGGGGGAGGGCATACCACAGTCTTGCGGATGAAGTAATCGCACGGATGGGGTGGGAATCGAGCTTTAATTCCGATTTGTCGGCGGTCGGTAACGAGTGATTTGCTACCCATCGAGCCACGCGGTGTTCCACGTGGAACAAGGTCCATTGTGTGGGTCTAAGAGATTTAAAAGGGAGGTGCAATGAAAATGGAGAAGCGAGGATTAGGAAGGGGGTTAAGTGCGCTTATCTCACCCGAGGCGGTATCGCTGCACGTTGACGGATCAAACGCACGCGTCGCAGAGGAGTCCATCGTCGCTCGAATAGCCCCTCAATTGGTCGATGTCGGGTCGTCAGGAGGTATTGAGGTCACTCCGCAGTCCGGGGGCGGGGCAGCAAATGTTAAGTTTCTTCTGATTGACTCGGTGGAGGGTAATCCCTCTCAGCCGCGCCAGTTCTTCGCAGAGTCGGAGCTTGATGAGCTTGCGGGTTCCATAAAAACCTTGGGGGTTCTACAGCCGATACTTGTTCGGCCACGTGGCTCTAAGTATGAAATTGTTGCCGGGGAGCGTCGGTGGCGAGCGGCTCAAAGAGCCGGATTGAAGGAGATCCCAGCCATAATTCGTGAGTTGTCCGAATATGAGCTTCTGCAAATTGCTCTTGTTGAAAATGTCCAACGTCAACAGCTAACCCCGGTAGAGGAGGCCTACGCCTATGACCGCCTCATTCGTGAGTTTAAGCTAACGCAGGAGCAGGTGGCGGAAGCCGTCGGGAAAAATCGAGTAAGCATCGCGAACTACCTGAGGTTGCTCAAACTCGCCCCCGAAGTATTAGCGATGCTGGAGGACTCCCGAATCTCCATGGGTCATGCCAAGGCCCTTCTGACCATCAAGGAGCCCGCGGCACAGGTCAATTTGGGGAGAAAAATTGTCGAAGAAGGGCTGTCAGTTCGGTCGGTTGAGGCGATAGTCGCGAGAGTAATTATCCTCGAGAGTAAGAAGCCTCTAAAGCGCTCCTTGCTGGCGGAAGGGGCGAATGCCTCTGACCATCCCTTTTCTCATATCGAGGATCAGCTCCGAGGGCACCTTGGGACGAGGGTGGCGATACGACCTGCAGCCGGCGGAAAAGGTAGAATTGAGATTGACTATTTTTCCGAAGAGGAATTGAGCCGCCTTGTGGAGCTGATAGCTGAGTAGGGTGTCTTCTAGCAACAAAAGGCTATTGATGTGGCTTTAGAACGGAATGCTAGAGAGGTGGGGCGTCAGTAACGTTAATTACCCTCCCAATCAAAGTGACGATGGGGCGCCTGATGATAAACAAAAATCGTGCGCCACAAGGCGACGTCTCTCCCCTCCCCTTCCTAGCCGTCCGGCCATTTTAATTTCCAGTAGAGACGTTTCAACGGTTCTTAAGTGCGACGGGCACAATACAGAGCGCTCAGAGCGAAGCAACAGATGAGGTCGAGCTGAATTGCCCTCAATGCTCCAACAGTCGACCCGAGGTGTTTCGAGGCTTTCGTGGTAAGTTCTGGTACATTTTTTGTTTCTTTTTTCGAAATTCTTCCCAGATTAAGCTGAATTTTTTCGCGGTAAATTGACATCTTTGACGTTCCCCCTTACCTTATCGGCTGCCGGTTTGAGGTGGCCTGCGATCCCCGGAATTCTCCAGCACTCTGGTGAAAAGAGGGGCCCAGAATCTCAGGTGCCCACCCATCAACGTCAGCGTGGCAAGCCACTCTAAGGCCGGTTACGCAGATGAAAGAAGCAGAGGTCGATCATAGCATTTAGCTCAGACGGAAGTATGAGATAGATGTAAATTAAGACCTTTTCAGTGCCAAAATAGGACCTATGTCAAGTCTTCTCCAAACCTTCAGCTTAACCGAAGCAGACGCAGTGATGATACCACTTGGTACTGTCCTGTTCTTTTGTCTGTATCGGGCATTGTCGACGAGGCTTTTTGCTCCCCTTGTCGGTCTGATAGAGGATCGTGAGCGCCAAACGACCGGAGCCGAGCTATCAAGCCACTCATTACAAGAGAAGGCGCAAGAGGTCAGGAACGCAATCGAAGTTCGCACTCTCATATCGGAAGCTGAGGCTCAGACGTCCCGCACGCAGATTCTCGATTTAGCCCGCGCGGAGGTCATATCAATCATCTCAGCCGCAGAGAGGGCAGCTGCCAACATACTTCAAGAGAAGCGAGCTGATCTGGAAGGGGAGTACGAGCGAATAAGGGAACACACAATGCACTCCGTCGAGGAGGTAGCTCACGCAGTTGCTACCCGCGTGAGAGAGCCGTCAGATGAGTTTTTTTCGGTTCACTAGGCCAAGGTTATTGATAGGGGATAGAATGGGCAGCACGTCACATTTTTTGGTGAACCGAGCAGGACGGATGGTTACTTCGATAGGCGGGACCTTGGTTCCTCTATTCGGAGCGTTGATTGCAACCACTGCAGCTGCGTTAGCAGAGGCAGCCGAAGGGTCCCATGCAAGCTCAGCCCATCATGGGCCATCCCTTTTTCTGCTTTGGATTAATTTTGCCCTCTATTTAGGACTTTTTTTCGCATTACTTAGGAGGCCGTTGCTGTCGCAATGGAAGCTCAGAAGAGAAAGAATCCGATCTGCAGTGGAGCGTTCGGCAAAGCTCCTCGAAGAGGCGCAGTCCGTCTATGAAGCTGCCATGAGAGACCACTCTGCACTGGAGTCCGTTCTAGAGGTTGCCCGACAGGAACTGATCTCTTCGGCAAACTGCGAGGCCCAAGAAATGATTTCCATGGCGAGGGATCGAGCTGACCGTTTGCTTCGACAAGCGAGCCATCTGGCAGAGGCTGAAAGAAATCGGAGGCTGGAGGTGCTTCGCCAAGAATTTGCAAGAAGGGTGATTGACCGGGCCGAAACAATCGTTCGGCAGAGTTACACAGAGGAATCCGATCGTCAGCTGAGGTCAGTTGCGATATCGAACGGGCAGTTTCTTGCACGGCTAGGGGATTAGCCTCGAGGGATGATGGGATTTTAGAGAGAGATTCGGAGGGGGGATGGCTCGAGGGGCAGAGGGGCGACTAGCACGGGCATATGGACATGCGCTTTTTTTGGCGTGCGATGCAGTTCAGTTGGATTTAGTCTCCGGGCAGCTTGACGATATGGGTCGGCTATTTCGTGATAACCCCGATGTGCAAGAGGCGTTAGTGTCCCGTACCGTGACCCCTGAGCAGAAGATGCTGTTGACGAGAGCGCTCTCAGAGCGACTGGGGTTGGCTGAGTCCGTCACCAATACGCTCCTAATCCTCGCCGAGAGGGGGCGTTTTGCAATCTTCGAGCAATTGGTCACTGCATTTAATCACTCGGTCCGGGAATTCAGGAAGTTGCTTTCCGTTGACGTAGCAGTAGTGGGCCCCCTATCGCACGAGGAGCAAAACGAGCTGGTAGAGGGGCTGAGAAAGGCCGTGAATGCATCACTTACTGTCTCTATATCTGTTGACCCGACGATTCTGGGAGGGTTGGTGCTGAGAGCAGGGGATAAAGTTTTTGATGCGTCGATGAAGACCCGACTTCGGAGAATGGAGGCGAGTTTAGTTGCCAGCGTATAATAGGGCGGGATTACCGCTACGGCCTCAAGAAGAAAATAAAAAGTTGGCTGAAAGTATCAACGATCATTTTAGTATTAGCTCATTGAGAGCCACAGGTTGAGAGTATCGCGTTAAGGGAGCAGATAACATGGAAGGAAGAGCCGATGAGATAACGACCCTGCTGAGAGAGCGGATAGCGAATTTCCGCCCATCCTCTGAGCTGAGCGAAGTTGGCACCGTGCTTTCGGTTGGTGACGGGATCTGCCGAGTTGCGGGGCTGTCGAAAGTTGCTGCCGGGGAATTGGTGGAAATATCGGGAAACACCAAAGGTATTGCGCTCAACCTCGAGTCCGATTCCGTCGGAGTTGTGATCATGGGAGATGTAACGGCCATTTCCGAGGGAGATACAGTTAAAAGAACGGGGAATATCGCCGAAGTACCAGTAGGAGATGCGCTTATTGGACGGGTCGTAGATGCCCTGGGTAACCCGATTGATGGACTTGGGCCGATCG
>JBIIHQ010000034.1:0-2585 GCA_044235645.1 Bdellovibrionota bacterium | reverse complement strand
CGATTATCTCAGAGATATCGGTGGAAGCTACGATCTTATCGTGCTTGACCCGCCGGCGTTCGCGAAGCACAAGAAAGCGCTTGAAGGGGGGCTGCGCGGATACGAGTCGATTAATCATCTCGCCTTTAAGCATGCGAAAGCTGGTAGCTTTGTCGTCACCTTCTCGTGCTCACAGGTCGTGACACCCGATATCTTCACAAAGACCGTTCAGCGAGCTGCGGGACGGGCGGAGCGGCGGGTTCGGGTGCTGCATGAACTCCGTCAAGCGCCGTGTCATCCAACGAGTTTGCACCACCCTGAGGGGCACTACCTTAAGGGGCTCGTCCTCGAGGTTGAATAGTGGAGCTGCTGACAAAACTTCAAGCTGCGTGGGAGAGGCGGCCGAGTGCTCTGCGAAAGGGCGATCTTTTGCGTGCGTTTGATGGCTCTGGGGACGGTGCTCATCAACTCGTGGTCGATCGCTTTGGCTCCGTCGGATTGGCCCATCTTTTTGACTCGCCCGAGATCGAGGGTACCCGTCAAGAGCTTCGGCGTGTGTCTCCCCAACTTCTCGAACTCTATGGGATCGCTGCATTGTATAGTTGGACTCATCGAAGGAACGCGCGGGATAGCGCGGCGGGAGGTGCCGAGCTTCTGGCTGGGCGAGCGCTCAAGGAACTTTGGTGTGTCGAAGCAGGAATTCGGTTGCTCATAAAGCCGGAAGCGAATGTGAACGGGGGACTCTTTCTCGACACCCGAGACATTCGGGCGTTACTTGCGCGGACGAGAAGCCTTGGTCGTGCGGCGTGGTGTGGCGGAGCACGCGAAGTAGTTCAAGTCGACATCAGCAAAGCGATCTTGAACTGGGCAAGGGAGAATCAAGTTGGTAACCCTGAGAGAGGTGCGGGCGAGATGCGCTTTATCGCCGAAGACTCCCGCGCGTTTATGGAGCGTGAGCTGCGCCGAATTGAACGCGGAAATCGGGCACCATTCGATACGGTGGTCGTCGATCCGCCGTCCTTCGGCTCAAGCGGGGGCATTACTTTTTCCTTTAAAGACGACATTGGGGAGCTCCTGGCCGTGGGCTTACGTCTTCTCAAGCCCGGCGGAAGATTGTTTTTTACGACGAACTATCGGCAGATGTCGCTCGCTGAGCTTGAGGGGGTCGTACGCGGAGCCAACGAGTCCGCACGGCGAGAGATCGGCTCCGTGGAGCTCTTACGTCCCCCGGCAGCGGATTTTACCGCTGCTCTCGAGGATTCTTACGCGATGCGGGGATTTCTTCTCCAGCTGGTATCATAGCGGTAGTCCGCTCGGGTTGGGCTCAGTCGAGTCGAGCTGACGAGTGCACCCTGCTGATGAGCCATTTGGGGGGAAGATGAGTTCCGTAAAAAATAACGATAAAGCTCAAACAGGTCCGCCGCCATGCCCCGCTTGCGTCGCAATAGAATGAAGGTCCTTGAATGAAATAGCTGCGGGCGAGACACTCAGGTCAGCGGAGACCCTATGCCTCATACTCGTCTTATTCCCCGTCTTTATCTCGATCTGCGCGAAGGCTATTCCACGTCGGATCTCATGGCGGATGCGGTTGCCGGTTTTACCGTCGCTATCGTGTCGCTCCCGTTGGCGATGGCCTTGGCGATCGCGAGCGGGGTGACGCCTGAGCGGGGGTTATATACCGCTATCGTTGCGGGGTTGCTGATCTCTGTGTTGGGTGGAAGCAAGTTTCAAATCGGCGGCCCGACCGGCGCTTTCGTAGTCATCGTTTATGATGTGGTGGCGCGCCACGGTTATGCTGGGCTGGTCACTGCGACCTGTATGGCGGGGCTACTTCTCATCGCTCTCGGTCTCGCGCGATTTGGCGGGATGATTAAGTTTATTCCGTATCCGGTAACGACCGGTTTTACCGCTGGGATCGCCGTTGTCATCTTCTCGTCACAGGTCAAAGACTTTCTAGGTCTCGAGATGACGAAGGTCCCAGCAGAATTTCTTGCCAAGTGGGGGGCTTACTTCGGGACTCTCGGCACCGCTTCGCTCCCGACCGTCGCGGTGGGGGGGGCTTCCCTCGGGGTAGTCCTCGCGTTGCGTCGCTTTGCGCCGCGGATTCCCGGCTCTATTGTGGTGGTCAGTGGAGCTGCTATTGCGGTCGAGCTTCTGCAACTACCCGTGGCAACGATCGGAAGTCGCTTCGGTAATATTCCGGCCATGTTGCCAGCACCTGTGTGGCCCGATATGTCGCTCGCGATGGTAAGCGAACTTGTGCCGGCCGCGCTCACGATCGCTCTTCTCGCCGGAATCGAATCGCTCCTATCGGCGGTCGTCGCTGATGGTATGACCGGAGAACGCCATAGTTCAAATATGGAGCTCGTTGCTCAGGGAGTCGCCAACGTCGCTGCGGTCATCTGCGGTGGCATCGCCGCGACCGGCGCCATCGCTCGCACAGCCGTTAATGTTCGCTCCGGTGCGCGTAGCCCCGTTGCAGGTGTTCTTCACGCGGTATTCCTTTTGCTCTTCATGGTAGCTCTTGCACCGTATGCGAAGCTTATTCCGCTCACGACCCTCGCCGTGAGTCACGTTCTGGATGACGACGTGAATCGAAAGACGGG
>JBIIHQ010000009.1:0-135258 GCA_044235645.1 Bdellovibrionota bacterium | reverse complement strand
TGTCCTCTGGTTCGACGATTCGCTCTGCCCATGCAGCAAACCCGGTGTGTTCCTGTTCGAGGATCTGGGTTGCCACTGTTGAGTCGAGAAGCTCTCGCTCAACGAAAGCGTTAAGGATGTGTGAGGCAAAGTGCTTTTGGAGCTCTGACTGATTCCAGTGTGGTAGCCGGACGAAGGTAATTAATATCCAAAGCAGTGTTGAAATCGCTCTTTCCACTCGGTCTTGAGCTGTTGGGGATAGTGGTGAACGAGTTGGTAGAGGAGGCTTTTTTCGGGTTCTCGGCGTCGGTACTCGACGAGTCGTCGGGAGTCGTGCCACCGGCTGGAGGGATGAGAGGCAGAGGCGTGAGGGCGCCTGTGAGGAGCGTTGGGGAGAGGGACGGTTGTTTGAAGTGTTGCTGTTGTTGTCGGTTACACACCAGCTTTTTCGGGAGCGCCTTCCGAAAAGTTGCGGGGACAGGTGGGCGAGTCTTGTTTTGCAGGGACCCAGCCCTCGGGGGGATGGGGTGAGGCAAGGTTCGGTTTATACCTGATTTGACTGAGACAGGTCCGTACAATTGATTCCTCAACGCCGGAAAACACATGCTGGTTGGCACACATGGCGCTTGGCGGGCATCTCTAATTTCGGCTCCAACCTATCTCTCTGTGTTCGCTCGGAGATAATCGCGTTGTTCCGGCGGTTGCGAGCAAAGGGGGCCGATCGGATCGAAGTGGTGCTACCGAAAAAAAGGGGCAAACGAAACAAATCAGCTGGCGTTGCCGAAGGGGCGAAAAAGGCGGAAGGTTGAGCTGCTGTAAAGGTAGGAGTGATATTTGGGTTTGTCACTCTCGATAGATGAACCGAACGTGGGGCCCACATTCGCCCTATCTCCTCTTGCCTCGCTCGGTAGGGGCTCTATACTGGGGGCTTGTGTGGGCCCGCGGGCGCGATGCGACGGTTCGTCGTCGAGGGATAGCGTATACGCGGAGACTGCATGCATTTCATTCAGCATTTTATCAGAGGCGCCCCATGGCCACACACCGGCGGATTTTGCTTGCGAATCTTGAAGAACCCGACATTCACACGATAGCAGGATACGAGCGATTCGGGGGGTATCGGGCTCTGCGGAAGGCAGTCCAGATGGAGCCGCAGAAGGTTATCGACGAGGTGAAAGCCTCGGGGCTTCGAGGACGGGGTGGAGCGGGGTTTCCCACCGGGACGAAGTGGGGGTTTATTCCGAAGAATGGCGATAAGCCGGTATACATCATCAATAACGCGGATGAGAGTGAACCGGGGACCTTCAAGGACAGGGTGCTGATAGAGAAAAAGCCGCACATCACGATCGAGGGTATGTTAATCGCGGCGTGGGCGGTGAAGAGTAACTGGTCATGCATCTATATTCGAGGTGAGTACGCTTATGGGTATGAGCGGCTTGTGCAGGCGGTGCGTGAGTGTTACGCGCACGGATACCTTGGCGACAACATTCTTGGCACCGGGTGGTCGCACCACATGACCGTCCATAGAGGGGCGGGAGCGTACATTTGTGGCGAAGAGACGGGATTGATCGAATCGCTCGAGGGGAAGAAGGGGCAGCCACGGCTCAAGCCCCCGTACTATCCGGCGGTTATGGGGCTATACGATTGCCCGACGGTTCTCAACAACGTCGAAACCTTCGCCTCTGTTCCCTTTATAATTGACGAGGGCGCCGCAGCATTTTCAGCGATCGGAACGGAGCAATCGAAAGGTACCAAACTAGTATCTGCTTCTGGCCATATAAATAAACCGGGAGTGTATGAGGTCGAGATGGGGTACTCGATCGAGCAATTTATCGATGAAGAATGTGGGGGAATTTGGAAGGGCCGTTCATTGAAGGCGATAATTCCGGGCGGGTCTTCGGTCCCAGTTCTGAGGGCCGAGGAGATCAAGGGGTTAACTCTATCCTACGAATCTCTCCAAGGGGCGGGGACGTTCTTCGGGTCAGCTGGCTTTATCGTCCTCGACGATCACACCGACATGCTCGATGCCATCAGTAACCTGATGCACTTCTATGCTCACGAATCGTGCGGCCAGTGCACCCCGTGTCGCGAAGGTGGGCACTGGATTGAGAAGATATTCAATCGTATTCGGCGTGGTGAGGGTGCTCCTGGTGACCTCGAGCTGATTGACAATCTTGCGGTCAATATGTCGAATGGTCGCACGATCTGCACATTCGGCGATGCGGTCGCCATGCCGGCGCGAAGCTTTATCACCAAATTCCGCGATGAGCTGGAGGGGAAGGTGCGGGTCGGGATGCGGTAGGTGTGGTGGTAAGGGGGGGGAAGCGTTTTCCCCTCGCCACCCGCTCAGAGCTGCGCTTAGAACATTCGCTCGAGCCGCTTAAAGTTGTGCTTGGACTCGGGCCTGTCGATCCAGTAGCTATCGACTGGTGCCTTGAATGAGAGGTCCATCACCCGTTTGCCGATCATCCGCAACGCAAGAGCGGTAGGGGCGAGTACCATGAACCAGAGCACCGCGAGGATGACGGGGGTCATGATGAGGCTCAAGAGTTTGGCGAAGGTCATCCATCCTTTCCAAAGGGGCCACAAAACGGTTGGTGCGTATCGTCCCGCCGCGATGAGCGCTATCGACGCGGACCAAAGAGGAAAAGTCGCCCCCATCGGAGCACCATGCCACAGTCGATAGGCTGCTAATCCTGCACTTATCGTGGCAAAGAGGTACCCAAATTCGGCGATGTGCCGACGCACCTGTTTGCCCTCCCAGACGGTATCAAGAAACGATACCGTCTGGGGCGCGATATCATCGAGATTATGGGGGGGCTCGACCATTAATCCAGTTCGAATTTCGTCTGCCAATTTTCCTTGTCCTGCCACTGGGGCTGCTCCTCTTTTGCAAATAAATAATTGTTGATGACCAGATAATCCATCTGGCATCGCATGAAGCACTGATAAGCATGTTCAGGAGCGCAAACGATGGGCTCGCCGCGAACATTGAAGCTGGTATTGACGAGGACTGGGCACCCTGTCTGGTGGTAGAACTCCTCAAGGAGCCGGTGGAATACGGGGTGTGCCTCTTTACGAACGGTTTGGACTCGGGCGGAGTAGTCCACATGGGTGACGGCGGGGATGTCAGACTTTGGCACATTCAGTTTGGCGATACCAAAAAGTGCGGATTGCTCCTCGGTAAGTGGGATACGGCGCTCCTCTTTGACGGGTGCCACCAACAGCATATAGGGTGACTCACCTTTGAGTTCAAAATATCCTGATGCGTGTTCAAGAAGGACGGCGGGGGCGAATGGTCGGAACGACTCACGATATTTTATCTTGAGATTCATCGTCGATTGCATCGATCGAGAACGGGGATCGCCGATGATACTCCGATTGCCGAGAGCGCGGGGGCCAAACTCCATCCGACCCTGGAACCATCCGATGACCTTTTCTTGAGCGAGCAGTTCGGCGGTTTTCCGGTATAGTTCATCGCCCTCGAGCAGGTGGCAAACTGGTTTGAAGTGGGCCAATCTGGTGAGTACCTCATCATTTGTGAACGATGGGCCAAGCAGCGACTGCTTTTGGAGGTCGTAGGTGCCATCGACGATACGGGGTTTATTAAGATACCCGTACCAGACGCAGAGAGCCGCTCCGAGTGCCCCTCCGGCATCCCCGGCTGCTGGTTGAATCCAGATGTTTTTGAATGGGCCCTCGCGGAGCACCCGCCCGTTTCCGACACAGTTGAGCGCAACTCCTCCGGCAAGGCAAAGATTCTGCGACCCGGTCTCGCGGTGAAGAAACCGAGCTTGACGCAACATACACTCCTCGGTGACTTCCTGAATTGAACGGGCGAGATCCATTTCTCGCTGCGTAAGGGGAGATTCCGGCTTCCGACGGCTGCCTCCAAAAAGGTCGGCGAACGCATCATTCGTCATCCGAAGTCCTTCCATGTAATTGAAGTACTTCAAATTGAGATGGAACGAGCCGTCCTCTTTAAGGTCGATGAGATTGTCGAGGATCTGTTGGGTATAGAGGGGACGACCGTATGGTGCCAGCCCCATCACCTTATACTCTCCCGAGTTTACCTTGAATCCGAGGAAGTAGGTGAACGCTGAATAGAGCAAACCCAATGAGTGCGGGAACTGAATCTCTTTGACTATTGAGAACTCATTACCGCGGCCGATGCCGAGGCTGTTGGTTGTCCATTCGCCGACCCCATCAATCGTGAGGATCGCGGCTTCAGCAAAAGGGGATGGATAAAATGCACTCCCGGCATGACTTTGGTGGTGCTCGGTGAAGAGGATCTCTCCCTTATAGCCGAGCTCATCGCGGATAGTGTCCGGAATCCACAGTTTATGCTTGAGCCAAAGGGGGAGTGCCTTTGCGTAGCTGGTAAATCCTTTCGGCGCGGTGGTGAGGTAGGTCTCGAGGAGGCGCTCGAACTTGAGCACTGGCTTATCGTAAAACACGACATAATCGAGAGCATCGACCGTCAGCCCCTTCGATTTGAGGCAGAACTGAGCGGCCTCCTTTGGAAAATTAAAGTCGTGCTTTTTCCGAGTAAATCGCTCCTCTTGAGCTGCTGCAACGATCTGTCCATCAACAACGAGGCAAGCGGCGCTGTCATGGTAGAAAGCTGAGATTCCGAGTATATTCATGGCCCGTTCTCTGAAGGGGATGGTTGCCCAGATGTATTGGCAACGTAAAAGGTAATGGTAGGCTACCTGTGGGGTGTTGTACAGGGCAGATGGGGAACGGGGCGCTTGGTTCTCGCTGCGTAGTGAAAAGGGGGCTTAGATGGTGAAAACCGGTTCAAATCAATCGACAATCTCAGCATTTATCGTCTGCCAGAACGAGGAGGGGAATATCCGGCGGTGCCTCGAAAGCATCAAATGGTGCGACGAAATTGTTATTATCGATAGTGGCTCAACCGACCGCACCCTCGATATCTGTCGGGAGTATACGGATATTATCCACCAACGACCGTGGCCTGGCTACGTCGAGCAGAAACGGTTCGGCTTGGGAATGTGCTCGAAGGAGTGGGTACTCAACCTCGATGCGGATGAAGAGCTTTCGCCAGAGTTGCAGGGGGAGGTGAGGGCGTTGCTCGCCTCTGATGATGGCACAGTACAAGGGTATCAGATTAATCGAGTCGTCAATTTTCTTGGCAAGTGGTGGCGGAATGGAGGGTGGTATCCCGAATACCGCCTTCGGCTCTGTCGACGGAGTGCCACCTCGTGGGGAGGAGAAGACCCGCATGAAAAAGCGCTGGTTGAGGGAACGATCAAGCGGCTCAAAGGGGAGCTTTTCCACTATACTTATCGGGATATCAGTCATCAAGTGACCACTCTCAACAACTACGCTTCTCAGGCAGCGCGATCTCATTTCCGAAAAGGAAAGCGTTCGTCACTGACAAGGGTGGTGTTTAACCCGGTTCTTCGCTGGGTGAAGTGGTACTTTCTAAAGCGGGGATTTCGGGAGGGGTTCCCAGGTTTCGTGATGGCAACGCTTGAGGGGTATTATGTTTTTTTGAAGTACGTGAAGTTGTGGGAGATGTGGCAGGTTGAGAAGCGGGAGGATGCGCCACGGACGCGAGTTTAACGGGCCCACAAAAAACCTCGAAAAAATCTCTGTAAAAAAACCTCCTCCTCGACTATCTCACAACGACTTGGTCGGGCCGAGAGGATTTGAACCTCCGACCTCTCCCACCCCAAGGGAACGCGCTACCAGTCTGCGCCACGGCCCGAACAGGGGGATGGTACTGCTAAAAGGCGAGAATTGTAAACAGGGTGGACGGATTTCTGCTTCGACTCCCGAAAGGGGTGAAAAAACGAGGGTGAGATCTGTACTTTGCGGGGCGAGTGACTTAGAGTTGAGCAGACGTCAGGGCCCATAGCTCAGCTGGGAGAGCGCCACACTGGCAGTGTGGAGGTCAGCGGTTCGATCCCGCTTGGGTCCATTTCTCGAGCGCTCCTTTTATCCTCGGGAGGCTCCCCTCTTATCCTTATATCCTTGCCCTCGAGGAAATCCGGGAGCCCGATCGTGCGCTGGTTGCCGAGCGCTGTTATCTGGAGGGCCGGTCGTCGTTCACTATGGTTCCGAAGGCTGCCATTCGCCAGCTGCTTACATTTCGGACATTGGTCAGCACGACCCTAAAAGTTTCGTTGCTCTCGGGGATCCGGTCTCCGCGAACCTTCACCGTTATGGCTGCCCGAGTTTCTCCGGGGGGGACCACGAGCAGTCCCTTCGTCGGTATGAAATCGCGCCCTTGAGATGCGGAGGTTGCTTTCGTCGAGTAAGAGATTCTGACGGGCAGATGATAAGGGTTGCTCAACCGCAGATGAAAGGCCCACGATTTTATGCCCGAATTACCCTCAAATCGGCGTTGGTCAGCGATGGTGAGGGATGGGGGTTCTGGTGTGAGGGTGGGGGTCGGAGTCGTCGTGGCTGTCGGACTGGGGGTCGGAGTGATGGTTGGCGGAGTGGTTGCCGTCGCAGTGGGGGTGGGTGTCGGAGTTCTTGTGGTCGTAGGGGTGGCCGTCGGAGTGGCAGTGGGAGTCGGGGTCTGAGTGGCGGTAGGTTCAGGGCTCGGAGTAGCGGTCGCAGATTCAGAGGTAAATATGGTCGGTTCGTTTCCTCCGACGACATTTTTTAGGGTTATTGAACCATTACCGTTCAGTTGAATCACCTGATCGGTTGTTCCTGTTTGAATCGAAATGTCCTGACTGGAAAATTCTCTAATGTCTACACTGTCAGCGGAGGTTGCTCCCCAGATCGAATCGTTTCCATTCGGCAAGCCAACCTTATACCCTCGGACAGTATTTGCTTCGTCATTTAGATAGATTGTATCGTTTCCGGGGGAAAGAACGACATCTTCGATCACGACGCCGTAGGCGAGGGTTGTTCCTGATTCGATCTGATTGCCTGAGGGGAGATAGGCTGCTGCAAGTGAAACTGCCCCCCCATCGCGCAGGTCGACCCGGGTTGCTGTGCCCAGAGGAATCGCCGAGATATCGATAACATCTATTCCCCCGGAGTCCCACAAGATATTTTTGAAAGCGCTATATGGGTCGGTGTAGAAAATTTCCCTTCCGTTTTCGGTGTAGGTGTCGAGTCGATTACTGAACGTATAAGTGTCGTTTCCGTCGTTATAAGAACGTGCTCCGTATAAATACTGCAGAGTTTTTATGTCATACCGCATAAAGGTTCCAGGTTCGTCGAGGTCGAAGGTATAGGTCATCGACGTATTTGTCTGGTGATCGTCGGTTGTGGCCAATGCCGGGGCTTCGAACGAGTGTTTGAGACCCAGGGCATGGCCTAGCTCATGAATGAGTGCGGTGAATCCATGGCTGCCATAACTTTTTTGAAAGCTGTTCGTTCCCTGGGAGGGCGAATCATAGGAATGGAGGAGGTAAATATCCCCGTCGTCCGGTCCACCGCTGGGATAGTAAGCATACGCGTAGTTCGGTAGTGTTGAACGAACGATACGGATATCGCCCGAGCTCGTTTCTCCGAAATCAATCTGAATAAACCGGCTCACATCGAGGAAGACCCGACGATAATTATCCTTAGTCGCATCCGAGAGGGCCGAGAGGCCCGAATCCACGTGAAAGCTAAAGGTTAGTGTGGTGGTGCCAACCGGCCATCGATAACCGGAATAAAGAGCGTCGATTATCGGATCAAAAGCCTCACCGGCGCCCACCAATGAGAATTCCCTTTTCGGGGGAAGGTTGGGATTATCGTCATCAAAGGGAATTTTCCGTTCGGGCCCGCATAAAGGTTCTCCGCGCGCCACATTTGATGGATGCGCAAGGAATAGTGAAAAAATAGCAAAAAGGAGTCGAAGCATCTAAGGTGCGTTCCTTTCGGGTAGCACCCCTTCATACGACAAAATTGCAAAAAGACTTTAATGATTTTTAAAAACTGCTTGAGTATCGGGGGCCTGCCCCCGTTTCGTGAATCGATATTTCATCGGCAAATATCATACCCTCAAGTGTTTTCGAAGTATCCTCAATGAACTTCTGATGATGGAGCGCCGCCTCTGATAGCTTAACGGCGACGTTTCTCCTTGAACTTTCTACCGCCTCGACAATCATGGTAAGAGCCTGATTCGAGACAGGTAAGACAACAAACGATGATGTGCGCTCGATAATTTCGATCGAATTGTCGACAAACGAGCGGGCCTCATTCCGAGCGCACTGAAGAACTTGTTCTCCGTGATTCTCCGCAAGAGAGAAGAAGGAAGTCATCGGTTTCATCACATACTCATCAAACTCATCGAGTGAAAGTTTGTCTGCCACTTCCATGGTAGAGATTATTTTTTCCCCGGCTAAGAGGAGAGGATCCACCAGCCTCTCACGAGCATCCCTATTGAAACCTTCGATTATTTCTTGAGCCTCTTGCCGGAGAAAATTTAGGGCAACTGAAACCGTAAGCGCGTCGTTCAGGGTGTCTCGAACGAACGAGTTTTCTGGTAGAGAGGCGCTTATTTTGGCGAAAATCGTTGCGTAGCTATTCTCCGGAGATTCCCCATTACCGAGTAATTCGGTGAAAGATTGTATGGTGGCCTGGAAGGACCTTTGAAGGAAATCGCTCGCCTCTCTGTCAACCGGCTTACTCTCTGACAGTGGCCCTGATTCTCGCCAAGAAAACGAGATTCTCTCTAGTCTCTGATGCCAAACCAGTGATGCGGTCGGGCTCAGAGAGCAATCTGGTCGGGGGAGTGAACCTAATTGAGCCATATCGAAGTCTATCGAGTTTGTAGAGTCACCCCTTATTATTCCGATTGGGATGGCTCATTAAGCATTTGGTACATATCGAACAGCAGGTCTACTAGGTCCTTTATCGCCTCCAATCGGGAGATTTATTCGGACTCATCGGGCCGGGAAGATTCCGATTGCCCTAATTTTAGGTACTTTGATCCCTCGGCAACCAGAGGAGATGTGATAAGAATCAAGATAACTTTAATCTAACTAAAGTTTTGAGAACTAGTTTCATTTTGAACTCAAAAAAAATCCATTATTCTCAAAAAGAGCAGGTCGAATAAGTGGATTAGTATCAATATGTTAGGAGGGCTATCGATAGATTTAAGCCCACATTTGCGGAATGGCCAAAGAGCGAGGATGATACAAGGTGAGCAGATTTTTTTTCATAACGCTGACTTATTTAATGGGTGTGGAGACAAGTTTGATACAAATGACCGCAATCTTGGAGGGTTGGTCTTGACCCGCGATTCAAGATACCCTGTAACTACCTTGCACGAGATTTTGTGACTGGGGGGACATCTGAGAGGATTGAAGGAGGGGGCGATGCAAACTCAGGGGATGCGGATACTTTCTATCGTTGTTGTAACAGCACTTACGCTTCAATGGCTTCCTCAGGCAGCGATTGCTGATTCTGGTGCTCAGGATCTGTCTCCCGGCCGGGGTAGCGGAGGAGTCGAAGAGGTCGGGTTAGTTGACGACGAGTTCGGTGACGGCGAATCAGCGCCCCTCGAGGTTTCGGATCCGATTGAGCGGGTCAATCGTGGAGTATTTTGGTTCAACGATACCCTGGATGTTTATCTTCTTGAGCCAGTTGCGAAAGGCTACGATGCCTTAGTACCGGATATCATTCAGGAGGATCTAGGCCATTTTTTTGATACGCTGCGATTTCCAATCTACCTCTTTAGCGATTTGATTGCGCTCGATGGTGAGCGGGCGTGGTTAGATACGGCTCGGTTTGCGGTCAATACGACAATCGGTTTCCTGGGATTTTTCGATGTCGCGCATGATTATGGATTGGAGCGAAGAGCTACTGATACTGGGGTTGCCTTCGGGAGGTTGGGAATCCCAGAGGGGCCTTACATAGTCCTTCCGATCATTGGGCCATCTAATTTTCGTGATTCTGTCGGGGAAGTATTTAATTTCTTTCTCGACCCCCTAGCGGCCGTCCAGTTCTCGGAGATGACCTGGAGGACGAAAGCGGTAATCTCAACAGGCGGAGGTACAGCACGTGTTATCAATCGTCGGTCTCAAATGATACCGAACGTCCGGTCGGCCAAAGAGGCATCACTCGATTATTATCTTTTCGTTCAGTCAGCTTACACGCAATACCGTCGGGGATTGGTTGCCGGAGAGGAGAGTGCCGATAGGGCGCTTTTCGACACGCGAATTGATGATTAGGACTGTCAAAGGGCCTCTCGTGCAGATAAGTCCAAAAGTGGCACGAGACCCTTTTCCTGAATGTTGAATCGAGGGAATAGGAAAATGGCGAAGTTTCGGGGATGGTATCGGGGAGAGAAACGGTGTGAGGTTGAGCATAGCGACTCAGGGAGTCGACTCATGACGGTAGCACCGAAGGATAATAATGGCGATGGGTCGACCTTCTCTCCAACTGATCTCTGCACGGTCTCTCTCGTCACCTGCATGATGACCGTGATGGGGATTGTGGCCGATCGCAACGGTTTGGAACTCTCAGGAAGTTGGTACTCATTTGAAAAGACGATGGCCAGCGACCTTCCTCGTCGAATTGCAGTTATCTCCGCTGAGATTCATCTCCCAGGATTCCTCCTCCCTGAACAGAGGCAATTGCTCGAGCGTGCGGCCCTCAATTGCCCGGTTTATCACTCCCTTTCGACAGAGCTCAGGAAGGAAGTTGTATTCGTTTATGATGTCGTTTGAAGGGGCTGGTTCCCCCCAATCATGCGAGCTGATACGACGGAAGAAACTTCGCGAGCGAGGTCGTGTAGCTTATAGGGTTTTTGAAGGATGGAAACTTGAGATAGTTTGGCAAGGTCGCGAGAGGGCGCACCACGATCGATGATCATGATTACGGGGATGTGAGGGCTTTGGAGATGAAGAGCTTCAAGGAGCTGATTGTTGGTGCTATCCGGAAGATCCGCCGAGCAAACGATTGCGGAGACATTCTGACCCTTTGCTAAAATGGCGAATAGTTCGCTCGCTGATGCAGCGGTAAGAGTTCCATACCCAAGTTCACTGAACATCGCTCCGATGATATCCCGGACAACCGGATCGCCATCGACGACAAGAAGGGTGCCTGAACCCCGGAAAGAGGCTGCGATTGACGAGAGGGAGATTGCCGTATGCCGAGTCTCTGCCGGGGCGGGAAGGAGTACCCGAAAAGTTGAACCGGAACCGATCTGAGAATCAACCTCTATGGCTCCTCCGAGTCTTCGAACGATACCGTAGACGGTAGCTAGTCCGAGGCCAGTGCCCTTTCCGACCGGTTTTGTCGTGAAAAAGGGCTCGAATATTCGACGCTTCGTCTCTTCAGTCATACCGATACCGGAATCGCTCACACGAAGCTCTACTACCTCGGAGGTCTCCCCAGCGATGGTAGCTCGAAGATGATTCGGTATTTTTTTGCGAGAGAGTGATATAAGGATATCGGGTCGCTGCGCGGTGAGATTGTTTCTATTCAATTCTCGCGACTCCAGGACAGCATCGCGCGCATTCATGCAGAGATTCATGATGAGTTGATAAACCTGTGATGAATTGCCCATGAGCATCGGGATGGGATTCCTGATTCTCGTGTCGATTGACACCGGAGTTGGTGACGCGGCTTCAACAACCTCAACAACCTCGCTAAGGATGGAAGTAATGTCGATTGGTCGATTGCCCTCAGAATCAGAATGTCCGTCCGATTCGCCACGACCGAAAGAAAGCAGTTGTCTGACCAATTCCGCTGCGCGAGAACAGGCCTGCTCGGTCGCGCTAAGAAGTTTGTCGTGAGACGGGAGTGCCTGATGTTTTAGTAGATTGATATTTCCGAGTATCGCAGTAAGGAGGTTATTGAAATCATGGGCAATACCCCCGGCAAGCTGCCCGAGGGATTCCATTTTTTGTGCCTGGAAGAGTCGTTCCTCGAGTTGAAGTCTAATAGCATCGACCCGAATCTGTTCAGAAATATCTCTGACGACAAGAATGCCACCCACCACTCCCCCCTCTTCATCAAGCATTGGAGCAGACTGGATTTCAACCGGTATTTCCTCCCTCTGATGAAGAAGTAAGCCGGTCTGTGGTAAGAGGCCGCCACTCAGGGTGTCGGGGTCTTGGTTGGATGAGTAATGGAGATCGGGAATGACAGAGTGTCGCTCGTGAGGATGGACTACCGATATGACCTCTGAGAGCAGCTTACCCAGAATTTGTTCGGATTCCGTGTTGAGCAGGCGTAGGCCTGCTTGATTGATAAAATTTACGGTGCCTCTATTGTTAACTACGATAACCGCATCGGAGAGACATCTGAGGATAGTGGAGAGTCGGCGTTCACTCGCCCGGAGTTTACGCTCAGCCTCATGTTTAACTATCCCGAGCTTGAGACTTGCGACGAGCTCAGGAAATACCACTGGCTTCATTACAAATCCAACGGGCTCAACCTTTTCAGCACGCTCTAGGTCTTCGTGAGCAGCGTGGGCAGTCAGAAAAATTATCGGGATGCTGAATTGATTACGAAGAGCGCTCGCGGTGTCGATACCATCGATATTCCCCTTGAGACGAATATCAACGACCGCGATATCGGGTCGTCGCGCGAGACAGCTCTCGATCGCCTCAGCAGCAGATGATGAGGTCCCCGATACGATGAATCCCTCAGATTCAAGAGCGTAGCGCAGTTCGGTTGCAACGAGCACTTCGTCTTCGACTAGGAGAATCGTGGGGCCAGAGGGGACGCGATTAAGAGAGGGCAGGCTCATCAGAAAAATCTCCGACATGAGAGGAGGAACATGGCTATGTTCTGCGATTAGGAAAAAGAGGACAATCAGAAGATAGGAGATAGGTGCTTGATAGCTGTTTCTTGAATGCCCCGTCTCCTTTTTGGGATAATTTACTTGCACAGCCTCGAGAGATAAGGGACGCTGGGGAGAAGGTGTTCTTCTATTTTGGGTGCCTCTATACTAGTGGCCTTCTGCTCCCTTGATATCTTCGCTGAGGAGTCATGCTCAAATTGATAAAATCACTTTTTGGCCGCAAACCGGTCATTGATTCGATAGCAGTTGATCATGCGGGAAGGCCGGTTGGCCAGGAGGTGCTGGAGGCGGTGGTGAGGCTCCTTATTGAGATAACCCGCTCGGATTCTGATATTGCCGATGAAGAGGCCGGCGCTATCATGGACGTTGTCATGACCTATTTCGCTGAAAGTGAGGAGCAGATTCCCGCCCTCCTGAGGCGGGTAGCCGATCAAACAAAGCAGGGGGAAAATCTCAATGAGGTATTCGCTCTCCTCAATCAGACGTATTCTCCCGATCAACGATTGCTGCTTCTTAGTGTTTGCTGGCGCATCGTCATGGCAGATGGAGAGATTGCCCGCTCCGAACGTAGGTTTGCCACGCAGTTGCGCTATAGATTCCAACTCTCAGAGGAACAGGAGCGTGTGGCACGAGAACTCGCTGAGGGGTAAATCTTAAGGGGTGCGAGAGTGTATGGGCACGGATAGGGTGGTTAATCTGAATCTCTTTGGAGATGAACAATGACGGAAAGAATCAACTATGCTTCAGGCTCACCCTGGGAGCCTCTCCGTGGGTTCTCTCGGGCGGTCCAGATAGGTAATACCCTTGCGATATCAGGAACGACAGCTCAAGTGGCATCGGGTGATGTTGTTGGAGGAAGCAGCTCGTACGCACAAACCAGATTTGCCCTGGAGCAGGTCAAAAAGATTCTTGCGGGGTCAGGTTTTGCGCTTACCGATGTCGTTCGGACCCGCTTAATGGTCACCAATCTCGCTGATTTCGGCGAATATGCTCGGGCTCACCACGAAGTATTTGAGGCCGTTCGCCCGGCTAGCTCGATTGTGCAGGTGGTACGGCTTGTTGATCCTCGATTATTGGTTGAGATTGAGGTTGATGCGATGAGGGGAGTCAGCGAATGGTCATCCCAGCGACTCTCTTTACATGAGGGGCCACTCGACAAAAGATAGCTGGAATTAGGGTTAATAGTGGTCGATACGCCGCCGGGGTGGCATCAAATCGTTGTTTTTTCCTTTTGTAGTGCCATGAATCAGAGAAGTGAAGGTTATTCCGTAAGCGATGCACAACGGCTAGCTGCCGAGGTAGGGAATCGTCGCACATTTGCGATCATTAGCCACCCCGATGCGGGCAAAACGACGCTTACTGAGAAGCTGCTCCTCTATTCGGGCATGGTGAGAACCGCCGGAATGGTTCGAGGACGTAAGGGTAGTAAGGCGACGAGCTCCGACTGGATGGGTATGGAGCAAGAGCGCGGTATCTCAATTACCGCATCCGCGATGCAGTTCCCTTACAAAGGACGGATTATTAATGTCCTTGACACCCCGGGTCATCAGGATTTCAGCGAAGACACCTATCGTACCTTGACGGCTGCTGACAGCGCTATCATGGTTATCGATGCTGCTAAAGGGGTCGAAGAGCAAACCAAGAAGCTCTTTACGGTATGTCGGATGCGTTCGATCCCAATCCTTACCTTTATCAACAAGCTCGATCTTCCGTCGCGCGAGATGCTCGACCTTCTCCATGAGGTCGAATCGGTCCTTGGTATTCAATCCTCCCCCCGTAATTGGCCCATCGGCTATGGGCGTGAGTTTGCGGGGGTTGTTGACCGAGCCCGCGATGTAGCGGTGCTTTTTGAGCGTTCCGAGAAGGGGGGGACACTGAAAGCGGGGGTGAACGAGGTGCCGCTCGGTGACGTTGAGCGTTGGGTCGATGGTCCGGTCACCGCGCAGCTTCGGGAAGAGCTTGAGCTTCTTGACATTGCGGGAAATAGCTTTGACCGTGATCAGTTTCTCGCAGGAGAGATGACACCGGTCTTTTTTGGTTCGGCGTTGACCAATTACGGAGTCGAGCCTTTCTTTGATGCTTTTCTCGATCTCGCCCCCTCGCCGAGGGCGTATCAGGCAACGGGAAGTGCTGGTAATCCAGAGGTAATTGACCCGGTCACCACACCGTTTTCTGGATACGTGTTCAAGATTCAGGCAAATATGAATCCGCGCCATCGCGACAGTATGGCATTCGTGCGGGTATGCTCCGGTCGATTTGAACGAGACATGGTGGTCAAACATCATAGGACGGGTAAGGAAGTGCGACTTGCTCGGTCATACTCGATGGTCGCCCAGGATCGGGATACTGTTGAAGATGCCTATCCGGGAGACATTGTGGGGGTGATTAATCCGGGACTGTATGCGATCGGTGATACGATCTCAGTGCAGCGCGATTTTAATTTTCTCCCGATGCCACAGTTTCCTCCCGAAGTAATGGCCCAAGTGCGGCCCAAAGATGTCCTAAGGCTCAAAGCATTCGAGAAAGGGCTTGATCAGCTCAGTAATGAGGGGGCGATCCAGATCATGCGGTCGTGGCAACATCCAAGCGATCCGCCTTTTGTTGCGGCTGTGGGGAAGTTGCAGTTTGAGGTGCTCGAATATCGGCTCCGCGAAGAGTATGGTGTCACGGTTGGTATCGACTTTTTGCCCTACAAGTTTAGCTCATATCTCAAAGGTGACCCTGCGACGTTGCGCAAAACCCAAGGCTCATATCTTGCTCTCGATAAGGCAGGACGAGTCGTTCTGCTGTGTACGAGCGAGTGGGAGCGGAGATTTGTAGGGGAACAAAATCCCCACCATGCGTTGGAGGATTTCCTCTCGTAGAGCGATTTTGCAGGCGTCTTTAATGTCGTGATCTGCCATCGTGATGGTCGCGACGCCTTCCCTGCTTACCCAACTTTGATGATCGGTCGCGGTCATGGTGGCGATGCTTCCGGTCCTCGTGCGCCTGACTCGATAGCCCTTGAGCGAGTCTTTGTTTCCTTTCCGGGAGATGTCCGAAATGGTTTTTATACCAGCTCGGGTCTATCTCTGTCGCTGAAAAGACGAAGTGCTGCATCTCGGATTCATCGGGGGTACTTCCATTTCCGATTCCGAAGGGCGCACCGACGACTAGTTTGGCCTCTTTGAGGACTGAATCTCTCGGCAGTTGCCGAACTCCTGAGCCGTTGGTCCATCCATCCCGAACCCGTCGGAACGCGGAATCAATCATCCCACTCCACACGCATTCGAGCACCTGTCGGCGGTAACTGGACTCCCAGCCCATCGGAACTCCATGGTGTGGCCCGGTGGTCTCCTCAGAAAGTTCAATTCGGTCCAGGAGTAGCTGTCGAACGGAGACAGCTCTCTCGATCTGCCGCTCTTTGACTCCGTGATTAATATACCAGTAGTGAGCTCTCCCTTCAGCCTCATGAAAGATGGCAAGTTGCCCCAGGAGATCAGAACGATCCTCCCCTCGGAACAACTTCTTCCACTCTCTTTCCATTCGCGGATCAGTCATACTGCCCGTCTCGAGAACCGCGACGATGTCGATAACTTCGCGAGTAATTCCTGGGAACTCGCCTTCTCGTCGAAGTGCCTCGGAAATCATAATTCCAGCACGAACATCAACGGGAAGCTTGACGACCTGCTTCCCGAGCTTGGTGATGGAGTGTTGGCCGCGGTGATTATGAATAATCCCCAGTTCAGCGAGCCGCTGATAGCTTACCCGAACCTGCTCTTCAGTCGGTTGATGGAGGAGATTCATCGTCTCAATCGGACGGCCAGCGTGAAGCAATCTCAGAACGAGTGAGTCGATCGAGCTGCGCAGTAGATCCGGGGTGGGCTCAGCCGGAAGCTGGTCAATCGGCGTGATTCCCAGATACACATATGCACCCGGTTTATCGCGCCCAACGCGTCCCATGCGTTGAGCGACGTCGAACTGAGATATCTCGGAGACGTCAAGCGCATTATCGTTATAAATCTGGGAGATGCTTCGCTCAAGGCCACTATCGATGACGGTATCTACCGAGAGAGTGAGACCTGTTTGGGCTATATTGGTCGCAAGAATTACCCGAGGCTGGCCCCTATTGATGAATGCTTCATCGAGCGCCTCGCGCGATAGCTCGCTGTGAAACGGAATGATAGCTGCTTCCAGCCCCATTTTTCGGAGATTGGCACTCATTCTTTCAATTTCTCGCTTGCCTGGCAGAAACACCAGTAGCTCTTCCTGTTGGGAAACTCGGAATGTTATCTCCGCTTCAATTCGGGCATAGAGGTCGAGCTTCTCGGATGCAATCGGCTCGGCGACTGCAACCGGAAAGGTTCTTCCTGGAATTTCTAAGACGGGTGCCGGCGCTCCATCGTATCCCATATAGGCTGCGATTGTGTCTGCATTCATCGTCGCCGACATCACCATCAACTTAGTCCCCGGATGCTCTTGTACATACTCACGAGCGAGCGCCAGTAGCAGCACCATATTCGAGTTCATCTCGTGAATCTCGTCGAGGACGAGGACATCGAACTTTCGTTTATCGCGCCCGGCTGAGAGCTCGCGGACGAGCTCGTATCCATCGGTACAGAAGAGGATCCGTGTGTCAGCAGCTGAGTAATTTTTTTCAAGCCCATGGGCGAAGCCCACGGTGCCGCCCAGTAGTTCCCCCATCTCCTCAGCAACTCGTTCGGCGGCGCTCGTGGTTGTCACCCGTCGAGGCTGAGTAACGAGAACAGATAGACCTAGTTCTCCAAGGATTTGCGGTATTTGCGTGGTTTTGCCCGAGCCGGTCTCGGAGGTGAGAATGACGATATCGTTTGCCTCCAGAAGCTCTCTTATCTGTGGCTCGAACTGGCGCACCGGTAGGATGTCCGCAATCGTCGATTGTGATGGAGCTGAGACCGTTATATGGCCCCTTTGAGCGGCACTTCCCCGAGGAGCATCACAGCGAAGCCCTTCAACAATGTCAGCCCTGATAGCGTCATAACGTTGCATCGTATGCGTCGCACCAAAAGCATCGATCTGAGAGGGGGTCAGGGACGGAAGGCGAGGGGAATCGTCATGCCGCGCAGATTCTGGCGTGGGTACCACAGTAACTCCGTTGCTCGGAAGGGCACCGTTTGTCCGAACGTTTATTGGTCGGACTCATAATCTCGCGGACACGCACCGATGATGTGATGGGTTGTGCCCTCGTGGTCGGTAACCCGTTAAACGCCCGGAACCGTAAAACAAACTTGGAGCAAAAACAAGTTGAATTGGAAAATAATTAGCCTAGGTCATGACCACTATTCCATCCGCATCAGCCCGCCCGTGAATCATCGCTGCAGAGGAAAAGCTACTCCCCCAGTGGCCAGCTCTGTCAATTACTATAACCCCCCCGACTCCCCCTACCCGTGCCTTCAAATGAGCTATGGCAGCATCTGCTGCTGCCTGCGCGTCCCGCCCTTGATAGGCAATATACTCCGCAATACGCTTGGCGATGGTGGTTCGGAGAAATCCTTCGCCGTGGCCGGTGGCAGATACGGCACATGTTTCGTTATCGGCGAAAACCCCCGCACCAATGATCGGAGAATCACCCACTCGACCGAACTGCTTGTTCGTAATCCCTCCTGTTGAGGTCGCCGCAGCAAGATTGCCCGAGCTATCGCGGGCAACCGCGCCCACGGTGCCGAACTTTCGGTCGCTGTGTGAGCTGGGCCGAGTTGGGGTTGGATCGTCGTGATCAAGGGCGGTTTGATTTGCCTTTTTTGCTCGATGCCATTGCTCAATTCGACGCTCAGTCAGGAAATAATCATCCTCTTCAAATGGAGCCCCTATCAGTCTGGCGAACTCGACAGCACCTTCGCCGATGAGCATGACGTGCTCAGTTTCCTCCATCACTCGTCGCGCGAGCGATACTGGATTTTTTACTCCCCAAATTCCTGCTACTGAGCCTGCCGCGAGGAGGTTCCCCTCCATGATCGCAGCATCCATCTCGATACCTCCCTTACTATTCAGAACTGAGCCCCTCCCTGCATTGAAAAGCGGGTCGTCCTCTAGGAGTTGTACGCAGCGCTCAACGACGGAGATAGCTGGCGCACCATCAGCAAGGAGGGAACGCCCAGCCGAGAGGATGGTGGCTATGCTTTCAGTGTAATCCTCCTTTTGGAGGATTTGGCCAGCACCTCCGTGGATGAGGAGTTGAAAAGGGGAATATGAGGCCATAGCGATCACATCTTGAAACAAAAAGGTACGATGCAACGGTGAGCGAAATACCCTGATAGTCGGCTTACGGGTGCGGACAAGAAAGAGGGGGAGAAGGCGAGGGAATGAACGGCCGTCAACTGCTCCAATATCCTACCACAGTGTCCACAATCGGTCAGCAGAGGTTGGAATAAATGGGTAATTATTCATAAAAAATAGGGGAAGTTTTGGCTAGATAACCCAATCTGGCGTATACTTTCGGCAGTGGTGAACTTACTGCGGTTTCAAATGTGTTGTGACTGGGGCCCCACTTTTGTTATGAATTTATTACCTGCTCACTCGCGGCGTTTCTCTATGAATAAAGTTACAGCTAAGCCGCGGGAATTGATGTTTTTTGCCCTGATATGTCTCTGCACCATCGGTGCCATCCTCGGGATACCTGAATTTGCGATAGCGACGGGTCAGTTACACGGAGCAGTATCGGGAGGGGGAGATGGAACGGCGTCTGTATCCTCACACGCTCCATCGACAATACAGATTCTCCTCCAAAATGATCTATTTGCGCTCTTTGCCGTTATTGGTGCAGGATTGCTGATCGGTCGAATTGAGGTTGGTAAGCTCTCGCTCGGCTCGTCGGGAGTAATCTTCTCGGCCCTTCTTTTGGGCCATCTGGGTTACACGGTCCCGGCGGGTGTTGGTTCCCTGGGTTTGGTTCTTTTTATTTACAGCGTGGGCATTGGCGCGGGTCCCTCGTTCTTTTCATCCTTCGCTCGGTCGGGGAAGCAGCTAGCCCAGATGACGGTCGTTGTTGTGTTGGGGGCTGTGTTGACAGTTGGGATAGCTGCCTCAATCGTTGGTATCCCTGTTGAGCTAGCAGCGGGTATTTTTGCGGGCTCTCTCACAAGCACCCCGGCGCTAGCAGCGGCGCTTGATTCCGTCGCGGGGACTAAATCGCTAATTTCAGTTGGGTACGGGGTAGCCTATCCAGCGGGAGTGTTGGGAATAGTTCTGTTTGTGCAGCTTTTGCCCCGATTGCTGAGGTTGAATCTAGCGGAAGAAGGAGGTGACACAGGTCGATCTGAGCGTCATATCGTGCGTCTTGGGGTCAAGGTAAAGAATCCAGCTTTGTTTGGAAAAGCGATTATCAGCCCCCACGCGGAGATAATGTCGAGCCTAGGATTCCGGATCACGAGGCGGATGGTGGAAGGGAAGCTTATCCCGATTACCCGCGATTGTGTGTTCGAGGAAGGGCAGGTTTTGCTTGTGGTCGGTGATGAGAGGAATTCGACCTCTGTTATCAATTTCTTCGGCGAAGAGTTCGATGCGCACGGATGGCACGACGATGAATTAGTGAGTACCCGTGATACCTTTGTGGTTACCTCGCCTCAGGTTGTAGGAAAAACCCTTGCGGAGCTCGATCTCTTTCGCACTCATTCGGTTTTGATTACCCGAATCCGGCGCATGGGAGGAGAGTTTGTCCCAGTCAGTTCGACCTCTTTGGAGTATGCTGATCAGATAACGGTGGTGGCGAGTCAGGAGGCGTTGTCGGAGTTCTCACGTTTCGTTGGGCACAGAGAGAAAGCTCTGCAGGAGACCGACCTCTATTCTTTGGCGGGAGGAGTTCTTTTCGGTATATTCGTAGGGTTGATTCCGTTTAGTTTGCCGGGGACGCAGCCGATCCATCTTGGCCTTGCCGGTGGAACCCTGCTAGTTGCGTTGATACTTGGTCATTTCGGCCGCATCGGGCGCATTGCAGCGCGAGTTCCGCTCGCTGCACAGCAGGTTTTGCGAGAGATCGGTCTGGTGCTCTTTCTTGCTGAGGCGGGGGTTCAGGCGGGAGGCTCATTCGTGAGTATTGTTCAGCAATACGGATTTATCCTCTTCGTAGTTGCGATCTTGACATCAGTTACTCCTCTCTGTATCGGATATCTCGTTGCGCGACTGGTGATGCGGATGCGGCCTCTTGAGACCTTAGGAGGATTGTGTGGGGCGATGACGTCTACCCCGGCGCTCGGCGTCATGGCGAACACGGTTGATTCGACGGTTCCGATGGTGAGCTATGCGACGGCCTATCCGGTAGCACTAGTGATGAAGATTGCCGCGGTTCAATTCCTCGTCTTCCTAGTGGGGCTCCTCCAGTAGGGAGGAGTTACCGAGAGCATGGAGTATTCCTTTTTTTCTTGCGAACGATTTACATCTCCGAGATCACATGGTTACCAACGGACGGCCCACACTCGACCCGAATCTATTTGCCGCGGAGATCCTTTCTCCGAACCAGACGATCCTTCCGTGCTCCGCCTCGGTGCGCGATGGTGAGCTGTGCATCGGAGGTTTTACGGTGCGGCAGTTGGTGGAGAGGCACGGATCGCCTCTTTATATCCTCGATGAGGATCACCTCCGATGGGCGTGTCGGGAATTTGTTGAATCGCTGGCGCGAGAATATCCGGGGAATGCGCGGGTGCTTCTTGCGACCAAATCGCTGTGTACGCAAGCGGTGTGCGCGGTCGCGATACACGAGGGGCTTGGGCTCGATGTCGTATCAGAGGGTGAGCTGGTGACGGCCCTGGCATCTGGTGCGCCGGGTGGCATGGTGTATCTTCACGGTAATAATAAAAACCGGAGTGAGCTTGAGCGGGGTGTGCTCAACGGATGCGTGATAATCGTGGACAATTGGTACGAGATCGAGCTGCTGCGGGGTATTCTCGAGGAGAATCCTCACGCCCGGGTGCGGGTGATGCCCCGGATGACCCCTGAAGTCGAAAGCCATACGTACGAAGAAGTTCGTACCGGCCAACGTGATAGTAAGTTCGGTTTTTGCCTCTCTGATGAAGAGCGTTTGTTCCGGGAGCTTGCGTCTCATGATCGGTTTGATTTTATCGGTATTCATGCCCACCTGGGATCGCAGCTCTTAACCCTTGAGCCGTTCCGACAGGGTGCCCGAGTGATGGTGGACCTGTTTGCGCGAGCGAAGGGAGCGTGTCGGGCAGTTCGGGAGCTCAATATCGGAGGAGGTCTCGGGGTATCGTACCTGAGCGGTGAGCGACCACCTTCGATCGCTGAATATGTGCGGCTAATTGTGGATGAGGTAGTCGCAGGGTGTCGGGGTGCTGGCCATGAACTACCACTGTTAGTAGTTGAGCCCGGTCGAGCGATAGTGGCGCCCGCAATGGTGACCGCGTACACGGTTGGCAGTATCAAGGATATCCCCGGAGTCCGACGATATGTAGCCGTCGATGGTGGGATGTCTGATAACCCTCGCCCGGTCACGTACAAGTCCAAGCACGCGGTCTATCACGCAGGGCGGGCTCTCGATTCGCAGGGGGAGGTGGTCACGATAGCGGGAAAACACTGTGAAACGGGCGATATCCTCGCAAAGGACGTGGTTGTCCCTCGGGTGGATCAGGGAGACATTATAGTGGTGGCGACAACAGGAGCCTATAACTACAGCCAATCATCGAACTACAATCGAACGCCGCGGCCGGCCATAGTGATGGTATCCGGGGATACGAGTGATGTTATTGTCCGTCGTGAGACGATCGAGGAGCTAATGGCTTTTGATGTTGTTCCTGCGCGGCTGCGGGCCGGGGGTGGAGACTGACCGCTTTGAATTATTAGCGCGGCCCTTGCTCTTGGTTCGGTTCTGGGGTAAAAGATTGCCCTGAGTTGTCGATGAGCCCAGGTGGTGGAATTGGTAGACACACCAGCTTGAGGGGCTGGCGGACGCAAGTCCATGGAGGTTCGAGTCCTCTCTTGGGCACCACTCATTCGACAGGGATTTTCACAGCGAACAGCGTGGTGAGGTTTTTTTTAGGTTGGAATGGATTCCTATTTCAGGTCGCGAGCCAGGCACCGGCACGCGCGGCTCAGAAGGTAATCTGACAGGCGTCGACTGAAGAGCCACATGATGGCGAGAGCGATTGCTGGCAGAAGGATGGTCGAGTAAGAGCCGAATAGAGCAGCCGTCCTCGGCGATATAAGAAGCGTTCCGACAACGAGCGCAAGACAGCACGCAGTATAGGCGGCTCCCGTTATCATAGAGAGAAAACTTCCGAGACTTCCCGCGAGCTGCGAGAGGTGCTCCCACGTGAACGTGGCATACTCGCCGCCGAAGCCAACGGCGATACTCGTGATGCCGCGAGCAAGCACGATCCCAAAAAGCGCGGTTATGATCGAGACCTGGACCGAGCCGGTGGTCAGGTAGGTGCTTAATGAGAGGAAGGTGCTGATCATGCTGCCGAGAATCAGTGACCAGAGTCGGGCTTTTGCTCTCACTACCTCTTCAATTGTAACGGGGCTCGTGTAAAGGAGCCATGCGGACCGTCCGTCCCGCGAGATGCTCGGAAAAATAAGTCGAGATGCACATGCAAGTCCAAAGAAACTCCCCAGCCCAAAATTAAGGGCAAAAAGTATTCGGGTCATTCGGACCTCCTCTGGTCCTGCCAGCGAGGTCGCTACGCCAAACAACCTGATATTACTCAGGTACGCGGAGCCGAGGACGACAAGAAGAGCAATTTCAAAAAGGGAGCTCCACTCGCGGATTATAGAGGCGATCTCGGCGGTGATTATCGCGCGGGACTGTGGCGATGCGCGGGGTGCAAGCCGTTCGACGATTCGGACGAGAGAGAATGTTGCTTCCGAGACGTTTGATGCGGTCTTGGTGAGGGCGTAGGCCCGAGGATATGCGATCGAGTAAACCAGAAATGAGAGCGACCCACCGGCCGTGAGGATCGCGGCAAAGAGCACAAGATATGCGGCGAGAGAGTGGTGCGATCCAACGGCTAAACCTGATAACACGGCACTCACCCACCGGATCGGCAGGAACCGAGCGTCAGGAAGGGTGATGTAATAGAGGAGCCGCATGACCCGGTCTGTTGAGGTCGCTTCGTTGAAGAGCGAGGGAAGTATGAGGAACCCAAGAAAGAGGAGCACCGCTCCGCATGCACCGAGGAGGATCTTGGTTCCCTTAAGAGCAAATCGGGGAAGGATGAGAGCGATCGGAATGGCGATAAGCGATGCGATGAGGGTTGGAATCAGAAGGGTTGCGGGGATGAGAACAAGCGCAGCGAGGTAAAAAAGGGGAGGGGCGTGAGAATGGAGACCAAGTGCTGCGATGACGGGTACGCAAAAGATAAGGGGCATCCATGAGCAGTGGATCCATACCCGCCCGAGACGGCCAATAAAGAAGCGAGTGGCTGATATCGGGGACGCGAGGATCAGCTCGAGGTCATCGGCGAAGAAGAGGATCCCGAGGGATGATGCGAGGTTTGATACGCATCCGATGGTGACCATTGAGAGGAGAAAGAGATCGAATATGACATCGGGGAGGAGCGAGGACAGGAGAGCAGACTTGCTCATCTCAGTCACTATCCACCACGCTCCGCGAAAAACTGAGGCCACAAGAACGAGGAGGCTGGCGCTCAGAATCGTTGCGCGAATCCGGTCGTTACGAGTAGTACCCCGAGCAGAAGCGATCGAACGGAAGCAACACCACGAGGGATAAAGAAGAATGAAGGGGTGGGAAGAGGATTTTGTTGTTTGTGATGTGAGCGATGAGTTCATGACGGCACCTTCAGTAATCTCGTGAAGTCTGCCAGACTCGGGAGCTTGAGCGCTCCGAGAGAGGTTGTATCGGAGGGAGCGACCATCTTTCGCACCATCGTGTCGAGGTCTATCGCACCAGTTGGATGACAGGTTCCCTCCTCTACCCGGGGGGGAACAATTGTGTGAGCCAATGAGAGAGGAGATGATTGCTCGCGTGAAAAAGAGCGGAAGGGAGCGATAAGATCGAAATATCCCCCTTGGCGGTGGCTGACCGTCAGTGGGCCCGGAAGCGGGATTGTGTGAGCAAAGAGAGACCTGTCATCCCTCGATATAGTAAGAGAGCTTCGGTATCCCCGCTGTTCATCGGAGCTTACCGCTGTCGCGCTCGCCCGAAATCCGACGGTTGAGCCGTTCGCCTGAATAAGGATGACCTGGTTCACCGAGTTCGAGACGAGTTGATATGAGCCTCCGATGGAGATATCCCGTCCCTGAAGCCGCACCCTTACACTACCACCTCCTGAAAATCGTCGCGTGTGTGAATTCTCTGTGTCCTCGCTCAAGGTCGTCGCAAACACTCCAACGCACTCATCCCCACTCATGACCCGGAATGGTCGAGGTACGGTCGAGAGCACTCCTGAAACGATGATCTGTTCCCGATAATCAGAAGAAACCACCCCCCACGCCTGGTAGCCGAGCCCCAGGGAGGCACAGAGAAAGGTGAGGGCAATAATGAGGTGGCGTCTGGATGTGTTGATGGGGGCCTCGGTCAGGAGTTGGGGAGTACCAGTTTGATGCACCACGGCCAAGAATAAGCGCAAACGTCTGTCGGGAGGAGAGTTTACACCCGAGTGACGGGGCTTTTGACCGTTTCCCTCGTTTACCGACCTCTCAAAACCCTCTTGCGATTTAAAGACACGGAATCACCCCTTAGCGCCGTTGTCCCTTGAATCCTTCTCGCGATATAATTATCCAACAGACAACGGTTGCAGCCCCGCTTTGGGGGGGTGGTTCTGCGTTTTAAATCCTGAGGGATGGTATGTTAAAGCGGATATTTTTATTCATTCTTACGAACCTAATGGTGATGTTGACCCTCTCGTTGGTCATCAACCTGCTGGGTATTCGTCCATACATGACCCGTTCTGGTATTGACCTTGGAGCCTTGGCGGCCTTCGCTCTGGTGTGGGGTTTTGGGGGGTCTCTCATTTCGCTCGCGCTATCGCGCACGATGGCGAAGTGGATGCAAGGGGTGGTTATTATTGAACCCCAGCGGGCCGGAGATTTGTCCTGGCTTGTTCAGATGGTCCATGAATATGCTCAGCGGGCAAAGCTTCCTGCGATGCCTGAGGTTGGAGTGTATCCGGGAAATGAGGTCAACGCCTTTGCGACCGGTCCGACAAAGTCTCGGTCCCTCGTGGCGGTGTCTGCAGGTATGTTGCGTCAAATGAGTCGAGACGAGATCGAGGGGGTCATTGGGCACGAGATAGCGCATATCCAGAACGGCGATATGGTAACACTGACTCTCATCCAGGGAGTTGTGAACGCCTTTTCAATATTTCTCGCGAGAGTTATCGCCTACGTGGTCGCTCAGGCGGTTAGCTCCCGGGATGAAGAGGGTAACTTTAGCCCCTTTGTATACTCAATGGTCGCTTTTATAGCGGATATTTTTTTGACGGTGCTTGGTAGCATCGTCGTGTGCTGGTTCTCGCGTCAGCGGGAATTTCGGGCCGATGCGGGATGCGCGCAACTCTGTGGTTCACGGAATAAGATGGTGTCGGCGTTGCGGCGGCTTGGGCGAGTTTACGAGGGATCCGCTGAAGAGGAGTCGGTCGGGGCTCAACCAGCGCTCGCAGCCATGAAGATTGCATCTGGTTCTGGTTCCAGCTGGTCCGGCTTCATCTCGTTGTTCAGAACGCACCCCCCGCTTGCCGATCGGATAGCAGCTCTGGAACGAGGAGCTCTGTAACCTCTGTCTAGGGTCATTATTGTTGAGGGGCTCTCCCAAGAGAGACATGAGCGGTGAGCGTCACTTCCCAACCGGTCAATTCTGCGCAGGAGCAGTTCTCGTCGGAGCTTGTTGACCGGTGTAACCAGATTGACCTTCGTCGTATCGGCTCCATCCAGCCACACGGGGCGGTGATTATCATTTCTGCCGATGATCGCCGAGTGATGGCGGTGTCAGCGCAGGTCGATCGGTTCATCGAGGAGCTTTCGCCACGCCGCTGTGGGTGTGCGGCGAGCGAGTTTTTGGGGTTGAACGAACTTTTCGGCGCGCTTGGCGAAGGAGGCTACCAAGATAGTGACGGTGGTTCTCGCCGGGTGGACACCTTTTTCCGGGGGCGCTGGGTATCAGTTTCGCTGGATGAAGTGCCAACCGAGGGTTGGCTACTCCTCACTATTGAGTTGAGTGAGGCCACAAGGGTTGTCCCGGGGGTGGTGGCTCGGCACCAGGCAGCGATAATCGAATCAAGCGATGCCTCCACTCTTTCGCAGGAAGCGGTGCGTGCCTTCGCGAATATTACGGAGTTCGATCGGGTCCTCCTCTATCGCTTTCTCCCTGATTGGTCGGGTGAGGTAGTTGCGGAGGAATCTGTGGGGTTCCTGGAACGGTATCTCCACCTGAGATTCCCGGCATCTGATCTCCCGGCGTCAGCCCGGGCGATGTATCGAAACTCCCGCGTCCGCTCAATCGGCGACAGTTTCGCAGACCCGGTTTCGGTGATTGGTGACCAGGAGAGGAGCGGAGAGCAGTTTGATCTCTCAGTAAGTCCCGCTCGAAGTGTTGCGGAGACTCATCGCGTCTATCTGCGTAACATGGGGGTTCGTGCTTCGGTATCGTTTCCAATTCAGCGGGGGGCTGATCTGTGGGGATTAATCGCTTGTCATCACCGTGGTCCGCGGGTCCTACCGCATCATGTTCGGCAGATTGGGATTGAGCTCGCGGGATTGATATCGTCTCAGCTTTTGGGTTTTGATGCGGCCGCTCGGATGCAGGTTATCCATAATTCGGCCCCTCTCCTTGACCGCGCATTGACGAAGATTTTGGATTTTGACGCGCTGCGCTCTGATGATGATCTGAAGTCGCGGCTCATATCGTGGTGCGATGGCGAAGGGTTTGCTTTTTTTGATGGGACCGACTGGCAGTCAATCGGAGCAGTTCCTGATGAGATGGCGTTGATGGCGGTCCGCGATATTGCGTTGGCAGATCGGTCGCCGGATGGAGTAATCGCGGTCGATGACCTCAGTCGGTTTTTGGGTATGGAGGTCCCTCCAGTTGCCGCTGGGATGCTTGCGGTCGTGGTGGGCGGGGGTGTTTGCGCCTGGTTTCGCCCAGAGGTTGCCGGACAGATCGCGTGGGCAGGAAAACCTGATGCCTGGGGAGGAATCGGTCCAGACGATGGATTGTTGCGGCCGAGAAATTCGTTTAGCCGATGGGTCGAGGAGCGGCGCGGTCACAGCGCTCCCTGGACCGAATTCGACCGACACAAAGGGGTGGTGTGGCGCGCGGCGTTCGTTCGTCGGTTCTCGATTCCAATCGCAACGTGGTAGGAGTGACCCGATTCCTGTGCGAGTAAAGATTATGAAACCGATATGGCGGCTCGGCCCTTCCGGTTACTGAAACGCGAGGGGTTGTCCGGTTGACTCAAGGACACTCAACCAAAGCGCGCCGGTGGTATCGACACAGTTGCGCTCAGCAATCGCTTGATAGATCGGGATATGGACGAGCCGGTTTTGCCACTGGCCGATGAGGAGGCTTGTTTTTCCACTCATGGCTGCGTGCACTGCATTAAGACCGAGATTGGCGCAAAAGATGGCATCTGCCGGGCAGGCCGGGACGCTTCGGATAATATAGGAGGGGTCGATATACTTAAGATTTATCTCGGTTTTTTCAGACTTGAAGTAGTCTTTTATCTGATTGGCAAGGTAGGTGCCGATATCGAGAAGTTTGCGATTACCCGAGGCATCAGTGTCTCCGGTATGCGCTCCATCGGGTCCCTCGACGAGTTCCTGACCGGCTCCCTCGGCAACGACGATGACCGCGTGATTCCTAGTAAGGAGCCGTTTTTTTAGGGTCTGCAGGAGCCCCCGCTCCCCTTCGAGTTTGAATGGAACCTCGGGAATAAGGGAGTAGTTAACGCATCCTGCGGCGAGGGTAGCGGCGCACGTGATGAAACCCGAGTGGCGGCCCATGAGCTTGACGAGCCCGATGCCGTTTGCAGCTCCTTGCGCTTCTCGGTGCGCACACTCTATCGCTTCAACGGCTTTGCTATACGCTGAGGTATAACCGAAGCTCAGATCGATATACCGAAGATCGTTGTCTATAGTTTTGGGTATCCCGACAATGGATATCTTGAGGCCCCGTCGCTTAATCTCGGCGATGAGAGAGAGAGCTCCTCGCATCGAGCCATCCCCACCGATCACAAAGAGGATATTGATTCCGAGGTTTTCGAGTTGATCGACCATGCGACCAGGATTTTGTTGACCACGCGAAGAGGCGAGGATCGATCCACCGCGAAGGTGTATCTCGGATACGATATCGGGAGTGAGTCGCATTCTAAGGTCATCATCGACGAGCCCCGAGAAGCCATACTGAAACCCGTATATGCGACTTATCTTGTAGTGATGCGTGGCCGCCATCACGATGCTGCGGATGACGTTATTGAGGCCCGGGCACAGGCCTCCACAGGTAAGGATCCCGATAGTGGTTATCGAGGGTTCAAAGAAGATATGACGACGGGGGCCAGCAAGCTCCATCGAGGGAAGGGTACCGTGGTGCTCAATTGTTCTCCGAACCTCGGCTAGGTGATGGCTGACGAGGATTCTATCCGTGTCCTGTACAAAGGGGACCGCACGCCCCTGTTGATCCCGATACGCAACAAGAGGGGATTCGATATACGAAGGACCGAGAGTCTCGATCGAAAAATCGGGGTGGGGCGAGAAGTCTGAATAAGCGACCACGGTCCTGTTCTTCCATGTGGACTAAGTCGGAACGTCACGGTTCCGAAAGGCTAAAAGTCAGCCCAAGAGCACAACGCATCAGTGACGGGTTTTGCAATTTCGAGAGCCCATCTCCTCGGGCTATCAGTCACGCAATAGTATCATATAAAGTTCCGATTGTCGTCTTCTCCACCGTTATGCGGCCGGAGCCGTCGCGCTCACCCGCTCCCCGGAGAGGTAGGAGGTGACCGCGGTGATATCGGCGAGCGTTTGGGTACCCATCGGCTTAATTGTCGGGTCGATCCGCTTCATGAGCCCGGCGAGGGTGGTCCCGAATCCACATTCAATCCAGGTGGCGCCGGGGCCCATCCCGTCAGCAATGAGAGCGCGCGCTCGCTGCATCGACTCAACCCATCGGACGGTCCCGCATACTTGTCGGTAGAGGAGCTCTTTTATCTGCGCCGCTGACTGGGTGGGTTCGGCGGTGACATTTGCGATAATCGGGGATGCTGGGTCGCGGAGCGAAAGGTTCTGAATATCGGCCCGGAGCAGCTCCGCTGCTGGTTGCATGAGGGAGCAATGAAACGGGGCACTGACGGGGAGCTCAACCGATTTTACCGGCGCCATAAGCTGAAGCAGTTCGTCGACCGCAGCGGCATTTCCCGATACGACGATTTGGCCCGGCGAGTTGTCGTTGGCGACCTCAACGACCCCGGTGGTGACCCGCGCTCTTGCTTCCTCTATGGTGGAGAGCTCCTTGCCCAAGATGGCGGCCATTTTGCCAATGCCGGCGGGGACGGCGCTCTGCATGTATGTACCGCGACGGTGAACGATACGCACAGCATCTTCAAAGTCGAGGGCACCGGTCGCCACGAGAGCGGAATATTCACCGAGGCTGTGCCCCGCGGCAGCAACTACGTTGAATGCCACCTGGTCGCGAAGCATCTCAAAGCAGATGGTGCTGACGGTAAGGATCGCTGGCTGCGCATACTCCGTGCGGGTTAGCTCTTCAGATGGCCCCTCAACACAGAGGGTTGAGAGTGAAAACCCAAGCGCATCATCGGCGCGACGGAAAAGGTTACGGGCGATCGGCGAGGCATCAATGAGCTCTTTACCCATGCCAACCCGTTGGGACCCTTGACCGGGGAAGAGGGCGACGATTCGAGGGATCGATGTAGAGGTGGTCATGGCGCTCTCCAACTGGATACAAACGGCAGTGATTTCAGTGTTCCCAGGGCGGTACCGTACCGAGTTCCGGGGGGACGGTCAATGAGGGAGGGGCACCGTATCCATCGGGGGGGCTCTTTGAACCGGTGAGGGTCAGCGTCATGGAGTGTGTCTGCTCACCCCCCGATCGGGTCCATCTGATGTTACGAATTCACCCCGATTTCACGGAGAGAACACCGCGACCTCACACCCATAGTTCATAATTCCCGAGAATAGATTGAGGCGAGGTGCGGAGCACTGCCCAGAAACAAACTCGAGGTCAGAACTATATGAGAGTGTCTTATATTCTACGAATTATTGCCTGGACAATAGGCATTTTTGCTTCAATCTTCCATCGACCAGCGGTCGCCGACTATTCCGATGGAAGGGAAAGATCAGAGGCACCGCGGTTCGAAGTGTATGGGGACGGCGGGGTAACTGATGACTTGCCCCTCAAGTCGACCACGGTCGATGCGACGATTGCAGGAGTGATTGCTCATGTCAATGTCACTCAGATTTATCACAATGAGGGTCAAAAACCGATTGAAGCTATCTATGTATTTCCCGCTTCGACGAGAGCGGCTGTTCACGGACTAACGATGTCCATCGGTGACCGGCAGATTGTCGCGAAGATAAAGGAAAAGAGTAAAGCCCGAGCAGCGTACAAACTTGCAAAACAGGACGGTAAGTCGGCAAGTCTTCTTGAGCAACATCGGCCGAATGTTTTCCAGATGAATGTTGCCAATATCCTCCCTGGAGATGAGATTAAGGTGTCTCTCAGCTATACTGAGATGCTCATGCCGACGGAGCGAATGTATGAGTTCGTGGTTCCTACTGTTGTAGGACCTCGATATGCCCGTGGAAAGGTCGGGGATGCTCGCCCGGAGAGTTGGACAAAGAACCCCTATTTAAATGAGGGAGAAGATTCGCAGAGCGATTTTGACATAAAGATCAGAATTGAAGGCGGAATGCCGATAAGAGATATCTCCTCGACATCGCACGATGTGCGAGTTGATTATGACAGTGCGAACAGCGCCCGAGTTGCGCTCATTCGAGCCGGTGCCAGTAATAGCAATCGGGATTTTATCTTGAAATATCGACTAGCTGGAGAGGCTCTCCAGACGGGCCTGCTTCTTCACGAGGGAGATGGAGAAAAATTCTTTTTGGCCCTCCTTGAGCCACCATACCGGCCGAATCCGGAGGAAATTCCAGGTCGCGATTTTGTCTTTGTTGTCGACGTATCGGGATCAATGATTGGCTTTCCGATCGAGGTCACGAAGAGTTTGATTAAAAATCTGGTTGGGGATCTTCGATCAACCGATACCTTTAATATCCTTACATTCGCGGGAGGGAGCGATCTGCTCTCCTCCGTGCCACTGTCCGCTACCGATGAAAATATCGACCGGGGTGTTCGTTTTGTGGAAACTATCAATGGAGGTGGAGGGACCAACCTTTTACCGGCACTCAAGAGAACCTATGAAATGCCCCTCCCGGAGGGAAGATCGAGAAGTATCGTAATAGTTACGGATGGGTATGTTGATGTTGAAACAGAAGCCTTTGATATGGTGAGCAAGAATCTCGACAAGGGAAATGTGTTCGCATTCGGGATAGGGAGCTCTGTTAACCGGCACTTAATCGAGGGACTCGCTCATGTGGGATTGGGAGAGCCGTTCGTGGTTACCAACAAAGGGGAATCAGCTAACGTAAGCAGTCGTTTTCAGTCGTATGTAATGTCTCCCCTCCTTACTCAGGCTAAGGTTCATTTTGATGGATTTGATGCCTATGAAATTATTCCTCAGAGCATACCGGATGTATTGGCGAATAGACCGGTTGCTGTATTCGGGAAATGGCGTGGGAAGAGGCAGGGAACTATTCGGCTCACTGGGTCAACTGGTAAGGGGCGTTATGAGAAATCGCTAAAAGTCGGCGATTTTAATACCCTGAAGAGTAGTGAGGCCATAAAGTACCTTTGGGCCCGCCGTCGGATGAGAGATCTCGGTGATTACCAAAAACTATATCCGACTGATGCGACAGAAAGGGAAATCACCGCCTTGGGGCTCAGTTATAATCTGCTGTCAGACTTTACTTCATTCATCGCTATCGACCGCGTTGCCCGTAATCAGGCGGGTGAGGTTCTGGAAACGGTAACACAACCCCTCCCTTTGCCTCAGGGAGTTTCTCAATCTTCTTTCGGTGGGGAAATCTCAACTTCGCCGGAGCCAGAAACGTGGGCTTTGTTGCTTATTGCAATAATCCCGGTATTTGTGACCCTCCGAATGAGGTCTCGATTTATGGGGGGTGAACTGCGGTAATCTCCGCCTGCCGTTAAATCGTTTATTTACATCGCGCCTCTCAGGGTGCAAACGGTTCGGCGCTGCTAACAAGCGGTCGCTGAACCGCTCTCCTATCATGATTTGAGGTTTCTCGAGAGGGCGAACTGATGGTGCTATTGATTCAATTCCTCAGCTTTTGGCCACTTTGGCGCTGGTATGGTGAGAGAATGCTCGATGGATCTGATGAGCCGTGGGGCATTCTGGCCTTGCTCGCCTCCGTGATGATCATAGCAATGCGGTCGAAAGAAGAGGGCACGGTTCGTCAGAAGAGGGGAGGTATGAATATTGCCGAGGATAGCGAGCCCCCATGTGCTCCCCTCGGTAGAATCCGATGTCATATGAGTTCCCTCGGTTTCCTCCTTTTTTCCCTCGCCTACATTGCGACCTATCAGTGGACACCCTTTCTCGTGAAGGGAGTTCTCGTCATCTCCGCACTTGCGGGACTTCATCTTCAATCTATGAAAGGAGGATCGGCGATGTACGCTCTTCTTTTATTGTCCCTTCCTTTAGTTTCTTCTCTGGAATTCTATCTTGGGTATCCGCTTCGATTAGTTCTCTCGTACATCGTAGCTCTTGTACTAAGACATGGTGGTGGGCTTGAGGTTGTCGCCGAGGGAACTGTTCTTAATTGGAATGGATCTATCGTGATAGTGGACGCGCCCTGCAGTGGGATCAAGATGCTGTGGGTTGGTATGTTTATAAATTTTCTTCTTGCGTCGCTGATGAAATTTTCCGTTCGGCAAACGCTTATCGCGACGGGGTTTGCCCTTCGCACGATATTCATCGCGAATGTCGCGAGGGTTACCCTGTTATTTTTCAAAGAGTCTGGGCTGGTGTCGCTGCCATCGTGGACACATGCCGGGATAGGTGTGATCTGCTTCACCGGTGCGGCGGTCTGTATTACCTTTCGCAATAGGAGACTCTGTCATGTGGCATAACCGTTTGTACATCGTGTTGGCCACTCTGACCGCGGTCGTTCCGTTACTACGGGCGACGGATGATGCTGGGTTATCAGGTGGGCGACATGTCGCGGCCGAATGGCCGCAATATTTCTTGGATAAACGGCTATCGTCACTGCGGCTCAGCAAGCAGGACAAGGTTTTCGCGCGAGATTTCCCGGGGGAGATTCGCAAATATCAAGCGGGCTCGGACCAGCTAATAATCAGGATTCTCAACCGACCGACTCGTAAATTACATCCCGCGGTTGATTGTTTTCGGGGGGCCGGCTTCTCAGTGACCTTCAAACCGATCCGAGTTGATAGAGAGGGGCATCGGTGGGGGTGCTTTGAGGCGAATAAAAGGGATGTGCGCCTTCGCGTATGTGAGCGAATTTTTGATCAGCTTGGCGGAGAATACACCGATGTATCAGCTTGGTTTTGGAATGCGACCTTTGATCAATCTCCCGGTTTTTGGTGGGCGTACACGTTAGTCGAGGAGGTGGTCGGGGGATATTGACTTAGTTTAAACTATCAATACGTTGGAGTAATAAGCCAAGATGAGGTTTCACTGATAGGCTGACATGGGATTAGAACGCCTTTCGGTTGGACGTGTTCTTTCGGTCCGTCGTCGTATACAGGCAAATTCCAGATGATGTTTGCGCTTTTGTGAGGTCTATGCTTTTCCTCATACCGAGACATGTGAGGGGAACCACGGGTTAGACTCCGGCCATCTAAATAAAGTGGCTATTGGAGCAATTGGTATATTATCTTTCAAAAAATCGGTATCGAGGTGAAGAAGAGAAAGCGTTCGGCGTTCAAACCATTACTTATCGGAGGAGGGGTCCTGATTGGTGGGCTCACTCTGTCGTTGCAATTTTTAGGGATTGATGAAGAGAACAGTTCTGACGCGAAGGCAGATATTGAGCAGGCGGTAGCGGGCATTAAGGACCCCCGGCGACGCCTGGAACGGCAAGTGGTGTTATCGGTCAATCAATTCCGGGGGAAGAGGGGCCGGTTGCCCGCTAGAATTCAGGAGTTAGTACCTGGGTGGTTCGATGCCGTGCCGTTAGATCCAAAAACAAAGAAACCGCTTGAATACCGAGTTGAGGGGAACCGATTTTTTATCGGCGATGGATCAAGGAATGTGGCGGTGGAAAAGGGTGGGGGTATCACTGATGATGAGGAGGATCGCCTCATAGCGTCTCTTGACCGCCCCGATCATGAGGATGAATACGTATATGATCCGACCGGTCTTCGTGACCCGTTCACTCCAATTGATTTCTCGGTAAAGGTGTCGATTGATACAACTGTTCCTCCTCTTCAACGGTTTTCCCTTGGGCAGCTTAAGGTCTCAGCGATTTTAGTAGGGGGGAACGATCCATCGGCGATGGTGGAGACACAGGAGGGGATGGGATATCCGGTCAAGAAGGGAACGAAGATCGGCCTCGATAATGGGGAGGTGGTTGAGATACTCTCGGACAAGGTCGTGGTACGCGAGGTCACGACTGATTTTTCGGGGGCGGTTTCTGATCGGTTGGTTGAGATGACGATCGGGGGAGAGGGAGAGGGTATCGCTAAAAAAAAGGGATTATCACGACCTGTGGCTCGGGTTGGGGCCAAGGTTAGCGGCAGGTAGAGGAAGCTGACATACCAATCCCAGGGGTGCAGAGCTCAATTCTATCGACATCGTTTATGACGGTAGAAGCAGGTTTAGCGAGTAATGATAGAGAATTTGGTCAAAGAATTCTCTTTCCCACCGCCGATTCGATAAGACCTATCGCAAACTCCGCAGTCGTGCCGCGGTTGTCGGTGTCCGGATTGTACTCAACCAGCTCGACTGCGAGAAGGCCGGGTAATTCAGCGGCAAGCTCCATAATGAGGTGAGATTCCCGATAGGTGAGGCCGCCACGGACAGGGGTGCCGACGCCGGGGGCAACAATTGGGTCGCAGACATCGAGATCGAACGAGACAACAAACCCACCAAACGATCGAAGGCGGTTGCTTATCTGCTCCCACACGCTCCCGATCCCGAAACGATCAATCTCGTGCATTGTGTAGGCGGTGATGCCAAGCTCTTTGATGCGTTGTACCTCAGGCGCATCGACTGAACGAAGTCCGAGGTAGATGATCTGATGAGGGGTCAATTTAGGCGAAAAACCTCCGAGGTGAGTGAGGGCTGGCTCTCCCATGCCGAGGAGGTGAGCGACCGACATCCCGTGGATATTTCCCGAGGGCGTTGTTTCGGGGGTATTGATGTCGGGGTGCGCATCGATCCAGAGCAACGCGATATCGCCAAGCTGATTACTTCGTGCGTGCTCTGCGGCGGCGGTAAAGGATGCGATCGACAATGAGTGATCGCCCCCGAGGATCACCGGCGTTCTCCCATCGAGATACACTGCCCGGAGGGTATCGAGGAGCTGATTTCCGAAGGTTAGCACCTCCGGGAGATGCTTTTTGGTGGCATCGATTATCTCCTGCTCGGCGGGCTCAGTGATGACCCCTGCGTCAACGATATTGATATTGAGCTCCTGTATTCTCGAGAGAACTCCCGCGTCACGGAGAGCTGAAGGCCCTCGAACAGCGCCACGACGCCGAGATGCCAGCCCAAAACAGGCACTGATGAGGGCGTACCGTTTGGATGTGGGGACAGGGTGGGATTTGGTTTGATCAGGATGTTGATTCATGGTTCAGATCGACCAACGATGCCGGTGAATTGACCGATAGACCCGGGAAAAGGTGGGCACTCGGGTGGGGGACACAGCAACGGCGATAAGAGAGAAGTGGCGGAGTGGCGTGAGGTATGCTCCGTGACATTCGTGTATCATCGAATTCAGAACGCGTACGCTCCGCGATCATCTCCTCTGACCGATGTTCCCGTGAGGGCGGCTACCCCTCATCGGTCACGCACCCCTCACTCGCACTTTTTACGTTTCGAATATACTTGTACAAAGTCCCCCTTGAAGCCTTGAGCGGAGGTGCCTGCCATTGGTCGCGACGCAGGGAAAGCTCTTCATCAGATAGGGCGACCGATATCGTGCTCTTGACGGCATCGATCGATATGAGGTCACCATCGCGAATCAACGCAAGCGGCCCCCCCTCTTGGGCTTCAGGGGTGATATGCCCGACGATAAATCCGTGCGAGCCTCCTGAAAAGCGTCCATCGGTAAGCAGAGCGACAGAGCTGCCGAGTCCCGCTCCAATAATGGCCGAGGTCGGTGTTAGCATTTCTGGCATCCCGGGCCCCCCTTTGGGACCTTCATAACGGATGACCACGACATCACCTGCTGCGATACCGTGGCGCTCAAGACTTTGGAGCATCTCCTCTTCTGAGTCAAAAACGCGCGCGGGGCCCGAGAAATGGTCTCCCTCTTTACCCGTAATTTTGGCCACTGCGCCCTCCGGCGCAAGATTCCCTGTGAGGATACGGATATGTCCCGTCGCTTTGAGCGGGTTTGAGAGGGGGCGAATAATCTGTTGCCCCTCCCTCAATCCGGGCAGATCGGCAAGATTCTCGGCAACGGTGTTACCCGTCACGGTGAGGCAATCGCCATGAATAAGACCACCCGCGAGGAGGAGTTTCATCACAGCGGGCACCCCGCCGACGGTATGGAGATCCTCCATGACGTAGGACCCGCTTGGCTTCAGATCGGCTACATACGGCACGATATTGCTGAGTCGCTGGAAATCCTCCAGACGAATATCAACATCAACGGCCCGGGCCATCGCGATGAGGTGAAGCACGGCATTCGTCGAACCCCCGAGCGCGAGGATGACGGTTATCGCGTTTTCAAACGCCTGCCGGGTCATGATATCGCGTGGCTTGATGTCGTATTGGAGAAGTTTCTTGATCGTTGTAGCGGCGCGACGGCACTCTTCCTGTTTCGCGGGGTCGGTCGCGGGTATCGATGCAGAGTAAGGAAGAGTCATCCCCATCGCCTCTATCGCGCTCGCCATGGTGTTCGCGGTGTACATGCCACCACACGCGCCTGGCCCGGGACATGCCTTTCGTAACACGTCTTGTCGCTCCTCTTCGGTGATGCGACCTTCAATGTACTCGCCAAAGCTCTGGAACGCGGAAACCACATCGAGCTTTTTTCCCTGAGCGGAGCATCCCGCCCGTATCGTGCCCCCGTATACCATGATCGCGGGACGATTGAGTCGCCCCATCGCGATGAGGCATCCGGGCATATTTTTGTCGCAACCGGGGATCGTGACGAGTCCGTCGTACCACTGGGCTCCCATGACCGTTTCTATCGAGTCGGCGATGAGGTCGCGAGATTGGAGCGAATAGCTCATTCCGTCGGTACCCATTGAGATACCGTCGCTCACCCCTATTGTGTTGAAGCGAAAACCGATTAAACCCTCCTGCTGAACACTCTCCTTGACGGCAGCGCCGAGATCGAGGAGGTGCATGTTGCACGGATTTCCCTCAAACCAGACGCTGCAGACGCCGACCTGCCCTTTCACGAGATCCTCGGGACTAAGACCGGTTGCGTGAAGCATCGCTTGGGATGCCCCCTGCGATTTCGGTTGAGTGATACGACTACTGTAACGATTAAGGGTCATGGTAAGCCCCGTTGTGACATAGCGAGTAACCGAGGATGGTTCGGGTCGCAGCGATGGAGGAACCTATTCTCGCGCCACCGTCGAAATGCTTCGATCATCCGGAGTTTCGGAGACACTCCGGATCGACTTGCTTAGTGGGGTGCGTGTTCGCCGGGACTCTCCGGAGCGAGGACGAGCAGATTTTCCTGGCGGTCGAGCTTGACGGTTAGGTCATCGGAGAATCGGGAGAACCCATACCGCACAGCACCTCCGTTATCTCTGAGCAGATCGCGACACGCTTTGTCTTTTCCGCCGAACCAAAGTTGTTGGTACTTATCCAGGAGGGCACTGTCGTCCAGCAGCTCGCGGTCAATCATTGCAAGGCAGCGAGTATTAACGAAAAGTGTGCCTGCAGACTCTCCCGCATCGAGTGAAAGGTCGGAAGGGGAAACATCCTCTGGATGAACGACGATAGAGAACCGGTACGGGTCTCGGTCAATGCGATAAGTGCCCGGGGCAACCTGCACGACAACCCCCCCAAATCGCTCAACAAGGGCGACTTTCTTAGCTATCGGTTCGTCAACAATTTCAGCATAGGCCTCGATGAACTCAGGGTTGGCAAGCATGAATTGATCGATGACGACAAGACTCCCGCTTTCAACGGCGATCCGTTCTCGCTGATTACCGCTATCGAAGCCGGGCCGTCGGCGGAAGCCTCTATTCCCGCGGTGATGACCCCCTCCATGGTGCCCACCCCCCTGTCGGTACCCTTGTCCCGATTCGCCGGTTGGGCCTCGCCGTTTGTTAAATCGCTTTTCCATATGATAACTGCTGCTCCGTGAAGATGAGGCGTCAAGGACCTTGCCTCAAAATTGGTAGATTGTGCGAACTGGAGAACATTTGCGGGTTATGAGAGGAGAGTCCCAGACCAAGATGAAGGGGCATCTCTTGCCGTAATAACCGTTCCAATTTTCAGTTCCTGCTTGAACCTCCCGATCCTGTAGTAATCGAGCACATCCGCGTTGATCCGGTGCTGTTCGTTCGACCCCACCGATTCCATTTTAACTGCAAACGCGGCTTGACCCCCTTCAAAGAGGGGACCCATCGCGGATCTGAGGTGTTCATCCGATTACACGGGAAAAAACGTCATCAGTCAACCAGCCTCTCGGTGTGATACGACTCCCGTGTAAGAACATGGTTTGTTTACTTAAGATCGGAGACGCTGTTGCCGATACACTGGTAGGAAAGAGGGGATGGCCGGAAGGATCGGCTGATGTTGTCTGAGAGGAGAATTTTTCAGGCTATTTCCGAATGGTTGCCGAGGTGTTGTGAAAGTACGGTGGTTTCATGCAGAAGTCAGAGGCTCAGGTTCAGATGATCGCTCCGATGCTGGGGGTGGAATTCCGGGGCGAGGTTTTTTTCGATGCGGAACTCATCATGTTAGAGGGGAGGTACTCCGATGAGCTGTGCGCTCACCGGGCCCGCCGAGGGTGGACAAAAATCTTCATGTCTAGTTTTCTCCTTGAGAGGGAGCATGACTTCGAACTATCAGTCGTGGCCTGTCAGGAGGATGAATGTTACGCATTGAGGTGTTCCTTCGTCTCGGCGTGCGGAAGGTATGCATTCTGGCGATTGACCCACGGGCAGGCTATCGAGGCTCAGTATCAGCTCGAGGTCGCCCACGTTCCGGAAGCAAAAAGCAATACCTTGCAGTTGGCAGTGGCGCCTGACCTTCGGCCGGCGTCCTTCGTCGGAAGTTCTGAGAGCAACCAAGCCCGCTCTCGCTCGAAAGATGTGATGCCTGGTGTCGGTCGTTGGCTCGCGCACCGGAGCGCCGCGGTCCGGGGGTTTATGAGTCGCATTCGACGGTAATAAAGTGGACGGTCTTGCTCCTCGATGCCGATTTGGGGAAGAGCTTAATAGGTTTTAAACTTGCACGAGGCCCCAAGAGTACCGCGCGCTTCGAATGTGTGCAATTATTGGTCGGGCTAATCAGAAGATCTGTGTAAGGGGGGAGCAGTGGGGAGGCCTTCTGTCGATGAGGTTGGTAAGAAGCTTGAGATTCTCGCAGCAGGAGAGGTGGGGAGATTTGTGTTCTGTCCCGAGGCGTGGAGACTATCCCGCGGTCGAGGGGCTCATCATGGTCCGTCAACGTCGCGTCATGACCATGAGAGAGCCCTGCGGGGTGAGGCAGAGCACGAGCGATGGGGGGAGGCCGTTGATGTCTTGGAAGCGGTGCGACTCGGCCTTCGAGTACTGTTCGCTCTTACTGTGACAGCGTGCCTCGTGTATCGGTGGAGGATCGTTGGGTGAGTGCGGTCAGGCGAGTAGGGGTTGAAGGCGCTCCTGAGTTGGTACGCCAGCTTCTTGAAGTTGACGGCAACTTTGCCCTTTTGGTCACTATTTTGATCCTTGCTGCGATAGTGGTCGACGCTATTCTCGGAGGCATGAAGCGGTTGCGTCGTGACACCGGGATCACCCGTCGTATGGTGGTGAAGGCGGTCGAAGGGGGGTCTTTCGTTCCAGCCCGAGAGTTTTACTCGCACCGGTTGGGCCTCGCAGGGCGGCCTGATGCCCTTGTTGAGGAGGGGGGTATTCTTATCCCGATTGAGAGAAAAGCATTCGGCAAGCGCCCCGCTGATAAAGACATTGCCCAGCTGCTCGTTTATTGTCGGCTGATCGAGGAGCAGGTGGGCATAAGGCCATCACACGGTTACCTGATTCTCGGTCCCGCAGCGAAACGGTGGAAAATAGAGAACAACCCTGAGAGACAAGAATGGCTCGACGGGGTGCTCCTTGAGATGAGAAGAGTACTCGAGGGTGGGCCATGTGTCGCGACCCCGCACCCGCGCAAGTGTTCGGGGTGTGGGGTGCGGGAGGGATGTGAGGTGCGACGGTGATGGGGGACGGTCAACGCTGAGCAGGTGTATATCGATGAGCGAGGAGCAGATAGCGTCCTCTTAATCTTACTATGAAATTATCGATAAGAGCTACGTACCCTCTCTCCAGAGTGCACCCTTTTCGGCAGTGTCCCTTTGGTCGTGGTCGCCTTTGAAGGAGGGTGATTACCATTCGGCAGTTGGGCATTTCACTCATTCCCAGGCTGAGCCAAGGCCGAGGAGAGGTGATACGTTTCCCTGGAAATTAGGATGATTCGAATGGTGGGCAACCCGCGTTTTCGGATTAACGAATGTTTGCTTACGCAGATTTACCCCACCCCTACCACCATCCGCACCGCTCCACACCCGTCCCACCACACCGTCGCCTCGCACTGCGCTGCCAGTGCCTCAATAACCGGATGTTCGCTTTCCCCCTCCCTGGGGCTCCTTTCCCCGCTCGTCGCCAACTTCTGAGGAAAATCTTCCCCCAATCCCACCCGCACTTCAAGCTCACTTCCCCCCCCTCGCGAGGTCACTTCCGCGGTGAAAAGCAGCTCTCCGCACGGCCCATCTCCCCCCCGCTTCTGACTTGCTAGCACCACTTCAGCTACTACCTCGTTCACGAGCAGGGCTGCACCGATCCCCGTGCCCCAAAGTACCCGGGCATCGCTGCTCAAAACGCGACCTTCTGGGGTGAGTCTCACCCCTGGGTGTGCGGCGACGATACGAGTGATAACCCGCTGAAGAAGCGGCCCGAGGAGGAAATACTCGAGGTGGGGTTTTGCAAGTTCGTAGGCATCTGCGTAGATCATCAATGCGGTTCTCGTGCGGGCGAGGATCGACTGAGCATCGGGATCGGTGATTCCTCTGCTATGAAGGGCGCAGAGGCTATGGAGTACCTGGAGATTGTTCTTGAGGGTGTGGATAATGGGGCTATCGTTCATGGGACCCGGGCGTTTCGCAAGGCAGTCCCTATTCTAGACGAAATGGGCGACGTCTGCATCGTATCCGGTGTTGAAATGCCCCATTCCCTCTGTGTCAAGCTCGCGGCCAGGTTGTCTCAATATCGCACTGTTGGCACCCCGATTTTTCCTCCTCCCGATGATAGCGATCCTGTGCCGGCCACCGGACCTCCTCCTCCCGCGGGTGAAAACGGAGGTACTGCTCCAAGTCCTGTGGCTGCTGCTCCGCTTTCTAATCCGCCGGAACTATGCGCACTCCGCACCGGCACCCGCTCCAGCGTGAGCGGCACCGCACCCCCGCGGAGCAGTTTGCTAAGCTCCGCGGTTCTGCCCATCTCGACCGATGAAGCTGATAACACTCGCGATGTTGAGGGGTCAACCAGTCGCACATTCACATACACCCGCTCGGGCGATGCCGAATACGTTCCCACCAATACTGCGCCCAGACGTTGCGATTGCTTCACTGCTGTCGCCTCGCGAGAAAGTCCAAATTCACCCTCTGGGTTAAGAAAGGTAATCGCGTCCCCATGGCGGAGCTCAATAACATCGTATCCGCGCATCGCGAGCTCGCTCATGAGCTGCTCGCCACACAGCCTGCCGAAAGGAGAAGTGCTCGTGAGGTCATCGAGATTGACGAACGTGGTTATTCCTACGGGTCCGGGATCGGTACCCCGAAAGTATTCATCGATCTGATCTGCAATATACGAGGTTTTAAATCGACCCACCGATTGATTGTCGTAGTCACGAAAGCTGAAAGGTAAAAACGAGGGAAGATCACTATACCGTTTGCTACACCCCACGCAGAGGAGCAAAGTAAGGGGCAGGAGTGCGAAGAGTAACCGTGGGCGAGAGGGCCTCGGCTGGGGAGATCGTTGTTGGGGGACGAACAACTGGGCCGATCGCCATGTTGAGCTGGGGACTGATGAGCTGAGATAGATCGAGGCGGATCTTTTTATTGTCACGTGATCTCCTACAGATGTTCCAACAGGGGCAGCTCCATTGAATCCGGTTGTCGGTGAGGTAGCAGGGGAAAGAGAGTCATTGCATGATCACACACAAACGAACCAAAGTGCGACCATCGATAATCGCTCCCCGAGAGGGACGGGATCCGTCATCGTCCCAACCTGCGGGGCGACGTCTCGCCGTCAACATAATGACGGTTACCTCTTTGCTCCTCTCTGCTTGTGGCCTCTTCGAGCGCCATGTGCAAACAGCCTGCAAGAGCCATGCCTATGTGAGGGTCAATGTAGAGGACTATCTTAAAGCAGCGTTCCCGCCGAACCATGGTGCCAGTGTCGTATTACTACCGTTCGTCGCGCCCCAGAACGTGGGGATCGGAGCAACTCGATTTGGGCAGTTTCCAGAATCGTTTGGCACGGAGATAGCCCGGATTGCGCAGGGTCAAATGCTCGAATATGGGGTTATCCCGGTGGTCTCATTGGCGACCCAGGGCCCGCGGGTTGCTCCTTATGCCGATATGTTCGGAGGAAATTACGAGGCGATGGAGTGGGCGAGGACCCAGGGGTATGATCTCGTGTTCATCGGGCAGCTCGAGCCTCTTTCGTCGCTTGAATCGGTAAGTATTACCGGAAAGTTAATCGATGTGACGAAGCAGGTCACATTGTGGTACGGTCGTGCGAAGATCGATTCACGATCGCAACTCGCTCGAGACCTGGGAGCGAGCCTTGGTCTCACAAAACGAGGGCAACAGCTACCGGAATATCGGCGGCTCACGGAGCTTGCGGTGAGCTGTTTGATGACCAGTGTTTTCAAGGCCGATGGTGATTAGATCCTCGGCGACCGACGATCAAAAAATCCGCACTCTCCGGATTCTAAACTCATCTCTTAATTGTTTATGTCATCCTTTTCTCTCCGAATCTCCCGAATTCTGATTCGAATTGTCATTCCGTGGTCTCTCACCATTAGTGCCGTCTGGATGGTATCTCGTGGCATGGAATGGGTGCAGTTCTGGGACTGTATTCAGGGAGTTCGCCCGACTTATCTCGGGCTTCCGATAGCGTTGACAGTGCTCTCGTACTTTTGGCGTACCCTTCGATGGCGACACCTCTTCCCTCGAGAAGTTCCCTCTATTAAGGTTGCCTATAAAGCCCTCATTTTCGGGTTTTTCATGAATAATATCTTGCCGGCTCGGGCTGGTGAGCTGGTACGGGCACATGTGGGTGCGAGGCTATCCGGGGAATCTCGATCATTGGTGCTCGCAACGATAGCGGCTGAACGGTTGCTGGATGGAGTCGCACTCAGCGTTCTATTGGGCATCGGCTCGATTACGATGGGGATTCTTGGTCTTCATGTTGCGGAGTACGCTCATCAGCTTCAGTACGTCGGGGTGGCGTTTGCGGTGGTGGGAATTCTGACAGTTCTCCTCCTTTCGCAGAGGGGTCTGGTAGACTCACTTTTGCTAAAATGTGAGGGAATACTTGCAGGGTCGAGATTCACCGTCGTACTCTCGAAGATTCGCCATTTTATTGAAGGATTGACACCCCTTCTCTGCCCTCGTCGATTGCCCATCATTTTGGGGTGGACCTCGGTTGTGTGGGGTCTAGAGCTCATGGTTTTTTGGGTAGTCGCATCTGCCTATGGGGTCCATCTGACAATCTATCAGGCGATTTTTTTCCTCGTTTCGAGTAATTTTGCGTCGCTGATTCCTGCTGCTCCGGGGGGCATTGGGATTGTCGAGGCCGTAGCGACGGCGGTGCTGGTTTCAATGGGAGTTCCGCGGGAATCAGCGTTCGCGATGGCGTTGACGCAGCATGTCATTCAGTATGCAATGGTCGGGTTACCAGGCCTCTATTTATTATTGCGATTTCGGGAATTGCGAGGGGTCACTGCTTCACCTTCGTGAGATTATTGGAGGTGAAAGGGAGGATCTTTCTCCGTCTGTTACGATGATTTGGCGAGAGCAGTTCTCGGCGAGTGTGTATCTTCCAAGAGGAATATTGATGGAAGTCCAGCCCCCCTTTGTTATTGAATGGTTGGCGCGACAATCTGAAGCTGCTGAAAAGGCTGTTCAGGTATCGGTAGTTATTCCGGCCTATAATGAGGAGCTTCGGCTCCCTCCTACTCTCATACAAGCGATCGATTATCTAGAGCAGGAGGGTTTTTTATACGAAATAATTGTCGTTGATGACGGTAGTCGCGACGGAACCTCCGAAATGGTGCGACGATTTCAGCGAATTCGCCCGGAGGTCGTCCTCATCAGGCTTCCCCGCAACCGTGGCAAGGGGCACGCCGTGCGAACAGGCGCTCTGAACTCACGGGGAAATTTCGTGCTCCTTGCCGATGCCGATGGCTCGACGCCTTTCCCCGAACTCGCTCGGCTCCGCCGGGCGTTGGAGGAGTGCACCGTTGATATTGCAATCGGCTCTCGGGCGCTTGTTGACAATCAAGTTATCGTATCAGCCCGATGGTATCGTAGAATCATCGGACGAAGCTTTAACTTTCTCGTTAATTCCCTCGCGGTTCCAGGAGTCAAGGATACGCAGTGCGGATTTAAGCTATTTACACGCCACGCGGCCAGAGAACTATTTTCCCTTCAGACCCTCGATGGCTATGCCTTTGATGTTGAATTACTGTTTCTTGCCCGACGTCTCGGTATGCGATGGGCCGAGGTTCCCGTTAATTGGCGTGCTATCGCGGGCTCGAAGGTTAATCTGCTGATCGATCCTCTCAAAATGTTCTTTCAGATCATCCTGATACTTCTCCGACATCGGAAGTTGGTTGTCGATCACAACGTTTCATCTCATACTGCTCCCGACTCCTGCGCGTGAAGGGGGTTTTCACGAGGGACTTGTACAAAGAGACCGCAGCCGAATCATCTTTTTACAAAATAATTACATCCGGCGCGAATCCTCGCGACAAATGACCTCTCGTTTCATGTTATACTCTCCATTACTTTGATCGAGAGAGGCTCCGTGAGCACTTTCGGTGAAGGCTTGGTTCTTATCTTTGGTTCCGTATCGACGTATTCAGGATAATGGGGAGTTGGTGAAAGCTCTCTCGCATTATGGTGGTATCGGTTTTGGTTACACCTCTTTCTCTCATCAAGGAGCGTACTATGTCACGAGATAAACGGCTGAGTGACGTTGTATTGATCGACCAAGTACGGGCAGGCTCGATAGTAGCGTTTGAGGAGCTTGTCTCCCGATATGAATCGACGGTGTACAATCTCGCTATGAGATTCACTCGTAATCAAGAAGATGCAGAGGAGGTTCTTCAGGATGTTTTCCTGACCATATTTACCAAGGTCAAGGGCTTTGAGGGCAAATCGGCCTTTTCGAGTTGGCTCTATCGAGTAATTGTAAATTCCTCCTTCATGAAGTTAAGAAAGAGGAGAAGTTCGCTCATAGTTGCAATCGACGATGAAGGAGAACATGGCTCCAGGAGCGTCATCGAGAATGAAAAAAGCTCTGAAGTTTCGCTCGAGGAGCAACTGCAAAATAGCCGATTGCGGGAGATATTGGCGGCAGCTGTGGACAAGCTCCCTGACCAGTACCGAGCGGTGTTTCTGCTGCGCGACGTCGAGGGACTTTCAAATACCGAAGTCGGTAACATCCTCGATCTGAGTATTCCCGCGGTCAAATCACGCCTCCATCGGGCTCGATTGATGCTAAGACGAAAACTTCATCGCCTATTCGAGGAGTACGTGGACCGACCCGTTGTGGTGCCGGTGGAAACGGATCTGTTGCTAGCAGCAAACTAGCGAGCTGGTGCTGAAAAAGCAATTCGTGAGTTTTCAGGGTTGCTCTCAGCGGATGAAATCGCTCTCAGTGGGATTTCATCCGCGTCGCCAAAACGTCTTGCGGGGTTTGTAGGATCATCCCTGGCCCGGAATGCCCTTGAAATTGTCACCCTGTTTTTTAGGGAGGATTAGCCACATACAAGGCGGGGGATGGCGACTTGAATCCCGTCATCGCTCACTCATTCCATCCTCTTGACGAGGAGTCGTTCGATGGTGGCTATGATGTGAGGATTGGATTCTAGCAAGAGAGTTATCGTATCTCGTGCGTCCTGGTCTTCATTCGGCCCGAATTTCCCGAGCACTTCATTAATGACCCCCTCTAAAGCATCTTGGATGGAAGTGAAGGATCTTTTCTTTATCCGTGAAATGGCATCGTCCCAATTAACGGGGACGACAGGGAGAAGTCTCTCTGTAGACTCCTTCCGGGTCTTTCGTACCCTCCGTCCTCTGAGGGGTTGAGAGAGTTCTTTCGGTTTTACGTTCATGTCATGCTCCCTTGATAAACAATGGTCGGTCACTATTAATCATTAATTTGCCGTTATGTAATTAATACCAAGGTTTTGTCGCCCGCTTCTGTCTTCCATCTGATCTCTCCGACTATCGAATAGATCATCCTCAGCAAGTTCTACTATCTCCGTCACTGAATACGAAACACCGACTAACTCGTCACGGGCAAAAACAGGCAGGGACCCACCTGAGTGGCGAATGATGTCACGCACCAACGCTCTCGCTCCCCGAGAGACTACGATACCCGATATTATCTGTGCATCCCCCTCTCGTAGCCGTAACTCGGATAACGCCGTCGCAACGGAAAGTGGCGGAAGTCCCCCCGTTCTCTCCGCGTGGATTACCATGCTTTCGATATTGGGAGACACCCCGAGAAATATCGGTTTTGTGGGCGAGAGAACAAATTGCTCGACAATTGAGCGTCGAAGCGAAATCCGCACCTCCTCGAGAAGCGGACGACCAGGCCCAATCTGAGGAAGTTTTTCGCTGATTGTTTGGATAAGTCTGTCGAACGATTTGACTGATACATCCTCAGCAATCAGGTCTCTCAAGAGCTGGGTTAGTTGGGATATTGAAAGTTGAGCTGGTATGAGAAGTGAAATGTGCTCGCTGACCTGGCTTTGATGCAGATCGATCAGAGCTCGGGTCATGGTGTCGTCGAGGAGGGTGGGGAGTTCCTGAAGGAGAATATCAGTAAGCTTTTCCTCGAATGTCATAACGGGATCCTCTCCTCGAGGGTATGCAGAGATAGTAAGCACGGTTGCCCCTTGGATCTCTGCTCTCAATTGGGTGGGAATATCGTCGAGGGCAGATACGAGCGACAGGGAAAATGGAGGGAGAACAATCCCCCTTTTATCGAAAATTACCTGGCGAATTCGATCGATACCTTCAACTATCTGAGACGCTGACACTGGAACAGACCCTCGACCGACCGTGATGAGAACCGATATGAGAGATAGTGGAGTGGGGGCAAAGGAAGGGGTGGCCTTTTCGCCTCGAGGAGCGGCTGATTTCGAAAAGACGCTTGGAAGCGCGAGCGGAAGGCCAACAAGGAGGCACGTGAGGGTTGGCATTCCCGGCACACAAGCGAGGAGCAGTGCTCCTATCGCAGTTATCCAGCGAGCTTTGGAAAAAGATCCGAGCTGAGCCAGAATGTCTGCCTCAGCGGAGGCGTTATCGCCGCGGGGAACTCGGGTTACGAGAATACCGGCGGCAACACAGGTGAGCAACGACGGTAGCTGTCCCACTAGACCATCGCCTATCGAGAGGACCGTGTAGGTTGATAACGCGTCACCGAGTGGCAATTCATCTCTCACGGTCCCCGAGATGATGCCTCCCAGCAAATTAACGATGGTGACGCAGAATGTCGCAATCGTATCACCCTTGATGAATTTCATCGCTCCATCGAGAGCGCCGTATAGTCGGGATTCAATTTGGAGCTCTTGCCGCCGCTGTTGAGCGGTAATGGGATCAATCAGCCCTGCTCGTAGATCGGCATCCAGCGACATTTGACGGCCGGGAAGGGCATCAAGGGCGAAGCGAGCTGAGACCTCGGCTACCCGTTCAGATCCCTTGCTGATAACAACAAATTGAATGATCGAGATGATGACAAAGAGAATGGCTCCGACGAGCAGATCATCGTTGACCATGATTGAGCCGAAGGCTGCGACGATTGCTCCAGCGTTGCCGTCAGATAGGATCGCACGAGTTGTTGATATTGTGACGAGGAGACGGGCAACGACGCTGAGGAGGAGGATAGCCGGAAGGGTCGAAAACTGAATTGGGTCCGAAAGAGAAAAGCTCCCCACCAGAAGAAAGAGGGAGAGTAAAAAATTTGCAACGATCAATCCGTCGAGTGCCGGTGCGGGAATTGGAACAATTGCGCTTCCCACGACGAGAATGAGGATGAGAGGTAATATAAGGCCCTTCATGTCAGGTCCCTTAAAGGGAGGTGGGCAAAGAGTTTCTTTGCCCACCTCTTCGAGAGGTCGCTAGGCTACTCGGATATTACGCACGACCGCCATTCGGGTCTCATGTTCATTGCGAGAGGTGTTTGACTGCATCGATACCTGTTGCATCTGTTTTTGGAATTGCATCTGCTGGACCATCAGCGCCTGATAGTCGGAGTCCATTCCAACGAGATTCGTGCGAGAGAGCAGGCTTTGAAATACCTGCGAGAGAGCAGGGGTTGTCCCTTGACCTATCTGGGTGAGGGTGGTTCCCAGTGACCTGAGGGCTTCTGGAAAGATGCGACATGCTGCGACGTTCATAGAACTCCTTTAAATACCAATGGTTGTTTAGAGTGCTGCTCTCTCGTTCCGTGGAGGTTAATCCGACCTTCATTACTCCGGGTAGTTTTCGGGGTGCGTTTCCGGAATCAGCGAGGCATAACCGTTTTGATAAACATTTATCGTTCCTGAGCGGTTAAAGTTTCCTGAAAAGAGGAGAAAAAAAAGAGGGGTGCTATCTTTCACGGTGTAACATCGAGAAGGACACCGGCTCTCCGCGATTTAATTCCGAAATCTCAGAAAGTTCGAGAAAAAGTGTTCCAAGTAGGTACTCACGACCAGGTCGGCTGGACGGGTGCGTACTCCTTGAGTCTGCAACAGCTGAGGTGAGCGTGCCTCCTCCCTGAGTGAACATCACCCGTATTTCCAAAGTCGGAAGTAACGACTGTACCAGCGGAATCGAGACCCCGAGTGGCGGAGTGTTAAGATCACCGGTGAGAGACACAATTAGTGGTATCGATATCTCGGTCGGGGGCTGATTCGGAGTAGTCTCGGCATCTGGTGAGAGCCGAACTGTGGCAGCCCGTTTTAACCAGCATGATGGAATCGCAGAGTCATTCATAGTCATTCGAGAGAGCAGAAATTCATGAGCGAGTTGCGGGTCTGAAAAGCCTCATTACTGAGCACCTAGATTTCGAAATGCAAGCCGAAGGGTGTACTGGGTAAACTTTCGGTGACCTACTAAAAAAAGGATGAGAACGGCGCATGATGTGATACCTATCATCAAAGAGGTCGAACTCGACCACCTCTCCTGAGTAGCATGGGAGGGTAAATGGGGAGGATTTTCTGAAGTCGGTATGCGCCCCTCTTCGGATGGAACATCGGCTGATGCTATCTCAGCACTCGGAACGGATTCTTTTTTCTTGATTACGAGGTTCGGAGTGGAGGGAGGGGATTGTTCAGTCTCCTTCTGCTCGCCGTGTCGCATGTTGATAGTCTGGGGCAGCTGCGCGACGATTACATGAATCCGGTCTTTTGGAATGGATGTGCCGTTGGCAATAAAGGAGGCGATTGATTCACTCCCGAGGAGTGAGTTCGAAGAGGTTATAACGAGGACACTCGCAGAGCCCGGGGGGGGCGGAATCAGACGGTGGTCCTTGATAGAAGGGGGCGGGGGATACGCGATCGTGACACGGGTGGCGACTACCTCGGGGAGGAGCTGGATTGATTCCTCGAGTTGATTGGCAAGCTGCCGCGCGATGTAAAGCCGTTCCTGGTCGGGACTGGAGAGGATGCTGGGAGGTTTGTCCAGTCCACTCTGGTTAGGCAAAAGGGGGCGAATTACTGAGGCAATACCTGCGGCTTTGGTCGAATCAGCCTTTGCGACCACGATAGCATGACGTTGTTTTCCCTCGTGAGTGATAGAGGCCTCAATGCCACGAAGGCCAAGTTCGTGGACGATCTTTCCTGCTTGGTGTTCGGTGAGATCAGACAGAATCTCGGTCCGGCATCCACTGAGGAGCGTGGCAGCGAGGAGAAGGGGGGGGGGGATTAAGATTGCTCGCGCGAGACGGAGGGGGATCGTGGCATCGGCTTTCATCACTTTCCTCTTCTTTTAAGAGGAGATTTTTGGCGAGGTGGGCGAGCCTTCTTCGAGCGACTGGAGTCAACTGTCTCAAGTACAGGTGCGTTAGCCCGTCGCTGGTCTGCGATGTACCGCGCCTTGAGTCGTTGGATTGCGCGGTGGTGGACGCGGGAAACCCACGACTTGGAAGCCCCCACTACCTCTTCAGCCACCTCGGTGATTGTAAGATCACGGAAGTAAAATCCCTCAATGACCGAGCGCTCTATTTCGGACAGATCCGCTATGTATCGGCGGAGGAGAATAAAGTCACTCTGCTCAGCGAGTAACTCTTCGGGCGAGGGTGCGTCATCCGCCGTATTTGCGATATTAACTTCCAAATGCCCGTGGCTCCCCACCGCGAGAGTTGGGCCGAACTTCGCGAGCTTGTGAGTGATGACCGCACTTGCGGCGTAATCAAGGATGCGAGCGAGTTGGCGATCTTCCTGGGCCACTCGACTATTTTCCTCACTATTCTTGCCACTTGGAAGTTTGTGCTCATCGATATAAGGTGACAGAGCTGATTCGTGCAACGACTCGTTAGCCGCGAGAGCCTTCAGCATAAAATATCGGCGTCCCCGAGCCCCTCCCGATTTGCGCATGGAGTCGATAACTGCTCCTCGGATGCGATGAAAGGCGTAGGTCTGAAAGGAGTAAGGGCTCGTTCGATCATACCGATCGGCGGCGTCAATAAGACCGAGATAGGCCGCAGACCGATAATCGTCGTAGAGATCCTCCCGTAAGCTCATCCGCCTCATGAGAAGGCGGACAAGCCGTTCGGCGTACTCTCGGTATTCCTCAACGAGAAGATTGCGCTCAGCCACGCAGTTTAGTGTCGGGACCCCTTTACCTTTCATTCTCCTTCTCTCTTGCAAGTGTCGGATCGGTATACTCCACTTTTTACATTGGCAGCAGACCGGGAACCTGTTCCTCTAACGATTCACTCAGGTATCGTTCATTGGGGTAAAAAGGTTTCGTGCAGAGGGAAGAAAACTAATTTTTTTTGGATCTCGGCAATTCCCTTGCGATAAGATAATGCAAACGGAGTTTGTTTTAAATGCCCCATTCCGATTCGGTAGGGGCTGAGAGAAAGAAGTATTAACCTCGAGAGAGCCGCTAATACTGCCGATGACTTCTGTGCATCCAACTCGTTATTCAGGCAGGGAAGGGAACGCCCATGACAATACAAGATGAGTTTGAAACCGTTTCGAGAAGCGACCCATTGAGTCGGTATCGCTATTTCCTTAATGTGGTCATTGATACCGCTCAGGTCTGGACGGGGCGCACCGAAGCGGGGGTTCTTTTCTCTGAGATTGTAGAGGGTAGGCCCCGGATACCGGTGTTTGCCCGACAAATTTTTTTTGATGGATGGAGCCCTGAGGGAGCTGGGGTGATCGCTCAGCCGATTCCCCTCGATGAGTTCATCGAGTCGGAGGTAGTGGCATCACAGTTTTCGGGAGGTTTGGTGGCTGTGATGCCGGGGACTGGCGATTGGGGGCACCTCATCGAGATTCCGCGATTCATCAAAGACCTCAGGATGGAGCTTGATCTCATTACTTAACGAAAGATGACCTTTCAGCATGAGAGTTGGAATTTTTCTTCTGTCAGTGGCTCTTCATCTCGTCTCGGTCCCGGCATTGGGGCAATCGCCCGCGGGTCGGCTTCCGACGGTTCTCGCCAGTAACAGCCTCGTCGCCGATCTTTGCCGAATCATCGGGGGTGACCGTTATATCGTAGACTCCCTGACAGGTCCACATAGCGACCCCCATTCGCTGCTGCTCGGTTTCAAAGATATTGGTCGAATTCGGAGTGCCGATATTGTGGTGCGAATAGGTCTCGGGCTTGAGCGGCAGATAGAGCCCGCCCTGACGGAGTTTGCCCGGCATAAGCCGCTGATTACGCTCGCCTCATCGCTCACTGCGGGAAGACTCTTGTACGACCCGACGCGGCCGAAGAGGCCGGACCCTCATTTCTGGGGGGATGTTTCGTTGTGGGCGAAGGCAGCGGAATATCTCGCCAAGGAGTTCGGAAACCTCGACAGGGGGCGGGCGCATGAATTTTTTCTGCGGGGGGAGGAGTATCGTCGGAGGTTGATGAATCTTCATGGGGAGTTGCAGCACCATCTTCGAACCCCCCCATCAAACCATCGGATCATTGTCACTCCGCATCATTCGTTGGGTTATTTCGCGAATGCGTATGGGTGGGAACCACTGAGCCTTCTTGGGGTGGTGCCGCAGGAGACTTCAGACGGGGATGAGGAGCAGATCCGACGAGACTATGCGGTGCTTTCTTGGAAGGTCGCCGAAAAGAATATTTCTCTGATATTCCTCGAGAATCCGGGATCGACCGCTATTTTTGATCAATTGCTCGAAAAAGCGGGTATCAAAGGTGCTAATCTGATTATCGGTGGCACACTCACGGTTGATGCTCTCGGTGAGCCCTCTTCCCCCCTGGGGACCTACGAGGCGATGATGAGAGCGAATCTTGAGACTATTAGGTCCGGTTTTGAATCTGCGAACCTCTGGTCACCGCCCGAAGTGTCTGAGCATCCCGCCCCCCCACCGTTGCGATAGCTCCCCGAGATTCGCTAGTATCGGGGCACGAGTCGCCGCTGTCCGCGCTTAAAGGCCCCGCACCTCCCTCGGCTTTCTCCTCTGGACTGACCCCATGCATGATTCCCTCGCAACCCCGCCGCCATCCCCGCTGAAGCGTACGCCGCTATATGGCGAGCATCTCCGTGTCGGGGCCAAGATGGTTCCTTTCGCAGGGTACGAAATGCCGGTTCAGTATAGTAGTATAGTGGCGGAGCACCTCGCGGTCCGACATGGCGTTGGGATATTTGATGTGAGCCACATGGGAGAGCTTCTCGTGACGGGCCCCGAGGCAGAGCAGCTGCTCGGGGGCCTTCTATGCAATGACGTGACCCGCCTTCGCGATGGTCAGGCACAATACAGCGCAATCACGAATGAACGGGGTGGTGTCGTCGATGATGTCCTGGTGTATCGATTTCATCAGCACCGATTTTTAATCTGTGTTAACGCCTCGAATCAGGAGCGCGACTATCAGTGGTTTCTCGATCATAATCGGTGGGACGCCGTGGTCGAGGATCATGGGTACCGTTACGGCCAGATAGCGGTCCAAGGCCCGCTGGCAGTCGAAAAACTCGCCGTGCTTGATGGGCTATCCGATATCTCGTCAATTGCTCCTTTTCGTTTCCGGGAGCTGACCGTCGCGGGTATTCCGACGGTAGTGGCTCGCACCGGCTACACGGGCGAGGATGGGGTAGAACTATTTGTTCCTGCCGATTCTGCCGCGGAGATGTGGCGCAACCTTATCGCTCTTGAAGGAGTGGTTCCGTGTGGGCTCGGTGCGCGTGATTCGCTGCGGCTCGAAGCTGCGTATCCCTTGCATGGGCATGAGCTGAGTGAGGATGATTCGGCGCTTGCATCGGGGCTCGGATGGATAATCAAGCTCGAGGGGCGTGAGTTTATCGGATCAGCTGCGCTCGCTGCCGAACACGCGCGGGGTCCCTCGCAGGTGCTTGTCGGATTCATGATAACGAGCGCTGGGATTGCCCGGCAGGGGGATGTTGTTCACGCGGTGTCGGGAGAACCGATTGGGATTGTCACGAGCGGAACCAAGACGCCGATGTTTGATCGGGCCTTGGGGCTCGCCCGGGTCGCCGTGGCCTCAAGTGCTCCCGGAACGCCGATAACGATCACCGTGCGAGGGCGACAACTCGCCGCCGAAGTAGTCAAATCCCCCTTCTACTCGAGACTGACCCGCGCTCGAGCTCAGACGGCTGCTCAGACCTGAGATGAGATGCAGCCGCCATTTTTTCACATTTAGAGACGACAGACGAATTTCTTTCTACCAACCATATAAACCGAGGAGGTGCCGATGGAGTTTCCCCAGGATCTGCATTACACAAAGGACCACGAGTGGATTCGTATTGGCGCCGATGGCGCTGTTGTCGGTATCACCTCTTTTGCTCAGGACGAGCTCGGGGAGCTCGTTTACGTTGACCTTCCGGCCGTTGGTGCTGAATTGGTTCAGGGAGGGGTCCTCTGTGTCGTCGAATCGACGAAGGCGGCCTCCGATGTGTACACGCCGATCTCCGGTACCGTTGCAGGGGTCAACGCCCGGCTCGCCCAAGAGCCATCTCTCGTGAATAGCGATCCGTACGGCGACGGCTGGCTGGTGAAGCTCTCGCACGTTGATGAACAACAGATCGCAGCGCTCCTGTCTCCCGAGCAATATCGCGAGCTGATAAACCGTTAGAATGCTCGAATCAATCGGCATCACATTCTTTGCGGAGCATCGGGCAAGTCCTCGCTATGCTCCGTTCATACAATCCCGCCTCTTCTGTGAAGTCCCCTCCTATGTCCCGACCATTTATCGAAAGACACATCGGTCCCACATCGTCAGAGATTACAAGAATGGTGGACACGCTTGGGGTGGCATCGCTCGATGCCCTCATCGATGCGGTGATTCCCTCAACCATAAGGGCTGCCAAGCCACTCGAGCTTCCTGACGTTGCCGCTCCCCTTTCGGAGTCGGCGGCGATAGAGCGACTTGCCTCGTACGCAGCCGATAACGAAGTGTACCGCTCGTATATCGGAATGGGTTACTACGGTACGATAACTCCGCCGGTCATCGCTCGAAACATCCTCGAAAATCCCGGTTGGTATACCCAGTACACCCCCTATCAACCCGAAATATCGCAGGGACGGCTCGAGGCGTTATTGACTTTTCAGACGATGATCACGAGCCTCACCGGGCTGCCGATAGCGAACGCCTCGCTCCTCGATGAAGCGACGGCGGCTGCCGAGGCGATGAGTATCAGCCGAGCGGTGTGCAAGCACACCGCTGATCCTGTTTTCGTCGTCAGCGATCAGTGCCATCCCCAGACGATTGCGGTGGTGCGCACCCGCGCTGATGCTCTGGGACTAACTATTGTGGTCACCGATGTCGAAAGGTATGTACCCTCGGGCCGTGAATGTGGAGTTCTTGTTCAGTATCCGTCAACCTGGGGCTCGATTGACGATTACCGCGCCGTGATCGAGCGGGCCAAATCAGTGGGGGCGATCGTCATTATGGCGACTGACCTTCTCGCACTCACGCTCCTTGCTTCCCCGGGTGAACTGGGGGCTGATATCGCCGTCGGCTCGGCGCAACGTTTCGGGGTTCCGCTTGGTTATGGCGGTCCGCACGCGGCATTCTTCTCGTGTCGGGATGAGCTGAAACGGTTGATGCCTGGTCGATTGGTCGGAGTGACCCGCGATGCGGCGGGCCGACGGGCGCTCCGATTATCTCTACAAACCCGCGAACAACACATTCGACGGGAAAAAGCGACGAGCAATATCTGCACCGCTCAGGTGCTCCTTGCGATTATGAGCGGTATGTACGCGGTGTATCACGGCCCATCTGGCCTGAGGGATATCGCCTCGGCGGTCCACCGTCGTGCGAGCCGTTTTGCCGCGGCGTGCCTTCGCGGAGGGTTATCGCTCGTCAGTGAGCACCTCTTCGACACGGTTGCCGTTAAGGTGTCCGGCACCGCGCGGGATGCTATCCTCGCGAGAGCGGCTGCTGCTCGGGTCAATCTCAGATCTGATCACCCCGAGCGCTTGGCAGTATCGCTCGATGAGACCGTAACTGATGCGGATTGTGTGGCGCTGGCGACCATTTTTGGGGTCGAGCTCTCTGCTGGTGAAAATGCTGACACTGCCTTAATCTCTGAAGCCGCCCTCCGAAACGACCACATCCTCAGCTTTGAGGTCTTCGAGCGGTATCATACGGAGACCGAGTTTCTCCGGTACATCAAGCGGCTTGAAGCCCGCGACCTCTCGCTCGCCAACAGCATGATCCCGCTTGGTTCATGCACGATGAAGCTCAACGCTACCACCGAGATGCTTCCCGTCACGTGGCCGAGCTTCGCCTCGATTCATCCGTACGCTCCTCGCGATCAGGTTAAGGGCTACCACCAGCTGTTCGCCGAGCTCGAATCTTCGCTCGCTGCGATAACGGGATTCTCCCGGGTCTCTCTCCAACCGAATGCAGGATCTCAGGGGGAGTACGCAGGGCTTCTCGCCATCCGGGGTTACCTTGCGGAGCGGGGTGAGACCGAGCGCACCATCTGCCTCATCCCGCGGAGTGCGCACGGAACCAATCCCGCATCCGCGGTTATGGTAGGCTTCACCGTTGTTCCCGTGGGGTGTGATGAGGCGGGTAACATCGATATCGAGGACGTTCGTCGCAAGATAGCCGAACACCCCGGAAAGATTGCTGCCATCATGATCACCTACCCCTCAACGCATGGGGTCTTTGAGGAGCGGGTCACCGAGGTTACCCGACTCGTGCACGAAGTCGGCGGGCAGGTATACATGGATGGTGCGAATCTGAACGCTCTCGTTGGATTGGTGCGCCCCGTCGATCTCGGCATGGATGTCTGCCACATCAACCTCCACAAAACGTTCTGTATCCCTCACGGTGGGGGTGGTCCCGGGATGGGCCCCATCGCAGTACGGGAGCACCTCGCCCCCTTCCTCCCCGGTGACCCTCTCGCCGCTGAAGCGAGCCCCGTGGGGCCGGTCTCGGCTGCCCCATACGGAAGCGCAAGCATCCTCCCGATCTCGTGGGCGTATATCGCGATGATGGGCGCCGAGGGGCTCACCCACGCCACCAAGGTCGCAATCTTGAGCGCCAACTATATTGCTCGACGGCTGAGGGATGCCTATCCCGTCGTATTCACCGGGGACGGAGGATATGTCGCCCACGAATGTATTATCGACCTTCGCCCCATGAAGGAGGCCGCGGGGATAGAGGTTGATGACGTTGCCAAACGGCTGATGGACTACGGCTTCCACGCTCCTACCGTAAGCTGGCCGGTCCCCGGTACGATGATGATCGAGCCCACCGAGAGCGAATCGCTCGCCGAGCTCGACCGTTTTTGTGATGCCATGCTCAGTATCGCCGAGGAGATACGGTTCATCGCCACGGGAGAGTTCGATCGGACGAACAATCCCCTCAAGCATGCGCCCCACACTGCCGTTGATGTCACCGGGGCTGAATGGACCCGGCCTTATGCCCGACAGCTGGGAGCCTTCCCCGTAGCAGCGCTGCGCGAAGGGAAATTCTGGCCCTCGGTGGGGCGGGTCGATGCAGCATTTGGGGACAGGAATCTCGTGTGTTCGTGTCCGCCGATGGAGGAATGAGCCGGAGAGGGGGATTTGCGGGTCATGTTAAGAGACAAATCTGTTCCGTGGGAGAATAACCTTGCCGGTTGTGAAATGTGGGAGCCACGTGGGTATCTTGGCCGACGGGGTTGAGTTCTTTTGATTGAGGAGACGGTGATGGGGAACAAGCAGAAAGCGAGAAAAGCGGGGTTGCTCCTGGGCGCAACGGCGGGGTTAGTTATCGGGTCATTATCGGCTGAGGCTCAAAATATTAGCATAAAGAGGACGGAAGTGCGGCTGAGAAAGGCGTACCCTGCCTCATCCGTAAGTTATGATTCAGACCCGAACTCTCCACGAGAGCTTGTGACAGCGGAGGTGGCGCAACCATGGTGGCCCCTTAATGTATACATGCCCTCTACGAGAACGCCCTCGACCCTTGGAGAGCCGATTTTTAGAAAGGTGAAGCCCGACGGTACCGGAATTTTCAACGGGTCAAACCTTGCCGATGGTACCGACGATGACACCAACCCGCAAGATTTGATGCTACAATCGGATGGATCTAATGGTTGGAACGGTCGGGCAGTTATTTTCGGTACTACCCACAATGCGGGCTCGTCAGGCGACTTTGATTCTGACGGCACGAGGGACGATACCGACGAGTGCCCCGCGGATGCGGAGAAAGATGAACCGGGAGTGTGTGGTTGTGGGTACATCGATCCTGTGGGCGGGGGTTCTTGCACCGATCCTGCGTCGGCAGAACCGTCAACCACCGGCTCGACGGAATCGGGTGAGCTTCGAGTGCTTGAGCTTAAGAGCGGAAGACAAGTCTTGGGTAAGGCGGTCAAAGTTACCAAGCTCGTTGGGACACTTCGGGAGCTTAGTAGGGTAAAGCTCGTGTGGGCGCTCCCTCGTTTTGCGAGTGCAGGTGACTACCTCATCGTGTCGGATGATGATGCGAGACAGAACGCCTTTGGGTGGGACGATGAGAATGGAAATAACATCCCCGATGCGGGAGAGTTGCAGACCTATTTGTCAGCGAATCTGGCGGAGGCAGGAGACGTTGTGCAATACAAGTGTGAAATTCAGCAAAAGAAGGACGACAAGTTTAAGAAGCTGAGAACCGCCAAGACGGTGGAGCAGAATGGACGTGTGGTCGTGAATCGTCAGTTTGCTTATCCTCAATTTGAGGTGACCCTCACAAAAGCAAAGTCGGATACGACTTATCGGATCAGGTGCTCGGCCGAAAACCGGTCAACGGGCTCCGATGCTGAGTTCTTCTCGAAGGAGTTCAACCTTGGCTTCCTGACGAAGAGCGGAAAGCAACGGTAAAGCTCTCTTGGGGAAACTCTCCGGTTCCCCCGCCACGGGCATTCGGGGAGAGGGCTTCTGCCTTCTCCCTCCAAAGGGCCGTCGATTGGCCGACCAAAGGCTCGGTCCTCGCTTGCGCGAAGACTGAGCCTTGTTTTTTGGGGAGTCCGTGGACTGCCAACAGCACCGCAATCGGTCCCTCAATCATAACTATTCTGAGGTGGGTGGTGGAAATCCACTGAGAGACACTTCGTCGTGGAGGATAATGCGAGGAAAGGCAGGGTCGACGACGCATTTTGAAGGACGCTCGGGGCGTTGCTCTGCCGTCTCATGGCGGGGTGGAGCTTGGTACATCCAAGGCTGGAGCTCGGGCTTCATTCGCACACGCCGATTTTGTCATCTCGTCGTAGCTCTTATTGGGGGGGTTACTCTCCCCGTATCGGCCGAGCCGGTGGTGTCCTCGGGCGCCAATGTGGCACCAGAAGCGAATCTATCAGTCGATGACAACTTCGAACGAAAGCTCGTCGCGACGGAATCAGTCGGCTCTGAGGTTGACGATGAGGAGGATAGCTCCTGCTTCTTCTGCTTTTTTGAGAAGGGGGCTACTGATGATTATTTCTCGGGTAAGGTCGAGCTGACCAAGGCGCGCCCCATCAATGTGCTGAATCCAATTTTAGGAGAGCCGGAGCTCGAGGGGCAATCGAAGGATGCAGGCTCTCCCTCTGCAGAGAAAATCCCAGAGAGCGATCGGGACCGTATCATGCGAGAGTTCGGGAAGCCCGAAGAAGACGACGCTATACTCGGGGACGAAAAAGCGCCCAAGCCGTTTAAGGCGATGATGCACGCCCTTCAAGCGGGCGACAAGGAGCTCGCGTTTCAGTATGCCCGCCGTTACGCCCGATATATGAACAACTTCAGGGAGCGTTCGGGACTTGCGGCTCGGTTGCATTCCCTCGGGAATGAAATAGAGGGGTATCAGCCGCGGCAAGATCACTCAGAGGAATCAGATCCATCCGGTTTCATGGATCTGTATCGCAAAGAGATGGGAGAGGCTATCAAGAACGAGTCAGAAGTTCTCGCGGTGAATCCCGAGGCTCAGGCTCTCCTTGATCGCGCTCGAGGCGAGCTCTCCGCTGAGGCAGGTAAACCATCGATGGGGAGCGCAAGACCCACTGCATCGTCTGCGGGGTCGCGGGCCGCGGGGCGAGGAGAGAAAGCCCTCCGGGGGGAGGCTGCTGAGAGGGCTTTAGTTCGAGAGAACCACCCTCGAGGGGTGCCCGTCGATCCAGAGGGCAAAGTCACGGTGTATTTCTTCCTCTCCAGTTCGGAACTTGGTCCGATGTCGATGATAGGGGATGTGCAGCGGCTCTTCGACCGGTACGAGCGCGATCCGAATATTCGGGTGCAGGGGATATCATTCGTTCCACTGCCAGAGCTGAACGTGCGGCAGCTCCTCAGATACAACGTGGCGGTGACTTTCCCCATCGAACACAATCGGGAATTTGCGACTAGTCTCGGAGTTGACTACACCCCAGCGGTCGCGGTGGTCGCGGAGACTTTAGGGAAAGCAGTTTTGGAGAAAGGACATCGCACGGTGTGGTATCTGGACGAATTGGTACAGAGGGTTGCGGGTCGTCGTGGTAATTGATTCGGTAGGTAAGGAGTATTTGATGGGTCATGTCAGCGATAATAAGCCCAGAGGAGGAGGGGGCAGGGTAATCGCGCTCCTTTCGTTGAGTGGACTGATAGTGATTGGAGCAGAGAATCAATCAATAGCGCAATTTGAATTCGTTCCCCAGCCGACGGCGCCTGTCCCTTTGGATACCGGAACAATCACACGGGCAACTAACCCCCCTAAGGTAGGCTTGGAGCTCGCCATAATCCCCGACCTCAACGGTGATGATGAGGAAAGTGCTTCGATAGCGTTCGATCCGACGGTGGGTTCTGATGTGTTCACGACCGCCCTTGGGGGGGGGGCTTTGGCACCAGAAGCCCTCGCCGAACTCAACACGACAAATGCGACAGCGAGCTATTCCTACATGCTGAGCATGGCGCCCACATCGGCTGGGGGAACCAGTATGTCGGCAATGTGTTTTACTGACTCTGCGGCGTGTGCTGCTGTGTCTCAGGTGATAAATCACGCAATTCCGATATCAACGGATCGTCGAGCTCTTGAAGCGTCGGAGGGTGAAAGTTCGACCGTTCAGGCGCTCTTTAAAAGAGCGATGGCGAAATGTGTTCGCGAGAAGTTAGGGACGGGCGGCATATCACTGGCAGAGGCATCGAACAGCTGTCGCGAGACGATCGATCTTCCCGGACTCTTGGACCATCCGCAAGCGACACCGGACGGCCCCCCGGCAGGCGGAGCGACTGACGAGCTAAGGCTTTCAACGTTGATGTTTAGGCGAAGGAAAGACTCGACAATTTCTCAGTCCTTTCTGGGTGAAGGGCAGTATGTCAACAAATCCGATGCGTTGGAAAACAATTTTAAATTGACAGCAGAAGAGTTTAAGCGAAAGTTTGGGGACGTGGTGTTTATTTCGAAGCCTCAACAGAACGCAAAAGCTGTGGATCACTATCTCAAAAAGTTAACTCCGTGGGAAGCTACCGGGGAGGATGAAGTGGCCTGGGAGGATAGGCTCGGCGATCCGAGCCAACTCGACGCACAGGTATGTACAGATCCGGTGTCCCTCGAGGTATCCCGCTATTGCTGGGCTCGATACTACTATCAGTTGATTCAGTGGTTGATAGTGGCCCAGTGTAATTATTACAACTCGGTCTACACCTCAGCAGATGCTCATCTGTTGCCGATGACTCCCCGGGGCGATCAGATAGGGGGGGAGAACTGCAACGGCCTCAATCTGTCGGGTGCTGATGCAGGGACGTGTCCCGGCCCGTGGGAAGTGCTCGCCAAAGATTGGGACCGGGCCCGGACCGACCTCTCGATACCGGGGTATGCGGTGAGCAGGGGAACAGCGGAGGCGTTCTTTTTCGCGTACCGCCGCGAAGTTGCCCAAGGGCAAGATTTCTTCGGAAGTCTTCTATCAGGCCTACTGAGCGGCATCCCATTGATAGGGGGCGTGGTTCCCACCCTTAGTTGCGCGGGTGCTGATTTGAATGGGCCATACGAATTTACGAGGGTTGCGAGCGAGTGGGGTAGGCAGCGGTTTCCGACCTGGGCTTCGACAGCTATGAGATTTGCCAATTCGCGAGCGCTCCTCTTTACTCGCGATATTGTGACGACAGCCTGGACAACAATCCAGCAATTTTCGGCCAGTGCTGAGTACAAGGACATGGCTGAGTTGGGTCGACAGCTGTTGCAGGCGCAGTATTCTGAGAGGAAGGAAGCTCAGCTTCAACACGAGCTCGAGTTGCTTGGGGACATGTTGCGAAAACTCGAGCTTGAAGCAAAATTGGCTCGGACAAATCAGAGCAGCTCGTGATGGGGAGGCCGGGGGCTCGAGAGTGAAGGTGGCGCGATCAGCCTAATATGAGAGGATAGCAAACCATGCAGTGGCTCTATGAACTTATTCAGTGGCTAACCGCAGCTCAGCAGTGTCTGGGGGATGGGTCGACGAACGATAGCTGTCCGGCCGGTGTGCTGCATGCAATCACCGCTGCGATGGCGACCCAAGGATACTGGGTGCAGGCCGACCTCCTCTATTTCCTTGAGTATACCAATTTTGAGACCTGGGCGATTTTGATCTACATATTCGCCTTCTCGGGGGCTCTTTTCTCGATGGCTCTTGGTGCGCCACCGAAGATGTGGCTTTGGCTTGTGATAAGTCCCGGTATCTTTCATTGGCTTATCGCGGACACAGTGCCATTGACGGGGGTACACTGGAATATCGGGCCTCGGGATAACGGTAAATTTACTCAGGAGAGTTGGGAGGGAGCCCAGCGGGAAGTGTGGAAGCTCGCTGAGGTCGGACTTCTCAATACCAATGTTGCGAAGCGGAGCAATCTGACGGTTTATGCGGACAGGCAGCCGACGGGTGGATCCGGCATTGGAATATCGGGAGGCACGGCCCACGTTTCCCAACTGTTCTCCTACTATGACCTCCTTCTCACCGATCTTGTCGATTGGGTGATATCCTGGACGGGTTTATACACTCTGAGGCCGTCAAATGCATCGGGCGGGGACAGTAACGTTCCGTCCGATGAGCTGTATGACGCTACGCAGAAAGCAGGTGGTGGAACCATAGACAATAGCAATTGGCTTCTTTCGAATCTCAAGTGGTCGATGCTGGAGGATGTGACATCTGCAAAGGTTCAGAGTCCTGACCTGAGAGATGCCTTCGCGACCTTTTTCGGTAGTGAGTGCGGAGACGCCTTCAGCCAGGGGGTAGATGAAGCCTCGTTCGTGGCAGCTCACAATGCCAAGGGGCTCACTGTACCCGATACCGTGTTCGTTCAGGAAGGTCTGCTCGGACGAGACTACACGAGACTGACGGGGGAATTGAGATCTCAGCAGATACCGACCCCCGCATCGTTGAGAAAATTCCTAGAAAAGGGGGGGGCTGGAAGTTTCAGGGAATCGATAGGGTTCCTTGATAGCTCCGAAGGTCTCCTCAGCTCTGGGATCCTCGATCAGATAAGGTGCGACCAGTTTCTCTATCTCCTCACCCATGCCCTTCGGTGGGAAGCCGGCCACATCTACTATCAAATGGCCGCGCGCCTTCCGGGGGGATTCAACCCTGCCGCTCTCCACTACTCAATGATGTACGGCTGGGCAGTGAAGAAGGATTCGGGGGCAGCAGCTCCCTTGTCCATAGCTTCGTTGCTCAGAATCATTGGAGGGGGTGCGCCAGCGGCGGGGTCCGGCAATCTGAACCAAAATGAAGTGATGAGGTTTTTCCAGAATCTGGTTCTTGTACACCTTTGGCGGAATGAGATGGCGTTGGTTCCGAGAGTGAACGTGCGCAAAAGTGGCTCAGCGGAGGCGGTCGGGTTCGTCGAGTCCTATCAGCGAACCGTCGGGGCGAAATCAAAGTTCGGGGAGGTGTACAGCTGGGCGATGATGATGCCCCGGCTTCAGGGTATTCTCCTTTATTTTTTCGCGATGGCCTACCCGTTCTGCGCGATGCTGGTACTAATACCGGGGTGGCACAAGATATTGTTTACCTGGGCTTCGTTCTGGGCTTGGGTGAAGATCTGGGATATTGGATTTGCGATAGCGTTCGTCATAGAGCGATCAATGTGGGCTCTGATTGGTAACTCTCCCGATGCTCAACGTCTATTCAGCAAAGTGCTTTTGATGGACGACACGATTGATTCAATGGGGTCACATGTAACGATTAACTGTTCATCGGGGTCAACTATATTCAACATACTTGGAGGGGGAACGAGCCCTTTGCCGCAGGGGTTGTGTGCACCTGGTGATATTCCGACGGTTATGACGTCGGGTACGATGGAGAGCATCGGAGCGCTCACAGGGGCAGCGTCTGGGATCGGGGTTGGCGGGGCGTTAGCATCCTTCGGCCAGTTCGAGCTGTGGCAGAACTCCCTCAGCGTCATGGACCGCGCCATGACCATCGGCGCGAGCATGAAGCTCGATGTTGAGAACAGCTACTACATCTACATTATGAGCGCGCTCTACTTCGCCGTCCCGGCGGTGACGGGGCAGCTCGTCCTAGGTGCTAAGGCAGGAGCCGCATCACTGGCAACAAACGCTATAGGTGGGTCGGCGGGAGAATCAGGAAGAGCGGCAGGAAGCGGTTTTAGTGGCGATCTGTCCCAGCGGGCGCGAGCAAATCAAACGGCGATAGGTCAGGCTGCATACGGGAAAGATATGCGAGGCCAGGCCGCAGCAGGAGGCTTTGCGGCCAAGGCAATGGATCAGGGCAATGCCAAGATGATGGCGTCGGCTCAGGGGGCGTTTAATCAGACGGCATCGTCCGGCGAGGGGCATGCAGCCCACAACACGGCTCTGTCCAGTCAATCTGCGGCAACCGCTTTAGATGGGGGTATGGCGGTGCTTGGTGCATCAATGGCAAAGACTCGTGCCACCTACGACGGCCTTCAGAGGGTGCCGAGCGGTCAATCGAATGGCAACAGGGGACCGTCGCGAGCGTCGCCGTCATCAGCAGGGTCGTCTCCCGCTATTTCGGCGTCAAGTTCCTCAGCAGGGTCATCGTCAGAGGCCTCGACCTCGCGGGGGGTTGGATCCTCATCGACTGGCGCAGGCTCCGGAGGCCCGACCGGGATCCCCGGTGCCGGACTTCTCAGAAAGCCAGTGGATGCATGGAATGTGGCCGCTGGTTTAGCTCGAACTGGCGGAGCTGGCGGGGCGATCGGGCAAGCCTTCCAGCAGGCGGAGCTCGACGGAGCAAATGGTATCGTGAGGGCCGAAATTGCGGAAGGTAACCATCGACAGCAGGCTCAAAGTAATGCATTCCAATCGCAGGCGGGAGTCAATGCCTTTGGTTTTGGTCAGCAGGCAGCGGGACTTGATGTGTCCTCGGGGAGGAATTCGCAAGCGGCGGACTTCCAGGCGAAGAGTGCCCAGTATGATGCTGAGCGTAATTATGCCTCATCGATTGGGGGTGAGTTGGCAGCAATGGGTGCGGGAGGAGCAGTATCCGTTGGAGCGAAACCTGTTGGTATGGAGCCGATGGCGATGACGGGCCAGCTCGGTCGTGATATGCAGAAGAGGGCGGGGTTTGCAGAAAATCAGTTCCAAAGCTTCTTGCAGTCCGGTCAGGCCAAGTTGCAAGGGGCGTATGGGTACGGGGCCACAGCGAGCCGTTTCCAATCAGGAGATGGGGCAGCGCTCATGGGCCGCGTTGCCGAGCGATCCCAGGGAATGGGTGGGTTTATTCCCCCAGGGGGGTTTTCCGGAGGGGTTCAGGACGCATCGGCCGCGGCGTACGGTGCAGATGGGAGTTTGAAGCCGCAGAATCTTGCAGCTCCCCAACAAGGTAATCCTGCACCTCAGGCCCAGCACCCGAACCTCGGCATGATTGGTGCGCAGAAGTAAGTCTGCCCCGATGGAATTTTAACCGAGTCGTCGAGGGGAGGGCAGGAGGCACTCGAGGCCTGGGACAATTTTTGAGTCCGACATAAATCCCAGAGAGTCGTCCTGGGCTGCATCAAAAGGAAGTTTCTGATGTGATGAAAGGTTGAGGTCCGAAAATTCTTACATACCTGCTACGAGATTCGACCTCCAGCTTGCTACATCGGCATGCGGGTTTGGTCGCTGGGTCCAACGACGAGTTGAGTTCGGAGGGCGAGCGTAGCTATTCTGAGGTGATTTTTATCTTCATGACTGGTAAGATTGAATTTGCGGGGTCTCAGGTTTCTAATGTAACAATTCACCCCATCCGTAGCATATCCCGAGGGATACCCCTTTAAACGACGGGTCGTCGTTCAGGGGACGAGCCGTTAGAACTGATTTACGAGAACATAATGAGAAGTGCTAGTCCAGAGCCACGCGGCAGTCGGGCCATCGGATATCTCGGGGAGGGGGTAAGCGGGGCTGCGACCGGCAGATCGAATCCGAGGGGTATAGGGTTGGGGGAGTCGGGGGCGCCGTCTTCTGAGGTCAATGGTCCGGGCAACTTCATCCGGCGGATAGGGCAGGCATTACAGACGCCCGCCAAAAATATCAGAAGAATGGTGGGGGGAGGGGGTAGGTATGGCGCCCTCCAGAATCACCCCTTGGTCGAGGAAGCAAGAAAGCTCAATCAGGGGCTCATTAAGGAAGACGGCACCAAATACCGAGCCTTACGACTCGCGATACTCGGAGCTGACGCCCACATTGACCCGGCGGTCCAGGCCGCGGTTAATCTCTTCGCCCAGGCTCGGGACGATAAGCTCAAGCTGCTGATTCTTGAGACAGCTTTTTCAGATACTTTATTTAACACAAATGGATACATGCCGGTGGCGACCGTCTGGTCTACAGACCCCGCAATTAATAGCAGTATCTCGCAGATAATGATGCGGATATCTCACCAGCGATTCAAATTTCAGGATCTATTCATCGGTCAGGACCGATGGGATCGGCAGATGAGTCAATCGTTGGATAATGTGGAGAAAAACCTGCTTGTCAACATGAAGCAGGGGATAGAATTTGTCGGAGCCGATGGGCGCGAGCGAGGAGGTAAGGCGCTTGTTGATGCGGGGATCATGATGTTCGGGGTGAATGAACTCCGGAATCATCTTAAGGAGTTTAAGGCTCACTTTGCAGAGGACGAAGCGCATTTCTTGAGGAATCTGAGGGCGAGTCAGGAGAAATTTTATGAGATGCTGCGGGAGTCAAAGCTATATCCCCGAGTGGATGAGGCGGTGATAACGGAGGTGGGGGTGGCTCTACCAAAGTGGGTGACTGCTCAGCTATCCGAAAAGTTCAACGGTTCGAGTACCGTCGCCTCGGCTATAATCGGGACCAGAACCGAGATAGAGGAAGAGTTGGGGCGTCGTGCAGTTGAGCTGAGAAGGGAGCTTGAGACCATCGACCAGCGCAATAATACCACGATATTGAGAGATATCATTCAGCAGGGACGGGATAGGGACCTTTTGAAGGCGAGCACCGCACCGTTCTTCGCTCGAATACCTGATGATAAACGAGACGCCCTGTCAGGAAACCCGGAGTTCTCGAGCGGATTCGTGGTAGCGAAGGATATAGCGGAGGCGAACCGTCTTCAGGATATCTTCGCTGGGGGTGACAAGGGAGCGAAGCTCTGGCTCTCATCTGAGATTCAATTAGGGGCCCTCGCGAAGGTTCAAAGTCGATTGTCAGCACAACAAGCGACCTTGGAAAAGTGGTCAGAGAAGCTCGACCAGAGTCGGGCAAATCTCGCTACTACCCGAGAGAATTACGAAAAGGAATCGCAGCGGTTTCTTCGCGAGAAGGAAAAAAATCTCGAGGAAAACGCCGCCTCTGGGAGCCTCTCCCCTGAAGAACAGGAGAAAAATCGGGTACAGCGAGAGGAACAAGAACATCGGCTTGATGAACAGCAGAAGAGATTAGATGCGCTCAAGGAAGAGTTGAAGAAAAATCAGGATAACCATTCGGTCCTTGAAGGTCGATACGAGGAGAGGATCGCGCAGCTTCGAAGTATCCACAATGATACGAAGAGATTGTCAGCCTGGATTGATCAACGGCACCAGGGCAATGATGCGTTTGCTAACTGTACCCGAATCCTGACAGAGGCTCATCGGCGTTTCTCAATCGATGAGCTGGCCTGGAAATTCATTCATCCGAACCCGGATGAGGAGCTTCCTCCGACCCAGCGGATATTTGTGGCTGAGCGAGTGTATGCGACGTACCAGCTGGGAAATAATGATGCGGGTCTGCGGGGTCGGATAGCTCTTGGGCTCGCAAAGGACGAAAATTTTTTAGCCGCCGATCCACATGTTGCGCATCGTCCCTCGGATAGAAGATCGGAGGAACTCCGCGAAGAAGCCCGGCAGAAAAGGGCACGCTCTCTCACTGAGCCAGAGCAGTTGGTAGCTGACTATTACCGGGATAACCGCGGCAGAATAGGGGCTGAACATGCGGTGGTGGTCGCGAGGGTCGCGGATGTAAACGGGGTAACCGTCAAGGAGCAAGGCAGTGGAGTTCCTCTGGCGCTCAAGGTTATTGAGGCGGATAAATTTCTCGCAGTTCAGGAAAAATTGCGGGAGCTTGCCCAGAACGAGCGCTTCATTGAAAAGGCAGAAGTCAGTCGCGACGTCGTGCGGTTGCGCCATTTTGAGGGCGAGGTCAAGAAATTGGAAGCAGAGTGTAGAAGAGGCCTGCGTTCGCTGTTTCCCGACCTTGATCCAAATGTAAAGATTCACTCTGACATGCTGAGGGTTGAGGGAGACCGCGAGGTTTCCTCGGCGATTGCGAACATGAGCGCAGATATCAATGCGATAAAGGAAGCAGGGGGCGCCCTCAAAGATTACGGTTCAAAGGTGGGTGGCCTCAATGCTGCGACAAAGCTGCTTGGTTATCTTTCGAAATACGGGCCAACGGTTGAAGAAGGGGCGCTGAGCAGTTGGAGATAGCCCGCGAAAGGGTACGACTTTCTCTGAGTGATGTTCCACCGTTGCTCATTCGGCTGAGCGGAATGAGAAATCCTCTTAACGGAGGGAGTTATTGCTGTAGGGTAGAGTGGCGGCTCACTGAACTTCTCACGTCAGGATATTTTCGCCTCCATCGATTCCTCTGTGACGGAAAACGGGAGGCCCCTTCCACTATTTACTCCAAGCTCTCTGGCAGGAAGAGGAGCATTTTTTCTTCCATCTCTTTGATTCGGCAATGGTGGATCGTGTAAAATACGGGGAGTTGCTCAGGATTTTATGAAGGTTAAAGTGGCCCTTTGTGCCGGTCTCCTGCTTCTTTCTGCGTGTGGTAAAGCAAAAGAGTCAGCCCCTCCCTCCAATGGTTGGGAAGCATCGAAGACTCTCACCTCCGAGGAACTAGGCGTTCGGCTCGGAGTGGTTTCCCGTCAACTGGGTGGCACCAGTATGCAGCCTGAGGATACTTTGGCTATAAAGCCTCTTAATCACAGCCTGCTGACACTAGGGGTGCCGGCGCGACGAAATGAGTCGCTTTTCATTGGCACTTCGGGTTGGGGCGAATGGACCCAGCGCTTCAGTTCGGGACGGCAGCTCGTGCTGGCATACCGGCATCAGTCGTGTAACGATGAGCTCCATTGCTACAGCATCTTGCCAAAAGATGAGCCATTCATGCCGAATCGCTTAGCAGTTACCTTTCGGTCTCGGAAGGCTTTTGTCGCTGAGTCCTCTGACCGGGTTCAGCTCTCAGTGGTTTGGAGCGACCGAAATGGCGTTTGGGCTGCGGTGTCTCTGCAATATCGGACCGAATATGCGATGGGTGACGATGAGCGAAAGGTGCTTTGGCATTCGCTCGCTTCGTTTCAGCCTGCTGAGTGAATGGCGGAGTTTCGTGTCGAAAAAGGACCGAGTTTTATAAGGGGGTGTCAGTGAAGTTTAACTTCGCCGACACCCTGAATTTTTATATTGGATGTCTTGGCGGGGCGGATGCGAAGCGGGAGCGGGGAGCTTTCGCGAAGATACGTTCCATATTTGGTGGGAGCCTTCATAACTTACGTAACAGCAATAAGTGCGACGTGTTCCTGCGCGAGCTATTTTATGACTAATTCTCAGCAACCCCAACCGTTCGTGCCCGTCCCTGCTTCACAAGTTGAAGAGCTCCAAAGATTGCAGGAAAGAGTGGCGTCTACCCAGCTAGCAACGAGTGCGGCAGGGTTGGCGATGGTGGATGCAGCTGGGGCAAGTTGGGATGCTGGATGTGCGGGTTACGATAAGTTCATGAAATGCCAGTCGGACAACTCGGCGGCGGTTAACGCCCTCCGGGATGCGCAAAAACGACTGGCTGCACTCCAAAATGGGGGTTCATCGAGCCCAGCAACGCCTGCCACCACGACGCCGACTTCCTCGACAACCCCCGCTCCTGGTGGACAACAATCACCATCTCCGACTTCTCCCGCCGCGCCCGCGACACCTTCCTCAAATAGTCCCCAGACACCTGCGCCGGCGGCACCCGCTCGTGGAGGCGTTAGTAACATCACCACGTACGAGCCACAGGTGGTGACGAAGTATGGTGGCGGTGATGTGACGGTATCGTTCGATAACACAAAAAATGTGTGGCGAGCGACGTGGAAGCGTCCTGATATGGAAGAGCCGTATGTTGTGTTCGAGTCGAACCCTGGTCGGCGTCTGACGGCTGCTGATTTCAAGGAGGGAACGCTCGGGCGGAGGAATCTTGATGCGGCGGTCGTTCGGTATCGGCGCGAAAAGGGTGAGGTCTCCGGGGTCCCTCGGGGGGAGGGGGGGTCAAACCTCGTCGTGGCGGGTCAAGATGGGCTCAATGTTACTCCTGATGCTCTTGAGGGGCGCAAATACGTGGGGACCCGGGATGGTCGGCAGGTGTTAGTCGGTCGGCTCAAAGGCTCAAAGCATTGGTTCACCCTGACGCCCGATGAGGATGGGGGCTACAACTACTATCAGCTTGGTGAAAAACGGCCAGAAGACGATGCGATAAGGAAAAAGATTGAGGGAGGAGGATTCACCTACGCCTGGGACTCGAAGGGTAAACGAATCTCAGGGAAAGTGCCCGCCCCTGGTTCGGGAGTCGTCGGAAACATACCCCCAGAAGAAGCTCACGTCGTGAGGGCGGGAGATGACCGGGTGCAGCATACCCCAGATTCTCTTGTTGAGGGGACCAGGCGGTACGTTGGAACCGGTACGAAGACGGGAGAGCCGAAAGCGATGGTGATGGTGGGCCAAATCAGGGGCAGCAACGAATGGGTGGTGATGACTCCGAAGGAAGGGGGGGGGTATTCCACGTATAAATTGTCTGGTGCCCCGAATGATGAGAGGATTCGCGCGCAAATTCGGGCAGGCAGTTTTTCATCGGTATTCGACACTGGTGGTAAGAGGGTAGGCAACCCCTTTTCAAAGGCATCGAGGGCGCCAGCTTTGGATGACCCCGTCAATATCGCCTGATTAGGGGCGAATAGGACGGTTTGTAGTGGCCATAAGGGCCTGGTACCGGGCGACCGTCGCGACGGTTGAATGCGTTTACACTGTCGTTATTATGGCCTCGTTTCCTTTAATCGATGAGGATCCTCGTTCCCAGGATTTTATTTACTTCCAGAGGAGTCCAGCCATCGTAAATGTCCATAACTTCATTGTTCCTGGCTCGATAATGAGAGACAATCTGAGGCAGGTTAAGAAATCGCAATAGGCGGAGCAGGAAAGGGGGATGCATGGTGGGCACGGGGGGACCTTCGAGCGGGGGATTGCTGAGAGGGGGAGCCAATAAAGGGACAGCCGTTGCGGATACGGAGGTTGCGGTTCAGTCTCAACCGGTTAAATTGCCCCGAGCTCCGGCAGCGAGTGTGTCCACGGTTCAGGAGCTTCTCGTGCTCCTCAATTGGCTCATTTCATTTCTCGACAATAAGAGAAAGAAGACGTTGGCCGGAGTGCTCAACAAAGAAGTAGGTGAAGACGAGGCGGCGCGGGACCTGAGCCTTTTTCAAAAGGTTAAGGAGGCCCTCGAGAAGGGGGATGCGCAGGAATCACCTTCTCTCATCACAGGTGAGCGAGCGGTCGCCGGGAATGGCGAGGGGGTGAGGCCTGGTGCTCTGACAAAAATATCGCCGGCCGGAGGGGGGCCTCTGAAACCTCCCGCAACCTCTTCGGAGGCATCAACGAATCCAGAAGGAGCCTCATCTGCTGCTCACAGTGCTCCTCCAAAGGTCAGTTTCACCAAAAGTGGGCCGATATTTAGGCGTAGCTGAGCGAAGAGGCTCCGTCCAGGTTCGTTGGCCTGAGGCGCAGCTTTCAACGGGGCCCTCGTTACTCGGTTCGTCTCTTTCTTGAAGGTCTTGAATCGACCGGGGGCTTCCTCGTTGAGCGGGAGGGGGAGTTCCTCGATGAACCTGCGACGCCGCTTCTCGACGGGGCTCGTTGATTCGCCTCTGTCTGTCTCCTGACTCCCTGCGGTCGGATAGATTTCCCGGGCATTGTCCCTGTCGGTTGTTCTCGTCTCTTTTCCCGCTTTTGTTCGTGGCTCAATCCTCTGGAGCGCCAGACTGAACGGAACTGGCCTGATGGTGCCCCCCCTTCGCCCCGCTGTCTGGGGCGACGCTCAGTTGCCACTTCGCCTCGCCGTGGATTCACCTCTCCGCTGGGTACTACTCTTGTCTGGTCCCACCCCCTCTCCTGCCTTTGGCCTCGGCTCGGTGCACTCGGTCTCCGCGTTCCGCGGCTCTGTTCTCCATGTTTCGTCGTCACACCTCGTTGCCTGGGGCGAGACAAACCGGTATTTTCAGCATTCCTCCCCTCAGTGCGATAAAGGCCCCGCCCTGCTCGCCTCTGTGTTGAGTCCCGCCTCTCGTCGCGTCGCCCCTCGGCCAGTACGATCCCCTTGAGCCGGGAATATTCCCGCTCCGTTAAACGCCGAACATCACCTGGACGGAGATTTCCAAGCCGAAATGGCCCATGAGATATCCGTTTCAATTTGTCTACGGGATGGCCGACGAAGTCAAAAAGGCGTCGAACGATTCGGTTCCTCCCCTCTGAGATCGTTACCTCAACCCAGGTGTGATCACCGCTGCGCTCGACGATAGCTGCACGACACGAAGCGGGTCCATCGGTTAGCTTCACCCCTTTGGCAAGCATCTCGAGAGTTCGGTGTGTGGGAAGCCCCTCTACTCGCGCATGATATACCCGCTCAATTTCAAAGCGAGGGTGGAGCAAATGATTAGCAAGGTCGCCATCATTTGTGAGAATCACCAATCCGGCCGAATCCCAGTCGAGTCGACCAACGGGAAAGTAAGATCGGTAGTGTTTCGTGAGGTAGTCGGCTATCGACCGACGACCCTCAGGGTCGGAGAGAGTACTGACAACACCGGGAGGTTTGTGAAGGAGAAGTACCCCCTTAGGGGCGGGGGTAACGATTCGGCGGGAGACCCGCACGACCGATTTGGTCGGATCGATGCGAGTTCCGAGTTCAGTGACGACGACATCGTTGACGGTGACCTTCCCGGCGGCGATGAGCTCCTCGGCCGAGCGGCGTGAGGCGACACCACATTCACTGAGGAATCGTTGAAGACGGGGTAGAGCGGAGGGGGTACGTTTTTTCGGGGACACAGCTAAATCTCGAATGCCGTCTTTGACGGAGAAAAGGAGTGAGTAAGATCATATGACAGAGGTTGCGGGCTCGATAACGACTCCGAGAGGTGATTGTCTTGAGGAATCAAACCGAATGAATTTCGCAGGGCACGGGAGCAGAGGTTAAGAACGGAGCCACCGCGTAAGAGCCCCCCAGCCCCTTATTTTCTGCGTTCTTCACCAGTTTGCATCGCTGCGCTCTCGGCAGGCTCCTCCCCCTCGAACCAGTTTGACTCATGATCCTCCATGATTCGCGCTTCCTCTTCGGGTGGAATCCGTTCGATGTCAATGCGACCCGCAAGAGTGATCGGTACATTGATGGAGGAAGGCTCTGTCTCGTCTTGGGGGGAGTTGGATGTCGCGGACCGGGCCCCCTGCTGATAAGCAGAGTCCGCTGTGGAACCGTTATTTGAATCGAGCGCTCGTGGATTTTTAGGTTCGGTCATTGCTAGGGTCTCCTCATGGGAGTGGGTTAAAGAATCAGATGCGGTCTCGTGAGCAAGCTCTTCATCATCAAGAGTGGTCACGTCGATTAATTCACCAGGCTCCCCGGGATCACGCTCAACGAAACCGGCCTCCCGAAGCGATGGCAGATCAGTCAACGCTGAGAGGCCGAAAATCTTGAGGAAATCCTCGGTTGTGCCGTAGAGCGACGGATGACCGACAGAAGACGCCTGCCCGACAACCCGAACCAAGCCCCGTTCAAGAAGTGTTTTGAGAGTGGGGGTTGAATCAACTCCCCGAAGTTTATCGATGTCGCTCTTTGCAACTGGTTGCTGGTAGGCCACTATTGCGAGGGTCTCGAGCGCAGGACTACTTAGCTTTCGGGGCCGTTCCGCTTTGAGAGCCCTGATGAAGGGGGAATAGGCAACTTTGGTCCTGATCTGAAATCGTGCGCCCACCTCAACAAGTTCGATGCCACTCGTCGGACCCGCAAGTATTGTTCGTAACTCACCGAGCGATGCATATATCGTATCGGGTTCAAGACGGGTTACCTCGACAAGCTGCTCCATCGCGAGCGGATCGCCATGAGATATCAGAAGCGCCTGAAGGAGGGGGACCCGCTCCTCAAGCGATAAACCGTCATCAGCATCCCTACTATCGACAGACTCCTCTCCCTTGGAGTCGGGAGAGACTTCCTCTGAAATTACATCAAATGCAGCAGCGCTGTCGGTTGCCTCGAGCTCGCCTCTGCGCTTGAGGCCCTCTTCCGTCGAGTCATTTGCGGTTGTGTAATCGGTTAGGTGTGTGGTCATGTTGCATGATTGATGGTCTTGATTATCAGTCCCGAGCTATGCGGTCCCTCGAGCACCTTCTTCTTTAAGGTACTCTCTCCTTTCGTCATCGATAGAGCCCTCGTCGATCTCGCCGTCATCAATGTGAGTTCGGTCCTCGACATCTTCGACCGATTCGTTCTGCTGGTCAAATTCAGAGGTGAGCATGGTTGTAGCCGAGAGCGGTTCACCTGAATGGGTCGGTGGGGCAAGCGATATAAGGATATCTCCGAACACCGCTGGTTGTTCAACCTGAATGGCCTGACGTTTACACAGCTCGAGCAGGGCGAGAAAGGTGGCGATAATGGTAGGGACGGTAGCGGCCTCACCAACTAACTCGCTAAATGGTACCCCGTGGTGGGACGCCGTCAGTCGTTCAATGACCTGAACCATCCGAGCGGCTATCGGCACGGAGTCGGTGGTAATCACGAGTGAGCGGAGCTCAGCCGGAGCACGGTCAATGAGGCGACGTAATGCCCTTCCAAGGAGCAGCGCATCGTGATCGCGTAGCACTGGCGGTCCGGGGGCAAATGGCTCAGGAACCGGGGCGAAAACATCAACACCGAGAAGAGGGCGAGCGCCAAGCTGCTGCGCACTTTCCCGAAAACGCTCGAGCTCTCGTAATCGCTGCAAAAGCTCCTCTTCGGGGTCCGGTCCCTCCTCAGCTTGATCAATCTGCACCTCAACAGGTTTGTTGAGAAGGATGGAGGATTTAATCGCGAGTAAGGTCGCGGCTACAACAAGGTACTCGCCAGCAAGTTCAAAGTCGAGCTCGACTGCTTCGTCGAGAATCGCCATAAATTGTTCAGTTACCAGTGCGAGTGAAACTCGCTCAATCGGGAGCTCGTGCTGCTTAACGAGATGGAGGAGGAGATCCATCGGACCATCGAAGAGATCGAGGTTGACGGAGAAGAGATAGTGAGGCGCGTCGTCATCGACTCGTGCAATCATGGGGGCCTTAAGAGCGTCCTGCGAGAGCGCCGGCGAGCCCGATCCGTTATCTGAGAGATCATAACGGTTCTCGGGGGTATCAACGTGCGGTAGGTCATTCATGCTGGCATTTCACCGAGGGGGGAGGGGCGAATGGATGGTTTCGCCGGTGAGGGAACTCCGAACACTCCCTCACAGTAGACCGCATGAAACGAGGTTACTCGAAAGGGGTGAGGTTGTCTACGGGGAGTCTGAGCCCGTGAATAGAGAGTTTTAGCACGGTCTCGACGCGACCTGATTCGCGCTCGGGCACCCTCTTTGTTAACCTTCTACGGCCGTGCGCTCGTCACATGGTGTCGCCGATACTCGTGACACAACACAGCGGTAGCTTGAGAGACGTTCAACGAGTCTATTACTCCGTATTGCGTGATGGACACGAGGTGATCGGCACGCTTCACCAAAAGTGGTTGGATCCCGTCACCCTCAGAGCCCACGATGAGAAGGGTCCGGGGAGGAAAGGTGAAGTGCTCAAGGGGTTGTGCGCTATTACCGCGAGAGGCAGCCACGACCCAGAAGTGGTGCTGCTGACAAAGGCGAAGCGCGTGATCGGCGTTCGAGACCTCAATTAACGGAATCAACTCTGTCGCACCCACCCCCGATTTGGTGACGACGGGGGTCACCGGGCATCCTCGGTTGCGATTGAGAATGACTCCATCAGCACCGAAGCACTCGGCAGCGCGGAGAATAGCCCCAAGATTTTGAGGATCGTGTATTGAATCGGGCAAGACAAGGAGAGCAGGGGTATCTGACGGAATAGCGGCGAGAATCTCGGCGAGGCCAAGGAGGGTTCGGGGCGTTGCACGAACCACGATGCCCTGATGACTATCGGAGTTTACGAGTGCGGTGAGCCGGCCGCGCTCGGTGTCGGCATGGATGGGTATCTGACGCGAGAGCCCGGAGAGAAGAGAGGCACTTTCAGGGGTGCACCACACCTCGAGAACCCGTTCAGGCGCAATGCGAATCAATTCAGCCACCGCGTTGCGACCCATGATCCAATACCCCTCGGGGCCACTCCCTACGCGGCCTGCCCGCTTCACGGAAGAAGATGGTCCTCGGTTGTGGCGTTCGAACGGCGCATGGGCCCGCAGCGGAGAGATGCTCCGGTTTGGAGTTCGAGGATTGCCCCTCAATCGACTATCTTTCGTTGACTGCTGGGAGACCGGTTTGGGGATTGCTACTGACCGGACAGAGCGTTGAGACGTTTTTTTTGGCGACATGAAAACTCCAAAGGTAATAGTGGAGGTTATCCCGAGGAAGGGGGCTTCGTCAAAGTGAGGGGGTCGCTCGGTTGTGCCGCTAAAATCTCCCAACCTCAGGAGGCATCGATAATCGGCCAACATATAGAGGAAGTCTGCGTTGGTAGTCGAAGGGTGAGGTGGAGCGAGAGAGAACAATTTTATACTCCACATATGTGTTGTGAGCCTCGATTTTGTGGTATCACCAGGGGGGTATGTGAGGAGAAAATGGCATGAATGAAGGGCGGACCAGCGGCGCTATCGTGGCGATACAATGTCCCTCGTGTAAGACGAGGTTTGGGGTAGATTCACAGGTCCTTGGACAGGTCGCCCGTCCCCGTTTTCACTGTTCGAAATGTGATACTACCTTCTCCCAGTCTCTCGCCTCAATTATGACCGCTGTCGACCGGGCTCGTGGTGCGGGAGGGCGACGAGCCGAGCGGGGTGGAGTCTCCGATAGTCGAGGGAGAGATTCTCGAGAGGGGTACGCGGGACCACCTCAGGGGGCATCTTCTCCCGAATTTTCAACATCCTCCCTTTCAGCCGCTCGAACATCATTGCTGAGTCCCGATCCAGAGCTGGGTGGAGGGCAAAGCGACCGCAGCGAACCTCTATTCGACTCATCTCCGTCATTGTCTCCACATGCAGCACACTCCGGGCTAGAGGCGACGATCATGGTGCCCCCCCTTTCGCGGAGAGAATCCTCAGCTGAACGTATCCCTGAGGGGGGGCTATCAGCGGAGAAGCCACGGGATGTATGGGCAGAGTCGGCTAATCACCGCGACAATTCCCAGAGGGAAGACCGTCCTCCGTTGCCATCGGGATCCTCCCCTCGCGAGGATGGGTCGCCCCCGAGGTCGGCCGACTTTTCTGAGCGATCAGAATTGGTTGAAGCGTTAGGAACGAGCATCTCGTCCAGCCGGGGTTCAGCTCGGCACTTCGCTGCTCGGACAACCTTGATAGCTGCTGCTCCCGTGGTCTTAGTCCAACTGATACTTGTTGGATTGACGGCTGCGGTGGTTCGGACTCCACAGAGGGTCGGAAAAGAAGGGCAAAGTGGTTGGTTGGCGCCTTTCTTTGCCTCCCCACTCAAGATGCCTCCGCCCGAGGTTCAGGTTGAGGAGGTGACCTTTCGAAGGGCGGATCTTGAGAGTGGTGAATCTCTCTATGTTGTTGAGGGGCGGGTCAAAAACGGGACCGATTCGACAACATTGTCACAGATTCAGGTGCAGGCCCTTACCTTCGATGATCGGGGATTCCCTCTCCAAAAGGGGGTCGCAGTAGCCGGTTCCCTTTTTTCGAGTGCTCGCTTTGAAAGTTTCTCGGCGAAAAAAAATCTTGAGATGCAGGACGTATCGCTTAAGACCAAGGCGCCCGTTGTGTCAGGGGGTAGCAGTAATTTTCGGGTGCTTTTACCGCTCGGCCCGCAAAATCTAACGACTCAGAAAGATGGTTCGTCGGAGAGTGGACAGCCTGCGTTCTTTTCAGCGCGTGTGTATGCGGTGTCAAAGGATTTTTCAGGGTCAAATCGGTAGTGAGGCCGGGCTCACCTTAACCCTCTTTCTTCCCCTGTGTTGAGGTTTCTGTGTTGACCGTGGCCTCTGACTGCTTTCCTCCAGAGGTCGAACCCTCGGGGGTCACGTCAATAGCCATTCCATCGCGATATGCTTTACGGAAGTTGCTGATACCGAGGCCGAGTCCCGAGCCGAGTTCCGGAATGCGCTTCACCCCAAAAAGCAGCACCACGAGCATCGCGATAACTCCTAATTCTAAACCCCCAAGATTAAACATGGCTGTTCCTCCACTCTTTGACACCGTTCGTCATTGTGGAGCTTTTTTATTGATATGACAAGAAAATGAGCTCGCCGGTGCTGAGAATAAAGGGTGCCGTTATTTCGATACGTTGGAGGTGTGCGCCATCAATAGTTCGTGTGCTAGGATGCCGAGACACGGAGAAGCCCGTCGGAGAGGGTGCTTTCCTAGACCGGAGACAATATGAGTTCTGTGCCGCCAACCACGGCTTTTTCTCCCTACGAGGCAGCCTTCTTTCTCTCTCATTCTCGGGATGAACGGCGTGTCTTGAGTTGGGCGGTCGCTGGTTCCTTGGTGATACACCTTATCGTTGGGATAGTACTTAGTGTGGGCCGGCATGAATGGCAGAAAGGGGATGAGCCGTTGGCTCTCTTTGTATCGTTTGAAGGACCACAGAAGATAGAAGCTCCGAGCCGCCCGAACACTCGGCAGATCGTTGCGGAACCTGCCTCGCAGATGAGCGAACCGCCCCCGCAAGCACATCGATTTGCCGAGCGGGATCATCGCGCCGATAAAGAACAGCTTGCGCGAGGGGGGGCGAATGACTCGAGCCGCGGGGCGTCCCCCGTGGTGCAAACGGCCCGCGGTTCAACAGGTAAGAGGGTGGCCCCGGATGGTCCAACTCGAGCCGTTAAGGCTGAGGTTGTCCCGAGGAAGCGGGAAGATGCTCAGGCCAAAGATGCTGCAGCTCGTCGGAATGGGGCCAAACCGAAACTTTCAGACGAGGGAAGGGCATCAGGCCCGGTTGAGAGAGTAAGAAAAATCTCGCCCTTCAATTCAGAGAGTTTGCGTCTGGATCCCACGGTTGTTCTCTCAAAGATGGGCACCAGCAATACTGGGAGAGAGGCATCGAACGCAACGAGATCGTCGATGCTTCAGCATGTTGAAAAGGAGCCGTCGTCGGCAGAAGCTCAGTCCAATGCGCGACTTGATGCTGCGCTCGGTTCTGCCATGGGTGGTTCGCTCGGAGGCGCGGGCTCGGCCGACGCGATAACGGGTATCCAGGACGGGAAAGTTACCCTCCTCAACACGAAAGCCGATAAATACGCGGTCTTTGTTCGACGAGTTGCCTATCGGGTTTTTAACTCATTACGCGAGATGGGGTGGCAATCCCTCGCGGCGACTCATATTCGAGCAATCAGACAACCGGTCATAGTAGTAGCCGAGCTGTCCCCCGACGGGGCGTTCGTCAATTCCCGCATTCAGCAACCATCCGGTAGCAATCAATTCGACCGATTGGTCGAGGCAGCGGTTCGTCGGTCAGTGAGTGATCCCAATCCTCCCAAAGGGGCAGCAGCTGCAGATGGGCAGATACGATTCCTCTTTCAGTCGAGAAGTACCGTTTCAATCGGAATGTCTGCAGGGCCTCAGTCGATGCCGAGCGAGCGGCGGTGGCTCGAATTAGGCACCGGCCTGGATTGATTCAGTCCCGTTTTCCCAATTCTCTGACGTTCGAATTTTCCTCTGCGAAGAGATTTCTAATCGATACAAAGGATAGCGACAGAGTCACCCCTCTTCACGCGTTTACCGCAACCAAAAAAGGATCGATATCCGTAACATTTACCCCCCAAGGGGATCCGTTCATCGTCAACACAAGCGCTTTCACATCCCGATGAATCAGCACATGGCTTCCCCCCATCCTTAGTCGGCTCATTACATCCGGAGTGTCTTAGTAAACCAGAGGGATGATCGTTCATCCAGAGGCCACCTCGTCGCAAGCAACCCGCGCGCGTCTCTGTCTCTGAAAAATTGCTCGCTGAAGATTCGATCCCCGTTGTCCTTTCCCTTGCGGTATCAAGAGGGGGCATCGTCATGCCTTCCGAGGCCGTAAAAACGAAGGAGCTTAAACCGATGAAGGTGAAATAAGGGGTAAGCCGAAGTGAGATTAGTTTTGAATCGCGAATCATCCACCCCCCTTTTTTTTGATATGAGCTCACGATGAGATGGTAAAGACGGAGAGAGTGTCTTTCCACCCATCATGCCTGAATCAATGATTCTCGGGAATTACAAATACATAACGACCTGCTACCGCTATCTCCTTTCATTGAAGCCTTAACGGGAGTATCCTACAGGGGAGAGGGTTGTTTCGAACCAAGAAGGGAGTTTTACGGAAGTTTTTTGACGAAGGGTTGCCGATTATGACCAAGCAGAGAATCGAGAGTGAGCCCCTCGAAGTTGGGCTGAGGCAGGCCCTTCAGGCCATCGATAACCAGATTGCCCGCGAGATGCAGCGCTCCCCGGCCGAGCGAGAATTGCAGGGGGTGCTTAAATGGGAGCCGTTTGAATCTCGGGTGGAGCGAGTTTCAGCCTATCTTCTCTCAATTTTTGGTGAGGATATCCAGCTTGATTCGCTGATAGTGCTGGCGCAGGCACTCGTAAAGGCTTTATCGCTGGTCGTCGAAGATTGCGGGGCAGAGGGGCTCGGTGAAGTCCGATGTCGTTATATTGAGCGAGCTGCTGAGGCATTGGTTCGGGACGCGAAAATGATGCGAGGAACGGTCACCAGCGGGTTCACGATGAACTAGACGTCGTATGGGTTCCCGTTGGAGGGGTCGTTTTCAATTTACTCCTAACGAAAGAGGAGATGCTGATTTTTGTGATCATTGTGTAGTGAGGTATCGACCACCCTCGGCGTCCATTCGAGAGGTGCAACCCGTGCGAGAGATTGCTCAGGGAGGAGAATTCGCTCCGAATGTAAAGGGGAACCTTATTTTTTTGTTCTGGAAACATTTCTCCCGGTGTGTCATCATACTAATAGAGAAAGCCCCACGGCGGTGGACAGGAGGCGCAGCGAGTCGGACAGTTTTCTCACCGATTGCCTCTGATGTTCCAGCTCCGTGGTTGACACAGTAAACACAGCTAAGGTAGCCCCCCTGTGCTAGAGGCGGGACCTTCTTCTAAAGGAGGTGATCCAGTGGAATTCTTAGGAATTACTCTAGTCAGCGAGGACGTGTCCGCTCTCTTGTAGAAGCGGGGCGTCGCATCTGGCGGGCGCTGAGAAGGGGAGCTGTAGCACAAGGGTTCTGTCCCTGGTGTGGTCAACAACTCTCCTCCTTTCCCTTCCATCGCTCAGTTCTCCCGTGATTCGGAGATCTCCTTATTTATCGTCGGTGCCCACTCTGTCACTAGTTCGGCAGATGGCGGGTGCCAAGTTCACCTGAAGGTCGCGTTCTTTCTAACGAGCTTTCCCGGAGTACGGAGGTAGCTGTTGCGAGGGGGAAGGGATCTAGGAGGAATGAAGGTGAGAAAGGAGGGGATGCCGGCGTTGAGACGGGCAGTGGCATGAGGCTGGTGGGGAGGAGGATTCTCGATAATAAGAGGAGAGGTTGAGGAACACGCTTCGAGCTGCGGTCCGGAAGGCGCCTTTTTTTTACGGGTAGAATTTTAATAAGAGGTTCGCGGGTCTGAACCGAGAGGGCAGGTTGGCTATCCTCTCGACCTTGGTACCTTTCGATCTGCGATTCAGCACTCCAGTCAACGATCCTTTCGAGTAGAGCCCCTTTCGAATAGAGCCCGTCGGCTCCCCTGATGATGCAGGTCCCCGTTCACGTGCGGAGAGGTAAAAACCCACTGAAACCCTCTGGAGCTGGCAACAGGAATTGAACCCGTAACCTGCTGATTACAAATCAGCTGCTCTACCAATTGAGCTATGCCAGCACGTGCTATTGAGGGTAAAGGGTTATTCTTTTCTTGTAAAGAGTCTGAACCGTCCTCCCAAAACTCCCTCAAGGCGCTTCCATGAGTCGTGATGATTAATTTTTCGACGAAAATCCTTTCGCAACTCTGAATGTGATCTCTCAGTTAGTTGTACATGCCGCACCATTTACTTCTTGGTCGAAATCCGCAATACTCACGCCAACGCCCGCGTAGCTCAGTTGGTAGAGCACTCCCTTGGTAAGGGAGAGGTCATGGATTCGAGTTCCGTCGCGGGCTTGTCGTCCTATCGTACGAGCGGCTTGGTTACATAAGGGCCCTGTACGCCTGTAGCTCAACTAGGTAGAGCAACGGATTCCAAATCCGTAGGTTGGGGGTTCGATTCCCTCCGGGCGTGTTCCTCTCGCTCTTCGAGGTCCCTCACCCACCCTACTCCTTTAATCCCCCCCAATTCCTTGCACGCAGTGATGGCCAGGCTTCAGCCAAGCGCTGACCTTATCGAGTTCCGCGCAGAAATTCTATTTACCAAAACCTGATTCTAGAAACAGAGGCTAGGACCTCAATCGCCTGAAAAAAAAATGAGAAAAACGGCGGATGAGTCCCTGCGGGTGCCGATATTCATGAACGCCGCGAGGCCTGTCTCTCCGTAGTGAGTGGTGGCAATCGTTTGTCATACGTGAACGATTCAGCATGTGTGCCCGCACTCTACCTCGTGGTTAAAGCCGGGGTGAGGGTCTCACGCATATTCGCGCCAAACCAAGCTGAAACTGAGATCGGTGGAGACTAGTCGGGTTTTATTGAGGTTTTTGGTTACCTTGAATTTCAGGTCGGGGATAGAGATGCCAAAAAAAAACCGATTCAGGAGAGAGGGGGGGGGGGATAAGAGGTTAACGAGCCCGCTCGAACCGCCAAAACCTCCCTCAATCACTACCCGAATTGGAGTCGTCAGCGACGTCAGAATGAATTCGATTGTCATCAGCGCTGAACCCGATGCAATCAAGCAATCGGGTCTCTTCGCGGGGGCATTTTTCGCAATTGAAAGCGACCCGGGGACCATAATAGTGGGAACCATTTCATCGGTGCAGTCTGCTGTCGAGGGATCGACCGCAAGGGGTGAATTGGTTGCAACCATCCAAAAAGGCTCTGGTAGGGTCGACTCGGGTGTGACTCGGCCGCCGCTGGTCGGGAGCCCTGTTTTGGAGGCGGATGCGAATCTTGTTAAGTTGGTCAGTCAGTCGAAGGAAATTTTGTCGACTCACGTTGCAATTAATTTGGCAACCCTCCCTCACGATGAATCGGTCAGCTTGTCATTCACCCCCGAGCATCTCTTCGGACGCCATTTGGCGGTTGTCGGAGCTTCGGGGTCGGGAAAGAGCTGGACTTTGGGACGAATCGTCTCTGAATGTGCTAAGTTTCGTTCAAAGGTTATTTTATTTGATGCAACGGGTGAATTTCGTCCATTGAGGCAAGGGGTCCGTCATGTGTTCATCGGAGATGATCCCTATGCCCCTCCTTATGCACTTCCCGTATCGATTCCATACTCGGATCTCAATGAAAGTGATCTCTTCGCTATCTTTCAACCCGAGGGACAAAGTCAGGCGGCCAAGCTTCGGGCTGCGATAGAGAGTTTGCGACTTGCTCGGCTTGAACCGGGCCTGGCGCCAAATGGGATGATTTTAAAAGCGCATCGTTCGAAGAAAGATTTTCTAGCGGCACGGAGTGATTTTGCCCCAGAGCTTGAGGATCCTCGCGCTTTGTTTGACATCAGAGTTCTGTGTGCCCAGATCCAGAATGAATGCGTTGATGCTCAGCAAAGTCCCAGTGAACCGATGTATTGGGGTGGGCAGAATGCGCTCGATTATTCCCACTGTGTGCCCTTAATAAACAGAATTCAGGACGTCATTCGCCTTCCAAGCCTCAATCCGATCTTCTCCCCGAGAGATGAGCCGGCATTGTTCGACGAGATATTAAATTTCCTGCAAGCTGAAGATGAATCAGTGTTAAGAATCAATCTCCAGTATCTCTCCTTCGCTCACCACGCGCGTGAGATCGTCGCAAATGCAATCGGGCGCTATTTAATGGAAGCTGCTCGGCTCGACGTATTCAGAAAAAAGCCTCTCCTCGCCATCATCGATGAGGCACATCAATTTCTAAACAATACAGTGATTTCAGATAGTAAAGATAACCGATTGGATTCTTTCGCGCTATTGGCGAAGGAGGGAAGAAAATACGGATTAACCATGTGCCTAGTTACCCAAAGGCCCCGCGATATTCCGGAGGACATCCTGAGTCAGATGGGAACCATGATTATTCATCGACTAGTCAATCACCACGATTTATCGATTGTCGAGCGAGCTGCGGGAGGACTTCATGGGATCGTGGCATCAGGAGTTCCGTGTCTTCGAACTGGCGAGGCAATACTTTTGGGCGTTGATTTTCCGATGCCCACAAGGATAAGAATACAAATTCCCTGGGAAAGTCCCGAATCGCAGGGCCCAGATTTTCAAAAGTACTGGGTATGAACGACGATGACGCCTCAACGGCCTCTGGAGCGACCTCGACTGCGTGCTGATTGGATCCCCACCTCAACTCAATAAGTTTGGTGGATGGATGAAGCGCGTTTTAACAAAAGTACTCCGGTGTGGGGTATCGCGGAACCTGGACGATAGTTAAGCGGGGAGGACGACTTGCAAGTCATCAAGCTAAAGTCATCAAGCTAATTTCTATAAGTTGCCGTTAAAGGTCCGATCACCGTTTACATCCTGGATAAAGTTGTGCAACATAAGGGGCGCAATGGAGGCCTTTGCGGGAGTAGCTCAGTTGGCTAGAGCGTCAGCCTTCCAAGCTGAAAGTCGCGAGTTCGAGTCTCGTCTCCCGCTTTTAACCATCGGCGTCTTACGTCCTTAATTTGTGGCCAGGAAGCGATCTGAAAAATCAGACATGCGAGGCTCGGATGGGCAAAGAGGGGTCGAAAGAGGATAATAAATACGGTGAGATGCCCGAGTGGCTAATGGGGGCAGACTGTAAATCTGCTGGCTTGCGCCTACGGGGGTTCGAATCCCTCTCTCACCAAGTCTTTACCCCAATCGCGCATCGGACGGGTGCGCCAAAATCTACGGCGACCCGGAACCAACTCAGTCGCAGGGGTACCGAAAAGGTAGTCCGACAAAACGATAAAGCAGAAGAGTCAGATAAAAAGCGCGGTAAAAGGGTTGCCGATGCTGAAGGGCTCTGCTAGACTCTCCCCCGGTTTGAACGCAGTTAAAGAGCTGTGGTCTGGCGAGGGTGGCTAAGTCCCTTTGGCGGGGGGCATGCTACGAAGATAGCAGGGCTGGTCACAGCAGGTTCCGACGAGATGGGCTCTCGTATTTCCTCGGGACAAGTGTCGTCTGAAAGTTGAAGGTCGCCGTACTCCTACTGGTCGGCTCCACAGGCGATTTGAACTCAAAGATAAGCTTTAGCAGGGCAATTTATTGCTTCGGGGCAGCCTATTTACGGCCCGCAAGGTTCGTCTTCAATGATGTGGCGAAGATTCGAGAGACTGATATGGCGAAAGCAGCTCAAGAAGTGGTATCTCAAAATCCGTATCGTCGGGCCGCGTCGTATTTTGGAGACAGTCTCGAAGAGTTAAAGAAAGTTCAGCCCCCCTCAAGGCAGGAAACTCGTCTCCAGACTCTAGTAGTTTTGGGTCTGATAGCCATGTTTTCGGCAGTTCTCGCGGTCATGGATGGCTTGTTTAATGTGGTCATGTCCTGGATTGTTTAGTTGGGATTGTGATGCCTCAGCGGGGTGAGTCGATAGGGGTATTTTTTTGATCTGACGCGTAGTGGCTTGTGCCAAGGTTCAGAAGCACAAAGGGGGCAACATGGGGGAAGAACAGGCCGAACAGCAGCATGAGCCAAGGCTCGCCTGGTATGTTGTACATGCCTACTCGGGATTCGAGCTTAAGGCAAAACAGGCTCTCGAGGAGCGTATTCGCTTAGCAAAGATGGACGGCTGGTTCGGTGATATACATGTTCCGCAAGAAAAGGTAGTTGAGCTCGTCAAAGGTCAGAAGAAGACAAGCAGTAGAAAATTTTTCCCCGGATATATGCTCGTTCAGATGGTCTTGAACCAAGACACCTGGCATTTGGTGAAGGAGACTCCAAAGATAACTGGCTTCATCGGGGATGCAACAGACCCCTCTCCCCTCTCAGATGAGGAAGTTCTGCGAATTATATCGCAGGTAGAGGAGGGAGCCTCTTCTCCCCGAGCGAGGTTCTCATTCGAGCAGGGAGAGACAGTTAAGGTAGTGGATGGGCCATTTGCCGACTTTAGCGGTACCGTGGAAGAGGTGAGGCCTGAAAAGGGTAAAGTAAAGGTATTAATTAGTATCTTCGGGAGGGCAACTCCCGTGGAGCTGGATTTTATGCAAGTGGAGAAGTGCTAACGTGGCAAAAGAGGTAACAGCGATAGTGAAGTTGCAGCTCAAGGCAGGACAAGCTAACCCAGCGCCCCCGGTGGGACCGGTTCTTGGGCAGCATGGGGTAAACATCATGCAATTCTGCAAGGAGTTCAATGCGAGGACTCAAAGTAAGCTGGGGGAGGTGACTCCTGTCTTACTTACCGTTTACAAAGATAGATCATTCACGTTCGAGATTAAGACGCCTCCTGTCTCATATCTGATCAAGAAGGCAGTGGGGATTGAGTCGGGTTCGGCAGTTCCAAATAAAACAAAAGTTGGGCGGTTGAGGCGAAGTCAAGCATACGACATTGCTCGAGCCAAACTTGTTGATCTCAACGCAAATGACGAAGATGCGGCCTTTCGGATTGTGCAAGGGACCGCTCGGAGCATGGGGGTTGATATCATCGATTAGGGGACATAGGCCTCAGGGGATGGTGAGGGCGGCCAATGACCACGAGGTCAGAGACGGTCTGTTTAAAACCACATTTATCGGTAAAGCAGACACTGAAGAGGTGTCGAGACAAAAGGGGGAAGTGATGGCTCAAAAGGGAAAGCGATACAGAAGGGTGTCAGCCCTTGTCGACAAAGCGAAGCTTTATTCGGTTGAAGAAGGGTGCCAGCTTTTAAGCAAGACAGCGTCGGCGAAGTTTGACGAAACCGTTGAGCTCGCTGTGGGCCTTGGAGTCGACCCGCGAAAAGCCGACCAGAATGTGAGAGGCAGTGTTGCGTTGCCGCATGGGCTTGGGAAGTCTGTTCGGGTCGCGGTATTTGCCCGTGGCGAGAAAGCAGTTGAGGCGCAGGCTGCAGGTGCTGATGTTGTGGGGGCCGAAGACCTAGTACAGAGGGTCCAAGAAGGTTTTCAGGACTTTGACTCGGTAGTAGCCACTCCAGACATGATGGTCCAGGTTGGAAAAATAGGAAAAATCTTGGGACCTCGAGGGCTCATGCCATCCCCTAAGATAGGAACAGTCACATTCGATGTTGCCGATACCGTTCGCGCGGTGAAAGCCGGCCGAGCCGACTACAAAGTTGATAAGACGGGTATAGTTCACGTTCCTTTAGGTAAGGGGTCGTTTAAGCCGGAGCAGCTGCTTGATAACCTCAATGCAGTAATGGGGGCGATAAACAAAGCAAAGCCCTCAACCTCCAAAGGGATCTACCTCAAGAATGCGGCGATTAGTTTAACGATGGGACCCGGGATTCGTCTCGATGTCGCTCCGCTGAGGACAGTCTAGGACATGATGGGGTTAAAGATGGACCGTGCAGAAAAAACAGAAGAAATTGGGACTTTGACCGAGTGGTTTAGTAACTCTCAGGTGGCAGTGTGTGCTGATTACCGCGGAATGACCGTTGCTCAGCTGTCTTCACTGAGGAGGGAAATTAGAGCCTCTGGAGGGAAGGCTCGTGTGGTCAAGAATACTCTCGCCCGTCGCGGCGCACGAGAGGCGCTGAAAGGGCGGTCAGATGCAGAAGTCGACCGTTTTTTAGAGGTGCTTAAGGGGCCCACCCTCATTATCTACTCCTTTTCCGACCCGGTGGCTCCGACGAAGATCATTGCAAAGGCCGCAAAGGACATCGAGGCATTTTCGGTAAAGGGGGCATTTCTTGACGGACAGTTCCTCGATGACAGAGGGGTCGAGGAGCTATCGAAGATGCCTGGACGAGAGGAGGTATTAGCGCAGCTCCTCAGACTGATGAATACGCCGGCGACCAATCTCGTTAGATTACTCGCAGCCCCGGGTACTCAGGTAGTTAGGGTGGTCGATGCATATCGCGAGAAGTTGGCGGCGGGATGAGGTAACAGACATCGAGGATTCGGAGGCCCAGCTGATCAGAGATGGGTCGCAGAGCGGATTTGAAAAAAGTTGTAATTTAAAGGCGATGCCTGACGATTCCGTACCTTCAGGCAGGGTCGTACTATTAACCAGAAACGGAAAAGACGGAGTAGACGATGAGTGAAGTAAGCATGGATCAGGTTAAGACCTTTATCAAAAACCTCACCCTCATGGATGCAGCAAGGCTCGTGAAGGATCTTGAGGAGGAACTAGGTGTCTCTGCCGCTGCTCCTGTTGCTATGGTAGCGGGCGGGGCGGTTGGTGCAGCTGCGGCTCCTGTAGAGGAGCAGACCGAGTTCACCGTGGTGCTCGAAGATGCAGGGGCGAAAAGGGTCGATGTCATTAAGATTGTCCGCGAGTTGACAGGATTGGGGCTCAAAGAAGCAAAGGATCTAGTCGATGCAGCTCCCAAGCCTGTCAAGGAGGGGCTCTCGAAGGCCGACGCCGAGACAGCTGTCAAAAAGTTTGCGGAAGCCGGTGCCAAAGCGGCGATGAAGTAAAAGTCGGATCATTCGCATAATCGGGAATAGCTCGGCCGAGAAATCAGACCTTGATGAGCCGGCCGAGCGTTCCAAATCTCCTTTAATGGTGCGACCGACAGAAGCATGCAGGGTCTGGTCAAAAGGAACCAAGTAAGGTATCCTGCGTCCGGCCAAAGCTCACCGAAACAAGTAAAAACCGCGGGTGATGCAACTCATGCGCCCCAAGGACCACTTTTTACAAGATGCGCGCCGACTTGCCGGTCTCTGATGAGAATCGAAGGGTTTGGAGGGTGTGTTTTGAATGGGGCAGAATGATTGGCGGGGCTCAGGGGATTCTCGAAAACTCGTCATCACCTAAGGGAAATCCAAATCTAGAGGGGCCAATCGGCCTTAAGGTATTTGTGAGCCCGGAAGTTCAATTCTGCAAAATGACATACGGATGCTCTCGGAAAACGAAGGGCCGCTGATGATGTTCCTAAATGGGGGAGGCAACAAACGATTTAAGTGAGCGCTAGTTTCCGTCTGGCATAGCGACCTAAGGGAGATACCTCGGTCTCTTTGTCGTGATAAAATTAAAAAGGGGATCCGTCGAAGAGAGTCGGACCCTCTACCGTCGAGTCCAGGAACGATGAGTCAAAAAGTACAGACCACGAAATCGCAAACATCGAGAGTTAAGACCAATTTTAGGCTCAGGCGGAGCTACTCTAAGATCCACGAGGTGACAGAACTTCCCAACCTCATTGGAATACAGCGCAATTCTTACGAGCGATTTCTGCAGGCGGATGTTGAGTCGGAGCGACGTCTTGATATCGGGCTTCAACGAGTGTTCCGGTCTGTTTTCCCGATAAAGGACTACAATGATACCACTTCCCTGACCTTTGTCGGGTATTCGCTCGGTAACCCAAAGTACGATCAAGAGGAGTGCCGGCAACGAGGGATGACCTGGGCTGCACCCCTTCGTGTCACAATTCAACTAGAGCTCTGGGATGTTGCGAGTGAAACTGGGCAACGAACTCTCAGCGCTCTCAAAGAGGATGTTGTTTATTTCGGCGAGATTCCCCTCATGACTGAAAAGGGGACCTTTATCATCAACGGCACGGAGCGAGTCATCGTTAGCCAGCTCCACCGATCTCCGGGGGCGTTTTTTGATCATGATGATGGGAAGAGTCACGTCTCGGGTAAGTTGCTTTATTCGGCACGGATCATACCGTATCGGGGTTCATGGATCGATTTTGAATTTGACATAAAGGATATTCTGCATGTCCGGATAGACCGACGCCGAAAGCTCGGAGCTTCCGTCCTCCTGCGGGCCATTGGAATGTCTCCCGACGAGATTCTATCTGAATACTACAAGACCGATACTATTCGGTTTGGAAAAAGAGGGAGCGTAACAAAGGATTTTAAAGCCGACCAGCTCGAGGGCCAAAAGTCCTATCAAGAGATTAAGGTGGGGGGTCGGGTTCTGGTTCGGCAAGGTGGTAAACTTAATCGGGCGGTGATACGACGATTGAGAGAGGCTGATGTCGCATCGATTGAAGTGGCCCCTGATACAGTGATCGGGATGGTTAGTGCTGACACAATTGTCCGAGCAAATCAAGAGCTGATTAATCGTCGTACCGGGGAAGTGATAGCCGAAGCGGGCGAGGTGTTGATTGGATGGGATATAATCAAGGAGCGGTTTGGAGAGCTTGTTGAGGGCGGTAACGAGGCGGAGATTGCGTCGTTATGTGAGGGGCTGTCCGTTATCGTTCATGCTGGCGGAGAACTCACAGCTGACAAGGTTAACGTCAAGGGGGACATTCTTGAGCCGGGTACGTTATCCCTTCTCCGTGAAGCTGGTATCGAAGCCCTCAGAGTCCTTTATCTTGATGACCATCATATCGGGGATTCTCTTCTCCGAACGCTACTGACGGATAAAGTCGAGGTTGACCGGACATCTATAGCGGATAGATTGCTGAACAAAGGCTCTACCGAGGCCGTTATCGAGATTTATCGTCGGCTCCGTCCGGGGGATCCTCCACGTGCTGAGACCGCGCATGCGACATTCAGGAACCTTTTCTTCAATCCCGAGCGTTATGATCTTTCTGATATAGGGCGGTACAAAATAAACCATAAACTGTTCATCTCTCAGGGTAAGGAGCCCCCTCCTTTGACAGAGAGTGCGCTGACCAATGCTGATATCAAGGAAACAATTCGGTATTTGCTACACTTGAGGACCTCCTCAGATTCGGTTCGGTTCGCTGTGGATGATATCGACCATCTAGGCAACCGCCGGGTGCGCGCCGTAGGAGAGCTGATTGAAAACCAGTACCGGGTAGGCCTTGTCCGGATGGAGAGGGCAGTTAAGGAGCGGATCGGGATGCAGGATGTGGACACTCTCGTGCCACAGGACTTGATTAATTATAAGCCCGTTGCTGCAGTGGTCAAAGAGTTCTTTGGTTCGTCACAGCTGTCCCAGTTCATGGATCAGACCAATCCTTTGTCCGAGATCACCCACAAACGCCGGCTATCGGCGCTAGGGCCCGGGGGTCTTACCCGGGACAGGGCGGGTTTTGAGGTTAGGGACGTAAACCCAACCCACTACGGCCGCATTTGCCCGATTGAGACGCCCGAAGGGCCGAATATAGGTCTCATAGCGTCTCTTGCAGTTTACGCAAGGGTAAATGAGTTTGGGTTCGTCGAGACTCCCTATCGAGTTGTCGACAATGCGAGTCGCGTTTCCTCAGACATTGTGTACCTTTCTGCGCTTGAAGAGGAGCGAGAGACAATTGCCCAGGCTAGCGCCCCGCTGGATGATGATGGCCGGTTTGTTGGTGCGGTCTCCTGTCGAAAGAATGGGGAGTACGTACTCGCCTCGGGTGGTGATGTTACACGAATGGATGTCAGTCCAAAGCAGATAGTTAGTGTGGCAGCAGCTCTCATCCCATTCCTTGAAAATGATGACGCTAACCGCGCTCTCATGGGTTCGAACATGCAAAGACAGGCAGTACCCTGTCTTCGAGCCCAGGCACCTCTGGTCGGTACTGGCATGGAGAAGCCGGTGGGACGGGACAGCAAGGCAACTGTGGTCGCCTCTCGATCAGGACGAGTGGTGGCAGTAGACTCAGAGCGAATCGTTATCCGGTCGGATCAAACCTCGGATAATGAGCTAGATACTGGGGTAGATATTTACAACCTAGTAAAATACCGCCGATCTAACCAAAATACCTGTATTAATCAGAGGCCAATTGTACGTCCAGGTGAAGTGGTAGCAGCGGGTGAAGTGATAGCCGATGGACCTAGCACGGAGATGGCCGAGCTGGCCCTCGGTCAGAATTGCTTAGTTGCTTTCATGCCGTGGGGCGGATACAACTTTGAGGATTCAATACTGATCAGTGAAGAGATGGTGAAGAACGACTTTTTCACCTCTATACATATTGAGGAGTTTGAGTGTGTCGCGAGGGATACCAAGCTAGGACGGGAGGAAATTACGAGGGATATTCCGAACGTGGGGGAAGAGGCGCTCAGAAATCTGGATGAATCCGGAATAATCAGGATAGGCGCTGAAGTCGCGCCCGGAGACATTCTGGTCGGAAAAATTACGCCAAAAAGCGAGACCCAGTTGAGCCCGGAAGAGAAGCTTTTGCGAGCAATTTTCGGCGAGAAGGCAGGAGAGGTTCGTGATACAAGTCTTAAGCTGCCTCCCGGCGTAGAGGGTACGGTGGTTGCAGCACAAGTATTTTCAAGAAAGGGCACGGAAAAAGATGAGCGGACCCTGGCGATTGAACGCCGAGAGATTCAAAAGCTGGAGCAGGACCAACGGGATGAGATAAATATCATACGCGATACAGCTCTCAAAGAGATTAAGGAGCTGTTGGTAGGAAAGACGACAGCTGTACCCGTTATCGATGAGTATCGTCGAATTTTAGTAGAGCGCGGTGTGGTGGTCGATGAGGCTTTATTAGATTCAGTTCCGTTCGAATATCTTCTGAGCTTCGATGTGGGTGACCAGTCGATTCGAGAGATCATAAATCGGATAGTGGTGAGAACGGGACAGTTGATAAACAGCAAACGAGCTCTTTTGCAGGAGAAGACAAAGCGCCTTAGTGAGGGGGATGAGCTTGCCCCCGGTGTAATCAAAATGGTTAAGGTCTTCATCGCTATCAAGCGGAAGCTTCAAGTGGGAGACAAATTGGCAGGACGACACGGCAACAAAGGAGTCCTTTCAAGAGTGCTTCCGAAGGAGGACATGCCCTATATGGCCGACGGCCGTCCTGTGGATGTCGTGCTGAATCCGCTTGGTGTACCCTCTCGTATGAATGTTGGTCAGTTGCTCGAGACTCATTTAGGGTTGGCGGCTTATGTAACCGGTCGAAGATTTGAGGAGGTGTTGGAGAGGGTGATGGATCCGTCGACAGGAGTCCTGCGAAACGATGTCGACGAGACGGTTCTCAGTCAAGTAGTGCGGGAGCTCCGCTTGGTAATGAAGGTGGTTTTCGGAGATTCTAAAGAAGGACAACATCTTTCAGAGCTTTCCGACACCGAATTGCTGGAAGTTGCCCGTCGCCAGCGGAGGGGAGTACATCTTGCTACACCCGTTTTTGACCCTGCGACCGAGCCGGAAATTAGAAGCTTGTTATCAGATCTTGGGGTTTCGGAATCAGGTCAGGTCCAGCTATATGATGGTCGCACGGGCGAAGCCTTTCAGGAGAAGGTGACTGTCGGGGTCATGTACATGCTAAAACTCGACCATTTGGTGGATGATAAGATTCATGCCCGGTCAATTGGACCATATTCGCTTGTGACGCAGCAGCCTCTGGGAGGTAAGGCTCAGATGGGGGGTCAGCGGCTTGGCGAAATGGAGGTATGGGCCCTTGAGGCATATGGTGCGGCCTTTACACTTCAGGAGTTTCTCACGGTGAAATCGGACGATGTCGCCGGAAGAACGCGGATGTACGAGTCGATTGTGAAGGGAGAGCATGTTCTTGAGCCGGGGTTGCCTGAGTCGTTCAATGTGATGATGAAAGAACTCCAATCGCTTGGTCTTGACGTCGAGCTGGTGGAAGCTGCTCAGCCTTCAGCCGATTCGGACATCGATCTTAATGGGGGCCAAGCTTACGGGGTGATGTAATCGGTATGTTCCGAGGCGAGGGTACCGAAAAAAACCATCACGGCCACGACGATTTGTTCACTTGAAAGGGTAAATACAACAGCATGGACAATCTATTCTCTCTCTTTGAGAAACCTAAAAACCCCGTTTCTTTCAGCGCGCTCAAGATATCATTAGCGAGTCCCGAGCGAATCAAGAGCTGGTCATTCGGAGAAGTAACAAAGCCCGAAACGATAAATTATCGAACTCTGAAACCCGAACGTGATGGGCTGTTCTGTGCTAAGATATTCGGCCCTGTCAAGGATTACGAGTGTATCTGCGGTAAGTATAAACGCCTGCGACATAGGGGAGTCGTTTGTGAGAAGTGTGGGGTAGAGGTAATACAATCAAAGGTGCGGCGGGAAAGGATAGGTCACATTGACTTAGCCTGTCCGGTTGCTCATATATGGTTTCTTAAGAGTCTTCCCTCTCGAATAGGGGCCGTTTTGGATGTGTCGCTCCGGGATCTGGAGAAGATTCTATATTTCGAAAGCTATATTGTTACAGAACCTGGAGAGGCTGATCTACAGTACGGCGAGCTACTGACCGAAAAGGAGTATCGGACGCAAAGGGAAAAGTATGGTTCACGCTTCGAAGCGGGGATGGGCGCAGACACGATATTAAAAATGCTGCGAGGGGTAGATGTCCCCCGGCTATCTCAGGAATTGCGTGAGGAACTCCGTAATGTCACCTCAGAGGCTAAGAAGAAAAAGCTGACAAAGCGACTCAAAGTCCTTTCGGCCTTCCAGCAAAGCGGTAATCGTCCCGAATGGATGATCTTGACCGTAGTGCCCGTTATCCCGCCGGATCTTCGGCCCTTAGTTCCGTTGGATGGAGGTCGGTTCGCGACTAGTGATCTGAACGACCTATATCGCAGAGTTATTAATCGTAATAACCGACTAAAGCGTCTGATCGAGCTTAGTGCCCCAGATATCATCATTCGTAATGAGAAGCGGATGCTGCAGGAGTCGGTGGATGCTCTCTTTGATAATGGTCGGCGAGGAAGAACTATCACAGGACCGAACAAAAGGCCACTCAAGTCGTTGAGCGATATGCTTAAGGGGAAGGGCGGTCGATTTAGGCAAAATCTACTTGGAAAGCGGGTCGATTATTCGGGTCGGTCGGTCATTGTGGTTGGTCCAGAGCTTCGCCTCCACCAGTGTGGATTACCAAAAAAGATGGCCCTTGAGTTGTTTAAGCCTTTTATCTACAGCAAGCTCGAGGAACGAGGGTACGTGACCACCATCAAGAGTGCAAAGAAGATGGTGGAGAGCGAAAAGTCGGTCGTCTGGGATATTCTCGACGATGTTATAAAAGAACATCCGGTTCTGCTGAACCGAGCACCGACCTTGCATAGGCTAGGCATCCAGGCATTTGAGCCCCTTCTCATTGAGGGTAAGGCGATCCAGCTTCACCCGCTCGTGTGTAGCGCATTCAATGCTGACTTTGATGGGGACCAGATGGCGGTCCATGTGCCGCTGTCGATCGAGGCCCAAGTCGAGTCCCGCGTTCTTATGATGTCGACCAACAACATTCTTAGCCCGGCATTCGGGAAACCAGTGATAGTGCCTTCGCAGGATATCGTGCTTGGTCTCTATTATATGACCCGAGAGCGCCCCTTTAGCCTCGGTGAGGGACGTGTATTCGCAAATATGGATGAAGTGTGGATTGCTTGGGAATCGGGAGAAATCCATCTTCAGGCGAGTATTAAGTGCCGAATTGAGGGAGCGGTAGCAGAGACTACGGTCGGACGAGTGTTGCTTTGTCATCTTTGCCCGCCGAATACCCTCCCATTTAAGCACTTCAATAAGGTGATGAAGAAGAAGGAGATTTCCAATCTCATCGATGAATGCTTCCGGGTCCGGGGGAATAAGGCCACTGTGTTGCTTGCTGACAAGCTTAAGGACATTGGATACCGCTTTGCAACACTAGCGGGGATCTCGATCGGAATCGATGATATGGTGATCCCAGACACCAAGCAACAAATTTTGGCTGATGCGGATCGAAAGGTGGCTGAGATCGATGGTCAGTATCAGGAAGGTTTAATAACAGCAGGCGAGCATTACAACAAAGTGATTGACATCTGGTCCGATGTAACAGATCGGGTTGCTGAGGATGCGATGCAGCGAATTTCGTTCGCGACATTCACCGATCGAGAGACGGGGCAGACTCGCAAGGGGCCCTCGTTTAATTCGGTTTATATTATGGCTGATTCGGGTGCTCGCGGCTCGCCAACCCAAATTCGACAGGTCGCTGGCATGCGAGGACTTTTTACAAAGCCTGACGGGTCAATTATTGAGCAGCCGATTAAGGCGAACCTCAGGGAGGGTCTCAGCGTTCTTCAATATTTCGTTTCGACTCACGGCGCGCGTAAGGGGTTAGCTGATACAGCGCTTAAAACAGCTAATTCAGGGTATCTTACACGGCGGCTCGTAGACGTTGCTCAAGATTGTATCGTCACCGAGTATGATTGCGGAACAACGGACTCAACGGAAATCTCGGCTCTTATTGAAGGCGGTGAGGAGATCGAACCGCTATCAACGCGGATTTTAGGAAGGGTGGCCGGAGAGGATATCAGAGATCCAATTAGTGGTGAAGTGCTTGTTGAGCGCAATCAGGAGATTGACGAGGAGCGGTGCGCTCGCATTTCTGGCTCGGGGCTGGATCGGGTTCAAATTCGGTCGGTGTTGACTTGCGAGAGCAAAGTTGGAGTATGCGCCTTATGCTATGGTCGTGACCTTGCGAGAGGTCACCTCGTTAATATCGGGGAGGCTGTGGGTGTCATAGCAGCTCAGTCGATTGGAGAGCCTGGAACTCAGTTGACCATGAGAACGTTCCATATCGGGGGTGCAGCTTCCGGGCGCGCTGAACAGACCTCGTTGGAGGCTCGATATGCCGGAGTGGTTCGTCTCGAGGATGTCAGGGTGGCCACTCGGCGCGATGGGGGGACGATAGTTATGACTCGGAAGGGTGAGCTCGTGATTGTCGACGATCAAGATGGTCGTGAGCGAGAGCGTCATCCAATTGTCTACGGAGCTAGGTTGCACGTCCGAGAGGGGTCCACAGTTCAGGCAGGGCAATTATTGAGTGAGTGGGATCCGTTCACTATCCCAATTCTTAGCGAGGTCGCTGGCCGGGTTGAGTGGGTCGATATAAATGAACACACTCTCGAGGAAAGGGCTGATGAACGAACAGGCTTCGTCGAGAAGGAAGTTGTTCAGGCTAAAGACCGTACAAGTGATCTTCGACCTCGGCTCGTTATTCATGGCGGTGAAGGGGAGAGTCGTGTCTACAATCTTCCAGTCGGCGTACGACTCACGGTCGAGCATAACAGCGATATCGATGCGGGGGATGTCATTGCTAAGCGGGAAAGGGCAACGACAAAAACGAAAGATATCACCGGGGGGCTTCCGAGGGTAGTCGAGCTATTCGAAGCGCGGAAGCCGAAGGATCCTGCCGTGGTCGCTGATGTGGATGGAATAGTAGATTTTGGTGATGATTCCCGCGGCAAGCGTCGAATTGTAGTGACACCCGAGCTAGGTGATGCTCGCGAATATTTAGTTGCAAAGACGAAGCATATAGGTGTTCAGAAAGGGGATAGGGTCAAGGCAGGGGAGGCTCTTACGGACGGTTCGGTAAATCCTCACGATATTCTTCGGATCGAGGGAGTCAAGGCGCTCGCAGGGTATCTGGTGGATGAGGTACAGGAGATTTATCGGCTGCAAGGGGTAAGGATAAATGACAAGCACATCGAGGTAATTGTCAGGCAGATGCTTCGTCGCGTGAAGATAGCAGATTTTGGTGACACCGACTTCCTGGCTGGTGACAGTGTGGAGCGGTTTCGAGTGATCGAGGCTAACCAGGAGATTTTAGCGAAGGGAGGGCGCCCGGCAACTTACGAGGCCCTGCTTTTGGGTATCACAAAGGCCTCCTTGTCAACCGATTCGTTTATTTCGGCTGCGAGCTTCCAGGAAACAACGAAGGTTCTAACTGAAGCCGCGGTATCTGCGAAGGTGGATCCTCTCCGTGGATTGAAGGAGAACGTAATAATGGGTCGATTGATACCGGCTGGCTCGGGTATGTCCGAGTATGCTAACCGACACGTTCAAGTAGAGGGTAAGGTCGTTACCGAAGAGGCACGCGCACGTATTGATACGCGCCTGACTCAGACGACCATTGAGAGCCTGTCGGGGTTATTGTAGGTCCCGCGTGGGTGAGGGCGGTAAAAGAGCGACCTCGAGAGAAACCGGAAAACATTAGTGGGGGGAGCGTCTGCTCCCCCCACTTTTTTTGGAGGGGAGGAACCCGGTCGGAAGAGCTTTGATTGAAGAAAGGTGAAAAAGTAGGACCTTTTGTAAATAATTCAACCAAATCCTTGACAGGGGAGTGCTCGCGAGTCAGAATCGCGGTGCTCAAACGGCCTGTGCCAGACCGCTAGGCTGCAAAAACCCAAGTATTTCTCAACAGGAATAGCCGAGGGAAGCTAGCGTGACAGAATGCAATGCCTATACCCGTAGGTATCATTCGCCACAGTCAGTGCAAAGTTTAGACGCTGGGATCCATACATTTCAGCTCAAGTAAACGGGTTAACTCAAAAAGACTCCACCTGTTTATATAATTTGTATCTCCTGGCGGACCTGGTGAACAGCGACCAAGTCTGAATGGGAGCGTCCATGTCGAAAGGGTGGACAAAGCTCTTGAGGGAATGATCAGGGGCTACTCAGACGAAAAGCGTGAGAAGGAGCGTTTAGTATGCCAACAATCAATCAGCTCGTTAGAAAAAGTCGAGTAGCTAAGGCCTGGAAGACTAAATCTCCAGCCCTTGTTGGGTGTCCGCAAAAGCGAGGTGTGTGTACGAGGGTTTATACTCAAACCCCTAAGAAGCCTAACTCAGCTCTCCGGAAGGTCGCAAGAGTCCGATTAACGACGGGGATGGAAGTAACGAGCTACATCCCAGGCGTAGGACATAATCTTCAAGAGCATTCTGTTGTCCTTATCCGTGGGGGAAGGGTCAAGGATTTACCGGGGGTGCGCTACCACATCATCCGAGGGAAGCTTGAAGCACACGGTGTCCAGAACCGCCGTCAGGCCCGGTCGAAATATGGGGCCAAGCGTCCAAAGTAGTCTAGATGGTCGGGGTACGCTAGATCAGATACAAAACAGTTTCCAGTCACGCATGGAGCGATTATGTCCAGGAAGAAGAGAGATTTTTCGCGAGAAGTTTTACCAGACCCAAAGTTTGGCAACACCATTGTTACAAAGGCTGTGAATGCGATAATGCAGAGCGGTAAAAAAGGGGTGGCTGAGCGTGCTCTGTACGGGGCTCTGGATCGGATAGCTGTTAAACTGCCCGGGGCAGACCCTGTTCAAGTATTCACGGGTGCACTGGGCAATATCCGCCCGGTAGTTGAGGTTAGGTCGCGCAGAGTCGGCGGGGCCACATATCAAGTGCCCACAGACGTTCGGGCGGCGCGTGCCCAGTCGTTGGCACTTAGATGGTTAATAACAGCGGCAAACGGCAGGAGTGAGCGTACTTTGGCTGATAGGTTGGCAAATGAACTAATAGATGCAAGTAACAACCGGGGAGCTGCTGTCAAGAAGCGTGAGGATACGCATAGAATGGCCGAGGCTAACAAGGCCTTCGCCCATTTCAGATGGTAGGCGATAAAATTTATGGGTTAGTGGGTTAGTCAATTGCTAACTGAGGTGTCTAAGCACCAAGTAATGTACTCTTTCGGCGGTATTTCGGTAGGCACGTTCTACAGTCAGTCGCCAAACAATAGGATTTGAGCTGTGGCCAAAATTGATTTATCAAAAACTCGAAACATCGGCATCATGGCTCACATCGATGCTGGTAAAACGACTACGACTGAACGAATACTCTATTACACTGGGAAGAATTATAAAATCGGCGAAGTCCATGAAGGGGGAGCTACCATGGATTACATGGAGCTCGAGCAGGAGAGAGGGATTACTATTACTTCGGCCGCCACCACCTGCGAGTGGTCGGGATCGTTGGGAGACAAGCCAACCCACCGAGTGAATATTATTGATACGCCAGGCCATGTAGATTTCACGATTGAAGTGGAGAGAAGTTTGCGCGTTCTCGATGGCGCGGTGGCAGTATTCGATGGGGTGAGTGGCGTTGAGCCTCAGTCGGAGACGGTTTGGCGTCAAGCGAACAAGTTCAGGGTTCCGCGTTTCTGCTTCGTCAATAAGATGGATCGGATGGGCGCAAATTTTGATAAATGCGTCGAGGCTATAAAGGAGCGACTTGGGGCTAATGGGGTTCCAATCCAGATTCCAATTGGCTCTGAATCGGATTTTCTCGGGGTAATCGATTTAATCGCCATGAAGGCGATCGTTTATGTGGAAGAGACTAAGGGGGCTCGGTTTGAGATTCGTGATATCCCTCAGGAATTGAAGGAACAGGCCGTCAAGGCTCGGGAAAGGCTCGTCGAAGCGGTGGCTGACTTTGATGACGCGATTATGGAAAAGTACCTTGCCGGGGAGGAAGTCGCTGAGCCGGAGATTATGTCCGCCTTGCGGAGAGGGACCCTCGCGATGGAGATATTCCCGATTTTGTGTGGCAGCGCATTCAAGAATAAGGGGGTACAACCGCTTCTGGATGCCGTCATAGATTACCTCCCTTCCCCGCTTGATATTCCGGCGGTTCAAGGTATAGCGCCGGAGGATGCGAGCAAGCCAGTTGAGCTAGTAGAGAAGCTGGTGAGGGAAGCGGACGCCAATCAACCGTTCTCCGCGCTTGCATTCAAGATAGTAAGTGATCCATATGTCGGAGGGCTGACGTTCTTCCGGGTTTACTCAGGTACCATCGCGGCGGGAACCTCCGTTCTGAATACTCGCAGAGGAAAGCGTGAGCGTATCGGTCGAATCGTAAAGATGCATGCGGACAAAAGAGAAGAAGTAAAAGAACTTTCTGCGGGGGATATTGGGGCGGCAGTTGGCTTAAAGGAGACTTACACTGGAGATACTCTATCAGATGAAAGCTCACCTATACTTCTTGAGTCGATACATGCTCCAGAACCGGTAATTAGTATAGCGGTCGAGCCCAAAACAAAGGCCGATGAGGAAAAGATGGGCCTTTCTTTGATGAAGCTTTCCAAAGAGGATCCTTCTTTAAAGGTATTTACTGACGAGGAGTCTGGTCAAACGATTATCGCCGGTATGGGGGAATTACACCTCGATATTATTCAGCAGCGTCTTTTCCGAGAGTATGGGGTTGAGACGAAGGCAGGTAAGCCTCAAGTGGCCTACCGAGAGACGATAACCCGAGAGGTGGAGCACGAAGTCAAGTACGCAAAACAATCCGGCGGCAAGGGCCAGTTTGGTCACGTCTTCCTGAGGGTTAGCCCTCTTGATGCCGGGAAGGGGAATGAGTTCCATGATGAGATAAAGGGGGGGGTTATACCTAAGGAATTCATTCCTGCTGTTGAAAAGGGGGTAAAGGAGGCGCTCGGCGGTGGTATTTTGGCGGGCTTTCCGGTGATTGATACGAAAGTGGTGCTCTATTTTGGTAGCTTTCACGAAGTTGACTCTAGCGAAATTGCATTTAAGATAGCGGGGTCGATGTGTGTCAAGGAGGCTTGTCGAAAGGCTGGCCCCCAACTCCTCGAACCGATTATGTCAGTTGAAGTCGTTTGTCCGGATGATTTCGTGAGCAATATCGTTGGGGATATAAATCGGCGGCGATCGCGTATTCTAGGGATGGAGCCCCGTTCAGGAGCGCAGGCCATCAAGGCAGAAGTTCCGTTGGCCGAGATGTTTGGCTATTCTACGGATCTTAGGTCAAGTTCTCAAGGGAGGGCTACTTTTACCATGGAGTACCATCACTATGCGCCAGTTCCAAACCATGTGGCTGAGGGAATTATTAAAAAGTAAGTAGCCAGAAATTTGAGACTGTTGAAGTAGAATTCAAAAAGCGGTGTCCATCAAAAAGAGTTTATTTATTAGTTAGGTGAAGGGAGATAACTATGTCAAAAGCAAAGTTCGAACGTACTAAGGACCACGTCAACGTCGGCACCATAGGCCATGTCGATCACGGAAAAACGACTCTCACGGCGGCCCTAGTAAAGGTACAAGCATCAAAGGCTCTTGCGAAGGAAAAGAGCTATGCTGACATCGCGAAAGGCGGAACGGTGCGTGACGCGACAAAGACGGTCACGATTGCGAGCGCACATGTGGAATACGAGACTGCGGGTCGACATTACGCTCACGTTGATTGTCCTGGTCACGCTGACTACGTGAAGAATATGATTACGGGAGCCGCTCAAATGGACGGAGCGATATTGGTCGTTAGCGCTGCTGATGGTCCTATGCCCCAGACTCGGGAGCACATCCTTCTAGCGCGACAGGTGGGAGTTCCGAAGATTGTAGTGTTTCTGAACAAAGTTGACATCGTCGATGACGAAGAGTTACTCGAACTGGTGGAAATGGAGGTACGCGATCTTCTCAATAAATATGATTTTCCTGGGGACGACACACCTATCATAAGAGGTAGCGCGCTGAAGGCGCTTAATCTCGAAGAGGGGGATCTCGGCAAAGGCTGTATTGACCGGCTACTTGCAACAATTGATGACTATATCCCTGTCCCGGAGCGGGAGGTGGATAAACCCTTCCTAATGTCTGTAGAGGATGTGTTTTCGATTGCGGGAAGAGGGACCGTCGCTACAGGGCGTATAGAGCGGGGTAAGGTCAAGGTTGGCGAGGAAGTCGAGATCGTTGGGCTACGCGCTACTACGAAGACGACCGTTACGGGAGTTGAGATGTTCAACAAATCCTTGGAAGAGGGATTTGCCGGGGATAATGTTGGATGTCTCCTCCGTGGGTTGAAGCGCGATGATGTAGAGAGGGGACAAGTCCTGGCACGGACTGGTTCTATAAAGCCCCATACAAAGTTTAAAGCCGAGGCCTACATCTTGAAGAAGGAAGAAGGTGGACGTCACAAGCCGTTCTTCTCGGGCTACCGACCGCAGTTCTATTTTCGTACGACAGATGTGACAGGAAGCATCAAGTTGCCCGACGGTGTTGAGATGGCCATGCCTGGGGATCACATCAATATAGATGTGGAGTTGGCCCAGCCAATCGCTATGGAGCGGGGTGTACGGTTTGCAATTCGGGAGGGTGGTCGCACTGTCGGCTCAGGGGTCGTTACTGAAATCATCGAGTAGGTTCGTGAGATTGGTGATTTAAAAAAAATTGGCCGCAGCCCTTGGGAATTGATTCTTGTAGGGGAGTTGGCGGCCATTTTGGTAAGGAATGAGAGTCATGATGGTTGGTAATCAGCAGATGAGGGTCCGATTAAAGGGATTTGATCACGGCCTCCTGGACACGGCAGTAGCAGAGATCGTTACGATCGTTCGTCGGACAGGGGGGCGCGTCGCCGGTCCGATACCTTTACCGACCAGGACGATTAAGTATACCGTCCAGCGTTCGACCTTTGCCGATAAGAAGTCCCGAGAGCAATTTGAGCTAAGGGTCCACAAGCGGCTCATCGACATTCTTGAGCCAACTCTCCAGACATTGGATGAACTTGGAAAGCTTGAATTGTCGACAGGGATCGATGTTGAGATTAAGCTCCAGTAAGCAGCTGTATAATTCTCGGTGTGTTCCTCCAGAGGGAACTCACTAATGTCAGTTAAAGAAACTCATGAGAGGGTCAAATGACGACCGAAAGAGTCTACCCACAAGGCATCCTAGGGGTGAAGGTCGGAATGACGCAGGTCTTCACAGGTGAAGGGGAAACAATCCCCGTGACGGTTATCAGAACCGGACCGTGTTACGTTCTACAAATTCTCGAGAAGTCGAAGCAGGGTTATGACGGGGTACAGCTCGGGTTTGAGCCGAAGAAGGCCTCCCGGGTTGCGAAGCCGGAAAAGGGGCTTTTCGACAAGGTTGGGTTAGGTGCCTTCGAACACGTAAAGGAGATACGCTGTACGCCGTCGAATTTTGGATGGGACTCGGTGGGGACCGAGATTAGGGTGGGCGAGGTTTTCAAGGACGGAGACCTGGTCGACGTATCTGGGACCTCTGTCGGCAAGGGCTTTCAAGGTGTGGTGCGTCGCTTCCACACAAAAGGTCAGCCCGCGACCAGAGGGACGCATGAGTATCGTCGGCATATCGGCTCGGTAGGCTGCCGTAAATTTCCCGGGCGAATCTTCAAGAACAAAAAGATGCCGGGCCGAATGGGTGGCGAGGCGGTCACGTTACAAAACTTGCAAGTGGTTGGGGTGAGGGCAGAGGAGAACCTTCTCATTGTCAAGGGAGGTATTCCGGGCTCCAAGGGTGGGCTTGTAGTCATTAAAAAGGCCAGGAAGAACTAACTTGGGCCAATGATGAAAAGATTAAGGGCGAGAACTAATATGGATGTAATTACTTATGACCTAGTGGATTCAGGGGGTACGCACTGTCGTTCGATCGGTCTATCTCCCCGGGTCTTTGCGAGTCCTAAGTCACAGCTTGCTGTTCATGCAACGGTCGTTTGGCAATTGGCCAAGCGGAGAGCAGGAACCCATAGTGCGCTCGAAAGGAGTGCGATGAAGGGCGGAGGTAAGAAGCCTTATCGTCAAAAGGGCACAGGTCGGGCAAGAGCTGGCTCCTCTATCTCTCCATTGTGGGTGGGTGGTGCCGTTGTTCACGGTCCTCGTCCACGTTCCTATGAAACTGGTTTAAACAAAAAGGTTCGTCTTGCAGCCCTAGCTTCAGCATTGACTGATGTGGTCGACGGCAAAAGACTCGTGGTGTTGGACACGCTAAATTGCTGCACCGGAAGAGCTAAGGAAGGAGCCAGCCTGCTCAGGGCAGTTGGGGCGAACAAAGGTGGTGTTCTGATAGTTCTACATCCCCAAGAAAGTAGAGTTGCGCTATCGTTTCGTAATTTGGAGGGAGTTACGGTGATAGGTTGTGAAGGGGTCAATGTTTATGACCTTGTTCGTAGCCGTTATATCGTTATGTCGGAAGCGACGCTCAAGCATATTGAAGGGGTAGTTGAGCAGAGAATGGGCGCTCGAACTGAGGAGGCTGGTAATGAATAGTGGAAATCAAGACGGTAAGCAACCTGAACCGCATCATTATGCGATTCTAAAGTCCCCTGTTTTGACCGAAAAGGCTATGTCAACAGGGCTCTTGGTTCTAACGGTGGATCCGCGCGCGAATAAGACGGATATAAGGGTTGCCGTAGAGAGGGTGTTCAAAGTGAAGGTAGTAGGCGTTCGTACGGCCCGCTACAATGGGAAGCCAAAGAGGGTGGGGCGTTCAGTTGGTAAGAGGGCAGGTTATAAGAAGGCCTATATTACGCTGGCTGAAGGAAGTGAAGTAAATGTCCTTGAAGGAGTTTAGGTATGGCACTGCGACGGTTTCGTCCAATAACGGCAGGAAGGAGGCATGCTGTTAGGGTTGACCTTAGTCAGCTCTCCGATAAGGCGCCTGAGAAAGCATTGATTAGCAAACGTTCCTCCTCCGGTGGACGCAATTCACAAGGAAGAGTCACCAATGTGAATACCGGCGGCGGGCATAAAAGGCGATATAGGGTCGTTGACTTTCGACGACTGAAACGGGATGTCCCGGCACGAGTTGTAGCGCTTGAGTATGATCCCAATCGATCCTCCCATCTTGCCCTTCTTGCTTATGCTGATGGAGCTAAGACCTATATTCTCGCACCTCAGGGATTGTCCGTAGGGAGTACGGTGATGGCAGGAGAGTCGGTCGAGGTAAGAGTAGGTAACGCGCTTCCGTTGAGGAGTATTCCCACGGGCCAGCCTATCCATAATCTCGAGTTAAAACCGGGACGAGGCGGGCAGTTAGTCCGGTCAGCTGGAAATGCAGCGCAACTGGTTGCGAAAGAAGGAAAGTACGCCTTAGTGAAACTTCCGTCGGGTGAAATGAGAAAAATTTTGTCCGAGTGTTATGCGACAGTTGGTGGTGTAGGTAACGCGGACCATTCCAATCAGGAGTTTGGTAAAGCTGGGAGGAGCCGTTGGCTTGGTATCAGGCCTAAGAACCGAGGTGTCGCTCGTAACCCTGTTGACCATCCGATGGGGGGAGGAGAAGGGAAGACTTCTGGGGGGCGGCACCCTGTATCTCAGTCAGCTGTTCCTGCTAAGGGTTTCAAGACGAGGAAGAACAAGAGGACAGCGGCGTTCATCGTGCGCCGGAGAGGTGCGAAGAAGTAGGGTCAATTGGATTTGGGGGAAGCCATGCCACGGTCAGTAAAAAAAGGTCCATTTTTAGATAACTGTCTTGCCAAGTGGATAGGTCGAGCGAAGTCTGGGGCGCATAAAGGGCCAATAAAGACGTGGTCTCGGCGTTCTACCATTATCCCGGAGATGATCGGACTGACGTTTGCAGTTCACAATGGAAAGACCTTCCATGCCGTATTTGTTACCGAAAACATGGTCGGTCACAAGCTAGGGGAGTTCTCCCCGACACGGTCGTACCATGGCCATTCGTCAAAATCGGGTAAGAAGTAAAGGAAGGAACGCGCAATGGGTCGGGAAAAAAGTAAAGTAGAGAGCTCAGTGTCTGTAAGTCGGCTTCGTGGAGCGCGTGTGTCGCCACAGAAGGCTCGTCTGATTATTAATATGGTTCGCGGGGAGTCGGTAGCTCACGCGCTAAACATACTCCGCTTTCAGAAACAAAAGACCGCCAGGCTTGCCGAGAAACTCATTCAATCGGCAGTAGCTAATGCCATTGATACGCGCCCAGAGCGAGTCGACGTTGATTCGCTTTTCGTCTCGGAGGCTTACGTAGATTCGGGGGTGACGCTGAAACGGAGCATGCCAAGGGCGCGTGGCAGTGCTTCTCCGATTAGGATGAGGTCATCGCACATTACAGTTGTGCTGAGCGCTCGAAATGGATAGCGAAGAGGTTCTCCGGGATTCGATTTATATATATCGGGAATAAGATTACTATGGGTCAGAAAACACATCCACGCGGACTACGGACCGGAATTTTATACGGGTGGGAGTCAAAATGGTTTTCCACAAGAGACGCCGCTCGCCACATCGGGGAGGACCTGAGGGTGAGAGCGTTTGTAAAGTCTAAATTAGTATCAGCCGGCATCAGTCGCGTTGAGATTGAACGTGCGGGAGAAAGGGTCAAGGTAAACATATTCGCAGCTAAGCCGGGCCTCGTCATAGGAAAAAAAGGGAAGGATATAGAGCACCTGAAAAAGGAGCTGTGTGACCTGGTCAGGAGGTCGAGGGATAAGGTAGCTTTAAACATCGTCGAGAGTCGAAAGGCGGAAATGGATGCTCAGTTGCTTGCAGAAGGGATAGCGTTCAGTCTCGAAAGGCGAGTCAACTTCCGAAGGGCGATGAAGGATGCGGTTGGTAAGGCTATGAGGAGCGGTGCTGAGGGGGTCAAGGTTGTTGTCGGCGGGCGCCTTAACGGGGCAGATATTGCCAGGTCCGAGAGTCAAAAAGAGGGTCGGATACCATTGCATACGCTACGAGCTGATATAGAATACGGCACGGCAGAAGCTAAGACCACCTACGGAATAATTGGTGTCAAGACCTGGGTTTTCAAGGGTGAGCGTTTCTCTCAAAGAGAACAGGGGGGTATCGAGGCGCTTCAGCTGTAAGCATAAAAGGGGCCCAAAGGGTTAAGCAACCTTTTGGAATGCTCAAAGCGTAGTGTGGGTAAAGGAGACAGGAAATGCTTTCGCCAAGAAAACCAAAGTATAGGAAGCAGATGAAAATGTCTCAACACCTCAGGGGTGTTGAGACGCGAGGGTGCGCACTTTCATTCGGCGATTTCGGGTTAAGGGCGGTGGAATCCGCTTGGCTAACCAGCCGTCAGATTGAGGCCGCCCGTATCGCAATGACTCGCCATGTAAAGCGCGGCGGGAAGATTTGGATTAGAGTTTTCCCGGATAAGCCCATAACGAAGAAACCCGCTGAGACGCGTATGGGCTCTGGTAAGGGTTCTCCGGAATATTGGGTTGCGGAAGTTCGCGCCGGTCGGCTGCTTTATGAAATGACGGGGGTCTCAGAGAGTGTGGCTGCTGAAGCGTTTCGATTGGCAGCAGCGAAGCTCCCTTTTAAGACGAAATTCGTCGCTCGTGGAGCAACCCTATTATAGTGAAGATGAAGCAGGAAATTTGATCGGAGATTGCCATGAAGAGGCGTATTTTTTTAAGAGAGTTATCGGCATTGTCCGTAGAAGAGCTCAAAAAGAAGAGAGTTCAGGTTGCCGAGGATCTCATGAAGGGTCGGTTTCGCGTTGCCGTTGGGCAGGGAGCTCCCGGGCAGGCCTCCTCCTCGGCAAGAAGAGATCTGGCTCGGATTGAAACAGAGCTGAGGAAAAGAGATTTGGCGGGTTGAGGCTGGTAATTGGCAGACTGCATAACCGGGATGGTCGTTCAATAGGGGCTACCTGGATCCGGAGGGGTATTATGGAACTAGCAAATAAAACACGAAAGAGTCAAGAGGGACTTGTTTTAAGCGACAAGATGGACAAGACCGTTGTTGTCGGCGTCACACGGCGTGTCGAGCATCCGCTATACAAGAAGTATATTCGAAGGACAAAAAAATTCCTCGCGCACAATGAGCAGCTGGACTGTGGGGTCGGAGATCTTGTCCGCATAGAAGAGACAAGGCCCATGAGTCGTAGGAAGAGATGGATTGTTAAGGAGGTCATTCGGAGGGCTAACTAGTACGGCTACTAGGTACAGAGGCCGTGACAACCTGCCAGAGGTTGGCGAGGAATGGCGGAAAGCAGAGGAGAATTTATGATTCAGATGAAATCCATCCTTGATGTGGCGGACAATTCAGGTGCTCGAAAGGTGGTTTGCGTGAAGGTACTTGGAGGCTCGCGTCGCAGGTATGCTCGTGTCGGCGACGTAATAGTAGTGGCAGTCAAGGAGGCACTTGCGAATAGTAAAATAGCGAAGGGCAGCGTCCACAAGGCAGTAGTTGTAAGAACGGCAAGTTCGATCTCCCGTCCAGATGGACAGTCGCTTCGTTTCGATGATAATTCTGCAGTACTTATCAACGCTAGTAAGGAGCCCGTTGGAACTCGCATCTTCGGGCCTGTTGCGCGGGAACTCCGTGCAAAGAAGTTTATGAAGATCGTATCACTCGCCCCTGAGGTTCTTTAATTGGATTAGGCCATGAAGAGTATTGATAAAAATACACGAACAAGCACCCTTCTTAAAGTGGGAGACTCAGTGATGGTGGTCTCCGGAGGTAACAAGGTGAAAAACCCCCTGATTTCTCAGGTTGGGAGGATTATCGAGTTTCAAGGGGATAGGGTCGTTGTCCAGGGTTTAAACTTTAAGTCATTTTACAAGCGAGCATCACGTGCCGGGGAGAAGAGTACGATTCTGCGTAAGGAGGGGTCAATACATCTGTCGAACGTGATGTTCTACGTTGATGATTTGAAGAGGCCTGTACGGCTCGGATCGATGACCCGTGCTGACGGAACCAAAGTGCGTGGATATCGTAATCCATTGACCAAGGAGTTCACTGAGATTACATCCTCGCGGTGAGGTTGGGGTTAATCTATAGAGTAACGGAAATGGGTCGTCCTTCGGCCTGAAACAGCAGTAACACAAAAGTGAGGTCGCACATGGCTCGGCTAGCGGAACGGTATAAGAATGAGGTTGTCCCTGCATTAATAAAGGAGTTCCAGTACAAGAGTCCGATGGAAGTTCCGCGGGTGTTGAAGGTTGTACTAAATTCCGGAGTCGGAGAGGCCTCGGCAAATCCGAAGGCAATGCAGTTCGCTGATTACGCGATGCGTCAGATTAGCGGACAGAAGCCAATGATCACGAGGGCTCGAAAGAGCATCGCGAGTTTCAAGCTCCGTCAAGGTGCAGCGGTTGGATGCATGGTAACGCTCCGGAATAGAAGAATGTATGAATTTCTGGACCGATTTATTTCAGTGGCTCTACCTCGCCTGAGGGATTTTCGGGGTATTCCCAAAAAAGGGTTCGATGGGAACGGCAACTATACGATGGGATTGAAAGAGCAGATAGTCTTTCCCGAAATCGACATCGATAAGCTCGATAAGATCCGTGGGATGGATATTTCAATTATTACGAGTGCCAAGAGTGACGAAGAAGCTCGAGAACTATTGAGGCTTCTTGGTTTGCCCTTCCGAAAGTAGGGTTCGCCGGAAATTTTAGATAATGGCAAGGGCTACCGGAGCCCTTAGTCGCGCAAAGATAGAGGAATAAAGTATGATATCAGATCCACTAGCCGACATGCTGACCCGAATTCGAAATGCACAGATGATCGGGAGCGATACTGTCAGGGTTCTCGGGTCAAACCAAGTCGAAAGGGTACTCGAGGTCCTTTCTTCGGAGAGATTTATTGGGGAATATAAGCGGGAGCCAGTTCCTGGTAGGGGAGGGTTCGACTTCATAGTAAACCTTCGGTATGGAAAATCCGGGAGGCCCGTGATTCGGGAATGTCGCAGGGTAAGCAGAAGCGGGAGGCGGGTTTACGCTCGCGTCGATGAGCTAAAAAGGGTCCGCGCAGGGTTGGGAATCTCCATTTTGTCGACTCCGCAGGGGGTGATGACGGATACTCAAGCGCGGAAGGCTCATGTGGGTGGTGAAATATTGATGACGGTATCTTAGGGAGTTGTCATGTCGAGGATAGGAAAGCTGCCGGTGGAAATTCCCGGTGGGGTTTCGGTAGGTATTGCTGGTAATGAGGTAGTGGTAAGGGGTCCGAAAGGGTCTCTCACTAAGCGGGTAGCTCGAGGCGTCTCTGTGGTTGTTGACGGAGAAAGCGTGGTAGTTTCTAAGGTGAGCTCTGATAAGCAGTCCGCCGCCGATTTTGGAACAACGCGAGCGCTGATCCAGGCGATGGTGGTCGGGGTATCCTCGGGCTGGAAGAAAAATTTAGAGATGACGGGGGTTGGGTTCGGAGCAAAACTTGCGGGTGAAGAGCTTGTTCTGTCCTGCGGATTTTCACATGAAGTCAGATTGCAAATTCCGTCTGGAGTTGGATGTTCGGTGGGGAAAACTAGCATCGAATTGCAGTCCTGTGATAGGGAACTTGTCGGTCGTTTTGCGGCTGTGATAAGGAATGTGCAGCCGCCAGAGCCATACCTTGGCAAAGGTATTCGGTATTCCGATGAGGTGATTAGGCGCAAGGCGGGTAAGACCGGAAAGAAGTGATGTAGGCCAGAAGGATAGTATTCAGTTCATTAGAGCCTTTAGACAATAAGTAGGTAAGTGATGGCAAAAAAGTCGCGTAGCTCCCAAATGAATCCGCGTAAAAGGAGTAAGCTTAGGATTAGAGCGAAGGTAGCGGGATGTTTCGAACGACCCCGTATCAGTGTCTTCAGGAGTAGTAAGCACACCTACGCTCAGCTTATTCTCGACGATGCCAAGAGTACTGTAGTGTCAGCGTCTACCCTGGATGGCGAGGTTCGGAGTCGGATCGAGCAGCTGGGGGTTGAACAAGTTAAGGAGCCAGGTGTTCCCGCCGAGGGCAATACTGCTACGAGTAATAAAAGCGTGGCAGCTGCACGGATTGTCGGACTAGTGCTTGCAGAGCGTTCGCTGCGAGCCGGTTACGGCAAGGTTGTGTTTGATCGCAATGGTTTCGCCTATTGGGGCAGGGTACGAGCTGTCGCGGAAGGTGCCCGAGAAGGTGGACTCGTTTTCTAAAGGATAAAAGATGGGTGCGAGCAAGTTACAGATTGAGCGGGTATCACCGTCACAATGTGGGGAGCTGTCCGATAAGACGGTCTCGATAAGGCGGGTAGCAAAGGTGGTGAAAGGTGGTCGCCGCTTCAGCTTCAGTGCGCTTGTCGTCACTGGTGACGGTCAGGGCCATGTGGGGGTTGGATTAGGTAAGGCCGCAGAAGTGCCCGAGGCGATTAGGAAAGCTGGGGAGCAGGCGCGGAAGAGGCTTGTTAGGGTTCCAATGAAGGGTTCCACTCTCACGCACGAAGTCTTAGGCCGTTTCGGGCCAACCCGAGTTGTTATGAAGCCGGCGGCCCCAGGAACAGGGGTGATCGCGGGGGGGGCTGTACGAGCAGTTCTAGAGGCGTCCGGTGTGAAAGATGTCAGGACAAAGTGCATTGGGTCTAATACCCCGCACAACGTTGTTTGGGCGACTCTTGAAGGGGTAAGTCAGCTAAGGGATCCAAATGAGGTAGTGTCAGAGCGGGGCGGGTCACTCGAAGCGCTTGGGTACATGCCTTACTAGTAAAGGGGGCAGGCCTCTTGAAGGGGCAACGGTGTCGGTAGGTGGATAGTCGAATAGCTCTTTTAATTGCGGAGTGGAGATGTCAGGCGACCAGGCTATTGGGGAAACAAAAAAGGGAATTGTCGTTATTCGGCAGATAAGAAGTGTTGCTGGGCGGACAAAACCGGTTGTCCGTACTATGCATGCGTTGGGTTTGCGTCGAATAGGCGATAGAGCGTCTATCCCAGTCAATCCAGCTACTGCTGGAATGGTCCGTCGGGTGGAACAGCTTGTAAGAGTCGAGTATGGGTGTTAACTAGCGAAAAATAGAGGGGGCTGGGGCCCCGAAGTATGACGGAAGAGGAATAATATGGATATAATGCTTTCCACCCTAAAAGGCGATCCAGCAGCTCGGAAGCCGAAGAAGAGAGTCGGACGTGGTGAATCATCGGGGATTGGCAAGACCTGTGGTCGCGGGGGTAAGGGTCAGACAGCACGGTCAGGGGGTAGGATTCGAGCAGGGTTCGAAGGGGGGCAAATGCCTCTCTACCGAAGAGTCCGTAAGTTCGGGTTCAAGTCGCTTCTTCGGATTAAGGGCAGAAATCTGTTTACTTTGGTTCCTGTTGAAGCGCTCAATCTTTTTGAGGATGGCTCTGTAGTAGACGCCGACAGTTTCCGCTCACTGGGGTTCGCCCCTAGTTCTGTTCAGAAAGGTGGATTCAAGCTCCTCAATGATGGGGAGGTTACCAAACGGGTTACTGTCCGTGTTCAAGCGGCGTCAGATGCTGCAGTTAGGGCGGTCCGCGCCGTGGGTGGGGAGGTTCAAATTATCGCCTAAGTTTTGGATTTTCAGCAGTTCCCCTTTTTAAATTTCTGCGCGCTGATCGTCGCCGTCTCTCCATTGAGAGGCAATCCACGAAGGGTTGGGCCGCTTGTCTCGCCATTGAGAATTGGCGCTAAGGGGGGTGGACGAGGGCGCTGACGGCATGGTTATGAAATGAATTTTTTCGCTGCCTTCCTAAAAGTACCAGACCTAAGAAAAAGACTGTTATTTACGCTTGCGATGCTGGCGGTATATCGGTTAGGGGTATTCGTATCAACCCCTGGAATAGATGTCGATAGACTTCGAAAGCAGTTTGAGGGCGCGGGGGGTGCGCTTTTCGGTCTTGTGAACATGTTCTCTGGGGGGGCGTTAGAGAACTTTTCAATCTTTACGCTGGGAATATCGCCGTATATTTCGGTTTCGATAATAGTGCAGGTGCTTTCCCCGCTTATACCAGCTCTGGAGTCTCTCAGGAAAGAGGGGGCTTCTGGCAGGAGGGTGCTAGCTCGATATACACGGATTGGTACCATCCTTCTCGCGTTGATACAGGGCTATTTCATTGCGGTAGGTTTAGAGCGGCAGGATCTGGTAGTTAGCTCGGGAGCATTGTTCCGTGTCAACACGGCCATTACACTATGCGCAGGAACTGCTTTTGTTATGTGGCTCGGCGAGCAAATTTCCGAAAGAGGGTTGGGGAACGGAACCAGCATTATCATCTTCGCCGGAATTGTGGCCCGGATGCCTGATGTGCTCATCGGGACTGTCGGTTTGGCCCAGATAGGTGCCGTACCCCCCTCCTCAGTACTTCTCACACTGCTTTTTTCTGTTTTGTCGGTTGCCTGCATTGTCTTCGTGGAGAGGTGTCAGAGGAAAGTCCCTGTTCAGTATCCCCGTCGAACGGTCAATAATCGGGTCACTCAACCTGTGACCCAATTCATGCCGTTGAAGATAAACATGGCTAGTGTAATCCCTCCTATATTTGCCTCAGCGCTGATTGTTTTTTTGTCAACTGCACTAGGCTTCTCGGGAAATGAAATTCTGGCTGACGCAGCTTCCTCGCTAGCCCCCGGAGCTTGGTTCTACGAACTATTATTCGGTGGTCTTATCGTCATGTTTAGTTTCTTTTATACGTCTATTATTTTTAATCCGGATGAAGTATCGGAGAATCTGAAGAAGAATGGGGGGTTTATTCCTGGTGTGCGTCCTGGAAGAGAAACCGCCGATCACCTTTATGGCATTTTGTCGAGGCTGACTCTCTGGGGGGCGCTCTATTGCGCAGCAATTTGCATCATTCCTCAGCTGGTTTATGTTTGGTTCGGAGTCCGTGAATTTGCGTACGTTTTTGGAGGCACCGCAATTCTAATAGTAGTGGGCGTTACGCTCGATACAGCTGCTCAGATTAACTCCCTATTGGTGGCCAGGAATTACGAGGATCTCATGGCAAAAGGGTCTAAAGGCAGAGGTTCAATGGGCGGTGGGCGCAAGCGTCTGCTTCGCAAGGCCTGATGGCGTTTCTACTTTGGGGATTTACATGAGTCAGACGACAGTATGTATTTTACTAGGGCGTCCCGGGTCTGGCAAGGGAACTCAGGGGGAATTACTCCGAGAGCATCTTGGATATGCTCACATATCGACGGGTGAAATCCTAAGGAATGCAATCCGCGAACATACCGAGTTGGGCTTGATGGCTCAGGGCTTTGTTGAGGCAGGTAATCTCGTTCCGGACGCTCTTATACTGTCCCTAATCTCTGAGAGGATGCATCACCTAGTAGGCCAAGTGCCAGGGATTATTTTTGATGGTTTCCCACGGACTCTACCCCAGGCAGTTGCGTTCCAAGAGGTTCTATTGAAATTTGGAATTCGTCAGACGGTAGTAGTCGAACTCAAGCTTCCACATCAGGTCGCCTCGAAGAGAATTGAGTTTCGAGAGGCTAGCAATGGTGGGCAGGTGAGAGTCGACGATAAAGATGACGTTGTAGTGGCAAGAATGGCTGTGTTCGAGCGTGAAACTCAGCCAGTCATCAACCACTATGAGCAACTAGGGGTTCTTGTTTCCATTGAAGGGTCGGGATCTCGCGAGGAAGTTTTTGCTCGAGTGAAACTTGCTGTGGTTGGTCACGACCATCCACAGCTGGGGAACCCTGATTAAAAATTTCGTGGATATTTTGGGTAGCTTCAAATTTACGGGTTATCGTTCTTGAATCCCCACTAGAAATACGCTACAGTTTTGCCCCAGCTAACTCGAGGGCACATGTGCCGACTTTCCAGCGTTGCGCAGTTGGCGGGATTAATTTGCAAGGAGCGGTCTGTCGGCCAGAATTCCGGTGGCGGTGGCAAAAAGCGGAGTCCGATTCAAGGTTAGGGGGTCTAATGAAGGTAAGAGCATCAGTTAAGCCGATTTGTGGATACTGTAAGGTGATTCGAAGGCGTGGTGTCGTGTATGTTATATGTAGCCGGAGCCCAAAGCACAAGCAGCGTCAAGGGTGAACGCCCCGAGAGAGGATGGTTGGAGAGGAATAGAGCAGCGAGAGAAGAGTGACAGGAGAAAGTTATGCCACGCATTGCAGGGGTTGATCTACCAAAAAATAAGAGGGTTGTTAGGGGGCTTACCTATATATACGGTATTGGGTTGACGAAGTCTCGGAAGATTCTCCAGGAGTCGAACGTGCCGGAAGACACCCGTACCGATAGGTTGACAGAGGACGAATTAGCTCGAATCAGGTCGATCATAGAAAATCGGGAAAAAGTCGAAGGGGATCTTCGTCGTGAGGTTCAAATGAGCATAAAGCGTCTGATGGACCTCGGGGCGTATAGGGGTATGCGTCACAGGAGGAATCTGCCAGTTCGGGGTCAGAGGACACGAACAAACGCTCGGACTCGGAAAGGGCCACGTAAGGCCGCGATCGCTGGCAAGAAGGCTCCAGGCAAGAAGTAGTTACCCCGAGGGCATTAATGCGGCCATTTGGTCGAGTTTTAAAGAATAGACGCGAGGAGGCACCTTGGCTGAAGTAAAGAATTCATCGCTCAGGAAAAAGAAAGTTAAAAAGAATGTTCCGGTTGGGGTTGCAAAGGTTTATGCGACTTTCAACAACACTATCGTCACTATTTCTGACCCACGAGGCAATGTAGTTAGTTGGTCAAGTGCCGGTTGTGGGGGCTTTAAAGGGTCGAGGAAGTCGACGCCATTTGCTGCACAGGTCGCAGGGGAGAATGCCGCCCGGAAGGCGAGGGAATGCGGAATGAAGTCGGTCAGCGTCTTCGTTAAGGGTCCGGGATCTGGGAGAGAATCGGCTCTGCGCGCATTGCACTCCTCCGGGCTGAATATTACATCGATACGGGATGTGACTCCCGTGCCACATAATGGGTGCAGGCCTCGCAAGAGCCGTCGCGTTTAGTATCGATGAGGGTATCGGCTAGGTTATAGTTAAAATTTCGAAAAATATCTTACAGGGGAATATGGCTCGTTATTGCGGTGCGGTCTGCAGGCTGTGTAGGAGAGAAGGGGAAAAGCTGTTTCTTAAAGGGGAGAGGTGCTACACGAGTAAGTGTGCGATGGAGCGTAGGCAGGGGGGGCCTGGGCAGCATGGGCGCGGGCGACAAGCATTTTCTGGTTTCAAGATTCAGCTAAGAGCTAAGCAGAAGGCAAAGCGGATGTATGGCTTAACGGAGCAGGCTTTCCGAAGGTGTTACATCGAGGCGGCTCAGAGGCGCGGGGTGACCGGTACTGAAATGTTGGTGTCCCTTGAACGGCGGTTAGACAACTGTGTTTTTCGCCTCGGCTTCGGTATATCGAGGGCGCAAGCTCGCCAGCTCGTCTCCCATGGACACATACTCGTTAATGGGTCCCGGGTCACCATTCCCTCCTATGCGGTGTCGGTAGGTGATGTACTCGAGGTAGTTGAGGCCAAGAGGGGTTCAGTCTCCGTTAAGGCGAGCGTTGAAGCTTCTGCTTCGCGTCCTAGTCCAGGGTGGCTTTCGCTGGATCGGGAGTCGCTCAAGGGGTCGGTTCTGTCCCTCCCGACTCGAGAGCAGATTCCAGCCTCGATTAATGAACAGCTGGTCGTAGAGTTGTATTCACGTTAATATCAGTCCGCTGTGCCAGGGACTTCGCCGATTCAGCTCGTGGTAATCTATGGGTCGATCGAATTGGGGTTCAATTAGTCAGGTGAGGAGAATACGTTATGAGAAGGATTAGCTTGCGGGACATGATGTCCCCCAAGAAGATCGACATTGAGGGAGACGATAAGGCTCTGTACTACAGTAAGTTCGTTGCTGAACCACTTGAAAGAGGGTTTGGGCTAACGATTGGGAACAGCCTTCGGCGCGTCCTGCTTTCGTCCCTTCAAGGGGCTGCCGTCACCTCATTGCGATTCGACGGGGTTATGCACGAATTTTCCACGGTCCCGGGGGTCGTGGAGGATGTTACTGAGATAGTTCTCAATCTCAAGGAAGTCGTGCTGAGAATGGATGATAAGGATGCATCCACGGTTCGAATCGAGGCAACGGGTCCGTGTAACATAACTGCGGGGATGATTTCGGGTGATCCTGGGGTTATAGTTGTCAATCCTGATGCGCACATTGCTACGCTCGGGGAGGGTGCATCGGTGGCTCTATCCCTAGACGTCAGGGTGGGGCGGGGCTATGTACCTTCCGATAGGAATAAGGAAGATGGGGCGGCTATGGGTACCATTTTCATCGATTCAATATTCTCGCCGGTTAGACGGGTGAACTACACTGTTTCAAATGCGAGAGTAGGGCAACGCACCGACTATGATAAACTGGTGCTCGAGGTCTGGACCGATGGTTCGTTAGATCCACGTTCGGCGCTGGCCCAAGCGGCTCATATTTTGACTGAACAGCTGGGAGTGTTTGTTGGGGAGGACCTTATCCTTGCGGAGGAGGAGGTCCGCCTTGATGAGCCTAAGCAAAAGTTGAACGAAAACTTATTCCGCCGCATCGAAGAGATCGATCTCTCGGTCAGGTCTGCCAATTGTCTCGAGAATGCGGATATCAAGTATATCGGAGAGTTGGTTCAAAGGTCGGAGCCAGAGATGTTGAGGACCAAGAATTTCGGACGCAAGTCGCTTAACGAGATCAAGGATATGCTTTCAGAAATGGGTCTCTCGCTTGGAATGAAGCTAGAGAGTTTTCCAGCTCGTCGGGAGCTTGAGAGTTTAAGGGATTCGGGCGAGCATTAAAATCGTGATGTAGAGGGTCAATTCTAAGGTAAAGCTTTGGCGCACAGTTAAATGAAGGATGGGCAGTGAGGCATTCAAAAAGTTTTAGAAAATTTTCGCGTTCGAGTTCACATCGGCGCGCGCTATTCCGCAATATGGTGACTTCCTTTATAAGAGAGGGTCGTATAGAGACGACTGTAGAAAAGGCTAAAGACCTTCGTCCGATCGTTGAAAAGTTTATATCTCTCGGTAGAGAGGATACGCTCCACGCCAGGCGCAAGGCATATGGATACATCACTGACAAAGCGGTTGTCCATAAGCTGTTTGCTGAGGTGGGTCCTCAATATCGGACCCGGCCGGGCGGTTATACCAGGATAGTTAAGGGAGGGGTCCGCCACGGTGACTGTGCTGACATGGCGTTGATCGAATTGGTGCGATAGTTGTGACCGAGTCGGATATCGCGAGGCTGATAGCGGCAGGAAGGGCGGTCCTCGAAGATGGGTCCACTGAAGGCGTTTTATCGAGGGGCGAGGAGTACTCAGCCCTCTTAGATCAGGTTATCGCTAGTGGGTTTACGCCGCCTGAGGGTTCGGGGGAAGAGCTTCTTCGAATCCACGATGCAGTGATGGAAGTTGTATCGGAAGCATCAAATCGCGCGCTCGCAGGGAGTCAGCTGGAGGGTCTCAGGCGTTTTGGTGTAAAGGCCTATTTGTCGCAAATAGTGAGGGGGGGGCGATGAGTAGGGCACGCTTTTGTTGGTTCATCGGCTTTGCGGTCGCAGCTTTTTTTACTGGTTGTGGTTATGCTTTCCAGGGGGCAACCTCGATTCTCCCCAGTTCAGTTCGCAAAATTTACATTCCGAACGTAACAAACGGTACTACGGACCCTCGGATCGCGGGGTTTTTGACGGAAGCGCTTCGTGATAGGTTTGATCGTGGGGGAGTTGTATCTGTCGTTGACGATCTCTCGGAGGCGGATGCAGTCTTAGAGGTTCGGGTTAGACAATTCCAAAGTGGCGCTCTTACTAGCAGTTCCGCAACCAATCGGGCCCTGCAACTGGATAACGCCATGGTTATTTCGGCGGTCGTTCGGAGGGTAAGCGGTCAGGTTCTGTGGACGAATCCTGATATGAGGGTTTTTCGGGGTTCGGCGGCGACTAGGGGAGCTGTGGTTACCAGTTCGGCGGAGTTTGCTTCATCGGGTCTGGCGGCCTCTGACGTTGTTGGGCTGAACGATAGGGAAGTGGCTCGTTCACAACAGCAGTCAGCGCTCGTATCGCTCGTTGACACAGCTGCTCGTAAGATTTTCGAGGAGGCGGTCGCCCCCAGTTTCTAGGGCCCCCTTCATTCAAAACCGAGTATCGTTAGGAAGGGCCCCCGCTCAGCCCTGTAAATTTTTGACGAAGATTTTGGTGTCTCAGGGCGTCCTATCGGACCTGATGTCCCTCTGTAGGTCGAATATCTGATCGAACGTCTTCCCGGCCACCGGGTCTTTTACGGAGCTAGGGCGGGCTTAGTACTTTGTACGGATTTTGGGCTCCTTACCACTGCGACCGGGGGAGTAGGGTCAAAGTGGGGTTAAGGAACCGGGTGGCACGTCGGACGAGCGACACCCAGTGTGATGGATATTCCCCAAGAAGTAGCGCCTACCCTTCTTTTGCAGACTCGGAGGCCCTTCTCGCTAGGCGGCTGATGAGCCGCGCAGCTGTTTTCTTGTGGAGGATCCCTTTCGACGCTGCCTTTGCGAGTTCAGTTTCCGCCAGTCTAGCCTGCGGTACGAGGTCCCCTGCCTTGTCAGATATCGCCACCCGGGCCTTTTTGATCGCCGTTCGGACCTTCGCCTTGACGAGTCTATTTCGTTGGCGACGAACAAGGCTTTGTTTGTGACGCTTTTCCGCTGATTTGTGATTTGCCATGACTTTATGTTCGTTACGTTCTCTATTTCTTTCGTTTGTGCCTTATCCGGACGGCTATTGTTAAAAGCCCCCCTTGTTTGGGAGCGCTTCCCGCCCATCAGAGTGAACCCTGTCGTCCTTAGAACGACCTCTTTCAATGGTGGCCGGGAGAGTACCATGAAATGAATGGGGTCTCAAGGGGGAAGAGCTGCGTGAGGTTAGTTTCGGGGCATGGAGGGCCTTTGAAAATTGGATTATCTTTCTTATCGCCCATCCTTAACGGGGAAGAACTGTTCCGACCATGCTCGGGTGGCTCCTGTCTGTCCCTGATAATGACCGGTCCCTTTCTCACCATAGGCAACGCGGGGGGGCGATTCCATGCCCATAAACACGAGCTGCGCGATTCGCATTCCGGAGGTTAGGACACGGGGGTATGGACCCAGATTTTGAAGTTCGAGAGTCACCTGGCCCTTGAATCCGCAATCAATCCATCCACTGAGGCTGTGATTAAGCCAAAGGCGCCCGAGAGAACTTTTGAGTTTTAGATCACAAACGACATCCCGAGGCATGGTGAGGGCCTCTCTCGTGGTAGCGAGGATGACCTCCCCTGGAAACAGGGTAAATGAGACCGCCTCTACCTCCTCTGGATCTCGAGTTGGGCATATCCAGTGAGAACCGAGGGTAACATCGTAACTAGCAGAGTTCACCTGTTCGGGATTGAACGGAGCAATACCCCCGCTTTCCCCGAATTGCTCTATCCAATGGTCCGGTTTGATCATAAATCTCTCCATCGAAAAAGTCGCGAGGTTATACGAGATTTGGGCAGCTTTGTCATCTCCGTCGGTCAAGGATTATCCGAAGACATCTGTCGATTGACTATAGCGAACATCTCGACCTAGCGCGTGTCTTCGTGCATTATTCCTGAGGTTGTTAGGAACGTCTTGCCGAACCTTTGTCGTCGGGGTGTAGGCTCCCTTATTTTCAAGATTACGAAACATGAATAGTCGATCTGTTTTTTCGGTTTTGCTGGCTGTAGGGCTCGGGGCGGTTGGGTGCAATCCCCGCGGTGAGACTAACTCTCTCAGTGATGTTGCTGGCGCCGCAGAGTTGCGATTCTCCCGAGCATACGATTCAAGTGAAATTGATAAGACTGAGTCAGCCTCCGCTGCTTCCCTTAGGTCTGTTGTCGATTCGCTGAAGGTGGTCGGTGGCGCGGGAAGCGCTGTCGCTGCTGATCGATATCAACAGCTTGGCCGCTCGTTAGATGAGCTGGCGACTTATGCAGGCTACACTTCTCGTCCTGCTATTGGAGAGCTCTCTGAGCAATGGCTTGGATTGGAGGCCGCCGCGAATGCACCGAGCACACGCCTGCTTGTCAGCCGTACTTTTGGTGTTCTGGCGAGTGAACTTGAAGGGGTCGGGTTTGCAATTCGTCCTTGACTGCCCGGATGACTCCGTTGATAGCGGAGAGAGAGCGTCTCTCCCGTTTACCCCTGCTCGCGAGGGCTCAGTTGAAGAAAGTACCCCTACACACTCCTTTCTTGATGACGGCGATCAGCAGCGACCACGAGTTGTCTGTTCGCATCCGTTGCTCGCTTGGTAAGCTGTTCGATCCAATCGAGGCGGGAGAGTTGGGAGTCTAAATGGAATAGCCCGCGGGACATGTTTACGAGGGTGCCACTGCGAGAGGAGATGAGCCCAGCCGTTGCCTGCTCAGCGCTCCCGCCTTGAGCACCAAACCCGGGTACGAGAAAGATTGCGCGGGGCATCAGGGTCCTCAGAAGCATTGCCTCGTGAGGATGAGTGGCTCCTATGACGGCACCGACTGAGGAGAGTCCGGAATCACCGATCAGCTGCTCACCGAGCCGGGCTACCTCGCGAGCAATTCGCATCGATATCGAATCCAAGTTGTTATCGTGCTGATGGGGGGTATCACCCCCTATCGGGGGCTCAGTTAGGGGATAATCTTGGACGTCCCGAGACCCAGGATTTGAAGTTTTGACGAGGATGAAGACTCCCTTGCCTTGGCTTGAGCACGACTCGATGAACGGAGTGAGGGTATCAAAGCCGAGAAACGGATTGATCGTAAGCGCATCAGCGTATACCACCTCAACAGGCTCTCCCCTGATCGTGTGCGGCTCAAGGTAGGCATTGGCATAAGCGAGCGCAGATGATGCGATATCCCCCCGTTTGGCATCGAGGATAACCGGTATGCCAGCTCTCCTGCAGAGCGCTGATATATCTCTGAGCGCACGATAACCACCAACGCCAAATTGTTCAAAAAACGCTGCGTTTGGTTTCACGCACGCCACGAGGGGTGTAATTCCCTCAAGGGCAGCACTGAAGGTTTCCATCAAGACTTTATAAAGAAAGCCCTCTTGATGAGGCTCTTTCGAGGCCTCACTGAGAGCGAAGGCGGGTAAAGAGGCGAAAGTGGGATCAAAACCCGCACATAAGAGGCTGTTTGTGGTCGATATTCTTTTTGTGATCTGGTCTGCAAACATAGGGTGCCTTGATCGATTGCGCGTTAGGATGGCTTTTCCATATAAACGAATTGTTTGAAGGAGTCGAAGATGTTTGATTCCTCAATCCTGTTCAGCTCGATGCTATCCCGAAATGTTTCGATGCGATCGATGAATCGGCGCAGATTTCTCTGCTCGCCCTGGTAGAGTGCGTCAAAGAGCCCCAGATGTCGAACGTAAATAAAAAATTGCATAAACTCTGCGTTGTTCGCCCGATCGAAAAGCGGGAAATTAATGCCAAGATGCCGTGCTTTTTTCGCAGCTTCGATAAAAGCTTCCCTTTTTTTAGCGAGTTTTTCCTCGCTAGTGGCGGTGGACTTATAAATGATGGAGAGTAAGTCATACAACTCTTCACTTAGGGATGAGATAGTTATTTCTTGACGGAGACGGCGATTAGAATCGGCTACGAGGCCGTCGTTGCGAGGCTCCTGATTCGCAAAGAAAGGCCCTGTTTCGGCGTGCCCTATGAAGTTCGCGAGGCTTTCATTGAATGCGGTGTGATTGGGAAACCAGACGGTTCGGTGTACCAGCTCATGCAGGATAGTATTCACCACGACGCTCGGCGGATTTTTTAATAGCGGAGTGAGGACGGGATCATCGAACCAGCCGAGGGTGCTGAAGGCTGCTGCTCCCCTGACGAAGGTCTCATATCCATCACCATTGAGCCTCTCTGATGCCGCCAGTGCATCTGATTTGGAGAAAAATCCCTTGTAGGGAACGGTTCCGACGATAGGGAACCACCATTGCTTGAGGGTGAATGAGTCAGGTTTACATCCCATGACAACCCACACGAGGCTGTCGTTATCGAGTGGCGAGAAGGAAGTGAATGCCTTTCCTACGGTGAGCCCACGTTGTTCCGCGTATCTTCGCGCTTGAGGCACGAGAGATAACGCACGAGACTCTGATGGGGTTAAAGAGTGGGTATCGAGTACGTCGTCAACGGGCTGTCGCTTCAGAAGGATGCGACCCTGATGGTATGCCGCCTCCACCACATAAAGCGGATTGCATCCGGATAAAGAGGGAGCAAGCAGGCAGGTTAAGAGGCTCGAGCGAAAGAGGTTAACGAAAAGCGTTCGGCTCATGACCCTCATTATACTCGGAGAAGGTGTATTCCAAAGAGGCACGCTCCAGCGCAGCCTCCTGCCACAACGTCGTCAAGCATAACGCCGAGCGCGCCTGGAGCCCGCTCTGCCCACCCCACAGGCCCAATTTTTGAGATATCGAAGAGGCGGAACAGGCAAAATGCAAGGCCGATCCATTTGAAGTTCTGCTCCGGACAGCACACAAGGGCTATCCACATACCGCACCATTCATCAATGACGATCCATTGGGGATCCGTTATCTGATGGTCGGTCCCCCCCCGCGATAAGGATATCGCATAGGTAGAGGCGAGGTATCCAATAAAGCCGAGGGCTACGATACAAAGAATGGAGTGAACCAAATCTACCGGGGCCATGACGATCCATGCTATCACCGCCGCGAGGCTCCCCATGGTGCCGGGCGATTTCGGAATATAACCTGAGCCAAATCCCGATGCGATTATTCGGGCGATAGTGGAGAGGACCATGAGGAGGTACATAAAAAAAGATTGACTCAAAGTTTTGGGAAAGGGATGCCGAGACCGCCAACGGATTGGCACCGAGGGCGGGTTACTTTCTGATTGACGGTCTTTGGGAGGCTTGGTATAAGTCACTTAAAGTAAGGCCACATATCCGAATTGAAACCGCTGGCGCCTTGAGGCATTCAGCGGTCGGAGTTGCCCGAGCCTCCGTGACACCGTCTAGTTTACCGCAGAATTGACTTCTGACGGGAGAGTTTGACGGTGGCAGCGTTTACAGATTTTTGTCCGAACTATCCCCTCGTTAGCCACCTCTCATCATACAGTGGGGCAACCGCGGTGACTAGCGGATATGACAGGCACGAGAGATTAGACTTCTAATGGCTGCCAGTTTGGGGTGTTCGCGAAGAAAATTAGCGAGCGTGCCGGGCAACGCAGCTTTGGCTTACCTCAGCAATTATGCAGGGATTGATGGATACGGGAAGCACGACAGAAAAGGAAGCATCAATGGCGACGACCCCCCGACAGCGCGGAGATTCGGCGAGTCGTGAAAGTAGTGATCTTGGAGGTGACGCTGGATTGGTAGTAGCTCGCGGGACCAAGGAGGGACTGGTACTTCGTCTTGATATCTCGCAAGGGCTTGGTGCCCTTGAGGATGAATTGCGGGACTTTCTTGTTGTTCGTCATCGATTTGTCTCAGGTCAGGAGGTAGTGGTCGACTGGGTTAATGGCCTACCCTCGGAGATGGAGATAGATCGGATTCAGGATGTTGTGTTAAGGGATTTTGAGGTAAGAGTCCGGCCAGTTCGGGAGGTAGTGTCAGCAAAAAGGTCGCCGAAAGATGGTTCGATGTTGCTTGGAGGAGGCCGTACAACCATACCTCTCGCTGGATCGATAGAGCTTAATAAGGAATTGACCCCTCAATCGCTCTTTTCGGGAGTGGGTGTGTTCGATCAAGAACGGGCTGCTCCGTTAGCTGAATCCACGGAGAGTGTTGTGGCGCCCTGGGACGATGCAAATGCCAAGGTGGTATGCTCAACCCTCCGTTCGGGGCAGCGAGTAGAGTCGGAGCATACCGTTGTGGTGCTTGGTGATGTCAATTCAGGAGCTGAGGTGGTCTCGGGTGGGCACGTGGTGGTACTTGGGAGTCTCAGAGGATTAGCTCATGCGGGAGCCTTCGAGGAATCAGATGGTCCAGCATTCATCGTGGCATTGAGCCTGCAGCCGACTCAGCTGCGAATAGGATCAGTGATCAGCAGGAGTAATGGTCGCGCAATCTCAGGGGAGTCTGGGCCAGAGATTGCGCGAGTCGATGGGGATCTCATAGTCGTGGAGAAGTATCACCCGCGAGTGATCGTGCAGAGAGGGGGGCGGGGATGACTCGGGAGGGTCGAAGAGGTGTTTGAGTCGAGTCTATCTCGTGTCAAGTACTGCATTAGTTCTCACAGCAATGCCAAGGTGTAAACGAATGGAGATGATATGGTCGAGGAAATAACGGGGGAAAAGGGAAGTGCCGCGCTGCCAAAAAAAGGCCAAGCGCAGGTTGTGGTGGTGACCTCCGGAAAGGGGGGCGTCGGAAAGACCACGACGACGGCGACGCTGGGAGCTGCTCTTGCTTTGCGCGGAAAGCGGACCCTTGTGATAGATGCTGATATTGGCTTGCGGAATTTAGATGTTATTCTCGGGTTGGAGAATCGGATCGTATACAATCTCGTCGATGTGGCTCGGGAGACGTGCAAACCCACCCAGGCAACGATAAAGTCTAAGAAGTCAAATAATCTCTATCTTCTTCCTGCCTCGCAGACTGATGATAAAGATGTCATTGGTGAGGAGGATATGCGAAAAGTGCTCTCGTTCTTTAAGCGAGAGTTTCATTTTATCCTCGTCGACTCTCCTGCCGGTATAGAGCAGGGTTTCCGAAATGCGTGTGCAGGCGCCGACAGAGCGGTAGTCGTCACAACTCCAGAGGTCTCAGCGATTCGGGATGCGGATCGTGTTATTGGACTCCTCAATTCAAAGGGAGTTGAGCCGATGTTATTGATCAATCGGCTTGATCCTGAGTTGGTTCGAAAAGGAGATATGATTTCGATTACCGATGTGCAAGATATTCTTGGGGTTGAGTTGTTAGGCGTTGTCGAACGGGATGACACGATCATCATTGCGGCGAATAATGGTGAACCTGTTGTTTACAACTCAAAATCAAAAGCAGGGCAGTCGTTTGATCGGATTGCTGGTCGACTAAGCGGTGAAAACATCCCTCTTGAGCATTTGGCACCAAGGTCTATTTGGCATAGGCTCGCTCGTCGACTCGGTGCGTGAGGGTTGAGATAGGCGCCCAGATAATTTTTCTTTCGTTCCAAAGGGGGTAATTGTGTTCGCAACTATTAGGGATCTATTTCAGGCTCGTCGTAGAAGTAATGTCGTCGCAAAAAGTCGGCTTCAGTTGGTATTAGTTCAAGACAGGGCAGGTTTGACGAATGAAGAGCTTGCGCAATTTCGGCGCGAGATGATGGAGGTGATTCAGAGGTATTTTGTCATCGATGAGTCTGGGTTCGATGTCAATTATCAACGCTCTGATGATGCGACTACCCTTCTCATCAATTCACCGATTATCGTTCGCCGAGATAGTGAAAAGCGGGACAGCGAAAAAGATTCTGAAAAGGTGGCACAGGTATCGAAGAAATCTTAATTTGCGTCAAAGCATGTGGGGGGAATCAATGAAGGCAGTCCCAACGAGAGACAAGTCGTTCGCCCTCCGCATGGACCGTTGGGATGAGGTCACTTTCTGTGAGTGTGACCGAGCTGAGAGAGTTGAGTGTTAAACGGGACTCTGGTAAGCTTCGGGGTGAGCGTTACCATATGCCCAGGTGCTGAAATTGGTAGACAGGCATGATTCAGGTTCATGTGCCGAAAGGTGTGGGAGTTCGAGTCTCCCCCTGGGCATTCGGTAATAAGAAACACGGTTCGCTTCGACTGCGAAAGGGTTTTCCCGATGGTGTTGGCAAAGTTGACACGCTCTCGGTAACGGTTGAGTGAGCCCAGGGTGCCGAGAAAGTAGATCGATTGTGAAAGGGCTTCAAGGAGAGTCATTATGTCCATTCAAGCTCATCCGATCGGTTTGTCGTGCCGCCGCTTTCTTGGCCTTGTCCTTCTCGCGCTTGTTGTCGGATGCAAGCGAAATACATTTGATTATGGCGGGAAAGGGGAGCCTCAGGCGCAGGTAAAATATTCAGTGGCTCCAGAGCCGAATCCCACCGTTAGTCCAAAGTAAAGCGAGTGCTCGACAGCAGCAGTTGCTCGTCGATCTCACGCAGCCCGAAATGCTGAGCCTTCAATCGGTCAAAGCACGGGTGGGTGATATTTCCCGGGAGAAAAGGAACGTTGTACTTCTCGTGAAAGCGTCTCTGTGCAGTGAGAAAAAAAATATCATCCACCACCTCAGCAGTCTCGACAGGCCCATCCAGTACATTCGATTGTCGGCACGGTGAGCAGACGAGCGTTACCCCTGGGCTCCCTGTCCGTCGCCACGAGGCGTTTCTCATTGAGTCATCCTATACTCCTCGCGGGGATCAACCGCAGGCGATTCGTCAGATCTCCGACGGCCTTTCGGCAGGAGTGCGGTTCCAGACATTGCGCGGCATCACCGGTTCGGGCAAAACCTTCACAATGGCGAATGTCATCCGTAACCAGGCGCGTCCTGCTTTGATTATCGCTCCGAACAAAACCTTGGCAGCGCAGCTTTACGCGGAGTTTCGGGAGTTCTTCCCGAACAATCAGGTTCGCTATTTTGTTAGCTACTACGACTACTACCAGCCTGAGGCTTACATCCCATCAACCGATACGTATATTGAAAAAGATAGCGCGATTAATGAAGAAATCGATAAGATGCGGCATGCGGCGACGAAGGCGTTGCTCGAATCGACCGATGTCATTATTGTCGCGAGTGTCAGCTGCATTTACGGTCTCGGTGCCCCAGAGGAATACTTTAAGGCGATGCTCTACCTTGAACAAGGGGAGTGGATTAACCGAAAGGAGCTGCTCAGAAAGCTCGTCCAGATGCAGTATGTTCGTTCCGATAACGATTTTTATCGGGGTACCTTTCGGGTTCGAGGTGAGACGGTTGATGTCTTTCCCTCCGATCAGGATGCACACGCGATACGTCTGATTTTTTTCGGGGACCAACTCGAGGAGATAGCACAAATTGATGGTATCTCGGGGGTCGTTCTCCGCAAGCTTGCGAGCACCGCGGTCTATCCGGTCAGTCACTTTGTTACCGCCCGCGAAAAAGTTGTCGCGGCGGCTGAGGGTATCAGAGCCGAACTAGATGTACGACTTGCAGAGCTTCGCAGCGGGGGGAAAGATTTTGAGGCTCAACGGCTTGAGCAGCGGACGCTGTATGATCTTGAGCTTCTCTTCGAGATAGGTTTCTGTCCGGGGATTGAGAACTATTCGAGGCATCTCGATCAACGACAACCGGGGACGCCACCGTCAACTCTTCTTGATTATTTTCCGAGAGGTTTTCTCCTCTTTATCGATGAGAGCCACGTGACTGTTCCCCAGATTGGTGCGATGTGTCGGGGCGACAGGGCGCGAAAACAAACGCTCGTCGATTACGGTTTTCGACTACCTTCCGCGCTCGATAATCGCCCTCTCAGTGGTGAGGAGTTCTGGGAGCGGGTTGGTCAGGTGGTCTTCGTCTCGGCAACACCAGCGGACTTCGAACTGACGAAGAGTGGAGCCCACATCGTCGAGCAGATCAACCGTCCGACTGGACTGCTTGATCCAGAAGTTTTTGTGCGGCCAGCTCTTCATCAGGTTGATGACCTCCTCAATGAAGCGCGTGAGGTTGTCGATCGGGGGGGGCGAGTGCTGGTAACTACCCTAACGAAACGAATGGCTGAGGATCTAACCACTTACCTGCAGGGAGTGGGTATCCGCTCGCGTTACCTCCACGCAGATATCAACACGGTAGAGCGGGTTGATATTTTGCGTGGGCTGCGCCGAGGGGATTTTGATGTTCTTGTTGGAATTAATTTGTTGAGAGAGGGCCTCGACCTCGTGGAGGTTGAGCTTGTGGCGATACTTGATGCTGACAAGGAGGGGTTTCTCCGTTCCGAGCGTTCGCTTATCCAGACGATGGGACGTGCGGCAAGAAATATCCGGGGACGGGTGATCATGTACGCCGATCGGGAAACAGATTCCATCAAGGGGGCGATTCGGGAAACGGAGCGGAGGCGAACGATTCAAGCGGCTTACAATGCTGAGCACGGAATTGTGCCACAGTCAGCGCGTCGCGGCATTGAAGGTTCACTGACGACGGTCATCGAAGAGCTTGTGGATCCGGAGACGGGTGAGATTGTAACCCTTGATGAGCCGCTACCCGCTGACCCTCAGGCTCAGCAACGGCTCATTGAGGGTCTGAGAAAGGAGATGCTCGAAGCAGCTGGTAAGAGAGAGTATGAGCGTGCAGCCGAGCTTCGTGATAAGATTACGCGCATTCAGCGAGCCCTTCTCGTGTGAGGAACGTTGGATCTTCCGAGGTTACTCTTGAGTTGATCATCTAAAGGCAGTCATCATGTCGTGGAAAAGGACAATAGAGCAAACGAAGGGGTCTATCCTTGCGATCATGGTCGACCAGTCACGCGCATTCGAAGATGATTGGCAAAACTCTGGTCAAGCGACTGGCTTTGTTGTCGATGCGGAGCGGGGGATTGTGCTTACGAATCGCCACGTCGTGACCGCTGGTCCGGTCGTCGCGCGTGGCATATTTGCGGACCTGCGCGAGGTCGAGCTAAAGCCCTTGTACCGAGATCCGATCCATGATTTCGGGTTTTTCTGGTACGACCCGGCGACGCTTCGGGGAGCGGTGCCGCGAAGCCTTCCTCTGTATCCAGAGGGGGCGCTTGAGGGGGTCGAGATTCGTGTTATCGGTAACGATGCGGGGGAGGGGTTCTCGATTCTGTCCGGAACTCTTAGTCGGCTTGACCGCGAGGCTCCTGACTATGGCGAGGGACACTACTCCGATTGGAATACCTTTTACATGCAGGCCGCATCGATGACCTCGGGGGGATCATCGGGCTCCCCAGTGATCGATGAAGAGGGTCGTGTCGTTGGTCTCAACGCGGGCGGACATCGAGAGGCAGCCGCCGCGTATTTTCTTCCGATACGCCGGATCGTGCGAGCGTTCGAGGCTCTCCGTCGTGGAGAACCGGTAACGAGAGGAACCGTACACGTGCGCGCCTTGCACCGTTCGTTCGATGAGCTGCTGCGGCGTGGGGTCACGCAAGCCACTCTTGCAGAGAGTATGGTGGCGGTTCCCCGTTCAACAGGACTGCTCGTCGTTGATCGGATCCTCCCGACCACTGAAGCGGCCCGATCGCTTCGGGTGGGTGATGTTATCATCCGGGTAAACGGCGAACTGATCGATTCATTTGAGCCTTTTGAGGATGCGCTCGATTCTTCGATAGGGGGCGTTATCTCGCTCGTTGTTGTTCGTGATGGAGCGAGCCTTATTGTCGATCTGCCCGTCGAAGATCTCGAATCGCTCGTCCCTGATGAATTCATCGAGATAGGTGAGGCGATTTTTCACCCCCTTTCTTCAGTTCATGCATGGCATCTTAACGCCCCCCCCCGAGGGGTCGTGGTGGCTGCGCCGGGGTATCTCCTTGTTGATGAATGGTTGCAAAAAGGGGCGCTGCTCGAGTCGGTGGCGGGCACTCCTATTAGGTCGCTCGATGACCTCGCGGCGGTTTTTGGCACATTGAGGCAAGGCGAGGCGTTCTCAGTCCGATTCCGCCACTTTAAGCAGCCAACCACTCTGCGGCAGGCCTCCGCTGTGTTCTCTTCCCGATGGTTCCCGTGTCGCAGATGGAGACGAGAGCATGCGTCGATGGAAAGTGGCGGACAGCGGATGATGAACCCCGAACGCTGGCGAAGTGAGACTCTCGCTGCTCATCTCGAGCAAATCCCGCTTTCGTCACAGATAGTGGAGCCGATTGAGCAAGGAACGAAGCCGTGGCATCGAGTTCAATCAGCGTTGGTGCATCTCCAATTTCGCTCACCGTACATAATCGCCGGATGGCACCGATACGATTCGCCACGGGGAACTGGAATAGTCATTGACAAAGAGCGGGGGCTCATTGCCACCGATCGCAGCACGGTGTGGCACGCGTTAGGAGATATTACAGTTACCGTAGCCGGGGGTGGAGAGGTTCCCGCGCGGGTATTATATCTTCATCCGCTTCACAATTTGGTACTTCTCCAGTGCGATATTTCAGCTCTTGGAGATGCGGCGGTCGGAGAGGCGGAGCTCGTGACGGAAGGTGCGCTGATAGGGAGTGATGTGCATCTGATTGGAGTGAATGAATATGGCTCGATGCACAGCAAAAAGGCAACGATCACGAGTATTCGCTCAGCTTCCACCCGCCCCCCGACCAATTCCTTCTTCCAGGAAACAAACCTCGACCTCATTCAGCTCAACGCCCGTCACGCTGACTTTAATGGCGCTATTGTTGATGATGAAGGGCGAGTAGTAGGTTTTTGGGGAATATTCGCCCATAAGGACGACGATCAATTTGAGTTCACTTACAGCGGTATTCCCGCGGTCGTCCTCGCGGACCTGCGAGCGCTCGGACGGGGTGAGCGAGTTTTTCGGTGGATTGAAGCGGAGTTTGCGCCGATCCGTCTGCCGGAGCTTCGCCGACTCAAGGTCCCTGCCGTATGGCTAACGAAGATAAACGCGGCGATTGGTACCGGCCGACGGCAGCTGCTCAGGGTTGTTCGTACAGTGCCGGGTGGTCCGAGTGAGGGGTGCCTTGAACCGGGGGATGTTATTTTGTCGGTTGATGGGACGATTCCCGTCGATCATCGCTCGCTCGAGGAGCTGTTACAGCGCGAGAAGATCGAGGCCATCGTGTGGCGCGATGGCACAGCCGTCACCGTTGAGATTGCTCCTGAGACCCTATCGGGAGAGGGGGTTAACCATATCGTGCATTGGGCGGGAGCCGTCATGCACGCGCCTCACGCAGAGATCCGCAGGACCCACGGAGAGGGAGCGTGCGGGGTGTATGTTGCGTCGGGAAATTACGGGTCCCCGTCCTATCGGTGCGGGCTTGAGGTCGGCAGTCAGATTATCTCCCTTAATGGGAAGTCTACCCCTGATCTGGGCACCTTTATCGCCGTAGCTCGTCAGCGAGAGGGCACGAGCCCGATAGTTGTTCGATTTCTCGAGAATGGCGCAATCGAGCGGGTCGTCACCCTTATACCCAACCCTGAGCTCTGGCCGAGCTACGAGCTGATCCGAGATTCAGCGGGGGAGTGGAGGCGGAGTGAGTGGGAATGAGAGCTATTGTCAAATCTGGTGTTCAAGAACCGGATCAAGCGGCGACCTGTGCGCTTACCCCCGATCTTCGACCACTGATCGGTCAATTTAAGGTAGAATCTGCGACTCCATTTTCAGTAGGCCAGCGGCCACCGAGCCGCCCTGCGGCGGAGGCGTCGCTTCGCTCAGTCCGACCCCGAAGGGGCGGCCCGTAGGGCCGAGGACGGAGCGAAGCGACGCCTCCGCTTTCTACTATCGTTTCATGCTCCTTCCATGAATACATCGGCAGGAGTTCTCTTGTCCAGCGAGCTGTGCTTCCTTTCTTGGTTGTAGTAGTGAAAGTATCGATCGAGCCCCTGCTGCAGTGAATGGCCATCTGCATAATACTTGGGATAGATCTCTTCGAACTTCACAGTCCACCACAGACGCTCAATGAATACGTTGTCCAGCGCCCGTCCTCGGCCATCCATACTGATCGCTATGTTCCTGTCCAGTAGAATGCTCGTGAACGCCTGTGAAGTGAATTGGGACCCCTGGTCGGTGTTGAATATGTCCGGCCGTCCCTGAGTTAGCGCATGTTCCAGTGCATCAACGCAAAACCTACTCTCCATGGTATTTGCAAGTTCCCAGGCAAGCACATAGCGGCTGTACCAGTCGATTACTGCCGTCAAGTAAAGATACCCATGCTTCATTGGGATGTACGTGATGTCAGTACTCCACACTTGGTTCACCCGCTCAATGCTCACATGATTGAGCAAATACGGGTAGATCTTGTGTCCAGAAGCAGGTTTACTCGTATGCGGTCCGGGCGTAATTGCCTGAAGTCCCATCTGTTGCATGAGACGGGCAACTCGCTTGCGATTCACTTTATGGCCATGCTCTATCAGCCAGTCCGTCATTCGTGGATAACCAAACTCCGGGTGCCGGAGATACTGCTCATCGATCAATCGCATCAGATGAAGGTTTTCCGCAGTTTCAGGAACAGGCTCGTAGTAGAAGCCCGATCGGGTAACGCCTGCCAGTCTGCACTGCCGCCGGATCGAGTAGTCTGCATGGGGCTTAACCCAGCTCCGGCGTGTTGATGCGGGCAGGCTCAAAGCTTTTTTTGAAGCCACTTCACGTCCATCTTTAGACGCCCGATCTCCTCGTACAGAGGTGCTGTAAGCTCCTCTTCCGTCGGCGCATCCTTCTTTCTCCCTGACGAGAAAACATCAGGAGCACTCGAAAGCAACTGCTTCTTCCAATCCATAATCTGGCTGGGGTGGACCTGGTATTCAGATGCAAGCTCCGCCAGGGTCTTCAAACTCTTGATAGCCTCAATCGCCACCTTCGCCTTGAACTTGTCCGTAAATGTTCTTCGTTTTGTTACCGTTTTCATGCGTCCTTCCTTACCAGTTTTCAGACGCAGATTCTACTTAAGCCTGTGGTCCTAAATATGGGGGTAAGCGCA
>JBIIHQ010000001.1:0-395417 GCA_044235645.1 Bdellovibrionota bacterium | reverse complement strand
AAGCCCCCCCGCACTCCACCACCGTTGCCGAACAAACTCATAAACGGTATCGACCCGCTCGTTAAGCCGAACGAAGGGTGCACTCTTCGTCTCAACAAGCCACGAGATTGTCGCTCCAGGAAATCTCCTTCGGAGAGGTGGTACAATCGTCGTCGCACGAGCAACATCGCCGAGAGCTCCGAGGAGAACGATAAGAATCTTATTTACCTGCCCAGGCTCGATAGCTTCGGTAACCATCAGAGATGCCCCCGAACGCTCGATCGAAGGAGATCTCGTCGTCGCAGAGATGAACACAAGACCTCGGTGAGCACCTCCGACAGGTTATGCTTAATGACCGCACGCCGCCAACGACAAAGATACCGCTCCGCAAGCTGCTCATGCTCTCGACCGGTAACGATGCGAGCCTTGTCAAAATCTACAAGATAGATTTTGTCATCCTCATCGACAACGACATTTCCAGGGTGAAGATCGACATGAAAAACTCCCTTGAGAATCAGTAACTCAACGATAGGAGCCAGTCTTTCCGCGAGAACACGCGCCCGATTCTCATCAGCCCGACTGATGTCTGCCAACGTCCTTGTCCCTTCGATCAATCTCGTAAAAAGCCACGCTCGGTACCACCGCCCCCCCCCCCGCCACGCGAATGCAAGTGGCTCAGGGGCCGCGATGCCTAACTGACGAACCTTCTGCAGCACGTCGAACTCTCGCTCACACCGAGTTCTCCCCCATCGCATATGGATTGGAGATCGAGCAAATCTCAACAACCCACCTCGCACGTATCCTTTGATCACGACTGGACCAAATTCAGAAATTGTCGCATGCCTCACCGGAGCGCGCCCCGCGAGACTGCCAGAAACACCGTCCGCTTCTCCGTCCAGACAGCTGATCAGCTCAGTCTGAACAGGGGCAAAAAGAGGAATGGACGATCCAAGCGTAACATTGCCCCACCGATAGAGATGGTAGCTATTTAAAAACTCATCCACCTGCCCAGAGCCCCTCATTCGAAGTTAACGCACGACCAAGCATAAAAGACTGGAGGTAGCGTGGAGTGGGAGTGCCTCCTTCCCCCTTATCGAGAAACGAGAAGGAAACCCACCGAAATTAAACCAACCAGCAAAGTAACAAAGGAGAACAATATCAACCGCCCCTGTGTTGTTTCAAGAAAGGTCGGGGGTAGCGGCGGAGGTGGTGGCAAAAATGCCATCGAGTCTTGGGCGAGTGGTCGGCCCTCACCCCCACCACGGGTACCCCAATATCGCTCTCCGAGGTCTACACTCCCATCAGATGAACGGTCGAAATCCTCCCCTTGCGATTTGCCGACTAAAGACCGCCCGAATCTCGCACGGTCCATACTTCGATCTTGCCAACCCCCGTCATCACGAAGTCGATCTGAGCTACCGTCTTGGATGCGGCCAGCTCCATCCTCCGATGGATCATTGACAAGAATCTGATAATCTTCGATGGTGACCTCATCCCGGTCTCGCAAACTAACCGGCAAAAGTACCTCCGAGCCATTTTTCAAACCGACGAGAAGTCCGGCTTCGCTTTTAACAACGAGCTCCCCATTCTTCGAATCAAACACGAGCACTGGCCGAGAACTCCTGTTGCGAGAGAGTTCTACATCGCCTTGAAGCCCTCCCACACGAAGCACTGGCCCCTCTGAGGAGATGGGAGCCTCGCCCAAAAACTCTCCCTCTCGAAGCACTATAAGCGACCGCGCATTCGAAGGCGGATCTATCGGCGACTCAGCCTCCTGTAGGTACAAAATCCGATCACCCACCTGAATAAAATCCCCAGACCGGATTATCCTCCAATGCTCCGGCAAGACTTCGATCCCATTGAGCCAGCTCCGATTGGTGCTGCCTACATCCTTAAAAAACCACCTCCCCCCCATGAAAGAGATGACCGCATGTTCGAAAGATACAGCCTCGCTATCGATCGAGATCGCCGCCTCAGGATTCCTTCCGATGGTTCCTCCTTGCGCGCTAAGACGGGCAAGCTCGATGAGAGAGCCCTCAGTATCATCCGAGATGATGAGTTCGTTTACCATGCTTCCCCTGCGAGCTGCCGAATCACAAAGCCTTGATCGTACAGTGGATTGCGAGACCTCAGCAAGTCTACGAAGCCGACGACAAAATTATGCTCCCTCTTAGTCGCAGGAATCCCCGAAAATCGGGGAGATAGCCGTGTCAATAACTCTCCCGGTCGGGACGCTGTGAGGCTAGGTGTCGGTGGGAAACTCGTCCCGAACGAGATCTCGAAAGGCCACGTGGTCGGGAGCTGCGCCGCCCCCGTACCGTGGTCGGCCGACTTAGAGGGTTGAGGGTGGCGGCCGTCACAGAGGCAGCTACTGTCGGATTCGGACTCGGAGTCAGCGTGCGAGTTGGAGTTGGCGTCGCCGTTCTCGTGGGGGAAGCGGTGGGCGTTACGGTTGGCGTCCCTCCGCTGGGGATTACCTGGTCCGAAAACACGATTCGGGGCCCGACTCCCGAGAAATATCCCTTCACCGTTATCGACCCGAACCCACTTCGAGTGAGCACAAGGTCAGATCCTACCTAGGCCTCTGCAAAGAGAGATCGGGAGAGGGAGGTCAGCGAAATCTCATCGTCCCCGAGAGCTGTCGATGCACCGAATCCAGTTAAAATATTTGGTAGCGCGTTGAAGTAAACCAGGTCACTGCCTTGTGACCCAACAATCCTCCTTATTTTAGGGGCATCAAAGGGCAGAAAAAGTCCAGCTGCCGAAGTCCGGTGAGTTGAGCCACCCAGCGAATAGCCGACGGCGTCATAGAGAGACGTGGTTGGTATCGCACCCCCAAGGCGGAGATCAATCCAAAATCCTCCGCTCCTAAAAGGTTCGGAGATGAGTCATGAGGATATTTGAGTCCGAGCGCACGAACAATCTGATAAAAAAGAGTCACATAAGCGTGATGATCGGTTGCACCGACCTTAAGAACTCGTCGAAAAAAAGCTCCTCCTTCCGAATCTGTACCCCAACGGGGAGGTGATAAAGTTCCTTAAAATGAGATATTCTCCTTAAGGAAGAGCATGGGCCCCGAGCCCCTTCCACCTTCGTTAATCGATTTCGCTCCAATGAATTTGTACAGCCCCCGACCACACCCTCTCCTCATCGTCGTCGCTATAGGGGGCTGGGGATTCGCTCTTGCTGTCCTTTACGGCTCTTTCTCAAAAACCAGTGAAGAGACTTTGCGATGCCCCACTATACCTCTCTGCCCCACCGCAGTTCCGTGCCCCCCTCTCGACAGTTCTCCCGAGGGAGCGATGTCCATTCCCACCCCCATCGGGGTCGCTCCGCCCCCGCCGTCATCGCAATTGCCCCCCCCAGGGTCAGCCTCCCCCACCGACACCCAACCCCGACAATCCTCTGTCGAATGGCATGCTGACCGACTACTCGCCCAGCTCGGCTCACTTACCCACCTCGAGCCCCACATCCAACAGCGGGTAAGGACCGCCCTTATAAAGCAACAAAGTGCGCGCTACTCGGGGTCCATCAGGTTCGAGGCGGAGCTTCGCGATGCCCTCGGAGCACAGGCTGCTGAGATCGAGCACCAGATATTGGCCAATCAGCAGGCCGAACGACAGCGTATACTCGACCAGGAGCGGTCTGCTCTGACGCACCAGCTCGGGCTTTCCGCTGGCCAGGAGGATCAACTCGGCCTCGCACTACAACGGGTGGATGATTCGATTGCTCCGATCCGCATAGCGACTGAGAAGCTGGTCGACGATGCGATGGGCAAGCACCAAAATCCAGAGGTAAACCGGGATGTACTTCGAGAGGCCATGACCCAAATCGAACAATCTCAAGATTCCATCCGCAGAACCCGGAAGGAATCTCTCGCCACGGAACTTCGTCATATCCTTTCCCCCGAGCAGTATCAAAAATGGCTTAATCAGGCCGGAGCAGAGTAGGTCGGCGTCGCCCTAAAAAGCCCGTTTCCTTGAGTACATTGGCTTTTCCTCCAAAGTTATGGCACTCTTGCCTTAGGCTCCATTAGCGATGGTTGTTTTGTTTGGCCGTCGCGATGTCCTTCCGTAAACGGTCTCGGTGTTTGATTGGGGTACCGGCAAGTCCGGGTCAGGATTGGTGGAGAGAGATGGGCCAGTAGTGGCTGAAGTCCAACAGGGAGGTGGGAGGTAGTAATCGCGCTCAGAGGGTGCAGAGGCTCTGAGAAGTTGCGACAGGGAACGCATGAAGTCGAATGCCGTCTCAGCAGAAGTGGTCGATGACGCAGTCGGAGGGCACGCCGAATTTCAGGCGACTGTTACCTCACCAGACTCGGTCGCCCAGTCCATCCCTGGTCTCATGAAGCCTGTTCAGCCCCAGGCGTCTTCAACTGTTGCTAGTTCACATTTACCTGCCGGATATTCCTTGGTAAAGGAGTTAGGCGTTGGAGGGGTTGCAACTGTATATCACTGCAAGCACCCTCAAGAGGGCGATGTAGCCGTCAAAGTGCTATCGAACGACTATCTTCCGGATTCGACAGTTACTGAGCGATTCCGACGTGAGATCAATGCATACCTCGAGATTAATCACCCAAACGTAGTCGGTGGAAGAAGACTGATCGAAGATCGCGAGCGAGCGATTATCGCCTTGGTGATGGATTTGGCGGTAGGACAGGATCTGAGTGTGAGGTTGCAGTCAAAGAGCTTTTTCCCTTTGTTTGAGACCATCGGCCTCTTGGTTCAACTTTGTGAAGGGCTCGGCGCGATACACGATAAGGGGATCATTCACCGAGATCTCAAGCCAGAAAACGTTCTGGTTAGCCCGTGCGGGTTACTTCAAATAACAGATTTCGGCGTCGCTCTGATGCCCGGCACGTCGCGTTTGACTGAGCACGGAGGCGTCGTCGGAACTCTGCAGTACGTAAGCCCGGAATACTTGCTGAGTTCGCAGCTTGATGCACGAAGCGATATCTATGCTGTTGGCCTTATCGCTTACGAGTTGTTGACTGGGGAAGCTCCCTTTGCGGGGGGAGAACTGTTCGCATCGGTTACTCAACGAGTCAAGTCAGATCCACCATCGCCTCGCTCAATAAATCCTCTCATTCCATCGTGGCTTGACGCCATCGTGATGAAGGCTCTCGCACGGGCGCCTGAGGATCGTTTTCAACAAGTGTCAACGCTCAAAGAAGAGCTCGCTGCAGGTATACGTCGGGAAGGCCTCCCAATTTCTTTTCCAGACTCCAAATCTCAAAATCGCACAGAATCGGTCGCTGTTCGTTCGGCCGTGAGTGACTCAAGGAAGCCTGAACGAGAAACATCTCGCGATGAACCGCGTCCATCGAACAAAATTGAAAGTTTTCATCGAAACGGAGGGGGCAAAGTACGGGGCGAGTCGGCGAATGAAGGTGGTTCAAAATCAAAACCATCTCGTGCTGACACACCAACATCAGGACAAGAGCGCCGAATCAGGAGGAACTCATCAGCGAAGGCGGGAACGGCAAAAAAAACAAAGCGGCCAAACGAGGAACAAAAGGAGCCTGAATCACATTCAGCCTCAACCCCCTCCCGCGTAGGAATCCAGGGGATGAGACGAGCCCAATTCGCGCGCCATCCCGCTCCAGCAAACACGAGACAGGGGGATACCGCGTGGAGTGGTCGTCATCCCCTCACTTCGCCCGATCCACGACCAGGAGCTACCTCTGTAAACGGCTCCCGAACTCAATTATCGGCAACCCCTGGATCAGTAACAACCACGATCCCGCTTGAGCCCAATGTCTCCCAGGAGATTGAACTGGCCCTCGTTCCAAGCAACGCCGCGGAGCAACGAACTATCGACCTTAAAGCAAGCTCCCGACGGCCCCTCCCGAAACTCTCTCCTTCATACGGCTCGAGCCAGAGGCCGAACCTGCAGAGGCTAACCCCGGTCCATCAGCTCCAAAGCGAGGCTCCTTCCACGCAAACGGCTTCTCGTCAAAACCAATTTACAGCCCCTGAGGTCCATACTGCTCCAATCGTGACCGCAGATGCGCTTGTTCAGTTCCTTGGGTCTGCCGCCCTCGGGGCCGGCCTCGGCTACGGCATCTTGTCCCGAATTTTCGGTGCATGGTAGAGCCGATACAACTGACGACAGGGGATGCCGTCTAGGGCGCTCTCTGATTATGGCGAGGGCTGATTATGGCGAGGGCAGTACAAGGGGCCGACTTCTTCGGCCCCTCCAGAGTACCCTCTCCGTTGATTCACCGCCGATTAGCTTCCAATACCCGCTTTCGCATCCGGATCGATTCGGGAGTCACCTCAACAAGCTCGTCATCCCGAATAAACTCAAGAGCGTTCTCGAGGGTCAGTTGGGGAACCGGCGTGAGAATCACGTTTTCATCCTTCCCTGCCGCACGGATGTTCGTGAGCTTCTTCGCTTTTGTAGGGTTTACATTGAGGTCATTCTCTCGATTGTGCTCCCCAATAATCATCCCTTCATAGACTTTTTCCCCAGGGCGCACCAACATCCGCCCTCTCGGTTCAAGGTTAAAGAGAGCATAGGCGACCGCCTCGCCCTCTCGATCCGAGACGAGCGACCCGTTTACTCGCGAAGTCACCTCACCCCGAAACTCCTCGTATCCGCTCACATAGCTACTCATAATTCCAAGCCCGCGGGTGTCGGTCAGAAATTCGCCCCGATAGCCGATCAGCCCTCTGGAGGGAATCGAGAACTCAATTCGCACTCGACCCGAGCCCTTGTTGACCATCGTCGTCATCCGACCCTTTCTTCGAGCCAGCTTCTCGGTGATTATCCCGACATGACCCTCCTCTGAGTCGATAATCAGGTGCTCAATTGGCTCAAGCGTTACTCCCCCCTCCTCCTTCATGAGGACGGTCGGTCGCCCCACCGAAAGTTCGAACCCCTCTCGGCGCATGGTTTCAATCAGTATCGCCATCTGAAACTCGCCTCGCCCCTTGACGATGAAGCTATCAGGATCCGAGGTATCCTCAACCCGCAACGCTACGTTGTGAAGCGCTTCCTTTTCCAGCCGGGCTTTGATTCGAGGCGACTGAACATGTTTTCCCTCACGTCCAGCAAATGGGCTGGTATTCACGCCGAAACGCATCGCTATGGTGGGCTCATCAACGACTACTCTCGGCAACGCCTTCGGCGCCTCACCAGTACAAATTGTGTCGCCGATCTCAACCTCATCAGATCCCGAGATGATAATGATATCTCCCGGTTCGGCGCGCTCGACCTCGCCCAATGCGATGCCGTCATAGGTTTGAACCTTCGTCACTCGTAAGGGCCGAGTGACTCCTTCCCTATCAATACGTACCAACCGCGCATTCCGTTCGGCAGAGCCCTGGAATACCCTTCCTATCGCCAACCTTCCCAAATAATCTGAGTACCCAATATTGAGCACTAGCATCTGGAACGGTTCCTCTGGCGCAAACGACGGAGCGGGTATCGTCTTGACGATCTCCTCGAAAAGGGGTGAGAGATCTTCCCCCCGTTCCTCAAGCGAGCGCTGAGCTATCCCCTCACGACCTATTGCATACAAAACGGGGAATTCGATCTGCTCATCTGTTGCACCCAGATCGATGAAGAGGTCATATATTTCGTTGAGGACCTCGTCAGGACGTGCATCTTTTCTGTCGATTTTGTTGATTACCACGATCAGTTTTTTACCCGCAGCGAGCGCCTTCGATAGGACAAATCGAGTCTGCGGTAGCGGCCCCTCAGATGAATCTACTAACAGAATTGCCCCATCGACCATCATCAATGCCCGCTCAACTTCTCCCCCGAAATCAGCATGGCCCGGAGTGTCGAGGATGTTGATCTTGACCCCTTTAAATTGTACGGAGCAGTTCTTCGCCGCGATCGTAATTCCTCTTTCCCGCTCCAGATCCATCGAGTCCATTACTCGATCGGCAACCTCCTGATGGGACCGAAATGTATTGCTCTGACGGAAGAGGTGGTCTACCAGGGTTGTTTTCCCGTGGTCAACGTGGGCTATGATTGCGATATTGCGAAGTCGCTCGTTTATGGCGTTCATGGTCAATAGTATTCCTTTAAGTTGGGGTACCCTCTTAAGTTCGGATACCCTGGGCACCCCTCTTCTGATGCATCCTCTCATGCACCCTTGCGACTGCTTTTGAACAGCATCGGCCGGGGGTCCGGGACCGGTCGAGAAGAGTACCACAACCAGAGTTTATTGACACACGATTGGCTATCATATCGTTCCGTAGCGCCATTTTAGTCCAAGTTGCTTTTTTTCCCCTAACGCGATACTCAGCACTGGCAATTCTGCCTCGAGCGGGCATCGCTGAAAGCCCGCGGAGGGTTTAGCAGTAGCAAGATCGTCATGCACTGATAAGCGCATGCGGAGATCGAGTAATCGTAAGGGAATTATCGATGGCTATTACAAACGCAATTATTCCAGTTGCAGGGGGCGTGGGACTTGCCCTTGCTTTTAAGGTATTTAAGGGCATTCTTGCCAAACCAGATGGGGACGAAAAGGTACAGGAGATCGCCGCTCAAATTCGGGAAGGTGCAAGCACCTTTCTCCGGCAAGAATCGTACTACCTCGGCATCTACTCAATTGCCCTCTTTTTCGTTCTCCTTCTCGCGCTTGGCCTTAGCACCGCGCTTGCTTTCCTCCTTGGTGCGGGGTGCTCTCTCACCGCAAGCTTCATCGGAATGCGCGCCGCCACACAATCCAACTCCCGCACTGCGGCCGCAGCTGCACGGTCTAACCCCCGTGAAGCTTTGATGATCGCTTTCGACGGAGGTGCCGTCATGGGTCTTGCAGTGGCCAGCCTTGGGCTCCTTGGGCTCGGCGTGGTTATCATCTTCCTTGGCTTTGAACACTCTGTCGGACCGATGGTCGGTTACGGTGTCGGGGCGACCTCCGTGGCGCTCTTTGCCCGAATTGGCGGCGGTATTTACACGAAGGCCGCAGACGTAGGCGCGGATCTTGTTGGCAAATACGAAGCGGGTATACCTGAGGATGATCCACGCAACCCAGGAGTCATCGCAGATAACGTCGGAGATAACGTTGGCGATGTCGCAGGAATGGGCGCTGATATTTTCGAGTCGTACGTCAACTCGATAGTGGCGTGTGCAACCATCGCGGTGACCCTCCCGCTTGCTGGGCTGGCCTCCCTGACTGGTGCCGATCTGAACGTCATCGGGGCCGAAAGCTCGGTCCGATGGGGATTCGCGTTCATGCCGTTCCTTCTCGCCATCATAGGAATGGCCGCAAGTTGGTACGGCATGGCTGCGGTCAAAAAGCAGAACGACACCGACCCCACAACGGTACTACAACGGGCGACATTACTTGCGACAGGACTCTTCCTCGCGGGAGCTCTCGTCGCGTTTATCCTCATCCCTGGTGTTAAAGTCGTGCTCTGGACGTGCACTCTTTTTGGGGCTGCGTGTGGTCTTGCGATAGGTCTTATCGCGAAGTACTACACATCCTCAAAGCCGGTTTATGAGATAGCGAACGCATCCAAGACCGGACCTGCAACAAATCTGATAGCGGGCCTCGCCGTCGGATTCCGCTCAGTCGTTTCACCAATGTGGGTAATTGCATTTGCGGTGCTGATAGCAAGCTGGGTCGGGGGAGTTTACGGGGTTGGCCTCGCCGCGGTTGGCATGCTTGCCACAACATGCATCGTGATGACTATCGATGCATACGGCCCGATTGCTGACAACGCCGGTGGGATCGCAGAAATGGCAAACCTCGGTGCTGACACCCGAGCGATCACCGACAAGCTCGATGCTGCGGGGAATACCACTGCGGCGATCGGGAAGGGATTTGCGGTCTGCTCGGCCGCCCTGACCGCACTCTCTTTATTCGGCGCGTTTGCGGAAACGGTCACCCTTGGTAAATCGATCGAGACAAGCAATACGATGTTTACCATCACTAACCCCAAGATAATGATCGGGGCGCTGATTGGTGGTTCACTCGCAGGACTTATCGCATGCCTCACCATGACTGCTGTTGGACGAGCGGCAGGTAAAATGGTCGACGAAATTCGTCGACAATTTCGCGAGATACCCGGGCTCCTCGAAGGACGAGCTGATGCCAAACCTGATGTGCAACGGTGTGTCGGCATCTCGACTGATGCCGCGTTGTCGGAAATGATGCTTCCCGGCATGCTCGCTATCGCCGGTCCCGTAATAACCGGCTTCCTTATTGGAGCCGATGCATTGGGAGGACTGCTTCTCGGTACGACATTGACCGCGGTCGTACTTGCCCTCTTCATGGCGAATGCGGGGGGCGCATGGGATAACGCGAAGAAGTTTATTGAGCAGGGTCTCATCACGGGTGAAAAAAAGGGATCGGATGCTCACCGAGCTGCGGTTGTTGGCGATACGGTCGGCGATCCCTTCAAGGATACCTCTGGGCCATCCCTCAACATCCTCATCAAGCTTGTCTCGATGGTGGCGTTGTTGATAGCTCCATTGCTCGCCATATAATCGAGCAATCCCTTTTTCCGTGGAGGGGTGACCAGCCCCTTGGCGTCAATGCCCCTCTGCGGTATTATCGGTCCGTGGTTAATTGTACAGGGGTCCGTAGCTCAGATGGGAGAGCGCCTCGTTCGCAATGAGGAGGCCGCCGGTTCGATTCCGGCCGGATCCATTCATCAGTATCGGAACTATCTATTCATTTAGCGGCCGACAGAGACCATGACCGTCATGTCCCCTCCCCGTATCGGTGTCGTTATGGGCTCGCACTCAGACTGGGAGACGATGGAGCGTGCGGCCGTTATCCTCGAGAGATTCTCGATCTCGTACGAGACTCGTATAGTCTCGGCTCACCGCACCCCAGAGCTTCTCTTTGACTACGCGGAGCAAGCCGAAGGCCGAGGGCTCCGGGCGATCATCGCGGGAGCGGGAGGAGCCGCGCACCTGCCGGGTATGCTGGCTGCTAAGACGGCGGTCCCTATCCTCGGCGTTCCGGTTCAATCTCGCGCCCTTAACGGTATCGACTCCCTCCTCTCCATCGTTCAGATGCCCGCAGGGGTACCCGTTGCCACTTTCGCGATAGGACCTGCTGGTGCAACCAACGCAGCACTTTTTGCGGTCGCGCTGCTTGCTTCCGAGGATAATCAGGTCAAGGAGCAGCTTGCGGGGTTCCGAAGGGAACAGCGGGATCGAGTCCTCGGCGATACCCTTCCCTCCGCGAATCGGTAAAGCGGCTTATCAGCTTTCATATCAGGTCGGTTCCACGATAAAAAAACTCGAGGTAAAAAGGTGAAGATAGGAATCGTCGGCGGTGGTCAGCTCGGTCGAATGCTTGCCCTCGCCGGATATCCACTCGGACTCTCCTTCACTTTTCTCGACCCATCAGATACGCCACCCACCCGAACACTGGGAACTCATCACCACGCTCCCTTCTCAGAAGGTTCAATGAGAGTCCTTCTCGCTACTTCTGATCGCGTGACCTGGGAATTTGAAAATGTGCCGCCGGAGGTGCTCGCCTCTCTTTCTTCTGATAATCCCAATATTTGCCCCTCTCCCCGTGCTCTGGAGATCGCCCAAGACCGCCTCCTTGAAAAAGATTTCTTTTCCTCGCTTGGGGCCGACCTTCCTCGCTATGCGCCGGTGCAATCACTTGAGCAGCTCGCCGCCGCACTTGAAATAACAGGGTATCCTGCGATCCTGAAGACCCGTCGCCTTGGATACGACGGCAAAGGGCAGCTCATCATCTCCTCTCCTACTTGCCTTGATGACCCAGCACTTCATCGCGTCGCTGCATCACTTCTCTCCGCTCCGGGTATTGTCGAGGAAATGGTGGCTTTTGAGCGCGAGCTATCCGGTATCGGTGTACGGGGAGCTAATGGTTCGTATGAGTGGTATCCCCTCACTATCAATTCACACCAAAGGGGGATCCTCTATCGCTCGACCCCACTCACTCCTGCCGATCCCATCGCTGAATCCCTCACTCTTCAGGCCCGCTCGATCATGATAAAGGCGATGGAAACGCTCTCATACGTTGGCGTCCTCGCGGTAGAGTTTTTTGAACGAAATGGCACCCTCCTGGTCAACGAATGTGCTCCGCGAGTCCATAATTCAGGACACTGGACAATCGAAGGGGCGATAACGAGTCAATTCGAGAATCATCTCCGGGCAGTCGCAGGACTTCCTCTTGGAGCAACATCACCCCGTGCCACAGCGATCGCGATGCGGAATATCATCGGGATTGAACCAAACATGACCGAACTCCTCGCTCTTCCCGGAGTTCATCTTCATTGGTATGGCAAAGAGGTTCGCCCTGGCCGCAAGGTAGGTCATGTGACCATCATGGCAGACTCTCCCGACGCATTAGCCTCGGTCGAGGAAGCGCCAGTGTTCGGTACCCTTTTTAAGCGGTAGCTCCCTCTATCGGTGCAAGCGCGATAATCGGTCCCATTCAATTAGATAATCTTCGAGATGAGTCTTGCCGGCGGCTATCTGTCGCTCAAGCTCTCGGCGCATCAATTCCCTCTCGACAGTGTATTCCTCTTTATCCAAAAAACCTATCAAATGACATGCTCGTAGCCAGACAAGATACGTCGTGACGGCATCAAATTCATTGTACGCGATGATCTCCTGCCACCGCCCTTCCAGCCACATCTCCGGCACCTGCTCCCCTGAGACCGCCATTTTTCCGGGAATCCCCGCAAGCATCGCGAGATCATTGAGCGATACTTTTCCCTTCCCATGGGGGGAAAAGAATTCAGAAAGATCAACATGCCCCGCACTCTCACGCGCAAAATAATCCACTCCAGTCCACGGCTTGTCAGGACGCTTAAAAAATTCAGGGATCGAAAGCCCGTGAACGAATGCTCGCTGAGTCAGGATTTTCAGGTCTGATGCTATCGAATTAAACCCCACTAATTGACGCTTCTGCTTACCTACCCGTTCGAGAAAGGCACCGATAATCTGCGCTTCACGAGATTTGGTATCATCATCACAATCAGTTGGTAGCGAAAACAAAGTGACACTTATTCCCTCCGCCCCCGACGTCCGCGCTACCCCTGCCACCGATACCACGCGACACAACAGCGTCTTCAAGAACGGTTGCGGTTCCTCCACCGTCGCCCCCCCCTGTCGCCACATCTCCGCAACCACTTCACGGTCATTAATACTCTCATCGAGGTCGTAGAGCACCCGACCCGCAACTGGATCGGGACACCACTCGAGATCAAACGCGACTATGTGGGAGGGAAATGTTCGAAACATGGGATCACCAACCGAAAACGTATCCAATGGAACGGTGGTATCACCTTCGCTGGGCGGGAGCAAGACGCTCTCTCTCACTGCAGTCCATCTTCATCGGAGCGGTCGGTTATGCGACACTTCCAGGGAGGTTTCCAAAACAGGATCTTTCACCACCTCTCAAGACAGATATATTCGGCGATACTTGAACTGCGAGAGACTTCATGCCATTAGCCACTTCTGACATGACCTGGGATCATCTGCGGACCCTCGCAGACGAGCTTGGACTCTCCCTCCTTGGCTCGACAAGTGCCGATCCGCTCGGTTCACCACACCCCGAAGCGGTCTCGCGATGGCAAGAGAACGATTTTGCCGGACAACTCGAGTACCTCAAGAAACCTCCCGAGCTTCTTACCGATGCACGGCACCTCCTTCCCGGAGGCCTCAGTGTCGTATTCGTGCTCGCTCCTTATGAAACTCGAGATCCAGGACCAACCCCCCGAGGTTTCGGGCGTATCGCTCGGTATGCATGGGGGCGAGATTATCATCGCGTTTTCAAAAAGCTCCTCTCCCAATTCGGAGCAGCTGCCGTTGCAGGAACCGCGATTAGGTGGCGCGCCTTTACCGATGCGATTCCCCTCCTCGAACGACCCTACGCCGCTCGAGCTCGGCTCGGCTTTATCGGCAAACACACCCTTCTTATTCGCCCTGGTCTTGGTTCTTTTTTTCTAATTGGTGGGGTTATCTTTAGCGCATCAATCGCCGATGCCCCCGCTGAATCTTCAGTCCTGAGCCCAAAAGGGTCTTGTGGCACCTGCTTCCGGTGTGCGTCATCCTGTCCGACGAATGCAATAATCTCCCCTTACCTCCTCGATGCCCGTCGCTGCATTTCGTATCTGACGATTGAAAAAAGAGGAATGCTCACGAGAGAGGAACGGACACATCTTGGCTCATGGCTCTTCGGCTGCGACCTCTGCCAAGACGCCTGTCCACACAATCACCGAGCAATAAAGCAGCCCACCCCCGCCCTCCGCGGCCTCGAGGCGCAGGGACGTTCTGGCCCGTTCCTTTCGCTCGCCAATATTCTTGCAATTGATACCGATGAACAATTTCGGGCCCAATTCGCTGGCACGCCACTTATGAGAGCAAAGCGAGAGGGGCTCATCCGCAACGCGCTCTGCGTTGCGGTTAACCAGCAGTACGACGATATCGGAGCCTTGATCCTTTCCCGAGGATCGAACGATCCCTCACCAATCATTCGGGCCCATGCAATATGGGCAGCCTTGCAACTCGGGTTAATCGATCAAGCGGGACTAGAAACGATAACCTCCGCTGAGAAAGACGATTCCGTGCTACAAGAGCTTTGTACCCAATGACCTCCTCCCCCGTTGTTCCCTAAGCTTGGCACTATTCACCTCGAGGCTGAGCTATACCCGAATATCGTATTTGAGGTCTGAAACAAAGCGTGAACCTGTCCCCCTTTGTTGATGATGAGTTAAGCAAGTAAGGTGTGTCTCCACTCTCAGAGATGAAAGGGGGGACAGTTTCATGGAGTGGAATCTGGTCGATATCTTCACTCACCGTGTCTCGATAATAGATTGCAAGTTAAAGCCCTAAAGAGCACCTCAAATATGCTCAATCGCGCCTCTCGTAACGATGCGTACTTTCATTTTAATGCTCGCCATGCTCAACCATAGCTCGTAGACCAGCCTCGGTGAGCACCGAAACCCCAAGGACTTCGGCTTTTTTAAGTTTCGAGCCCGCCTCATCTCCCGCGACGAGGTATGATGTCCGTTTGCTCACCGATGACGATACTGTTCCGCCATGATGCTGAATGAATCGCTCAACTTCAGTGCGCGTGAACGAGGGGAGAGTTCCCGTTACAACAAAGGTAAGTCCCTTGAGAGGCCCACCACCTACTGTTTCACCTCCACTTGTCCTCGATACTCCCTCTGATTCCTCAACTTGAACGCCTCTTGAGAGAAGTCTATCTATTAATTCCCTCTCACTCGGATCCGAAAGAAACTCAGAGATGGCAAATGCAGTCTCTTCGCCGATATCAGGTATCGATATCAGTTCATCAACGGTAGCAACCCGCACTTTTTGCAGAGAGCCATAATGCGTGGCAAGCGCCTGGGCCGTGCGCTCTCCTACGTGCCGGATACCGAGAGCGAAGATAAATCGCTCGAGCGAGATTTTCTTGCTTTTCTCGATCGCAGTTACCAGATTACCGCTTGATTGGTGCCCCATCCGGGGAAGTGACTCAAGTTGCGCAATGGTAAGGTCGTAGAGCGAACTCACATCAGAAATAAGGCCGTGCTCCAAAAGAAGCGCGACCATCTTTTCTCCTAGTCCGGAGATATCGGCGGCTTCACGCTTCGCATAATGGATAATTCGGGCAGCCGACTGCGCTGAGCACAACCGATTTGGGCATCGCATCGCCGCTGCCTCTCGGTCCCGAACAATACCAGAGCCACAGACCGGGCAATGACTCGGCGGAATGAATTGGCGCTCATCACCGTTACGCGCTGCCACCACCGGAGCGATCACTGCCGGGATGACATCACCCTGCCGTCGTACCACGACGGTATCCCCGATTAACAACCCCTTCCTTTCGATTTCATCGAGGTTGTGTAAAGTTGCCCGTGACACTGTAACTCCACCCACCCGAATCGGATCGAGAACTGCGACTGGAGTGAGGACTCCCGTGCGTCCGACCTGGAGGGAGATATCACGAAGCACGGTGTGTTCCTCGACAGGAGGGAATTTCCCCGCCACAGCCCAACGGGGGGATCGCTGTCGGGTACCAAGGATGGCCTGCAGCGAGGTCGGATCAACCTTGACGACAATCCCATCGATATCGAACGGGAATGTTGCACGAAGCGCCGCTGCCTCATCGAACGCCTTAACTACGCCATCAATCGTCAACTGGGTTCGAATAAAGGGAGAGATGACAAAACCCAACTCCCGCGCATGTGCGAGGATCGCATTATGCCCCTGTTCCGCTACGCCGATAAGGCCGTAAGCAAAAAACGCGAGCTTACGTTGTGCGGTGATCGATGGATCGAGCTGGCGTAAACTGCCCGCTGCTGCGTTTCGCGGGTTCGCAAATGGGGGCTCTCCCGCAACAACTCGCTGTTCATTAAGTCGCTCGAAGTGTTCACGAGGCAAAACCACCTCTCCTCGAACTTCCAGTCTTTCCGGGAACTCACCCCGAAGTCTCAACGGAATGGTCCGGACGGTCTTTACCTGAGCGAGCACCTGTTCTCCGGACTCACCATCACCCCTGGTGAGCGCCTGCACGAGCAATCCATCTTCATACGTCAAGCTAAGAGCGATCCCGTCAAACTTCAACTCCACAGTGTACGAGACCGCAGTAATCGCCTCCGACGCTCCTTCTCGCTCAAGAAATCGAAGCACCTGCTGATGAAATTCCCTAATCTCTCCCTCATTCATCGCATTATTAAGCGAGAGCATCGGTTCTCGATGCCGAACCGTCTGAAAACCTGCAACGGGACTCGCCCCTACCCGCTGCGTTGGTGAGTCGGCAACAATCGCCTCGGGATGAGCCCTTTCGAGTGACTCAAGTTCCCGAAATTTTCTGTCGTACTCAGCATCGCTGATAGTCGGCTCCGCTAGCACGTAATATCGATAGCTGTGCTCATTCAGCTGCTTAACGAGAGTCGCCATGTCCTCGCGATATCCACTCATGCTAAACCCTCCAGAAAATCTTTTTCGACATTATTAGAGAGCCGTGGTGAATTATTTCTGTGCGGGTTACTCAAAGCCCCTCGAAAACAGGTGCTTCCCTTCCAAACAATGCCTCAACGGTATCGTAGAATCTCTTGATAACCGCCCCCCAACTGTACTCAGAATCAACATAAGCTCGCCCTGAAACACCAAGCGCACGGCTCAATGGTTCATCAGTAATGAGTCGATCGATTACCGCGAAAAAATCATCAGCAGATGAAAAATAGAGTCCTCCGCCCGACCGAAGAACATGATCACGCGTAACAGGACACAAACCATGGACCACTGAAGGGACCCCGAGCCGCCAACCTTCCATCATGACGATGGAAAACGATTCATTGGTCGATGGTTGCACGAGCGCACGCGCATATTTCAAAAGGCGCGTCTTATCGTATTCCGAGACGTGAGCGATGTCGACAACGTCATCCCTTTCAAGAACGTGAGGACGGTGAAGATCGGAGAACGAACCACCACCGCAGATCACGAGCTTAGTATCCGCAGCCACTGCGCTTGAATTTTTCCACCCGCAAAAAAGATCTATCAGAAGATGCACATTCTTTCCGGTTTCTTTCCTTCCAAGATAAAGAAGATACTTGTCGTTAGGTCGCAGGCCCGCCATATCAGGAGGTTCAAGCTTCGCCTCTAATTCTTCCGATATAGGTTCAAATCCCATACCGACAACTCCACTCGGAAGCCCGCCGTGCAGTCGCTGAGCAAGTTCCCTCTCTGCATGAGCATTAAAGATTACCCCTCGTGCTCCCCGCAACATCGCCCCAAATACTGGCAAGTAACCAGCCGGCTCATCATGCAGACAAGGAATGATAATTGAGCGATCCGGGATGACCTGCGAGCCCCAAAAAGTGGTGCCAAAGAGATAAGGAGCAAAGAAGATTGCGTCAAAACCTCGTCCCTGCGCGTCAAGGTAAGCGATTAGCCCTCTGCTGTTTACACTGTGGGCCAACCAATCGAGCTGCTCATCAACCGTCAAAGGATGCCCCTTTGACAACCGAATCTGAAGGGGAATCCATTTGTCGAGATCGCGCTCATCGACGGGAAAGCGGATTCCGTTCAGTCCATCCTCAAAAAACGGGCCGGCCGGCATCTCGTTCTTCCATGTGCGGTTATCTGCCGCGCAGGTAGTGAGGATGGTAACCTGACAGCCATCAGCGACGAGCGCCCGTCCGAGTGCCGCGCAAAGCGCCTCCGCTCCCCCCATCGAACGGACGTAGCGGGGAATGACAAATGCGAATGACAATCTCACGGTGAAACTCCCTCTGACTGTTGAGATTCGAGCGAACGACTGCGGAGCGAGCCCAGCGCCGCGAGTCCACCAAGCCGAGTGAAACCAGGAGATGCAAGTTGTCTCTCGATGTCTCGCCATGCAGCTGAACGAAGCGCCGACCAACGAGGAGCGAGCGATGCCATCGCCCGGGCAACTATCTCAAATGCAAGCGCCAGCTCCGCTGCAACAGAAGATGCTGAGAAATGGTAGCCATCAGGGTGGAGGGCCATGTGCGGAGAAACCACTCCATCTGCAGCAACGACGTGAGTATCGTGACCATTCGCTCGATGTTCTGCAAACCGCGCTAATATAAGAGATATTTCGTTTGCCTCATGCTCGCCCGGCCGAACCCCGAAGGTCAACGACTCGGGGAGCCTCGGTGCTTCACCGGGATCGCTCGCCATAACCGGAATCCCATGCGCAATTGAGATCGCCAAATAAGGGTATGGGCTCAAGAATGCACTATAGTGGAGATGTGCGGCGATATCTATCTCCGGCAGAAGCTGTTGCCACCGCTCTGGACACCTTCCCTCACGTAACTCAACCGAGCTCTCGACACCATACTCTCGTATCAGCTCTTCGGCTCTCCAGCGCTCGTCTGAACCGATAAGCCACACGAGCCTCACATCATCCGATGGGCCCACTCGATGACGGTGCGCCAAAGCTCCCAGAACTTTATGAGCCCGCCCCTCCATCCCTGGGCTCGCAGTCATTCCGACTTTCAGATGTGGCGATCTACATATGTTTGATGACGACTGAATGAGAGGAGATACCGTCACCGGGACAGGGAGATACGAGACAAAAGGTTCAGCGATGAGGCGAGGGTCCGAAAAGTGATGGTAATCCTCAAACGCTCGATACTGAGAAAAGAGCAGACCTCCTGCGAGCGCGAGTTCCCGGCGCGCTTCAGGCCCTCGATGCTCGGGCCATACCATGAAGGGAGGAAGCTCACTTCTGCGCTGGTGAACTATTTCGATGACTGGCTCAAATGAGCTATGGTGCATCGCAACCGACGGGGGGGTCAGAAGTCGATAGTGATGAAAGAGAACAAGCCCTGGCGCAACGCCCAGATGATATCGGGAGAAAAATGAACTGGGCACATCCTCAACTTGATAGAAAAATAGGTCGAACGGACACTTCTGATGCTCCCGCATCGCACACAGAAAGTGATGCTGCTCAAGACCATATAAGTCCGAGGAGTGCACCTCACTATGAAAGAGAACTATCTCGAAATGATCACGCAGGATTGGAAGGACTTGTCGTGATACATATGACGCAATATCTGGAGATGACGTACCCCCACCAAGAGGAGAAAACCACGCAATACGCTGCCGCTTCATGAGCCATCATCTCCTTCTAATCAGTTTTTCTCTCGATATTTTGCGGAACAATTTCGGAAGAAACAGAGTGGATGGCACCGAGTTCAACCGAGAGACTGATTACCTTTCCAACGGCGATAGGAGCCTTTCTACGAGATTGTCCCAACCACTGAAGAGGAACCCCATCGATGCGACGGCCGCCTTCGCTCCCCCACCGATCGCTGCCCTCAACGCTACATTATCAATGAGCTGCTGCACCTCTCGCGCGATACTCTCCGGGTTTGGCTCAGCCACGATCCCAGTTTCGTGATGAGTGATGAACTCAAGCGTTCCACCGCTGTCATGGGCGGTAATGACGGGCTTCCCAGATGCAAGGGCTTCGAGGGTAACGTACCCATAATCTTCATCGTAGGGGGCATAATACACCATCATCGCCCGAGCGTAGAGGGTGAGGAGCTCATCATCAGAGACCCTTCCGAGGAACTCGACCCGATTGCTGAGATCGCGTGCGGCTACCTCATTAGTCAGGTAGTCCATCACTCCTGGCTCATCGGACAATCCCGCTATCTTCAGCCGGATATCGTGGTTAATACTTGACAGAGCCTTTATCATCAGATCGACGCGCTTGATGGTACAGATCCGACCGACTGAGAGAATATACGGCTCCTCTGGCTCACACCGATATCGTTGACCGAGAGGAAGGGGGGGATAAAGTACGTCGGCATCAATTCCGTTGAATGCCCTCAATCTTTCCGCAACATTACGAGATATCGCCGAACGATAAGCACATTCCCCAATCGCGACAGTATCGAGCGAAAGAAGCTCCTCCCTGATCAGAGCATCGCGCGGGTCATCGGAAAAGTCGGAAAAACGGCCACCGAGAAGCTCATAGGCAGAGCGCTCCTGATGGACAAGCCACAGGCTTTTACGGGGATGTTCTACGCAGTAACTCGGAAACTTGGTGGCAATGACTAGGTCGACTTTCTTGCCTGAGAAGCAGTCCAAGTCGAGCGAACGCCAGAGAGCAGCCTGTTTCAACAAACTCGTCTTATCAACAATCCGATAAGGCAGCTCTACCGTATCAACCTCATGCCCACGCCCCTTTAATTCTCGGGTTAGCGTATTAACCAGAACCTCCTGTCCACCTCGGGTGAAAGGAACCTTAACTCCTAAGATAAGAATAGAAGCCATACGTAATGCCCTCGTGCCTCAATCCCATCAAAATTCTCAGGGAAGAGGCACTCAGGAGTAAGGCAGAGAGATCCCCCGCTTACCACTTTCAAGAGAACTTCCTTCTACAGGAACTTTCTAGTCTATCTGCTTACGCAAGAAGGTCGGAATCTCATACTTATCCTCATCTTCTCCCGAGGACATGACCGAAAGCTTCTTGAGCTTAATCACGTCACCCGTAGCGGTTTCTCGGGGCCGACGAGCATACGCTGGGATATCGAGTCGATCATGGATCGCGGATTCACGATTCGCAGAAGTTCCCGCAGTGGAAGCCGCGGTCTCCTCTTTTCGCTCGCCAAAGCCAGTGGCTATGACCGTGACCCGGACTCGATCCTCCACCGTCGGATCAATCACCATACCCCAGATGATATTCGCTTCTTCATGAGCCTCAGAGTGAATCAACTCTGCGGCCTCATTTACTTCTTGTAAAGTCACATCAGGAGAAGCTGTGACGTTAATCAAAACGCCTCGGGCTCCCTTGATAGAGAGGTCCTCGAGGAGCGGACTCGATATCGCCCGCTCGGCGGCCTCAAGGGCCCGATTATCGCCGCGCGATTCACCAGTGCCCATCATCGCCATTCCCATCTCCGACATCACTGCCCGAACATCGGCGAAATCGACGTTAACCAATCCCTCATATATAATTAGGTCACTGATCCCTTTAACCGCTTGAAAGAGTATGTCATCAGCGCGTCGGAATGTGTCAATTAATGACGTATTGCGCCCAGCGATACTCAAAAGACGCTGATTCGGTATGGTAATAAGGGTGTCAACCTGCTTACGAAGCTCAGCAATGCCCCGCTCCGCATTCTTCATACGGCGCCGTCCCTCAAACATAAATGGTTTGGTGACCACCCCTACTGTGAGACATCCCAGCTCACGAGCCACTTCTGCTACCACGGTCGATCCCAAGGTCCCGGTTCCACCACCCATTCCAGCGGTGATAAACACCATATCAGCACCCTCGAGCGACGCTCGTATGTGATCACGACTCTCTTTGGCCGCAGCATAACCAACATCAGGGTCAGCCCCCGCCCCCAAACCCTTTGTAATCTCCTCACCGAGGCGGATGCGATTCACCGACTCAGACGAACCGAGCGCCTGTGCATCAGTATTTGCGGCAAAGAATTGGACTCCTTCGAGCCCACTCCGAATCATGTTATTCACCGCATTAACACCCGCGCCACCGATACCAAATACCTTGATAACAGCGCCACTCTCAAACGATCTATAATTCTCCATCGACCCCTCTCATCTTCTCGAAACGTGACCGAATCGTCCCCCTCATCAGATCCGCAATCTGCTTTTCTGATAACTCATGCCGTGATTAGCATTCCTTGCCGACCCTTTCCTGCTAAGTATTCACCACAAGGCCATCCCTGCAATGCACGCTGATTGCTCTGCAGTTCACACCTATCAACCCTTTCCCCCGAGGTCGCAACCGAAGCCACAACTTCACCAACCACCTTACCGCCTCTTGACGAGCTCCACCACCCCCGGGCCGACAATCTACAACGCGAACCCGTGTTCCGTCCAGCTCTTAAGAGTGCCCCCGACGCGCTTACTAAGACTACCACCAGGTTTCTACTCCACGTGTTGCCCCCCACAAGAATTGGAGACAGAGGATTTGCCCCATTTCAGGGCTAAAAAAGCTCCGACAGCCAGCTGCCCACTCGTCTCAACATCGGACGAGGACCAACAGCTCCCCCATACCACCGCCCGCCCTCCGCAGTTTCGAGCGCGTGCATTCCGAGACCCACTGCTGTCGCAGCCTGAGGCGACTGCACCAAGGGGTTAGCGCTCGTAACATGAAGAGGAGAGCCGATCCGCACGGGAAGGCCTACTAACTGCTGGACTACCTCAGCAATCCCAGGTAGAAGAGAACCCCCTCCAACCAGTACAATTCCCCCCGAGAATATCTCACCGGATACCCCCTTGGCGATCTCCCGCCGAACAAGAGAGCAGATCTCCTGAACACGCGCTTCAATAATATCCGCCAGAGTCGCCCGAGATACCAACGTAGGAGGCTGCGCGGGAACAGGGTGTGAGGCCGGCGAGCGCCCTTGGGTTGAGACAACTTCAACCATCTCATCACGAGACACGAACTTCACGCTCGCTGAACCCACCGTCACCTTGAGCGTTTCAGCCACCTGCGGCGTAGTGCGGAGGCCTGTCGCAATATCATTCGTAATGTGGTGTCCACCAACCGGCAGCACCGCGGTATGACAAATCGCACCAGAGCGAAATACCGAGACACCGGTCGTCCCCGCCCCGAGATCGAGGAGCACGACTCCAAGGTCACGCTCTTCATCAGTGAGCACCACCCGACCAGCAGCTAACGGCGACACAACGATGTCCGAGACCGTAAGACCACTCTGATTCACGCAATTTACTATGTTCTGGGCACTCGCTGAGGAGCCTGTTACGATGTGAACTCGCGCTTCAAGCCTTACTCCCGATATTCCCAACGGCTGGCGAATACCATCTTGGTCATCGACAACGAACTGCTGAGCAAAAAGATGGAATACCTCGCGCTCAGAGGGTATCGCGATTGTTCGAGCCGCTTCAAGCACCCGATCGACGTCGTTTTGGCGAACCTCCCTCCCACTAATCGCAACTATTCCGTTGCTGTTGACCCCGCTAATATGACTTCCATTTATCGAGGCACAGACGGCACGTATCTTTGCGCCCGAACTCGACTCCAAGTCCCTAACAACTCGGGTGATGTCTTCGATGACACTGTCAACCTGAATGACGGCGCCCTTCCGCAATCCCCGAGAGGGAATGCGAGCCATACCAAGTATCGAGGGCTTCCCCTCCCTCCCCATCTCCGTCAACGAAGCCGTGATATGGGCTGTTCCGATATCAAGGCCGACAGCTGTGAAAGTTCCACCGGTGTGACGTTTCGTACTCATGAGTATTTCGCGGCGTTGCTTAACCTTCGCTATTTCCTTCACCTAAAGAGAGGGAGTTGCGCATCGACGTTAAGTCTACCCCTCTCCTTGATGCAGTGATATTCGAAATTCGTGCGGAACCTTCTACCCTATTCCAATCGCCTTGGCTACGGCGCAGGACAAAAAGAAGTCACAAACGAGAATTATTTTACTGCTCAGATCATACGGCGTTAGCAAAGACAAACGAGGCGTAAAAAGCCCCCCCGACTACTCAACCGCATTCTACTCAAACCGAACGACTGCTACCTTCTGAAAAGCGAGGTCTATCTCCTTTACGATACCACCCCGTTGGTCGATCCGTGGCAATAAGTGATTCAATCGGCGTGCCTCCTGGCCGACCGTCGAAAGATCCGAGCCCATAAACCCGAAGATTGCAACGTATGATCGACCCTTGAAAGATACCCTCGCCTCTCCGTTCTGCTCCAGCGATACACGAGTTACCCGTAACGGGACCTCCGATTCGATGGTTCGGATGATGTCGGCGGTATACTGCAATCTTCCCCGCACCAGGTCGAGCGTTCCTTCCTTTCCCTGCACACCGTCGAGAGCCACAAGAGCGGCCGAAGAGCCTTCAATGAATGTCTGAACATCATCAGATGAGCGAACATTTTGAAGGGGCTGAATAAAACCTCCGTCCCTGCCCACTATCCACGCATGGTCAGCGAGGAGAGCGACCGCATAAGGGTATCGCTCCTGAATATCTAATTGAAAGCATCGAAACCCCCACGATCCTGCACATGACGTGAGTGATGCCGATTGGACTCGGGGTAACATAGCCAACCGAGCAGCAATCGAGGAGCGGTTCACAATCCACCATACTGAGGATCTCTCAAGAGGCAGCGCCTGCCGTATGATCTCCTCGTAATCAGCGGAAATACCGCTTATTTCAACCTCTTTATCGAACCAAAGATGATAACTAGCTTCACGGGCCGAAATTATCAAGCTACCTAGTTCATCGCGCATTGCGTTCACTCGGGGAGTGTCCACGACGCCAAGCACACAAAACGTGCATACGCTAAAAACACCCAAGAGGCGCCATCCCCACGATCGCCCTGCCCGCGCTTTCGGGAGAGCCTGAGGAGCTTGCATCATGAAAGAGCGATCTTCGGACAAAGATGCCCCACCTCCTTCATCCGAATCATCACTCCACGCAATGTGCCGCGCTCTTTCGCTCATCGCCTCTCCCCACCTATCCTTATGATCAGCACCTCCCATAGAGACAAACCGGAGCTTGAACCTTCTGCGAGCTACCCGTACTATCGGCAATCAAGGGAAAGAGAGCAATCCATCTTCTCATTTCGTCCACATGGACGGCAATTATTATGATTGCAATTATCTGCTACCCCGGACTACCACAACCGAACCTCTGGCTCGAGCTCAACCCCGTGTGCCTCCCGCACTCTGTCAACCGTCATATCGATAATCGACCGCACATCAGCAGCTGTCGCCCTTCTCTCTGGATTGACGATCCAGTTTCCATGAAGAAGCGATACTTGAGCTCCCCCTACTGTGGATCCTTTTAAACCAGTTGCCTCAATCAATTCTCCCGCATACTGGTTGGGAGGATTTCGAAAAACAGATCCTGCTGAAGGAAGGTGTAATGGCTGCGTTGCTTTTCGATGGGTGAGAAACGCTGCCCGCCTCTCTGCCACCCGGTCCTTATCGGATGCCGTGAGACGAACCTCTCCCGCGACGACGATCGCTTCAACTGGCACATCTCCGCGGCGATAGGTCATCGATAGAGACCCTCGCTCGATAGTCTCAGTCGTGCCATCACGATGGACCACCGACACCCGCTCGACCACATCCCCGAACTCCCCGCCGTGCGCCCCCGCATTCATGAATACCGCCCCCCCGAACGATGCCGGAATGCCCCCTGCGAACTCGAGCCCCGCAAAACCCGCCTGCGAAAGGTCACGAGACAATCGCATCACCGAGAAGCTCGCCCCTACTGAAAAAACTCCCTCCGATAGGTCCTTTAGAAGACGAAACCCCTCCCCGAGACGGATCACTACTCCTGCTAATCCCTCGTCGGGAATAACCACATTGCTTCCTGCTCCCAGCATACGAGAGGGCACTCCCTCGGCATGTAGTCGCGCTCGCAAGCGAGCAAGAGCATCAATATCACACGGCTCGACCAGAAACTGGAGCGGGCCACCAATTGCAAAAGTAGTGTAACGAGCGCCAGCCACTCCCTCTCGGATCACTAATCCGGAGCAGTCTGCCAGTATTTTCCTGAGCTCAAAGCCGTCGCCCTCGGTCACTCGTTTGATCACAGCACCCCTTCCATTCTCGGCGCTCAACCATACCATTCAGCCAATTCCCTCAGGTGCCAATGCAGCCCCCTGCAATGAGCGGGCGAACTGCTCCCCGATTCCTCCGATAGAACCAGCTCCCATGAAGAGAACGAGGTCCCCCGGCATCATCTCCTCACGCAGAGTTGGCAAGGAATCGGCAATCTTCGGAAGCCACCGTTTTCCGGCGTGTCGCATAGCTTGGAACAACCGCTCCCCCGATATATCTGCCATCGGTGATTCACCAGCTGCATAGATTTCACTCACCATGACCTCATCAGCAGCCGCGAAACAATCGAGAAATTGCCCGAAACAGTCGCTCGTTCGGGAGTATCGGTGGGGCTCGAAGATGACACGAAGCCGCTGATGTTCTTGCATCCACGATTCCCTGACCGCTTTGAGAGTTGCCCGGATCTCTGTCGGATGGTGTCCATAATCGCTCATAACGGTAATCCCGTGAGCGCGAGCGAGGACCTCCATTCTCCGACCGATACGAGGCATCGTTTCGAGCGCCTCACCAATCTGAGCTACGGGGATACCCAGCTCGATACCCACCGCGCAAGCCGCAAGAGCATTAAGAACCATGTGCCGGCCCGGCATTGGTAGCGTCATCGTGGCAATCGACTCTCCATCTTGGGTCACTGTGAAGGTGCTCTCACCCGGCCGGAACGAAATATCAATCGCAGAGAGCTGAGCTGCCGGTGAAAAGCCATACGTTACTATCCGACGCTCGAGACTGGCAGCGACCCTCATCACCCTTGGATCGTCCGCACAGACAACCGCAAGTCCATAGAATGGCACCGAATGCAGGAATTGAGAAAATGACTGTTCAAGGTCAGCGAGGCTCCCATATGCCCCGAGATGCTCATCATCGATATTTGTAACTACCGCTATCGCGGGAGACAATAATAGGAAACTCCGATCGCTTTCATCAGCCTCAGCAACAAGAAACTCTCCCCGTCCCAATATCCCCCCCCCTCCCGAGGAGCTCAGCGTTCCTCCCACAATGATTGTGGGATCCTTGCCTCCGACTTCAAGAATTCTCCCGACCATTGCCGTCGTCGTTGTCTTTCCGTGTGAGCCCGCTACCACAACCCCGTACTTTAACCGAATCAATTCCGCGAGAACCTCAGCTCGTCGAATAACTGGCAACCCCCTTCGTCGGGCCTCGAGGATCTCCGGATTCTCACCGCTGACCGCCGAGGAAAAAACCACCAAAGACGCTGCTGGGGAAAGATGCTCCGCAGCATGACCGATTGCAACCGCAGCCCCTAAATCCCGGAGTCGCTTCACCGACAAGGACTCCTTCAAGTCCGATCCTGAAACCTGGTACCCTAGATTTAACAGAATCTCGGCAAGGCCGGACATCCCAACCCCACCGACCCCAGTAAAGTGAAAATGAAGTCGCGTGTTGTACATAAATCCCCCACAGGGTGGCGCAACCACCCCTGTTTGTCCTCGGTTGGGCACTATAGCGATGTCGCGGGGGTAATTCCAGCACGCTTCGGAAAGTAATCACGCCACCCAGATGCTAATACGGCGTTCCATGATTGCACCAATGCTTCATCATCTCTAATCTATTGTAAGCCACAACCTGATCTGCACCCCAGGTATCACAAATCCACTATGTCAGTGCACGAACTGTTCCAGACCCCCCGCGAGCTTCCACCTCACGCGCGCTATTCGGAAAAGCTCTCCCCCGGCTCGAGCCATGCCTGGGCGTTAGCGACCTTGCGCTCGCTTCCCCTCGTTGGAAATCTACTCGACATCGGCCCTGGTAGTGGGATTATTGCTCGACGGCTTTATCTGGGTGAGCGCCCTCCCCCTTCCGAATTCAACAGCGAGAGCTCCTCCACCTTACCACATATGGTCGCGGTGGAGCCCGACCGGTCTAGTTGGAGTCACCTCTCCACCCTCTACCCTCGCCTCGTTGCAGACCTCGATGACCTACCCGCGGAGGAGCGATTCGATACGGTTCTCCTTCTCGACGTCCTCGAGCACGTCGTTAATCCCGAGCCACTCCTCTCCAGTGCGGTCGTCCGACTCAAACCCGGGGGGCATCTTCTTGTGTCAGTTCCCAATATCGCCCACATCGCGATCCGTCTCACTCTTCTCGCAGGATTCTTTCCCCGCATGGCAAAAGGTCCCCTCGACCGGACCCATCTACACTTTTTTACCCGCACCACCATCAGGTCCTTGCTGGCTTCATGCTCTGACCTTGAGATAGTGACTGAGTGGAGCTCAATTCCCCCGATTGAACTTCTTCTTCCCCCCTCGATTCGACAGACCACAGAAAGCTCATGGATTTGGGGATTAGCTCGACGACTTCATATTGAACTCGCCCGCTTGTTACCCAGTTTTTTTGGCTACCAGATCTTATTTTTACTCCGAAAGAAGAGTTCCAAATCCGCAACTAACGATCTGTAATTTTTACCCCTGATTACCCTTCACAGAGGATGTCGCCCCCTCCTCGATATGGAAGCAGAAGTCAAAAACCTCTGTCTGATTGAAACAAGACGCGATCCTCGAGATTGTATCTCCAAGCTGATACTTGCCAAGATTCACTTATTCGTTTGAACCCCGAACTCTTTAATCAACTCCAATAAGTCATCTACCGAGCCATCTACCTCCGAATTAATGAGCAGGATAGACCACATCCCCCTTCCGAGGTGCTCAATGGGGATTACATAGTTACCCGGAGTTAGTTGCCCGGAGGAAAGAAGAGGTAAGCGCCGCTCCCGAAGACCAACTGCTAAACCCTGGAAATCATCATAAGGTGTGTCAATCGACAACAAAACCCAGCTTAAATCATCCGCAAAATGATGGTGGCGGGCTACAACTTCATCCACGATCTGGTATGCAATCGTGGATCCATTAATCCGCGCATTTGTCTCGATACAGAACGTCTCCCCACTTTCCGTTACGATGAAATCGAAACCAAGTATCCCCTCATAGCCCATATCCTGCCCCTTGCGCGCAAGCCGGCTCGCCCCATCCACTGCGTCTAAAAACTTTTCGGGTATTCGGCTACCCAAGAATCCATAACCACCCCAATTTCCCTCATGCTTTATCCCTTCCGCTAATAGTTGCGCACTCATCCCAATAAAGGTCAGATTGCTCGACGAAACGCCAAACTGGATATTAAGAGAATCAGTAACCGATAGGAATTCCTCAACAAGGAAAATCGCTGATTGATCTGTGTTTTTGAAAAAGGAAACAATCTTCTCCTCAGGATTTGGATCCTTGCCTCTTACAATAACAATTCCACCACCTCCTGATCCTTGAGATGTTCTGATGATGATATCTCCAGCTAACTCAAGCATATCCAAAGCTGCTGCTACTTTTTCTTCTAGTGACTGACTGGAGTCTGTCGTAAAGCCTGCAACCGTCGGCAATCCGACCTGAGAACAGATGCTCTTATTGGATACCTTGTCGTTGAAAAACATCCCTATCGACTCCGCCGAGCCAAACAGCTTTTTTGCCCTCATCTGGTCAGCAAGACGCTCCTCGTCAGGACCAACATAAAAAGGCACGACACACATCGAAGATGATCGATTACCCCCGACGTCGGACAAAGTGCTCGATGAGGATAACAATTTTGAATCTGATTCGTCGGTTCCCACAAAATGAATCTGAGTTGGATGAGGTCCCAGTCCTACTTCCCACAACCATTCGATGTGCGCCCGATCATAATCCTCTCTCAGTACGCAAATATCGCCGGAGTTCGGGCGCGTTAGAAATAGCCCTCGAGCCGCTCTGTCTGGCTTATTCAGGTTGCCTTCAGATACCATCTGGGCGCGATAATGGGATTGGCTTCGCAAGTCACATATGACAAGTCGTGGTACCTCGGGGAGAGTCGCATTAACTACTGATTCGAGAGACAATTGAGAGGTTTGTATGTTTGGCGTCATGGAGCGAAGGTTTTATATTTAAGGTGACGTTTTTCGCCACGAAGCACCTCAATTTATGGGCCATTCTGAGGCGAACCCAATAAATATCCGACCGTCCTCTATTTACACAAAAAGACTGCTCTCTGAACTACTGAACTCGGATCTAAATTAATTTCTAACAAAAATCATGATCCGACTGCTGAGGTGAATATGTATCAAGAATTAAGGCTGTAACTATCTCCAACGAGACTATTAAAAGCCATCGAAGTCGAACGATTTGCTGAGAATTAGTTCAATTTTGTAGTAGTGGAATAACGAGGGTGAACGTGCTCCCCTCGCCAAGAACACTGTGGACCTTTACTGTTCCACCATGTGCGATGGCAACATTCTTCACGATAGCTAACCCTATTCCCGAACCTCCATTCTGGCGGCTTCTCCCCGAATCAACTCGGTAGAAACGCTCGAAAATACGTCCTAAATGCTCCTCTGCGATACCGCAACCATCATCAATGACCGAGAACTCCAAGTGTTCCCCGACTCGCTTTACCTCGACCCAAATCCTACCCGAATCACCGAGGTGCTTGGCCGCATTGTCCAGTAAATTCACGATTGCGTGATGAATCAGCCCACGATGTATCATCACGGTAGTGGGAACATTTTCATCAATTGCCGTCGTTATAGTAATCCGAGATTCCCAATCTTGAAGTCCTTCTCGTGCTGACTGAACAGCCGAATCGCAGAGTTCGGCGATAAATGAGGTCTGTCTTCTCAGCGGGCGGGTCTTAGACTCTTGGTCGAGCCTTGAAAGAATAAGAAGGTCTTTTATGAGGAGGTTTAACCTCTCGGCGTTCCGTCGGACTACTTCCAAAAAATCAAACTCCTGTGAGCGGTCCTGAACGCCCTCCATTAACATCTCACTCGTAGCAATAATCGCAGTTATTGGTGTTCGTAATTCATGAGAAATATTGCCGATAAATTCACGTCTGGCTCTCTCGGCACGCCTTTGCTCACTGATATCATCAACAATAAGAACCACAAATCGATTCGATCCATCTCCCGAGTAACAGGTGGCACTGACCCTCAAAATTTGCTCAGAACGGCCGAGCATTCCAATCTCCTGCCACTCAACGGATCCGTTGAGGCAAGCTTCTTCGAATATTCGTATGATGTCTGGGCTCCAGATTCTCACCCGTATGGAATTGCCCACGGAAGTGATGCCTTCAGAGGGAAATATCCGCTCTGCGCTCCGATTAAGACTCAGAATTCGTCCCTCATCACTGAGGATTAAAACCCCCGAGGGCAACAAGTCAAATACCGTAGTCTGCAATGATTGTTCCCGGGCGAGCTCCTCAGCCACCGTTTGAGCGTCATCTCTGACCTTTGCCATGTGGCGGGCAAGGTTCGGTAAGCCAAAGCGCTCGGGTGGTCGATCTCCACGAACAACACTCAGAATCAGCCTCGCAAATGTCCTTCGGCTGAGTTGTGCAGAGGCGACCCATCCAATTCCAAACGCGACCAACAGGTGTAAGATTAAGTCGATGGAGTCCGACCAAATTCCAATTTGCATCGGTCCTTTACCGCTTCACAGAAGATCCTTCGTCGAGAGGTCTTAATCGGTACCCGACGCCTCGCACGGTCTCAATCCAACTGGCTGAATGCCCCAGTTTTTTCCTCAATCCAACAATCTGAACATCAATCGAGCGCTCTGTAACTGGGTAATCAGAGCCATGCACTTGACTGACAATCGCGTTTCGGCCAATAACCTGACCCTGCCTTGCGAGCAAAAGGTATAGGATCCGAAACTCCGTTGATGTTAGACTGACAGGCACCTGGTCCACGCTGCAGTCAAATCTTCTTGGATCGATGTAAAACGGGCCACTCTGCAACACACGAAGGTCATCGTGTGGCTCCAGGTAAAATCGTCTCAGGAGGCTTCTTACCCGCGCTTCTAATACTCTCGGGCTAAAAGGCTTTTGTACGTAATCATCCCCCCCTCTGTTAAAACCTTCGATAACATCTGCCTCGTCCCCCCTCGCGGAGATGATGAGGATCGGGATTTCGACCTTGTTCTCTGGATTTTTGAGAATAGAGCATAGCCGATGTCCGTCTATACCGGGGAGCATGACATCGAGTATAACGAGATCCGGCCGGGATTCAGCTATTATTTTGAGAGCAAGCTCTGCCGACTCGGCCGTCATTACTCTGTAGCCGGCTTTCGTGAGGCAGAACGCTACGATATTAAGGATATCGACTTCATCATCAACAACCAGAATCGTCCGCTGCATGATTCCTCCCCTTCAATCGATAGGAGGATGCTAATACACCAGTAGGCGTTCGTCAGCTTCTCTTACGAAAAACTAACATTCGTCGGCGCGGACGGCTTGGAAAATAATGACGGTCCGAGGCCATCCGCGGATATTCAGATGCTTTGCCGTCAAAGATGTACCACGCCGATTAGTGACCAATCCATTTTATTTCCTCGGCAGACCGCTTTCGGGAAGAAACTGCGCCGACAGACCTAGGAAGATTGGTAATGGTGACCGAAGCCACCATCAATCCACTACCTCCCCGCTTCATACCAACAGCTCTTTAACCGTTCTGCCTCATCTAGACATCTTCCTGCCCCCTCGACCACCGCCGAAAGGGGGTCGGCTGCGATAGCTACCCGAACCCCGAGTCGCTCCTGAAGATGAGCCGCGAGACCGTGCAGGAGGGCACCTCCCCCTGCCAACGCAAGACCACGAGAGAGGATATCACCCGAGAGCTCAGGGGGTGTATTTTCAAGAGCCTGACGGACCGCCGATGTAATCGAGCTGACAACCTCACTCAATGCCTCCCTTATTTCCTTTCCTGAGACAATAAGTGCTGTCGGTGCTCCACTCAACAAACTCCTCCCCCGGATCTCCATCTCCTGAGCATCAAATGCCGGATGAGCACTTCCTATCGTCTGTTTTACGAGCTCCGCTGTGGACTCGCCGATCAGCAGATGGTGCGCTCGACGCACATACTGTATAATTGATTCGTCCATCGCATCTCCCCCCTCTCGGACTGAGACCGCGTATACGATATCTTTGAGACTCACGACCGCGATATCAGTCGTTCCACCGCCGACATCGACTATCATGCTCGCGGCTGCCTCGGTAATCGGCAAGCGACACCCAATGGCCGCCGCCATCGCCTCATCAATAAGCCGAACCGATCCCCGAGATTGTGGCTCAACCGCCTCCCTGATCGCCCGTTTTTCAACCTCAGTTATTCCCGACGGCACTCCGACCATCACCCTCGGTTTGAGTAGCGATCGACTTCGCCGACGGACCTGAGAAAGAAAATGAGAGAGCATCATAGCTGCCGCATCAAAATCGGCTATTACTCCTGTCCTGATCGGACGAATTACCTTCACCCCTTCCGGGGTCCGTCCCAACATCCGTTTCGCTTCCGATCCAAAAGCAACTACCTTCTTCCTGCCATCCTCATACCGAATGGCCACCACGGATGGCTCATTCAAGATAATTCCACGGCCCCGTTCATAAATGAGAGTATTGGCAGTGCCGAGATCAACCGCGAATTCACGCGAAACGACCCTACCAACCACCCGCTGGAGGTACGAGCGATGGATCGTATCCCCCGACATCGGCCCAACTCGGCGCCCCGCCGATTGATCTCGAGATTCGGGGAGAGCTTCATCAAGCGACGAGGGGACAGCCTCCCGGAAGTCATTAGTCGCGAGTTTTAGGAACTCATCCTTTTTTGCCAACTGGCTCATATCGTCCCCTCAGACAGCTAAACCGCAGACGGTGGTTGCGATTATTTTACAGGGTAGCATACCCTAGTGATGCCTATCCTCAAAGGGGGCTCGACAGCTTCGGAGCTTGAAGCACCGAGAGGTGCAATTACCCCCGACTGCTTACACTTGAGCTTCATGTTCAAAGTTCGGATTGATTTAAAATACCCGAACTATCTCATTCAAACTCGGAGTAGTTATGAGCGATACAACTATCACACAGATCGCCGTTATCGGTGCTGGTCAGATGGGTGCTGGCATCACTCAGACCGCTGCGAGTTCGGGTCTCAACATTCTTCTTGCTGACTATCACCGCGATGCTGCCGAAAACGGCAAAAAGAAGATCGCTGAATCACTGGCCCGATCGGTCGGAAAGGGGAAAATAACCTCCTCAGAGGCAGATTTGGTCCTGTCGCGAATTAAGATCAACGAGAGTCTTTCCCAACTTCGGGACTGCTCCTTCGTCGTTGAGGCAATTATCGAGCGTGTTGAGGCGAAGATAGAACTTTTTCAACAACTCGATCAAATCCTCCCCCCTCACGCCATCCTCGCGAGCAACACCTCATCAATTTCAATCACTCGACTCGCGGCGTCGACTTCGCGCCCCGATCGGTGTATCGGGATGCACTTCATGAATCCCGTCCCAATCATGGCGCTTGTTGAGGTAATACGAGGACTCCAGACCAGCGAAGAAACGTATCAAACCACCCTTCATCTCGCAAAAATACTCGGTAAAACAACCGTTCTCGGCATCGATTCTGCAGGCTTCATCGTCAATAGAGTTCTGATGCCGATGATCAATGAGGCTATTTTCCTTCTTCAAGAGGGGGTAGAACCAGCTGATATCGATACTGCGATGAAACTTGGGACAAATCAGCCGATGGGACCCCTGACACTCGCTGACTTCATCGGACTCGATACCGTCCTTTTTATTCTTCAGGTGCTTCAACGGGATCTCGGAGAGGATAAGTATCGCCCTTGCCCCCTTCTCGTGCGATACGTCGAAGCGGGATTTCTGGGCAAGAAATCAGGTCGAGGATTCTATCGCTACTAAACTGAAGGCGGGGAACAAGAAATTGAAATAACATTCCTTCGCCGGTTTTTCACTGTCATCAATTTCGGAGAAGAGACATGCTTTTTGCCCTCGGACAACGCAGTATCGCCCTCCTTCTCTCGATTTACTTCAAGAAGATTGAGATACAGGGTGTAAAACCCGTCGAAGAGGGTCCTCTTATCATTGCGGGGAATCATCCCAATATGGCACTCGACCCACTCCTTATTCTTGCCAGCTATCACCGTTCGCTCCATTTCTTGGCAAAATCGACACTTTTCAGCAATCCTCTCGCCAATTGGTTTCTGAGATCATGTCACCTTATCCCCGTGTATCGCCGAACCGATCGCTCTCCCGACCAGACAAACGATAAAACCTTCGACGAAGTCCAACGGCTGCTGTCTAATCGACAGGCTGTTACCATATTTCCGGAGGGCACGAGCGTTGAGGGAAGAACGGTTCTTCGACTGAAGACGGGGGCTGCTCGGATGGCCTTTCTTTCTGAGGAGCGGAACAACTGGTCACTCGGGGTCAAAATTCAACCGGTCGGTATTACCTATGCCCATTTTCTCGGATGGAACAGTGGCGTCGCGATTGCGGTGGGGGAGCCGATCGTGGTCGATTCATTCCGCGAGCTCTATGAACGGGATCCCATCAAGGCGGTTCATCGACTCACTGAATCTTTGGAGCTCGCGCTCAAGCACCTCTCAGTTCATGTCGATCAGTCACACCTCGCCCCCCTGATCAATGCGATTCACCAGATCTTTACTCGAAGCGGAAGGATAAGCGAGGTCGATACGGCATCGCTCTCCCGTATCGCCCATGCAGTGGCCATCCTCGCCCCGATGTATCCTGAAAAGGCGGCTGAGTTCCTATCCCGAGCACGGACGCTCCTTTCATTGCCGATTAGTGGAGAGCTTCCCCGCTGGTTCTTACTTGCCCTCCCTACCATTGCAATCGGGAATCTGATCCATGTGATTCCGTACCAAGTGACTGCTCATCTTGCCGAGTCGATAAGCCCCGACGAGCACCAGCGAGGGATGTACACCTTTTTTCTCGGAACGGGGGTATTTTTCGCCTGGTACGGCCTTCTGATGGTAGTCCTTGTCATCTTCGGTGCAGGATTTTGGACCCCCTTTTTGTTGGCGGGCACAGGGGCACTCGGAGTATTTGCAGGCCGAGCACTACCGTTATGGCGCGTATTTCTCCTCAGTCTGGTGCTCCCATCGTCGGTACGAGCACTCAATGTCTTACAAGATGAGCTGATTGATGAGCTACTTGAGTATGCTGGGGAGGTCGGCGAGGCTGGTGCTGAGGGTGATGAAGCGGGAGAGTTGATCCACTGAAGGGAGTTTTAGATTTATTTCTTGCGTTATATTGCTTATACGGGAAGGTGGGATAGAGTTGAAGGGGACAACCGAGAATGTGGCCGTTTGGCCATCTTCCCCCAATCCCCTTTCATGGACTCCTACTCGGAGGTAGTGCCTTGGTCCCAGACCTCTCCAAAGATAAATCAGTCCCCATATTTGACGAACGTGCCACCATTAGCCCGTTCCTTCCCCGAGAAGAAAAAGTCGTCGGGTGTCTAACCCGTGGTGCTCATGGCCGTTTTAAACTCACCACCGAAGAGTTTGCAGGCGTGAGAGAAATATTCTTCACAGATGTGATAAAATTCAGCGAAGGTCTTCCCCTTGATCAGGAATCCCTGCTCAAACTCTGCGATGTTCTGGGAAAAGTTGAGGTGACGGCGAAAGTCACGTTAACGACCGCAGATAGGGACCCAGAGCGAAGCGAAAGAGTTGTGTCAAACCAAAAGAATGTCTCTCCGAAGAGAAGAAGAGGCCGTGGAAGCAGCAGCACGACAGAGCAAACCACGCCATGCTTATCCTTAACTCTATTGCACGTCCTTCCGGCAAGCGCGGGGAAGAACTGGACAGCATCTGAAAACGGCAAAATTACTCTCATGCACGGTTCGGTGGGCATTTCTGGGGATGGCGAAGCGACCTTTACCCGAACAGGGTACTCTCGGCCGTACTCGAGTTCCGTCAATTTACTAGACTTTTTTTGCTTCGCCACTCCCGCGGATCGCGTCAAAGGGACCTCCATTCGACCGGGGGACACGATAGTATCTTTTTTCGAGGTCGAGCGAGCGAGTGGGGATATTTCGCCCATCGCTCCCCTCATAAAAGTGGGCGAGAGTTCGCCTCAGCACCTCATGATAGCGAGCGCAATCAGCGGAGCTCACCGGCAATTAGTGGCTGCGTGCGCGGTTTTTCAGAGCTCTCGAGAAAACGACTCAGATCGCCTCGGTGCAGCCGAAACAATTGCTCAAAAACTGCAAGTTCTCGCTTGGATTGATTCACCCCGTAGCCGAGCCGTAGCGGCCATTTCTCTCAAAAAACTCGATCAGTTAGGAGATGGTTTTCTATCCTTCATTGAGAGTCTTGAACCAGGTTCGGTTTCGCCGACGCTCGCACTCGCCAACGCTCTCGTGACGACTCCCTCCACAGCCCGGCCGCGGGATGGTTTCAATGACTTGCATCCAGCAGACGATTTTTCACGAGCGTCCAATCCGCGGGGGCACACGATTATTTCTCTTGCGCAAGCAGTTCGAAAAGTACTCACCTAATCCTCTCTCATGAGCCTCATCCCAACCCTCACCACTCCCCGTCTCATCCTCCGCGGAGTTATTCCATCCGACATCCCTGCGTACGAGCGATACTTCATTGATTATCAGGTCATCCGGCACCTCTCCGCGGCCGTTCCCTGGCCCTATCCCACGAACGGCGTCGCTGATTGGCTCAACGCTACTATATTCCCCAATCAGGGAATCGATCGGTGGCTCTGGGGCATTTGTAAGCGCGAAACACCGGAAGAGCTGATCGGCGCGATAGAGCTCTGGCGTGAGGGTCGCCCCGAACATCGGGGCTTTTGGCTCGGTCACCCTTTTTGGGGTCGCGGGTACATGACCGAAGCCGCTGCGGCAGTGAACGACTGTGCGTTTTCCTCGCTCGGTTTTGAGCTACTTGTTTTTGAAAACGCTCGGGGCAACACCCGCTCCCACCGTATCAAGGAAAAGACGGGGGCCCACCTTCGGGAAGTCCGCACGGGCCGTTACGTCGATCCCGAATTAACTGAGCAAGAGGTTTGGGAACTGACCAAAGACGATTGGAGGTCCTGGCGAGAGAAAATCGCGGAGGCACAACAAGGTGATTGAGAAGATTCGCTCCCTTGATGCTCCCTCCGCCGGGGTGGTACCCTCTCCCTTGATATGAGCCCTCAAAACCGAAAACCCGCCCCCCAAGGATCATCGCTCGCCCATCACCTCGCGTGTCTTGCCTGCGCGACCCTCTTTTTAACACCCTTTCCTTCATCCACGGGCCATACGGAGGACTCTTCATCTGCCCGTCCGTCAAGTATTCCATCCACGACGGACCTCTGCGGCACGCCCCTCTCGCTCGAGGAGCTCCGCGCCATGCTTATCCGCTCAAGCCCTGCGGTCGCCAAGATTGATGCGACGACCGCTCAAGAGATGGCTCGAGCACGCGCTACCGAGCTGGTTGCTAATCCCGAACTCCAGCTCGAGCAGACCTTCACTCGGATGAATATCGGGGGGGCGAACGACCCCCAAACATCGGCATCCCTCGGGCAACCGCTTCGCCTGTCTGATTTCGGTACCCGTGCCCGAGTAGCGTCCCTCATAAAGAAAAGCGCCTCAAGCGAGCGAAAGCGGGAGCTCCTCTCGCTTTCACAGCGAGCAGTCCGCTACGCCGCCGCGATCGATACCCTGACCACGACCATCGATCGCATCTCCCGTGCCGAGCGACAGGCGCTCGCATACCGAACGATCCTCGACCAAGGTGTGGCGTCGGGTTTGGTGACCACAGGTGATAGAGCATTGATCGTAGCGGAATATCATCGACTTCGGGCAGAGAGGGTAGGCGCAGAAGCTCAGCGCATCACCGCCCAATCCACCCTCTCTCAGATTGTGGGCGCATCCTGCCTCGTTCAGCTTGCCTCAGCGCCCCCTCCGCCTTCCCTTCCCCCTCTCGGTGATATCCTCACCCGTGCAGCCACCTCCGGTATCACCGAGTACGACCGCGCTGAACTCCTTCTTGAGCTCGCTGATGAGGAGAGCAGGCGCGCTGATGAGGATGCACTTCCTCCGATAACGCCCCGATTGGTATACCAACATACCAACGATGGAGGCGATTTTCTCGGAGTTGGATTTTCATTCGCTCTCCCTGTATGGCATCGAAATGACCCAGAGCGGTCATCACGAGCGATCGAAAAGATATCGGCAGCCCGCCATAAAACCTTCCTCAAGGAGGGAGGTTTTACCTCCCACATCACCGGCCTCTATCGAGCCTTAGAGGCAATCGAAGAGCAGATACGCGTTTTGGAACGAGATGTGATGCCGACTTTTCAAGAGGCACTTGCTGCTCAGGAGAATCTTTTTCGGAGCGGCAAGGGAAATGTCCTGCAGCTTTGGCAATCGGTGCGAGCGAGCCATGAGGCAAGCCGTGACAGCCTCACACTACGACAACGCGCTATCGGCATGCGCTCTCGTTTGTCTCTTCTTATCGGGGATGAGTTATGATCGTGCCACGACGAATCGATCAAAAAAAGCGAGGTCGTTATTTTGCTTCGCTCTTGTCAGCGACTATTCCTCTCATCGCTTGCCTCTTCAGCTCATGCCGATCATCAGTCCCCGGGGAAAGTCAAAAAGCACATGCTCATCTCGGGGGAAACGAGCATCAGGGAGAACATAACGGTAACCATGAAGAGGAACATCCTCGCGGGCCGCACGGAGGAAGACTTCTCACTGAAGACTCCCTCTCTATCGAACTTCAGATCTTCGAAGCAGGAGTCCCGCCTCAATTCCGGATCTACCCCTTTCTTAACGGCAAACCGCTCTCCCCTTCCGGGATAACAGCGACGATAACGGTCCGCCGCTTTCAGGAAAAGCCTCAGATCCTCGCCCTCTCCCCAATCGGAGATTTTCTCTCAAACACAACCATCATTGAAGAGCCCCACTCATTTTCAATCGAGATCGATGCCTCCTATCAAGATAAACAGTATCACTGGAGCTTTGACTCGTTCGAAGGGAGGACAATCATACCCGCTGAGGTTGCCTCTCGATCTGGTATCACGATCGAATCAGCGGGAGCCCGACAGTTTCAACAGACGGTCCGAGTGCGAGGCAAAATATTCCCCAGTGAGCATAAGATCGCCCACCTTATTCCCCGATTCTCGGGCATTGTCCGTAAAGGGATGAAGCACATCGGGGACAGAGTAACCGCTGGTGAAACCGTCGCGATCATCGAGAGTAACGAGAGTTTGCAGCCTTTCGAGCTTCGCTCAAGCATCGCAGGTTCGGTCATCAATGGGCATCTCGTCGTTGGGGAGTTTGTTCCCGAGAATCAGCCAGTGTATGTCGTTGCCGATACTTCAGTCGTATGGGCAGATTTCTTCGTTCCGCTCCAAGATTCGAAAGCACTTTCGGCCGGGCAATTGATCGCTATTTCTCCCGTCGCGGGCGATGCCACGAGACCTCGGCATGTCGCGGCACTGTCGTATATCGCTCCTTATGCTGATGAACGCTCGCAAAGCCAACTTGTCCGAGCTGAAGTCGATAATGAAGACGGAACGCTTTTGCCGGGAATGTTTGTGACCGGGGAAATTACTGTGAGAGAGTGGCATAGTCCCGTGGCCGTCAAACAGGAGGCGATCCAACGATTTAGAGATTGGGATGTCGTATTTCGGAATGAGGGCGAAACCTATCAGGCTCAACCCGTTCAAACAGGATCGACCGCTGATGGGTATGTCGAGATACTCTCAGGTCTTCCACCTGGAAGCTCATACGTTTCAGGTAATTCCTTCCTCATTAAGGCGGATATTCTCAAATCAGGCGCCTCTCATGACCACTAATCGAAATAGCTCAGGCATCCCATTATTCCCCCGCCTTCTCATAACCCACCTATGTTCGATGCAATCCTGAAGTTTTCAATAACCCATCGCTTTTTGGTTCTAACCTCTTGGCTGCTCGTTGCGCTCGGAGGCGCTGCGGCGTATCAGCATCTCATTGTAGATGCCGTCCCTGACATCACCACCATCCAGGTCCAAATAAATACCCCTCTAGCCGGTGCATCGCCCCTTGAGATAGAGCAGCGGGTAACCCAGCCGATAGAGCTTATCCTCTCGGGCATCCCAAATCTTGAACATACCCGTTCACTCTCCCGATACGGACTTTCACAAGTCACCGCGATATTCACCGACAGAACCAACATTTACTTTGCTCGCCAACAGATCAATGAGCGTTTGCGCGAGGCTTCCGAGCGACTTCCCGCGGGAGTTTCCCCCTCCATGGGACCGATCGCGACGGGACTCGGCGAAATCGTGATGTACTCGCTCGAAAACGCCCCCAAAGCAAAGAATCCTCGGTCACTTGAGGACCTCCGCGAGCTTCAGGATTGGGTAGTTAAACCTCAACTCAGGACCCTTCCGGGTGTGGTGGAGATTAATTCGATTGGGGGTGCGGTAAAGCAGATAGTGATATCCCCCAACCTTGACAAATTACAGGCATACGGAGGAATTACCCTCAGCGATATCAAGGAGGCAGTCGCACACAACAATGCGAATGTCGGTGCAGGATTCATCGAGGACAGAGGCGAACAGTTTCTCATCCGTATTCCCGCTCAGGCGGAGAGCCTCGACGATCTCCGCAACATCATAATCGGGGTGCATGAGCATGCGCCGATTCGACTCCGCGATATTGCATCAGTTGAGATCGGCTCCGAGTTGCGTACAGGAGCCGCAACCAAGGATGGGCACGAAGCAGTCCTTGGCACCGTATTCATGTTGATGGGAGAAAACGGACGTGAAGTCTCAGCTCGTGTCACGAAGCAAATAGAGGCAATCGCCTCATCACTGCCCAAAGAAGTCATTATAACCCCCCTCTACAACCGGCTGGATCTCGTCTCCGCTACCATTTCAACTGTTAAGAAAAATCTCTTTGAAGGTGCCCTCCTCGTTATCGCCATCCTCTTCTTCGCGCTGGGAAACATGCGCGCCGCATTGATTACTGCGTGCGTGATACCCCTGTCGATGCTCCTCTCACTGATCGGGATGGTTCATTGGAGGATGAGCGCTAACCTCATGAGCCTCGGAGCACTCGATTTCGGACTACTCGTCGATGGTGCCGTGATTATTGTCGAGAACTGCCTGAAACGAATGGAGGATTTTTTTCACCGCGAGCAGCGACCTCCGACTGCTTCTGAACGACGCGCCATGGTCCTCGACGCTTCGTCCGAGGTCCGTCAGGCGAGCACCTTTGGGGAGGTGATCATCATGGCGGCGTATCTCCCCATTCTGACCCTTTCAGGAATCGAGGGCAAAATGTATCAACCGATGGCATATACGGTTCTGCTCGCCCTCGCCTCAGCATTCATCGCATCGCTCACCTTTGTCCCCGCCGCGATTGCGACCTTCCTCAGCGGTCCCATCCGTCCTCCCTCCCCGATAATGAGAGCCTTCGCTCAGAGCTATCGTTCGACTCTCCAAGCATGCATGAAATTTCCCTTGGTAATCATCGGTGCGAGCACTACTATCTTTGGTCTTTCCCTCCACCTCGGACGGATGCAGGGGTCCGAGTTCATCCCCTCCCTCGACGAGGGAGACATCGCACTCCATGCACTCCGCATTCCTGGAACATCACTGACACAAGCTGTCGAGATGCAGCACGATCTCGAGGAGGTAATCAAGAAACTACCCGAGGTAAAATACACCTTCGCAAAGATAGGAACCGCAGAGATAGCAACTGATCCGATGCCGCCAAGCGTTGCCGATGGCTTTGTCATATTGAAGCCCCGCGATGAATGGCCCAATCCGCGAAAGCCGAAAACTCACGTTGTCGCCGACCTCGAGAGGGTAGTTTCCCCTATTCCGGGCAACAATTACGAATTTACACAACCGATACAAATGCGCTTTAACGAGCTGATTGCGGGGGTGAGGAGTGACGTTGCAGTGAAGGTATTCGGAGATTCGACGGAACAACTGTTCGAAACGGGAGAACAGATTCAATCCATTCTCGCGACAATTCCGGGGGCCTCCGATGTAAAAGTAGAACAGGTCACCGGCCTCCCCATTATAACGGTCACTCCTCGACGGGAGACCTTGGCATCATTCGGACTCAATCCGACCGATATCCAAGAGATTGCGACCATCGGCCACACCGGGGAAACTATCAGTACCTTTTTTTCAGGCGATCGCCGTATCCCGATCGTTCTCCGATTTGCCCCCTCCCTCCGAACAGACAGACGCGCGATTGCCAATCTCCCAATCCCTCTCCCTGCCTCTGAGGACCGGGAGGCCACCACCTCCCTCCTCTCTCGACACTCAACTATCAAACCGGAGGTCACCGACCGGCCCTCCATCTCGCTCGGAGAGGTGAGTGACATCGCGATTATCGAATCGCCCAATCAGATCAGCCGCGAGGACGGCAAGCGACGGTGCGTTGTTACCGCTAATGTTCGAAATCGCGATCTCGGATCGTTTGTTGCAGAGGCTCAGTCGCGGATCGCAGCAAGTGTTCCCCTTCCCGAGGGGTACTGGATTGCGTGGGGCGGTCAATTTGAACATCTCCTTTCGGCTCAATCTCGACTTGTTGTGATCGTACCGCTGGTCCTTAGCGCAATATTTATCCTTATCATGGTGACGCTCCGGTCCTTGACCCTTTCCCTGCTCGTTTTCACCGGTATTCCGTTCGCGCTTTCAGGTGGAATGCTTGCATTGTGGCTGCGCGGTATACCTCTTTCAATATCGGCCGCCGTGGGCTTTATTGCTCTATGTGGGGTCTCCGTTCTCAATGGCTTAGTACTAGTGAGCTTCGCAAAGGGTCGTACAGCCGACGCCGATGATCCAGCAACTAGCATCATCGAAGCATCGGTCTCTCGACTTCGTCCTGTCCTGATGACAGCGCTGGTCGCATCACTTGGATTTATTCCTATGGCAGTCTCCCAAGGAACCGGCTCGGAAGTTCAACGGCCACTTGCTACCGTCGTCATCGGCGGGATCATATCATCCACCGCGCTCACTCTCGTGGTCCTCCCCGTCCTCCTTGCTTTCATCGAGGATAGGAAAAGAGGCAGAGCAGAGGCAATCCACTCTTTGCGAAACACATGCTGAGGGGATGCATCCCGTTACTTGGTTGCTTTAGCATACCCCTCGACTACCGTGCCCGGGCCCATGCGACATACTGGGCAAGCCCCTCTGCGGGGTTCACTCTCGGCTGGTACCCGAGCACCCGTCGAATTTTCTCTATATTGGCTCGGGTCTCAAGCTGGTCCCCCGGCCGTCGTGGCAACCGCTTAATCCGGGCCGCTCGACCCACTATTTGCTCAACGATGCTGATTGCTTCTCCCGTTGTGATACTCGTATCAGCTCCAATATTGAAAATTTCACCTACCACCCGATCGCGTTGCGAAATGGCGGCGACTAATCCATCAACTATATCGGAGACAAAGGTAAAACTACGACGGTGATGCTCGCTTCCGTCAAAGAGAGGAAAGTCAGTATCATTGAGCAACGCCTTGGTAAGGATCGGAAAGACTTTGTCAGGCCGTTCACGCGGGCCATAAACCGAAAAGAGACGGAACGAGGTTGCGGGGAATCCCGCCCCTCGAAAACGGGCCATGACGAGACTCTCTGCTCCTAACTTCGTCGCCCCGTACCACGACGCTGGACGAGGAGCCACATCTTCACTATCGGTCGCGTGAAACCCATACACCGAGGATGTCGCCACGTTTAAGAAGAGGTTAAGATTAGAGGCACCCTCACACGCCATCAGAAGCCGCTCGGTGGCGATGATATTGTTACGCAAGTAATCATCGAACGGAGTTACCGCGGAAATACCCGGCTGTGCCGCAAGGTGAACGACCACCTCTGCCTCTCGAAGAACCTCACGAATAACCCCCTCATCCACCGAAGCGGCAAGGTCAGCATGCACCACTTTAATCCCTTGCTGAACAAGCTCAGCGGTATTCCGCTCCTTCAGCCCCACATCGTAGTAGTCAGAAAAACTATCAATCCCCACCACATCACACCCATCACCCCGCAGCCGTTCGGCAAGGTGAGAACCGATAAATCCAGCAGCTCCTGTGATAACTATCTTCATGATTTGAGCGGTAAATTGAAACTATTGTTGCGTGGAGGGTAGCTGATCGGGGTGGGGGGTGCAAGGTTGGGGTAAAGCCGAAAGCAGATCTCGCAATCTTGATAGCGTTATGATCACCCGGTATCCTCTGAGGATGAATGTGATCTGTCCCCCTCTGCGTCCCCTTCAATGGGCCACCCTCGCCGACCTTGCCCCCCGCGAACTGCTCTCTATTATGCGGGCGCGCCAAGAAGTTTTTATCTTAGAGCAACAGTGCAACTATCTCGACGCCGACCAATACGATGAGATCGCGTGGCACGGTATCATGTGGGATTGTGCTGACTCGACGAGGCCAAGCCTCTCCTTAGCAGGATACCTACGGGTCCTCCCTCCGAACACGAAGCACAACCGATTCGCATCATTCGGGCGCGTCCTCACTACCGCCCCATGGCGAGGAACCGGTTTGGGGAAGAGGGTTATCAACGAGGCTCTGTTATTTATTCGCGACCAGTTCGACAATCCACCGATTAAGATATCAGCACAGTCGTATCTTCGGCGGTTTTACGAGGCATTCGGTTTTGAGGTTACCTCGGAGAGCTATCTCGATGTGGGTATCGAGCATTTTGATATGATTCGTCCACCGGACCAGCGGCCAATCGACTGATCGGGGGCTCTCCTAAGGGTAACCGCCTATTATTAAACACTGCGAGTATGGGATAGAGGATTCAACTTTACGGGGCACCCTCCGGTTCTTCCTCCGCTCTTGGGAGTTTAAGTTGTTCCCGAAGAATCCTCATCTTTTCCACAAATTCCCTGGCATCGACTAACGTGCAGAATCCTTGCTGGCTGCGAGAGTCCTCAATCCATTGCGTTACTTTATCGGAATCGATATCGGGAGGCTCTCCGTTTTCCAGCCAATCTGGCGGTTCGTCGGATGCTCCCGGCAGCACCGCCAACGATTCCTCTCCACTAACACCGGGACCTTGGGTTTGTCTAATCACAAAGCTGATAGGACGGCACCCCTCTGATTGGGCCTTCTCTGGTGCGCCCTGCGATGGATCTTGGCCCTGCCGAGGAATTGGTGGCAGCGATAATCCCTCCCTTTCAGCAAAATTTCTGTTTCTCGAACCTTGCCTCTGAGTCACTGCCCCCTCCGACACTACCCCCTTCCGTCAACGCGGAGCTACCTGAAGCTGGTAGCTCCGCGGTCCGGGTACTCATTCACCTTTTATCCGCCCTTCCCTCTATCATAGGGTAAAAATGGCCCAATTGAAATATTTTAGGCGCTTATCCGAAAGTTTACACACATTGGCGGGAGGGAACCTATGACCGAAAGCACCCAGGACCGGAACCTCAAAAGTTAAGAAACGTTAAACCCCTCGAGGTCTTTTTCGACCGAATTTACCCTTAATTTCGCTTATTTCTCCATAGAATCAACCCTGAGAGAGTCAGCATCCGACGGTGCGAACATAAATCAGAGTGCCCTCTCACCCCATCCTCAACTCCTCCAACGCCCCCCACCGCTCAATTAGGCTATCGAGCTGCTGCTGCGTCTCATGAATATTCTCTGCGAGGGTCACGATATTGCCTACTCCTGTGGCCGAAGCCCTTTCAAGCTGACCTGACAACTCTGCTAACGTCTGCTCAATCTGCGCTATCTTTCGCTCAAGCGCCTGGTGTTCCTTCCGCTCCGCGGGTGCGAGCCCCTTGCGGATCGGCCGCTCTGAAGCCCCTCCCTGAGTGGCCACCCCTTCTTCCGCTCCGGCACTTCCGGGCCCACGATGCCGAAAATCCTCCTCCCACTGTTCATACGATGCATATGCCGTCAGCCCTCCTCTCCCATCAAGGCCCACAAATCCGGAGCACACTTCACTCAGGAAAAATCGATCGTGACTCACCATCACAATAGTCCCCGCATACTCTGAAAGGGCCTCCTCAAGCGCCTCTAGGGTTGCGATATCAAGATCGTTCGTCGGCTCATCGAGAATAAGAAGCGATGCATTACTAAGCATTAATCGCGCGACGAGGAGCCGCGCACGCTCCCCTCCTGAAAGTGAACCAACCGACGACATCAACTGAGAACGAGTAAACAGAAAACGATCCGCCCAGGCAGCGACGGGATATGCTCGACCGCTAAAGACCACTTGATCACCGTTTGGCGCGAGCGCCTTGCTCAGCGTAAGCATGGGATCAATCGCCGCTCGATGCTGGTCGAAGTACGAAAGCGAGAGTGATGCGCCTCGAGCGATAGTTCCCGACGTTGGAGGAAGCTCTCCCGCCAGAAGCTTCAGGAGCGAGGATTTACCGCTGCCGTTTGGCCCAACAATGCCGAGGGCATCACCAGCATTAAGTGATAGCGTAACCCCCGAAAATAATCGTCGCTGACCCCGCTCAAGGGAGACATCGACAAGAGAAATTACCTCACCGGATCGATGACCTGAACTCTCAAATGATATCGTCGTGGAGCGCTCCGTTCGCACCCGACGGTTGAGATCCGCTAGCCTCGCCTGAAGCTCGTGAGCCTGGTCAATTCTGGCCTGCGACTTTGTTGTGCGCGCCTTAACCCCCGCTCGAAGCCACTCCTGCTCACGGTGCGCGCGATTGCGAATCCGCTGCTGCTCCGCCACCAACGATTGTAATACCTCCTCTCGGCGTTCCCGAAACACCCGATACGACCCACTCACATCGAGAAGCCCTCCGGGGAATGCCGGATTAATCTCAACGATACGATTGCAGCTTCGCTCAAGCATCGAGCGATCGTGAGTAACCATGACGAAGCCACCCCGATGACGGGAGAGGGTAGCCTCAAGCCACAAAAGCCCCTCGGTATCGAGGTGGTTCGTCGGTTCATCAAGCAGGAGAACATCACGGCACTGCGCCAGCAAAAGCGCCATATCAAGCCGCTTCCTCCATCCCCCGGAGAGGATGTCCGCCCCCGATTCAATATCGCGAAAACCACACCGAGAGAGAGCCGTCTGCCCCTCAAGCGAGAGAGTACCTCCCAGCCGCTCAGTCATCCACTCCTGGATCGAGACCCCCGGCGAAATCGTCTCGCTCTCTTGAGGTAGCATCCCGAGCGATAATGCCGGGGACACGGTAACACTACCCTCATCCGGCTCAACCAATCCCGACATTATTCGCAGAAGCGTCGATTTCCCGCATCCATTCCTCCCAATCAGACCAACCCGCTCATCCTCCCTGATCACCAGAGATACTCCCTCAAAAAGGGACCGACCCGACTGACGGATAGCAAGGTTGTGTAGGACGATGGCTTTCATGGTAGTTCAGGTGAAATGGATCATACTTCGAGCGCCAGAGAGGATATCATCATCTGAAAGGCAGATCGAAGAGTAACACAATGCTGATGAACCTCTCATACCACCCCCTTCGAAAATCCTCCTCGCTAAAGATCCACCAAAAACTGCCTAAAAGATCTTCCATGAAGGAATGAGCTAATGAACAGAACTAGCCATGTATACTGATATTTATGAGAGTAATTGGTCACATTATCTCACAATCGATATACAATCCCCGCTTCTCCCATTTGGAAAACCCATATTAAAAACTTAAAATAATGAATACTAGCCACATTTGCCCAGACTCAACGGGTCGAACGGATAACTTTGATGACGCTTCATTTCACCGGAATCCGATCCTTGGTACAACTGTGCAACCCGGAAGATGTCAAGAAATCAACAAGCCAACCCGGATTACTCTCCGAAACTCAGGACCTCTGCCAGACGATATTGAATCTGCCTCAGAGATAGAAAATCTGCTCGATCAATCACTTGCATCTCAGGACTATGCACACATCTTTATTGGGGGAGGTAAATTCGAGGTCGTCAGTGCTCTCGAGGCCCAACTCTGGAGAGAAGAGAGGCTAGGGGCGAAAGGGGATCCGCTTGAGCGTGATCTATCCGGAGGCGAGAAGCCCATTTCGTCCGCAGCAATCGTCGCAGGAGCACTCGAACCACATTTCTTTGGAAAGCTTGCTCACACCAGTCAAGTGAAGGCATCACGTGCTGTCCTCACCTCATTTGCTAACGGCGAAATAATGCCCACTCTCTCCTCAAGCATGATGTGGAAAGATGTATTCCTCATCTATCAGTCAGATGGCATAACGAACGATCCTTTGATCGAGCTTATGCTCCAAGTGGACGCCGTCCGACGGTCGGGAGCTTCCCGAATTACCGTCATTGCACCGAGTTTCCCCTACCAGAGGGGTGATAAGCGAGTCTGCGATGGAATTCCGATATCAGCAGCTGCCATCACGCGGATACTTCAGTCGCAAGGAGTTGATCATTTCGTTTGCTTCGACCTTCATGCTGGTCAAGCCGAGGGTTTTTCAGACGTTCCCTTATCTAATCTATCAGCGCTGCCTATGATAGCACGGGAGGTTGCGGAGCGATTCCCTGACGCCGATTTTGTTGTTGCTCTCCCGGATGAAGGCATGGGCAAACGGCTGAAGGATGACAGGACCAGATCTCTCATCTGCGAGATTTTGGGAAAATCGACCACCTTCCTTCAAATGTCCAAAGATAGGGTTGAAGTGAATGAGGTGAACAGCGTTCACATGAGGGGTGGTAGAATCGATCTCTCCGGTAAAACTGTTCTCATACTTGACGACATGATCGACACAGGTCACACGATGAGGATGGCCGCGAGGACTCTCCTCAATGTGGGCGCACAGAGGATAATCGCGGGGGCAACCCACGGGATTTTCTCTGGTGATGCAATCGAGAGCTTTCGGAGCGACCGAGAGGTAGTCAATGGTAAAGCTATTCGGCCGATATCGGAAATCTTCGTCTCTGACTCAATACCTCTCAGAAGGGCTCGGGGTGACCTCATTCATCTCGTCTCGCTTGCCGAGCCTCTCGGAGATGTTATCAATAGCTTGGCCGAAAAGAATGGCAGATCGCTCACCGATATCATGCTAACTCACGCGGGCAGAAAGGTTATGTGAAGGATAAGGTCAATTTTTTTTAGTTGATTTTGAATTTATTCCTGCTCTTAGCGGAGTCAATACAAGTCTCATCGGATCGTCTCCTCGACGGCTCCTCCTTTTGAGATTGAAGGAGCGTTCCCTGTCCTTACACGTGCCTGATACCAGATTTCTCGCATATGGAGATCGAACGCATATCGGTATAATGCTCCCCCCTATTTGCAGACGGGTGGCTCGGGGCGCTCAGCTCAGGTACATTACGATAAGAACTCTTGGAGATAGGCAGATGAAGCTTACCGAAAAAGAATCCCGTGTACTTGCCGCTATAGAGCTCCGAGCTGATGCTCCGATGGAACTGCTCCGGAAAGAGACTGGATTCCGAGACCATACTATCCGATACGCTCTCCGTTCCCTTATCGAGCGAGATATTATAAGCCCTGTTCCATTCGTGAACCTTCACCGTCTCGGTCTTACTATTTACAGCATCTTTTTCACGGTAGGGGGGGAAAAGCGAGCTTCACACGATGCTCTCATCCGAACGCTTCTTGCAGATCCCATGGTTTTGTGGGTAGGAGAGTTTGGCGGTGAGTACCATTACAGCGTGGGTATCGCGGTCAACAGACTCGGCGAGTTGACGGTACTTCTTGACAAGCTATCCCAGAAGCACGGCGCTATTTTTCGGGACAAGGCGATATCGGTTCAAATTTCATCAACCGTCTTTCCTCGTCGCTATTTGACCTCGAGAAAGACAACTGCAAAACCAATCCGTGTAACATTCGATGCCCGGGACCCTTTTATCCTTGATTCGCTCGATCGCAGAATCCTTATCGCCCTCACCTCGAAAGGTACCCTATCGCACCGCCAAATAGCCCTTTTAATTCAGGCGCCTCTCTCCACGGTCGAGCTTCGAATTAAAAAACTGAGGGAAAACGGGGTCATAAGCGGTCAAATATACAGTGTCGATGCATCGAAATTCGCCATGCACAGCTTTAAATTGCTGGTATACACAGGCACTCTCGATGTCGCGCTGACGGCGAAGATCACCGGTTTTTGCAACACCAACCCCCACATCACGACCCTTATCGCCTGCCTCGGTACCTGGGGATACGAGATAAACGTTGAAGTACACAACCCCGAGGAGATTTCACAGATAGTTCAACAGATGTACCAACTCTTCGGCAATTCTATACAAACTATCAGAACGCTTACAAAATTTCGTTATCCGAAGGTTCGATTCTTCCCTGACGACACGTCTTCTGTCGACCGAAGTGGTCGTATTGAGTCAGATTAAAGCCCAGCATATACTAAGGGGGCCTGTAGGGCTGTGACATTTCTGAGCATCCGTTCAGTCTCTGATTCCCCTTTTTATTGGCGGTTAGCGTATGGTCAGCCTCTCTGACCTCTCGGATGAACATACCCGTGGCTCCGACTCGAACACTTCGGCTGCTTTTAATGATATGCAGCTACCGACCCCCCGCCCGATAACTGATGCCCTCGAGATCTCCGTTGAGGAATTTCAATGTTTGCGCTCGTTCAAGCCGTCCGAACTTGAAGCGTTTCTTACCTCACTTGAGTCGGTTCCGATACCCGCGCCAGGTCAAGAGCTACCCGAGCTATCGGAACACCAACAAAAAGCGCTTACCCTCCTCGCTACGTTATCACGACTCACCCAAGAAGAGATGGCCTCAATGAATGAGGCGCACCCAGGCTTACCTCCAGATACCTTCGCAAAGACGTGGGACCTCGTCACTCGGCCCGGCGCCTCGGTGGTGCTTCTCAGGGGTGATCCGGATGCTAGATCGCCCACACGAAAGGAGATCCTCGGGTTCGGGCTGGTCATAGCGGGTAAAGAAAACTTTCCAGAATGGACCGCTGAACAACCCGACCATCGTATACCCGATGCCCTCTTCGAAGGGAGCTCCAATCATCATCGGCTTATCCGCTTGTTCGTTCGCGATAATGCTCGAGATCAAGAATTACCGGGGAGAGCATTTGACCTCATTATTGAGCGCATCAAAGACCTCTGTCATTCCGAACCGATAATCGCTCTCGTCCTCATGGACATTATTCCACTGGAAACCGACCGACCTTGTGTTGGATTGAATAAAGGAATTTGGCTAGCAGCAAAAGCCGCGCTCGAACGGCGTGGATTTGAAGATGCCGGATCTGGATTTACCGAATCAATTAAGGGGGAGTCGCGCCCCTCGGTGGCAATACCCTTTCGCTGGCACACATTCCCCCCTCGCAGTGAATCGGGGAAGGATTCGTACGCCCAAAATCGTCGAAATTATGGAGAACTCGCCGCTTTTCGTAAGACCCAAGTGGCAGGCCTCCTTCCTTATCTTCCGGTCAGTGATGGCTTAGTAAATGTAGTTTCTTCCTCACAGTTGAGTCTGAGCATTGCGACACTCACCGGCGCAACTATCTATGCTCAGCCTGCTCCTCACTCAGATTCAAGAGAATTGAGACAAGGTCGAAGATATAACCTAATCGACGCTCATTCTTATCTTGATCCAAGATTGCCATTTCAAGCGGACGCGATAGTTTTGCAAGGGGTTTTACCTGAAATCGCGCTATCGGGTCAGAATCCCCAACGGATGATCCAAACATATCTTTGTCGCAAGGTAGATGCGCTAAAAGAGGGCGGAATCCTCATCATTCGCGATACCATCGCTCCATCATATCAAGGAAATGTGCGAATTTACCTGGGCAATGATGATCACTTTACCCTTTTTTCACGAAAGACGCCTGCCGATATTTTTCGAAGCTTCTGCGATAATCCAAATGAAATATCGGTGTCACGTGATTCATGGGGTTTGGTAAAAGCTCAATTACCAGTCAATACTCGTGCCTGCTTCGAGGCACCAGCAGACCTCGTCGCCGAGTTCTTGTTGAAGTATCCTTACCTCCCCACATATCCTCAGGAGCGAGACCGTCCCTATACCCTTCACGATGCCGATGGGAGAACCAAACTGGGGAGCGAATTTGGACTTCGACTCATCTACGCAGCTCCTGAGTTCAATCCCTATCTAGAGAGACAACATCGAGAAGCGGGAATATCGATACATGAGGTTGACGGCAGACCCCTTCGGTTTCCATCAAATTTTCTCTCTGTATGGCAAAAAGTAGGCGACGGAGCGGGTACCCGGATTTTACCGAGAAAAGTCTTATCCTCTGAACATCAATTCGTAGCGGTGCGCCACTATCGAGACGTCCCAACGGGAGCCACTTTTGAAGTCGCGTCTCGACCCGGGATCACTCAGGATATAATTCCCTTTTCGGTTGTGGGACAACGGCTCTATGTCTGGGGTCGTGTATTCCCTCGACCAATCATCACCGTTCATCACAATCTCGACGAATCACAGACCGGTGGCTATGTGGCCGAACAATTGGCGGCTATCAGAGATTCATCCGGTCATTCACAATTTACACAGACTTCCTCGCCTATCGGGGCGACTTACGAAAGAGTGACGGGAAGACCTCTTCCACCTGAATTTAAAATAAAGCGAACCTCAAGCTATTTTCCCTGCCCCTACCTTATCGATGAGTTAGTCGAATCGAACGCAGTACAAGTACCGTGGGGAAACCTGCCACCGAACTTTACCGTTTCACTGCCTCAAAACATCTCCTCGAATGGCTCCTTTGGGACCACCTATTCAGTTTCTGCGCTCGAAGCAGTACAGGTGCTGCAAGGCGCACAGGTTGGTCATTTCTCAGATGCACGACTTGAAAGAAAGGTCTATCAGTTACTCCTCGAATTCGGATTACCATTTGGTGCATGGATAGGCGAGCCGGTATCACTCATTCAGCAGAAGAACATTGTTCCGTCGTTGGGGCTATCAGAACTAACCGCTATTCGGGTTCCAAGACGATTTGAACGAGCAACAAAGGAGGAACCAGCCGAACTTAAAGTTATTCGCCGAGAATTCGATGAAGAATGTCGAGGACAGAATGTACCCCGAAAAAGGATTCTCGAATATGTAGAGCCAAGTGCAGAGAGAGGCCTATCTCACCAATCGATAACAATTCTCCCGATTGCAAAGGTGCAGGATAGAAATGGAGAGCGGCAGATAGTCGTCGGTCTGGAACTGGTCGATCTACCCGCAGTTCAAGAAAAGACGGGTTCTCCTCGACTAGCAACAATTCCAACGGTACGAGTTCCAAAATCCATAGAGACTTTCCCTGATGCCCTTGAGTTCGGCCGTTCATCGTTCAACCACATGTATGGAGAAAGATCATTGAGACAAACAGTCGCACTTGGTGGCAAATACTTTGTCTCTCCCGGAATCACTCCTGAGGTGGTATATCCTCTTCTCGCCGAGGTGAACTTCGCTAATGCTGACCACAACCGGCTTACATGGGTCGCTCTGAACGAGCTTCTTGATTACCTCCCAAATCTTTACTGCGCTCAGCTTATCACCTCAGCATATCGCGCAGCTCATCTACTCGAGCTATTTCCCGCTTAGGATTCCTCCGTTATCTCGCTATTTATGCCGGATTTCCCGATACAAACCGATAATTTTCTCAAGATGCGACTACTACCTAAGTTAGTTTGGTGATGGGACCCGTAAACATTCAAATATCAGAGAAAAATGCGCTTTTTGGCCGATGAAAACGAATAGCCCTTCTAGAGTGCTATTTATACCAGCTATTTATCTCCTAAACTGCTAATTATAGCACTTAGTAGCCGTTTTATTCCCAAATTAGCAATGCTCAAAACACAACACGTCGTTGGTTTGGAAAAGGAGCATTTCTATGAATATTGGAGACGGTGTACAGAGCCATCAATTACCTGAGAGATCATATCTTTCGGATGATTCTCTCAATATTGGTATATCATCATCCACGCTGAAGGATCGGATTCAGTCCATCAATGAGCATCTTCCTGCCTTGTGTGAGCCTCATTCAGATAAGTATTTTCACCGAACTCTACAAACCCTCGAAGGGGATGGACTTAATCCGTGGATCAAGGCTCAGGTTTTCGTCCGCAAAGGTCCCGGAGAGATCGGAGGAATTGAGGAGGCCCTTGCGATGCTCCTCAAATACTCAAAGATTCAAGAGTACGGCGGGAGTGTACACGCTCTTCCTGAGGGCAGCTCATATGATCCCCGGCAAACCGTGATGGTCTTTGAGGGTAAAGCTCAGGACCTTGTTCTTCTAGAGACCCTCTATCTCGGCGCAATATCCGGCGAGACCACGCGATTAAATGAGGGTATCAGTAAGGTCAATCTCGAGCTCGCTCAAGACACCATGGAACAGGTAAGGACTCTCATTGGAGAGAGACCGATCATTTATGGCGGGGCTCGGCACTGGAGCTATCGGGACGATGTCGATATATCCGCTGCAGCCTTCGCTGGTGGTGCATCAGAATGCTCAACTGATAATGGAGCATCGCCATTCCAAAAGGAGGGAGTGGGAACCGTTCCCCACTTTTTGGAGAACATTTATGCGTGGCGGTACGGCCCTGATAATGCAGTTGTTGAGGCGACCCTCGCCTTCAACCGACACATGCCCCCGAACGTTCCTCGAGTTTCTCTTATTGATTACAACAATCGTGAGCTTGATGATGCCCTCGCCGTCGCTGAAGCCTTGGAAGGAAGACTGCAGGCGGTTCGGGTTGACACCTGTGGTGAAAACCTGGCCCAGGGAGCACTAATATCTGCTGATTGTCCTGGAGCCATGGAATGGCGGTCAAAAGGGATCGACCTGCCCGACGCGAAAGATCCAGAGGCGAAGTATTGGTACGGCAATGGTGTCACCGTCTCTGGCGTTTACGCCCTTCGCAAACACCTCGATGAACACGGATACACCGACGTAAAAATAATCCTTTCGAGTGGGTTTGCCGACCCGAAAAAAGTGGCTGCATTCATTGCAGCCGAGGAAAGATTGGAGACAACGCTATTCGACTCCCTTCTGGTCGGGGCGATAACCAAGCCCTGTAGAGCTGCAACGATGGATGTCATCGCCGTCGGAGACTCACCCGATTCGCTGGTGCCAGTCTCCAAAGTAGGAAGGCCAGAGAGTCCCAATGATCGCCTTGTTCCGCTGCTCCAGAGTGGAAAAGTTCTGAACTACCCGAAAGAGAGCCAATCAAGCGAATTAACTTTGGGTGGAGAGGGGGTAACATGGGTCCAGAGCGACTAGATTCTTCTGTCATGCAAACCGGAAATCGGTCGACCGCGTCATTGCCCTCCGAGCAAAACGCTCAGCGTTTGTTCGAAAGGGCATCATCTACGGAGATCCCCGAATCCGCGAAGTTGGTAAGCCGGAGCCTGCTTACCACAGGAACGCCGTATCGCGTGGCCATAGCGCAAATATCAACCGAACCCGGTGCGATAACCGCCAACACAGAGAAGATTATCAGGTATATCAATGATGCCCGCGATCAGGGCGCTGACCTGGTTGTCTTTCCAGAACTGGCGATTCCTGGGTATTGCTCGATGGATCTGCTCTGGAATCCGGGATACATCGAAGCAAACCTTGCAGCTCTCGAGCAGATTAAAAAGGCTAGTATGGGCTTAACCGTCGTTGTGGGGTTCGTTGATGTTGATCCTTCAGCGATGCGATCGGGAGGAAGGCCGATGCTCTACAATTCGGCTGCAATCATCCACGATGGCGAATTGCTCGGAACCCAGGACAAGGCACTCCTACCCAACTACGATATTTTTTTTGAAGATCGCTACTTTGCCCCATCTCGCGGCTCTCACGTGTGGACGATAGGGTCAGTCACCTTAGGAACCGAGATATGTGAGGACCTCTGGAGCGCGGGATACCAGACGGATCCCACGAGGGAACTGGTCAATTCGGGAGCTAACCTGATCGTCAACCTATCCGCATCTCCGTTCCATATCGGCAAGTTGCCGATACGTCACCAGCTGCTCTCATCAACGGCCGCTGCGCACAAGGTCCCGATGATTTATGCAAATCTCGTTGGAGGATTTGATGGTTTCGACGGAGAGGTCATCTTCGACGGCCGAAGTATGATTATGAATCAAAAGGGGCAACTTTCTGCGATAGGACGGGGATTCAGCGAGCAGCTTCTAATCTCGGATATTTTTGCTCCACAGGAGCTTGAACTTCCTCCGGTTGAGGAGGTCGAAGAGCTGTATCAGGCTCTTGTGCTTGGTATTAAAGACTACTTCACCCGGGTCGGAAACATAAACAAGGCGAACCTTAAGCACGCATTCATCGGACTAAGTGGGGGAATTGATTCGGCAGTCGTTGCCGCTCTTGCGGTAGAAGCGCTCGGTGCTGAAAGGGTCTGTGGCATAACTCTTCCCTCTCGCTATAACTCGGAGGAGACAAAGGGCGATGCGGCACTTCTTGCCCAAAACCTCGCCATTTCCTTCAAAAGTGTTTCGATTGAACGGGCTTTTTCGGCATCCATCGCTACTCTCGACGAAGACACCGAATTAGCTACGATGCCAGTTGGTGCTTCCGAGGAAAATATTCAAGCTCGGCTCCGGATGATCTACCTCATGTATTACGCAAATCGTTCGCAGGGGCTGGTACTGAACACCGGAAACAAGACTGAGCTCGCACTCGATAATTGCACCATCTACGGCGACATGGTCGGAGGATTTAGTGTTCTGGGAGACGTCGACAAGGATCGCGTCTTTGCCCTCGCACGGTTTATTAATCACCGAGCCGGGCGCGAAATTATACCTTGGACGACAATAAATCGTCCCCCGAGTGCAGAATTAAAGGAAAGCCAGGTCGATGCAGATGTGATGGGAGATGACCCCCAGCATATCGCCCCACTTGTCCGCGGGATAGTTGAAGGGCAGCTGAGCTTTTCCGATGCGCTGAACTGCTTCTCTGAGGAGTACGGAGAGGACCTTATTCGGAATGTCTATCGAAAGTTAGACCGCTCAGAGTGGAAGAGGAGGCAAGCCAGCCCGGGAATTCGAGTAACACCGCGCGCATTCGGTGTCGGAAGACGCATGCCGATGTCGCACGGATATCTGTAACAGGAAAGGAGAAAATATGAAGGTATTAATTGTCGTTGACGTTCAAAATGATTTCTGTCCCGGCGGCGCTCTCGCAGTAACCGATGGAGATAAGATCGTGCCAGTGGTAAATAACCTCATGGCACATGGCGAATATGATCTGATCGTTCTGTCGCAGGACTTTCATCCGAGCGATCATGTCAGCTTCGCTGATAATCATGAAGGTGGAAAGCCATTCGAGTCAATTAAAACTGAGCATGGCGACCAAATCTTGTGGCCTCGCCATTGCGTTCAGGGTACTCATGGATGTGAATTTCATTCTGAACTTCGGATTGCTCTGGCAGATTTTGTTGCACAAAAAGGAATTGATTCTGTGATCGATTCATATAGTGCGTTTTTTGATAACGCTCACCTTAAGGATACAGGGCTCAGAGCGCACCTGATCCGAGAGTCCGTCAAAAACGGCGAGCCACTCACGGATATTGAGGTTGATGTTTGTGGACTCGCTCTAGATTATTGCGTCAAAGCAACGGCCATTGATGCTTCCGCTCTTGGTATGAAAACGAGAATTATTCTTGATGCGTGCAGAGCCGTTGACCAAACACCAGAGGCGGAAATATCTCTTCTTCGTGAGCTTCGAGGACACCAGATAGAAGCAGTATACAGCAACGACATCCTCCGTGAGCGCTGTCGAAGCCGTGGCGATTTACGATCTCGCGATAACGAGCGACATCGAGGCATAGAACGCTAGTCAGTGAAATCCTTCACGGAGGTAACATGATCGATACTGCACAAGACACACCTGAAGGTGCGATACAGGCTCAGATGCTTGATCTTACACGGTTTGTTAACGAAGATTCCACTTTTCGGCGCTCATCGATCATCGATTGCATTCCCGTGGCTCGCGAGTATCCTCCACGAGACCATGTAGCTCCTCATAACCGTTCATGGTCCAAGGATTATCCAGAATATGCACCATCGGAATACACGTCCCCTTCGGTGATTCGCAATGATCGAACAAAGAACAATTTAGGATATGCAGACCCAGAGAACCTCACGAAAGAGGAATTTGCTGAACTATTCGCCGCCCCTGAAAGGCATTCCTACGAGGGTAAGTTGAAGCACGATCCCGAAACCGGTCGTCCTCTTAATCCCTTGGGAAGGGTCGGGATTTCAGGTCGGGCGGCACTCGGAAAATGGGGGCCTAATCACGCAGCGGACGCCATTGTAACCCGAGAATATGGGGGAGAGCTACAGGTCCTCCTTGTTCGTCGTCCCTCTGGGGAATGGGCACTCCCAGGTGGATTTGTTGACTCCGGCGAAGCCCCGTTGACCACTGCGCTTCGAGAGCTCTGCGAGGAGACAGGAATGAACCTCCTGGATTTTTGCATCTCGGCGGATCCCGTTTATCAGGGAATAGTCGGCGACCGAATGAGATCCGATAAAGCCGATCCCAGGATCACCGATCATGCGTGGGTCGAGACAAACGCCTTTCATTTTCATTTGAGCGAGGGTCATCCTGCTCTTCAACAAAATCTTTGTCCCGAAAATCAGAATAGTGGGCTCAAATGGGCACCAGTAACACATCAAGTAGCTGAGTCGTTATACGCGAGTCACGGAAAGCTCCTCAGTATGGCTATCGCTCAATCACGAGAGTGGCGAAAGGATTCCTTCAATACCGGACAGATAAGTGACATTCCGCACGAGCCCCTTCTCACCAATTTACGAGCTATTCGGGGACGCGTTGGTATACTGGGCGGAAGTTTCGATCCAGTTCACACTGAGCATGTGCACCTTGCCGAGATTATTCGGGAAAAGCACGATCTTGAAGCTGTTATTTTCATCCCTACCAACCAGAACCCTCTTAAAGAACACTCGCCCTCTGGATCTCCCGCAGAGCGTCTTACGATGCTTGAAATTGCGCTTGCCGATCATCCTGGACTATTCGTGTCTCCCGTCCAGCTTAGAGACGAGACTTTGGACCGGACGGTTGATCTAATCGAGCATATCAAACGAGAAATTCCTCCTGACTTTGCAACATTATTCTTGATTCTTGGTGCGGATTGTATTGCCCAGTTGCCACGCTGGAAAAATCCGGAGAAGTTGCATTCCCTGGTTGAGATAATAGCCTGCTCTCGAGACGGATACACAAGTCTGAAAGACCTTGCGGAATCAGACCACATCCGCGGGCCCCAGAGACATTCGATACATTGGACAGATGTCAAGTTGTCACCAACGAGTTCAACCACAGTGAGGAGGTCTCTTTTGGATGGAAATGATCCGGATGGATTAGATCCTCGAGTTTTTGATTACATCAAGGAGCATGGCCTCTATGGGCTATCTCCCTTTATACCTTAATTAGTTGCCGGTATTTCGATGATCGATGTGGAAGTCAGAGGTTTTGTCAATCCTGACCAGCCTCTCATTATTACCAATAATATTTAGGGAGTGACTTACATTGTTTGCTCAGAGCGAATTCCGTCAAACCGAAAGGAGTACCCCGATCTCTTCCGAGCAAAAAGAGCTGGTTAAGCTGATCCTTCACATTGAGCGCGCGTATTCTCGACCAGGGCCGAACTGGAGCCTCATGAATATAGATTCGTGCCAGGAACCACTCAAAATGTCCTCTGATGAATTTCGGAGATATCTTATTGATAAGAACGTTCCCGAAGAGTATTGGGTTAATTACCGGCGAACACAACGGGGAAATTTCATCGAGAATGTGAAGGTAATTCCTGCTTCGCTTTTATCTGATCGTACAAAATGCGAGTATGAGCGGCTGGCTCGAAGGGCGAATGATCGTTTTGAAGCCTTTCTGCAATTGATTTCTAATGAACTAGAGGGCACTTCGTCGGAGGGGATAGGTAAACTGATACGGGGATGTATTGCTTCCCTTGCAAACGATATCGAGGAACTACGAAGTCAGAACAGAGAGCGTCCGAAGCGATCTATCGCTGCAACGGAGAGGGATACCTCTTACATTCGTCTCAGTCATGACTTCTATTGTCGCTATCAGGCGGCAAAATTATTTGAAGGAATGGCAGCAAGGGGTGGTGTTATCGAACAGAAGATCGTCAATGAACAATTTCAACTGATACTGAACGAGGTTCTTCATGAACGATTTGCCCGATTCGGAGATAGGACTCCAGGAGAGATATTTAAGTCATTGATACGCCAGCACGGTGAGAGGCCCACTCCATTCCTCCGAGAGGATCCTGATCTCTACGAATTTTTCAGACGAGGCTTGCGGGATCTTGGTAGCCTTCCCTCTCCTTTTCCGGCATCGGACCTTGACCAAGAGTGGTACAGCGCTGTTTTAGAAAAAATTGTGGGTATTGAAACCAATCTTGATAATGTCGCCTCACGGGGTACATGGTCGCTGGAGCGGCCCTCTACGACGTCAGGAACACGAGCATTTGTAGGAATTTTAAAAGATTCAAGATCGGAACCCGTATCTGTAATTAAAATTGCGAGCGGTCCGGATAGACTTGAGGAGATTCTGTCAGAGTTAGCGCTTGATGGGTTCCATGAGCAAGCGATCCTACCAAAGGCGTGGGGTCGCTTTGGAAATGAAAACTTTTTTGCTTTGTATCCATTCGCCGGAAGCCACGATGAAGACCAGCGGTACGGACCCACTTTCTCCGATACACAGGCTTCCCGAGACTTTGTAAGGGAGCACGGTCAGCTTCTCAGCGACTTTCACACGCAAGCACTCCCACCGGAAAAAAAGGAGCCCCGCGTACTGGCGACTTATCGTGATGACGCACAGCGAGTCTATAATATCGGTTATGACATTCGTGTCCTCGAGCAAAGACTCGAATCCGTGCCCTCTGCGCTGAGTCGAAAGATTCATGGTTTGATCACAGCTTATCGAAACCTTCTTGTCTGTCATCCATCCTCTATTGAAGACGGGATGATACACGGAGATCTTTATCCCTCAAATATGTTTCGCACGGAGGCTGGCTGCCGAGTCATCGACAACAATCAGGCAGCCTATTACCTCGGGAGAGTCGCATCTACCGGTGATCCGGCGAAGGATGTGGGTAAGTCAGTCGGATACTTTCTCGTAGAGTGGGCCCGGAGACAAAAAATAAAACCCGCGGGAGATAACTCGATTGATGGTGAGAGGCTTGATGAAGTCATGGACCATATCGATGGCCTCGTTGAAAGTTATCTTAATTCTCGGCGAAAATCGGGATATCCAATTCAGCATGAAGAGCAATTCAAGGTTGGAACAGCCTTTCATGCATGCAGCTTTGCTGCAAAAAACTGGACAGACCTTCGAGGATTGAAGTTTACCTCTCTTGAAGGCGGACCGCCGACTGATTCGATGCGATCATCCCTTTTTGCTGGAGTTCAATCATATCTTGAAAGGATCACCACCCCCCCCCTCTCGTATGAATCAACCGCCCTTGATCGATTTTGGAGTCGGCCGGCAGATGTGGCTTGATGTGGATATATGCTCGAGAAGGACTTCAATGGCGATAAGCAAGACTTCGCCTATTTCTCTCTATTCTGATACTGCCCCTCATTGAGAGGAGCTGAGCATGATGGGTAAGGCCGTGAGGAGGTCTCTCTCGGCACGCAGGAGTTAGGTCGGATACAAATTCATTTTACTTTATCGAAGTGGTTGGGCCTTACATCAACTTAATCGAGTGTTGTCGGGAAAAAACGCCGCCTCTTGCAATCAGGAAGTCTCAATCTCTGTGCCTGTTCCAGGTTAGTCGTCCACTCGCCCGCATTCTCTTTACCGAATTGACTACATTCTGCAAAAAGGTCCCGCCTCCCTCAATACCTCGCAGAGCACAGATCGTTCACCCCTTCCCCCCGCTGAGCTGTTCCAACTAACAAGATCCTATCAGGAAGAGACAAGCTGAGTTAATTGGTCTTGAGGATGAGGGGGTCTGAAGCCTCACCAAACTGGGCACAAATTCTCGCCTCACCATTACCGGATATCGATCTGAATGTCCCTCTCATCATCGCTCTCCGCACTTCCAGCCAACGTCGCTCCCAAAAACTTTCCAATAGTGAAAGCAAAGATAAGCCCCCCCACGATCGCCCCTAAAATAAGATACGTTCCCTTGGTAAAGGGCACTCGTAGTCTTCCCTGATTATCCATCGTTTCCCCCTTCGCATTTACCCTCAACTTCGATACCGCTCAAACCGTGGTGAATCCAATAATCGGCCTCCCGAAAAGCTCTTCGAGCTGATCGCAGAGTTCCTCCGAGGGTGCTACCGTAATCGGTGCTCCCCCCTCTCCTCGAGGCGTTATGACACAGGTTCCCTCCCGCAGCTGTAACCGCAGCTGAAGCGGGCAAGAGCCCGGGAACCCGCGGACTATCTCCGAGAACCGTTTCGCCCGGACTACGATGTCATCATCGACCCGAAAAATAACAATCCCCGCCTTCGCCCCCCGGGAGCGAATGTCCGCAAGCGACTCCATCTGATCAACTATCAGGGTGCACCGTTCATCAGAAATATCAGCTTTTCCCATGACGAGTACCGGATCCTGCCTCGAGAGCACCGGCTCAATCCGCTGATAAGTATCCGGCCATGCGAGCGCCTCTATCGTTCCGAGGTGATCCTCAAGAATGAACGAGGCGTACCGGTCACCCTTCTTGGTATTCTTGAGCTTTAAAGCGGTAACCACTCCCCCCATCCGCACATCAACCGATTTTCGTGCTGCCTTGACATCATCAGTCGTTACCGCCCCTCCTGACTTCAATTCATACCGGAACTTCTCCAGAGGATGCCCCGAGATAAAGAATCCGAGCGCTTCTCGTTCGTAAGAGAGCCGCTGCGTTACTGGCCACTCGGGTATACCTCGCGGTCCTCGACGGGATCGAGGAGCTTCATCGAACATCGAGAAGAGAGATATCTGTTTTGATTTTTTTTCCTTATGTTCAATCTGGGCTATCTTGAGGGATTCTTCGAGGGTCTCCATCAATTCGCGGCGACTGACTCCAAAAGAGTCGCACGCTCCGCTTTTTATGAGCGTTTCAAGAACTCGTCGGTTCAGGGCGTGTGGATCAACCCGACATAAGAAATCATCAAGACTCGTGAATTTATTCTTATCCGACGTACCTTCTCCCGACCGCCCCTCGATTATTGAGGAAACCGCCTTTTCCCCCACACCTTTAATTGCAGCGAGGCCATACCGGATCGCCTTATTCTGGACTGAAAAGCGGGCACTACTCTCGTTGACATCCGGTGGAAGAAACTGGACCTTCTGCTTTTTGCACTCGTTGATATTTTTAAGAACTTTATCAGTGTCATCAAGCTCATGCGACATCAATCCTGCCATAAACTCTACCGGATAGTGCGCCTTGAGATAAGCTGTCTGAAACGAAATCAAGGCATAGGCAACTGAGTGGCTTCTGTTAAAGCCATATCGGGCGAAGGTCTCCATCTGATCAAAGATCTGGCGCGCGATGGGCTCAGCGATACCCCGTTCCTGACACCCCGATACAAACCGTCCTCCCTGCTTTGCCATCTCCTCCGGGTTTTTCTTTCCCATGGCTCGACGTAACAGATCAGCATCCCCGAGAGAGTACCCCGCCAACTCGCGGGACAGCTGCATGATCTGCTCCTGATAGATCATAATTCCGTACGTATCGCGAAGCACCTGTTCCATCAGCGGGTGCAGGTAGGTTACCGGCTCGCGTCCATGTTTTCGGTTGATATAGTGATCGACCATCCCCGCATCGAGAGGACCTGGTCGATAGAGGGCGAGAATGGCGACAAGATCATCAAAGCAGTTCGGCTTCAATCTAATTGTCATCTCGGTAATTCCACCCGATTCAAGCTGGAATACCCCTGTCGTGTTACCCGCTGCGAGCATCGCATACGTTTGAGGATCATCGAGAGAGACCGCATACAGATCGATCTCCTTACCCTGACTCTCGCGGACAAGCTGGATCGCAGTTTGGATGACGGTTAATGTTTTAAGACCGAGAAAATCAAACTTGACAAGACCCGCCTTCTCGACGTAACTCATCGAGAACTGCGTCACGATGTTGCCATCTTTATCGAGCATCATCGGCACGAGATCCATCAGGGGACGATCCCCGATGACAACACCAGCTGCGTGGGTCGACGCGTGTCTTGTCAAACCCTCTACCTTCATCGCCAACGAAACAAGCTCTCGTCCCTCCCCTTCTGCGTAGTCCGCGAGCTTTTTCTCCATCTTCAAGGCCTCTGCCAGGGGATAATCAAACCCCTGACGAGGAGCGGGGACGAGTGATGCAATTCGATCGGTTTCCGTATATGGCAGGCCGAGCGCACGTCCGACGTCTTTTATTGCTGCTTTCGCCTTCAGCGTTCCAAATGTCGCTATTTGAGCAACGCGATCATTGCCGTACTTGTTTACCACGTACTCAATTACCTTTTGTCTCCCCTCGATACAGAAATCCACATCAATATCGGGGAGCGATACCCGCTCAGGATTTAAAAATCTCTCAAAGAGAAGCTTATTCTTGATCGGATCGACCTCGGTTATCCGCAACGCATAAGCCACCAGCGAACCAGCACCACTTCCTCGACCAGGCCCCACTGGGATGTCGTGCTCTTTCGCCCACACAATGAAGTCAGATACGACGAGAAAATAACTCGCGAATCCCATCTTGCCGATGAGCTGAATTTCCTCCTCGAGCCGCGCTCGGTATCCAGCCTGTGTTGCTTCGTTGATATTCGGATCGTGTCTTACCATCGTCTCAAGTCGTCGCTCGAGACCCTCTCGCGCCATATTCCCCATCAGCACCAGGTGCTCATCCTCGGTGCGCTCGCTATAGCGAGGCATATAGTGGGTAGAAAAATCAAAGGAGAGATTGCATGCATCAGCAATATCGAGCGACGTGCGAACCGCCTCATCCGCCCCGGGCATGTCACCAAACCCCTCTATCATCTCGTCACTTTGCTTGAGATACAGTTCGACCCCCTCATGGCGGATGCGGCTCGGGTCGGTGACCTGCTTACTCGTCGAGATGCACATGAGGACCTCTTGCGCGTAGTGATCCCCCTTTTCAAGATAATGACAATCGGTTGAGGCCACGAGCGGCAGTCCGAACTCCTGCGCGAGATCGCGACATCGATTATTATGCGCGATCTGTTCCGAGATTGCGTGTGGCTGAATCTCGAGATAGTAGCGGTCGGGAAATGTCTTTGCGTAAAAGGAGATTACATCCTTCATCGCCGTCCGATCGTCGTCTGATCCGGCTCGGGCCAATTCCCCCGCCAGACAACCACTCAAAACGATGAGCCCCTCGTTGTACCGGGCGAGCAACTCACGATCCACCCGAGGCTTCCCGTAGAACCCCTCTTGATACGCAAGGCTGGAGAGCCGACAAAGATTACGATACCCCTCCATCGTCGCCGCGAGGACGGTGAGATGGCATGTCCCAGCCCCCCCCTGCGACCGCTGCTTCCGCTCGAACCGACTTCCTCCCGCAACATAGAGCTCACAACCAATGATTGGCTTTATTCCGACTTTTTTTGCAGCAGCGTAGAATTCGAGCGCTCCGTGCAGATTCCCATGATCCGTCATCGCAATCGCGGGCTGTCCCAGGTCTCGGGCTCGCTCCAGCACATCAGGTATCTTATTTGCACCATCGAGAAGGCTATATTGGGTATGAAGGTGGAGATGAACGAAGGTATCAGTCACGGTTACTCCTCTTCTCCAGGAAGTTCCCCCCTGAAGACGTGTCATCAATGAATATTGCAATTGGAGGAGGATACCAGATTGCCCCCCCCAGAACAGCGGGGAGAGAATCTCTTTAACGCAAACCGCGTTACGCATTTAATGAGGTTATCCCAACCGGAATGCAACCGGTACGATAAGCGCGAGAGTATTTTTCTTCAGGTCGCGCGGAAAGGCCGGAAATGGCGACGCTCGCTCAACCATCGCGCGCAGCTCATCGTCGAGGATAGGAACTTCCGTCGAGCGAACTATCTGAAAGGCTTCAAGCGATCCGTCGGCACTAATCTCGAGTCGAATCGTCCCTTCACCGGTCATTCGCCGTCTGATTGCTCGCTCCGGATACCGTTTCACCCGCGCGAGACGGGTCGCCACCATATCCTGATAGCTGATGCGGGCCTGCTCGAGGCTGGCCGTTCCTTCGGGCACACCGAACGAGTGGACCGAGGAGGTCGTCGCGGAAGAGCTCCCGGCTTGAGGTGGTGTCATTGACGAGCCACCGGTCGGGGAAGCTCTCTCAGCGTGGCGTTCCTTCAAACGCTCAGGAGATACTCTCTGGCTCGACGACCATTCTTGTTCGGGCTTTTTTTTGCGCTCTTGCTTCACAGGAGGTTTGGCAGATGCCTCCACTTCACGCCGCAGTGGTACCTGGGGCTCAACTTTCGGTTGTGAGACGGGAGTCGGGGAAGGGGGCGAGACTTGCTCCGCGCTTGATGATTGCGGGCCAATCGGCACCCCCTTCGGCAGAACGGTATCCCGTGCAGAGAGGGGAATCAATGACACATCGAGCGCCTTGAGCATAATCGGGTCGACCGGAGTCCCAATGAGCTCCGGCGTTCGGATATACGACACCCCTCGCAGCACCGCGACGATCACCCCTAAGTGCGCTAGCAACGAGCAAAAAATTGCTCGGCCTAGCACAGAAGACGAACCGCTCCTCCCCACCCTCTCGAGCGCACCATCGACTGGCATCCCTTCAATCGTTGCGACCCCTGCCGTCACCGCTCCCTCCTCCCACTGTCTTTCATCCCTTCTTGCGAGCTCTCACTTACCTTAAGCGCCCAAATAATGCCCCACCTTACTTGACATGTCAAACTTTTCTCCGGTATACCATGCGACCGCGCTACTCAGCTAACGCGTTCCCGATAAGACAAGAGAAAAGATAGGTACCAATGAACGGCAAAAGGCAGATACTTCGGTGGGTTAGATTCGGATGGTTGGCGTCGCTCGCCTCCCTCACCATCAACTCGGGGATAATCCTCCCCTCGCTTGCCCAGTCGGAAGCCCCCGACTTCGCGATTTCCGACACCCCTTCTGAGAGCGAAGCGCGACCCACATCGAAGAAATCAACCACTCAGACGAAGACGAAGGACGCAGAGATCCTCGAGCGGATCACCGTCGTAGGAAATGCCTCCAAACTGCCCGAAGTCCCCGGCTCGACCGCCCTCCTCGAGGGCAAAGAGCTCGAGGCTGCCAAAACGGGCATCGGCGACGTTACCCGCGCTCTCCGCGCCGTCGCCGGGGTTAATATTGTTGAGGAAGAGGGATTCGGCATCAGACCGAATATCGGCATGCGAGGAACTCCCTCCGAGCGAAGCGCATCGATCACCCTCATGGAGGATGGGGTCCTTATCGCGCCCGCCCCCTATTCAGCCCCTGCCGCATACTACTTCCCCTCGTTCGCACGAATGTCTGGGGTGGAGATCCTCAAAGGCGCTGGCCAGATCAAGTACGGACCCCGCACCACGGGCGGCTCACTAAATCTTCTCTCGACCCTGATTCCCGAGCAACAAACCCTCCACGGCGATATCGCGACGGGCAGCTACGACACAACCCGGGGACATCTGTACTTCGGAGAGTCGTTTGATAACGTCGGTTACCTGCTTGAAACCTTCCAGCTCTCGACCAACGGATTCAAACAACTCGATGGTGGAGGTAACACTGGATTTGACCTTCACGACTATATCGGAAAGATCCGTTTTAATACCGATCGCGATGCTGAGATGTATCAACAGCTCCAATTTAAGTTTGGTTATTATGAGCAAGAGGGGAAAGAAACGTATCTCGGACTTTCGCGCGACGATTTCGCTCGCACCCCGAACCGCCGGTACGCCGGATCTCAGCTTGATACCGTAGATATCCGCCAAAAACAGTATCAGGCGCAACATTACGTCGAGCTCTCCGAGGGTATAGACCTCACCACGACTGGGTACTACAACGGAACCGAGCGACGGTGGAATAAACTAGACTCCGCCGGTGGAAATTCGCTCAGTGCGATCCTCGATAATCCAACCCTCTACGCCGATCCCTTTGCATGGCTATCTGGTGCAGCAAATAGTCCCGATAATGCTTTAACAATGCGAGATGCCAACCGTGATTTTTACGGTGCTGGGATTCAGTCGGTAATGGTTGCCAAAGTCGATGGACCCGAGGTGGACAACCGATTTGAGCTTGGCGTCCGCTATCATCAGGATGAGGAGGATAGGCAGCAGCAGGATAATTCCTATCGAATGGAAAACGGGAGGATGATCCAAACTTCAACCGGACCAATCCGTAGCAATGCCAACCGAATATCCTCCGCTGATGCGACCGCCGTCTATCTCCAAGATACGATCTCGGCTGGCAAATGGCGGTTCGTTCCGGGCCTTCGGTACGAGAATATCGGGCTCAAGCGAGAGGATTATGGAAGCAATGACCCCGATAGGTTGGGGACCACGCTCCAGACGAACACCCAATCACTCGATGTCTGGATTCCCGGAATCGGAGCCGACTATTCCTTTACCGACACAGTGTCAGCGTTCGCGGGAGTGCATAAAGGTTTCTCCCCTCCGGGACCAAGCACCAAGCAAGGAATCAAAGAAGAGGAGAGTATCGCCTACGAGCTCGGCACCAATATCGTGCAAGGCTCGCTGGTTTCACAAGTGACAGGATTCCTCAACGATTACGATAACCTTCTGGGGGTAGACTCGCTCTCCAGTGGGGGCTCAGGAACCGGCGACCAATTCAATCTTGGTAAAGCATTGACGTACGGACTTGAATCATCAATCCGGTACGACGTCGCTGAACTTCTCGAAACCGCTTACCGACTCCCCGTGTATGGTGTGTACACCTACACCAACGCGGAGTTTCGCTCGACCTTCACGAGCGACATCTATGGGAAGGTCGTATCAGAAGACAGGATCCCTTACATCGCCGAACACCAGTTCGCGGTCGGCGCAGGTATCGAGCATGATTGTTACGGAAAACTTCTGTTCCGCTCTTACTTCACTGACGCAATGAGAACGCAGCCATCCTCGGTAGGAACTGCACCAAAAACCGACGCCGCCTACGTCGTTGATTTGCACGCTGAAAGTCCCGAGTTAAAGAAAGGAGTAACGCTCTACCTCGACGTTACCAACCTCTTTGACAATCGGTACATCGTCGCTGCGCGGCCAGCGGGGGCTCGGCCAGGTATGCCCTTGACGGCGCTTGGGGGAGTGAAGGTTCACTTTTAAGGGATAAAGACTCGGGGGGTGCATTCGTTTAAAGAATTGCGCCGCAGGGAGATGGAGCAGCGAAGGGGGCGATATCTCAATCACCTCCCGATTTTCGAGTCTTGACCACCCGCCCTCACCGCAGCAGAGCTAGTTGCATCGGTGGCCCGCGATTAACATTCGATAATCACCACCTGTCCGCCGATCCTCGACGTCCCATGCGCTGTAATCAGCGGCAGACTCTTCCCAAAGTCCCCCAGCGTTCTCTACCTTTCCCGGTGATACCAGAACATGAGAGGACGAGGGAAGTTTGCTACGCTGAGGATTGCTTCGAGTATGAGGCCGATGTAACGGTGCGTGTCTGATATGTGACATGATTTGAGGGGTTGAGAGGAGAATTATGCGGGGCTTGGAGGTTGCAGGCGGATAACCTTGAATAACAGACTTTATAGTGGTCGGAATCTTTGGAGGTGGATATGACTCGTGTAGCGGGAGCGGCAGTTTATAATGAAGCGCCTCAAAGCGTAGGAGAACTATCGGCAAAAGCGCCGGAAGGCCTTCGTGAAGAGGTTCTAAGGGGGGTCCAAGAAAAGACCCAGATGCAAGCGGGCTTACCTGTTCCGTTGGCCATTGGAGGAGCGGTCGCATTGTTGAGCCTTTTAGCACAAGGCGGTAACGACCCACGGGCGCCAGTTTGTGCAAGGCCAAATGAATTCGAAAGAATAAAGCAACCTAACGGACCTGTGTTAGCCCCAAATGAGCCCGAACGACAAAGAATGGCAGCTGAAGCAAACAGAGGACGGCCTGGCTGCGGTGGAAGACCCTAACAAAATTGTCTATTTTGCTTTCAGGGTAATTAGGGTCGGTCGGGTAGAGGGGTGTTATCGCCAATCCGGTCTGATATGAACTCCGAAACCGAGAGTTTCTCGCAATCGCTACACCCGCCAAACCCGTCACCAGATGCCAACCGCGTAGGAATGGCCAAAGTGCCTGCCCGTCCTGCGTGACGGCCCTACACTCCGCGCAGACGCGGCACGGCATGTTGGGTCAAATCGCGGTCGGCTCACACCCGCCACGCATCAGCAGACCCGCTGACGTCGAAAGCCCCGACCCGAGTCTAACGCTATTTTCCCTCGATTACCTCTCCGTCAATCCCTCTAACCCACCGCCGCAAACCCCATCTCTAGATCCCGAATAATATCCGCCGCGCGTTCTAGTCCAACCGCGAGCCGAATCCCCCCCGCATCGAGATTGTGACCCACCGGATCCGTCGGCAAGTACGCAGAGTGAGTCATCGATGCGGGATGCTCGATGAGGGTTCGCAGTTGGCCTAGACTAACTGCAAGGGTAATGCAGTAGGCATTATTTGCGAGACAATTCATCAACTGCTCACCCCGTGCCCTTGGGTCCTTGCCTCCGAGTCGAAAATAAACAACAAAACCAGGGGCAAAATTGCCATCAAAATCTCTCAACAATTCACGCGCAAGCCCTGCCTGTGGAAACGACTCAAGCCCTGGATAGCAGACCGACTCAACTGCCGGGTGCTGCTGGAGGAATCGCGCTACCTCAAGGGCGTTTCTCTGTTGTTGGGGTACTCGAAGTGAAAGCGTCGAGAGTCCATACACCAAAATATGCCATGCGGATGAAGGCGAAAGAATACCACCAAAGTCCTTGCGAACGAGGCACAGAGCACCATACAGCTCCTTATTGGTGATGACGGCCCCTCCTAGTTCAGTTCCAAACCCACAAATTCCCTTTGTGAGACTGTGAACAACGATATCTATCCCATGCTGGAGCGGACGCTGGCCAAAAGGGGTCGCGAAGGTATTATCGAAGATAGATAGGATCCTCCGATCTGACGACCTTCCCGAATTGACCGAACGAAGAATCCCCGCTATCGCCCGCGGGTCAATCATCGTGAGGGTTGGATTAACGGGCGATTCAAGATAGACCACCCGCGTCTTCTCTGATATCAGAGGCAGAAGGTTATCAGGGTTACTCAGGTCAGCGAATGTTACCGTGCACCCGAGTCGAGACAACCAATTCGTGAGAAGGCTGTAGGTACATCCATAAAGGGTGTCATGCGCGATGACTTCATCCCCTGCCTTTACAACGGCGAGGAGCGCACCAGAGATTGCTGCCATACCCGACGCAAAGGTTACCGCGATCTCACCCCCTTCAGCAGTTGCGAGAGCGTCCTGGAGCATATTTCCCGTCGGCTCTCCCAGTCTATCGTAGATATAGATGGGTGCCCCTTCACTCGACCGACCCACGTCGTAAAACCCTTGCGCTCCCCGCTCAGCTGATCCGAGACGAAAGCTGCTCGAGGTTGTAAGAGGCGGGATCACGTGATGAGAAAAATCCCACTGAGCAGAGTTGGCCTTCCCGTAAATGAGGCGAGTTTCAGTCGCGTAAAGCGATTCATCAATAGCGGGAGTGACAGGAGACTTGTGGTTGCTCATACAGAATTACTCCAAGGATTATACCAAGACCTGAATTACCGAGCCTCGGCGAGTGTGGAGAGATGCTTGCAGATGAAAGAGCGTGCGTCCAGTCCTGAAATGGACGAGAATTGTCATCTGTTACCACCAAAGACGTCGAAAATGTTTCATATTATGGAACATCCTACCCGGGTGCCCACACCACCCGAACCGCCCTCGTCGCTGCACGTCCCTGATCATCGACAACTCGGACCCGAAATGTCCCCACCCGTCCTCGCCACATCACCGTGGCACCCTCCCCCACTAATTCGTCATCAACGAACCAATAGAGCCGCGAGTGCCCGCCGTCCGTGGTAGCGGTGAGCTCGATGGTACTCTCCGCATCGGGGCGGAGCTGGTACGTTACCCCCTCTTGGGGTGAGAGAATACGAGGTGGATGAGGGGTAAGATCGGAACTGTCGGGGGTGGTGCAAAGACCCTGAAAAGGAGGAGGCGTTCGGCGGGCGAGGCCTGATTGTTGAAAGAGGGAAAGGATATCGCTTTCCCACACCTCGTATACGTCGCGGCGTACGTCGGAAACGTCTGATTCGCGACAGACCCGCAAACCTGTCCTCGGATCTATCATCACCTGCCGATGAACCGAACAGGGCCGAATCGATGAGACACCAGCGACTATCCAACCTTTCTGCGTGTGTGGGCAGTGTGCGTTTGCAGGTGCGCCTGAAAGGGCGCACAGATCTATCAGCGCAAGGTTGCGTGGCATCGCTCCCTTCGAACGAGGGATTTCAATCTCCCCCTTGAGCCCGTCTATCAGGGAGAATAGAAGTGGGCCAGCGGCATCACGACCAACGAAATTGGTATTCGGTTTCCCATCAAAGTTACCGATCCAAACGCCTACAACGAGAGCATCGACAATTCCAATCGCCCAGGCATCTTTAGCCCCAAAAGAGGTGCCTGTCTTCCAAGGAATCGAGCTTTCAGAGCCAAATGAATGGGTTCCAAAAAGTTGCTGTGGTCGAGGATTTTTTCTGAGCATCTCTCGCACGAGGTATGCCGATTCGGCTGAGAGGAGCTGCGTTCCCTGTTCCCCTGATGGCCCAAACCATGCAAGCGGTCGGTACACGCCTCCTCCCTCCGCGAGCATCGCATACGCTGCGAGCATCTCCTCCATCGATACCTCAAACGCGCCAAGCGCAAGCGCAAGTCCATAATGGGACTCACTCTCGGAAAGAAAAAAACCAGCCTTTCCGAAAAAATTATACAGGCTAGGTGAGCGAAGTGATTTGGTAAGATCGATCGCGGGGATATTGCGACTCCGAACCAAAGCCGCCGTTGCCGACAGGGGCCCCAAGAAATTTCTCTCAAAATTCTCCGGATGATAGGTCGCAAATCGACGAGGGGTATCTTTCAGGAGTGTATCCGGAGTTATTAAACCTTGATCGATGGCAAGGGCGTATATAAATGGTTTAAGCGCCGAGCCTGGAGAGCGTCGAGCGATAAGGCCATTAACAAATCCCTGAATAGTCCTATCAGTGTAGTTTGCTGATCCAACATACGCGAGTACCTCCATCGTCCGCGAGTCGATGATCATCACCGTACCGTTGGTCATCCCGAGTGTTCGGTTGTGTCTCAAAAAACGCTCGAGCGCTCGCTCGGCAGTGCGTTGCATAACGAGGGAGAGGGTCGTCTGTATCTCTCCATAGTGATGTGAAAGCGAAGTGGCGCGTCGGGCAAAATGAGGCGCAGAGCGTGGTAGTTCACTCCTTCCCCCTAAAACGGTATCAGGAGCAATAGCACTCTCTATCGTTCCCCCAAACTCATGTTGCCATGCTGCAAGAAGCCGCTCCTTATTTTCCTGAGACACTGGCCCTCGATGCGTTGGATTTTGGGGAATAAGAGTGAGAAACTTTGCCTGATGTGCCGTCAGCCGGGCTGGTGGTACTCGGTAGTATACCCGTGCCGCAGCCCCTATTCCCTCAATATTTGCCCCGTAAGGAACGGTATTGAGATACGCCTCGAGAATCTCGCGCTTCGAGTAAAAATACTCAATGCGCATCGCCTCAAGTATTTGACGGACCTTTCCTCCAACGGGTCGGGTGGACAATCGAAATCTCTTTCGAGCAAGCTGCATCGTGATTGTCGACGCCCCCACCGAGCGGATACCCTTTCTTCCCGAGAAAATCGCACCAATCCATCGACCGCCGTTACCAATTGCAGCACGCAGCACTGCGACCGGATTTACCCCGGGATGATACCAAAACCAACGATCTTCGTACGAAAGAGTAGCCTCTATCACTTCAGGAGCTACCTCCTCAAGAGGGGTCCACACCCGATACTTTTCATCTCCCGTGAGCGGAAGCTGGACCAGACCACCCTCACGATCCAGGATCGCTCGTGAGCTGTTTTCGGGATTGGCGATCAATGGTTTGGAGATAACGACCGAGGGGGCGTACCAGCATACGATGGTAAGGGAAATAACCAGCGCCAGTCTTCGCCCTTTTACACGGTACCATAGTGGTCTACCCCTCTTCGGTTTAATCAACCGCAATCTCCCCCGATAAACCTCGATATTGAACCTCCGGATCATACATCCCCTCAGCAAACACGGGCGGGACCTGATACCTGCCCTTCGTGAGCGGTTTAAGGGCGAAAGCGAATGATTCTGGAGCGGTTCCGATATCCCCAAAGAACATGACCCGGTCCTCCTGAATTTCGATATGTTCCGGCCGCCAGGTTGTGCCTTCGACCGGGAGTGAGCGTCGTTTGCCGAGCCCATCGTCGGTCAGATCGATCTCAAATCCCCCCGGTATAAGCACAATAACGGCGAGATCTTTTACCGGCTTTGTCGGCCGTAAAGTGATTTCGTACTTCAGCTTGTCGGTGAGGGGGATGCTTGATGCCTCCTGATTGATTCCTGAGCGGAGTTTTCTCGTGATTGCAATCCCCTGAGTCAGCTCACTGGTGGCCGCCTTCCTTTCAAATCCAGCCTCAGTTAGCTGATAGTAGAGCTGCTGGGTACCGTCACCAGAGAGTGAAAATGTCGTCGCATCGTCGGGGATTGGAGAGCGCTTAATGGCGTTTCCTTCAAGCGATAGCTTCTCAAAACCTGCCGACTCTCCCTGAGACATCAGCGAGAACCCACCCATTTGCCCGGCACCGAACCGATCCCAGAGACCACCAAGCCCAAGGAGCGATAACGAACCGCTAAAGGAATTGGGACGCCCTTTAAGCATCTCCTGAGCAAGCTCAGCGAGGTAGCCAGAGAATTGGCCACCCTCTCCACTACTGCCACCAAAGGTGTCGCTAAAATGGGCATTAGTCAGGTGCAGATAAAGACCCATAAGGGAGGGATTCACCACAAGCTCCGCTGGCATCAAACCCGTATTTTTCCACTCTGCTCCCACGTCTCTGAAGAGTCGCGCCGCATCGCCATCGAGATGGAGCAATTTATAGGTCGCCGCAAGAAAGAACCGTATCCACGGCCCATACTCCTCATAACTTGGCGTTGCTTCCCTCACCTGTCCATCGAGCCGACGAAGTTTATCCGTAACTACTTCACCCGAAAGAGCAAGCACATACAGGGCATAAGCCTGTGCTCGATAGCCACTCCAATCGTAGAGCACCGAAGCGGTGTATTCGCGCAGATAACGGAGCGCTTCATCGAACATATACTCAGGTACTTCGACTCCCCGTTTACGAGCTTCAACGAGGAAATGAGTCCCGTACACAGAATAGAATGGTTCGACCTCACCGATCCGCGTCCAAAGCCCAAAGCCACCACTATCTTGTTGTCGGGATGAAAGTGTTTTCAGAGCACGTTCGATAAAACGGGCCGTATCCGTCGACGAGAATCCCAGCTCGTCATTTCCCCCAAGAACGAGTGCCGGGAATGCCTGACTAACGATCTGCTCGGTACATCCATATGGATAATCACGAAGGAACCGGACCACTCCGCGGAGAAGAGCAAGCGGCGTAGTCGCCACTGAGACCTGCACATCACGAAACGGCCGATAAAGCCTCCTCTTAGTCTCAAACCGGGCCTCTTTTTTCGCTCGCTGATCATCGATTGAGAGGGTTCCTTGGGAGCTTTGCACAAAAAAGGGCTGCGCCGGTCGAAGCGAAATAAGCTCAGTGTTCGAGAATGATGCCGCGCCTGCCGCCCCAGTTTCGCCTCCCGATACCGTATACCGTATCGAAACAGGTCCCAGCGTTTCACCTGCCTTTACCCGAAAACGAATCGGTGCATCACCACCCCTGGGTAGCTCAAGACGCACCGGATTCTCCGAAGTCACCGCTAGCCCATCGGGCACAACGACGGACACTGAAAGTTCCGTGCTGTCGGTGTTGTTCCCGATTAGCGCCCCGACATCAAACTCATCCCCAGGGGAGACGGCATACGGCTGTTGCGGCTGAATGACAAATGGTCCTTTGGCCAGAGAGGAACCTGTTGCGGTCCCAATACGCTCAGGACTCGCTGTGACTGCAAGGATCCGCACCGCCCCACTAAAGTACTCAGGTATCGGGATCGAAATCTGATGAGAGCCCTTATCGTACTCCACGATCCCCGACCAAAAAGCAACAGGAGCCTTTTGGCGGCGAGCAAAGGGATTCTTATATTTACCGTTTCCACTATCCTCGTCTCCTCCCGTACGGCTCAATTTCTGAACGATGGCAAACTCTGGGAGAATGAGATCGAGTATCTGAAAGGTATCAGTCTGAAGCGCCCGCTTTCTAAAAAAGTGGTCGAGTGGCTGAGGATTTTTGTACCGAGCGAATTGCAAGATTCCTTCATCAACCGCAAACATGACGACCTTACTCCTCTCCGCCACGGTGAGGGTCACCGGAAGCTCATCACCCGGAACAACCTCCTGAGGCACCGTCATCGTCACGGGTGCTTCAAATTTCGTACGAGATACCGAAAAAGGCACCACCCCGTAGCTCAACGGGCTCATAAATATCTCAGCAGAATCAATCGCCCGCACAAACGCAACCGAGACATAGCCATTACCGATCATGTCGCTTGGCACCCGAATTCGGTGGGTGCTCGAGGTTTCCTTGGTTGAGAACCACTGATGGGTGTGAACCCGGTCCGATTCGATGGTGATAATCCCCGATCCACTATAAGGAGCGACGATATTAACTTCTATCTCACTTCCCGGCGAGTAGACCTTTTTATTAAGAGCAAGCGAAAGCTCGGCATTTCGCTCCAAGCTCTTTGTAACATTTCCTTCCCCAGCTACGGTGTACGAAAATGAGAGAAACTCCTGCTTTTGCGCATCTGATATCACAATTGAATATCGCCCCGGCTCAGAGGTGATAAGTGGGAATCGATTCTCACCCGTCGATATCAACACAGATGATTGCTCCCGTGGAAACGTTTTTTCAACAGACTGGTACGCATAAAGGCCATTTGGCTGACGCACGAGAGTTGATTCGTAACGATGTTCAAATCGCTGCGCGGTCAAGCCATCAAACGCACTTCGCTCGCCCGCCCGATCAATCGCGACAAGGTCAACAAAGCGCTCTGCGCCCTTTGGTACGAATGAGAGATCTCCATCAGCTTTAAAACCGATCAAATGGCTGAGCGAAGAGGCAATTCCCGAGGTCACCGCCACTACCGACCGGCCTGTTCCCTTCTCAAATCCCTCCCCTGCAACAGTAAATGCAAAGATAGGCTCTCGATACCTCTCCAGTCCAAGGGAAAATACCGCCTCTCCTTCTGGTGAGGTCGTCACCTCGCCGAGCTTTTCTGCAACCACGGGAAGATCGTCTCGCGTAGTCCTTCGGAACTGATAACCCGGATAGGAAGTCAAGATCCCCTCCCACGGGCGAACCGTAATTTCAGCCTGCGCGATTGTTCCTGCGGCGGGCGACCCGAATAGATTACGTACCGTTACTTTTGCTTTCGCATCATGAGGTACCGTTACCATCTCCGCACCACCGACAATCTCACTTTTCACGTTCAGTCGATCCGGCTGGAACTCGTCGATGCGGAACGAGACCACTCCTATCTGAGCGAGGCGATCTCCTTTGTTCGCGCCCATCAGGTGTAGGGATGCCTGATAGGTGCCGGTCGCCCCTCCTGAATTACTATCCCAGCGCAGCTCGGCGAAACCACTCGCATCAAAAGAAACAGCCTTTTTTAGAACCTCCTTGTTGCGTGGATCGGTAATAACAAGCTCAAGTGGAAGCCCTTGCGGCAATGGCACCCACCCGTTTTTTCGCACGACCATGCCAAGTCGAAGCTGCTCGCCCGGTCGATAGATCCCTCGATCGGAGAAAATATATCCCTGAAGCGAGTTAAACTCCTCACTATTAAACACCCCTCCCGTGTCAAATCGAGAAAGGTTCATCCTACGATCGTGGCGTTCATACGGAAGAAATGAAAAATCGCCGTCCTTCTTGACCGTATAGGTCGTTGGTTCACGCTCTTGAATAAAGGTCTCCGCCGAAGGGAAGTGAACATGGCCATCTACCCCTGAAACCTCGGAAAATATCGGCATTCCGTTCTTGCCCAGAAGCGATATTGCCGCCCCCTCTACCGGCTTTCCGGAACGAAATGACATCACATACAGATCTTGCTCACCGTTTGCTCCCCTTTTTGCAACAAGTCCAAGATCGGTGATAAGCACGACCCGCTGATCACACAGGGTCTGCTCGGATGCTTCCTCACCATTATCTTCAGGACTCGAGCCTTCGCACCGTTCAACACGCTTAATTTTCTCAGAGTACCGCTTCTTGACCTTTTCTGCCTCTCGCTCATCAAGAAACGTGACATTAGGCGCCAGAGGAAGCTCTCCCTTTGAGCGCACGGTAAGCAGAAATAGTCCCCGTGGAGGACTCTGTTTCGCCATGAACTTCGAGAAGTCGATAAATGAGTACCTTCGCGACAATTCCCCCTCTGGTTCGCCGGCTTTTTTATCCTTTACCGAGGAATCGACCTTCGCAATCGGCGCACCAACTGGCTCCTCATACGAAAACTCCTCAGCAAGCGTATCGAGGTCGACCGAGAACGAAGGATTCTTAAACTTGCCAGATGTTAACGACGAAAAAAGTCCCGCATTCGTCGCCGGAATCCGACGCAAACCTACCCGAATATCTGAGACCCCTCGCGATGCTAGTCCTAATTTTTTATCTCCTGAAAAGCTCAAAAGAGCACCGTCGTGCATAATCTTGAGCTCTCTCTTGAGCCGACCAACTTCAAGCACAAATCGAGCATTTTTCGTCAACGAAAAGCCGCCCCGTGCTAACGCACCAGCGCGGATTGTGACCAGCATTTGCCGCTTTTCCGGGGCAATCAGGGAGAAGAAAAGGGTCGTCTGCGCACCTCCATCACTTTTGGTGAAGGTGACGGGTACCTGCTCGCTGATCGCCTCAACACGCGAATCAACTTCTTGCGGACTCGTCCAAGTCGTAAGGTCTTTCTCCTTACAAAGCGGCGAACGCGCCTCGAAAGAAGCATCACAATTCGGAAGAATACGAAGCTCCAGATTTGAGGTCAACGTTCTGATATCGTCGACAGGAGCCGAGGTTTTCAACGCGAGTATCCGCTCGACATCGCCATTTGGTTTGACGAGATCAGCAAGTTCGGCGTTCGCCACCGTGAAAATTTCGGAGCGGCTTGGTATCGATATTACTCTTGTATCTCGATACTGAGTCCCAACACGATCATCGCGGGCCATTACCCCCCGATCGACAAATACTACTCCCAACCCTGGCTCATCCCGCACCTCAATCGGTGCACTTTTAAGGTACGCAATGGTTGTATCTTTTTCGTCGTAGCTAACCTCAAACGACACCGGCACATCCACCCCATTTAGGCCATATCGATGCGCCATCTGCACCCGCGATTCAAGCGAACCTGCCAAAAACGGATGTGAAAGATCGACCGTTGCCGTCAACCGTCTCATCGCTGGATTAATTGGATCAACAAACAGTGCCGCATCGGTAATTTCAACGGTCGGGGCGGGGATCTCGCCGGCAAAAGTGAGGGGCTTCGGGAGTTCAAGTCCCGGAAATTTTGTAACTGTTACCGAAAACTTCTCCCCCAGCTGAAAGGGCGCATCAGGAGTAAAGACGAGCATATTTTGGTCATCAAACCTCCACCTTCCTTTGTGCGCCGGAGTGAGGTCGATTCCTTCGGTCACCTCACCTCCCGCAGGGCCGCGCACTCCGATGGGTTCTCCATCGTCGGAGAGGTTTACCGATATTCGATAGTTGTGTGGCTTTTCGGAAGGAGCTTCATCGACTGATACCGCCATCGAGTTCGCAACGGGAAGTTTCAGCAACTCCATTCGAGTCCACTCAGCTCGCAGCAGCGGACGCGAACATGCAGATGCACCGCTATGAGCAACAGTGGGGCCGTCGTGCTGATAAAGCACCACCGTGCCCGATGGAAATGTCATCTCAACCACGCTATCCCGCGCGGGAATGACAATAGGATTACTATCGAGTGAAAATGCGTACTGCGTTCGATATCCCAGCGAGTATCCGAGCTGACCTCCCTCTCCCACCTTTAACTGCGGTCCATTCGAAACAGACGGGAGGTAAACCGGATAATTCGCTGTTACCACGGGCGCAAACACGCGCCGCGGCGGTGGTTCATCTGAGATATCTCGCCACTCACACGAAACGGTAGTCAATCGTAAGGGCGGCAAGGTTATTGAAAGGGGTTCACGCTCGATTGATTTGCCTTGGCGGAAAGCAACCTTTGTTAAATCAACCTCGTACCTCTTCTCCGGCAAGAGATCGAGGTGCGGCGCTTCCGCCCGAAACACGAGCCGGGTCCCATCCTGCCACCGCCACGAACCCGCTATTGCCGGAGTAATGTGTGGAGCAACGGCAGGGTCAAGGATATTCGAGGGCGAGTGATCAGCCTCACCAAAAGGAGCTACCTCTTCCGGAAAATTCACGACAAGCAATCCCGCCCCGTAATCGGGGAGGCTGCCGTGCGAGAGAAAGAGAAGGGTTGGGGTTATGCGCGTTGAGAAGAAGGCAGTCGTCAGGAGGAGTAGGAGAAAAAGGGCAACGCTGCGAAGCGATATCAGGCGAATGTCTTGTGTCATGGTGCCTTTTGTGGTGACCGGGGGCGTAGTTGAGTTCGAACTTACTGCGGGATTATGCATTGGGGCGCAGGATGGGCGGAAGAAGCTTCATGGGGTATTGTTCTCGGCACTGGTAACTGACGGTCGTAGAGGGTGAGTAGATGAGATGCGATTAGTTCTCATTTATGTTTCTCTCGAACGCTACTTGGATGCCCAGAGGCGCCAAAGTGGTAAGTTGGGGCTGCCTACCTGCTGCAATCCAAGCCTACCATAGCCTGATTGTGTTGGGACTTAGCTTCATCGCCGTCATCAGCTTCCTCAAGGTACTGGATAGATAGGGCGTGATAATCATCGTCACAGCCGGATGGTTGGCAATGGTGGCTGATCGGGCCGCATCAGGTTCAATCGCCTGCGGGTGACTCACCTTACCCCCAAAGGTCTCAAACAATCCCCACAGGCCTTCCCCCTCAGGAAGAGCGCCGCGGGGTCGAGAGCATCTCGGCTTTGCCTCCATTCCCGGTGTCTCTCCGAAAGCCCGCCGTCCTTCCATCGGGACCGGAGGTCCGCGCACCCAGGGTCCTCACCGTAGCACTCTACCCCGGTCTTCGCACCCCGAGGGGGAGAAAGCCCCTGTTTTTTCATGACATTACAGAAGCATTGATGCACTGAGGCATTTTGGCGGCCATTTCTGCCACCCGCATTAGGAGAATTTGTTGGAGGATGGACTTTCCCGAGGGGGGTAAAGTCATTGCATACGCGTTTTAAAATGGATCACGCTCTCGGTCTACTCCATCTGGAGTTACTCACCGCCTGCGCTACCCTTTGGTTCTTAGCCACGACGAATAAAGGGAAAAAGGAGGAAGAGGGGGAGCTCGCTGTCCTCATGGTGGTTTGCGCCAGTTTGAGCCTGATCCTTGTCTCCGTCCTCTGGCCGATCTCAACAACCGGCCCACAGCTAGAATTCCCGTTCACCCCCACCATTTGTTCCCAACCCGCAAATAATCTATCATCCCGGCTTAACTTCAGTGGTATCGAGCCCGACGGCACTTCTTGCCCTCGCCGCGGTGCCTATGATCAATTACTTCAAACGCAAACGTCATCCTTTACGAGCATCGCCCCATGGCCTTCGAAATTAAAATGCCCCAGCTCAGCGACACGATGAACGCAGGAAAGATCCTCTCGTGGAACAAGAAAGAGGGAGATACGGTCAAACGAGGGGATGTCCTCGCTGAAGTGGAGACTGAAAAGGCAAATCTTGAGATCGAGGCGTTTCAGCAAGGAACTCTTCTTAAAGTAGTCGTTCCAGCAGGTTCCTCGGCAACCGTTGGTGAAATAATCGCGGTAATTGGAGAGCCGGGTGAGGCGGTTGGTGGTGGTACGGCGTCGCCTAGCACGACTGCTCCTGCTACCGCCCCGGCTGCTCCGTCACAACCTGCGCCCGCTTCGCAACCAGCGACGGCACCGGCATCTCCCGCTACGCCAGTCACGACTTCATCCTCCGATCGTATTAAGGCATCGCCTCTCGCAAAGAAACTTGCCGAACAGCACCACATCAATTTGAGCACCATCACGGGAACGGGGCCCGCTGGCCGCATCGTGAGCAAGGATCTCGGGGTTAAGGATACCTCGACAACAGCGCAAGGTTCGGCTCCGGTCGCGCCATCCCCAGCTCCTGCTTCACCAACAGCACCGGCCGCCTCCCAAGCCGCACCAGCCCCCACCCCCATCGGCGGTGGCACCCTTACCCCCCTCTCGAAGATGCGCGAAACTATCGCACGCCGGATGCAAGAGACGGTCACCCAGTCGCCCCACTTTTTTACCACTGCAACCGTTGCGATGGACGATGCTGTTAAGCTTCGTGAGTTGCTCAAAGCGCGCTCCGAGTTTAAGGGTATCAGCGTGAATCACCTCGTCATCAAAGCGGCCGCCTACGCTCTCGCGCGAGAACCGCGGGTCAACGCTGCGATGCGCGATGGCATGCTCTTTCAGCCCCATGATATCAATATCGGCATCATCACGGCCATCGACGATGGACTGCTCATTCCGGTGATCCGCTCCACCGATAAACTCTCGCTCGCTGATATCGTTTTTGAATCACGAGCGGCAGTTGAGCGCGCCCGCGCGGGCCGCCCGTCACCAACTGATCTTGTTGGCGGGACCTTCAGTATCTCGAACATGGGAATGTATAATATCGAGAGCTTCACCGCTCTTATTAACCCAGGTCAGGGAGCGGTGCTCGCGGTGAGTTCGATTCGTGAAGAGCCGGTCGTTCGAAGTGGGGTAATCATCATCGGTAAGCAGATGCGGGTGACCCTCTCGGTCGATCACCGTATCATCGACGGCGTCATGGCAGGGACTTGGCTCAAGCACTTCACCGAAGCGCTCGAAAATCCCTCGATTCTGCTTTTGCCGTAACGGATAAACGAAGGGGGAACCCATGGCGATACCGATCGGTCGATTCAGGAAGGACGGCACCGCCCCTCCAAAGCCGCCGTGGCTGAAGGTCAAAGCCCCTGGCTCGCCTGATTACATGGCGACTCACAATATCGTAAAGGGTCTCCGGCTTCACACCGTCTGCGAGGAAGCTCGCTGCCCCAATATCGGCGAGTGTTGGTCCCACGCGACCGCCACTTTTATGATAATGGGTGACCTCTGCACCCGCAAATGCCACTTCTGCTCGGTAAAAAAGGGTACCGTCGAAGAGGGATTAGCCGAATCGCTCCAACCACTCGACCCGCTCGAACCGGAGCGAGTCGGCCGAGCCGTGCGCGACCTCAAGCTGAAACATGCTGTTATTACCTCGGTAGATCGCGACGATCAACCTAACAACGGTGCTGATCACTTCGCTAAGACTGTCGCAGCGATACAACACCATGCCCCCGATTGCCGAATCGAGCTTCTTATTCCCGATCTGCAGGGGAATCTCGACGACCTTGAAATCATCATGGCAACCGGTATCGATGTCCTCAATCACAACGTCGAAACCGTGCCCCGCCTCTACCGCAAAGTACGTCCGGGAGCTGGCTATATTAGGTCATTGACAATTCTTAAAACAGCCAAACAACTCGCCCCATCGGTCCTTACCAAATCAGGAATCATGGTCGGGCTCGGCGAAACGAAGGATGAGGTCCTCGCTCTTATGGACGATCTGCGAGCTTCTCACGTTGATATAATGACGATAGGCCAGTACCTGCGCCCCTCCGAGCGACAACTTCCAGTACGGGAATTTGTGACGCCAGAGGAGTTCAAGGAATACGAAGAGGAAGGACTTGCCAGAGGTTTCTCCTTTGTCGAATCAGGCCCACTTGTGCGCAGTTCTTATCATGCGTGGAAGCATACCGTTGAGAGTCCGCGCTAGTTTCCCTACCAATTCGCCCGGGCGCATACATTAGTATGCCAGATTAACTCGGTCCTCACATGAGCAGGGCGCTCATGGTCATACTCACTATCATGCCTGAATTAAACGATTCCAATCCCGAAGAATCTCCTGTGATGCCATTAGCTCCCAAGCGAATAATCATCACGGGTGCCCCGGGAACCGGAAAAACTACCCTTATCAACGCCCTCCGTGCCCAAGGACTCGCCTGCATTGCCGAACCCGCACGCGAGATTATCGCGGAACAACGGGCCATTGATGGCGATGGGGTATGGGAGCGCGATACCCGCTTGTTTTTGGAGCTCCTCCTTTCCCGATCGATCGGCCAGTTCAAAGCTGCAGAGACGACCACCGAGGCCTCGAGCGGACCGATCTTCTATGATCGAGGGATCCCCGACTGCCTCGCTTATGCCGCGACCGCTGGCATGGAACTTCCTCACTTCGAGCGAGCCGCCCACGAATATCGCTATGAGGCGGAGGTATGGCTACTCCCCCCGTGGGAGGAAATTTACACCCAGGATAGCGAGCGACGGATGAGCTTCGCTGCTACCTATTATTTCCATGAGTCGCTCGTCGCGGGGTATGAGCACGTTGGGTACAAAGTGCGCGAGGTACCTCGAGGTACTGTAGCCGAGCGAGCAATCAGCGTGATTGGAGACTAAACTTCATCAGCTTTTTATTAGTTAATCGTGGGCTCGGCCCCGAATACGCGCGATACCCCGCATTGTCCACGCGATCAACCGCCTCCCATCCACTGCCACACAAGAGACGGGATACAACATTACGTCAGGAGTCGACCCCGGCGACTCTTCATCAGGACACCATTTCTCAACGCCATATATCGTTACGAGGGCTATCAACACCGCCGGCACAAAATCAACGAGGTAGTGCTGAAACGAGTACAATGCCCCGCACACATTTAAAATGAAAAGCGGTACCATCACGACCAGGGTGTACCGATGCACCAGGAACAGGCCGTATGCTATAATAAGATAACCCCCAACGTGAAAACTTGGGAAACTGCTCACTGCGTATATCCCTCGCGAGGGATTACTCCATACTGTCGATAACTTTTTAAGAAGCGCATCAAGTTCGGGAATGATCGTCAGCTGCCTGAGGCTTCCGGTGACAACCTCCATTCCGGGCAGATCCCCCAACAAACCCTGCCGAAAAAGCTCCTCAGGGCTCACAGCCGGGACCAGCGCCCAGCATGGAAGCGCGAGCACGGTCCAAGCAACCATAGCACAGTTAAATCGACGGGCTGCATGTAACCCTCGGACCAATGTCGCCAGGAAGGCCACCAATGCAAGCGAGCTAAAAAGAAGATAGGCCTGAATGCTGGCAGCTCCAATGAATCGAGGAAGGATTCTATGGATCTCGAAGACGGGATAGAAGCCGAATACCGCTCGATCAATCTCCATGAGAAAGATACTCATCTGCTTTACCCGATCTGGATCCTGACGCGAAAGATATGTTAGCGCGAGCGCATTCGCGATATTCACAGTACATATTGCCCCATACACGAAGATAGCCGTTGCAAAAAATTGAAACCCCCTTGCCCACCCCCCTCGTGGGGCAGCAATGCCCTCTTCAATCGAACGCCAAGGAACGTAAAAGATAAGGAGCAGGAGAAGAAACTTGAGTTCCGGTGGCCCCGCAAGGAGGAAAAATAGGGGACCCCGCACTCCCCCTATCCCTGAAATAACTTCCCCGAAATCAAATCGGGGGAACAAAAGCATCCATGAAAATGCCACGGTCGGATACAGGAGGAATAGGAAAAACTCCGGCATTTTGAGCAATTCACGAATAAACTTCGCGCTATACTTTTTCAAAATGATCTCCTCAACGAATCGTCAGGGTATAGTTGATGGATCACTCCGATCCGAGAGATGTTCGATTTAAATTCTGGGAAACAAGCTTGCTGAGACCGGATCTTAATGGAACAACTGTTGAGTCAAAAATATTTGAAATAACGGCTAATTTCACACTCATATTGAATAATCTCATCCTTAGCTCTCCGTTCTCGATCGCTCGTATCGCCATTTGAACCAAGGGATGGGATCAAAATTACGGGAGCAGATAGGACTGGACAGACATACGCGATCTAAAACCGAAGTAGCCACCAACGAGTTTAGCCCGAGCGCGAAGTACGGAATAGTAGATTACTTTTTTTTACACCGAATCGGAGACAGAAGATCCAACCTTGTGATTGGCACAGATTCTTAATCTACGAGAGAAGGTCTCTCGCTTTCCAATCGCGACCTGCTGTCTCGCGGGTAAAAGCAGTCAACATCTGCTAAAACTCTGATGATCACGCCTCTCACGGGGCTGTTTCCGATTATTTTAGGCCGAGCTAATAATCTACAATCAGGAGATGACAGATCTACTCTCTATTGTTCTTGTTCCACATCCGCGCTACTCTCCCGCAAAAGGAGAAACGAGAATGATACCAACACGATGGATTGGAATTGGAGCATTTTTGCTCATGATTGCGGTCATTATTGGGGCATTTGGTGCCCATGGATTGCGAGGGCGACTGGATGGCTATGCCCTGCAGGTTTATGAGAAGGCGGTCTTCTATCATGTTACTCATGCCATCGGGATAATTCTCGTAGGACTAATGGCAGCCTCTGGCGTTGTATCGGGTAGTGTTTTGAGCAAGGTGTGCCTGATTCTTTTCATGGGAATAATCTTCTTCTCCGGTTCACTGTATCTGCTCGCGGTTACAGGAATTCGGTGGTTGGGGGCCATTACACCCATAGGAGGCACTGCCTTTATCATCGCATGGGGATATCTCGCCTGGATTACACTTTTTTCCAGTAAATAGCTCACCGCCTGTCCGACCCTCCATGTCTAAGTCTTCTCGATGATGTCTTTAAATCCTCGGATAGCAGCTCGACCCCACTTCAAAAATTAGTTCTATTTTACTGAATCCTTCGACAGATTGTCGGCATCCTACTTTGGCTATTTCTCCCGAATAGGTGGAAGGGATGGTCCTTTCCGGCCTAAAGCAACCTTTTGTATTGGAACTTACTCGATGGGGTTTGACAATTATACGATTCCTATCGAGTTAAACAGGCAATTAGTCAGCCCCTCGCCGACAGGTTGGGGAGACAGGCGACGCTGGCGGGGAGAAAAAAGTTTCACTCGGCATGTAAAGACAATACGTCGATATCGTCTGACAATTCTTGTGGGTCTGATCGTCGGGGCTGGCGTTGGAGCGGGCTATCGATGCCTGTATCCCGCCAACTATCGCAGCTCGGCCCTTGTAAGCCTTGGCTCAGATTTGGATTCGCTGCAAAATCTTCACCACATTGGACTTCCTCCAAGCGTTGCGGGTGCTTTGCCACTCGAGAGGAAACTGGCAGTTATTAAAAGCCCGGGTCTTGCCGAGGGTATTTTAAGTCGGAATCCTGATGTCGCTGCCCTTGTGCGATCCGAGGACAAAGCCTCTGGTGAGTCCGACATTCCCTCCGGTAATGGTGTAAAGGCTCGGAATATCTCAGCGAGTGAAGCAGCCTCCTACCTCAGGCGGATTTCCTTCGTTCCTCAGCCTCACAGCTCTCTGGTCACTATTTCAGCGGTGTGGTCAGAACCATTGATAGCCTACAAGATAGCAGTCCTCCATACTCAAGGAGTTATTGATAATCTTCGCGAACAACAGAGGAGGTTGATTGATGATGTAATCGTTAGATTGAACGGTCATAAAGAGGAACTCGATGAGAAATACCTCGAGATACTGACCACCGAGAGACGATTACGGGCTGAACTTGACGCATCGGCACAAGATCAACAAAGGCACTCACAATTGATGGCTGAACTATCAATTATTCAGAATCAAGCGGATGCTACCAGGCAAAGCCTTAGCTCTATAAATCAGATGTTAGAATCGGTATCCCTCCACGCGGACAAGGACCTGAAAAATGTATCGGTTTTAGAGCCAGCATCCCCAAACTTCTCCCCGATATCGCCAAGTCTTACCTTGTTCCTGGCCGGGGGGGTGGTAGCTGGTCTGGTGATTGGAATTGCGATTGCTCTGCTCCGCGAGGCAAGCGACCCCACCATCCATTCAATAAGCGATTGCGCTGATCAGCTTGAGCTTCCGGTTATGGGAGCGATACCCAATTTTTCTCCTGACACTCGAAAGGCAATTCTCAACTTTAAGACCAGACCTCTTTTGAAAAAGGACAGGGATACTCGTGAACTGCGAAATCCTCAGGGTATTTTCAGCTCTTCTCGGTCCTCACCTTCTCGAGGGAGCGCTCCTGTGCTAATCGCTGCACCCTTTAGTCCAGAGAGCGAATCGATACGGGCATTCGCTGCCGCTCTCACACACCAATGTCTCTCGGTGGACCAGCATATTATCCTCTTTGCCAGCACGGGGATCAATGAGGGCAAATCAAGCCTCGCTGCCAACACAGCTATTGCCCTCGCTGAAATGCATAAGCGAACTCTCCTCATCGATGCTGATCTGAGATTTCCCTCCATCCACCACATGTTTGGAATGGATGTCACCTCAGGAGGACTTTTCGATTTTGCCCTGGGAGTCGGAGAGCTTCAAGACCATTTTGTGCAAGGCCCGGGAGAAAATCTGACACTCCTTCTCTCGGGGAGCCCCGCTCCCCTGCCCGTAGTAACCAGTGATCACGAATTGATTCACGCTGGACTCCGCGGCATCGCGCCCCTTTTTGATGCAGTGATTATCGACTCTCCCCCTCTCGGTTTAGTAGCCGATACCGTCCTTCTCTCCACCATGGCTCACGCCGTCGTTCTTGTCGCTCGATTTGGACAAACGACCGTTGAACGAGCTCGTCGAGGCTTGGAGCAGCTCAGGCAGGTCGATGCTAATGTGGTCGGAATAGCCCTTAATGGTGTCTCAGGAGAACTTGGCTGATCCCCCCGGGTTTTTGCTATCAAGAGATATTTTCTCGACAGTGAGACCCCTTTCGCTCAAGAAGCGCTGAGCTAGTACATAGACTCGAGGAGCTGCATCAGTAACAAGGCAGGTCAGCGAACCATTACTCTCTCCATCACTCTCAACGAGAGCCTCGCGAAGAAGCCCCTGATCCGCCAACATAGCCGCTACTTCACCAGCAACTGCCAGAGAACCGTCGAGCACTTGGGTCGCTGATCCCATATATTCGCTTATTGTCGTTGCCAACATCGGATAGTGAGTACACGCAAGCAGGAGAGCATCAGGACGCTCCTCCTTAACTGAAGAGAGATAATAAGTGACTATTGATTCACAAATAGCACCCGATGCAATTCCCTCCTCAGCGAGAGGCACGAAGAGCGGACACGCCAGCGCCTCGATTCTCGTTTCGAAGGGTAGCCGATCTCGAAGCAGTTTCTCATAAGCTCCACTTCGGACCGTTCCCTCAGTTCCAAGAATCCAAAGCGATTTAACCGAGGGAAGCCGCTCCACCATTGAAACCGAGGGCTCTACCATTCCCACAAAGGGCACCGGAAGTTCGCGTTGAAGCACATCACCCGCGATCGATGATGCCGTATTGCATGCAGCGACAACCGCTTTAGCTCCCCGATTGAGAAGGTAAGCGGCACATTCAAGAGAATATCGCACAATCGTCTCGTCTCCACGGGTTCCATAAGGAAGACGGGCCGTGTCACCCAAATATAAGAAATCCTCTGCCGGTAAGCGCTCTCTCAGGGCCCGAAGGACGGAAAGACCACCTATCCCACTGTCAAACACACCGATTGGACCTGAGCTATCTTTGTTCACAAAAAGCCTCTTTCCCAATTTCATCCTAACTCTGATAGCGCCATCCGCGTATTAAGAGAAAAAGCCCAAAAGGTATCTCTATCAAAGGAGTTAATACACCGGCAGCAACCTCGAACGGAGGATATATAATACGGCCCAAGAGATCAGCAGCAAGAACCACTGCCCCCCCCAATAAAAAAACAGCCGGGGTAAGAAGTCGAAAATCAGAGCCAACAAATCGACGACACACCTGAGGCTCGAGGATACCAACGAACCCAATACCTCCACACGCTGAGATAGCCGCTCCGACTCCGACACTCATACTTATCATGAGAGATCGTTCAAGAGCATGAACAGCAATTCCTCGAGACGCCGCTGCATCACGACCAAGAGCCAGCGCATTCAAGTATGGAGCTCTATACCAGATTCGAGTAAACATCCAACAAGCAACCGCCATGAGAATCACCGCTTCTACCCACGACAACGGAGGTATGGATCCGATAAGCCATATTACAATCCGGGAAAGCGCTGCTGGATCCGCAATTGATTGAACGAAGAGGATAAGACTTGCCACAAGATAATTAACTAAAATGCCAATCAATACGATCTGACCAGAAGGAGCTCTTTCAACTATTCGAGCGAGCCCAAGAAGCAGAAAACTAATGAAGGCCGCTCCCATTATGGCCCCCAACGATGATGTCATTGACAGCGGGAGCGATAACCCGAACAGGATGAAAAGAGTTGCTCCCAACGCCGCACCACCGGAAACCCCAAGCGTTGTGGGCGTTGCCAAGGGATTTTGAACCATCGTCTGACAGACGAGGCCCGCCGTCGCCAGAATTCCCCCCACGGAGAAGGCCACAACAGCTCGGGGCAATCTCATAAGGGTGATGATCGCCACTCCTTCATCCGACAGAGAAAAGCCATCCCACGCATCGAATGCCCCAACGAATGGAGCAATACCGAGCAATAGGAGCGCAAAAAAAATGAACGGCGCTAGGACAAATGGCAGGGAACGAGACATGGAAAACGACCAAGAGGATCAAGAATCACCCGAAGGGGGCGGGCATACATCGTCGTCAATATAGTTGATTGAAGAAGTTCATCTCTCCTCCCGTCGAATGCAATCCCTTGGTTTGTCAGCGCGATCATCCGAGAGGCGTAAGAGAGTAGCAAAGATACGTCATGACACACAACGAGTACCCCAAACCGCTCCTCAATACAGAGGTAAGCAAGCAGCTCCATCACTTCATGAGCTGCGCTAAGGTCGAGAAAGGTAGTTGGCTCATCAAGGATAAGGAACCGAGCTTCCTGAGCGACTGCAGACGCCACCAGAACCCGCTGCTGTTCTCCTCCTGAAAGTTCGTCGAACAATCGGGCTCGCAGATGAGCAACTTGGGCAAGGACGAGAGCCCGCTCTATTCCGTCATCACGTTTGCTCGAGGGACGGGTACGATGTGAAAAAAATCGGACCCGTCCGGTAGCAACAACCTGTTCGACAGTCATCCCGGTTCCTGCTGGGAGCCGAGTTTGCGGAATGTAGGAGAACCAGGATGCTCTCTCGTGATGAGAAAGCGAGTCGAGATCTCGATCGGCAATTTTTATATCGCCGGCTGTTGCAGAGTTGAGACCAATCAGTGTCCTTACAAGAGTTGTCTTTCCTACCCCATTCGCGCCGATCAATCCGACAAATTCTGCCTGATTGAGGCAAAATGACAGGGGTGGGAGTCGCGTTGTTCCGGATTTAATGACTGACAAATTGGTGACGACGATCTGATTCATGAGGAACAAAATTATCTAACCTTCCGACATTTCTTCGCGAGATATTCTCCTTCTCTTGAGAAAATCCTCAATCTCCCTCAGTAGGATATCGAATCGCGGTCCGGGGATGCTCGCGTAATCAGCGTCAAGGATAGAAATTGAATCTGATGCGACTGCGGGGATCATCGGCCAGCTTTTCCACCACTCCTGTCTCGTTTTGGCTTCACTTTCGGACAATTTTCGATCAAACACTTCGAATATCACCGTCGGTTTACTTGCAATGATACCCTCCATCGACATCTGAGAGAGGGACATCGTTGGGGTTTCAATGACTGGGCGTGCCCCCGTAAAGAATAGAAGCTCCCAATAGAATCCATCGGTACCTGAAACAAACAGATTCGAACTATCTGCGATGGATCCCGCTGAGGCAATCGTCACCAGGACACGGTGGCCACTCCCCACCTTATTCATGAGGGCCCTATCGATAGCTGCTTTTCGCTCCTCCAGAACCGCGAGCCCCTTCTCGTGACGACCACAGGCAGAGGCAATTGCCCCAATCGATTCCATTATTCCTGAGACGGTACGATGATCAGCTATCAGAATATCAATCCCGAGCTTTCTAAGCGCGATTATCGTAGGGGTCATCTCCGACAAGACAAGCACAATTGTCGGCCTAAAACTGGCGATAAGTTCTGTCGATGAGTCTAGTCCCCCTCCGATATTCGGAAGCCGCTTAACCGAGGACGGAAAGTTATCGTATTTTGTTACCGCCACCACCGCCTCACCGAGATCGAGCGCAAATGCTATCTCGGTGAGGCTCGGCGCTAGTGATACTATACGAGAGCAGAGATGGTTGGGGGCAGATTCCGCCAGAGCAAAAGGCGCACTAAAAGCCGCCAGAATAAGGAGAATAATCGCGATACTCTTGAGTTCCCGTCCCAACTTACACTCCCGGACTGAACCGAAATCGAAGGCCAGCATACGCCCCAAATCCGAAGGTGCCGTAACCGTTTACCTCATTATAATTCTTATCGAGCACGTTATTTAATTGCATGTTAAGAAGAAGACGCTCGGTAAGTTCAACTCGCGCAACAATCCGCAAAAGCCCGTAGCCAGCGAGCCCTATTCGCTCTGCACCACTCCCGGAAAAATCGAGGTCGAGCCGCTCCCCTACCCACGTGTAACCACCTGATAAGGTATACCGCTCGGCAAACCGATAGGTGGAACTCAAATCTGCGATGTTTCGGGCCCTTCTCAGGAGGCGCTGGCCGGTCTCAGCGTCTGTCGGATCGGTGTAGGTATAGTTCGCAAGAAAATCAAAATCGCTCGATATGGACCAACGAGCGGTTACCTCTACCCCACGCGTCCGAGCTTCGTTGATATTCTGAAACAGAAAAGTTGTCGGATCAAAATTTATGAGATTGGTAAGCTGGTTATTAAAGTAATTGGCCTCAAACACAACATCTTGATCACAAAACGACTGCTGGAAACCAACATCCCATCCAACACTTCGCTCAGGAAGAAGGTTCCGATCGCCATAAGGGGAGAATATCTGGTACAGTGACGGAGCTTTATAGCCTGTTCCTACACTCGCCCGAATCTTCGTAGCACTCGGCCCAAAAACGTATTGGGGCGCGAATCGCCACGTGCCTCGGGGATCAAATCGCTGATTGTCATCGAGACGTGCAGAACCTTCAAGAACTAGTCCCTCAATCGGTCGTCCCCGAACCTGAAGAAATCCGCCATTTGTCCTCGCCGATTTTTCTTGAATATCCTCGTTGTAGGGGCCGAACGCAGACTCAGATTGATAGCTCGATTGAGCTAGCTCCTCAATGACTTCAATGCCAGCAATCGCCGATACAGCCTCGAAAGGATCTACCTGAACCGTTCCGAATCCTTTCATGAGCCTCCCATCATATGAACTCCTTAAAAGATCATCGGGATGAAGCGTGTCGGGGTCGTTATTATCGTCGAGGGCATGATCTGCTATTGTGAACCCCAGAGATGGTTTTATGATGCCAGACGACGGCCCTCCTTCTGCAACGACTGACGCTGCAATCGTCCGGTTATCAACTTTGCGATTGGGATCATCTCCCCCGACCCCTCCAAAATTATCTATCTCCGTCTCTGATTGGTTGACCCGAAGGGTGCTGCGCAGAGAAAAACGCTCTGATGGAGTATAGCTGAGTTGACCGGCAAAGCCGGTGACATCATTCCCATCTTTCTCCCTATTACCGTCCCTCTGATCCGCCGCAGACACGCCGTCGGTATGATCCTGCGATAGTGCGACGCTGTAGTTGATATCCCCTTGTTGTCCCGACCGCGACGCTCCGAATCGCCCTGTTCCAAAGCTGCCCCCTTCCGCCTCTAGGGTCGCTGAGGGTTCGCTCTGGCCTCTTTTGGTTATGATCGAAATCACCCCCCCGAGCGCGTCGGAACCATAAAGGCTGCTTTGAGGCCCCCTGATAATCTCGATACGCTCGACATTATCGAGTGGCACATTTGCAAGATTAAATAGCCTTGATGGCGTTACGGGATTATTCATCAAGATTCCATCAACAAGCACAAGGGTATGCTCGGCATTTGCTCCTCTGATGAATACAGATACATTCCCTCCGGCAGGACCGCTTTGAATAACATTAATCCCCGGTTGGGTTCTCAAAACTTCAGCCACCGTAGTCGCACCGGACCGTTCTATCGTTTCCGCGTCAATTATGGTTAAGGCAGAGGCAATGTCCTGAGCTCGCCCCTTGAGCCGGTCAGCAAAAATAACTATCTCTGGGACAAGCGATTCCCCCTCTCGCACCAACTCTTGCGCTGCAGCAAAAGGAATATAGTTTGGAGAAAGAAAAAAAAGAGAACTCAAAGTAAACGCGCCCAACGACCGAGCAGTGCGCAGCGAGACTGCGCGTCGATTAAGATTAATCATCTGAGGAAAAACTCTGATTGTGTTTACAAAGCTCCAATCCACGAGAGCATTGCTAGGCACCGCGACCCGCCCGCACCGAAAGAAAGTGGGGACTCAGGGCAAAAGCCCCTTGATCGGGGAAACACTAAGTCTTCTGGCTCGACTGAACGTGCTCGACGCCCCGGTGACGAACAAAAATGTTCCCCATCTCCGATGACCGCACTCCTGCAGCTATAGTCTTCCCCGCGAAACGCGAGTGACTGTGAATCGGCTCTCCGAGAACTTTCATCTTGAACGATGAAAATTGTCCTCCTTGGAACCTACTTACGTGATTCGTCGACGGGGTTGCGCCAAAAAATGCCCCCCATCACGATTTAGTAAGCGAACTGCAGTCCCTTTTTCAACCTCACAGCGGCGGGACCGCGGCGGATTATAACCGCACTTCCTTGAGGTGCTTCCCGCCCATGGTGGCAATCTGATAAGAGGAATGTCAATACTTCTCAGTTGTTAAGAAGGGAGTGAACTTCTCGCCTCGAGAAAACCGAGGACAAGTTTATGGGAAATTATTTGACTTTTTCACCAACCGTCCCTAAATAGGGGATTGGATTTTGCTCGTCGGGAGCATGTGTCAGGAGGACGGTGCTGGGGCAGGCTCGCGCCCGCTTCTCGTCTGTAGTATCCTGCATCCATATTTCTAACCTGAGGGAGTTTTTTTTGACCACTTTTAGACCAGCCGGGCCGCGACCGAGCCGAACTGTTCGATCCCGCCCCCTACCGACCCCTGATACCCACCGTATCAATAGCCGAATCATCGCCCGAGAGGTGAGAGTCATAGACGATGCTGGGGGGCAGCTCGGCATATTCCCCATCCGCGAGGCGATTGAGCTTGCTGAAAGTCGAGAATTAGATCTCGTCGAGGTCGCTCCTGAGGCAAAACCCCCCGTTTGTCGGATCATGGACTACGGTAAGTTTAAATATCGGGAACAGAAGAAAGAGGCCGAAGCTCGGAAGAAACGCTCAGAGTCGACCATGAAGGAGATTCGGCTCCGCTACCGCACCGATGTCGGGGACCTCGAGACTAAATTGAAGCATGCGAGGGAATTTCTCCAAGAAGGAGAGAAAGTTAAGTTTTCTATGCGGTTCAAGGGTCGTGAGGTAATGTACCTCGGGCTTGGGCAGGAGAAATTTGAATCCATCAGCCAGAGACTTGCTGATATTGCGCAGGTTGAGGAGAAAAGCCCTTTGGCAGGCCGAAGCATTCACATAGTCCTAGCTCCGGCCAAGGCAAAGTAACGATGGTGCCTTGTTCGCTTGAAGTTGAGCCACTTTCCGGCTCGACTTGGTAACGACTGGTAGCGAACATCGTTGCGAACGGTGAGCACTCTCCATGGCCTGTTGAAGGGGTACCCCACCCGCACCTTCTCGGTATCGGAGAAAATTCTCAACCCGTCTCTAAGCGAAATGTTATGAAATCATCGCGCCCGAACCGTCACATAGCTCTCAAACAAGGCCTTACAACTCCCACACGCCCTTCAGCTCACTCGCTTTCTCGGGCTATATTTGCCGCCGACTCACCCGAGCAGATAGTGGCAGCGCTCCCTGCTGAAACATTGTACTGTGTTCTTCGGGCTCACGGCATATCTTCGTCGGCTGACCTTATCGAGCTGCTCTCTCCTGAACAGCTACGCTCCTGTCTCGACTTCGATCTGTGGCAGGGTGATCGCTTGAGTGAAACATCCTTATTTGAATGGCTTGAGCTACCCGATGCTACGAGCGAACTCTCCATACTCGAACAGCTCCTCCGCTCACTCGACCTCCGATTGCTCGGCGTCCTCGTTGCCCGATATGTGGCGGTCAGAGTATTTGATGAGCCGACAGATGCTCCGCCAGGGGATGGATTTGTTACCCCCGACAAAGGGTTTACTTGGATTAAGATAGGATTTAACGATGCGGTTCAGAACGGAGAAGGTGGTCCGCTCAACCCCCATCAGGAGTTCCTTGCTCAGCGACTTCTTGCTCTGATCTTTGACACTTCCGCTGAGCTTTTTTATCAGATTCTAGCTATTCCCTCTGTGGCAACTCCCTCGCAGCTTGAGGAAGAGGCCTTTCAAGACCGAAACAAGCGCCTCCAAGACTTGGGTATCCCGGATCAAGAATTCGCGGCTTTTCTCAATACTCCCCGTTCATCCTCTGAGATGGTCAACACCGTCCCTCCCGCCCCCATCGACCATATGAGGATAGAGGCGATAGACCCCCTCCTCGCGGCGGCGGCCCTTGCGGGTGGACTTCCAAGCGAATCATCGGACAACCATGTGATTACCGATGAGCAGGCGGCTGAACTCGATGCTGAGGTAAGTCTCCTCATTAATAGCGCCATCGTTCATTTTAATCGAGACTGGCACGATAATGGCCAGCTTGAGCAAACCTCGCGATTTGTTGCTGGAGCAATTCGGATAGGAGTCGAAGCACTGAAGGAACACGGCATCTTCTCGCAAGATGCCGTTCGTCTATTCGGATGTCAAGGATGTTACTCCGTGGGCCTTTCGGAACTCGACACCCTTCGTAGAAAGGCTCTGAGAGTGCCTGCTGAACTACTCGATCCGTCCCGTCTCGACTCGGCAACCCTGGATGCCGTCAAAGTGTTACGGTTTAAGATGCCCCTTATACCCCTGTTATTGCTCCAAGATGAGGATGGAGATGAAAAGGGTTTTACAAGGACACAAGAGTTACATCGTCCTTTAGAGAATTTAGCCGAGGTGCGTCGGGCAGACGCTATTCTCAGCAACTTATTGGGTACTCCCCCTCTCATTCAGCGCTAGAACCACCTCAATCAAGAAACGAGGACCAAATCACGTCCCCTATCGCCCAGTTGATCCGTCCTAAGCATCTTGTCGTCAGAGGGAAAGAAAGTTCACTAGTCCGCCAAGCAAGCCCCTCGTCGAGAGCTTCGACGTTTTTTCTCCGGAAGCTAAAGTTTCGCTTCCATCCTGCCGTTCACCACGGAGAAGGGTTAGGAGAGAGGGGGGGATCACGTCTGTAATGGCCCATCAATGTTAAACAAACGTAAAGTGCAGCTGCTAGCAGTCATCGAGGCAATTCTCGGAGTATTCCGGCCCCGGATTCCCTGCCCAGTGCGAGTACGAAACTCCCGTTCACGGAAGACTGGTCGAGCAGTTTGACACCAATTGTTAGTCCTTGTCGCCCGGCTCTTGTTATGAGGAGGGTTATGCTTCTCAAGGGGCATTCGAGCCCCGAGTCGGAACGAAAGTCTAGAGCCCTCCACACGCTCTCATTCCCCGCGCCAATACAATCCGGTCCGTCACCGCTTCGACCTCAGCCCTATCCATGAAGTACCACGGCGCGATCCTCCGTGTCCCCCGTTTTGGAAGGGCACGAATGAATGCGGCTACTCGGGCCGCATCGAGGTCGAGCCCCTCGCAGACCCAGGGGAAGGAAAAAGCCGTGGGTGGTACCTCCTCTTGCTCTCCGTCCTCGACCTGCCGCCCGAAAAGCCAGGTCGCCGCTGACTCAACCTCCCGAGGGTCGTTACCCACAAAATCGAGTATTGCCCTCTCTAACATGGCAAGCAAGAGCCGGCGCTCCGGCCCCCCCTCCAAAGGTGCGTCTCCGAAAACACTCATAGCATCTCTACTCATAGATGATGTCGCTGTTAAATCAATGTTCATGCCTCCCCCCATATCATAATGCGACCTTGACGACGCTTGCTTTTTTTTATTCATGAAGATCTTCCCTAAAATCTGTTTTGCTCAACTCGCCCCGACCCCCTGGCGTTACGCCATGCTTCCTCTCTGGTGCTTTTTCATTTTCACCTCATCTCGCGGGAAAGCCGATGTCACATGTGCGTCAACAGTCAGCTTTAATTGGGAACTCTCCGGCCAATCGGGACAAAAAAGTGAAATTCATGCCGTTGTATTCTCTCACGGCCCTGATGCGGAGAACGCCAAAGCGGATCTTCTAATCAAAGCTCGACGAGCCCAAGCCGAGGCGCTTGCTTCATGTCGACACGAGCACGAGACCATTTCAACCTGCGTCTCACGGAGATACCATCAAGCAAGAGAAGCTATTCGTACCGGCACTCTTTCCGCACGACGGGCAGTTGAGTCCGCTATCGCCGAGGAGTGTTCGGCTGGAAGAGGCACTTGCCTATCTACGGAGGTAAGTCCACCCGACTGCCGTACCCAAGAATCCCTCCCACCCCGAACTCAGGGAGAATCGAGCCCATCAACTGATACAAACGGAACGAAAACAGAACAGTCAAAGTAGACGTTTTACTGTGTTAAAGCCCGATCAACCACCTCGAACTCTCTATTAAGTATTCCTCTTATCTTTTTAAAGCCCCAATCTGACCCGTCGTTGAGACAAAAACTCGCAAATAACTCTCAAGTTGGGAGGTCTGATATCCGTCAATTTACGCCAGGGTTAGTCAGGGTTCAGGGGACTCACCCTCAGGCACAAACTCAGAGGCAAAAGACAAAATTCGCTTCGATAATCAGGCCGTGACATATTCTCAATTCGAGAACACAACAGGGGGAAAGTTATTAACCTCCGGCAATGAAGTTCCTCACGATAAGGAGATTGCGTTAATTGCTCGTAAGGCAGTTGCTCGAACGAATCTCAGAGTGGGGGACCTGGCTGCTCTTGTTATCAAGGACTCACCGCTCGCGCTACGGGTCCTTCGCGCTGCGAATAGCCTTGAAATAGGGGGGGAAAAGAGAAACATATCCGCGCTCAAGGACGCGATAATACGTCTCGGTTCAAGAGCATTTGTGTCAATATTGGATGAACTAGAATCAATCTCATACCCAGAACTTGATTCCATAGCCGAATCCTTGATCCACCTTAAACGCCGAGCAAGATTAACCGCCCTCGCCGCTGAAATATTTGCTGCCGAGACCCGCCATCGTGCTCTTGAGACGAGTTTCCTGGCTGGTCTCTTTTATAATTATGGAGAGATGATTACTCTGGTAAATTTTAGGGAGGATTATCAGAAACTGGCGAAAGGGAGGGGGCGTGCTCACCTCATTTTTGATATCCAGTATGAATTCGAACTTGACCTTGAACACGTCTCCGCTGAGTGGCTCAGTCGATGCAGAATTGATAAATCAATTGTGTCCGCGATAAGTCCTGAAAGTCAGATAGGAGGACTACACAGCCCCCTTCGACCGTTCATTTTGGCGGCTGTTGAGATCGTTGATGCCTTTGAAGACGACCGACTATCTCGATTTGCTCCCAGTACAACGCCTCCGCCTCGTTCCGCTGTCAGGATGCTTGGCTTATCACCGGCGAGATACGAACGTGCCTTCAATCTAATATTTGCCGCGATTACAAATGCCAATGCCATCCCCAAGCAACTAACTGAAGCCCAAAATCAAATTCTTGGTGCACAGCCGGGACAGATACCCCAAAGTTATCCGCAAAGCCAGACGTCAATACAGGGGGTACAGCAAGCATCAGACGTACCATCCAACCATACGGCTGACGTCAATATCCAATTTCCACAATTATCAGCCGAATCCAGCAGGCATTTCGAATCCGCGATTCTTCAATCGAACACATGGGCAGAATTTTGCCAATTGATAAGCAAAGCTCTCTGCGGGGAGAAATTATTTCTTCGAGCAGGAATAATTTCAGTTCACGGTGACATGGCCATTGTTAACTTCAAAAGTGCCGATGATTCCTTCTTCGAACTTCCTTTAGACCTCACAAAGATGCCTGATTTAAAGAATTTTTTTGACCCTGAATTGCGTGTTAACTCTCCAACTGATGATATCCGTTGTGAGTCCCCTTTCGGCTCGCGATCCTTCATGGTCTCCAATTGCACCGATACCCCTTATCAGCATATCTTCATTTACGCGGATCGTGGTAACGCCGATAGTTTGCCTAGGGAGGCGCAGGATACTTTTCAGCAAATCCTTTCGGCGCTCTGTTGTCGCCTGCGCTCTACACCCTCATTAAATGATATCCCCGCTCACAGATGAGAAAACGAAAGCTTCGGTTCATTTCCCGACAGACAAAAAAGACCTCCAAATAATCACTATCAGATTTCAATCGACACTGAAGCGCATCACGAGTTTCATACTCATTCCCCTGAAAACTCATCTAATAGAATGAACACTCGATACCCCTGCTGAACAGGACACGCACTGAGTTGAGAGCCACAATCTTAAAGCTTGCTTGACCTTTTCACTCAGGACTTCCCTACAAAAAAATTTTGCGGTAGCCTTGGCAGGTTCTTTTTACCCCATCCCAGGCCCCTGTCGAAATTCGGGCCTCATTGAACCAATTTTGATTCCGCTATTCCCCAAGGACCCCGCCATGCGTCGATTCCTGAGCGCTTTTTTCATCGCCACCCTGACCATTTCGCTCTCCTCAATCGCGAATGCAGACGTCAGAATCGCAACCGTTGATTTAGGGAGAGTTCTGAATGAGACCCAGGAAGCTAAAGAACTGAAAATGAAACTCGATAGCATGGCCGGAACATTACGAAAAAAAATTCAGCTGAAACAGTCAGAACTCAAGAAGTTAGAGGCCCTTGGCGAGGCAGAGGGCAAAACAACTGATAATTCTAAAAACCTCCAATCGATGCAGGAAAAGAAGAGAGATCTCGCTCGATTACTCAAAGACAGTGAGGATGAAATCAAAGTCGAATTTGGTCGGGTAAATAGGGTTCTAACCGAAAAAGCCTTGGCAAAGATTAAGGAGTTCTCAATCAAGAATTCATACGATATGGTGTTATCAAAAAGCATGAAAGAGCGCAGTCTGGTCCTGCACGGTGAATCTAACCTAGATATTACGGATCAAGTCATCCGATTAATCGATGGGTGAACTGTTCTGCATGCACTGTCTCGTGTTGTGGGATAGGATATGGGATTAATTACCGATCTTGCAGAAAAATCGTTTAGAGGCGATCGAGCTGCGTTTATGAGCTTCCTACGCTCATTTGTTAGGACGGATCTGATTGTCCCTGATAGTAACCAGCCCTTCCCCCTTTCAGGCCAAGCTTCTCCCCCGTCTCCTTTCTTTCCTTTCCTTGCGTTCAATGAAGATGATCAAACCCTCATCCCTTGTTTTGAGGAAGATGCTCAGATTGGCTCATGGTCTGGGACTTCCTTAACTTTTCGTCGGATACCTAGCACCCAACTGCTACAGCTCGTCCCTGACACTTGGGGATTGATATTCAATCCGGGCTCTGACATTGAAAAGATTTTCACTCCATGGGAGATTGGATTACTCAGAGATGGTTCGGAAAGCTCTTTTGAGGAGATCGCTTCCGAGCTCTTTGACCCACCACCTGAGGAGTTTCTCTCAATCTCCCCCGTCTCATCACTTGAATATCCTCAACTTCTTGAGACTTTTATCGACTTCTGTTCTGCCCAGGTCAGTGTTTGCGAGGGATGGATTCTTGAAGTTGTCACGCCTTCAGAGGAACTTGAAAAGAGTGAGATATTTGCGGGAGTTTCATTATCTAGAGAAAATTCTGCTGTCACCCCGATGACGGAGCCGATAGCACTCCGCAAGCAACTCTCTGATACGCTCGGGCCATCTATGATCGGACGAGGAACTCTGAGAGTTACCATTATGAATGAAACAAAAGAAAACCTTATTGATTCTCTTCTTCGAGCTCATCCACCGGTTTATTCGCGGAAGAATCGAGTAGCTGGTTAGACCCTCAGCTCCCGTTTTTGTCCATCGAAAAGTACAATCACTTTTTATTGGCCGTATTTGAGCCCAAAATGTCGAGCTTGAGAGCGGTATCACGAGAAACACCTTGCATTTGATTCACGAGCCTCATGAATCCTCCCAGCGCTCCGGAGGGTATGGTCTGCCCAATCTTTAGATTGCCCATCTCAATCAAAGTCGCCTGCGCATTTAACTGGAACTGATTGGAAAGAGCCCTTACATTTGCGGAGAGATCGTCAATTGAACCCGAATAACTTGATATTCCTTCTCCGACCTCCATAGCCCGCTCGAGCGCGTATCTAATTCGGGAAACACTAAGGTCCTCTCGATCATTGACCAGAAAACCAAATCGAGAGGGGGTCTGTTCACAACGCCCGGCGCATCGCAAGTGTTGGTTAAAAAATTCGCCGATTGAGCATTGAACCTCTTTCACTACATTCTGGAGCGCAGGAAGAAGTTCCGAACTTTTTTGGAAAACGAACTCGTGCTTGGCTTCAGCTGGAATTTCAGGCTTCGACAAGCTAGCGAAATAATCAGCATCCCTCAGCTGCCCCGTGCTCGCTCGATGAGCTGCCAATCCATCAAAGTCTTGTTCCTGATCTGCCGCGACGCTTTCCATGCGATTGTCCCCTGATGATGGTTTGCCTAGTACTTTTACGAGCCCCAGTTGTAACCTACAACGGTTGAAACATCGGGGAATCGAGGAATACCACTACTACCAACAAGAAGAACCAATCCCGTTGATGACCTGAAATTAAGGACTATTAATCATTAAATTTTCTATTTCCTTCACGATTAAAGCCTAACCTAAAATCAGCGAGATCCGCCATATAAAAAAAATTACTCTAATTTATTAAAAAGCTCCCTGCGTCGCTGCAGGGCTCTCGGTAAAAGCAAAAAAACCTCCCAAAAAGCTTCCAGAGAGCTCCTTTCTCGAAAAAAAACCGCGAAAATTACGACTATGTTCCTCCACATGACACCTCCTAAGAACCACCTCCAATGGTGCCTCCAGGAAAAAACAGCTAATTGCAGTAAAAATCTATTTCTCACTCCGAGTTTGTTAATTTCTGGGGCGAGCCTCGATCTTCTCTCGGGAGTTACCTGTCGCTGATGGGCTCCTCTTGAGCGAGGAATAATGACAAACCTCTCGCCCAAAAGCCTTCCTCTCAATGCGAGTTCAGCATCCTCTCGATAAGCGAAGAACGCCTCATCGAAAAGCTGCTTTCGCTCTGTTGCTCCTTCTTTCAGGGCTGGATAAAGCCTGTACAAAGCAGCATTGCTTCCAGCATCTAAAGAAACCCGTTCGATAAATTTTCTACGAATCGCTAAATAAGCTCCTGTTGCCCCTTGAATCTCCCCTTCCTCAATCATTACATCTCTAAGGAGTCGATCAGCAAAGCGATCGAGGTGCCTAAACTGGGGTGTAAACTCGATACCAGCCGAGTCTACCACCTCTGGTTGAAGCGGGTGAAGATTGCCATCACTGCGAAGAAGAAGACCCGTAGCCGCCCCGCATGATGGCCACCTCTGTAACCCATTACTCAATTCCCAGAGAGCATTTCGTTCGAGTGCAACATCTGGGTTCAGGATCACAAGAAAATCGGCATCTGATTCGAGAAAACGCGCTACCCCCCAATTGTGAGCAGCCGCAAAGCCGATGTTTGCTGAATTACGATGCAAGGAAACTGTCTCACCGAGAAACTGAGAGACATGGGCTAATGTATCGTCTGAGGAATTATTGTCGGTTACGATTACCCTCAGAGATGAGACCCTTTCTTGCGCAATGATAGCACGAAGACATGGCTCAATGGTATCTTGATGGTTGAAGGTTACAATGTGGACAATTATCGAAGCCAAGGAAGTCTCGCTATTGAATGCGCAATCATCTATCTCTCTCTATGACTGAATTAATGATAGCTCTGATTACCTCCGCATTTGGCCGTCCCACCCTCCTCTCATTGACCCAAAAACTGGGCGTGCCCGATAAACCTAAAGATTGGGCAAGGTCGATATCACGCTCAAGAGCCTGTCGCTGAGCTTGAGAGTCCATACAACCCAAGAGAACCTCAGAATCGAGGCCGAGAGATCTCGCTTGCTCTCTGACATCAGAATCTCCAAACGAATCTGCTCGCCCCAACCCAAACTGAATTCCCCGTCTGAATATTGCGCTCACACTTTCCCAGTATTTGCCTTGAATACCCGCGCACCGAGCCATTAGTGCCTGTTGGCAGGCATGACGATGGACAGGCCTTTTGATGTACTTATTACAACTCGAATCGAGGGGATAATGATGGAGAGAGTAGCGAATGACATCACCATATTGATTGAGTAACTCTTCAATCCTCGGATAAATCAGCTGACAGGCCCCACATTCGAAATCCGCAAACTCGACAATCCGAATCGAAGCATCAGGTGGACCACGAAAAAAATCCGCCCCTTCTCCATCCTTAGTCTCTGGTATTTTTTGAATAGGATTCACCTGCCATCTTTGGACCTCTTCACGTAAAAAGTCATCCACCGGCGAGTTGCTATTACCTGAAAAATCGACGAGAGAGGGAAGAGAAAGAGCAAAAAGCGTCACCGAAAGGGAGAGTAGCGAACCAATTAGTGCAAGAGTAGCGTCGACACCGCCCTTGAGACTCCGCCGGAGTATCGCAGGAAAGGAGAGGATTTGTCGCGCTGCAACACCCAATGCGCGTCGAACACCATGGTGCAGGACCCATGGCACAAAAAGAAGGGCGAGGATTATCCATATTCCATAGATAACGCAACAAAGGGGGCACAGCACTCCGATCAGATACTTCGATACAATAAACAAAACTCCACTACCTGCGACCCCGCCGAGAGTTACTACCCAAAGAGCAGCACTGAGCTCAACCCACCAGGAGGCGACGACCATAAACGCCGTGATAAAAAAAGCGACCACTCCGACCGCTGCAACCGGAATACCGAAAAGGGCACTAAACCTGCTTCGTGCGACCGTCGTGCAGGACACCGATAGGGAGATATCGCACGGAGCCCGATAATCAGGATTGGCAATCGCGCTGTGGTACTCGAAAAGAAGGTATAGAGAAAGGCAAAAACCGCACAAACAGGCCAAAAGGGCGATCCAACGGAGGAGATAATGAGCTGTTACAGCCGCCTTCTGATGCATAAGCCTCAACCGAACTTGATCAAAAAAAATCGAACGAGCTTAGGCGACTACCAGCTTAGCGAGCTGGTTTCACCCCTTGAGCAGGTGGAACCCGATAAACAAAGGCAACATTATCGGCATAATTTGGCAACTGCGGTTCCAACGGTTGCGCCCAACAAGGCTCCGTTCCTGTGCAAACGTTGCCCTCACGAGGGCCTCCTGCTCTCCCCTGTTCCACAATTTGGGGGACACATCTGCCTATCGTAAGTCCCCGGGAAGGAATCATCAAGAAATCAGCCCTCAATTGCTGCGCAAGCGCCATCAAACCTCCACAGGAGGCTGCCGCCCGAAAATACGATGCGTAACGCTCTTCCCCCAACATGGTATTTCGGTCATCAAACAACGGCTTCACGACACCCTTACCAAAAAGGGTAATAAATCCGCCCCACTCAGGTGGACTCAAAACCACTATCGAGCCCTTCCTCGCGAGAGCCTCGGTATGCTCGCTTGCAAGGGACTTGACATACGCCAAACCTTGATACGGAAATTCAGCATGAGAAGGTCCGAGAGGGATGGGCATCGACCTATCGAGATCCCCGAATTTGCTTACTTCTTCAGTCTCAACTTGACGTTCAATAGTCGGAAATCCGGCAACTCGCTCCCAGATACTTCCTACGAGACAAACCAAAAAAAGAAGTGCCATGAGAAGTGTGGGAGAGGCTCGCTGACACTCAAATTGTTCTCGCGCTCTGAATCGGTCACGAAGGCCTGTGACAAAACGAGCTAACTTAGTTTCTGAAATATCGGCAACTAGAAGGAGGGAGGAGCCAAAAAGCGGGGCAGCCAATATGAAAAAATAGGGTATCATCCTCAGGTGAGCGAATCCGGATCGGGCCGCAAATGCGAGAATAACTGCCTCAGCAATCCCTGAGGCGACCACCCGTTGACCCCGAGCTGCCCGAATCCACGTAGCCACCATTATCGTGCCCACGATTAATATGAAGAACATTCCTTCAGAACGGAGAATGTCAAGAGGCATCCATTCCTCGTGAAGCCTCATGAAGTATTTACTTGAACCAAGCGACAAAATACTCTGGTGCAATCGCCAACCGTACGGGGTACAGAGGCTTCCAATTGCGCCCGCCACCACTGCTGTGGCTCCCCTCAGCGCACACCGTTTTCGCCCCTCTGCAAGAATGTCCCACCCTCCCGCCACAAAAGAATAGAGAGCCAGAATAATCAGACCATAAGCAAAGGAGGGATGAAGGTTTGCCCATGCAAAAAAGAGAAAAAATGCCCATCGACCGATTCTTGACAAAAGCAGTCCTGATTCTTTCCCTATCAAGGGTAGAAGGCGGCCCAACAGTGCCATAAAGAAAAAACCGAAAATGACCGGACGTAAGATGAAGTGTATCTCTGCTGGCTTTGAGGAGAAAATAGTGGCAACAAGAGTTATGAGAGTGCTCCCCGACCGCTCCTTGACCACCGGATAAACCAGGAGAAAAAAAGCTCCGAGATAAACGAGGATTAGAAAATTGTACAACCCTACCCATCCGCCACTACCGTATAAAAGGGCGAATATAACGTCAGAGCCCCACTGATCCGATATCCAGGGGAGGGGCTCTTTATAAGCTAAAAAGGGGTCAAACCACGGAACCGTCCCGTGCTTCAGAATCCATTGACCCGACGCGATATGCCATCCCACACCAGGATCCTTGGCGAAATCTCCCATACGGGAAGCCAAATGAGCGCACAAAAAGATAAAGAAACCGGAGGTGAAACAAACCAGGCGTCTGACCGACAACACGGAAAACATTCTGGCTCCCCTTATCAGCGGAAAATACATAAACAGGTTTAGAACCAATGGCCTCGTTCAGACCCCTCGCGATTCCGGGCCGAAACACGTACGATAGAGCTGACAGGGCGAGATATCCCTGACCTAATGGCTCTTCGACATTTCCGCCCTTCAAGTCCCAAATAGCTGTCCTATTTTGAACGGAACTTCTCTGTTATCCGACCCATGAAGCATCGTATCCCACTCCTCCTCACCGCGATCTGCTCGTTCGGATTCCTGCTCCGATTTTTCGCGATAAGCCACGGTATCGGCTACCACCCGGACGAACGGGGTATTGTCATGATGACGGAATCACTCACCTGGGCGAATCCTTTTCCACGTTCATTTGCCTACGGATCCTTGCCATTCTACCTCCTCAAAGGTCTATCGGAAACCGCTTCTTTCCTCTGGCCAGAGGCAGCAACCTATGACGGCCTTTTTTATACAGGGAGATTTATCAACGCCCTGATATCGGTATGGTTGATAAACGCAACATTTCGTCTTGGGGTAAACCTCTTTAATCGCTTATCGGTTGGCTACTGGGCTGCCTTTCTCATCGCCACTAACACGTTTGTGCTCCAGAATAGCCATTTTTTCACGGTGGATATCCTTCTCACCACCCTGAGCCTTGAAGCGCTTATAGCAATGGCTGCAATTGCAGAACGCGGGAAATGGCGACACTACCTCATCGCTGCTATCACCATCGGATTAGCGCTCGCAACGAAGATCGGCGCTCTGACCCTGCTCGCTCCAGCATCCTTTGCCTTTTTAATGCACCGGTTCCAATTCAGGGAAAATCCCCTGCCAATCTTACTGATTCTTGGTGGTATCGGTGTATCCATGGCAGGTGGTTCCCATCTTTTAGGGGGAATGATAATCGGGGTCGGAGCGATTTCCGCCATCATCCTCCACTTCTTCGGCCGTTCAGTCACTTCCTCTTGGCGAGGATGGCGATACCCGATCGTCTGCGCTCCGCTCATCGCAATCATATTCTTCCTTGGAGAGCCATATGCGTTCGATTGGAAGGGGACGACAAACTTTTGGGATTGCCTTCGGTCAGACGGAAGGTGCTCTCTCCTTTCCATCTTGTTTTCAGACCGATTTCTGGCTGATGTGGGGGGGGAAATCGCGATGGTTCGAGGAGTCGTCGATCCTCGACCGTATACCGTTCAGTACACGGGTACCGCACCCTTCCTATATCCTCTTCAGGAGGCATTCTGGACTACCCTTGGACCTCTCACGGCTCTGCTAGTTATTGCAGGAATCTTATTGGAACTGGTTAGCCCACCAACCAGAGCAAGGGCCGTTCCCCTCTTCTGGGCGCTCATCTTCACGGGTTCCGTCGCGGGCTCTTTCGTGAAATTTCCCCGTTATCTTCTACCACTGTATCCGCTTCTTTTCTGTTATGCTGGTCAAGCGATCGTCTATGGCTCTAAACGGCTGTCATCCAGCTTCCAAAAACTCGAAAAAGCTGGTCCCTCCACGATTCTTAATTCCTTCCTGAGTTTTGTAAAACCTGCTCTTTTACCCCTTCTGACTATTTTACTCGCCGTTCCCCTGATCATTCGAGTGCTCGCTTTCTCTAGTATCTACTCGGTACCACACCCCTATCAGATTGCTTCTCGGTGGGTTTTCGATAACGTCCCCCGAGGTTCGAGAATTTTGGGAGTTCATTGGGATGATAAACTTCCGATAGACCTTCCCGGTTTCTCGACTCGAAACTTTCTCATGTGGTCACCGGAAGATGAAATCGGGATATATGAGCCCGAAAGTCAGGCAAAAATAGCGACCATGGCGGAGCAGCTGACATCGGCTGACTATCTTATTTTTCCAAGTGCCAAGATTCCTGCCTCGGTTCCGCGCTGGCCTGAGCGATATCCGTTTTCTGCTCGATTTATCCAGGAACTCTTCAACGGCAACCTTGGCTTTAAGCTGGAGAAGACGGTCAAAAACTATCCAGCCTTGGCACCATTTTTTTCAATCAACGACGATATATCGGACGAGAGTCTCACACTTTACGATCATCCAAAAGTTTATATTTTTCGCCGAACCGACGCGATCCCTGTCTCAGATTTCATATCACGAGTTAATAACGCTCCCTTTCATCCGATTAATGACACCATTCACAAGGTCCAGACAGCTTCAGCGGAGTCGTCAAGCTCCCACCCGCCTTTTACTCCTTACACTCTTGGGTCCTTAATAGCATGGGCTTGCGTCATTGAGCTTCTGTCTTGGATTGTACGATTGCCGTTGATTCGGGGGATGGGTTTATCCGAGGTCAGTGCTGGTTTCGCATCTCGCCCGGCTGGGATCTTCCTATTCTTCGGTTTTTTCTGGTGGCTCAATGCTGTCGATATTGCCCACGCTACCTCTGGAAGTATCTGGATTGTAGCGGTCGCCTCGGTCATGTTGCGCCTCATGGTAAAGGGTACCGGGATGCGCCAGTATCTCTCCGAGTCATCTCTACTCTTCTGGTTTTCTTTTCTGAGCATTCTTATTTTTAGATCGTTTCAGGGAGAAATCTTTTGGGGTGAGAAGCCTATGGACTTCTCCTTTCTTAATTATTTTCTGAGAGAAACAAATCTTCCTCCCACCGACCCTTGGGCATCGGGTAATCCAATGCGCTATTACTACCTGGGCACCTATCTTTTCGGCCAGATGGCCAAGATGTCGGCAGTAGGGCCTGGGGTTGCATATAACCTCGCGATAGCGACTGTGGCGGCCTGTTTTGTGTCAGCGCTTGCTGCTCTGATTAGTAATATAACGTCATCCTCCCCTCGACTCGCAAGTTTATTGGCATGCGGCATATTTTTTATAAGCAACCCCGAGGCTGTGCTTTCCTGTCTTGCCGGTAAAGAGGTTACGTTCGATACATTCTGGGCCAGCACTCGACTATTTAAATCTCCAGCATTCGCAGAGTATCCCCTCTGGGCAACCTTTCACGCTGATTTACACGCACATTATATCGCGTCTCCTCTCGGGGTATTAGTCGCACTCGGTGTTTCTCTACTGACCATTAAGCGGTCCACCGGTATGACCTATATGGTTTCGAGAGTCTTCCTTGGGACCATGGTGGGACTACTCGTCGCCACAAATTCTTGGGACGCCATCCTGCTGGCCATTATCGGATCTGCTGTCGGTCTTCTGCTGTTGATTTATCGAATTGTCACAGATGATACCTCCTCAATTATTGCCATTCTCGGCAATTCAATCCTCGACCTCCTAGTCGTGGGCCTCTCGGCGACCGTGGTCGCTCTCCCGTTCCTGGTCAATAATATTCTGGGGTCAACGCCACTCGGGTTTGGATATGTCTATGAGGAAGAGTTCAACAACTTATCACACTTAGCGAGGCATTTCGGCATCTGGCTCGTCATTATCGCTGTTACAGGGTTCGGCCACGCAATCATTTATCGGCGAGAACGGCTAGTATTTCAATTCGTCTCGCTTATTTTTTTTGTTGCCCCTGTCATTGCTCTCTATGCCGATACCATTTTGGTTCGTAATATCCCCGGCGTCCGATACTCCCTTTTTTTTGTTGCGACGGCAATCGGTATCATCGCGCACCATTTATGGTGTGAGGCAATAGCTCATCAGCAAGGTGACGAGCGACAAGTCGTCACAGCGGGACTGCTCTGGTCGAGTGCCTTTGTTCTCGTATTTGCAGAGCTCCGGTACGTAAGCGACAGAATGAATACTATCTTCAAGTTTTACACCCCTCTGTGGTGGGTTCTGGGAGTTGTTTCGGCAGCACTTTCGGTGCGATGGTTTCAAAATCGATCAAACAGGATTGAAAGCTCCGTCTCCAGCCTAATCTCAGTTGCATTAGCCGCTCTGAGTTGTCCAATGATCATAATCCTCTATCCCGAGACAACACATCACGGTGCGATACTTTTAGTGGGAGCCTTTTTTCTTATCGTGGTGTGCTTTACCCTCATCGTGCTCTTCCGACAGGGATTGTGCGTAAGGATCGGCGACAGATTTCCCAATATCTGGGATGCTCCCACCGCTATTATTTTAACAGCATCGGTTGCTTTTGGTCTTCTCGGCTCGGTTCTGAACGGATACAGCCTCACAAAGATTCATCGCGCTCCCCAACCCAGTCCCTCTCTCGATGGCACAGCCTATCTTTCGGCGAGCTTCAATACGGATTGGGATATCTGTCGCTGGCTGAATCAAAATGTGCGAGGAACAGAGATTATTCTCGAAGCAACGGGCGCCCCCTACCAGGACTACACGAGGATCTCAATGAATACAGGACTTTCGTCCGTTCTTGGCTGGGAGCATCATACCAACCAGCGGGGGACGGCACGCGAAGAGATTCTGAGACGGCGGCAGTCCGTCAAATTGATTTACTCAACCCAATCGGCAGAAGAAGCCCTCACTCTTCTCAAGAGATATCGGGTCAGGTACGTCATTGTTGGCTCACTCGAGACACAATTGTATGCAACCGGCTTTTTCAATTCTTTGGGAGAGAAGAAATTCCAGGAGAGAGGGGATTTATTCATTCCCATGCTCCGGTCGGGCACTTCCGTTCTATACCGAGTCGTCGACTAGTTTCCCCCGACAATTGATCGGATAACCCTCCCATGCGCTACATTCTATTGATTGTGATCCTTGCCTCCGCGTCAGCCCTGATAGGCTTTCCAGCTCTCGAGTTAGGAATTGGTTTGCTCATATTAACTCCCGTGGTGGCGTTTATTATCGGCCAGGTAGCTCCTCTTGGATTTGCTTCTTACATAATCATTACGGTTGTTCTTTTTTTAATATTTTTTCTGCTCAGTAACTCGCTCACTACGGCGGATCGAATTAAAAATCTTCGGGCTCACGCGGCAGATATACTATCTTACTCCCTCGTTTTTCTTCTTAACTATCAGCTGGCGCTTTCGTGGCCCGATTTTTTCCCCATGGGTGAAAGGTTACGAGATTACGCCCTTTTGGCAAGTTCAATCCACGATCCAATTTCGTTCGACGAACCGTGGCTTCCCGGATATTCAACTCCTTACTACCTTTACTGGTATCGATTTGGCCATGCTATTTCTCGCATATTGGCACTGGAGGTGTGGGAGGTCTATCATTTTCTAAATGCTTGGTCGCTTTCCCTCCTGTGGGTTGGTATTTACTTACTTTCGCGGGCAACTCGCTTTTGCGGAAGAGTTGGGGCCATGGTCGTTGCCACTGTCGTTGCTTATGGCTCGAACTATGAGGGTCTCCTTTTATGGTGGAAAAATGAATTTGCATCTCGGGGATGGTGGTCTCCCTCCCGAGTTATTCAAGGAGCGATCAACGAATTTCCAGCTTGGTCGTTTCTCCTTGGGGATAATCATCCTCATTTTCTCTCTTATGGTATCACGTCGCTCAGTCTGGCTATCATCGTGAAAACCTGCTCGTCGGTATCGCCATCTTTTGAGCGTACCGTTTTTTTGTTGGTTTTTATTTGCTTCATTCCCCTATTGCTCTTCAATGCTAATGCGTGGGAGGCTCCTCTCTGGGTTGGTATGATTTCTACCCTTCTAGTGTCGCAAGTGCCCCGTATTTTTGATCGAATCAAATTCAGGGAGCACTTTGCCACCGCTCATCGCTCTAAACTAAAGGGAGCGGTAATCGGATTATTAGGCCTTACCATCATATGCTCGCTCCTGTTATCAGGTCGTAATATTTCCTCCGGAAATGCCCCTTTGCAACTCGTGTCGGGTAAAGCCCCCTTTTCAACTACTGGTGAGATACTAAGACACTGGGGAGTACCATTTTTTTTACTCTGTATCTCTCAACTTGCGACCTCGTACCATTCTATTTGCTCCCGTTCACTACTAATCGGTGGTGTTGCGATAGCTCTGATATCAAACGACGCATTCCCCCTCATTCTATCCCTTCTCGCGACAGAGATATCTGCTCAGTGGAATCTCGCACAATCAAAAAAAGGTATTAGACTGTTAGTAGTGGGCGCCACGACTATTAGTGCTCTCGGGCTCATTCTTCTCTGCGAGCTTGTTTTTCTGGATGATCCCTATGGTGGTGAGAACGAGCGCATGAACACAATTTTCAAATGCTACGCGTTCTCTTGGCCACTCTTGCACTTTGGCTCAATAACCAAGTTTTGGAACACATTTCAGGAAAGATGTGATTTCGGCCGATCCCCCCCCGTGAAGGGTTGTATTCAGGGGGGAGTACTTATTTGGCTTTTGGTTATGTGCGGCTTTTTCGCTCGGGTCGCAACTGATCAGCGACCTCACGAGGCGTCAGATACGAAACCGGAAGGACTTTCGAGAGTTGATCGGGAATTTCCCGGAGCCCGCGCTACGATTCACCAACTTCGTGTTTTGCCATACGGCATCGTGCTTGAGGCTCAGGGTAGTCCCTACTCTTGGACTAGCCATGTCGCTACGTTGTCAGGTATGCCCAGCTATCTGGGATGGGCGAATCATGTCGAATTACTTGTCAAAGATTATGGAGAGATCGCAAAACGGAAAGAAAACACTCGGCGGTGGTATACATCGGATGATTGCGGGGCGAATCGACTCGAGATGCGCTCATCGAATATCATGTATGTAGTCGTCGGGCCTCTCGAGAAACAAGAGTACGGTCGCGAGGCTGGCAAATGGTTCAGCTGTCTGAACAAATTGTCTGAAAATGGGGGATATCAGATATTTAAGCCGTAGTAAAATTCCTTGTACAGGATTGCCTTGACCAGAAAGACTCCAATCCGTAGAGGTTTTTTGGGGCTTTAGATTGTCAAGTCGACAAATCTGTGGTCCGGGAACCCCCTTCATATCGAAAACATACCCTGGGTTCTAATCATCCTCGGCAGAAAACTTCTTTACTTCGGGGCGATAGTCGCCGACTAAACCACATACCGGCATGCCAAAGGTCTCTTTAAATCTCGTGAGGGTCTGTGATTTTTCGTCACGACGATACTCCGCCGGGTGCGGACGGCAAGTTAACAAGGTGGGCCGCTCGCAGGAACGAGCGGATGGCTTACCGTGAAAGGACCGAGCCTCTCAGAGTACCCAAGGAAAGCTGGGATGTGGCAAAGGCTCAGACGGCGATACTCGGCCCCCCGCACTCTCTTATCTGCGATGTTGTAAGGGCGATATCGAATGCCTCAGCTCTATTGAAGACTGACGATCCGACGAGCATTCGGCTGTTCTCAAGACAGTCGATACAGTTCCTCGTCAAGGTTTCCCCCACCATAACCTCGGCTCTATTCTTCGCAGCCCGGGAGTATTATCCACTTCATCTACTCGAATGCCGCCCGCTCAATCGAGCTAAACTGGTGGCTCTCTTCGAACCGGAAGAGCTGCTCGCAATCGTTTCCGCAACCTATTTCGGTCGAACCCTTCGAAAAAATATCCCGGAGACAGTTTGGGAATGTCATGCAGAAAAGCTGGTCCTCCATTCCTTTCTCGGTGGAGTCGCAGGGAAGTCCGTTCCAGGAGTAGGTCTAGGGCACGGTATTCTTCTTGGTCTTCTTGACTATCTCTCGTTTCTCGTTCAACTCACTTATTTGGCTCATTCAGAGGACTCTGCAGACAGCCCTCTGAGAACTGGAGGGCGAATGTTCAAGCCTGAGGAGGAAATGATGCTTTTCTCATGCCTCCATCACCAAGTTGCCTATGTAATTGCGACATCGGCCGGCTTCCACTCAAAAATCCGGGCCGTCTTCCTCGCGAGCGCTATAGATTTAGGAGCAGAGTCTCATCGCGATCCAGAGACTGACAAGTGGAGACACTCTTTGGCTGCGACTGTAGATCTTCATTACTCCGGCCTTCTTTCTCCTTTAGTTCATGGATTGGCTTTTCGGGATGAAGTTGCTCGTTCGATTAATCGAACGGCGGGAACTGTAAGAGCTCATCCAGATCAGCTCAACCCTTGGTTTTTGCGAAACCCATCGGAACTTCCATCCCAGATTCTAGATGAACTAGAATTATCCTCAGATTTAGTGGATGAGGATCGATTCGATGAGTAAGATTAGAACTTTCGGAACCTATCTGAGATGTGGGTGGGCTTGAGCAAACCTCTTCCATCAGGCCCCCGCTTATCATAGAATACTGGCGTTTAAACAAGTTATATAGAGGACGTCCGAGGTGATAATTGGAGATCCGATCGCCGATCGGTTGCCCTGAAATAGTACGATGACTGCATCTTTTCTCTGGGGCAAGGCAACTGATTCTCTCGTCGTCTTTATAGTAATGCGTTTTCAGGGAGAAATTGAATGACAAACCCAGATCGCCGAACCTTCCTTAAAAAATCACTCGCCATTCTAGCAACCACACCTATTTGGGCTCATGTGGCCTCTTCTGGATCGGCCCATGCCCAACCAGCCACCCCGACTAAGGCACTCGACGAGAACGATCCGATGGCGGCTGGTCTTGGCTATCGACATGATGCCAGCACGGTTGATACGGCCAAGTACCCGAAGCGCTCTGGTCCAGACGGCGCTAAACAACTCTGCTCCTCGTGTCAGTTCTATCAGGTAGGGGGGTTGAAAGCGGACGGTAAAGACGGAGAGTGGGGTAAGTGCATTATCTTTGCAAATGGCCTAGTCGCGGCTGGGGGATGGTGTAACTCCTGGGCACCCAAGGTCGGTTAGGACACTGACGTCATCCGCAGACGGCCTGCCAAAAGCCTCGGGGAATGGTATTCGCCCGGGGCTCTCGTTCGACCACCTCAATTTTTCGCGCACTAACTCACAGTCCGCATTAGATAATATCTGTCTTTTCAGTAGGTTAAATACTATCTGCGCCATCCCTCCTCCTCGGAAAGGGTATTTTCACCCTGTGAGATTTAAGCGGCTTGAACTATTCTGCTTCTGATTTGCTTGATGGCTATGGGGCCACCCGAAAACAGAGCGACGGTTTGACCCGATGGGTTCTGTCAGCGTATCCTTTTGTTTTCGGGGAACGATAGTCGAGGGAGTTGTATCCTTGTGGGGTGTCATCATGGCACCAAGATTATCAGCTGGGGAAGTGGATGAAACTTGTCAGAAGCCGTTTAATGTCACCTCGACAGGATAAAGAACTTCGTCAGGCCAACGAGCCCGCCAGTGGGAAGTTTGGAGGAGGTCAGTTGGTTCGACGAAGCGGTTTCCTCGCCGCTGCCGTTGGGGTTTTCTTTACCACCCTGACGATGGCTCGACAGCCAAACCTAGCGACTGCGGATATTCGAGCCTCGTTTCGGTTCGATGGAACTGCCCGTCGCTGCGCTGACCTCATAACACCCTGCCTCTCTCTCTCTCAACAGCAACGCTCTAGCTGCCTCTTTGAAGTTGCCCTTGACTCTCACTGTGAGGGATCAGAGTTGGGCAGGCTCGCATTTCGTCGTTGGGCCAACGAGGCGAGCGGTGAAGGGGATGTCGATGTAACGGATGTCACGGCTCAGACAACCGATGATGAATCTTCTTGTATCGATAAGTTTGATGCGCGTTTTGAGGAGCGACTCAGATCAGGGCACTTAAGCTCCTCGGAGATAGTCCAACTATCTGGCTCGCTTGAGGGATGTCGGATGGCCCCCCAAAAACCAGAACTTTTACGACCTTGAATCGGAATTGAAACGGTGCGCCCGGAAAGGCCTCCCAGGAAGTGGTAAAATGGTTCAGCTGGCTTCATTTTCCGAGATCGTGTCGGCCGATGAGGATGTTTTAGACGCTCTCAGCAAATACATCCTAAACCAGGGGATCGTCGCGTTTCCAACCGAAACTGTTTACGGTCTTGGAGGCCTCGCCTCTTCCTCCAATGCGATTCTATCGATCTTTCGCCTCAAGGGTCGTCCGGCCTCTAACCCTCTTATCGTCCATCTCAGCTCCCTGACAAAAGTCGAAGATGTGGCTCTCTTGCGTGGCTCTCGGGCAGAGAACAGAATGGAACGACTGGTCTCTCGGATTGACGCCTTGATACCAGGTCCTCTGACTCTCGTCCTTCCTGCGAGGCTTGAATCAACAGCACCCGAAGTGCGAGCAGGCGGATCCACGATTGCAATTCGGGTGCCCCGTCATCCGATTGCTCAGGCCTTCCTCGACCGTGTTGCTGTGCCGATAGCGGCTCCCAGCGCAAATCGTTCAACTCATATCAGCCCAACTAAACCCATACATGTGCTCGAGGAGTTTCCCGATGCAGGCATTCCTATTCTTGACGGTGGGAACTGTCAGATAGGGCTTGAATCCACAGTCATCGATATCACCTGCGACAATCCGTCCCTACTTCGTCCTGGATTCATCACTCAGGAGATGCTTGAGGACGTCCTTCAGGAACGGGTGACGATAGCTGCTGGTCATCTTAAACACTCCTCGACTATCCCCCTTCCTGCTCGCTCCCCTGGCCAAATGAGCCGCCATTACTCACCACGCACCCCTCTTTACCGTCCGGAGCACCTTTCAACACTTCTCAGTCGGCCTCTCAAGATCGGGTGGGTATGCTTCTCCGCGCGGGATGTGGAAAGTATTTACTTGCAACAGGATCCACCAGCTCACCTACGAATCCTGAGCCCGGAAGGAGACATCAACGAAGCGGCATCGCAACTTTACTCAACACTCCGCGAGCTTGATCATCAAAATTTAGACGCTATCGTCGTTGACCATATTCCGGAGATGGGGGTAGGCAAGGCGATACTTGATAGACTTGCCAGAGCGCGGGCTCGATAAATACCGCGAGCTAAATATGAATTATGAATGAGGCTGGAATGATTTCAGGGGTAATCTGCAAGGAACTTGTTTCCCACGGAGATGAGCGCGGCTTTTTTAGAGAAGTCATTCGAGAGAGTGATCCTCTATTTGCTGCCGGTCACTTTGGCCAGTGGAGCCATAGCAAAATGGTCAAAAATGTCGTCAAAGCCTGGCACTTTCACCATCTCCAGACTGATTGGTGGTATGTGCCTATCGGAGTTGTCAGAACGGTATTGATTGACAATAGGCCTGAGAGCACCACTTATCGGGCAAAAATGGAGATCCTTATGGGCGATACCGCTCTAACTCAGGAAGCAAAGGCCGTATGTGTGAAGATTCCCCCCGGTGTCCTCCATGGATGTAAAGTCCTCAGTGACGTCGCTCACCTTTTCTACGTCACCAGCCATCAGTACAACACTCTCGATGAAGGCCGATTACCCTTTAATTCCGAGGAGGTTGGCTATTTATGGGGAGAAGGGGTACTAACCGTGGAGAATGATCGACGCACCTTTATTCCCCCTCATGGTCGAGAATAAAAATATTTTAAGTGCAAGCGTCCCTACGAGAGGGTAGGCATGCGATTTTTGGAGAGAAATTAGCTACTTCGTGAAGGCGCACGAGCGATACCGTGGAGTGGTGATGCACGAGAAAGTATCAAGATATGACAATGGAAAAAAATGCCGAAAAATGAGCCTTATCCCCGATCGGGGTGGTTGTCTGCGTTTTTGGAGACTCGAGAGGTCGCTTAAGATCATCAGATCAACAGATTTGGTCCAACATTTTTTTAATTTCAGAACTATTGATAATACCCCCCCACAGGTACAAACCTTACCATGAGGCTATTTGCACCGATATTAAGTCTTACAATTAATTGATAAGACCTTAGAGTGAATGCTGTTATCCTTTCTCTTGATTATTTTAACCTCATCTAGCCGACTCATCATGTGATGCCCAAGCATACTTGATCATCTTGCGGGGTGACATCAGATAGGGAGTATACTGATTCCAGCTCGGTCGCAGGAATCATTCTCTCGATGACGAGTCATGAAAAGAGCGACCACCGATGAAGTAATTTGATGAAAAAAAACTTTGATATTCAGAGGAGAATACCTCATGAAAAAGCTCTTTTTTGTTGCTCTTATCGCCATTCCTACTGCAGCTATCGCTACAGAACCATCGATTCTTGAGATTGAAAAGTCGATCCAGTTTCATCAAGGCGAAGCCGCTCGGCTTGAGTCTCAGGCACAGGAGATTCTAGATACAACCGCAGCCAACCAAGCAAACAAGTTCCTTGACACAAAATTCCCCGATTCAAGTGCCGCCCCCCGGCAGGTTTCTCGTCATACCGCAACTGCCAAGAGGGAGGCGCAAACAATGCGTGCTCAGGCGACGGAGCACAGGCAACTTGCGACAAACCTTCAAGGTGAGGCAGAGACTATTCGGGCCCGGATGAAGAACGCGAAATGATTGATGCAACCCCCGATGCCGGCGAGAGCCGGCGTCGAATACCGACATCTATATCACAATGCTTTTTGTGTCGGGGAATCGCGAAGGGGACCAACCTCTGATATGATCGGGAGGCGATTCGATATCTGATCAGATATTGTGTTGTATCTTCGTTATCAGGGTATGAGAGCATGAAGGCACTAATCAGCTCATCCGGCAAATATCCCTTCCTGGATCTTCTCAAGCTTATTTCCCTCGCTATAGTCGCTTTCGGCGTGAACATCTCGAGCTCGGAAGGACTGCCACCATCATCCTCTACCATCAACCTGATCGACACGCAGATTATTTCGCAGCTCGCATCTCTACCCACGAGAAAAGTGCTTGTCCGAAATGACAAACTCTACGGTGGCGATCACGAGTACGAGGGCTACGAAATCAAGCCGTTCATAGCGTGGCTCGCCCAACGCACCAGAGTCCCCTTAGAGAACGCTGCCATCTCATTTATCGCATCCGATGGATACCTTTCACGAGTATCCCTCCGAGAATTACCCAGACGGGCTGGTGTATTGGCATTCCGAGAGTCGGGAGGTTCTCGGGAAAAACCCTTTCGTGATTCAAAGTCTACAACCGTTCCATTTAACCCGGGGCCCTATTATCTCATTTGGGAAGGAAAATTCGACGATAAACTTCCAACTCCCTGGGGAGTCACTTCAGTGAGCCTTGCAGCGGATGATATTCCCACAGAACACATCCCCCCCTTTGATACGCCACAGCTCAAACGAGGACTTGAGATTTGGCGGACACATTGCTCCAAATGTCATGCGATCAATAAGATTGGGGGTACGATGGGACCTGAACTCAACGTACCCAAAAATGTAACCGAATATTGGCAGCCCGAGCGAATCCGACAGCTTATTGAAAATCCTGCTGCCCTGCGATGGGGCTCAAAGATGCCTCCCTATAACTGGATGCCGATCAGCGACAGAGAGGCAATCCTTGCTTACCTGTCTGCGATGAAAGAAAAAAAAGTTTGTGATTCAGAGGTTACTTGCAACTGAAAACATCTGCTGGACGAAAAAGAGTTCGGAGCCTCGCCACCTCCAAGATACAGAGGATAAAATCCAGATGAGGCATACGGCGTGGTTTGAGCAAGCATAGCCCTAAGAGGGGGTCATCGGGTTAGGGTCTGACCCCCGCAGCGTTTCATGACAGTGCAACGAGCTGTGCACACCAGGTGAGTTTCCTCTCTGTGGACGACCTCAATACCCCATACATGAATCGTCCCTCCCGTGTGTATCGGTACTCCGGTGACAACGAGGGTTCCTGATGAGACGGGGCGTAAGTGATTTGCATTAATCTCTAAACCAACTGCATGTTCATTCGGAGGAATGCAGTGAAACCAGGTACCGATGGAGGCTACTGTCTCGGCGAGAGTCACTGAGACTCCACCATGAAGGATACCCCACGGTTGGAGGTGGCGTTCATCGATTACAAGGGAGGCCACAACCCTCTTCGGAGATAGATGTTCAAAGACTGCTCCCCAATAATTGGTCAGCCCCCGTGTTATCAATTGAGGAATCATGGCGAGATGCTCCTCGCTTACCCCGAGTATCTCTATTTTTTCTGAGAATTCATCGTCTGACATCGGTTTTTTGCTGAAATTATTGTCCAGATTCCTCAGCTCTTCGCGTGAGGAGCATCGTGTAAGCAAAACCGGTTCCACTCCATGGTTGGTGAGTAATCGCGTACCAGAGAAACTTTTTGAGCGTCATATCCTCAAAGTTCGGCACCCACCACCCGCGAAGGGTGAGCTGACGTTTTTTGTAAATACTATCCTCAGCCCTATTGCCTGGATCAAGATCGATAAGCTGATATTTAAATTCACGACGCTCGGCTGCCGATGCACCAAACTTATTCTCAGGTAGATCGCGCAAGTACCAAACCACCGGCCATACCGCATCTCCCTCAATATATATGCGAGGACGATAGCCACGCGATTCATTCTCAATCTCAGAGCGCAAATGAGTAACAACTCGCTTTAGTTCGTTCGTCGTATGAACCTGACTAATATACTCCTTTTCACTTCCCGCGTGCGTAAAGTTGACAATTGCTGCCATACGAATCAGATATGCGAGGGCGAGCACAACAAGCGCCTGTCCTATCGGCATCTCGCTCCACCGGAATCGGTTTGAAGGGACCACATTTCCCCCTGCAAACTCAGCACTCTGGATCAAAGTGGCTAGTCCCCACTGAACGAGATCCAAACAGACGAGCGTAGCTCCAATCCCGAGAATCCATAAGGAGGAGGTCGACCATCCTTTCCCTTCATCCTGTACGAGAAAAATTATCCCGAGGATCATCAAAATAACCCCTGTCGTGAAGATTATCTGCTCAGCCGATACTCTCCTCAGAATCACCTCCCGAAGATTCGTCAAGGAATCGAAGTAAAGAGTGAGATAAATGAGTCCTGCCCAGAGCGGATATTGAGAGAGCCAAGGCACTTTCTCCCCGAGATAACTATAGGTAAATAGGCTCGTGGCAAAGGTGTATCCAGTGATCGCGAGACGGCGCTCTCTCCGTAACAGGTGAAAAACAGTAACTAGCACCGCGTGCGGAATCATCACGATGAATGCGGAAACATCGAGACTATCCTTGAGTTTAAAAAATGCGACAAACGACTTAAACAAACCGTCATCGAGATTGCTAAAGTTCTTACCTCGGAGAAAGAGAAGAGAGGTGGCGAATGCGAATGTTCCTATCATCGCCGCCGCATATCCCATCCACGCCGGAGCTCGCCGATAAAGGTGAAATAGATGGAAGATAGCCAAAATCGCAAAAAGGGAGTCGTACCACGCTAAGCAGTATGCGTGATGGAGAAAAGGCCCGACTATTCGCTCTTTTCCATGATGTTCGAACCAATAGACAAGACTTTTTCGGTATAATCCATCAAGAGGACCCTCAAAATACTGGAATCCTGCAGTGTAGAAGAGGGTATACACGAACACGAGAACAGCGGCACCAACTATCCCGTAAAACCAATACTCCTTGCACCACCGCCACAAATCGGCTAGGTAAGGCACCGACTGGCGCCCAGTAAAGAAATAAAATCCAAGATCAAAAAGGTAAAACCCCGCCATCATCGCGACGTGGACGAACCAGTTCTCCTTGGAACACATCTGGATGGCAAGTCCGAGGAAAAAAAGTACCGGTGCCTGTTTCCGATCGGCGACGGCAACACCATACACGGAGAGAAGGATGCCAAATATGACGAAGACATCTTCCCTCAAAAATCTCGCCCAATAGATGAGGCTCGGTGAGTAGCCGATACCGATCGTCAAGAGAATGAGAGCTGTCGGAGAGAAGTAGCGACGGAAGAGGAGGGGAGTTATAACAAAAAGCGAACCGAGGAGCGCCGCTGGAAATCGGGCAACCCAATCCGTAACCCCAAATGAACAGTAAGCGAGGAAGACGATCGTATACAGGAATGGCCCATGAAGCATCGGGTCATACTTGTAATACTGCGCTGTCGGGAAATCGTAAAAGTATTTCCCGTACATCGCGTGAAGCGATTCATCGTGGTGGAGGGGGCGAGCATCAAGCGCAACCCACCGAAAAAGCAGCGCTCCCAGAACGATGAGGATATAGATCCCCCACTGGATTGGACTAAAATAGCGGCTCAGCCCCCCGTCGTGATCGTCACAACGAGGGGGGGTGTGCTGATCCATGAGAGATCCTCGCTCTTTGAAGAAAGATAGTCGCCCACAGCTCCCTGATTTTCATCGTCCCGTCGACTGGCATTTTAACGGCGAGCGCCCCACCACCCCTGAATCTTTTGCGCGACGGCCTCTGGAGTAAATCCGAATTTTTCAGCCAATACTTCACCCGGAGCGGATGCGCCGTAGTGATCGATCCCGATACACAATCCGTCCAGACCCGCAAAACGTTCCCAACCGAATGTCCTTCCCGCCTCGAGAGTGACCACCGGCAACCCGGGGGGAACAATCTGATCCCTAACAGACGCTGGCTGCTCAAGAAAGAGCTCAACACACGGCATTGAAACCAAACGAAGACCGATTCCTTGAGAGCGGAGAATACGCGCTGCAGCACTTGCAAGCGAGACCTCTGAACCTGTCGCGATTACGACGATGTCTTTACGCGCATCCTCGTCAACTGTGTATCCGCCTCGGCTGATATCAGCTACCTGGAAGCCATCGTGCCGATTGAGTGGAGGAAGATCCTGACGCGTAAAGACCAACGCGCTCGGCCTCTCTCGGAGCTGGAGTGCGGCCCAATAGCAAGCCGCGACCTCGAGTCCATCAGCAGGTCGGAACGTGTAAAGATTTGGAATCAACCGCAGACTTTGAAGCTGCTCTATCGGTTCATGAGTGGGGCCATCCTCTCCCACCCAGAAGCTATCGTGGGTGAATATGAAGAGGGATTGGAGGTGCGAGAGCGCGGCAATCCGAATAGAGGGTCGGAGGTAATCTGAAAAGACGAGAAAAGTCGAGCCGAACGGATGCCACAATCGTTCGTATGCTAACCCATTGACGATTGCGCCCATCGCATGCTCACGCACACCGAACCGAATATTTCGACCGGTGAACACCCCTTTTTGGATTTCGGTGGTGTCTTTAATAAGCGTTTTCGTTGAGGGCTCCAGGTCTGCCGAGCCGCCTATAAATGATGGAAGATGCTTGGCAATGATCTGGATTGCTTTCCCAGAAAGTGAACGGGTCGCCTCTGGCTTGGCATGGGTGAGAGCCGCGCAAAGCTCTCTGTTTAATTCTTCAGGAAGATGACGTTGCCGCTGAGCATCCAGACGACGAGCCTGCTCGGGATGAGTGCCTTTCCACTGTTCAAATCGCGTAGCCCAGCGTCCGTGTTCCGCAGCACCACGCCGAATGACCTCAGCACAAAGCTCCTTGACCTGCTCAGGTACATGAAACGCCGGCGACGTCGGCCACTCAAGGGCTTGTTTCGTAAGAGATACCTCTTGGTCCCCGAGGGGCGACCCATGAACCCCATATGTGTTCGCTTTATTGGGGCTGCCGTCGCCAAGAATTGACCGAACAGCAATAATACTCGGGCGACCCGTGTCCTCTATCGCGAGCTCGATCGCGCGCTTAACTCCCGCAAGGTCATGGGCATCAACTGATTGGACATGCCAGCCGTATGACTCCATCCGCTGCGGAACTGACTCGGTAAAACAGACGTCGGTGGTGCCCGCAAGGCTTATCTTGTTGTCATCATATAAGTAAATCAGATTACCCAACCCAAGATGTCCCGCGAGGGAGCACGCTTCTGATGCAATCCCCTCCATAAGATCGCCATCGCTCACTATTCCGTACACCCGGTACCCAAACAGGTCAGCACTGTACTCCGTTGCCAGTAGCTTCCCCGATAGTGCAAGTCCTACTCCGTTGGCAACCCCTTGCCCGAGAGGACCCGTCGTGCACTCCACCCCGGCCGTTACTCCGAACTCTGGATGGCCAGGAGTCCGACTTCCCCACTGCCGAAAGGCCTGAAGCTCCGAAAGAGGCAGATCAAATCCGAAAAGGTGGAGCAATGAATAGAGCAACGCCGACCCATGGCCCGCGGACAGCACAAACCGGTCTCGCCCCAACCATTGGGGATCCTTCGGGTCGAATCGGAGAAAATGAGACCAAAGGAGCGAAGCATATCCAGCCGCACCCATCGGGAGCCCCGGATGACCGGAATTCGCTTGCTGAACCGCATCAACTGAGAGCATCGCCACCGTTTTGGCGAGCATTTTGATATCTTGTAATTCGCTCATGACAGCTCCTTTGAAAAGTGATGCCGACAATACATAGTTGAACCAAAGGTGAGAACTGTGCGCTTGATGGTTTGCCTTACCCCTTCCATTTAATAGAGCAACCGAGAGGATGCGCAAACGATAGTTCAACACTTCCCTGGCGCAATACCTGCTCCACCGCATCGCGAATCAGGTGTTTAGTGACCTTTTCGGGCCCTCGGGGCGAATCATTGATCGCACCATGGAAGGCGAGCTTCATCTCTTCGTTGAAGAGATAGCATTCCGGAGTACACTGAGCATCGAATTGGCGTGCCACCTCCTGCGTTTCGTCGTACAGATAGGGAAACGGAAAGGCAAGAGCAATCGCCTTTTCTCTCATCTTAGCAAAGCTATCTTCGGGATACTGTGCTGCATCATTCGAGCTAATAACAAGAACACGAAGGCCTGCCTCGGCAAACCGATGCGAAACCTCTAAAAGCTCCTGGTCGCTCCCCTTCACATAGGGACAGTGATTACAGGAAAAGACAATCAACGCCGCGTGAGCTCCGGCAAACCATGAGGTCGAGGAAATTGAAGACCCATCGGTTGCAGGAAGAGTAAACGCTGGTAGTGCCGAACCAACGGGAAAGCGGGGACTGGAGGAAGGTCGTTGCATAAAGGCTCCTGGGGTATGTTCGGCAGAGATTTTGAGAACTATTGCCCCCACCGAGAAGACCACAGCAGGAAGGGGCTAACAAGTGGATCAGAGATTGCGGCCCAATCGAACCAAAAATCTTCCCTAAAGCGCAGATTGCTGCCGAAGAAACTGCCGAACTTCTTCCGCGAACCACTCGGGGTGCTCAATCATCGGGGCATGCCCACAATCTTTGATAACCCGGAGGGTTGATTGTGGCAACAGCTCATCGAAAAGATGTGCTACCTCCATCGTCGTGACATTATCATCAGAACCCCACAACAAAAGGCTCGGAATCTGAACGGTTGGCAAGAGCGCCTGCAGATTGTCCTTCTTCGCACTACGCGCGGACTGAATCATCTTGAGCACGTTTCCCTTGGGCTTCAAAATATCAGCTATCTCCTGTATCGCCTCTTCAGTGACGAACCGCTGATCGAAAAAAACTTTCGCCATGTGGGTACGAACGAAGGTTGCGTTGGGTCGCAACGGAAGTGCTTCGACTGAGTGTTCATACAAACCCGAACTCGCCGCGAGCACCATAGCACGGACCATTGAGGGTCGAGCCAGCGCAAGCCGTAAAGCGACGTGCCCCCCGAGTGAATTACCACACAAGAGAACACGGTCTTCCCCAATCGTTCTGATAAACGCCTCTGTATAGACTGCTAGTGCTTTAACCCTGGCTTCTGAGCTATGGAGCTGAAGCAGGGGAAATCGCAAATTGATGGGGCGGCAAAATTCTGCGAGGAGAGGAATAACCGAGTTCCAGTTTGAAGCAGCTCCAAAGAGTCCGTGAAGGAGAATTAACCGAGGACCGCTCTCTCCAAACTCTTCGTAAGAAAAGCTGGGCCAACGTCCTTCTTTTAGCCAAAGAGGATCACATCCCCCGCCCATTCGCTCCGCGGATTGCCGCAGGTCACGCAGCAGGCCTTCCGAGATAGGAGTACCACCATCCCCTCTTTCCTCACCACCTCTTCGGGACGGTTTCGTTGATTGAATACTCATACGCTTCCGCTGACACCCTGCGCCCTAAACCATTCGCGAACCATCGAGATCCTGCGAACCCAACCATCAGCCATTTACTGACGCACGGGATATACCACACCTTGGACATGCTCGCATCCTTTCACCACTAAAGTAATCTCCCCTTTTAGTGTATCAACACTCAGAGACTCGTTACCACCCCGAAACGCCACCTTAGACATCAAGCTCGAGCCGATGGGCATGTTCTCGAATTAACCGATACCGCTCCGCCGCATCCTTTCCAAAAAGGCTTTCAAGCATTGCCGCTGCGGCTGGCTCATCATCGATGGTCACCCGCAGGAGGTTCCGGGATTTCGGATTCAGCGTAGTCTCCCAAAGCGTCTTGGGATTCATCTCACCCAACCCTTTGAATCGGCTGATCTGTACCTTTCCCCGAAGTCCTCTGCTTTTGATGATCGCGTCCCGCTCTTGATCAGAATAGGCCCAGAGGTCCTCCTGCCTCGCCCCCGAGCCAAACCGCAACCGAAATAGAGGGGGGCGACCAAGATAGATGTGCCCCCCAGCGATGAGTGGACGCATGAACTGGAAGAAAAATGCCATCAACAACGAGGCGATATGAGAACCATCCGCATCGGCATCTGTCAAGATAACGACCTTTTGATAGCGCAGTTTATCGAGACGGAGCGATTTGCCGAGACCACAACCGAGAGCGGCAACCAGGTCAGAGATTTCCTTATTCTCCTTGACCTTCGCCTCAGTCAGCGCCATGACATTCAAGATCTTTCCACGGAGAGGAAGCACCGCCTGTAATCGCCTGTCCCGTCCCAGCTTAGCACTCCCCCCCGCGGAATCCCCCTCAACGATGAGAAGCTCAGATTTTTCGGGTGTTGTTGAAGAGCAATCCGCCAGCTTACCCGGGAGGTTTAATCGATGACTGACACCCACCTTTCGAGAAACACTCTGCGAAGCCGTCCGGGCGGCTGCACGCGCTTTTGCGGCCAAGGACATCCGCTCAATAAGAGCGGCCGCAGTTGATGGCATCGAGTTCAGGGTATTCTCAAAGGTTCTGACGAGGCTTTCAACGGGACCTGTTACCTCTGGATTATTCAATTTATCCTTAGTCTGGCCCTGAAACTGAAGCTGTGCGACCGACCCTGGCACATTCACCGATAAAATCGCGACCAATCCCTCGCGGATATCCTCCGCTCCGAGCTTCACTCCCTTCGGAAGGCAATCATGGACTGAAATATAATTCCGGACTGCCTTCGCGAGTCCTCCCTTAAAGCCATCCTCATGGCTCCCTCCCTCGGCGGTGAATATGCCGTTGACGTATGAGAGCACCCGCTCGTTGGTGCTATCGGTCCAACAGAAGGCGACTTCAACCCGGATGCCATCTGCTCGGTCGAGGGAAAATCGCTCATCAGCAACCACCTCGAGCTTATTTCTCTCAAGATATGACTGAAGATAAGAGGCAAGACCATCCGGGTAGCAGAAATCTTTCGTTACCTTCGTGGCTTCATCAACGAACACGAGCCGAAGCCCCTTATTGAGGAACGCCTTCTCCTCAATAATCTGAATAATGCGCTCTGTCGAGAAACGGGGTTCGCGAAATATCTCGGGATCGGGTCGAAAAAAGATAGTGGTGCCTCGTCCCGCTTTTTTCCCAAGACTTATAAGGCGACTTGTCGGCTTGCCTTTGCTGAACTTCTGCTGCCACCCCTCTCCACCGCGAACCACCGTTGCCACCAACTCCTCAGAGAGGGCGTTGACAACGGAAGCGCCCACTCCATGAAGCCCCCCAGCCGATGCATAGTTCTGATCGGAGAATTTTCCCCCAGCATGGAGCGTCGTCAGTATCAACTCAAGCGCCGATTTTTTGAATCGAGGATGCTGATCAATTGGAATTCCCCGACCGTTGTCCTGGATCGTCACACTCTCCCCTCCTCCATGGAGGGTGACTGTAATTTTGTCGGCGTGCCCATTCATGGCCTCATCGATCGAATTGTCGAGTATCTCCTTTACGAGATGGTGAAGGCCCTGCGGTCCCTCGGTACCGCCAATGTACATTCCAGGCCTTTTACGAACCGGCTCCAATCCTTCGAGCACCTCGATATCAGCTGCTCCGTAGCCGCTTTCCCCTCTCGCCATACATTCTTCCCTGACATAGGCTCGGAAAAAGCACATCACGACTATTCCGAGATTTTTTCATCTTTGTGCAGCTAATAAACGACCTCGTTAACTCATCCTCTCCCTCTTCGCTCCTCACATCAGGAACTGTCATCGAACGCCTGGGAGGCTACTGCACAACTGTCGCCGCCGCTGCTACCTCTTTTACCTCACCCTGTATTGAGAGTTTTGTGCCCCGCATATCGCGGTGCCCCACTTGAATGGCATCCCAACCGAACTCCTTGACCCGTCCCGTCGATAAGCTCACTGTAATTTTGCCATCTAGAGGACGCTGGAGGAACGCAACGACCTCATCATCATCTCGCAGGTTCATCACCGATGCGCCACTGGCCACCCCTTCACGCTGCGGTAATTGTGCCGCCCGCATCCGAAAAGCGTATCCCTTCCGAGAAAAAACGGCCACCTCAGTCGATGTCAGAATGAGAGCTGCAATAAATTCATCCCCCTCCCGGAGCTTCGCGATGCGCTTTCCACTCCTTTTCAAGGCCGTTAACCCGTCCACCGAGCAACGAAGCCCAAGCCCTCCCTTCGAAAGGAGCGCAACGCTCGACCCTTCATTGATACTGATTATTAGATCAGCACGAGGTGCTCCCGTATGCGGAAACGAAGCAATCACTCGCTCTCCATCCTTAAACCGCAACACTTTCTGAATCGGCTCTCCATAACCACTCGATGCAGGAAAATCAGCCACTCGGACCGAGTAAATCGACCCGAGATTCGTGACAACAACAACGTGGTCCTTCGTGCTAAGGGGAAATGCAGCCAGGATAGAATCACCGTCGCGCAGCCGTGTACCGCTTAGATCATTCGTCTGGCGTATGCGCTTGAGCCACCCATCACGGGTAATTATTGCATGAACATCCTCGGCAACGAGAAAATCCTCCTCCTTTATTTCGACTTCAACCGCTTCTTTTATAAGCTCACACCGACGCTTATCCCCAAAAGCAGATGCGATTTCACTCAAATCAGCCCGAACGATCTCAATTATCTTTTCAGGATCAGCCACTAGGGCCTCTATCTCCTGTACACGCTTGCCCTTCTTGGAGAGCTCATCCCTGAGCTCGGTGATATTTGTCCGCGAGAGCTGATAGATTCTCATATCAACAACGGCAAAGGCCTGAATCTCACTGAGGCTGAATCGCTTCTCGAGCCTCTTTGCTGCATCGCTCCGCCCCTCACTCTTGCGAACAATCGTAATCGCCTCATCGAGCGCATCAAAGATAATCGCCAATGCCTCGAGAATATGGAGCCGTTCAAGCAACTTTTTCCGCTCGTACTGCAAACGACGGACAGTTACCTGTTCACGAAAATCAAGGAAATGAGAGAGGCACTCCCGGAGCGAGACAAGCTGGGGATTCAGAGATCCTCCCGGACCGGTCGGAGTGAGCACCGTCAGATTTACCGGGAAGGTTGTATCCAGGGGCGTGTATTTACACACATAGGCCATCGCGATTTCGGGATCAGCCCCAGGTGCCAATTCAGCCACGATCCTGACCTCTTCGGTCGACTCATCCCGTATGTCGACAAGCTGAGGAACACGTCGATTGAGTATAAGGTCCGCTATTTTTTCGACAAGCTGGGCTTTGTTTATTGCGTAGGGTATCGAAGATATAACCACAAATCGCTTACCTCGCTGCCCCTCCTCGATCTTCCACTCTCCACGCATTCGAATCGAACCCTTGCCCGTCCGATAGATTGCTTCAAGCTCGGCTTTCGTGCTCAAAATCTGGCACCCGGTCGGAAAATCGGGAGCCTTAATCAGTGACGTTAATCTGGCCGTTGAAAGCTCCCTATCCTTTGAAAGCTCGATGAGAGCCTTCACCGTGTCCCGCAGATTATGGGGTGGGATACTCGTCGCCATACCGACCGCAATACCCGATACCCCGTTAATGAGAAGATTCGGCACCCGGGAGGGAAGGACCGTGGGCTCCTGAACCGTCGCGTCGAAGTTATCTCGAAACAATACAGTGTCTTCGTCGATCTCTCCGATAACCTGAACTGCAAGAGGTTTAAGCTTCACCTCGGTATATCGGTAGGCCGCAGCGCTATCACCATCGAGAGAACCGAAGTTGCCCTGACCATCGACCAAGGGATATCTGAGGGAGAAGTCCTGAGCCATCCTTACCATCGCCTCGTAGCACGCGATATCACCGTGAGGGTGATACTTTGCGAGAACCTCACCCACAACCGAGGCCGACTTGCGATGCGAAGATTCGGGACTCATTCCCAAATTTTTGAGCATCGCGTAGAGGATTCTCCGCTGCACCGGTTTCAGACCATCGCGAACATCTGGAAGAGCTCGTCCCGAGACAACACTTAAAGCGTAAGTTAAATATCTATCTCGTGACTCTTGATGAAGAGAGGTATCAACAACGGTCATTGGGTACCCTGATCTTGATAACAATAAAATTTCCCAACATTTCTCAGGGGATGTGCAGTCCCTTTGCTGGTGGTGGCTATGTTGCCCCGAGATAGCCCGAGGTGCAACGGTGAGAACCATTCCAAGGTCTCATCGAGTAGAAAGTGCCGAGTTGAAGGGGTCGCAAAATATCGGTAAAGTTTACCCTTGAGGCCAAATCCTCTCGGACGTACTTTAAACCGATCAGGCGAAAAACCATGAAGACTCAGCTTTTAGGACGCCAAGAGAAGGTAAAGCATATCAAGCGATTACTCCTCGATGAGTACGTATTAATCCATTTAGTACCCTCCTTCCCGGGGGTTGACCTTCCCGAACACCTCCGCAAACTACCCGCGGTAACCCTTAAACTGAGCACCCTCTTTCGGGGCTCTCTCGAAGTTCAAGATGATAAAATCATTACTGAATTACTCTTCAACGGCGACTATTATCGGTGTAGCGTGCCGATAGATGCGATTGGAGGAGCGACAAACGTGTCAGGAGAGATCGTAGCTTGGGGAGATCCTACCGAGCAGACCGCCGACCGGCCGAAAATGTCGAGATCGAGCGCGGCCGTTGCCAAAGTACCAAAAGCGAGAGAAGAACAACTGGAGAAAAGGCCGATTTTGCGGCGCGTAAAATAGGACGCGCCATATTCTCACTCTGCAGAGAATTTCACCGGCCTTGCCAGAGCTCGATACCCCTTCTAGCGGTTTTTCCACTTAACCGAGCCGACCCAGACGGAATTATTCTTCTCGTTTTTTCGAGCGCGCTCCGGCAGAATCCCCCGGCGGAGCTGTGCCTCGTTTGCCCGAGGTTGGTTCATCTGTCCCCCTCTTTGCCTCTCCATGAATTGCGCCCTTTTTAGAGCTTTGGCCACTTGAACTTTGTTCTCTCACCTCACGCTTGACACCATCTCCAGAGGATTGCTCCGACAGCGCCCTTGTATCAAGCTCTGCTCGAAGGGCGACCGCTCGTTCGACCCCACACCGCCGTACCTCCTCGAAGAAAAGGGCATCGACGTCGCGGCCACCCGCAGTAATGGAGACTACCTGTCGCATGAACGGAATAATCGCCCCTCTCTTGGTTTGGCCGATCACCGCAGCCCCGAGGACTATGCGTTGTAAGGCACCGCTCTCCGAGCGAACAACTTTGATGAGAGGCATCATCGTCTCGCGATCCACGTAAAGGCTAATCTCAGACTCGCCGGGGAAGGGAGATTTCGGTACAGCCTTTAAGATGAGAACCCGGCGAGGTACAAAAACTATTCCGGTCGGCGCCCAACCACGAGCTCTCGCGAACCGCTTTGAGAAGGAATTGAACGGTGGATGTTTCGGATCATCAGCCAAAATAACACATCCATCTGAGCTCTCCTCAAGGGATGGCAGAGGTAAAGCTGAAAAGGGTACGAGTTGGATCGCGCTTTGAACGTCCCGATATTCATAAGCATCTGGGGCGGCGCTGTGCACAAGCAGATCATCGGGCACGGCAAGGCCCCCCCCCGCTCGTTCGTGACGTACCCATGTCTCAAGCGCGCGCACTCCGACAGGCCCTGAATGTTCCCAAATTTTATCCTCCGTCCCATCGGCGAAACGAATTGTGAGGAATTGAAGGGGCAGCAATCCTGCGGGAGCATCAAAAGAAACCAACTCTCGAAAGAGTTGGTTCGCCGAATAGGGCGATTCGGCAGTCCCATACGATCGACTCAGCCGAAAATGAAGGGGAATTGGCTCACTACTCGCCCGATATCTCAAATAACTTACCGAAGCCTCAAGCGCGGGAGGCGTCTGCCAGAGATGTTCGATGTTCCTCGCGATCTTAATCGGCCTATCAACGTCTCCTTCCTCGCGGACTGATGAGAAGGGAAAGGGCCTCCATCCCGGCTGACCAGATGACTGCCACAGCAGCTCCCGGTGATCTGAAAAGGGAATTTGACCGATAGCGGGGAGGGGCATATCAGCCTTTTTGACGAGGTGCTCTATCGCGGGAGGAATTATTGCAGCAAACTCACCGACAGAGTCGACATCAATCATCGTCTCGCCTTCGCTGAGAGAGGTCGAGATCGGGGGTAGGCCGGGGGGAACCTCTCGAGGCTGGGCGAACGAACTCGTCGCACTGCCGCTTAGGCTAAAAAGCCAAAAGGAGACAATTCCCGAAAGTAGCCAAAGACGGCCCACAGAACTCTCCGCGCAACGCTGCCAAAAGGGGAACTACTCCCGCAGTCTTCAATACTGGTGGGGCTATTTACTCCACAGATGAAAATGGATCCCGCTCAAAAGTCTGCATCTTTTTCATGTGGTCAGCGAAGTATTGCCCCGGTCCTTTCTGCTCAAGAATAAGAGACCGAGCCATCAAAGTCTCTTTATCCTCAATATAATTTCGGGGATCCGCCGGATAAACCTCAGGGTGCAGACCCGTGTCCATTCGGATTGCATCAACCGGACACGCCTCAACGCAGTAACCGCAGTAGATACACAGGAGTGTATCGATCTCGTAGCGAAGGGGGAATTTTTCCACCTGAGGGTCATCATGCTCAGCTGCCTCGATGTAGATACACCGGGCCGGGCACGCCGTTGCACACAGAAAGCACGACGTACACTTAATCGCTCCATCTTCATAAAGCGTCAGCCGATGTCGCCCTCTATACCGCGCCGGATATTGCCTTCGCTCCTCCGGATACTGAATACTCGCCGAAGCGGGGACCTCTTTGCGAAGTCCCATGAGATGGAGCACATGCAGGAGAAAATTGTGGATGAGCCGATAGGTTGTTATCGAAAGCCCTTTAAGGACTTCAATAACGTAAATACGCTCCAAAAAACTCATCTCCTCTCGTCGCCTCATTTTATCGCCTCACTATATTTTTCCTTGAACTTGTCTCCGTTGCTTACCTGCCATGATTATGTCCCGAACGAGTCTCTGAGCCGGAAGATACATCTCTTCATCGAATCATAACCAAATCAAACAGATGGTCGCATCACTGGCCAATCCCAAAATATTTCACAAGCAGCGACACCAGCTCAAGCCCGAGGGTCGGTGCTGGTCCTGACACAACGTGGAATCCCGCGACGAGATCCCGAACCCCCTCGCAAATTGTCACGGCTCGCTCTATTGATCGGACCGAAAAGTCCCCCTCTCCTATATCTTGACATTCCTTCACAAGTTCATCGGGTAATTTTATACCGGGCACCGCATTCATCGCCAGCCCTGCCTTCCCCGAACGGATCGGCATAACCCCAACGAGAATCGGCAACTGAACGGTCTGGATAGCCTGCTCAAGAAAGGCTCGCGCCGCCGAAAGATCAAACACCGGCTGAGTCAGCGCATATTGTGCCCCCGCATTCTTCTTTTTTTCTAATCGACGCAATTCTGCTGAGATGTTTCTCGCATTCGGATTGACCACAACCCCGGGGGTAATCACCGGAGACCCCTTCAAGGCATTCTGAGCGAGGTCCTCTCCCCGGCAAAGAGACGAAATAATCCCGAGTAACCCAACTGAATTCACCTCAAATACCCCTTTTGCCTCGGGCATATCTCCAACTGAGAGGGCATCTCCGGTGAGAGCAACCACTGAGCGAATACCCAACATCGAAGCTCCAAGAAGATCGGCCTGGAGAGCAATCACATTCCGATCTCGGCATGAAACGTTCACAAGGGGCTCCACCCCAAGTTCTCGTTTGAGAACACTGGCAAACGGAAGTGCTGCCGCTTTCATCCTCGCGAGAGCGGAATCGGTCACGTTGATAAACGATACGCCGCCCAGTTTACCCTTGAGCCTGACCACGACGGCGTCGTGGTCAATTCCCCTGGGAGGATTGACTTCGAGACAAAAGTGAAGCGGATCACCCGGCCGAAAGGAGATAAGCTTGTGAAGGGCATCCGTTCCTTGGAGAACAAGGTCAGAGCGATCTTGGAGGGTTACTCGTTCCGTCATGGTAGCAACTACACGGGCATCAAGATAAAAGGCCCTCTCAGACAGTCCTAGGATAAGCGACGGAGGAATCTTGGATGATACTGCAGCCCGGTGGCGAATTCCCCAACACCACGAGCTTCCAAGACTAAGTTTAAAATGTCTCTGCTGCAAGAATCCTACGCAAGATACTTCTTTGAAATTACGTTTAATATCAAGATTCTCCTTCAACCCCTCCGCTCGTGCCGAGCCCCAGAAATAGCACCTTTCAAAAAATCACGGAGCTGGATTGATACTTAGGGAGATTGGTGCGATTATCCTTTAATTGATTTTGATACGGGGTCGACGGCATCACCTGTTGTTTCGGCCACCGTCCATGCGTGTGTTACCAACTCACATCTGGCGGTGAGCCGGGTGTTTTTTGGGGCGGAGTCTCTCTCAGGGAGGGGCGGAACTCTTCGACTTTTGTCGACGGGAAGTACACCGCCGGAGTTCTCAACACCACTGCCAGTTCGCCTTTCAGAATCGTTGAGTTTAAGAAAAGTGCGGTGAATGGGTAATCGTGGCTCGTGGCAGAGTTGTAGCCCTCTGTATCGTTTTGGATCGGTGTCATTCGGGATCGGGGTATCGAACTCCGACCTGGGTGATAAGGTCTTGAACAAGCAGAGCCCCTCGGTGCCTCGCGTGGCCACGGCGAGATCCTTCTCCGGTTATTGTGAATAAAAAAGCTCCAAGGGGTACCGTATGACAACTTCAATCGAAGTTTTTTATTCCTTTCAGAGTCCTTACTCCTATCTTGCACTCGAGGGCATCTACGACCTCGCGCGCGATTTCGGAGTAGAGGTGTTATGGCAGCCCTTTTCGGCAAAAGCTGCGGGAAATACCCCCCCCCCAGTTCCACTTCTCGCGGAAAAACTCTCTTACGTCTTCGAGGATACCAAAAGAATCGCCGAAGACCTTGGTCTCCCCCTATCCTACCCCGATAATTGGCCAGAGACTGAATTCGACCCCAGCCGAGTGACGCGCGGGGCGCTGGTCGCTGCCGATATGGGGGTGCTCATGGAATACAACTACAAGGTGTTTCACAAATGTTGGGGGCTTGGAGAAAACCCGAACGACGAACATTTTATGAGCGAGCTCTGCGACGAGCTTGATATCGACCTCGGAGATTTCCTGAGCAAGGTTTCATCAAGCGATTGTCGGGAGCGAGTTCGAGGCGTTTATCGGCGAGGTCGTAAACTTGGTGTGTTCGATACCCCCACTCTTCTCATCGACGGAGAAAGATTCGTCGGTTACGACAAGATTCCCTATGTTCGAGCCCGCCTCGCGGGTCGTTCGCGAGGGGAATCCCTTCACGCGGCTCGGTAGAAAAATTCTCGGCCTGAGTGGGCACGAGCATCGTTACAAGAGGCGTGATGGCATGAGATCTACGAGGGGGGGAGGGTGACCTCTCCCCTGCCCAGTGACGATTGTTCCTGTCTCGCGCCATCATCATGAGCCTATGAGCCACGAACGAAGAGTTTTCGTCGACGACCTTATTTCAAGCGGTTACGAGATTTCTCCTAAGGACAAGGACCTCCATCACCTCGAGCGAGTTCTTCGTCTGAAAGTTGGGGATGCGGTCACCGTCGTTGATGGCAACCAGCGCTCCTACCGGGCAACCGTCTCCCAAAATGGGCCTCTCAAGCTCTGCATTCATGGTCCCCTCAAGAGTGACTGCCGAGAGGCCAGCGACTTAACGGCACAATGCCCCATCTCCAGAATTATCTGTGGTCTTCCCAAAGGACCCGCCAGTGACGCGATTGTCGAGGGAGCAACCGAGTGTGGCGTCGCAAATATCACCTTCTGGCAAGCAGCCCGGTCAATTCCCACCGATGGAGAGAACCGTCTCCGTCGGTGGGGTCAGATAGCTGAATCAGCCGCAAAACAATCGGGACAGCTTTTCGTCCCAAAAGTTACCTGGGAACCAACTCTGACGAGCGCGCTCCGCGACCTTCCCCCTCTCCACTCGTCCCGATTTCTCTGCTCCCTCAGCGATGACGCTAGCCCTCTTGCGACTCTGCCCCGAAGCGAGCACCCTGATTGGGTAGTTGCATTTGGTCCCGAGGGGGATATGACCCCCGAAGAGGATCTCACTTTACGCTCTCAGGGCTTTATCCCCGTCACCCTCGGTAGTTCGCGACTTCGGTGCCAGACCGCAGTGATCTCTGCCATAGCCGGAGCGTACGCCCTCTGGTTGGGTCGACACCAGAAAGGTAAGGTAGAAGGAAGTATATCCTGAAGCTCCTCTGCGATGAACGTAAAGATAGCTCCCTGATTGCTGCTTTGTGATGAAGGTCTCACACATCCACCAGTGCCCATCGTGCCACCGCAAGATTAGTGGAAGCGAGCTCTGCGATGATTGCCAAGGCACGATCACGCCCACCTCCTCAATAGACCATCTCTTCGATGCTCTCTTAGCTTCTCTCGCCGAGCACGACGCTACCGCTCCCCAAGAACTCGTGCTGAGCGACCTCATCGTGCGGGAACGGAGCGAGCAGGTTGACCTCCTATTCGATCTTCTTGAACAGTCTCTCGCCTATCCCGATAAAAGTGAACAGCTCAGTCGAGGGGTTCAGTACCATCATCAAAACGAGTTTGCCGAACCCCGCGTGCTTCACACCTCTCCCGAGCTAGCCCATGCCAGCGAGCTCATCGCCCATATCCCCGCTCAGAAGTTCGCATCGGCAACAGTGGCAGATGCACGACTACCGAAAACTGTCCCTGCGAGGCTCAAAACAGCTCCCCTTCAAGCCCGCCTGACTGCGACAGCAACTGATCTGATGATCACGAGTATCTTCCTAGCCACTGTGCTCGCACTTACTGGAGCACCCATTCCCCTTTTTAAGCCTGAGCTCATGGCTCTTCCGGATGCCACTTTCAGCACTACCCTTTTCCTCACCCTTCTTGGACCTGCATTCTGCCTCTACCGAACGGTCCCTCTCCTCCTCTGGGGCACCACTCCCGGTTTTCTCGTATCCGGTACACGCCTTGTAACCGACCAAGAAGCCCTTCCACTCCGTCGTTACTTTCTCATTTTTGCTCTTACCTCTCCGATCATCGCTGTGTGGGGTCTTTGGGGTCGAAGCTCACACGAAGGGGGGAAGATACATCGGCTCCGTATCGTCTCCGAGAATGACGAGAGTGGCAGATCAGGAACTTGACTCTTGGCGCTGATGGGTTGGTTCCTTGCAGGTATTCCTCTTCACCACAGAGCGAAGCAAATCATCAATAGGGTGCGCCGGAAGTCAAAGCCTTTCACCTGATAGCGCATTTTATCTCAGGGCTTGAACTTCCCGAGTCGCTCTCCCTCATTTGCGCACTCATCGAGCAATGAGCACCCCGTTAAAGGCGGGGGGCGGACCAAACTCCAAGATGAGTGTTCTTTTGGAAGGGGCCTATCGCGGGTGTGACTTGTCGATGGTGGCTAGCTTTGTTCACGGATGGTCAAACTAATAAGCTTCACTGCCGATTTCCGTTTTTAGCGACTAGCGAGAGTTTCACGCTCAGCTCGGCCCCTCCGTGAGGCAGCAGGTGGGACATATCGCCGAAAAACTTCTTCTTGGATAAAGGAGAGCCCCCCTCGGTAATCTGGGAGATAGAATCATCGAGGGGGGAGAAGACCCTCTCCTGTATGCTCACTTCGGATCCAGTCAACGAGAAACTCGCGGATTGACACGATTCGCGTGTGTTGGCTTTCAGCTCCAGGTTGAATAACCGACCGATATGGTCGCGAGGCAGCTCGCGCTCTCCGATGCGCCACACTTATCGCTACCCCAGCCTCTGAAGCCACTTGTGCAGCTCTGGGTGGACTGATAGAGGCGTTTCGCCCCATTGGTCCCCGACACAGAGATCAAAAGCTCTACTCTTTCCCTCCATAATGGAACTGGAGCGCCAGGGTTTTTGATGGCCCCTCATGGAGAAATTCTAATCAATCACCCATCCTTCCGAAAGGCCGATAGGAAGCCTCCGGCGTCGTGGCAAGACGAGGTAAAGAGCGCCGCATCTCTCCGGATAGCCGTCCTGACCACTCGAGCGTGAAAGACCACACATCAGGAAATGGGTCTATCAGACCGGGAAATCATCATCAAAACCTACACAACGTGGGATCAGCTGGTCTCAAGCATACTCTCATCTCTGAGAATCGATGCAACGGAGGCCCAATTCGCAATCCGACAAGATTGAGTGCTTCGCCGAAACCGCTTTTTTCCTCCCTCGGCCTATTGTCGCGACCCCCTTCTTCTTTTCTCCCTTCACATTTTATTTACTGCTCGCTGAAAATTGGCCTAATGATTTTAACAAGGCGCGCCGATTCCGTTGGCCTCCGGAAGCACCATGCCCTGTTGGACGACGTGCGTAAACTGCTCACCAAAGTGATTCGACAGGCTATCGGCAATTCTGAAGGAATACTCGTTTTTTTCCGAACTAATTAATCATGAGAAAGCCTTCCGTGAAGCGGGAATCACGGGAGCATGCTCTTTCTCGTTCAATGTTTTTTATAGCACTGGCCCGTCCTCTTACCGGCGCTCGACCAATCGAGCGCTCCCATCATCCTCGTAGGACAACCAGACCGTAGCGATTTCGTCACGAATCTTCTCGAGTGTTACCTGCTCGAAGGGAAGCACATAATCCTCGATGAATCGCCGATTGGCATCGTCCTGAATTTCGACCCGTGCCCGTTTCGCTCGGTGTTCAGCTGTTTTCTTGAAATCTGTAGCCAAAAATACCGATTCTGACAATCCGGGAATACGACATGACCAAGTACCCTCGAAAACGAGGACCTTCACATTCGTGACACTCGTTGGGATTGATTCGGTAATTTCACACGTTTGCATATCTATCTTGCGGGTCTGAACAATTTCAGACCCGGCGAGAAAATCCCTAGAGATCTCACCGAGACGCGAAAAAAGTATCTCATCCTCCGAACCGAGATAGGCAGCAAGAGCCTCCTTGCCTTGGGTATCAAACAGCTCTCGCCGGTGCGCATCGTTGAACTTGGGAGCGCGGATAGGATAGTTATCGCACGGAACGAGGAGAGCAGGGACGCCTGCCTGTTGATAGAGCGCCGTGATAAGCGCACCTATCTCGGATTTCCCGCTCCCTGAAGGGCCACCCACCGATAGAACTAATTTCTGATTCAGGTCTGGATACCGCTCACGGAGCCAAGTAAAAAGCCTATTCGCCCGTTTGCGATGACTTTCGTTGATCTTGAGGACATCACCATTATCGGTACGAATCGTCTCCTCTCCCTGCTCATTCGCGCTCGCTGTCACGGTCAATCGTGTGAGGTCCGATCTGTTTGGCGTTAAGGTTTCGTTACTTTTCATCACGCTTATCCCTCTCATTCAGGGTTAGTTGTCTTTATCCCGCGCCACCACCAATGATGGCATCACCCATCTCGCAAGACCATCGACGCTCTTAAGCTAACTCCCCCCGCGCTTCACAGATTCAATAGAACGCACGGGTTGTCGTATCACTTCCCTCAGAGAACGACACTTCAAAGCAGAGGGTCTTGAGGTCAGCTTGAAGCTCGGCTTTCGAGTCGCCATTTTTCCACTTGATTGACAGTTTGTCGTCGCCGACGTGTCCTACAAGCAGCTCTCCGACAAAGGCCGGAGAGCTGTTCCGATACCTCATCAGAAAAAGCTGATCCTGCACAATAGACCGGTTGAGCCCCTCTTCAACCTCCGCCATGGTGATGGTCGTGCGATTGATCTCCTTATGCCCCGCAGCTCCACCTTTTTCAGCCGCTTCGTAATTATTTTTCCCCGCGAAGAGATCGAGGTACCAAATCTGGGGAATCCCGGGCATAAAAAGCTGAATAGCTCTCGCGAGGAGAAGTTTCCGCTCATCCTCTCCGAGCGCACTGAAGAAGGTGGCATTAACCTGGTAGTAGGATATTTTCTTACCATCGGAGCCGTAGAGATTTTTAACTCGCCCCCCCCGTTCAAGGATGCGACCAACGACTGCTTCAATCTGCTCCTCCGAAAGAATGCTTTTCTCCCCTCGCCCTTTCAAGTCAAGCACGGGAATCCCATCATGGCATCCTAACATATTGATGGTAACGAGCCTCTTCTCCTGAACCTGCCTTATCCACTCGATCAAGTGACGCGATGTACCGCGATCGAGTGCATCGAGGACGAGACCTGGAAAGAAAAAATCGTAGATGGGAAAACCTTCGGCGGCCACTTCCTCATGAAGCCCGGTGCCATACTCTGAATGAATTTCGGGTAGGAGCACCAGACCATGCCGCTGAGCCATTTCCCGAAGTCGCCCAAGATACTGCCAGGTTTCAGGCTTATTGAAGAAATTGATCATACCCGGGCGTTTGTGGAGATAGGCAAACGCATCAAGACGGACGAGGGTACCCCCATATTTCTTCAGCTTCCAAAATGTTTCATCATAAAATTGCCACACCCCCTCGGAGTTGGCATTCAGATCCATCTGGCCGAGATACGTTCTCTTTCGCTCCATCTTCAAGATGATCGCATCCCGTTGCTCCCTGGATAGTTCAACCGAAATGTCCGAGAGAACAGTCCGATAATTCTTCTTCGCTCCAAGAGCTTCCTCAATCGCAGCGACAATCTCCTCCGCACCTGCCTGCGTTATTCCCTCAATTGAAGAAACGTCAGCAACCGAGAGAGGATGGTAATCGACCTGCTGATAAAAGGTATTCCAATACGGGCGCTCACTTCCATCGGGAAATAGAACCTTGAGAATCGGCAACCCTGGTTTACGCATGAAAAGCTTTTGAAGATGTTCTTCTCGGGGAACAATAAAGCCTTCTGGGCCCATCTCTCCGTGGCCCTCCCAAAACTCATTCCAATTAATGAAAAAATCCTTGAAGCGAGACTCATCCCCGTACTGGAGCATATCGCAGAACTGGGGCGAGCCAACTGAAAGGTGATTAAGAACAAGGTCGAACTTAAGCTTAATATTCAGTCGCTCGAGCGCCAAAATATCGCTTTCTGAGACAAGCTGCCGATTTATATCGTAATTGATAATCGAAAACCCCCTATCGAGGTCGCTATTGAAAAAAGTTGGTAAAATGTAGAGAAGGGAGAAGACCCCTTCTATTTCAGGCTTCTCGAAGATTGATATCAGGTCTGACAGGCGTTCCCCTATACTATCTGGGTAAGCATTAAACATAACTCCGGTTGATATTTTACCGATATTAGCCATGAGGATTCTCGATGAGTAGGGACCTTGACCGCGAAGGGGCTTTGAAAAACTTAGGTCGGAGCGAGTTGCGAACAGACATCCAAAGGTTCGGCGTCCGCAAGACCATAATAGGCGACGAGAAAATCTAGCCGTTGGGGGAAATTCAATCAACCTATCGCCCACCACTTGAACTGAACTCCTCCCCATGATAGCCTTCCCGAGCTTAACGTCCCGCCTAGATAGCTCAGTTGGTAGAGCAGCGGATTGAAAATCCGCGTGTCGCTGGTTCGATTCCGGCTCTAGGCATATCCCCGTTCTCACCCTCCACTTCCCCCACCTCCTCGGAACGAGTGGCCCGCCCACCCTTTTATTTTCGATAACTTGGCGTGTGAGGCAGACTTTGTGTCTTGTCAAAAATCGTGGGTGCGATACCATCAGCACATGCGCCTTCTACCGGCCCATTTTTCAGCGGTTCCTTTATCCGTCATGGTGAAGAGGTTGGTCTCGCTTCCTAGAGACCTCATTTACCTCCCACTCGTTGAGTACGCTCTTCCTTCTGCCCTGTGACCGACGTCACATGTCAGACGATCCACCGCTTCTTTGGGGATTTGTGCGGCAGAGCTGTTTTTCAACGGTCCTTCGTCATTATCTCGTCGTTGTTAAAAAACCTGCGGGTGGTTCCGTAACCGAACGGTCTACCATGCCCCTGTGGACTTCGCCGCCACCTCATTGGGGGTCTTGCATCCCTCCATGCTACGAGGATTATCATGACGTACTCCTTGATTACATTTCGTTCGGTGATTCTGAGGGTTTATACCGGAATCGCGCCCTCACTAATTTTTCAGGAAGCCATTCGATATGACGCTTCTATGGGCCAGAGCCACACATGTACCGCTTCATCGTGGCGATAACCGCGATCGCTTAGTTGCGCTGACCTCTCAGAAGGAGCCCGGACATGGACCTCACCACCCCCGAACAGCACCGCCAGCCACCTTATACTCCCCATTCTGGGAGCTCCTTTTATTCAGGAGCTACTCTGGCGCAGCCAGAGATGCTTCAGCCCCCTGAGCACACTGTTCGAGCTGATCCCTCTTCAGCTCCGCTCGAGATCAGCCGTCCAACGCGTGCCCCTTCAACGAATCATTATCTACCGACTGTGGATTCCGTTCCCGACCCCAAAAACTGGAAAGAGCTTCTTCCCAATTCCTCGATCACTTATTCACACACGCTGCCCCCTCCAATTGAACAACTGTATCAAGCGGACATTCGTAAACAGGGGCCTCTTTTCGAGCCCACCATATCGTCAGCCGTCTATTTTCTGGTTCACACGACATCGACTCGAACTGAGCCGCTCGACCTGGTGCTTTTTGCGAACCCGGGCGATCGGGAACCTAGTATTGTTGTCCCGATGCAAAAGTTAGAGAGTGGTCGTTATTTCGTCGGGGTAAATGACGGTGGCAAGTCAATCGGGGAGGGCACCCGATTTGCCTACCGCAACAGATCTACCGGCGAACTGATCGCCGATCCTTATGCGTACGAGCTATCCGAGTTCCGTTGGACCCAGATCCCTGGAAGAAACGAAACCCCATCTGCGAAGCATCACGACCCCTTGCACTGCATCGTTCGACAAGATCCCCTCGAGGCGGCGATCCGAGAGCGTCAGGGTAAAGCGATAACTCCAGCGCCCGATTACACCGATATCAGAACGGTCAAAGTCCACCCCCGTATGACAACAGACCTCACTGATGAACAGCTTGGTGTCGGCTTTGAAGGAACCCAAGGCACACTGAAAGCTCTTCAGAGCCCGTGGGTTCAGGAACATTTATTGAAAGGCTTCAATCAGGTTGAGTTTTTTCCCATAAACGCTTTTGGCACCGAAGTGCCGACGTTTTACGGCCCGGATGGAAAGGTGAATCCGAATGCGGAGAATGTTTGGGGTTTCATGCCGATTAGTCACTTTGCTATTGAACCCCGAGTCGTATCGGACAAAAGCAATCCCTGGCGAGAGGTTATCGAAACGATTGATTCACTTCACCGGGGCGGATTTCGGGTCGCTTTCGATGTAGTGCCTCATTCATTCGAATCGAATGATGATCCTGCATACCACTTCAAGGGCCCCACCCTCAACTTTCGAGCTCTCGACCGAGAGGGGTATTATGCAACTTACCCAGATGGGCGATTACGAGACCACTCCGGTTGTGGCAACGCGTTCCGTTTCACGCCTGCTCAGGGTCGAAGCTATACCCCCAATTCACTCGAGTCGATTGTGGGTGAAGGAGGTGCTTACTTTTTTCGGGCGGCTGAGGGCATCTTCAGGTTGGGTGCTGATATTCGGATCGACCAGGGAATTATGATTGGTCGCGACCGGCGTGGAGAATTTAATCCAGAGGCGCGATCATTCCATGTATTGAGCCAGATTGCCAACGAATATGGGTGCAGAATAACCGCCGAAACTGGAGATTGCGGCTCATCCGGACCTGGAAGCTATGATTGGCTTCGTATCGAGCCGTATGCTCCAACTGCTCGAGTCTATCCAGAGTCTAAGATTCGCACTCAGGACTTTTTCGGCGGAAGAGAGATTCCGCGGGATGCGATGGGAGATGCTCGTACAGGAATGATCAGATCGGTGGCGAATGTCTTTAATGGAAATGGTGTCAGTTACTCGCGCAATCTGCTTGATCCTAAAAGCCCCCTTGCCTATTCATACCGCGTGCTTCCCGTAAGCCCTCACGATGGACACACACTCTATGACGATATGAAAATTCGTCTTGAGAGATCGAATGCCCGCTGTCGTCACCACTGGAATGCTGAGCAAAATCTTCTCCAGCCAGGAGAAGATAAGCTTGGATGTTCAGAGAAAGACGCTCTCATAGAAAGGCGAATTGTCTCGACAGCAGCCTTGGGAGTGGAGTTTTTGACGACCTTTTCGCCGTCCGAGGCTCGTATCTGGTCCTATGGCGCACAATATCTCGCCTCTCAAGGAGGAAATCATAACGCGTATGACAAACCCGAATTCTGCTCACGTTCTTTTGCCGAAGCTGAACCCTGGCGAAAGCAGTACGCGCAACTGTGGTTAAAAAAAGAGGAACTGCGAGAAGAGCTCGGTCTTTTTTCTCACAGTCGCTTTCTCGGCGCCCCTTCCCTCATTTATTTTGATGGCACTGGCCACTGTATGAATCGTGGTTCAGATCACGAAATCGATGTTCGTTGGAGTACGATGCACAGTCCCCAAGTTCTCTCAGCTTGGTATAGCGGTCGTGAGATGAACAGGCATGACGTGTTGGTAACCTGGTGCTCAGGCCCGAAAAGAGACCTTCTTGACCCAGTTTATCTCCCTGACCCTGGTAAAAACGAAAACGGAGAGCAGTATGTCTGGTTACGACGAGCCAATAGTTCAGCTCTTGTGACGGCGAATGATAAGGGGGTTTTTGAGCCCGCGGTAGTAGCCGCAAACCACGGAGTTCATTTTCAGGCAGGAGGTGTTCAGGTATTTCAGCGAATGACTGAAGGCGAGGCTAAGCAGTTCTTGTCGTCGTACCAATGAGGTCACAGTCCATGGCGAGATGAGATATAAGAATCGTGGTCCTCATACCTCACTAACTCTCACACAAGAGGACTTTTCGAATTTTCGAGCATCGTACCCAGATCCGATCGAGTTTGGCGTCTCACCGAAACGAGACTTGTTAGATCAACCTCCCTCGAATGCAGATGGCCGGGGCGACGCGGACCGAAGTTCCCAGAAAAAAGCAAAATGGGCCACAGCGTCCCCTGCGCTGTAACACCGAATGCAGGTGACGGACTTTAAGAGATCAGAGAACCGGCTCAACGCCGAAGAATATCCACGGAGTTTTTACAGGACCGAGCAGTCATCCAAGAAGTCGGTCCAAGCCCCGGCTAACTGCTCGATTATGAGCAGAATCGTGGTCGCGAAGGTCTCTCCGCCCACCCCGCATTATCTTCCTGCAGAAGGATCTCTTGGGCAGCCACTAAATCATCCTTACTCACCCTGATCGTGAAGAATTTTGGCGAACGACCTTCATCATGAGGAAGAGCATGCATCTCCTCCGGATCCCATACCACCAACTTACCGTCATAAATAGGTACGGTAAACGGCTTTCCGAATTCATCCTGACCGATACGTCGGCAAAAGGATAGAACCGCGACCTCGTCCGAAGAGCCCCCATGCCACGCAGCATGCCACTCCCTACTCGGCTCCGCTAGAGCGAGCGTGCTATCCTGCGAAACCGAACCATAGTGACCCAAGAGCTCAACCACATCTTTCTCGGAACGACACCCCGCAAAATCACAGGTGCCGAACACTCGCATTTGATTGACAACAAACGAAAGAGGCCGAGTCATCACTAACTCGCCCTGATAAATCGCTCGATCATTATTTAATTGTGGCGATTCGCCGGCATCCGCACGATTCGAAGAGCCTCGGCGAATTGCTTCAAAATTGTCAAAATCGGGACTTTCCAACATAGCTTCCCCCCTCATTTTGGGCGCGGCCGAACGCGCCAACTTCCGCCGCGAATCATACCACACGCTAGAAAAATCGAAAGTATTTTATTTCCCTTTATCGATAACTAATGCTATTGCTAACAGCCTCTCTCTCGACAAACCGTAACATCGGCGACCCGCGTCTCATGTCCCAAAACCCCGACACAATCCTCCGTGGCTTGCTATCCAAAAGCGCGCCTCCACGCACGACGCTCATCTCAAGTCCCGACGCCCTCCGTCGCACTCACGCCCTCCGCCACTTCGAATGTCGTTTTACTTCAGCGAATGCGCGCAGCTCTCACCGTGGAGGGGAAGTTTCACTTTCACAACTCAGACTTGAGTTATTTTCTCTCTCGCTCTTTGAGCCGGCCTCGTCACTTCTTGTCGTTCGACGCGCTCATGAGCTCCCCCTATCGCTAGCAAAGGGTCTAAGTGAGGAGCTCATGAAAGCTCGGCGACCTCACACACCGATTATCTTTGAGAGCGAACCCCTCGCGACGACTCATCCGATTGCAAAACTTGCGGCCTCCCTCGGTGCTACAGTCGCCTACTTACCACTCAAAGAAATGGAGCTGATTGATTGGGTTCTTTCAGAATGCAAAGCCCGAGGTATCACAAAAGTAGCTAATGACGCCGCGCAAATGCTAGCCAAGGGCAGTGAGGGATGCCTCGATACGATTGCCAACATGATTGAAGTATGCGCGCTTTCCCTTGAACCTGATGAACCCCTGACAGTCGAAGCTTGCTCTCTCATCGTCAAAGTACCGCCAGCAGCGAAAGAGTTCGCACTCGTAGATGCGCTTGCGGCCAAAAATCGGGGGACTGCAGAGGCTCTCCTTTCTTCGCTGCTTGCGGGAGGGGTCAGTCCTTTTCCCCTCGTGAGCTTGATTGCAAAGATATACGGCACTTACCTTAGCATTCAATCGATGCGGGCTCGGGGTATACCTGAAGGAGTGATTCAGACAGAACTTGGTCTCCAACCGTGGGCGTACCGCAAACAGCGAGAAGCGGCAGCACGGATGAGTACCCCATTTCTCCGCTCGTGTTATCGGGCGATACTTACCGCTGATAGTAAACTGAAAAATCGATCACTGAGCCCTGAGCTTGTTATGAGTGAGCTTATAAGCAAGCTTGTCGCAGCTGCGTAGCGCGATTGAAAGGATACGGAAAACCAACATAGCAGCCGGATCGATATTCTTAGAAAAAGGATTATGATGGAAAAGAAATATTCAAAATGCCCAATTCTGAGGAAAAATCAAACTCTCACTCGATCCTCAAAATCAGCCTCGCGAGCGGGTCTCATTCCCTCCCCAATCCTTCAAGCGATGTGCCTCCTCGCCTTTGCGAGTATGACAGCGTGTACCCCACCGGTCATGCCGATGACATCTCGGCTTCCCCTCAAGAAAGTGGAAAGGTACCGAGGTTGGGATTTTCTCGCCGATAAACTTGCCGCAGACGGAATACCGGCCCCTCTCCTCACCCAAGTATTCGGCGACCCGCGGTTCCCCGCACGAGAGGCTGTTCCGTTTCGCCTCCAGCCGCAAGAGACCTCCGATATGTATCGAGGAGTTGTTTCTTATAAGAGATCGAAGCGAGCTGCGGACTTCATTCGGCAGCATCAGCGCGCCTTTGATCGCGCTTGGAAGCGGTATCGAGTCGAGCCCGCAGTCATCGCCTCGATTCTTGAGGTAGAAACCAGACTCGGCTCATATCTCGGGAGGGAGCTCGTTATCAATCGGATTGCTCGGGTCGCCTCCGTCTCTGAACCGGTCAACATCGACTGGAATTACCGTCGCCTTTCATCGGTGGATCGCACCGTTACTCGACAAGCTGTTGCCGAGAGAGCTCAATATTTGGAAAAAACATTCTACCCACACGTGGTTGCCTTCTTTCATATGGTTATGCGTGACCGCATCGATCCATTCGAACTCCAAGGGTCTATAGCGGGAGCTTTCGGCATGCCCCAGTTCATGCCTGAAAGCTACATGAAGTACGCCGTGGATGGAGATGGTAATGGCAAGATATCTCTCTTCACCCCTGCCGATAGCATCCTCTCAGTTGCCCATTTCCTAGCGGCAAACGGGTGGAAACCAGAGGCGAGCTATCAGGAGAAGCGGGCGGTCATATGGCACTACAACAAAAGCGACCCGTACATTGATTCGATTCTCGGACTCGCCAAGAAAACGAGCGAGCGGCTTCAGGGATGATCGCGACTAGCCATCAAATAAGCCCAAATATCGTCTGCGAGGCGCACTCGCGCTTATTTCGAGGCTATGTATGAAGCTGTCTTTTTATGTCGTTTCCTCTCCCGGTCTCGAGGATATTACTCTCTCTGAAGTGCGGTCTCTCGGGTACGCAAAGGCGAAGAGGATTGAGGGAGGAGTCTCGATTATCGGCTCCACCCGCGATCTCTATCGATGTAATTTTCGATTGCGAACAGCCTCCCGGATCTATCTTCGCCTTTGTGAAGGAGAAACTCATAGATTTACCGATATCGCGAAGCTCTTCGATCGTTGTGACCTCAACCAATTCGCCGACAAAGATACACCCATCACGGTTAGCGCGACTTCTCACGCATCAACCCTCTATCATACCGGTGCCATCGAGAAAGCAGCTCGAGAGGCGATAGAGTTTCGCGGGCTATCAACTTTCGGCAAACAGAGTGGGGCAGAGGATGGTCGGAAGATTCAGCTATCGATCAGAATCGTTCGCAATCGATGCACCGTCAGCCTCGATACCTCGGGAGCTCCCCTCCATCACCGAGGCTATAAACTCGCTGCTGGTTCCGCACCGCTCAGGGAAACCCTCGCGGCCGCGATATTACGTGCTGTTGACTGGAATCCATCAGTGCCCGTAATCGACCCTTTTTGCGGATCCGGCACAATTCCGATTGAGGCCGCCATGGTCGCGGGCAATATCGCCCCGGGTGTGCTTCGCACCTTTGGCTTTCACCACTGGCCCGCGCTGAATCGGGGTGCATGGTCAAGCGTGATAAGTGAGGAGGGTGCGAAAGAGGCAGAACAAGGCGAGGAGGAAGCGCCCCCCTCTTATGCAAACACCTTCTCGATTGAAGGCTCCGATCTAAATTGCGAAACGGTAACTCAAGCCCAAGAAAACGCTGAACGGGCCGGAGTAGACCGCCTCCTTCGCTTCTGTTGTCGCGACGCCTGTGACCTTCCTCAGCTCCTGCCTGGCAGCCTTATTGTCTGTAATCCACCGTATGGCGCCCGGCTTGAAGAGCCTGGTTTTGCACTCAAACTCCTCAACCATTTTGGATTAGTTGTAAAAAAAAGGGCGAGAGGATCGACCTTAGCGGTGCTCCTCCCTTCAGGCCTGCCGGCCTCATCTCTTGGGCTTCCTATGGAGGAAAAGCTGTGTTTCCTTCATGGGGGTAAGCGGGTTCGATTATATTGCGGAGTGGTGGGCTAATTGAATCGAGAACTTTGCTCCCCCCTTCATCAACCTCTCATCATAGAAAGAGGATTCCGACCCGTCCCCCCACCTGAGAGTTGAAGGATGACCACTAACGAAGCGATCGACAAAAGCTTGCAAACTCAGACTATTTTGGTCGTCGAGGATGACGAAACCAGTCGCACTGCCTTATGCGCGATGCTTGAGGCCCTTGGATACGGCTACATCGCCTTCGGCGATCCCCGCGAAGTTATAGAAAAGCTCGCTGGTCGGCCGATTGACCTGGGCCTACTCGACCTCATGATGCCCTATCTCAATGGCTACCAACTCATCGAAAAGCTACGAGAGGTTCCCCAATACCAGACTATTCCCCTTTTTCTCATCACCGCTCGTGACACCGAGGAGGATGTGCTGGAGGGATATCGGCACGGGGTCGATTACTACATCACCAAGCCGTACACGACGAAGCAGCTTCGGTACGGCATTGAATTGTACCTCGGCATCAAATAATCGGAAACAATTTCCGCGATGCGCGCCTATTTCAGGCCTGGCAGAGGCCGAGCGGCCGATGCCTCCTCACTGACCAGGGGGTTCTCACATGGCCAAAAGCGGTGTAGAACAGGGGGCTATGACTCTCACCCCCACTACCCCACCCGCCCCCTTTATCGTTATCGAAGGTATTAACGGTGGGGGAAAATCCACCCTGTTGTCCGCGCTATCTCGGTGGTTCACCTCTCAAGGTCTTCCGGTTCGCTGTACCCGAGAACCAGGGGGTACACCGCTCGGCCAGCAACTGCGAAGTATTCTTCTGGGAAGTCCCACCCCACTCTGTCGAGAGACTGAAATACTTCTCTTTCTCGCGGACCGCGCCGAGCACGTTCGCTCGCTGATTATGCCGAGCCTTGCCCAGGGAACGGTGGTGCTCTGCGATAGATTTACCTACTCGACGGTAGCATTCCAGGGCTATGGACGGGGGTTCGATCGTAAGAGGTTAGATGAGCTGAATGCACTCGTCACGGGAGGACTACGCCCCGACCTGGTCATTCTCCTTGATCTGCCGGTTGAAGAGGCACTTCGACGAGCAAGCGCTCGAAATCAGGCACCCACGAGCGAACGGGATACCTTCGAGGAAGAGGACCTCGCTTTTCATCGACGGGTCCGTGAGGGATTCCTCGACATGGCAGCGTCACTCCCTGAGCAATTTCTCATCCTCGATGCTCGTGAGAAGCCCGAAACTCTCCTTCATCAAGCCCTAGAGGTGGTAGCTCGCCTCTTGACGCAGTATCGGGTAAAATAATCCTCTCGCGACTTTATTCAGGTCATGATCGCTACTCCCTCATCCAGTCCTTCAGTCACCATCCGTCAAGCCCTTGAGCGGCTTATCCGCAAGGACCGACTTCCCTCTGCACTTCTCTTTCATGGCGAGCGAGGGATCGGAAAGGTGCAGCTGGCCCTCCACCTTGCAAAAGGGTTACTTTGTCTGACATCAGCAGGGGGGCGGGCACCGAGAACGACCCAAGGGTGCAATCAATGCCATAACTGTCACCTCGTTCACTCAGGCACCCACCCTGATCTGCATCACCTCGATCTCTCCGACTCTGATACCTGGACCACAGCGGCTTTTCGATCGTTTATCGGCTCACTCGCGATGCGAACAGTTGATGGCGGTCCACGGATTGTTATCCTCGATTATGCTGAGTCGATGTCGCTCCAATCCGCGAACGCGCTTCTAAAATCGCTCGAAGAGCCCCGTACAGGGACCCATTTCATACTCGTGACTGCCGCTCCAACCCTGCTTCCGGCAACGATTCTCTCGCGCTGCCAGCCGTTCTACTTTGCCCCGTGTTGGTCGAGAGGGGACACATCTGAAAACCTCTCGTCAACTCCTCAGACTGGCCCATCAACCGAGGCCCCCCCCACGATCATTGCGCGGCTGGCGGAGGGCTCCTCAACAGTAGCCGCGCTGCTCTCAGAGCATCAGCAGTTCGTGACTCTCATCTGTGCGGGGGTTGACGCAGTCCTTTCGGGAGGGTCATCAGATGCGGTATTGCGTGCTCGAGAGTTAGCGCAGAAAAAAGATGATATGGGGGTAAAACTTCTCATACTCCAGCGATACCTCCGGTGCCTTATGCGAGACAGCAGCTCTGCGCCCCTTCAACGACGGCTTGCAATCGGATTAACGAATGCCCTGACCGCTGAACGTCTCATCATTGACCGCAATCTCGGCGCAGTGTCGGTCTTCACCGCAGTTCTCGATTCACTATCACCCGATGCAGCCTCCCAACCGTGGGCGGTCAATCGCGAACAGCTCCTCTCCTCGTACACCCTGTGATATGATTCCTGGGTGCTCAAAAATCTAGAAAATGGCCTTTTACTCAGGGAGCACTAATTCGACTTTCCGACAAACCATAATCGAGAGGTACCCCTCATGTCCACTGAACTACCAATTGCTGGAACCCCCCCCTCTGAGTCGCCTGCAACGCCCCCGGCTCCGACCACCCCCCTCATCTCTATTGATGATTTCATGAGGATTGACCTTAGAGTCGGGCAAATCGTCTCTGCGGAGCGGGTACCAAAATCAAAAAAGCTGCTAAAACTCGAGGTATCGCTCGGAGAATCACTCGGAAATCGTCAGATCCTCGCGGGCATCGGTACCCATTATGAACCCGACGTTCTTGTTGGCCGTCGCGTCGCAATTGTTGCGAACCTAACTCCCGCAAAGCTGATGGGTCTCGAAAGTCAGGGAATGCTCCTTGCAGGATCTTCAGAGGACGATTCAGTGCTTGCCGTCTTAGAGCCCGATTGCCATCTTCCATTGGGGGCGCGGATTCGATGATGTTCGGCTCGTCCCCCGCTGATACCCGACTAATTGACACGCACGTTCATCTCGATGCTCCTCCCTACGATGGGGACCGCGAAGAAGTAATCGAACGGGCTATCGAGCAGGGGGTGACCCGTATGGTTACCATCGGCTCAGGGTACGGGATCGAGTCAGCGGGGCGTGCCATCTCGATAGCTGAGCAGCATCATGGTACCGTTTGGTGTTCGGTCGGAGTCCACCCGCTTGATGCAAGCTGTCCGATAACCGACGACACCCTCGCCCTTCTCGAAAAACACGCATCCCACCCGCAGGTGGTCGCAATCGGTGAGACTGGGATAGACCTCCACTGGAACAAAGACCCACTATCTCGACAAGAGGAGTGGTTTGTTAGCCAAATTCAGCTCGCCCGTCGAGTCAGTAAACCGCTCATCGTCCATTCCCGCGAGGCAGGTGAACACTGCATTCGACTCATTCAGGAGCATGGAGGTGATGAGGTAGGAGGTGTTTTTCATTGCTTCGCTGAGGATGCATCCTTCGCGGCCCGACTCCGAGAGCTCAACTTTCTGGTCTCGTTTACCGGAGTTCTTACCTTTAAAAAAGCTGAGGCCACCCGTGCAATCGCGGCACAAATCCCCCTTTCTCAGATCATGGTCGAGACGGATGGCCCTTATATGGCCCCCGAACCTCACCGAGGCAAACGATGCGAACCCGCCTTTACCCGTTTCACCGCTGAATGGCTCGCCAAAGCGCACAACGTATCGTTTGAAGAGGCAGCAGCGACCACCACCCTCAACGCAGAGCGGCTTTTTTCTCTCGCTTGTTCCTAAGGATATCCACATCACCTCCTCCTACGATTATGACCGATAGCCCCCCTTCTTCCGTTGATCACCAACCCGAAAAGGAGACCATCACCTCGCACCGTTACGAGGTCGGAGGGATGGATTGTGCCTCGTGCGCTACCGCTATCGAGCGTGAGCTCCTCAAGCAGGGTGCTCTTGATGTCTCCCTCAATGTTGCCCTTCGCACGGTTCTTTTCACGATTCCTCCGGGTCGGGATCCCGAGCAGTTGGTCACTGCCATCGGGAAGATTGGATACACCCTCGTTCCTGCGAGTTCGCGACGCGCGATCTCTCCCTCAAGCGAACCTCCTCCGATTCGTCATTTCACAATCGCCTTCCTGCTCACTCTCCCTCTGTGGGCGGGCATGATCATGCATGCCCCCCTTATCCATGAACCGATTGTCTATCACGTTCTCGGGATCGCCGTATGGGCGCTTGGAGCCTCAAAACTGGGTGGCTCGGCGTTCAGGTCAGCGCTGAGAGGCTATCCGACGATGGAGACTCTCATCATCGGAGGAGCAACAGCGAGCCTCGTTGCGGGGATATTCGCCGATGTCACCCGCTCCGGTATGGGTCATCACCTCAGTGAAACCGCAGCATCGATTATCACCTTTGCTCTTCTCGGTCAGGTTCTCGAAAAGCGAGCGCTGATTCGGACCAACTCGGCGATGGATGAGCTCGTCAAGCTCGCGCCGGAGAGCGCCGTTGTCGTCCGAGGCGTCGGTGAGCAGGCAGAAACCGAGCGGATTCCAGCGGTGCAACTCATTGGAGGGGACAGGGTTCTTGTCAATGGGGGGGAAACGATCCCAGGGGACGGCACCGTCTACTGGGGAGAGGGGATTACCGATGAATCGATGATGACCGGGGAAGCGATACCGATTCAGAAAGGTCGCGGGGACACCGTTATCGCAGGCACGTTGCTCACCTCAGGCTCCATTAAGGTCCGACTAACACGAGTCGGCGCACAATCAACCCTCGGTCAGATCATCACCCTCCTCGCGGACAGCCAGATGCATCGTCCTCCGATTCAACGCATCGGCGACAAGGTGAGTGGCATCTTCATTCCCATCGTTTGTACCCTCGCAGCGAGCACAATCCTCATTTCTTGGACATTTTTCGAAGTTCCCTTTCTCGATGCCCTTCTCCGCGGAATCGCCGTTCTGGCCGCATCGTGTCCGTGCGCGGTTGGGCTCGCAACCCCAACCGCGGTGTCAGTCGCACTCGGGAGGGCAGCTCGCCACGGGGTCCTGATCAAAGGTGGTGAGATACTCGAAGCACTCGCATCTATCAGACAGGTGGGATTTGATAAGACCGGAACGATTACAAGTGGGAGTTTTACCGTCACCTCGGTAAACTGCCCACCGTCCTCAACCGATGAGCTCAGATCGATAGTCAGGACACTCGAGGTCCATTCAACACATCCAATAGCCAGATCCCTCGTTGCTTATTTCGCGGATGCCCCCCTCAGAGAGCTCACCTCAGTCCTCGACAAAAGAAATGAGGGGATCGTCGGCCAGTCGGCGAACGGAGACACCCTTGAGCTTCGTCCCCAACCTGCATCAAATGATCGCACTGATGCCGCGTTCACGATAGCTATCCTAAAAAATGGAACAATCCTCGGTGAGATCACGATTGAAGACTCACTCCACTTTGATGCGTCAATCGTCATGACCACTTTACGCGAGCAAGGGATAGAAACCTTTCTTCTAAGTGGTGATACTACCCATCGCGTTGAGCGGATTGCTCGATCTATAGGGATTTCCTCATGGCATGCCCATTGTTCTCCCGCTGAAAAACTAGACCACATTCGTAAAAGACGAGCATCTTCACCGATTGCATTTGTCGGTGATGGAGTAAACGATTCTCTCGCGCTCACCGAGGCAACCGTCGGTATCGCGATCCGCGGAGGCGCCGAGACCGCTATGAAGAGTGGGGACGTTATCCTTCTCGCTCCCCAGCTTCAGCTCATCCCCGCTCTCCTTGAACTCGGAACAGCGACCTATCGAACGATTATCGGAAACTTCATCTGGGCGTTCGGATATAACGCCATCGCCATCCCCCTTGCGATGACTGGCGTTATTTCTCCCGCCTACGGCGCACTTGCTATGGCACTTTCCGACCTCGTGGTAGTGGGGAATTCGCTTCTCCTCAACAAACGCTCTCTCCCCTCAGGTGAGCTCATATAAATGACTCACCTCACCAAGATTTAAACTCCCAACTCATTCTGACCATGTCTCAATCATCAACCGATACCAACGCCGATTCAACTTTCAGCCACGACCATGTCGAGCAGATAGCGCTACCCCAAGGGATCGTCTATCTCGTGGCCACCGCGCACATCAGTCAGGAGAGTGTTGAACTTGCCCGTTCCGTTATCGAACACATTCGTCCGCCGTCAGTCGCAATTGAATTATGCGATGTACGGATGCGAGCATTACAGGACCCAGAGCGGTGGAAAAAAATGGATGTGGTGGAGGCTATCCGTGAAGGGCGTGGACACCTTTTGTTGAGCCAACTCCTCCTTGCGGCATTTCAGAAAAAACTCGGCACGGCAACAGAGGTGCGACCTGGAGCCGAGATGCTCGAAGCTGCCGCCGCAGCCAAGAAGATAGGCGCTCATCTTATTCTCGCTGATCGTGCAATCCGTACCACCCTCAAGAGAGTATGGGCTCACCTCGGTTTCCTCTCTGCGATAAAGCTCCTCTCTGCGATCATCGTCGGACTTATATCGGGAGAACGGGTGAAGCCCGAAGATATCGAAAGGCTAAAACAACGGGATGTCCTTTCTGCGGCGCTCGAGGAATTTGGCCAGGTATTTCCCGATGTGGAAAGTACCCTCATCGCCGAACGAGACCAGTACATGGCAGAGAAGATCCGCTCCGCCCCGCAGTATCCCCTCGTTATGGTGGTGGGCGCAGGGCACCTTCCTGGCATCACCCGAATCCTCCGCGAACAGATCACCGTCGATCTCGAGCAACTCGAGGAGATCCCGACCTCCCGAAGCATTGGCCAGATACTTCGATGGATGATTCCCACGATGATTATCTTCTTCATCCTCATTGGCCTCTTTCGTTCAGGACGAGAGACCGGTAGCGCGATGGCACTCTCATGGGTATTCGCAACCAGCGCCACCGCGGCTCTCGGCGCCATCATCGCTCTGGCTCACCCCCTCACGATCCTTATCGCGACCCTCGTCGCCCCCTTCACCGCAGTCAATCCCCTCCTCCGCTCGGGGTGGATAGCTGCTCTTGTTGAAGCGACGATCCGCCGACCACGCGTCGGTGATCTCGAGCATATCCTCGATGACATGGGCACCGTACCAGGATGGTACCGGAATCGGGTGTGTCGGGTGCTGTTAGTGTTGATTACGGTGAACGTGATGGGGCTCGTTGGCGGGGCCGTGGCGGTACCGCTGGTGGCAAGGTATGTGTGGTAATTCGCTCTCAGGACTCGGTTTATTAAGTAATAATCGTGACTGCAGACTTTTTTAATTATTAGATCGCCCCCCCTCACCCAATACCATGTGCCCCTGATCGATCCGTCCCCTCAGCGATATCGGCAACTGACTCCATACTGAGACATTTACCTCAAAGGGAAGATCGGACTCTTCGAAGTCAAGCTTAATGAGCGCCACCGCCATTTCAGATATCTCCGGGGGATCAATAATAACTAGGTCGGAGAGAGGCTTCGGCGATGGAGCTGCTCGGGACGCAAATATCAGGATTTTATGGTCTGGCGGACGATCCTGAAGAACTCTCCTCACGATACGGAGCTGCGCCTCATCACGAGCTATCCGACGATCCGACATTTCTTGATCTCGATCCCTCATCCAGTGCTCGAGCGATACCGTTCAGTCGAACGGCCGAGGTGAACACCACCTGCGCTGTGGACTCATGATAGGTGAGCAAAGCAATATTTCGATGCTCCCGAAAGAGAAACCAATCCTCCGGCTTTTCAATGTAACCTCTCTTAAATCCCTCTCTAATCAGCTCTTTAAACGAGAGGGGATCGACCGCTGAAGGATACGGGAGCTCCTCCTCGAACCGACGCTTGAGCATTTTCCAGCTCAGTTCAAAACAATACTCAAAACGCTGGATAGCAGCATCGCGCAACTCCTCGTCGTTAGGGGCGGCTTGTGCCCGGACAAGAGCGCGGCTGAGGCTCGATAGAGCTTTATCTAGTGATGACAGATCGGGCATAATCGGCGTTTGTGGTTCTCATGAGGAAGTCGAATATTGCAACGAACGGCCCTTATTGGACTCGCGTGGTCTTTTCGTCTTCTGCTCCGGGTGAGGAGAGCGTATCGGCGAAGTGATGGCGTCGAAAAGATCCGAGATTTGTCCTGGACTTAGCGACGCCTCTTAATTTTACAACCATCTGAAATTGCCAACAAAATATCCCTGCTAAGGCCCCCCCCTCGCGCTTGAATCGAAGCCCCCACTATCGGTACCATACCTCACATGACTACATCGAAACGCCCCCACCTTTCCCTCGCCACCAACGATAGAGATTCATCCTCCGACGTTGCCAGCTCCACTATCACCGACATCGCCCGTGCGGTCCTCCATACTCAGTCCCGCGCCCTCAATACGGTTGCGTCTCATCTTTCCGCCTCCTTCGAGGACACAGTCGCAGCAATCCTTCAGTGTCATAACGAGCAAGGCAGAGTTATCGCAACCGGTATAGGCAAGGCAGGACACATCGCCCAGAAGTTCTCAGCCACCCTCGCGAGCGTCGGCATCAGCTCATTTTTCATCAACCCGGCGGAGGCATTACATGGCGACATCGGCCGAGTTGCTCTCGGAGATAGTGCGATAATCTTTTCATTCTCGGGGGAGTCTCACGAAATCGTATCTCTCATTCCGCGACTGAGAGAACGTTCCTGTAAAATCCTGGGGATAACCCAATCAAAGGATTCCTCACTTGGGCGGCTGAGCGATCAGGTAATCGAGCTCGGTGCAATCGAAGAGTGTCCTCCCCTCTACATCGCCCCGACTTCGAGCACAACGGTCATGCTCGCCATTTCGGATGCAATCGCAATGGCGAGCTGCGTCGTTCGGGGATTCGATCGCATTCAATACGGACGCCTCCACCCGGCCGGAGACATTGGTCGAAGGCTCGTTCAAGTCTCCGAGGTTATGCGGGTAGGTGAGTACCTCTGTATCGTCGAGGAAACCGCATCAGTAAGAGATGTCATTGCCGCATTTTGTCAGACCCCGCGGAGCCCAGGAGCGGCAGCCGTGATTGCGAAAACAGGAAAACTCGCGGGAATATTTACTGATGGAGACCTCAGGAGATTGCTGATCCGTCACTCCGATCTCCTCGATAGGCCAGTCAGTACCGTCATGGGAAAAAACCCCAAGGTAATCCCCCCCACCGCCTCTGTTCGCGAAGCGCTGGACCTGATCACTCAACTCCAGGTCGATCAGCTCCTGGTCGTCGGAGATTCGGGAGGGCCGGAAGGATTGGTAGATATCCAAGATCTCGCCGGTTTTTTGCGAGGAGAGCCAGTTATTAGATCAAACGGATGAATTACGTGACGAATCTTGGAAGCCAGATTTTCGCATGGGGTGAGCTGGGAGGAACATGAAATGACTCTTGGAGATCATAAACGGTTTCAGAGCGGCGGTGGCTTCTTCTCCGGAAGGTTCGCGTATCAGAGCGGTCACCGAAAGAAAAATTCGGCCTCGCAGCAGCAGCTCGAACTCGCTCTCGCCGTACTCCTCGTTGAGCTTGCCTCAAGCGACGAGGGGTTCGCTCAAAAGGAGTACCAGGTCATCATCATGGCCCTCCATCGGGTCTTTGGAGTCGCCCGCGACCGCGCTCAACGGCACATCAACGAAGCAGTCACAATATTGAAAAATTTGCGAAGCACCTCCAAGTACGCACTCAGGTTGAGAGAGCACCTCACCTCCAAGGAACTTACACTCGTCGCCCGATGCATCGACGATGTCATGGATGCCGATGGAGTTCAGGATGGATTCGAGATCTACCACCGGACGCGGTTTCGAGAGTTGTTGGGAATACAGGCTGTTGATTTGGATAAAACGGTTGATCAGGATGAGGAGGAAGAGCTTTTTTAGGCATAATTAGGAACTCGGGCGTGGCTACCCGTTATTACGACGTGGCTTCCATGAATGGGTAATATGAACAGCATACAAGCTCACAGAGGATCGACAGCCTGCACGAGAGAGACCGCCGATATGCGGCATTTTTTGATTGGCGGCAATCCTCATTACCCCATGATGGAGAAGTACCACTGAGACGCTATCGAATTATCCTCGGGTCGCGTTTCGATCGGTGAGCTCGTGAAAATCTCCAATTAGGACAGATACATACTCCCGAGGTTTGGAGGCAATCCTCGATTCCGATGGCGACCTGTGTAGACTACTGACCAAAACTCGGAATTTCAAGAAAATCCGGTCAGCTCCTTCTCGCGGAAATATCCAAAGGTAAACCTCCGATTGCTTCCATTCAAGAGGAGCTCCATCTTGTCACTCAAATCCAATTCGATCAGCCTCTCGTGGCTGCACATGACGGAAGGTCGATGGAACTTATTGATATTTGGTATCTAGAGATTTGCTGACATAGTGAGTCAGTCAGTGGTCGATCAGGGAAACAGGGGCACGAGTGAATCGGGATTAAACGCGCAGCGACAATCTGCCGATAGATTGACAAGGGAGGGTGCGAAATGACAAGCCCATAGCCAAAAAATAAACTTTCTTGAGTCATTTTAATAAGATGGAGAGTGCGATGACTTTTGAAGATGAAAAGCGAGCACAGGGTGGAACAGGATTTTTCTCTGGAAACCTTGGCCAGCAAAGTGGTAACGGGAGAAAAAATGCATCAACCCAGCAGCAACTCGAAGTTGCTCTCGCCGTTCTCCTCGTTGAGCTCGCTTCAAGTGATGAGGGGTTCGCTCAAAAGGAATACATGGTGATTACCATGGCACTTCATCGGGTTTTCGGGACTCCTCGTGACCGTGCCCAACGACAGATAAATGAAGCGGTAACAATCCTTAAAAATTTGCGGAGCACATCTGAATACGCCCTTAGACTTAGAGAGCAATTGAATTCAGACGAACTTCGACTGGTTGCGAGGTGCATTGACGACGTCATGGATGCTGACGGCGTTCAAGATGGATTCGAGATCTATCATCGGAGACGGTTTCGCGAATTATTGGGAATTCAGCCCGATGAACTTGATAAAGGAGGGCCAAACGATGATGACGGCGATCTGTTTTAGCAGAGGACTTAATTTACGTCACTAAAGGCAGTTTGGCCTGATTGCTCGCGCACACTAAAAGTCAATCCACATGAGAAAAACTTACTCAGTTCAGTTTCGGGAGATCACTTAGAAAGGGTTCTTTGGCCGAAATAATCAATCTATGAGGTTTAATTGGCAGACATCCTCACTGCTGAGAGCTGGCACCGCCACTGAGCCCTCGATTGTAGGCTCCTTCGAATGGGAAAAAAAACATCTCCATCCGAGTGGGGGTTTAGCCTGATCGATCAGAGCAGGGCTGCATACTCATGCTTCAAGTGCGGCACCATCTCCTGGACATGTTAGGTAGGACGACTCACCTGCTGCTCGTTGCATCGGGTTAGGTCGCCATTCGGTCCGCTCGTTATCGAGGGGGGGCGATGGATGAATAAGTAGGAGCACCAAGCCGTCAGGATCCATTCACGAATGAGAGTATCGATGATGCTCTAAACTCAGTCATAGCGCTGCCTCGCAAGATCAATCTGTGCGGACAGAAATGTGCTCATGGAGATCCCGACAGCTGCGAGCTGCTGAGGGATGAACGAGGCACGGGTAAGTCCGGGCAGAGTGTTAGTTTCAAGAAAATAGGTACCCTTCGGTCCCATAATCACATCGGTGCGGCTGTATCCAAAGCACCCCAGACAGTTATGAGCTGTCAGACCAAGATGGTGAAGAAGGGCGCGCTCTTGATCAGTAACCGTCGCTGGGGTGATCTCCCTCGTACCACGACCAAGATATTTACCATCATAATCAAATGCACCTCCAGGATCGGTAATAACAACCTCTGATACCGGTAGCGGGTGCGCTCCCTCCCCAAGGTCGGCTACGCCAACGGTGAACTCACGCCCGAAGAGCCGTTCCTCAACAAGGTACTTACGACCCCTGGTTTCATTGCTCCACCACCAGGAATCGAGTTCATCGGGAGAACTGAGAAACGCAAGACCCACACTCGATCCATCGCGGAGCGGCTTCGCTACTAACTGACGGTGCATCCTGTGTAGTGATTTCAATTCTTGGTAATCGCCTTCATCTCCGACAGTTACATTGACCGCTGCAGCAACCTTGATATCAGATTTCGTAACCGTTGCTCTTGCCCAGCCTTTATCAAAGGCAAGCGCGCTTGCTTCTGAGCCAGATCCGGTAAACGCGAGTCGGCGAGACTCTAATTTTTGTTGGAGACTACCATCCTCACCCTCTCCGCCATGCAGCGAGAGGAAAAATATTGCTTGGCGACGCACCCCCTCATCAAGCGCTTCATCAACAGAAGACCATTCAAACTTTCGTACCTCGGGACGGAACTCAACCTTGAAGGGATTGTAGTGACCCATCAACTCATCACGATTCACCTCGCTAACACTGCCCTCGTTCATCCAAAACCAAAATGTTGCGTCAGGAATTTGATCGGCAATATGTTGAGCACTCGCGGTTGCAACGAGACGTTCACTGCTCGTACCACCGAAGAGAACTATGATCTGGTTCCGAGGAACAGTCATGAAGAGCTCCGCTCATTTTTTAAAGTAAACACAGGACCCTTTTGTCTTTCGACCTATTTGCCATACTTCCCCCTACTGCCTTCAGGTTGCCGCAAAGAACCCAGGCGAGGCAGCCAAGCAACAATTCGGCCTCATTTTTGAGCCTTAAGCTCGCTAACGGTATCTCGATATCACCCCATGAGTCAAAGTCTGAGAGATGCGGGTCATCTTTTTGTTGACCGGGTGGCACCTCACACATCCTCGTACTCGAATTGATGTTCTCGATCCATGAGAAAAGATTGGAAGATGGTTTATTCAGGTGACATTTTCGGTCTTGGCGTTCAATCGGGGAGCAGTACATTCAGAACTCCTCCCCTTATCCCTTAGTCCCTATTCCTCTACGGAATAGACCCGGCTTCTCGCACCAGAAATATAAACTCCGCACGACGACCATCAGGATCGCTTCCACGCGCACCCTGTGCAAGATCTGCTATCTCAGCATAGGTCGCACTCATCGGCACACCACGAAGTTTTTCAGCAAATGCTGCTACTGCCGCAGCAAATCGGAGGTTCTCCGAAGATTCTGCAAGCGAGCTCTGCACCTGCTCGGTCATCATCGGAAAGGAGAGCTGCTCCACCTCTTTGCTCGTTGGATCCTGGAACCGAATCCGGACAAATCCGAATTCCTCCGGACGATGACCGGGCGTCGGACTCGGCGCCGGTGTCGGCCCATAGCGGGTTTCAACCATACCTCCTCCTGGCGTTATCTGATCCCCCGCAAGGACAACCTCATAGAGCGCAGTTACACTCTGCCCTGCTCCGACCTCACCCGCATCGACTGAATTATCGGTAAATTGATGCGCCGCAAGAGCGCGGTTCTCGTAGCCGATGAGACGATACTGCGACACCGCCGCTGGATTAAACTCGACCTGAATTTTGGCATCCTTTGCAACTGTGTCTATCGTGCTTACCAGATCGTGACCAAACACCTTCCGCGCCTCATCGAAGGTATCAAGATAAAAGTAATTTCCATCACCTTTATCAGCAAGCTGCTCCATTAAATGCTCTTTATAATTTGCCTCTCCGACTCCGACTGTCGTTAGTGAAACATTCTTCAACCGTTGCCGTTGAATCTCGTTGATAAGTTCATCGTGATTCGTTATGCCAACATTAAAGTCTCCATCAGTCGCAAGGATAACCCGATTTACACCGTTAGGAATAAATCCCTGTTGAGCCGCTTGATAGGCGAGGGTTATACCGGCGTGGCCATTCGTTCCACCCTCGGCCGTTAATCCATCAATCACTCCGTTGATCCGATCAAGCTCGCCACTACTCGTCGGCGGAAGTGCAACCTGTGACCCATTTGCATACGTCACAATACTGAGACGATCAGAGGCACGCATCTTCCCCGCAAGGAGCTTGAGCGCCTGCTTTACCATCGGCAGCTTATTGTGATCTGCCATCGACCCCGAGGTATCGATCAAAAACACCAGGTTCCACGGTTTATCCGATGCAATACTCTCGCGCGATTTCACACCGATGCGCAAAATCTTCGCCCCCTTCGTCATCGGTGACGGAGCTATGTCGTACACAGTGGAAAACGGTTTTTCCGTGTTGGTTGGATGTTGATACGAGAAGTAATTGATAAACTCCTCGGCCCGCACCAAATCAGCCGAGGGCCGCCGACCACTCCGGAGGATCTTCCGTGCGTTCGTGTAGCTGCCTGTGTCCACGTCCATTGAGAAGGTGGAATGGGGTGCGGAAGAGGTGAGTTGGAAGAGTTGGGTTATAGCCTGGCGGTAAGGAGTGTTGGGTTGAGCCAAGGTTGGATGCGCAGAGTCTGTCGATGGGATGTCTGACCTCGGGTACGGGTAAGGCATACCAGCCAGATCCGGGAGCATCGGCTGCTCTGTCGATGGAGGACCCGCCAATGCATCACTACTTGTATCGATCATTCGCTTGAGGACTGCAGCCGACTTTTCTTGGTATTGAGTAAGCGAATTTCTTCGATTGGACGTTGCCTGCTCACTCTGGTTGCGCAATTGAATGAGTTCTTCATTCCATCGTGTGGACAGTTCAGTTACTGACTCTTCTTTTGGTTGAGGGTTCTTCCGATGAATCGAAGAGACATCTAATCCTTCTAGCGTGAAACTTTCGACCTCCTTTTTTTCCCCGAAGAGCAAATCCAATACTGTTTTTGGAGCTGCTTCAGCAACCCTATCATCGTTATATGTCGCCACAGGCGAATATCCTGAATCAACTCTTCTCATTGCCTGATCACCGCTCCCCACCTCCCCTTCCGGCAACAACAACGCCAAACAAACAATCCCACCCGTCGCAATCGCCCCAACCCTCACATTCCGATACTTCTTGTACTGCATAACCACCATCTCCCACTGCGTTAACTTCAGACCTTCATCCGGCTCATTCCGAACGTTAGTCATCACCTGTTCTAAAAAATCAGCTGACGGTTCTCCTGTCACCGATTGCACTCGCTTCTCACCCGCAACGATCCGACAATACTGTTCGAATTCACTCCGAAGGTTTGGATCAATATCAATTTTCCTACGGAGCTCTTCTGCCTCGTGAAGAGATAGCGACTCATCAATGAGCCCAATAAATTGATCTATCGGTGAATCAGTACTGTCTTTTTTTCGTGCCATAACGCTCTCACTAACTCAGCTCTGCATCGATGATTTTTCTTAGCTCGATCCGGGCCGCATTGAGCCGCGAGCGAACAGTTCCGACGGGAATGCCTATGAGCTGCGCAACCTCTTCGTACGGTCGCCCCTCGAAACCACACAGGATGATCACATCGCGAAACATCGGCTTGAGCTGCCGAATTCCCACCACCATTCGCTCCGCCATCGCGCCACTCTCAATCTCCTCACTAGTAGCTGCGCCCCCATGCTGCTCTGTTTCAAAAAGATCGCACCGCCGCTGTATGCGACTCTGTTTCGATCCGAATACTGAACTTATTTGATTGAGCGCGATCCTCGTCAGCCACGTCGAAAAACGGGCACTCCCATTAAAGTGCTTCAACCCCCGAAACGCCCTTAGAAAAACCTCCTGCGCAACCTCTTCTGCATCGTGATGGTTTCCCATCGCCCGCAAACAAAGCCGAAAAATCGCCCCCTGATATCGAGAGACAATCTCAGCAAACAGCTCCCGCTCTCCCAAAACGATCCGACGGCAAATCACCTCGTCGGCAAGCGAGCCCGCAATAGGAGGAGGGGTAGTAGTATCAATTCGGGTCATCACACGCCTAACCAAAAACGTCCCCCAAGGGGGGCCTTTCTTGATTAGACTCGTGTCTCAGGAATAAGTTCGCTGGGAGATGGAATTATTTTATAGGAAGTACGTAACCCGAGCAGATTCGGGATGATCACGGCTGATAGGTGAGCTCCTTTTCAATCACCGCCCCTAAACCTCACTTGCTCCCATAACAAAACATTGAAATACAATTACTTACCCCCCCTCGATCAGCCAAACCTCTGGCGATTTCTCCCTCTGCATCTGGGATGCGTGTATGTCTTTGATAGCAAATTCGCCAGACTCGTTCGCCTCGCTCAGAAGAGTAATCCACCTCCGCTGCTCAGTATTGTCGGCCCATTCGGTCAGGTCCAGCAGGCTCTCGCTTCGCTCGCGGAGTGCGGAACACCCCGACTCGACTGTCGTGAGCTCCTCTTTTCCTTGTACCTATCTAACCCTATCGTCCCTCCTCTCCTTGCCTATGATGATGGGATCTGCAGAAGAAGAAACGATAATGACCTGGACCTCCTTACCGAGTAGCAGATTGACTACGAGATAACCACCCTTAACTACCCGCCGAAGAAGGTTTCAACCTCGACGCTTCGGATTGATGATGAAGTAAAAGATGGAGTTACCCACCTCTGCAACTCAGAACCTTGGGGACCACGGACATCTCGGCCAAAAAAACTAGGGTCCGACAAAAAAAGCTACAGTCATCCGAAAATTTCTCAGGATTTGAGGCAAAGAGTGCATTTCCTCATCTGTATTGAAAAAGTCCATTTTTGTTGATTAGTCGAACGGATAATCGATATATTGCTCAGGTCCTCTTTTGTAATGCTCTCACCATGCCAGTCATAACGGTCTGCAACCTCATTAAATCATTCCGCCGCGTATCACCCCCTCGCCCCGGTATGTGGGGAGTTATATCGCACTACATATCCACCTCTTACGAACTCGCCCACGCCTTACGGGGTCTTTCTTTCTCTATCGAGAAAGGTGAGCGGGTAGCCTTTTTAGGACCAAACGGTGCGGGAAAATCGACGACGATCAAGATCCTGGCGGGTATCCTGCGACAGTCTGGGGGAGAGGTTTCGGTGTTGGGGCAGAGGCCGATTGAGGATCGGGCACAGCTTAGCTATCGCGTCGGGAGTGTCTTTGGAAATCGATCGCAGCTCTGGTACCACCTCCCTGCGATTGATTCCTTTCGTCTTCTCTCCCGAGTTTATGCCCTCAAAAAGGGCGTATATGAGAAGCGACTCGCCGAATTGGTCGCGGCGTTCTGTATGGAGTCGATTATCGACCGTCCGGTCCGAACCCTCTCGCTGGGGGAACGGATGCGGTGCGAGCTTGTTGCGAGTATTTTGCACAAACCTGAGGTTCTTTTTCTGGATGAGCCCACGATTGGACTCGATGTCACCGCGAAGGGAGTCATCCGAGAAATGCTCATCGAGCTGTCGGAGAGGGAGCGGATCACCCTGCTCTTTACCTCACACGATATGGGAGACATTGAACGGGTCTGTCCTCGGGCGATCGTCATCAATGAGGGTGCTGCAATCTTCGATGGCTCGGTCTCGAATCTCAAGGCTCAATACGGCAAGGAGCGGATAGTGCGGGTGCATACTTCTACCGAGAGGTTCTCAATCTCGCTCCCTGGAGTGACTCTGACCGAACAAACACCCTACGCCACCACCTTTCTCATCGATGGTGAGATAACCCCCGTTCCGCGGGTCCTCGCTGAGATCGCTACCCGCCCGGAGGTAATCGATATCTCGAGCTCTGAGGCACCGCTCGAAGAGGTCATTCGATTGATGTACGAGACTGCATCGGCATAGGTCGTGCACCAGCTGGTGCGATGAGGTGCTTTATGTGTTGAACGCTTGCTAACTATTGCGCGCCTTGATCCCACGTCTTCGAGCACCAATCCCGAACGATGAAGACCACCCATTCGGGATGAAGGCCCCTTATTTTAAGCTTTTGTAGCTGAACTCACGATGAGGCTCCCCCTATACTGGACACTTTTTCTTCTCGGATTCCGAACCGAGTTTCGGCTCTTTTGGGCAACCATGGTCCGAAGCACCTTCTTGCTGCTCCTACTTTTCATATTCTCGCGTCTCTGGCAGCTTGTATCGCCTGACGGATTATCAATGCCGCAGCTCATTTGGTACCTTCTCATCACCGAACTCATAGTCCTTTCGACCCCTCGGGTATATCTCACCATAGAGAGAGATATCAGCGATGGTACCTTTGCTATTCTGCTCCAAAAACCGCTCAATTACGGCGTAAGCAGGATCGCTGAGTCAATCGGAGCTCTTTTGGGTCGGCTTCCAAGCTTTGTTACGCTTGGCGCAACCGGCACCCTTATCTTTACGGGCGAATTAGCTCCGGGGCTCAGGTCGCCCGTAGCTCTCTTGGTGACATTTCTCCTCATTTTTCTCGCCGCATCGGTGCTCACGATCTCTTACGTCATCATCGGGCTATGTAGCGCATTCCTGCGGGATACAAGAACCCTTTCGATGGTGTGGGATAAAGGGGTCTGGTTACTTGGTGGGCTGATGGTACCGATTGTTCTATATCCACCGTGGATTCAACAAACCGCACCGTGGACCCCTTTCTACTACCTTCTTTTTGGGGTCGCTCAGATCGCGCTAAAAGGGGTGACGGTTGTTTGTATCCACACGGGGATTGCGCTTTGCTTATGGGGAGGAGCTGGAATGATTTTAGTTGCGCTGCTCCAAGGAAAGATAAAGGGGGATATCATCGGGGAGGGAGGATGAAAGCTATCATCGTGTGGTATGCAACCTTGGTGCTGACGAGCTTGAAATCCGCAACATCTCGGCGGTTGGCGTTCCTGTTCTCAGTCTTGATGATGGTAGCAAATAACCTTCTTTTTTTTGTCACCTGGTGGATCATTTACCAAAAAACTCCATCGATCGGAGGATGGGAGTTCCGGGATGTGCAGCTACTTATTGGGATTACGACTTTCAGTTTTGGTTTATACGCACTCCTTTTTTTCGGAGCCAGAAAGCTCTCTGATGAAATACTCTTCGGCGGTCTTGATACCTATCTGATGGCCCCCCGTAATATCATGCTGTCTGTGTCATCATCAAAGAGCAACATAACAGGTCTTGGCGACATTCTCACCGGAACAATATTTTTCTGGATTGGTGCGAACTCTCCAACTGAGGCCGCGTTGTGTATATTCTTTTCCATAACCGGCGCGATGATTCAGTTTGCTTCAGTAGTGCTTTTTCATTCAATCGCCTTCTGGATTGGGGGTTTGCGGGAAGTGAGTGATTTGGCATCCGAGACCCTTCTTTTGCTCGGCTCTTATCCTGGGTCTCTTTTTTCAGGTGTGGTTCGGGTGGCGATGTTCACAATAATTCCCGCTGGATTTATAACCACCCTTCCGGTTCAGGTGATAAGAACTCTCGACCCACTCGGAGGGCTCGGTATTATCGCCGCAACCATAGGCTACCTCGCCCTCGCCTCCTGGGTCTTCTCCCGTGGCCTCCTTCGGTACGAATCGGGAAGCCGGATCGACCAGGGAACACACCGATAGATGCAGGGCCGATTTTATCGACTGAAGGACATAATGTGATGAACATAACTCTCCGACGAGCAGAGCAACAAAAAACGCGAGTTTGCCCGGCGGGTTCATCATGAGGCATAGCATGATGTAGTGACTCGCCCATGTGGCGCCTGCAATATCAAACAGGAGGACGGCTTTTCTGAACAAATGGAACCACCCGTGGGGACATTTGTCGGAGCAGGTTGCAGAGGACTGTTGTACCCCCGTAAATTGGGTTCAATCTTTTAGAAGGTCTGTAGGATAGACACGCAAGAGCCGAGAAAGAGGAGATTCTCGGGAGAGTATCACCGGACAGAGGGTTTCGAAGATTAGTAAGGCCCGAGACAGAAACGAGATGACGATCCGGTCTCCTCCTGATCTTCACAGTCGAATGAAAAGTGCTCCCACAGACCTGCCGAGCACGCTCATGATTAATCGGCAATTCCTCCAAACCGCCCATTGAAGGAGGCGGCAAATGCCGCCCATCCTAGATAATTCCCTCGCATCGACCTCGTGGAGAGACGCTCTGTAACGCTTACCTAGCGAACCGATATAATTCGAGCCCGCGAATTATCCACGGTATCACTCTCTCCTGAAATAACGCTAGCCTGACCCGTCAGGGTGTATGTACCCCGAACAGATGGAGATATCCAAGATATTCCGACTGTCTGAGACCTGCCCGGGTCGAGTGTTACAACTCGCGTGGAACCTACGACCCCACCGGTCGCACCAAGCGAGACGGTAAAGGTAGACGTTTGACTTCCCTGATTCGCCACCGCAATCGACACTGTCGTTGACCGTCCCGGTTTAACTGTCGACGGCGCAGATAAGGAGGTTACCGCGACATCAACGATCGGTGCCGGAGTCGGAGGTGGATACTGAAACATTCCCTCAAGGCTTAATCTGCCGCCCGTCACCGTCTTACCGACTAAAGAGCTCGTCGGCTTTACAGCCGCAAGTATCGCTCGACGAACTTCATCAGCGCTTGCTGTCGGAAATGCCGAAGCATACAAAGCCACCGCGCCCGAAACATGAGGGGTTGCCATTGAAGTGCCGGAGTACGAGGCGTAGGAATCGGTCGGTACTGAGGACCAGATGCCAACTCCGGGGGCCCCCAGATCCACCGAAGTTGCTCCATAACTCGAAAACGATGCAAGCGCCCCCGTGGACGATATGGCCGCAACCGCAATGACCGCCTCGTACGTAGCCGGGGACTCAATTGAAGTGCCTTGTAGGGTAGAATAGTTTGACGGATAACTCGCCGTGGTATCGTTATTCGAACTGCTATTGCCTGCAGCTGCTATAAACAGAATCCCCTCTTTTGCCGCCCTCAGAATGGCGGTGTGAAGTGACGAACTGTAACCACCACCTCCCCACGAATTGCTCGATGCGACGATCCGAAGACCATGTCGAACCTTGAGATCCCTCAGATAGTCGAGTGCGGCTATCGCATCCGACGTATATCCGCCTTGAGGACCCAAAAACTTGGCAGATATCATTTTGACGTTCCACGCCACTCCCGCGACGCCAAATCCATTCCCTCCGGTCCCTCCTATAGTTCCCGCGACATGGGTACCATGGGCATCCCCGTCCGAAGCATCAAATACGGAATTGTCCCGATTGTAGAAGTCATAGCCGTTGACATCATCGATATACCCGTTTCCATCATTATCAATTCCATCAACGGGATCATGAGGATTTAGCCACATATTCGCTGCAAGATCCGGATGTGTTACCTGAGCACCCTCATCGATGATACCCACCAGGACATTTGAGGAACCCGTATAGCCGAGATTCCAGGCCTCCTCGGCATCACTGCCAAACCCATTCGTCGTGTTAGTGGGACCGCAGACCGGAGCATCGTTTCCGTACATACCCCAGAGACTGCCGCTCGTGTAGTAGCTGTCGTCCGACGTTTCCTGGTGGTTGAGAATGTAGTTCGGTTCGACAAACGCGACTGCGGGGTCGCTCTGAAGCAATTCAAGGGCTTTTGATACGGGAATTGCAATCGACAATTGTTCAATGCCAACTTCGGATTGTCGCATCCCTGCCTTTAATTCATGTCGTCGGAGAAGCCGGGCGCCCACTCTCCCTCTCACGACCCGCGCGGTGCTCTCAGTAACCTCCTTTTTGAAGGCAACCAGCACTTGGCCCGGTGCGTGTGGACGCAGAGGCTGCGCTTCAGCAGGGCTGATTCCAGCAAGCAAGAGGAGCCCCACCAAAAACCTTGATGACTGGTTCATATGACCTCCCAGAAAAAGACAACTTCGAACCATCTCAGATTAGCAGATAAATCAAACCCGGTCATCTATCAACCGGTAGCATATCACACGTGACGTGGCACAAATTGAGCCCAATTGACGGCGAAGGTGACCACACCATAAGACGAATTCTATTCAGGCACGCAACATTCTCTCCCCAATCTTCGATAAAAGGCGTCATCTCCTTTCATAGGTTTGGGTAATCGTTGATCAAATTGCAAACCGATATGATTCGAGGTCAATCACCGATCGAGAGAGGCAACGCACTGACCTTAATGGTCGTCAAACTGGGGGTCGTTAGTATAGTTGCGTTAACGGTCTCCATCTTCGTGAGAGCCGCAGTTCTCTCTCAACGGCTTACTCTTGAGTCTGAGCGATTTGGCCTTTTTCTCGTCGAACTTACCGTGAGATCGGCATCGGCAATCAAGCCGATTGTTTTATCACTAAATCAGGGCAAGGTTCTGGCAAAAATTGAAGGCTCTCAACTAATGACGTTCACACCTGTCAAGGGAATTACGTTGGAGATTCGAGGCGCAACCCCCGAAAAACCCAGGGATATACGAAACGCCCGGTCTTGTTCTCCAACGACATTCCAAATGAACACAAGGGGTATACCACTCTCATGTCTCGCAACACTATCACTCCGATGTCGAGTTCGCATCATGTGCGCCGAGGAGAAAAAATGACGAGAAGGTTGCCTCCAGTGGCCGAGGTTCAATCAGGATCGATACTTATTGAAGTTCTCGCTGGTGCCTCATTGTTGGGCATATTCCTCACGATCTCCTTCACCCTTGCGATCCGTGTGGTCAGAGTATTGAAGGAGAATCGAGAGGCCCATCAAGATGATAGGACCGTGAGACTGCTTGTTGAAGGTGATTGCTTTCACGCAGAAGCCGGGATGGAATCATGCTCGCGAGGAAAGCGACGTCTTTTAGTCGCAGCAGCGGTCGATTGATGTGTGAAATGAAGATGGAATGCCCATATTATCAACCAAACTTCATACCATTAAAGACTAGCGAATCATCGAGGACCGTAGCTTCTCCGCCCCCCCTCTTATACTGCCATCCCTCCTCCGAGGGTGGATTTTCGCTTTTTTCGGCGCTCATCGCGCTCGGCCTCGTGGGGCTCATACTCAGCTATACGATACCCGCAGTTCATTCACTTGTAGGTATGACGATGCGAGTACGCCAGGAAGCGCACGCTCAACGGCTTGCGGCCCGGCTGTCGACCATCGCAGGCCAGATCATGCAGGATATCGACACGCACCGTCTATCGCTTGGGGTTCGGGTGCACTCAATTGGGAGCATTACCTATCAGAGTGGAAGACCTCATGAGGTTATGCAGGGCTCTTCAAATATCCGGCCGAATGATTCGAACGCAATCACGGTTGCAGCGCTCGATAGCACCGCCGTTCTTATCCCCCGAAGTATCACCGCCATCCAGGCGAGCAAGAGCTGGTTTGAGGGGTGTGTAATTCCGGGAGGTAAGACTCCTCTTTCTCCTCATCGCTCATTCCTCGCAGTATCGGCGGATGGGGTGGCAGAGGTTGTGGCTGATTCATTTGGATGCCTCTCAAATGGGTGCTGCTCCGGCTACCTTCGCACCGAGGATAGCCTGTTGACGCCACCTACTGAGAGTAAAAGAATTCTTCTCACTCTTCCCATCAATCGCCAACTTACCTATTACGTCAGCGAGCGTAAGGAACTGCGTCTCTTTCAACAGGTGGGAGATTCCATGATTGAGAATCAGCCGCTCTTCGCGAATGTCCCTCGCCTCACTTTTTCAATTTCTTTCGATATAACACCCGGGATTTCAATATCCTCTGAAGATCTACCCCTTAAAAACTACCCAATTCATCAGTACGGTTCTTTACCTCGTCTGCCGATTGATTATCTGCTTGGTCTTATTTCATGATAAGAGGGGATAGTAGTGCCTGTTATATCAAATAGATATATAAGACATCTTCCTGGAGAAACTCAGCGGGGATTTGCTATTCTTCCTGTTCTCGTCCTTCTCGTTTTACTCAGCAGCATCGCCACTGTTCTCAGTATCGAGGCAATCTCCGCTACACGCACGACTGCGGCAGCTCAGCAGGGACGATACTTTGATCTCGATGAGCGAGCCCGCGCCTTGGCAGCTCCACCCGGAAGATCGAGCACCTCCATGTCCATCGAACCAGAAAGTACTAGCTTCAAGAAAATTTATTTCTCACAAACCGCATCAGTGGTCAGCGGTATTCCCCGATTCTCCCTCATTGATGCAAGCAATGTGACGTGCTCCTTCGGGCAAAACGACCGACTATCAAATCGAAGTTGCTCAATCCTTCCAACTCGGGAGGGCCCTCTCACGTCTATAACTGGGGGGCTTCACGCAACGCACCTCAAAGTTCCCGAGGGCACTCGCAACCTTTATGTTCGGGGAGATGTTGAGGTTGGCACCCTTACAATACAGGGTCCTCATCTCACCGTGAGTGCCATCGGCAGCATTCGGATAGATGTGGTTGATTCCCCTCGAAATCCACCGCCATCACTACTCCTCATCTCCCACCAGCGACAATACCGCCTCCCCGTAGCGCGGCCCATCGGTGGAGTTGTCGCAACCGCAGAATCGAGGATAGCACCGACCCTCCTCGATACGAGAATATTCCCACAAAGAGAGAGCATGTTAATCGGGATGCTATTTTCTGATGATCCGAGGTAGCGGCCCAAATTCATCTGGAGAACGAGCTCACAGGCCGAGCGAGAGCCGGGATAGCAAAGGCATTCAAGAGCCAAAACATATCCCTTACTCATTTCAATTTTTCACTAATCTCAAAACCCCCCGATTCTGCGCAATCCAGCTGTCGATGTCCAGGACCGGAGTCTGCTGTTGGGCACCGAGGTCTTTTATCTCCAGCGTTCCCGCTTCCTCATCGACAAAAGCACAGAATCGGATGCCCTTCGAATTTGCATATTCAATCTGCTTGCCCAGCTTGGCCCCCTTAAAATACACCTCACTGGCAATTCCTCGCTCCCGAAACTGTTCGGCCCATTCATTCGTCCGCTGACGGGATTCCTCCGAATAAACGGTAAAAAGAACCTGGGACGGACATTGCGGACCGACCGGGTAAAGTCGCTGCTCGAGAATAAGCCCCATCAGTCGGGTAACCCCGATTGAACCTCCGACCGCGGGGAGGCGCTGTCCAGGGAGAAACTGCGCAGTAAGATCATCGTACCGCCCCCCTGCTGATACGGAACCGAACGCGGGATAGTCGGGCAGGACTACCTCAAAGATCGTTCCCGTATAGTAGTCGAGTCCACGCGCCAGACTCAGATCGACACAAAGAAGCGATCTCAGATTCTCTGGCACCAGAGATATCACCTCTAACAACTCTTCTACACCCCGCTGAAATGTTTCATTTTCGACACCGAGCCCTGTTAGCATGCTTCGCGCCTCACTGGCCGAGGAACGCAAGGTAGCCCACTGAAGGATCCTTTCAGCAACGTTTCCCTCTATACCCTCCCCATCAACCAACTCCTTTGTCACCCCTTCAGGCCCAATTTTGTGAAGCTTATCCACTATCCTGACGACCTTGGCTCGCTTTTCACCACCGATCCCAAGGGAATCATACATACCGAGCAGAATCTTTCGATTATTGAGCCGCATCTCGGATCTGAGAATCTCGAGGCGCGCAAAGACTTTGGCTATGACCGTGATGATTTCTCCATCTGCCGCAACCGGGAGGGTATCTCGCGCAACTATGTCGATATCGAACTGCCCAAACTCTCGATACCTTCCTTTCTGAGGGCGCTCCCCTCGCCATGACTTCTGATAACATGACCGACGGAACGGAAAAGTTAATCGAGCTAAATGCTGAGCGACGTACCTGGCGAACGGCACCGTAAGATCGAAGTGGAGCCCCAGCTCTGCCTCCTTGCCGACAGGCCCATCACTCTCGGCTTGAAAGCGCGCGAGGGTGTAGATCTCCTTTTCATCCCCCCCTTTTTCGGTCAGAGTTGAGACAAGTTCAACCGACGGAGTCTCCATACTTGCAAAGCCATGCAGTCGAAAGATCGATCCTATCGTTGAGAGGAGCTGCTCCTCGATAATTCGCTCCTCGGGAAGATACTCAGGGAAGCCTGAAATATTGCTAATCTTCGCCATACGCTTTGAACCTCATTAGAATAAAGAAGGTAACGGTGACCTCTGAGTGGTCAGGTATTTTTTGAGAGCAAAATATTGCTCGTTACCTTTTGCTCTTGACCGAATAACTTCGTATGATGACATCGATACCGGCGCATGTCACACAGATGCAGCCCGACCGGTGATGGAATTGCAGTGCATCCTCAAAACCTACCGACTTTCATCGTATGAATAATCGTCTCCCCTGGCAGATAGTTAAGGAACACTTTCAGGATCAATGGATTGAGCTCGCCGATTATCGGTGGGACTGGGAGGCTCCTTACCCAACATGGGTCGTGGTCGGTGATCATGCGGAGGATAGAGGGAAGCTCCTATCGATGATTTCGCAGCGGGGTCAGCAGACCTTCGAAGTGGACAGTCAGAGTAATTCAGAGAACCAGCGGGTTATCCTCTTCGTCGGAGCGACCCATGCGGTATCAGGGCAGTTCCTGGCTCGAAGTCGCTCATCTGACTAGTCAATCGATACCCCATCCTGGAGTGTCCCTATGCTTGACGTCACCTCACTTCTCCGGATGTACGCACTTCGGCGAAAACACTCCCTTGCCTCCTCCTCTCCCTCCCTAGCTCAGGAAAAAACGCTGCTATCACTAATACGCTCCGCTCGGCGAACTCAATTTGGGAAGGACCATGACTTTGGTCGGATAACCTCAGTCCGTGATTATCAACAGGCGGTGCCACTGAGAAGCTACGAGCAATTCTGGAACGATTACTGGAAAGCATCATTTCCCATTCTTGACAATGTCACTTGGCCGGGCAGGATCCCTTTCTTCGCCGTTAGCTCGGGCACATCATCGGGAACAACCAAATATATTCCGTGCTCCCACGAAATGGTTCGTTCGAACACAAAAGCAGGGGTCGATCTTCTCGTTCATCATCTGACAAACCGCCCAACCTCCCGAATTCTCGGTGGTCTAAATTTTATGCTCGGGGGCAGCACCGACCTCATCGAGGAGGCGAAGAATGTCTGGTCGGGAGATCTGAGCGGCATCGCGGCGCGCACGATCCCCGCGTGGATACGTCCTCGCTATTTTCCGCCGCCTGAACTTGCGTTAATTGCCGACTGGCGTCAGAAGGTAGATCGGCTTGCCGAAGAAGCTCTCACCCGCGATATCAGAATGATAGCAGGTGTGCCAAGCTGGCTCCTTATCTTTTTCGATAATATCCTGGCTCGACGGCCCGGGAAGCGACTTGCTGACCTATTCCCCAATCTAGAAATGATTGTTCATGGCGGCGTGCGTTTTGATCCGTATCGCGCCCGATTTGCTTCTTTGTTAGATGGCTCCTCGGCCGAACTTCGTGAGGTCTACCCGGCAAGTGAAGGATTTGTTGCGATAGCTGATGGTGCTCCGGGAGCAGGGTTGAGACTTAATCTCGATCATGGAGTTTTTTTTGAATTTGTGCCCGTTGATGAATTGCGGAGCGGTCGTCATCATCGCCATTGGATTGGTTCGGTTGAGCTCGGCCTTGAATACGCCGTCGTCATCACCTCATGCGCGGGACTATGGAGTTACATTCTCGGTGACACCGTGCGGTTCATCGAGCTTTCCCCCCCTCGGATCATGATTACCGGTCGAACGAGCTACTTTCTCTCGGATTTCGGTGAACATCTCACTGGTGAGGAAATTGATGGGGCAATAGGTGCTGCTGCAACGGCTGTGGGTGGCTCTGTCGCCGACTACGCAGTAAGCTCCGTATTTCCCGAAGGCCCGGGAGAATTGGGGGGACATCGCTTTTTTGTCGAACTGCGGGGTTCTTGTCAACCAGACCTACACCTGACAGCCGAGCAAAAACAAAGATTTATCCAGACCCTTGATACCGAACTACAACTTCGCAACGACGATTACCGAGCGCATCGAGCCGATGGTTTTGGCCTGAAACCGCCAACCCTTCGTTTCCTTCCCGTTCGGTCGTTCGAACACTGGATGGAGTCTCGAGGAAAACTAGGTGGACAGCACAAAGTTCCCCGCATTCTCCCCAAAGGCGACATTGGGGATAGTATTATTAGTTTTTTCAGTCACTTACCAGATGAGACGGTAAAGTAGGATCAAGACAATCGGGGTATTCGACCACTCCCCCGGAAGGGCGTATAATGCTGTCGAATGGTGGAGGAACGAAATGATTCTCATTCCACACCATCATAAGTTCTCGTTGTATGTTCAGAATCAGTACTCAATGAACCCGCGCTATCTTCCCGCAGATTTTTCGCCGATAAACATCATCAAACAGGCCGTATTCTGGTTGATCCATATCGGCTGTTTCCTTGTTATTTGGACCGGCTTTAGCTGGACCGCATTTTGGGTCTGCGTCGCCCTTTATTTCGTTCGGATGTTTGCTATTACCGGGGCATATCATCGGTATTTTTCCCATCGCACGTATCAGACGAGCCGTCCGTTTCAGTTCCTTTTGGCTTTTCTCGGAGCTACCTCCGCTCAGAAGGGCCCTCTTTGGTGGGCTGGACATCACCGTCATCACCACAAACACTCGGATACCGAAGAGGACATCCACTCAACGGTTGTTCAGGGAATCTGGTGGGCACACGTTGGATGGGTTCTATGCACCCACTACATTGAAACTCGATACGACCTGGTGAAGGATTTAATGAGATTCCCGGAACTCCGGTGGCTTGATCGTAACCATCTCGTGGGCCCACTTTCCCTGATTGCTCTTCTTCTCATGGCTGGATGGCTGCTTCAGATATATGCACCGCAGCTCGGGACAACACCGCTGCAGCTGTTTACCTGGGGTTTCTGTATCAGCACCACTTTGCTTTATCACGGAACCTTTATGATTAACTCCGCCGCCCATATTGTTGGGCGACGACGGTTCGAGACCTCGGATAATAGCAAAAATAGCCTGATTTTATCGCTGATAACGCTTGGAGAGGGATGGCACAACAATCATCACCGATATCCAGGTTCAGAGCGTCAGGGTTTTTATTGGTGGGAAATCGATATTTCGCACTATGTTCTCCGGGGGCTCGAAAAGCTGGGCCTTGTATGGGATCTTCGGATGCCACCGGAGCGGATTTATGATGAAGCCTCGGAAAACAAGAAAAAGGGGATATCGCAATGTTGGTGAAGAGAGAGATAAATCAAATTTGCACCTCTTCGGTCGCTCCCCTTAAATCCAAGAACAGGAGAATGATTGCTTTCGCTATCGGGAGCATTTTTCTCGGTGGCATCGTGGAGCTCTCGGTGTTAGATACCGCATTCGGTCAAAAGCCGGACATTTCGGGTTCAATAGAACTCGAGAACGAGCCCGTCCAAAGAACCCCTTATGATGCAGGACAAGAGGAAGCAATTGCACTATTTGAGTCATTGTTAGTCGAATCCGAGATGGGCAAATTTACTCATCACTCACTCGGTTCTAAGGCCCTCAAGCACCTCGCCGGCACATATCTGTATTGCTCGACAAAACAGGCGACCTGTCCCGTTATTCTCGAAGGACTGCTCGAAGCTGATATCGCCACAGCCTCCATAAAAAATACCCCTGCCTGTCCTATGTTGGAACAGTTTTGGATGTTTTATGAAAAATCCGAATTCAATAAACGAGAGGGTTTTTTGCACAGCGTCGGACACGCCAGTGCGGTAGCGACATTTACTCGAGAACAGCTTCCCCGATATAAGAATTGTACGGAAACGGTCGCGAAGGCTCTGAGGGAGGAGAAAACGGCTCGACAGGCATCCTCAAAAAAGGCGTTTGCAAATACAGCGTATCTTCTAAACCAATTTAAGAAAAAAATACCCAATGTTTTTTCGGTTCTTGGTATCGAAGATTCTCCACAATTACCGGATTAAGAGGACCTCAGGTATATCTTGCACCTCCGAAACAGACCATTTGAGTAATTCGCCGGACCAGATTTCGAAAACATCTGATTCTCCCTCAACCGGTGGCTTATTTCTTATCCACCAAATCGTGCAGCGAAGATTGCGCCAGACCTTATCGCGTTTGACAATCCTCTCAGAGGGCATGGGGTAACCTGGCCTGTGCTGACCGTGTGCGGGTGCCCTTTGGTCCCTTCCAACGCGCGAAAGGCAACGAGAAATGATGAGGATAATATGAGAAAGCTACGTGTAGGTATTCTGTGTGGAGGTCGCTCTGCTGAACATGAAATATCTCTCCTATCAGCCCGCAACATCGTCGATGCGCTCTCACCTGATTCGTTCGAAGTCATTATCATCGGCATTGATAAGCACGGTCGATGGTTTCTCACTGATAAAGAGGGTATATCCTCCCCGTCGGGAAGGTCTTCTCTTTCTGCATTCGTCGGCCAGGGATCACCTCTCATGGTGCAACCAGGCGGATGGGTAAGTTTGGAAGAATCGGTCTTCGAGGGATCCTCCGCATCGCTTCTCCCCGCTCTCGATGTCATATTTCCCGTTCTCCACGGCTCGTTCGGGGAGGATGGAGCAACGCAAGGACTACTTCGGATGCTGAACATTCCGTTTGTGGGCCCGAGCGTTCTCGGCTCAGCGATTGGAATGGACAAAGATATTGCAAAACGGCTAATGCGGGATGCCGGGATTCCCGTTGCGAAGTTTCTTGCGGTTCCTCATACGCGACACCGATCCGTATCCTTTCAAGAACTATCTGAAAAGATTGGTCTTCCTTTCTTCGTCAAACCCGCTAATCTGGGCTCTTCAATTGGTGTTGCAAAGGTGACGAACTCTGATGAACTCGATAGGGCACTTGACGATGCGTTCCGTTATGATTCTAAGGTGCTCATAGAGGAGTTCGTCAAAGGTCGAGAGATTGAAGTGGCAGTACTCGGCAATGAGGACCCCATGGCGTCGGTTCCAGGAGAGGTAGTCCCCTCTCACGACTTTTACTCCTACGAAGCCAAATATCTTGATGCTGCGGGTGCTCGTCTCATTATTCCTGCGAATATCGGGCCCGAAGTAACGAGAGAGGCAGAGCGACTTGCGCTTAAAACCTTCTCCTGCCTCTGCTGCGAGGGCATGGCCCGGGTGGATATGTTCCTGACAGATCGAGGTTCGCTCTTGGTAAACGAGGTAAACACTATCCCCGGCTTTACTGCAATTAGTATGTTTCCAAAGATGTGGGAAGCATCGGGCATACCGTATGGTGCTCTGATAGAGCGTCTTATTCGGCTTGCTCTCGAGCGCAACGAGCGGGATGCTGCGCTCAGTGCGGGATTGTAACCGAATAATCAGGGAGAGCCCCGAGAATAGCCGAGCCCATTTTTGAGCCCTCTTTTGGCTCAATTCGGCAACAATTCCTTAAAAATCGTCGTCCGAAACGATATTGCTCTCTATCACCTCGGGACTGCAGGGAACTATGGGCTCATCGGCGCTCAATCGGTTGAGCCTCTCCTCGATAGCTCGAAACTGCTTATTCACGTGACGGATTCCCTCACGCAACGCCAATAGCTCCGATCTATCCACCAATATTTTCCCCGAGCACTCACTCTCCAGATGTGCGACCTCTCCACGTAACCTTTTTACTTCGCTCTCAAGGGACACCATATCTGGCTCAGGTCGAAATAAATTCAAGAATGCTCCCCACCATCCCACCTTTAAATCTTCATTTTTTTGGTTCATCGCAACATTTATCCTCTTAGGCCCTTAAATCACAGAAAATAAGCCTCGTCTTGCTTGATATCTTGCCCCAACTATCTCACCCACCACTCTACATCGACTGAAACTGCAATAGGGTTTCAACGCCACTCCACGGCGGTTCTCCTGATCCACGGAGCGTACTCGACCCTCCAACTGCCTCAGCGTACGCCCTTCCAAGCACGAGAGCGATACGCCGAAATCCTCTCTCAGCTTCTGCAAAGATATCTGCACCACAGATACTCGCAAGGGTGTCAACTTCATGTTCGCCCAAACCTGGTCCAGTATCCCGAAACCAGAGCTGAACATAATCTCCTGATTTCTTGACCCAACACCCCAGACTACCTCCCGGCGGAAGGGTTCGTAAGGCGGAATGAAGAATCGCACTCACATATCTTCGAACCCGAGTATGATCGGCCATCACAGCAGGGCAGTCTTGATCCTCCTCCCTGTAGAGAATAATCCCTGACCTTTCCAGGGCATCCGACCATTCAGCATAAACTTCATCGATTACCGCCGAGAGGGAAACGGTACCCCGATAGCAGTGCAGCTGACCGGATTCAAATCGAGCCGCATCCATGAGAAGATCGATGAGCAGCGCAAGCTCTCCAACCTGTCGGCCGATAGTTGAACTCAACCAGGGGATTCTATCGGGCCTTGGATCGTGGGCAAGAAGAGAGCCAACAGCCGCGATTGCGTTGAGAGGATTGCGGAGCTCATGTGCAAAAAGCGAGAGAAATGAAAGGGGGATAGCAACCCTGTCGGTATCTTGAATTTGCGCCTCCTCCTGATCCTTCATAATATCCTTTTCAATCGTTTGTGGTGCCCACATGAGTAAATCCAGGTTCGTTCACTTTCGGCCCATCCGACTCTCTTGGCAAGATAGCATGAGCCGAAAAATGCTGATCGGATAGGTAACCTATTATACTGAACAGAGAGTAATTCCCATGGATCCGCATGCACCACAACCTCCTCAGCCATACGATCTCGCCTTGACATTTATCTCGCGTCGCTGGAAAAGTCCAAACAATGGCGCCTTCTTGACCTCTCATAACTCAGCCACCCTCCCGCTTACGATTGAATTTACCGACTTTTTCCTCACGTTCCACGACGCGCCGGGACTACTCGACGCTACCAGAAGAAAAATTGAGATGACGTGTGGTCAGGAACGGCAGCTTGAGCGGATCGTGTGGGAATCGGCTATCGTCGGCCTCAGGGAGACACTTATTATCTTGGGCGGTGAGCAAGCACTGACACGAACTCGGGAACATCTGGAGAGAAAAGTACTTACTCCTCTTGAGGAGCAGTATCGCCATGCCTTCGAGGCTGTCGAGCATTCATCTGCGAACGATCTTGATTCGCAAAGAGAGGTGCTGAAGGCCCAAATGGAGTCCCTCCATCAATCTGCGGAGGATGTGATCAAAGAGTCCTGGGACCAACTCGCAACCCAATCCCGACCCATCATTGAGCGTCTTCATGAACGATGGAGAGATCTAGTGGGGGGTCGTATATCAGATGATGTTGAAGCACTCGTGGAGAATAGCTCACGGATTTCGGGCGATATCTTCCTCAACCGAATTCGATTGGAGCAGCAGTTTATGAGCTCTGCGGTACGATCTGACAGCAGAGCATTGCTCGACCTCCTCAGTACACCACCCGAGCCTCCGACCTCCCCTTAATAACCCTCATCGCCAAGCCGAAGGACCGATAAGATCTCGGCATGCGATGTCTGCGCAAACATATCAAACGGCTCAATACTCTCCACCTGGTACCCCCGCTCAATCAGCGACTTCACATCTCGCACGCAACTTGAGAGTTGACACGATATCAAGAGCACCGTTCGACTCTTGGGCAACGATGAGACAACCGAGCCGAGCCCGCTGCGTGGTGGATCAACGACGATACAATCCCAAATCTTACCCTCGATGTGCCGGAGAAATTTTTCCACACTGATACACCGATACTCGATTGGCAGGCCGTTCTTTGCGACAAAAGGCTCGGCTGCTCCCACGAGCTCAGGGACCAACTCAACGGCAGTTGTTGTCACCCCCCGCGAAGCAATCGGTATCGCAAAATTACCTGCACCGGCATAAAGATCGAGTACCCGCTTCGCGGAGACATCCATCACGATCTCAACAACCCGCTTCACTAGTTTGCTGTTTACGTCTCGATTGACCTGAGAAAAAGACCCGAGAGGCAGAGGCATCAGGCGACCATCGACCTCAAGGATCATACCTAACCCTCCAGATTCTCGGACAACATGATCCCGAACCCGAATCGACCATACCGTCGCGAGCTCTTGGAGCGTTGCTGCAATCGTATCTATCATCTGCGGCGAGATATTTTCTGCGAGTACCAACGCAATCCCAACCATCCCCTCGCCACTCTCTATTACCGCGGTTGCGGCAACCCCTGCGAGCGCCTGAGCAACTAAGGGAAGCTTTTCAAGAGCCGAATTAACCTCGTCGGTCGCAACAAAACAGCGCGAAAGGGGCAATACTGAGCGAGAACCTCGGCGATAAAGTCCCACCAATCCCGCTTGATCTATATGAAACGAGAATCGACGACGATATCCCCCTTCGGCGCTCTCCTCAAAAGGGCGAACGAGTAAAGCCTCTCGCTCAAGTCGTGCAGCCCGAAACGCGCCGATTATCATCTCCCGCTTAAGGTTGAGCTGACTCTCATACCGTAACGACTGGAGGTCACAACCACCACACTCTGCGACAACCGGACAGGGGGCGATCCGACGATGCGGTGATGGCTCCACAATCTCTGCAAGGGTCCCCTCAACGAATTTATTTTTCCGCTGGATGAGAGTCGCTCTGACCAGATCCCCCGGGAGGCCCCCCGCGACAAATGCTTTAATGCCAACAAGGTCTTTTTCGGAGCTATCCTCCACCGGGCCTATCCCTCGGCCTGCACCCGCAAGCCCCGTCATCCGTGCTAGCACCCATGGGGTAGTCTCAATAGTACCACTCTGCTCCACAACTCCCTCCCTTTTTAATACGGGAAAATGGCTTGCCCCTCCCGATCATACGGCCCCTTATGGTAACCTCATGAGGGTCCTGAGACATAGCTTGACCGTGTGCCTCTTCTCGATGTCTCCTATCCAAAGCCTCACCGCACCTTAGTCTGCGGAACCGCCTTCATTGGTATGATGCGACATGGTACCATCCAACTGCCGATTAGATAGTACCAACCAACGGGGGAGGACCCCCTTTCCATCAATAGCCGCTACCCTCGGCCTTCTCTTCCTCACTATCACTCTCTCATCGCCATCATCCCCCGGATTTGCTGAACCCATCGTCGTCATTGAAGATAAATCCAGTGGTGACGCTCCGAACCAACTTCCTCCCCTCGGTTCTCGCCGGTCTGCCTGGCTGGCTGAGCTTGACCGCACTCGCTCGAGAATCAAACGAAAAACGGGGGTCGAGCTTGATATTGAGCTCGCGAAATCGCTCTGTCGCTCTGGCTCCATGGAACGGTGCGAGGACGCTGTTGCTCAACTTCAGAACCAGATCACGACGATCATCACGTCATTAGGTGTCCCTCCCCAACCGCCATCGGTGCCGCAGCCCCCTCAATCAAATACCTCGGTCGTTATTGTCACCGAACCACGCCACCGCCACCGCCCAGACCCGACCTATCCTCCCCCTATCTTCGGCACCCCAAAGTTCCCCGATCGCCATCACGAAAGACCGAATATCCCCGATCACCACGATTCCCCGTCAGCGGCAGGCCAGCTCCTACCTGCCGAATAGTTTTTATGGTAGGGTGTCCGATTAAGCGACAGCAGCTCGCAGCCATGACAGTCCGCAGATAGCGTGCTTCGCGGCCATCAAAGCTATCCACCGCTATCCTCTGGAGTAGAAGACGTATGAAGGCAACCAACCTCCGCAAGGGCACCGTTATCATATTCAACAATGCCCCCCAGCGCGTAATGGATTTTCACCATAATACCCCCGGCAATCTCGGGGCTCACATTAAACTTAAGCTCCGAAACCTCATCACCGGACTTCAAACCGAAACCAAGTTTGCTTCGACAGACGAGGTTCCAGAAGCAGATGTGTCGAGCTACAAGGCAACCTACCTGTACCACGATGGCGAGGGCTATCATTTTATGACAACTGAAACGTACGAGCAGTATGTTATTAGTGGTGAAACCCTCGGAGATGCGGTCCACTTTCTCCAAGATGAAATGGTTGTCGACGTCACCCTTTACAATGACGAACCAATCGGCGTCGGGCTCCCCACGACCGTGACCCTTACAGTCGCCGACACCGAGCCCGAGATGAAAGGCGCCACCGCGAGCAACTCCCCCAAGCCCGCAAAAACCGATACCGGACTCAGCCTCTCTGTGCCACCATTCGTAAAGATAGGGGACAGAATCATAGTCAATACCGAAGAGGGGACCTACGTGAAGCGTGCTGACTAGGCCTGAAACCAATTGGGGCGACAGCAGTGCGGAGGCACCGGTCGCCCCACATGGGGCACTTTCTCGATAGGCTCATCCTCGTCCCCGGTTCTTCCCTTACAGAGCGCGCATTCGCCGAAACACCATGGCCCCACGCCCCTCCTCTCCTCCGCCCTCTCCCCTCAAAGGTCTGCTACTCGGCTCATGGGAATCAACGGTCGGCGCCCGTATTCGCTTCGCTACGTTCGTCTTCCTCTTCATCATCTCTACTCTCAGTCAGCTGCTCGTTCCTTTTGCGATTGGCTACACCTTTGCAACCCTGACGACTCGGGGATTCTCGGAGGAGGCGTTCGCCGATAGCCTGTGGGGGGTCGCTGCGTACACCGCCCTTCGGCTCCTCAACACCTTCTCTCACCATTTTGCCCGCTACCTTCAGACAACGACCGCATATTGCTCGCGGATGTACACCCTCAACCGCATCTTTGCATCTTTGATGAAGTTTCCCCTCTCGTGGCACATCGGTACCCACTCAGGAGACAATCTCAGTAAACTCAATCGTGCTGCCGGAGCGATCGACCAGATGATCGGCACCTATGTGTGGCAGATTTTGGAGGGGGTCATAAAGCTTGTTGTGGCGAGCAGCTACCTCTTTGCACTCGATCCAAAGGTGGCATGCACCGTGATAGGTATGAGCATCGTCACGGTGCTCAGTATGATCTACTTCAACAAACGGCTGGCTGACGCTATCCGAAGGAACAATTCATTTGCGAATAAGATCAACCGAATCTGCGTCGATTACCTCTTCCATGTTGTTACGGTAAAAACATTGGCTCTCGAGGGTTCCGCGACCCAGTACCTTCAAAAGCAACAGGACGAAGGCTACGACAATGCAAAACGGATCAGCCGATACAGCGAACTAAAGTGGGGCTCGACCTCTGTCGGATACAGTCTCGTGATCGGCACCTCGCTGCTGATGTATCTCTATGGGCATCGTGATCCATCACAGCCATTTAATGTTCAAGAGGCCTATGTCTTACTCGATTACCTTGATAAGGTATTTCAGGCCATTGGTTCCTTCACGGCTTATTACGGCGGCATTATCGAATCCTCGGTCGCGTATGAGGATGGACACTCAGTTATTTACCAGGCCGCAGCGATGAAAGCTCCCGAGGTAGCCGAAGAATTTGATCCCACCTGGTCAAATCTCGCGATCGACGATCTTACCTTCTCTTATGCCACCGGCGAACACTCAGGATTGCGCGGATTATCACTCACCATAAAGCGAGGTGAAAAAATAGCGCTGGTTGGACCCAGTGGAGGCGGTAAATCAACACTCCTCAAAAATCTCGGTGGGCTTCTCGTTCCCTCCTCGTATCGAATGAGTACTGATAAACAGACGCAGATACTCATCGAGGATATCGCCCGTCAAACACTTCTGGTTCCACAAGAGCCGGAGATATTTAGTGAAACTCTCCTCTATAATCTGACGATGGGCCAAGATTTTTCATCGCAGGATATTCAACGATTTGTCGGACTAGCTAGACTACAGAAAGTAATAGAAAAACTTGAAAACGGGATCGAGTCCGATCTCGCTGAGAACGGATTAAATCTCTCTGTCGGAGAAAAGCAGCGGGTGGCCCTCGCCCGCGGTCTCCTTCGGGCAGAAAGCAGAGCGATCCTCCTGCTCGATGAACCGACATCAAGCCTCGATCCTCGAACCGAGAAGGAGATATTCGTCGGGATACTGTCCCATTTTTCGGAGAGAACGATCGCCGCAGCTGTGCACCGACTTAATTTGGTGCAGCTGTTTGACAAGATTGTTTATGTTGCCGCAGGCAAGGTTGAGGAGTTTGGGGGTTTCGATGAGCTGATACAGCGTCGTGGAGCGTTTTATCGGGCCTGGGAGGACTATGAAAGGAAGGTGGGTGGATAAATTAAAGGCGAGCCCCGCAACCACAGCTGTGTTGGGGGCACGCCTATAGCGGAAGTCAATGCCGCGTGATTACTCTAATGACCTGTTCCCTCGCCTCACACCAGCAGAATTCGATGGTGTCTGGCCCCTTACGCCCTCCCTTTTCATCTTGAGGGAGCCGCCTAAAGTCCTTCACGGCCTCTCGGACGACTTCTGCAGCAGCATCGATGACAGCCCTCCTGGGAGGATCATTGACACGCACTCCACCCTTGAACATGTAGCGAGGCCACTCACCTTCGCCTTTGGGATAGACGACCACCCCTTGCGCGGTGCAAAGGCAACCGATACCAGCAGTCTCCGAAACGCGAGAAAGGATAAACCTTTCCATCAACCTTTTATGGGTAAACATCGGAAGGTTAATCCATAGCTCCGACAAAGTCAAGCAAATTCCGCACATTGCCCCACAAAGTAGCAAAAATCCTACCCCAGAACCCCCATCTGCTCTTCAAGCTCCCCCACATGCCGCGCCCAATAGCCGGGGGCTCCGAAGAAGGAGAATACTCGCTGGAACGCGGGGTCGTGCCACCGGCGAGCCAACCACGCCGCATAGTGGATGAACCGGAGAGTTCGCAACGCTTCGACTGCCCGGAGCTGTTCACGGGGGAAAGGCCGGAAAATCTCGTACGCCTCAAGCATCAGCTCCCGGTGATACGACGCTTCGGCGTCTCGGCCAGGCACCAAAAGCCAGACGTCCTGCACCACGGGGCCCACTACCATATCATCAAAATCAACAAGTGCCGGACCCTCAGGGCTCTGGATCACGTTGGCAAGATGGCAATCGCCATGGATTCGTTGGGTAGGCAGCCCCGCAAGAAGAGGCTCGCAGAGCTCGCAGGCCGTTTGAGCAACCCGCTCATACGAGGATCGGACCTCTCGATCGACGAGGTTGTTTTCGAGGAGAAACGCGATATTTTTCCAGCCGTACGACTCGACCGTCAGGTTGACTCGATGTTCCGCCTGTCGCAGTGCTCCTATTGTGTGCATCCGAGCCAACAACCGGCCCAGCCAGGGAAGATCATCCTCCTGAAGCTCATCGGGGGAACGCCCCGCTAGTCGCGGGAAGACCGCAAAGGGAATCTCGGTACCCTCGAGAACTCGAACCGAAGAACCATCACCATCCCGCACCGGTGCCGCTACCGGTATCTCTCGCTCCGCGAGGTCATAGAGGAACTCGTGTTCCTCAAAAATCTGCTCCCGACTCCATCGGCCGGGTCGGTAAAACTTCGCAATCAAAAACCGTTGATGCTTTGGAAGACTTGGATCGACATCAAGTTCCACCTCAAAGACCCTATTCTCCATACTATTGAGGGCGAACCACCGTCCCGTACATTCAACCCCGAATGACTCAACCGCCGCAAGGATCCGATCAGGGGTGAGTGCAAAAAAATCTCTCAATTGTTCAGGGGAATGAGGGGGGGTCGTCATAGGAATTTTTTCGTTCGTAGCGCCGTTCAGTGTGATCGTCCTACTATAGTACACAACTAAGAAATATCAGAATAATCCCGACGTACCATATCCTGCTCGGAAGGAATCAGCTCATGATCACAAACCTCAGAAACCTGACCGTTATCGTTACCGGCGCATCCTCGGGTATTGGACTCGCCACCGCGACCCACCTTGCTCGGGCAGGTGCGGCTGTTATCCTCGGGGCTCGATCCGAGGATAAAATTCGGGACCTGTCGGAAGAGCTGATCAGCCTGGGGGCCCGCGAGGCGGTTGCGATTCCTCTCGATGTCACAAGCCCTCGATCAATCGAAGCCTTTGTGAATCAGGTCGACATACGCTTCCCTCAGGTCGATGTCCTCATAAACAACGCCGGCCTTGCCCGCTCGCTCGACCCCCTTTGGGAGGGCTCACCCGACGAATGGTCGGAAATGATTGAAACCAATGTCACCGGGTTATTACGAATGACCCGCAGCTTCCTTCCCGCGATGGTAAAACGAAACGCAGGGCATATTATTTCCCTTGGATCCACCGCTGGTCACGCGAGCTACGCCGGAGGAGCCGTCTATTGTGCGACAAAGAGCGCCGTCGCCGCGATATCCGACTCCCTCAGGAAAGATCTTCACGGAACACGGGTTCGAGTGAGTTCGGTCGACCCCGGTGCCGTCCAGACCAATTTTAGCCTTGTTCGGTTCAAGGGAGATTCAGTCCGTGCCGACCAGGTGTACGAAAACATCGAACCCCTTACCGCTGACGATGTCGCCGAGATGATTCTCTTCTGCATCACCCGACCCGCGCGGGTGAATATCAACTACATTATTGCGACCGCGACTGATCAACAAAGTCCGTTGTAGTGCAGGCGAGGGAGACTCGCGGTTGAGCTATCATCTTTACTTAAACACCGATCCGGTAGCCCGAGCCCAGAGATACAGATCAAGCACATCCGGTGACTCTCCCAGATCGTAGGCAAAGGAGATAAATATCTGCTCAATCTCTCGGTACCGAGCGTCACTGATCGAGCGTGGTACCGAGGCAAGAAGCCCGCACTCAAGCAGCACCCGGAGGATGTGACGATCTAATATCGCAAGTCCCCGGCGACCAATGTTGCGAAGAGCATGCGAGGCCTCTTTCATCCCAAGACCAAGAACGAGACGCCGCAGCTGATCCCGCTCTTCCAACGGTGGTAAAGCACCATCGAGGATCCGCTCTACCGCATCACGACTTTCGAGTGCTCGGAGCAATCTTGCCGCTTTGACCCGATGAAACCGCACATAATGGGCTGAATTACGGAGGATATCTGCTACCTCATCGTGCGAAAGCGCACCCGCAAAAAAACCCCGCTCTTCCAATACAACCATCGCCGCCTCCGCTCGGTACGGCGAACTTTGCGGTGTCATCACACACACCAAAACCTCCCGAAACCACTTCTCTCGCGGCACTGCCGCAAAGCGATCCAGCGCTCTAAGGATCTCAGCGCGCAGCGCTGGTAACGACGCAAGGATAGCTGTGGGAGAAGAGTAAGGAATGGTGGTGACTGGGGCGGGCAATCGCAAGAGACGATATCGGTCCTCACAAAATATCTGAGGGGCGAGGGCCTTGTGAATTAGATTGCGAACGGCCAACAAAAAAAATGGCTCCCCGGGACGGGCTCGAACCGCCGACCCGGTGATTAACAGTCACCTGCTCTACCAACTGAGCTACCGGGGAATAGCGCCAAACGCCCCTGCATGGTGCCAAATAGGAGCGATTGAGTCAAGATCCGCGAAAAATGTTCATAAACGACTTTCCTCGCAGTAATCTCTAGACCTGAAATGAGCACCTTCCAGATCGTATTTCCCCCCTCATCGAATACGACAAAAGAAACCCTGCCCTAAATTGGAAAATCTAAATATTCTCGAAGGCTCAACCCCGTTGGTTGACGTCAGGCATAATGATGGCCACATCTCACCTGGAATGCCGAGCGGCGTCAGGAACGAACCTCAGAATGAGAAGCCGAGCGGTTTGATTATTTTCGCCGCGCACCGCCACCTACCCCCCTCACCCACCGAACCTCGTCCGACCACTGAGAGCTCGGGCAAGGGTGAGTTCATCGGCGGCCTCAAGCTCTCCCCCCTTGGGTATTCCTTGCGCGATGCGGCTTGAAACAACTCCGCGGTCACGAAGCTCCTGCCCTATGTAGAGAGCCGTCGCATCGCCCTCAACGGTTGCACCGGTTGCGATGATCACTTCGCGAACCTCCTCTCCTTCGATACGGGCCAAAAGCTCCTTAATCCGAATATCCTCTGGAGCCACCCCCCGCAACGGAGCCCATACCCCATGGAGGACATGGTAAACGCCCCGATACTCACCTGCTCGCTCAATCGCGACAACGTCTGCTGGCTTCTCTACCACGCAGATGATGTGACCTTCTCGCCGCTCATCTCGACAGATGGGGCATAATGCGCCGCCTTCTGAGAAGAAATAACATCGCGAACAAAGCGATATGTGTGCTACTGCATCAGCAAGGGCAGAGGCGAGCGTTGGTGCAAGCGCGGGATCATTAGCGATGATATGATACGCAAGCCTCGTCGCAGTACGCTCACCAATAGTAGGCAGCTTTGCCAGTTCACGGACCAATTTCTGAAATGAAAGGGGGTAAAGCACCATTGTGAGAAAGAGGATCTATCCCCCAAAATGAAGATTTTTTTTCAAATAAGGGAGGTGCGAAGCACCATCAGAGATCAAAACGACAAACCGGGAATATCAATCCCCCCGGTCGCCTGCTTCATCGTGTCACGAATGCGGTTGCTGATTTGAGTTGTCACTCCATTAATTGCGGTTAGCAGAAGGTCTTGAAGCATCTCGACATCACCTGCCTGAAGAACCTCCGGCGAAACAGTTATTGAGCGCGCGGAGTAAGTCCCATCCATAGCGATCTTCACCGCGCCACCGCCCGCTTGCTCCTCAAAAACCAGCGATTGAATCTCACTTTGCGAGCGCTGAAGGTCTGCTTGCATCTTCTCCATCTGCTTCAGCATTGACCCCATATTCCCCATGCCACCGAGTCCTCCCATGCCACCCGGAAATCCCCCTCTTTGCGGTACGCCCTTAAATTTTTTCGTCATAAAGCCCCATTTTTTGGGTGAAATATCCGGTTGTATCCGCTTCACCCTTTCCATAATTTTCGAGATTATGCGCCCTCTTTACCCGAAACTTCAACTCGATCAATCGTCGAACCGGGAAAGGCGTCAAGAAGAGCCGCCACTCCCGGATCTTGCCTCACCGCCTCTTCTTTTGCGTGACGCGCTTGACTTCGCTTCGCTTTCTCGTTTGCTGCGATACTTGAGGGAGCCTCATGAGCACCTTCAGCGCTTTTCTCACCTCTTTTTAGAGTAATACGCCACGATGAGGTACCAGAATACGATTGAAGTGCCTGCTCCAATCGCTCGAGCCCCGCTCCACGTGACAGCGACGCAACGGTAAATTCAGCGCCCGTCGCCTCAAGGATCCCCGGCTGAAAAGCGACTACCGCTAATCGGCGAAGGTGCTCACCGAGGATGCGACTTCCCGACGCAGAGGTGGTAGCCACAAACTCTTCCCAAGAGAGCACGGAGCCGCGCGTGTCCTTTGATGGTACAGAAGCAGGAGAAGAAGAAGATACGATTGCGCGAGGGAGCGAAGACGAGGCCTGATCACCCTCTGCGGGCAGACGAGAAGACGCTCGTGTTCGATCCGCACCAGAGCCTCGTTGCTCAGCAACCGCCCTCGCTCCTCCCTCTCGCCCGTGCGAACCCGCCAACGATGCAACAGCTCCTCCTACCAACCGAAGCAGATCATGCGTTGGTTCTCTCGTCGCCATGCGGACAACGAGCGCCTCAAGTGCGTACCGAGGGTGTACACTACGCAAGGCGTCATCCGCCCCACTTCGCGCGAGATCGACGAGTTCCTGAATATCCAGTCCAGATAGATTCGATAACTGTCTCTGGGCCTCCGCAACTTCCTCCGCGGCGAAAGCCTCGACTGCTCCCTGAGCCCCGAAACGAACCAATAAAAGATCCCGCCAATGACGGGCGAAGTCCCGGAGCAACACTGCCGGTTCAACCCCCTGGGAAAACGAGTCCTCGAGGAGCGTGAGCGCCCCTGCAGGATCCCGCCCGATAATCGCCCCTGAGAGTCGGAATAATCCCTGCTTACCCACGACACCGAGGACAGAACTCGTTTCCTCTTCGCTTAGCACTCCTTCAACGTAAGAAATCACGCGATCGAGAAGCGATTGTGCATCCCGCATCGAGCCCTCAGAAAGCCGCGCGACAAGCCGTAACGCTCCGGACTCGCACTCCACCCCCTCAGAAGCCGCTATCTTCGCTAGCTCCTCCTCCACAACAGGGAGAGGCAGCGCCCGGAGCTCATGACGTTGGCACCGCGAGAGCACTGTCTCCGGAATTTTATGAACCTCGGTGGTCGCGAGGATAAAAACGGTGTGGGGGGGGGGTTCCTCAATGCTCTTAAGGAGCGCATTGAACGCCGAGGTGCTTAACATGTGCACCTCGTCAATTATGTATATCTTGTATTGAGAACCGGGAGGGGGAAGGGTTCTGAATGAATCGATGAGATCTCGGACATTGTCCACACTGTTGTGAGACGCACCGTCGATCTCACGAACAGCCAAGCTTGTGCCCTGGGTGATTTCACGACAGTTACCACACGAAAGACACGGAGTAGTTGTTGGCCCCGTTTCACAGTTAAGGCACTTGGAAAATATCCGCGCTATCGAAGTTTTTCCGACCCCACGGGGACCGGAGAAAAGATAGGCATGCCCCACACGCCCCCGGGTTATGGCATTTTGCAACGCTTTCGTCACATGAGCCTGTCCCGCAACTCCTGCGAATGCCGATGGGCGGTATTTTCGGGCAAGAACAAGATAGCTCATATCGACCGAACCAACGCTCCACAACCCGGGCAGGTAGAGGGCCGCCTACGCTCATCCGTTATCGGAATGTACAGCGCACGCCACACGGGCACACCAACTACGATACAAGGAGGCGCAACACAGGGGGAATCCACTACGGTTGCTCCCTTCCGGGCCTAGCCGGGTTTGTGGCCCCCCTCGCGCGCCTCGCCACAAAGTATACACGCACGGCGAGGTTCAGCAACAGAGGAGGGGCTCGTGTTTCAAAAAGCAACAGTTCAGATCGATTTCGCAACAATCAGACGGACTCAGCGGGAAAACCAGGCGGAATATCAATCTCTTTATTATTGAAAAATCAGTGATTCCTGACTCCTTAAAAATTGGCACCGCCTTTGCTGAGTGCCAAGACCCGAATGACCTCCGTTCGGAGAACCTTTCTGCTGTAATTGTCCGGGTACGCTGTATGAACGACACCACCATCTCTCTCGCACTGATCGCATCCCTCAAGGCCCGCATTGCACGTGGTCTTCATCTAAACGTTTTATTCATAATCAACGAATACCTCGCCAGCGACCCTCTGATGGCGCGAGCCTTAGCCTCATATCTTACCGATGACGCCTCTCGAAGCGCTCCATATAAGCATAGATTGCTTTCCACTTATCTGGGGAAAACGCTGACTGAACTTGATCATGAAGAAAGGGAACGGGTACGAGAGCTCCTTTCCTTCGAGCAAGATGGTCGGAAAGAGACCTATAAGCCCTACAGCCACATTCCCACATCACGCGGGCCATACTCCCAGCGCTTGCTTGAGAGAAAATCACCTCACCGAGTTTCTCCCCTTGGCCGAAGGTCTCACCGCAAGGCGTTACCGTTAAATCGACCAAGATTGGCCGAATCGGTATTCCTCACCAGAGGCGAACTTCTCGCAAGTGGCTTGAGACGGACTGACTGGATCTCCGAAACAGATCACGGAACTACTACACGATCAATTCGCAAGCATCTCCAGCTGCAAGCAACGTGACTCATTCGACTTCAGTTGGTTTTAGGGCAGGCTTATCTTGGGAATTATCCGGTTTGGGGCCGGTTACGCCTCTCATTTCTCTAAGAAGGCCCGAAAATAGGGGATTACTCTCAATCTCCTGAATACGCCTAAAAGCTGCCTGTATCTTCATCAACTCCTCAGTTGCTTTCAGATCCCTGCCCTTATCAAGAATTTGCCTTAACCGTCGAAGACCTTCTCGATATCGCTGCTTTATCTGATTGGGGCTTGCCCCCGGTCGTAACTCCAGAATTTCGAGATTTCGGAGATATTCAGCGAGCAGAGGCGATGATTGATGCCAGTACTGGACGAACCGTGGACGCTCAGGCTCGCTCTCACCCTCCTTAAAAGCCATCTGCATGGCCTCCGAGCGGGTTGCATTCAGCCGCTGAATATACCGATAGAGCAGAGCAACAAAAGATAGGTAGATAAGGAGTCCTGCTATATTCCTGAAAGACGCTCCTAGCACAAGGCGAAGCCAGATATACTTTGGATAGGCAGCCAGACCAACCCGGCCTTGAAGCATCGCCAAACTGCGACGGGCCAACTCGGGAAATCCTTGCTGATTCAATCTAGCAGCGACATTCAGAGTCTGAGCTACGAGCTGGGGAGTCCAGCCCCCTAACCTTTCCGCAAACTGTTTGACTATCCCTTGAGCAACCTGGGTTTCCTCTCGCTCAAGCAGGAATCTCACCAGTCCCTCAGAGGCGATTAATAGCGCACTCCGAATCTCTTCATCAACGATTGCATAATTAAACAGGACGGATCGAACGTCATCATTCAGAAGGATAGATTGTTCCCCTGGCTCAAATGCCTTCAACAAGCGGGCAATCCTGCCATGAATATCAGGGGTTCGGCGATTGAAGGGAATCAATGTGAGCACCCGAACGGCTGCGTCAATCTTCCCTGCCCGTTCAAGCTCCTCCGCAAGTAACAAAATAAAGCTTGAGAACACACTCCCTTCTTCGGGCACGAGCACGACTTCCGCTTGCTCCTGTAAAAGCGATACGAGAGATAGAGCCCCCAGGTCGCCTACCTTCGCACCCCTCCAGAGGTTAGCAATTTCTTCCCGAAGGAGTCCAAGATCAAGGTTACCGTCGTCGGTAATTCCATAAACCAATCCGTACTGGTCGGCAAAATCCATCTCAGCCTTGGATGGATCACGCAGCATCTGAGCCAATCCCTCAGACACAAAGCGTCGCCGGACCGCTGCCAGCGCTTTTTCCATCATGAGTGGGGATGAGTTTCGGAGAAATTCGGCATCGTCAGTTAACATCCGGGTGAGAAGAGGGGCGAGAGCCGTCGGCTCTATCACCAACGCCTCTCGAGCTGAAAGAAACTGGTGCAATACATCCCTGCCCGGAAAAGCAAGTAGTTCCGTTAGCAACGCCACGGTGTCGCTTGATTTAACATCAATCTGTCTGACAAACTTCTTCAGAGCGACGATGGCGTTCTCAACATCCCCCTTCTCGGACGCACCAAGCACAACCGCACGAAGCTGAGGGGCAGGCAATCCAGGAAGAGCCGCCGCAGAGGTACCCAAAGGAGAGTTAAAATAGGTATCAAAAATGATCTGATCAATCTTCTCGGCCGGTGCTATAGAAGTTCTCCCCAGAACCTCTACCTCATACGTTCCCTCAGAGACCGACTCAAGAGAGGTTAATCCGAACGGTACGCCGTAAATCATTCTAGATTCCGCTACCGCTGAATATTGCCAAAAGAGCTGCAGAAAAAGGACTCCGAATGCCCAAACGAGGACAGGAATGCCGAGAGCAATCTGAGACATTACGCCAGCATTACTGGCAGCGGAGTCTGCCCGAATTCGGAGCTGAGCCGAGCGGATGAAAAAGCGGAAAAAATCCGTCCAATGCGTCGATGCCCTCAACGTCAGCACGATTGTCCTGATGCACGAAAAAAATGAAACGTCTCGTTTAGCCATCCTCTGTCGGCATTCGAGCTACGAGCAATTCAACTGTTAGCCACCTCAACAACGAAGATGGTACTGAACCACCCCTCCCTTCCTGGTTGGCTTAAATTAACCCATCAGAACCAGCGAATCACCTCAGCCAAGGTACTAACGTGACGAGGTCGCCAGCAAACGGAGCGGAAGGGATGGCCTCCCCTCCCCCCCTAGTATAATGACCCGCTCATCGAGACTGCCAGATAAATTCTTCTCATCCAGATAAAATACCAATTCCCACGTCCGCCCCGGATCAATCTCCTTTGATGTAACCCGTATGCCACCACCCCCATGCGGAAGTCGTATCCCCAGGCTGCCGAAAGGACGGTCTCCATGGTAATTCACAAGAACCGACTGAGGCCCAAGAAAAACACCGCTGGGATTATGGAATATTATCGTTGACCGGGATGCCTCTAAATCTGGCTTCACGAGGGCAAAAACGGGGATTGAGAATGAAACTCCCTTCTCAGCTGATTTTCGAACAATGACCCGTTCCCTCAGCTCACCTGGGCGGGCTCCCATCATTACCCTCACTCCCAACCGCAGCTGACCCTGCTTACGAGCAATTATGATGACCTCTAAGTCCCGGGAGGACGACACCGCTTCAAGGCCCTCGACAGAGGGAGCATTTACCGTGATCTCCTGAAGATCCGACCCCCGAGATTGAGGAATATCCGGGAATAGAACTCTCTCCGGAAAGCTCTGAAAGCGGCTGACCACCTCTCCTCGCAAAACCACGTCTATGTGTGGCTCCTGGGGATCGTTTACGACGACTCGGATAGCTGTCTCAACATCACCTGAGAATCCTCGGCTTGAGAAAAGCACTCGGACAAGAGTGGACCCTCCGGGGGGAATATCGTCAGACGCATATCGGACTGAAGCGCATCCACATCCTGGTAAGACTCGCCCCACGCGCAGTGGGAGATCTCCCCGATTCTCCACCTTAAAATCAAAACTGACCGTCTCCCCCTCGACAACACGGCCGAATGAATGTCGACGGTCCGCTACAAAAGCCCTTGGAGTCGCCACCACCTGAAAGGAATGGAGAACAAAAAGTATCAAAGCAAACCCGAGAAAGCTCAACGGAGGCCCCTCTCGGCACGGCGACGGCATCTTTAAGAGAATTTCTCCCGAATCATCCCGTTTATAAGAACCGGAGGGTGAGAGGAGGAACGGCCTCAAAAAACTCACGCGCTATCCCCCGCGAAGATGTCATTGTGCTCAAGGAACTTTGTGGAAAAGTCACCGGCAAGAAATGCGGGATGCGTGAGAAGTCGGCGATGCATCTCGATATTGGTATGAATCCCCTCAATGATGCACTCATCGAGGGCAACTAACAGCTTACGAATAGCCTCATCTCTCGTCCTTCCGCGCGAGATAATTTTCGACACCAAAGAATCATAGTTCGGCGGCACCCGATAACCCGAGTAGAGGGCAGATTCAACCCGAATACCACTGCCACCCGGAGCATGGTAACTGGTAACCAAGCCTGGGGATGGCACCTGCGTTCGAGGATTCTCGGCGTTCACTCGCACCTCGATCACGTGTCCCGTTGGATTTATCTGATCCTGAGTGAACGAGAGTGGTAATCCTGCTGCCAGCCGAATCTGCTCCTGAACCAGGTCAATGCCCGTCACCATCTCGGTCACAGGATGCTCAACCTGAAGTCGAGTATTCATCTCGATGAAATAAAAAGCGCCAGCCTCGATATCCGCAAGAAATTCAACAGTGCCGACATTGGTGTATCCCACGGATCGACCAAGCTCAACTGCCGCATTCTGGATAGCCTCTTGCAACTTCAGAGGAAGCCCTTTCGAGGGACTCTCCTCGATCAGCTTCTGATAGCGCCTCTGGATCGAGCAATCACGAATTCCTAGGTGAACAACATTCTGCTGAGAGTCCCCTGCTATTTGAACTTCTATGTGCCGAACTTTGGGGAGATATTTCTCCACAAGCAGCGAAGGATCTCCGAACGCCGCCTCTACCTCTCGAGCCGCCATGTTGAAGAGTCGCTCAAACTCACCCGCCTCCCGGACGATCTTCATCCCCCGGCCTCCCCCACCGGCACATGACTTGAGAAGTACGGGAAATCCGGCCTGCTTAGCAAACTGGAGAGCTTCCGTGGGGTCTATTAATCCCTTGCTAACTCCAGGAATTGTCGGAACACCCGCCTTCTCTGCGGCCCGCCGAGCTTTCGCTTTGTCTCCCATAATCCGCATGTTTCGGATTGATGGACCGATGAAAGTTACTCCACAACTCTCACAGATCTCTGCAAACGCCGGATTCTCACTCAAAAAACCGTACCCCGGATGTATTGCATCGGCCCCGGTGGCCACCGCAGTTGCCATGATTGAAGCTATATTAAGATAGCTCTCTTTTGCTGGCGCAGGACCGATGCAGATACTTTCTGACGCGAGTTTAACGTGTAAGGCATCTTCGTCCGCGGTCGAATGAACAGCAACCGTCTTGATACCGAGCTCGTGACAGGCCCTGATAATACGAACCGCAATCTCACCACGATTCGCAATGAGGACCTTTTTAAAGGTAATTTCAGACATCGTTACACAACCCCCGCGATAACACTGCGCGATGGAAGCCTCGCACAAGAACAACTAAAGTTTTTAAAACTCGCGCCTTTCCCTTGGGTATTCCCTCCATCGAGAAATACAGGAGAGGTTTACCCTCAGTTTAGAGTGACTGATAACATGCTCACGCGAGACTTTTTTGGGAACATCTCTCTCCTTTCTCCGAGGAAGTGTTGGGGAGTCAGACGTCAAGAAGAGCGGCCATCTTCGTCCTCAACCTCCCAAAATTTTCAATGCGCACTATCCCTCGGGCTCAATAAGCATGAGTACTTCTCCAAACTCTGCAACTTGCCCATCCCCAATTAAAACCTTGCTAACGACTCCCGACACCGGCGCTTCAATCTCGTTCATGAGCTTCATCGCTTCAATGATACATAAGGTTTTCCCCTTGGTGATCCGGTCCCCCTCCCGGACGAATGGCTCTGCATCAGGGGATGGTTTCCGATAAAAAGTTCCCACCATCGGAGATATCACCTTGACCGCCGACGAAGTCACCTCACTACTGCTCGCGACCACCACGGCATCGGTTACCACCGCTGAATTAGCTACCGTGGTACCCACTGCCCCTACCACTACCGATTGAGTCGGAGAGCCTCGAGAGAGCCGAATCCGAGTTCCCCCCTGTTCTAGCTCAAAATCAACAATATCCGACTGCTTAAGCACCTTCAGAATCTGCTCAATATCTTTAATATCCATCGCCGAGCTAAGTCCATTAAGGGTAAATCTTTTGTCACGTCGCTGAGAGTAAGATAGCTCCCGGTTATTCTCTTGCGTTCAAAGCGGCACATCCGCTGGTTTCATCGATTTTCTTCCTAACCAGAGGACAAAACCTCCAACCTGCAGCGTAGCCCCTGAACGCTACGTATCTTTCCTATCAAAATCAAGTCCAGAGTCAATCAAAGACAATAGATTGGAATTATTGAACAAAACGAGGCGATCAAAACCACCCTGACCCCAATTACCTCAGTTGCCTATCCAGCAAAGCAGTCTCCGGGCACCAAAGCTGCCAATAATCTCGGAACATACTCGTTCTCTGGTGCAAGCTGCAGGACTTCTCGAAGCTCTCTTGCAGCAAGCGGAAATTGAAGCCTTTCATAAAAGATTCGAGCTAATACAACTCGACCACCCAGAGATGCTGGATTTGCAGTTAAACCGTTGAAACAAATATCAAGGGCCCCCGCATAATCACCACGAGCGCGATACCTGTTTGCGAGTTCTGCGAAGCCTGGGTGACCTGGATCCAAACCAACAAGACTCTCGAGAACCTTCTCATCCTCCATTTATCCCGGCCTCCCCGAAGAGACAACAAAAAACGCTTCGAAGGGCTATTCCCGCCGAAGCGTTTTTTCAACAACATTAATCCTCAAAAAAAGGACCCTATCTGCGACCGAGTGGCCGTCTACTCAGGACAGAAAGCCTCATTAACGACCGTCCCCGTCGGACAATTATTAAAGTTACCGAAAGAAAGGGTGGTCGATCCAGATGCCGAAACTAGCTTACCCTGAGCTGTTTCACCAAATACCGTGAAAGTAACTCCTTTAAACCCTGTGTCGTCTGAGATTTCTCGCCCAGAGCCGATAACAAATTCCTTGAAAGGCACCGCGGCTCTGAAAACAAGAACTGATACCGTTGCGTCAGAGTTCGCACCTCCCGTTGCAGGAGCAATCTCCGCTGTGACTGGAAATACCTCACTCCTGCCGATTCCTGCCACTGCATACTGCACACCCGTCAAAGTCACTCGTGAGGGTGATGTGGACCTAATCGTTAAAGTGACATAATCGTCAGAGAATGGCTCCGGTGTCTGGCTTAGATCCGAGCAGGTGATGCAGTTATCCCGGACGACATCAATCGCCTCCGAATTGGCGGGTGTAGCTGAAGAACCCATCGGCGTGAACCTCACATTGGTCACACGAATGATACCGGAAGCTTCATCTGGCGGGGTAACCGCCCCACCACCGAGTCCCCCCCCGGCACTTCCCGGAAAGCCCGCAAAGTCCGCGGGGCGATCTCCCAAGCATTTTACCGTAACAAATTGTCGCCGGTTTGCTCCGGTTGGCATTCGACAACCGAATGCAAATGAGCCAGGAGCATCACAGCCGATCACTCCTGAAATTGCCCCCGCGTTATTCGTAAGCTGGAAAGCTCTCGGAGGTATATCGCCTGACACCGGCTCAAGAATTCTAATACCCGCCTCTGAATCACAAACAAGCCTCAGGTTCCCGATTGGAGCACCGGAAGATGTGCGGGCGAACGCCTGAAAGGCCGCCGTTCCCCCAACCGGGAGCGAACTCTCACCGAGCGCTATCTCAACACGCCCGACAGTATCTTCATCAGACACAAAAATCTGCCCATCAAAGGACTGCGATCCTCCATCGGTGTTACCACCTCCACATCCACCGATCGCGATCCCAACAATTGATGTCACAACGACCACCGAAACCCTCTTTGAATTCATACTCGTCCCTTTTAATGTTTTAAATGGTCGCTCCTTTGGTGTGTCGTTACTGCATCGATCCAAGAGACCTAAAAGATATTATCTTCCGAAACAATTATGTTCAACGGCAGCTCGTTCGTTTCTATCCTATCGCCTGCACTGGTCACTGCTGACAACTGAACTGAGGCAATCATTTGAAACGGGGGTGGTGGAAGGAGGCCACGGTTTGCAGATATCCATTCCGATACCGCTGATGGCACAACATTAAAACCAGCGGTAATGCGAGGAGCCCCCCCCGACGCGCCGGATGGTAGTGTGCCTTGGGGCTTTGATCCAGGTTGAACACCGGGCTGATTTCCGCCAACCGTTACTATTCCTCCACCCGGAAGCGATGTATTCCCCTGTGCTGCAGCCAGGTAAGCAGCGGCAGCAGTTACCGTTGACGGCGGCTGAGCTGAGGCTCCAGCAACAAAATACCGGATCAGAGCTCTATCAACCCTGACCGCTTGTGTCACAAGGTTATTCTGGGCCTCAAAGCAAGAGAACGCACCCACTGAGCCCTCACCAGTTGGATTCTCTGCCTCGGCACCACCACTGATTGGCATCAGTATAGAGGTCACTTTCTGTGAAGCTGAGCATATTCCATTAGGAGCTGCGTTAAACCCTGTTAAGGTCACCCCTTGACCCGCATCGTTGTTGGAGCCCCCGCCACCGCACCCCGCCAAGGCCCCCACAAAGAGCGTCGCAAGTATTTTTATGTTTAATGATGTCATCTGAATCGCTCCAAAAGAGACCTGTTGTGAATTCAACGTTAAACTAGAGGGAAGCCCTCATTGCAGCATCATCAAAGCTTCCTTCCACTATCCGCGGCGTGATGAAGAAGAGGATCTCTTCCTCGAAGTCATCGACGCCCGTTCGGCGGAAGAAGGTTCCAAGGACAGGGATATCTTTAAACCACGGAAGCCCATCGTTACTTCCCTGCTCACTCAGCTTGTAAACTCCCCCCATCGCAAAAGTTTGGCCACTCGAAACGAGCACCGATGAGTTTGTTGCTCGCTCAATTTCTGATGGAATTCCGTCGATGATTGGAGGTCCGAGAGTGCTTGATTTAGCCTTGATGTCTAAGAACACATAATAGTCAGGAGAAGCCTGAGGAGTGACCTCAAGGATTATCCCAGTCTCGACTTTTTCAGTCGCATTGACGGCTCCTCCGGTGACGGCTGCATTCTGTCCTGTCGATACAACGTTACCGCCCTGCGGTATCCTGATTCGAATCGCCACAGTGCTCTTGATGGTTGCTGGTTTGTTATTCAACGTAGCAACTGCCGGCTTACTGACGACACGAACCCTTCCCTGCTGCTCCTCTGCAGTCAGTACTTCCGTTAGGGTTTTCGAACCATCCGCACTACCAAAGAGAAACGCTATTGGATTCGCTCCCGTCGCCACACTGTTCGCTATGGTGCCCCCGATATCGACCGAGCTCGGGAACACACGGCCAGTCCCGTTACCAATCTCAGGCGCCTGGACATACCGAAAGCCCGTCTGGCTTCCGAGATTTCTCAGAAAGTTCCGCCGAGCTTCGACGATCTGCGTCTCGAGAAGTACCTGAGGAGTACGAAGATCAAGCTTCTTAATCAGCTGAGCCGAATTACGAATACCCCTCTGTATATCGCGAATTATTAGCTGATTGGTCCTCTCGTCAAAAGTAACCCCACCCCGCTCGCTCACAACCTTCTCCAGCAGAGGCTTGAGCTCTCCTGCTTTTGCATAAGAGACCCGAAAGTACTTAACCGACAGTGGTTCCAACTCCTCGGAAGCTTGCTGAGCCTGCTTCAACCCTTCGCGCTCTTGGCGAATCTTTTCGAATGGAGCTATGCGAACAACATTCCCCTCCTGAACTTTATCGAGACCGTTAGTTCTCAGTATGACATCCAGCGCCTGGTCCCAAGGAACATCACTCAGACGGAGGGTTACCTTTCCAGTTACATCTTCCGTTGCAATAATGTTGAGGTTCGAAACCTCTGCTATTATTCGCAGAGCATTATCGATATCGGTATCCTGAAGGTCGAGTGATATGAGCCGGCCAGTAAATTGAGAGCCATCGTCAAGGAAGCTTGCAACAGCTGTATCAGCCCCTTCAGCCACAAGCTCATCGGCTGCTCCCGAATCAACTTTTGCGGTCGCTTGGGGGGACCCTTCCGAAGGTGCTTCACCTTTCTGGTTTGCCAATAATTTGGTTCCACCTGCCGAATTATCGCCGGAGGTCGCCCCCTTAGCCTGAGCACGAATGCCCTCGCCACCTGCGAGACCAACATCTTTTACCGTAATTATCGCGCCATCTTTTTGGGCAACAAGATTTGACTCCGGAGACGCGAATATTCTCAACTTAACGCCCTCTGCATCCGCAATCGACCTTACTGAGCGGATGGCGCCATGGCCCGGCTCAGCGACAATTGTGGAGGCTATCCCCTCGCCGACATCAGCACCAGGAATTGACAAAAGGTACTCTGAGAGCGCAGTGCGGACCAATTCGTGCGTAGCCGATTCAGAGACTGTTGCTCTAATCTCACTAGCGCCCGAGGCTGGTTTAAGGACTGCGAGGCTCGTGAGAATCGGCCCTTTGTGCACTGAGTTGGCTACGGAGGGTGCTGAGGTACCCTTCTGTGACGTCGCCATCGAGGAACCCGAAACACTGGCTGCAGATGCGGCAGAAGGGGATGAAATGTTCTTTTCAGCCAGTTTTGAAGACGGCTCACGGGCAGACATGCAACCCGCGATTAAAAGAGCAGAGGCACCCACCCACGAAGAGGCGCGGATACACCCAACGGCTGTTCGACAGGTATCACCGTACCGGATCTTGTCTGAACGCCTCATTTTAGCGGATGCCATCATGCAAAATCTCCGAAAAAAGGGGGAAAAGTATCATCCCCCATAAGACCGTACACCACCGACTATGCCGCGAGGTCTAAGACGACCTCCAGCTGAACTGCGAAGCCCAATATATTCGCTCACCACATCCACTACGGCGTTCAACGAACTGACCAAAAACCGACAGCCAAACTGATCTGCCCCGAATATGCCTCACCTCATATCTGCTATCCACCCACCGACTCGGGACATTTTTGCAACAGTCTCCCCCAGACTGGATACAGGGAAGGTCATCGTCCTGTCAAGACTACAAATGAGGGCTGAATGAACGAACTTTACCCACACCCGATCCTCATTGACGCGATTATTAAAGTGTTCAGCCAACATCAGCCCTCTCATCGTTAACCGCCTTTACTTCACCATCATCGAGAAGACGATAGGCGGTTGCCGTGCAAATAGCCTCTAACTCCTGTTCAGCGATAACCTCTCCCTTTCCCGATACATGGTTTTCACTCTTAAGCGAAATATCCGATACCGTGACAATTCTGCTGAGTCGTCCTACCCCATCAAGAAAGCGGCCTACCTGATGAAAAGTTCCCCTCAACGAGAAAGTTAAAGGCACCTCTGCATAAAAATTTCGCACCACCTCCTGACCCGGCCGAAAAAGCTCGACTTCTAGGCCTGCCTCTTTCGCCTTATCAGACACCGATGAGAGGAGGTCGGGCATCTCGCGTCGGCTGGGTAGCTGTAAGCGAGCCTGTACCAACTTCTGCTTCAGCAGCGCTACCTGTGACTGCATTTCCGGTAGTTTTTGCTCGGCGATCTCGAGTTGTCCCTTCTCAATCTGAAGAGCTTCAAGATTTTTAAAAACAAGCTCCTGCGCCTCAAGCAGCGGGCTAAATAGCCCCCTCCAACAGCCGAACGAAACGGCGCAGGTCCCCAAAAAGACTCCTCCCCAAACTCGCAAATTATCGAGGTTAGAGAATTTACTCACGGTAATCCTGAAAAATAAAAAGCCAACGTGCTATCTCTCCTCATCAGCCTCCTCGAGTAGACAATCCTTTAGCGTACATCCGGGATACATCGGCCTGCCAAGTGATATACGCCCCTCAGAGGACTAATTTTCAGGATTATTTATTCTCTCACGACTCGACCAACGAATGTCGTGGTCGCTCTGATGGTAAACCCTTGTACTTTTACCCCCGCAAAGTCTGCCTGTCTCGACTCAGTCAGATCAACTTCCGCGAGCACTTTAGATTCACCGAGCTTCACCATAAATTCAGAAATTGTCCGATTATCGAGAGCCATCCCCACCACCGTTAATTTGTCTGATTTCTGTGAGATGCTCGTAATCCAGGCTCGGTCCGGTAAAAATCTATTTAAATCGTCTAAAAGATGAACTGGGCCCCATCGCTGTTCTTTTAGAACGGCGACGCGCGCCAGTTGCTGACGAACAGCTGACCTGATACTTTGGAGCTGTGCGACTTCACCCGTTCTTTCCTTAAGATGAGCGATAACCTGCTCGAGATGATCCTTTTTTGCTCTCAGCTCCTCGAGATCAGAATTCAGATACAGAAAGCCGCAGACCACTCCACTCGTTAATAACGTCACGATAGCCAAGCACACGAGCGAAAGACGACGGATGAAGCGTCGCCTTTCAAGGAAACAGTTCGCGAAATTGACGGTGATCATTCACGCCCTATCCGGAATTCTTAACCGTCGATCCGAACCCGTTCTGAGAGCAAGTCCTGCTGCCAGAGCATACTGGGCTCCAAAATTGGCCATATTCTCAGACTTGCTACTCACTTTTTCCTTCAAAGGATTTAGTACCGTAACAGGAATTCCGGAAGACCTCTCAAGTTCCGCCCTTAGCCCCCTTATTCCTGCCCCCTCACCACACAACACAATCTGAGTAATCGGTTCGTCAATGTCAGCCATCGCCCCAAGAAGACTGATACGACGATTGAGCTCCTGACAGAGGGTGCCTGTCCCCTCAAGCACAGAACTTTCCTCAAAATCGGAATCATCCATGATATTCTGATGGGCCTTTTCCTCAGAAATTGCGAGAGAATCGGCAACCATCTCTACCACCATGTCGAACCCCACCGGCCAATCTCCGACGAACGAAAGCCCCCCTCGGTTTTGAACTGCAACCACCGAGCATGTATCCCCGATCCCCAAGAGAACACTGGTCTTAACAATTTGGTCCGGCCACGTTTCTAAAAAAATGTTGTAGATTGCAAAAACATCGACATCAACCACTACCATGTCCAGACCCGCAACCTCAGCTGTCTCATGGAGAAGATTAATGGCCGATTCTCGGGCTGCTACAAGGAGCACCTCAACTTGATCCTTTTCGACTTTCCTCATTGGATGAAAGTCAATGCGAACACCGAGCCCTCCTTCTGGCAGCAGACTCATCGCCTCTAGCTCAACTTGAGGTTTTAACTCGTGCCAGGGACAATTGGGTAACGTGATCCGCTTCACGAAAACACTCGGGGCAGGGAGCGCGCAGACCACTCTTTTGATCCTGATATTTTGTTCATCGAGTGTGGTTCTAATTAGCTCACCCAGACTGTTCGGATCGGACATAAGTTTCTCTGAGATCTTTCCCCCTTCCCAGGTCAGCATCCCAAAGTTTTTTACTCTGCTCTTATGATTCGAGCGTTCAAGACAGACCATGCGAAGCCCTCGCGAGCAAATCTCGAGCCCCGTTAAAGATTCGTCCTTTCTTGATAGCTTGAGAAGTCCCATCCCGCAGTTTCCATTCCGAACAACAAAAGCCTCATATCCCTTTCTTTACTTTGATGAGGGGAGTCGGCCAAACTATCCCCCCTGACTATTGTTTTCTTTAAAAGATTTGGTGCTTTTCAAATATCGGCCTTAGTTGGTGAAATTATTCGTATATTGGATAACTTATCTCCCTTTTTTTTCTTATGGCCGAGCCAATTTTTGTTACTGTAGCGGTTGCCCCAATTCCTCAACTGCTAACTTACAGGACTTTTCACCCCCTTCGCCCCGGAGCAATGATCAGGGTGCCCGTCGGAAAAAACCAACGGCTTGGTTGGGTGGTTTCAGTATCGACGCAGTTCAACTCATCTTTTGACCGGACAATAAAAGAGATAACAGAAATCGTTGAGGAACATCCTGTGTTCCATCCCGATTGTCTAAAACTCTTTGAATGGTGTGCTGAATACTACGGATACCCCCTGTCGGCAGTCATTGAAACGGCAGTGCCGACCTATGCCCCTCCTAGACAACTTCGTTTTGTCACTCTTGTTCCAAATTTCACCACGCCAAGTTCTGGAAAAGTTGCATCAGAAATTATCGCATATCTCTGTTCAACAGGGGGATCGGCAAGCCTCGATGACCTTAGCCATTTCCTTAATCGAAAGGATTTTAGGGGAACTCTTACCAATCTCAAGAAACGCGGAATTATCGAGCTTGACGACCGGATAATCTCTCAGTCGACGAAAGAACCAGAGCCACCCCTCTGGGCACGGAAAAACGTCACTCTCTCATCGGCTCAAAGGGCAGCGGTTGATACGATAAATGCTGCAGCATCGGGATCCTCCTTTTCCCCCTTTCTCCTCCATGGCGTCACCGGAAGTGGCAAGACAGAGGTTTATATTGAGGCGATATCTCATGTTCTTGAGCTTGAGAAGTCCGCCCTCATCATCGTGCCAGAGATAGCGCTGACCCCCCAATTGGTCGATAGATTTCGAAGCAGAATCCGTCACGAGATAGCCATCCTTCATAGCGGTCTGGATAAGCGCGAACGATGGGCTCATTGGATGCGACTTGCCTCGGGAGATGCTCGAGTTGCTCTTGGAGCGAGGTCCGCCGTATTTTGCCCGATCCGTCAACTGGGTCTCATTATTGTTGATGAGGAGCACGATCCCTCCTTCAAGCAAAACGAGGGCCTGCGATATCACGGTAGGGACCTAGCGGTAGTGAGGGCCCAGCTGAGCTCTTGCCCGGTAGTGCTCGGCAGCGCGACACCCTCTCTTGAATCAATCGCGAATGTTCACCGAAAGCGTTACGAACTCCTCCCCCTCTCAGAACGTCACAGCAAGCACGGGATTGCACCCGTAACTGTTGTCGATATGAACCAGCTATCACCGATTCAAAAAGCTTCCCCCTCGCTCTCCCTCGAACTTATATCAGCTCTCCAAGATTGTATATTTAGGGGAGGACAGGCATTTATCTTCTACAATAAACGTGGATTTTGCTCTTACCTTCAGTGCGAAAAATGTGGCTCTACCCTTTCATGCCCTTCCTGCTCAATTACCTTAACCCTGCACAAAAAAAGTAACTCTCTTCTTTGTCATCTTTGTGGCTACTCAGTTGATGCCCCCGTCGAGTGTCCCAAATGTATCACCAGTGCTCCCAGCCTCCCATCTCCTCTCAAACACTGCGGCAGCGGCACAGAGCGCGTATTTGAGGAGCTAAGCTCCATTCTCCCCGATGCTCGAATTGAGCGACTCGATCGGGACACCATTGATTCAGAGATCTCCCTCCGGGCAGTCCTCGATAGGCTGCGATCAGGGGAGATCAACGTGCTGGTCGGGACCCAAATGATCGCCAAGGGGCACGATCTGCCGAATGTTACCTTGGTCGGAGTTATTGATGGGGATGTCGGCCTTCATGTTCCGGACTTTCGTGCATCGGAGCGAGTCTTTCAGATATTGACCCAGGTAGCAGGTCGAGCGGGTCGAGCAGATATCGCCGGTAAAGTGATAATTCAAACTCACCAGCCACAACATCCCAGTATCAAGGGAGCTGGGGACAGAGACTTCTTCAGGTTTGCCGCTCAAGAACTTCGTAATCGAAAGGAGTTGCTCTACCCCCCCTTTTCGCATCTGGCAAGAATCCTCGTATCCGGCCTCGATAAAAAACAGGCATCGGAATCAATCTCTCGGCTAGCCAAGATCATTCAAGAATATGCCCATATTGAGCATCTTCCGATTCAACTTCTTGGTCCCTCTCCGGCTCCTTTCGAGAGGATTCGTAACCGTTGGAGATATCATTGCCTGATAAAAGCCCCAAAACGAAGTGATATACACCGAGTGATTTCCGTGATCCGAAAAACCTTGCACAACATTAAAGGAACACGAGTCAGTTGGGATGTTGATCCTTTTGATTTATTGTGATTAATCCTCATAATCTGAACGACGGCGCCAAAGCTTGCTCTCTTCCCTGCCGCAATAACCTCAATTAAAAGCCGAGAGGGTGATTGTTCTTGATCCAACAAACACAGCCTGATTCAGCCTCGGATATGGCTGGAAATCATAATTCCCCCTTTTTTCTAGCTTGGGAAGCTGGTAGAGCCTGCCTCAAGCTCCGCGCAAGAGCCTCACCAATAAAGGACATTTCAAAGATATCCTCCACTCCATCGATTAAACGGTTTAAAAGCAATCCTCTTTGGTCGAGGGCCATCTCGCGAGAAATCGGGAGTGATCTCAAATGCTCATCATGAGTCTTTAATATAAAGCGCAAAGAATCTGCAAGTGCTTTGGCATCACAGCGTCCATGCTCGTGGACCTTTTCTGATAATTCCAATGCACAGTCAATAGCACGAAAATAACCATCAAGATGAGCATATGCATCGGATAGGGACTCCACTTCGCGCGCACTCAACTTCCTGTCTCTCAGAAGGGTTCCCTCATCGCCCCAAAAAAGGAAGAAGAACTCATCACCAACCTGTTGAACCTCGATACACTCAAGATTGCCAAGGCCAAGGTGATAAGCGAACGGACACTCTCCGGAGAAGTCATCTTTTACAATCCTTCTTCTCAGTTCTGGATTAAAGCTAGTCGCCTGAAAAAATTGAGGACTGCCCTCCCGGAATCCTTGACATCCCTCACCTTCCCTCAATCCCTCATTTCCTGAAACGACACCCATCACCTACTCCCAAACCGATCCCGTAAAAGGCCGATAATACCGCCGAATCCCCCATTCGACATTACCACGACTACATCTCCCATCTGGTGCTGATCAAGATACAAGTTTAATACATCGGCAGGATCATTACCCAAGATTGCGTTCGTACCCCTCTTCCTGATTTCTGCAACCAGTCGCTCAGTATCTAGTAGGTCGACCCCTTCATCAATCGCTCTTTTAGTTACCCTGCAGAGTATCACTGCGTCAACAGAATCAAATGCCGTCGCGTAAGCTTCTTGAAAGATAGCTCGTCGGCTTGTATTCGAGCGGGGTTCAAAAAGCACCACAATTCTCCGACTCGAATAGTGCTCCCGTAATCCTGCAAGCGTCGCTTGAACTGCTGTCGGGTGATGAGCAAAATCCTCTACTATTCTCACCGTCGGTGAATCAATGACAACCTCCTGACGCCGAGCTACCCCTTCAAACTTTTCGAAGTGTGGCAGAAGCTGCTCTACTGGCGCCCCCCCCTCGGATAGTAGTGCGAAGACCCCACCCGCATTAAGGGCATTATATGCTCCGCTCAATCTCAATGAAAACGAATAACGTGTCTCCCCGAAAGTTATCGAAACGTCCTGCCCGAAATCACTTCGAAGCGTTCGATTTATGCGATAATCATCCCCTTGATTTGACCCGTATGTCACAAGGCGCAGTCGACGTGACCGAGCATACTTTTCACGAATCCGACCAAGGATCCCTTGGCCTTCCGAACAAATGACTACTATCCCTCCCTCACCCATCGAATCGAGTAGCTTTTCGAACTCACGCTCAATCGCCCATTCATCCGGATATATATCAGCATGATCGTACTCAAGGGAGGTAATCAGTAGTACATCAGGCCGATAAAAATGAAACTTCGCAACTTTCGCGAAAAATGCACTATCGTACTCATCTCCCTCAACCACGGAAAATATGCCCTCTCCCCGATGCAAACTGGCGGGTAATTGTTGAACCCTCCCACCTATGAAAAAACTCGGATCCATTCCTGCCGCTGAAAGAACGTAGGCCGCTAAAGCTGAGGATGTTGACTTTCCATGGGTACCAGAAACTACGAGAGAATGATGACCCTTAATGACTGTTTCAAAAAGCACCCTCGGAAACAATGAAAAAGGTAATCTTCGATGTTTTACCTCCTGCACCTCTTCGTTAGATGCGGAAATCGCATTCCCGATTATAACAAGGTCGCACTGTAACGGTATGTTTGAACCACGATATCCCTCGTGCAAAACCACCGTTGATGACCTCAATAATGTTCCAGTGGGCTCATAAAAACTCTGATCGCTGCCCGATACTTTAAATCCACGGCGTGACAGCTCGATAGCCAGCTGGGCCATCGCCACTCCGGCGACTCCGATAACGTGCACACTGCCGCCTGAAGAAACTGAAAATAGAGAAGAACTACCTTCAAGCGAAAAGAAAGCTTCAGCCTGAACGACCGCAGACATGACCACATACTCCAAAAAAATTTACGTAATTATCGCTGAGAAGATTCGAGACGCGCAAAGCGCTCATAGAGAAGAGCATATTCAATATCCAGGGCATTATATCTCTGCTTCATCAACATACACTGTTCATTTCCCTGGCTTATCTGCTCGAGAAGGCGATCGCACTGATCCTGAGTGCTTACCAACTCACCCTGCATTCTCTCGATCTGCGCTTGCATTTCAGCTGACATCGCAAGCTCTGAGCTGATGGTAGACATTTTCTCAGCTGAAGCCCTTAACATTACTTCCAATTCCTGACGACGAAGCAGAAGATCGGCCTCACGCTCTTTTAGGGATTGAAGTTCATCCTTGACTTCTGAGGCACTTACCTCGACTTCGCGCCTAATTTCTTCTAGCTCCTGAAGACGGGTCTCAACTGCCTCTATCTCTGAGAGAGAAACAGAAACTTTGACACTTTCTCCCTTGACATCTTCCTCTAATGTTCTCAACTCACGGCCCAGGGCGATGGCCGAATGAGAGGGCACAAGTTGATCGCTAATCGTTTTGTATCTTTCCTTGATATCATTCACCGACTCTTCAATCTTCAATTTATCCGCGTCGGAAGCATTCTCAGATCCCTCCGCTTTGAGAAAGAAATGGAATATTAATGCACAAATGGCTGCCGAAAAGATTAAACTTAGAAGAGTAGTTAAGAAAAAGCTCATGAGACGGTGCTCTCATCGGATGAGGGTTCGGGAGTTACCCCATTTGACGACTCTCTTTGAAAACTTCGAGAGGATAGCAAATTCTGATCGATGAATCGAACATCGTCGAGAGATACCTCAGACTCTGCTGCGATACGCTCTAATCGGAGAATGATAGGCTCAAAATCGGGGGAAAGCGCGATTACTGAATTTCCATGGTCCCCCCGCCCTTCAATCCTGCTTTTCAGCATAAAGAACAAAATAATCCCCAAAAAGGCGTTGACCACAATAACCATGAATACTGGAAGAGCGGGCCCTACCTCGGATTGAGTCTTTTGCTTAGTGGGAGACTTCTCTCCTCTCAGCGGTACTTCAAAACTCTCAAATGGTAACCAAGGACCTAAGTAAAGCCTCTCAGACCCCCATTTTGGTTTGACACGAAGTCGAGCTTGCACTTGGTGTTTGCCGAGTCGAGGCGTATCCGACAGGTTTCCATAGAGGGTTAAGCGGGTTTTTTTTGAAGGGTAAAGGTCAAGGGGATACTCGGTGCCCGATTGATCAAGTATTACCGCATTTACTTCATGCTTTCGGAACGAAAGAACCTCTGATTCCAACTCCACCCGAAGCACCGGACTTTTTAGATTTGCTTTGGGTGTCACCTCGCGAGCAGATGGCCCTCCCTCTTCTCCTTGCTCATTATCTACTTCGGACGACTCTCCCGATGGTTGCCGTTTTGAGTCATCCTCGTCTACCCCCTTCGCGCTCTCATCCTGTTTTGTCTCATCACCAACTGTCACTCCCCCAGCTCCGTGACTTCCATAGGCCTGATGTTTGCGAGCCAAGCCATCCTTGTTTTTGTATCCTTCAACTAAAGTTGAGAAGGGCTGCTCGATAAAATCAACATGTGCACGCATAAGAACGCGGCTAACCTGAAATGGCTGCTCTGCACTGCGCTCAAATGTTGGGCCACGGAGAGTAACAAGAGCCTTGTACTGTCCCTCCTTTTCGACTACTGCCTCTCGAGAAAAGGCTCCATCATTCGCGATACCATCGCCTCCTGAACCATCATCCAGCATTTCTCCACTCACTACCGGGTCAGCAATACGGTCAATTGAATGAAGCTGAACCGTCGCTCTCATGGCTTTCGACAAAGCGGGGATTGAGACGGGACGCGAGCCATCTAAAAGTACCGCTTCAATAACACCCCTACTTCCGACGAAGAGCGCAGATGGCCAGTGTATTTTAGCGCGGAGGTCTCTCAGGGTTACGATGAATTCGTCCGGATCTCGAAGTCCTTCAACAATCCAATCCCCTAACTCAGGCTCCTTGAGCGAAATGAGCGAAAATTCATCATTCTCGAACCATTCGCTGTTGCTTACATCCCTCTCCCCTGACTTTATTACCTTACCCGAAGGTGACCTAATTGTGACCTCTGCACCCAGAGTGCGTCTAATATAGATAGTGACCTCCGGAAGTTCCTCTCCTATCTCGATAGTTCTCGAAAAGAAATCCCTCTTACCCGATTGTTTGGTGACTGCGAGAAAATCGGCCAGTATTGGGCTTATTGACGAAGCATCTTTGGCGTACTTTCCGAGACCATCCGTCGAGAGAGCCATTCGAGACATGAGATTCCTATCAGCCTCGTCGCTCAGAGCCACGGTGTGAACCACTATCCCATTTCGCTTCAACTCGGGAAGCTCGGAGCTCATCAGCTTATTTGTAGCCTCAGCTTGCGAATATCGTTGAGGATTCGGGTCCATTCTCCCATCCGAGAGAACGACTAGCATCTTTTTGACACCTTGGCGACCACCTTCTCGAAATAAACGTTCTCCCAACTCAATCGCCGAGAGGATATCCGTATACTCACCCGAATCATCGAGACTCGCTATCTTCTCCGCGAGTTCCGGGGAATTTTTTGGAGCTTGAAATGGGGCCAGGAGCCGGGCCCCATCGGAAAATTCTGCGAGGGCTAGTCTATCATTCGGGCCCAAGGCTGCGGCAAATGTCGCCACCGCTGTTTGCCGAAGTTGTTGGGGATCGCTCAACCGCATACTCGCCGAAGAATCGATCAGAAGAAGAGTGTCGATCGGGTTTGCTGCTCGATCCCACGCCGTATCAGCCAAAACTGGAAGATTCAGAAACAACAGACCGATCGTCATGGCGAAAGCCAATAACCCTCGACTAGATGAATTTAATAATCTCTCTCTGAGCGCAGAAATGAAGCATCTACTCTGAGGCGAGGAGTTACCACAAAAGGAGGAAAGTTTCTTTAAGAGGTAGTCCATTGGTGCAAAGCGACGTAAACTGTCGGTTGAGAGTTATGCCCCCCTTCATGAGGTGGGTCGTCTGGCACACCGATTCTCCCACCGAGTGATCGAGGGTTGCCTATCATAAGCTCGGATAAGTCTTTGTCAGATTGGTATCCCTTCAATGGTAATTACTATGAGGCTCGACCAAAAGCGATTAAATAAAGGCCTGACAGGAATATTAGCGATTTCGTCGCTCTTCTTCTCATGTAGTGTATATTGTCGTCCCGTCGCTGCCGAGCCCCCGTTTGCCCTCCCGCCCCCTCTTGAGGTCAGAAAACTGAGAAGTGCGATTATTCAGACGAGTAAAGGTGAGCTCGTATTCCGCCTTTTTCCGGAGAGCGCGCCCTGGCATGTCGCCAACTTTAAGTATCTTGGCGATAAGGGCTTCTATCGCGGTCTCACCTTTAACGGTTACCATCAAAATTATCTGATCCAAGGGGGGCGTCCGTCTGCATCTCGTTCTGGTCCAGGGTGGTCACTACCTCCGGAATTCAATCGACATACCCATCAAAGGGGTGCCCTCGGCATGGCTCGCGTCCGCGATGATGCAAACCCCGAACGGAAGTCAAATGGGAGTCAGTTTCACATCATTTTGGCAAATGCTCCCCACATGGACCAAAACTACACCGTTTTTGGTCAGCTCATAGGGGGGTGGGAGATCCTAGATCAGCTTCGAGCAGGAGATATTATTGATTCGGTTCACGTTTTTATCGCTCGAGATGGCTATGAAGCGTCGCTTGACCGATGAAATACCCCACCCTTTCCTTGGATTATTTGGAAGATTCGACTCTTTCCCCGCCAAAATTGCGGGAACTATAAATCACTAGACTCAAAATATTCATCAACTGTTCGTTGTTGCGCCGGCGACTCGACCTCATCCTCAGATCCGCCCTCACTGACAAAGAATCCCTTTACCGCTCCCGGCTCACCCTCTTTGGCCGGTCGGCCCGTTCCTCTGCTAATCCATCGTCCTTGAACTCCGGGCGGTGGTTCGAAGTCAAAGGGTTGGACTTCCGGGATTGATATGGGACCGATATCGAGAAGAGATGCCTCATTATTAAGTTCTTTCGTGAGGCCCTCACGGTCTGAGCGAGCCTTCATATCGAGGAACTCCTTCATAACAGCGAGAAATATCGGAGCAGACACCGATCCTCCTGTCTCCTTTTCTCCTATCTTTCGCTTCTCATCGAAACCAACCCAAACCCCGCACACCCAACGAGGAGTGAAACCGACAAACCAGGTATCCATGTAGTTATTCGTTGTCCCCGTTTTCCCCCCCACCGGATACCCCAAAGACGACACAACTCTGGCCGTCCCACGTTCAACCACTCCCTTCATCATGTGAGCAAGAATGAACGCACTCTTTGGATCGACCGCCTGCTTCAGCGAAAGGTCCAACTGCGCGTCGGCATCGAATATCACTGAGCCGTCCCGGTCAATCATACGGTCAACCAGGCGGGTATCACTTAAAACGCCATGAGATACAAGGACTCCATATGCCCTTGCCAATTCAATCGGCAGAACTTCACTACTCCCTAATGATAGAGATGGATTACGCCCCAAGGGGGACGTCAGCCCCATTCGCTTGGCATAACGTATTACGGATGCTAAACCAATTTTAGAGACAATATCAGCCGATACCAAATTTCGAGATAACTCTAGAGCCATCTGAAGAGATATAGCCCCTTTGTACTTCCCGTCAAAGTTGTGAGGACTCCACCACGTATCCCCAACCCGAAAAGAGCGAGGTGAATCATGAACAACCGACGCTGGTGAGTAACCGAACCCATCAATCGCCGCTAAATAAACGATGGGCTTGAATGCAGAACCCGGCTGCCGAAGCGATTGCGTCACGCGATTAAATTTGCTTGCACCGTAATCGTAGCCACCTATCATTGCGGCAACTCGCCCCGTGAAGGGATCAAGGATAACAACCGATCCCTGAATGTCGGGGGTCTGCGACAGCTGAAGCTTGTCCCGCTCAACGGTCACCTCAATGACATCACCGCTCTTCAACGTGTCACTCACGGGCTGTGCTGATCGATTACCTCTCGGACCGATTCTCCGCGTTGCCCAACGAATCGAATCCTGGTCGAGGAAGCCTTGCCTTTGTCCAAGATCGACCCCTATCTGATTCCCTTTTACACTTGTTACGAGAGCAAGATGAGGCTCCCGACCATCGGATATACCCTCACGGAAAAGGCGTGGACCAAACCGTTTAATGAAATGGCTCTTCAAATCGCCGTTTCGCGATTTCAGTCTGCTAATTGGACCGCGCCATCCCCTCCTCTGATCAACCACCCGAAGTCCCGCACGCAACTCTCGCTGCGCTGTTTTGGATGCCTCAAGATTGACGGATGTGTAGATCTTGATCCCGGCTGAATCGATGTCGATAAGCGGCCAACTCTGCTGGAGCCGGACTCTGAGGTCGGTTATGAAATAAGGTGCTCCAAAAACATTCCGATGCGACACAGGGAACGCCTTTATCTCTTCTCGAGATGCCTCTGTGAACTGTTCACGGGTAATAAAACCATTCTTCAACATCTGACCGAGAACATACTGACGACGATCTCGCGCACGACGGGGTTGCGTATGAGGAGAATAGCGACTCGGCGCCTTTGGAAGCCCTGCTAAAAGGGCCGCTTCCCCGATAGTGAGACTAGCCAGGTCCTCCTTATGGAAATACGTTTTTGCCGCAGCTTTAATCCCGTACGAATCGTTACCAAAAAATATTTGATTTAGATAAATTTCAAGGATATCGTCCTTTGAGAGTCTCTTCTCAAGACGATAAGATAGAATAGCCTCTTTAACTTTTCTGCGAAGTCGCTTTTCCGGACTCAGCAGAAGATTTTTAACCACCTGCTGAGTGATCGTCGAAGCTCCCTGCTTCGATTTGCCGGATTGAAAATTGATAACGGCAGCTCGGGCAATACTGACAAGATCCACTCCCGGATGAGAGTAAAATTGAGCATCCTCCGATGCAAGAAACGCTTGCCTGACAAAAACCGGAATCTCCGCCAAGCTGACCGGATACCTGCGCTCACGAAAAAACTCCGCTATAAGGCTACCGTCGTCAGCATACACTGAGGTAACCGCAGGAGGTCGGTATTGCTCAATCGTGCGAAAATCAGGAAGATCGCGCGTCACACTCCGATAGATATAAACTCCCGCAATAATACCAGCTCCCGCTACCAGCACACCAACTGCGATGAACAGTCGGAAACAAAAACGGAGGAGGGACCTCATGCAGAGACTCTCAATCTATAGAGAATATTAAATACCCGAATTAGTCCGCTACATCTTAACATCAGCTCACCAGCGAGCTAAACGGCTCTAAACTATCGGCCCCCCATAGGAGAGTAGTTTCCAAACTGAACTCTACACTCAAAAAATGTGGCCAATTGACAACTGAGCCCGACAAGTCACAAAAAGCTCGATCGGAGAAAGCCTCACCCTAGCGAGACGTCGTGGTTACGGTCGGTTCAGCAGTAAGTTTCCGCTCCGGAAGCATGCTTTCTCGAGGAGTGATTTGATCAATCTGAGCATCGGTAACGAATGCAACTATCGGCCCGCCGATCCGCCTCAGAGGACGAATGTTCTCCTGCTGACCCTTTACTTCTGAACCGACCTCCCAGACTCGCTCCTGCTCTCCTTCTCGGAGCAATATACGCGAAGTAACAGACCCGAAAGGCTCTCCGCTATCATCACTGGTCGCAAACCTTTGAACCTCAAAATTCACGACCTCCTCCAGATAACTCCTCAATCTGGGCGTCGAGACTCCTATACCGTTTAACTTCCATTCATCCTGACGCTTTTCAAGAATATGCGACACCCCACCCTCACGATCCACCTGTATCTTTGACACCGTTTCACGATTAATCTCAAAAATACGCTTATCGCGGAATGTTTCGGGTGGTGGCCGAAAGAGGTTGATTTGGTTACCACCTATCTTATACACCGTCGGACTTTCGTTATACCAGAAGTACATTGCCGCATCGGATCGTCCCGAACCTCCTTCAGTGGTCAACTTGACGGACAATTTCAGCTCAAGGTTTCGTTTCTTTCCTCCCAAAGTAATCATAACGTCAGGTTTATCAAGACCAAAATCACCAGTCCGTTCCGCCTCAGGAGGATCAAAGAATTGAACGGCACGAAGGGAACGGATCCTCGAGACAAATTCCCTGATCACTTGAATATCAGCCCTCTCTTTGATAGGAAGAACCAACTGCCAACGATCCCCCTCTCCTGCCTCTAGCCGGACCACTTCCGACTGACTCCCGACACCGACAGAATCAATTTGAATAAAGGAAAACTCATCTATCTCCGCCGATATTGGAGACTTCTGGCGAAAACTATCCCGGTCTTTATCTGATGCCGAGAAAACCGCCTCATCAACCAAAAAAAGCTCTCCCCCAACCTTAGCATAACGTTTTCCAATAAAGTCCGAACGCTTGCCAAAGGCCACTTCTACCTCGTCACCTGGCCTCGCAACCCGCAATTTAACCGAGGGGCTATCAAGGCCATAAACGCCTAGATCGGAGCTAACTTCATCTTTCGATATCGCTTCTCCCAATTTAAAGTTCATGAGTGCGCTTATCAAAGACCGGATAGCTGCCGGGTCCAGAGCCGTTCTGTCGGGAATCCCCTCCAAACTCCACTCTCCAAAAGCAGAATTTTCACCGCTCCTGGGTTCCGAAGGCTGGTGGTTTTTTAATGAAAAACCTGAGCCTTTTCGTTCGATTACTACCATTTGCAACTCTGACTCAGCTGCTCCCTTCAGGAATAACTGCTCGTCAGCTTGACGCTGCTGACGAGGCAATTCAATGAACCGAATGTACGCTATTGCTCCAAAAAGAATGACCGCTAGCGATAACGTCTTCCAAGGTTTCATACCCCACCTTTGAGTGTGCTTCTAACTAATAACTCTATTCTCTCGATGGTATGAGAGGAATATGCTTCGGGCCTCTCAGTTCAAACTGACCTCTCGGCGGGAGAACCAGATAAACAGACCCAACAAGAGAACCAACTCTGGTATCAAGAGAGACACAACAAACATCGTCCCAAAAACCGACTGTTTCAGAGGCTCCGAGGCAACCTTGAGACTTCTCGGCTTAATGGTAACCCCACCCTCTTGGCCAACCGCCCAATTAATAATATTGAGCGCGAAGTCGCGGTTTGAGTAAAGGTTAAAAGAACCGTTGGTTACCAGGTCAGAATCACCGACGACAACAACCCGGGAAACACTCTCGACCTTAGCATCCTCAGAATTCCCACCTTCGTTCTCTGCACCTCCACCCAATTTCTTTTCGTAGACTGCAGCAACAGAAACAGGTCCTGAAAGATCATCGGGAGTTCGCTCAACACGAGGCTCAGGTTCATCAAAAATAAGCTCGGTCTTTCTCATAGCGAAAGAACGGTCGCTACTCTTGGCTAACTCAGTGACAAAACCAGCACTCTCCGAACCTGTCGCAATCCGGACTGAGCGTGCGAGCTGGACGACTGTCACCGATTCAGGTCCGAAAGTCTGCGTAATTGGATGCTCTTCATAACGTTGAACAGCGAACTGAACCGCAAGGGCAGGTCCAGCAAATAATTGCTGGACCTGGTCTAGGATCACATCATCCCCGACCTCAATACCAAACTCTTTCGCTATGAGAGTCGCATCTTCAGGAGCCCGAGGATCAGTGAAAAGAACCAGCCGGCCCCCACCTCTCCCATAGTCGATGAGTGCTTTTCGTTCCTGGGGTAGAAGCGATTTTTTCGGCGCAACAAGCAGAACTGCCGCCGCATCATCCGGAATCTTTTCTTTTGTGGAAACAATCAACGACTCCACCGTAATCTGCTGGTCCCTAATAGCGCTGATCCATTGATCGACCCCTGCTTCATCAGCTGAGGAGAGTGCCGGTTCACCGTGACCTTCAACGTAGTAGATCTTACGACCCTCACCACGAACAAGCTTCAGAATCGCATTTGAAATAGCATCTTCCGTTGTCTCATTCACCCGGCTAATCGCCGCGGAATTTCCCTCACCATAAGCAATGTAGAGAAGGTTTCCCGGTTTCATCTGATAGCTGTCGACAAGATGAGGCTTACTACGAGGGTCTATCATCTCAGCGTGAATCAGACCGTTATTAAAATCTTGATAACGACCCAACAGCTCTTCGACTCCCTCCCAGCCCCCAACCTTAAAACCTACCAGCTTCAGCGGCTTTTTCACCATTCCTAATATCCGTTCAGAGGGAGCCGAGAGGCTGTAAACGGATTGTTCAGTGAAATCCCATTTTTTGTTGTATTTAACGACGAACCAATTAGCCGTCGCGATCAGACCAACGAAGACCAACAAATAGGCAAACGCGTTGTACCCGAAGCGAGCCTGTCGACCCCCAAGAACCCCCCCCGCTTCCTTCAAGTGTCGTGCTCCATAAAGACCAAACCACAAGAAAATGGCCCCCGCTCCAATAATGAAATGACCCGCCACAACAGGAGTCTTCACGATTCCAACTCCCAGAGCGAAGGTCGCAAGAACAGCGACACCAAGAATAACCAGACCCACTATGCCAATAAATTTAATCCAACGAGACATGCCTCACACACTCCTCTACTATCCGACTTAGCTACCTGACTTGATTGTCGACTTGCGCTATCAACCCGATGTTCCCGATCATCGCCATCGATATGCCTCTAAAGCCCGTTGCGAAAGGAATATCCCCATCGATATCACCGACAGAAAATAGGCGATTGACTGCAATGAGACGACCCCTCGTACAAGGTCCCTCAACTGCATAATTGGGGATAGATAATTCAAAACGCTCGAGACGACCCCCGGATCCATCGCTTGAGCTGGCGAATGAATGACGTAGAACAAAAGGAGTGTCACCATTCCAGATATAGCCGCGACGATCTGATTCTCGGTAAAACACGAAACCGCCATTGAGAGGCTGGCAAATGCGAGTGATATTCCGACAAGACCTGCATATCCGGAGAGTATCGGTGGTAACTCCACATCGACTCCCGAGAGGGTTACCAACAGGAGCGGAAAGCCGAGAATGAGAGTATTCATCACCAAGAGGACAAAGGCGATACCTAGGTACTTACCGATCACAATGTCCCCGACTGAAAGAGGCGATGTTACTAAAAGTTCGAAAGTACCTCGACGCTTTTCCTCGGCAATGGTCCGCATGGTCAGCATCGGCACGAGAAAGACCAGCACCACCACCATCGTCTGATAGAATGACTCAATAACCCACCTATTGACACTCGGTGCCTCTTGCTGGACGAATGGCATCGACTGGATTCTCACAAGCATGTGCTGAAAAAGCAGTACAAGATTGAAGAAAAAATATCCCGCCAGTAGAACAAAACCAGCTATCACGAAGTACGCAACCGGCGATACAAAAAAAGACAAAATCTCTCGACCTGCTATGGCCTTAACGCTCTTCATCAACTAATCCTCCACACCATGAAATCTTCGGCTTCTCAAATCAACCTCTAAGCTGCCTTATCATCCGCAGCCGGACCATCCGCGCGCGTCCTCGTGACGCAATCGATGAATATCTCCTCAAGCGATCTTCCTGAAGGTAGGGACGACAGTCGCTCTTCAAGAACAGTTCTTCCCTGATTTATGATCACCACCTTCGAGCACACCATGGTAACTTCGGGGAGTATGTGGGTGCTCAAGATAACCGTCCGGCCCTCGGCAAGTGAGCCGATAAGCTCCCGAATCTGGATGATCTGCTTGGGATCAAGTCCACTCGTTGGCTCGTCGAGAATTACCACAGCAGGATCATGGATGATAGCTTGGGCGAGACCCACTCGCTGACGATAGCCCCTCGATAGGTGGCCACAGAGCTTTCGACGGACATCCGCCAACCCACACTGCTCAAGCACTCTATCGAGGGCCTCGGGTAATCGTTGTGACGATACTCCTTTGATCGTCGCGACGAATCTTAGATACTCAACTACCATCATCTCACCGTATAAAGGCGGGTTTTCGGGTAAATATCCGATAGATCGTCGCACTTGCTCCGACTGACTGACCACATCAAAGCCCGCTACCTCCGCAGTACCTGACGTCGGGGGCATATAGGTTGAAAGGATTCGAATTGTCGTGGTCTTTCCAGCCCCATTCGGCCCCAAAAATCCGACGACTTCTCCCTTATCCGCCGAAAAGGAGACATCGCTCACAGCGACGAACTCGCCGTAAACCTTGGAGAGATGATTCACCCTAATCATGGTACCTCAATTTCTGATCTTATAATTCTTAAGCACGTCCCTGGGAAAACTACTTCATCATCCTCGAGGCGAATTCAACCCCAGCGAGCCAGCTAGTATCCCACCTCTTCGACGTCAGAGCCTGTCTATTGTTCAAAAACTTTCACCGAGAGGCAACATCTTCCCCCTCGGCGAGCAATAATCGGCGAGATTGCGCTTGCATCAACTTTTCAGCATGGTGAGGGGGTGCATTCTTACGATTTCCCTTTTCCCGTCACAAGGCGATACTTCACAGGTTAGGATCATTGAAAGGACCGAATGAAAAACCTTGCGCGGAAGTTGAGAATAATTAAGCCAAACGCCATTCTATGAGTCGTTATTCTTTGGCCTCTCGCCAAACTTTGCTTAGCCCCTGGCTCTCACTCATAATCCTGGCAACTGCCCCAGGGTGCGCAAACTTGGGCTCCCTAAATCGTGAAGGAATTCCCGATGAACAGGGCTCTGAGCTTGGAGCTTCCCAATCAAAAGGGGCTTCAGAAAAGGTTAATGACCAAAGGATAATGACGGAGGTTCCGATCACCTCCGGGTCGGCGCCCAACCGAAAACTTCACTCGGTGGTCGATATTACCTGGACCGCTCCCGCACACCTCGTTGATGGGTTCGTCCTCATGTATGGCTTTCAACCAGACGCACTGAACAATCGAGTGACCATTCCGCTCGCCGATCTCGAAGCCGCCCAGGGAGAGGGATCGGAGATAATATATCACTACCAAATCGATAAAATACCCCGAAATCGGGAGGTTTTCGTATCGATTTCAGCTTATCGCGGTGCGGTGACGTCACAACCAACTCCGCCACAAGCAGTACCCGTCCTGAAAGAGACAGAGGTGAAACCCTGATTATCTGAAGATTTGAATATCCTAGCCAGAGGAGGCTGGCTCCAATTGCTGCAAAATAAACCTCATCTCCCTAAGTCCCTCCACCACCTGCCTCAATGCCCCGGCAAGATCCTGACATTTAGCCGGTTCCCCGGAAGCATCACGGAGAATTCTTTCGAGCTCACCAGCTAGGCCCCGAACGTCAGCCATTTTTACAAATCCCGCGCCCCCTCTTAGAAGGTGGAGATCGCTCAAGCAACGACGAACCAACTCCTCTGCCGGATGTTTATCGATAATCCGAAGGACATCGAGTAGTTCAGAAATTACATTGAGGGAGTGTGATACAAAGGCTCGCTTGGCGCTTTCCTCCAGTGATTCAAGAGACGTATCTGACATATCTAAAATTTGATTAATACTTTTCTCTCAACCTCTCACCACACTTTTTCTCACAGCCACCCCCCTTTCAACAACCACAAATGCTCTCTACAACGCCTCCTCCAGCTTCCTCTGCAGATAGGCTTTTCCGAATGATGATGATGGAGTATCCTTACTATTTAGGCTTCAGACCTATGGGGGAATTTGGGGTAATATCGCAAGAAGGGTCGCTGATGCACAAGCTGCAAGCGCCAGCCCCAATTCTGTCAAGCGCCACCGGTGAATTATAAAAATGCCGGGATTGGCGAGGCTATGTCTCTCTGAGCGATGAATATTTTTTCTGTGAAGAGAAACTACTACATAACGAAAGCAGGGGGATGGTCTGCCACATCAGGCAGGGTCCGAACTCTCATCTCAGTCAGATGCTACATTACTGCGGTGCACATTCGCGAAGCGAGGAATCCGGACCCTAAAGATTAATCTGGAGATGCAAATGAAAAAACTATCGATTGTGGCGATATTGGCACTTGTCACCGTGACAGCCCTCATCCTCAAGAAGGGCGGGGATTCTCGCTCTCCGACTTCTTCCGGTTCGGAGAGCGATCCGTCCACCACTTCTTCGCCACGAAGTGGGGAAGTCTCCCCTGAAGAAGGCCTCCTCCGGTCCACAAAGCAGGGTGACAGTGCGGCGACCGATAACGAGCCCGGAACGGAGGAAACCGAGCTTGAACAGCCCGATCGCCCAGCGACAGAGATCTACCGCAATGCAGAGGATGCACTTAAAGCAGTAAAGGATGGCGCATCTCACTATGACGATCTCATCTTGGAACAGTTTGAGAGCCCACCAACGGACTGCTCCTGGTGCTCTTCTTTCTACGAATCAATCAGAACCCTCGCGTTCTCGGCAGATACTCCGGCAGATCAGAAGAGCTACTTCGCCGAGATTCTCTCAATCAGCGCCCGACCTGAAAATCTCGAGGCGCTGATCGAGGGTATCGAGAAAGCCCCCAACGAGGAAGCTGGGCAGGTTTATGCAGAGGCGTTAGAAATGGCGAGTGCTACCCGGGATGACCTGGTAAAACTGCTTGGCTCTCACCTGAGCTCCCCCAATGAAATTCTTCGAGAAAGTCTTGTAGCGGCTGTGACAAATCAAGGTACCCCTCTCGCTCTCGAGACTCTGTACAAATATACGGTCGCGTCGAACGACCCTGATGGATTTTACTCCAAAGGCACTGGCTTGGGTGAGGCAGTCGCAAGTCCTGAAGCTTTCCCATTCCTCAAGGAGATGGCAGAAAAACGGGATGACTACAGCCATCTCGCGATTAAAGCCCTCCTGAACAGTGGCGCCGATGGGGTAAGAGCGACTTTTGATATTCTCCGTGCCTCAAAGAACGACGAAGGGGATAAAAAGCTCCTCCGCGATGCGATTGAACATGTTAATTTCGACGAGGATACGGAGGCAATTATTCGTGCAGAGGTTGAAAAGGGGACCAACCCCCTTGCAGTAGAGTTCGCTCGGGAAATCAAGAAAAACTTTGATGAAGAGAGTGCTCAACTCGAAAAAGAGGCCCAAGAGGAGGAATCATCGCAAGTAATGAGCGTTGATGAGGGAGAGGACTAGGCAGGCATCTAGCTTTTAAGAATTCAGGGGGGCGACCTTTGCGTCCTCCTTCCGCATTCATGAACCTGCCGCTACTGCGCATTCTCCAGGATAGAAGGTGCTGCCTTCTCCACCATTGCAATCTCTCGGGGGAGAACCGCCGTTGACTAAAATAACCTCCTTTTCTGAAAGGACCGCGATCCACTGTCGGGAGGTCTCACCCCCCCCCCCCCTGAATGTGCTTCCTCCGTTTCCCCCGAGGATTTTGAACACCTTAGCAATCCAAGATTGGCTCACTGTTGGGTTCTGTGCGGCGCTTCCGATCAAGCTTTCTCTTACCTATCTATTCCTTATTCCTAGCCTTGTTCTCTTTTGGGCGGGGATATTTTGCGGAAAAGGCAACGTTCACAAAGATTGGCTAAAAGTTCACAGTCCCCTGCTGTTTTTTGTAGTCTACGCCAGTGTCACCTCTTTCCTCGGAATTAACCCGCTAAAAAGCCTCAAAAGTTCCCTCTATCTCGCCTTTCTTTCGACGACCTGTTTTCTAATCGCCGCATACATCCAGCGCCGAGGTGCCATCGGGTTATTGGGTGTTTTTCTCGGCTCCCAGACCGTTGCCGCAATCAATACCATTGTCTCCTCCGGGTCACATGGGTACATTCCACGCATATTTCTCGGCGAGGTAACCCAGGCAGGTCAATTTTCTATAGCTTTTGTGCTCGCTCTCGCCTGGTCCGTCGCTGCATCTAATCATTTAGATTTGGGCGCCTCCGAGACCCGCTTTCGGCGTAATTACGCTCTTTTTATCCTTGCTCTGTCGCTCGCATTTTTTTCCTTTTTCTCCCTTACTCTCGCCCTCTTCGGAATCTTTCTTGGTTATGAGCTCATAAAAATCTCCCGATACTCCTGCATCTTGAAACGGCTAAAGGAAATTTGTTATCTGTCGACTCCGCTCATTGCCGCCGGATTGGTTGCCGACCTTAAGCGCGGACCTTGGCTGGGAGCTTTCATCGGCGCAACACTCATTATTGTGATGTGTAAACGACAGCTCGTCCCCATTCTTCTCCTCTGTATAGCCTCAGCAGCTTTGATGCTCCAACCCGTAGCTGAGCGAATCAACTCAGTATCAGAGCATTTTTACATCGCTGGGGGCCGAAATGCGATTTGGCAAATTGGTTGGGAATTAATGTCACAATTCCCCCTTGGCATAGGGCTGAAAAATAGCCCCATTTTGCAGGCATTCTCTCATTTAATTCCCCCTGAACTTACCCATTTTCACAACAATCTGATTAATTTGACGGTTGAAACAGGTCTGATTGGTACCACTTTGTATTTTTGGTGGATTTGGGAAATCTGCAGAATGACTTTGAAGAAAGGTTCATTTTGGCTGTGGATCGTCGCTCCGCTCATAGCCTGGCAGGTTGCGGGTTTAGTTGAGTACAACATCGGTGATAAGGAGGTGATCCTCTCAATCTACTTTATCGTCGGCATTGGAATGGGACTGCCCCTCTCAGATGCAGGACTCGAGAATCCTCAGATAGATAATGGCCAAAAGCTGAGGTAGACATTCCGCAAGGGAGCACACGTTAATGATCGAAAATCCGTCCCCCATCATTCGCCTTTCACCCACAGGAAAGCGGATTTTTGGGGAGAAGATCACTTTCGGGTCAATCTTTGAATAAGCCTGATATCATCATCCAGTAATTTCTTGATATCCCCGACCGCTTGCCGAATCCGTGCCATCTCCCGTTCACTCGTGGCTTTCGCAAGAGCATTTTCAAGATCGGCGATGCTCTCTCCTCTTCGTGAAACCGCTCTTGTAGGATTGACGAGAACCGCAGGCCGAGAGTCCACATAGGCAGAAAATAATTTCTCTCGCTGACCATATTGCGCTCGAATCATCGTCAGATCGCCCTTGATTCCGCCGACAGCCCGACCAAATGGCCCCTCATCTACAGAGCCCTTGCCAGAGGAAATCCTGAGTCGCGCCTCTGAAGATTCCCGGGGGATAATACTCGTTACCTGAAGAGGAGAGGTTTGATTCTGGCGTTGAGTACCGGTATTTTTTGCACTGGTCTGCTGAATCAAGCCCGCTGGATCCCCCGGTAATCGTTTTACCGGAAGTTTCTCAGACCTTGATCGCGCCTCAATGATCGATCCTTCCAATGTTGATATTTTCCCCGATAGGTCCCTCTCACGAGATCGAGAATCGGCGAGCTGTACCTCAAGAACACCTGATCGGTCCTCAAGCTGGCGAAGCTGAATAATTCGCTCTTCCAGAGCTCCGCTCTGTTGTTTGATCCTTTCCTCAAGCTCCTTGGTGTAGATATCCCGGTTGGCAATTAGTCTTCTTTGCTCTGCAATAACCTCATCAAGCTTCGATCGCGAAGCTGTCAGATCGGTCGCCTTTTGCTCAAACCCGACGAGCTCCTGATTTCTTTTTTGTTCTTGAAGAAGCGCCGACTGAATATTATCGAGACGAGTTTGAAGTTCAATTTCTCGTGAGGCGGCTCCAAGCTGTTGCTTGACCTTTGTCTCAAGCTCCTCAGTACATCGATCCCTCTCAGCGATTAGTTTTCTTTGCCCAGCAATTATATCATCGAGCTTCGATTGGGATTCAATTAAATTACCGGCTCGCTTCTTAATCTCCTCCAGCTTCTCATTTCTTTTCTTTTCGTCAAGTACAGTCGATTGTAGACGAGCAACCTCTGATTTCAGATCGTTTTCTCGAGCGGAATATCTCTCAACCTTGACCTCGAGCAATTCCCTTTGAGATTCAAGTTCAGAAATTTTTAATCTTTGTGTTTCAAGCTCTCTTACTTGATCATCAAGCTGAATTTTGGGATCTCGTCCGCTAAATTTCTCTCCGGCTGCAGTCCCATCATGCTTTGATACAAGTGACAGAAGTTCAGAAATCCTCTCTTGCTGCTCGGCCAATCGCTCAGCTTGTTGACGTAATCTGAGAGATTGGTCCTCATTCTGCCGCTCAGCAGTTCTCAACCTCTCAGACTGACTTTTTATCGTTCTCTGGGCGGCATCGAGCTGTTCAGAAAAAACCTGCTGATCTGATATTCGGGGAGAAGCCTGTTGCAGAGATGTTTTTGCTTCCTGATTCAGTTGATCATTCTTAAGAGCAAGCTCATTCTGAAGGGCTGTTACCTGACGATTTAGAGAATCGACATCCGACTCCAACTCCGCAAGATAATCAACGACCTGAGTACCATCAGATGCTGTTCTCGAGGGCCTTTCATGATCATCAGAGATCACTCTATCGTCGGAAAGACAAATGTTCGCCGATGTTGCTACTGCTGCTATCGCCGCACACATCAATCGCTTTTTCATTTTCTACCCAGAAAAGAATCTCATTTCGTGGCTGATACTCCATCGGTCTTATGAGGACCTTGCTTCCCCGTTATGGTACTCAACTAGGGCAATCGATACCATCTGAAATTAATCAAGGATATCTTCAGTCATTGTAACACCTCCAAAAGCGCCCCCCCCTCTTAAGAAGTTGCTCTGCCTCGATAACCTCTTATTCCTGAACCTCGAACAAAACGCTTCCCCAACTCAATCCCGCTCCTACTACGGCTACCACCACACGCTGCCCCGCCCGAAGAGACTCCCAATTCTCACTTAACACAGCAGGAGCCCCCGCTCCTGCTTGATTCCCGAGATGGGTAACATTGTGCAAATGATTTTTATCTGGAATTTCACGATTCCTTGCTATCTGCTCGAGCATCGTCCGATTTGCCTGATGTCCGATGAAAATATCCTTGGTCCAATCAAGCGCATATAAACCTTCAAGACGCTTGATAAGCCGGACCGTCTGACGGACTGAAAAATCCCTGACCGCACGACCGTCTTGATGGAAAAAACCGAACCGATCGACAACGACGGCTCCTGCCCTCAGCGGGTCGCCATCAAAAAAGGTATCAAGAACTTTTAACTTACCGGGCACCTTTGGGGCCACTATCCAGGCGGCCGCTCCGTCGCCCCAGATCGCACTGTCAGTCCTATCCCGATAATCGACATTCTGAGTGAGTGCCGCCGTTGAGATGCACATCACATAAGAAGGTAACTCGTCAGCACGAAAACGATTGAGGTAGTCGACGTGAAGAGCAAAAGCGGGACACGCAGACATTACATCATAAGAGACACCGCTCATTCCTAAAATGTCCGAAATTCGCTGCCCCTGAGTCGGAAAACAATAATCAGGGCGGCAGGTATTACATATGACGAGCCCAATCTGACCTGCATCTAGCCCTGCCCGGTCAAGAGCAAGCCGAGCTGCCGCGACTCCAAGTGAGGTTGCACTCGCAGTCGCGACCCCCGGAGCAAGCTGAGGTTCTGTGTTCAGAGTTTCGCGGATGTAATCGAGAGGAAGAGATGTAGCCCTACTCTCGATTCCTATCTTCTCCCGAATCCACACTGCTGAGCATTCAGAGTTTATCTCCTCAAGAAACTCGTTATCGATTCGCCCTTGTGGATGGGCGGTCCCCATACTGATGATGTACATACTCGCTACCCCTTAAACCGCATCAGCCCTGCTCTATCGGAGGACGTATCTTCACACCATCCGGGCGAGGCGCGCGACACCAACAGCACCATCCGGACCAAGCGCACAAATCAGCGCTTTCCCACTCCACTCCGCATCATTAAGCAATCTCTCAACCCCTCGAAAGAGGGTGGATCCAAACGAGAAGCCCTCATCGCCACACCAACAAAACGTATCGCCTGATCCCCCTAACATTTCATCAATCGCGTGTCCCGAACGGAGCGTCGGACTTGCGATTATCCAAGAGGAGAGCCCCTCAAGCGATATTTCATCCGAAAGCTCCTGAATAAGGTCAAGGAGGGCGCCCGAAGGCTCAACCTGGCCCCTTATCAGGCCATAAATCTCTTCAGCCGCACTTACCCCGGCCCCAACTCGACGAAACCTAGCATCCTCGACTATGACGCCTCTCCGCTCCTTCGTCTTCTCAACTATCATCGCCCCCGCAGAGTCACCCAGAACCCACGAGCTTTCGTCTCCCTCGGCATATGAGAGATAAGCACTTGGCGTATTAGCTGACACAAGAAGCGTAATCGGAGCAACCACCTCCTCACGCCACCCAAGCAGGGTCTGAAGCTGCAGTGGAATTGCACCCGAAATACCTGTGACATCATAAGCTGGCACTTTAGCACCCAATCGCCCCGCAACCAATGCGGCGAATGCGGGGATAGTCTCAATCGGAGTCGCTGAATCTCCGAGGACAAAACCGATATCATCAACAGTAACCCCGGCCCTCTGAAGGGCGATCCGAGCCGCTTCGACAGCCATCTCGACCAAAGGCTCTGCGGTCACCGCAAAGCGCTCCTTCATCTGCTCGGGGGTGACTTCGCCATTCCTTGAAATGAAGGGCTGAGGGCATACCGTGTAGCGATGACGAATTCCTCTTTGCAATAGACGTTGGTCCTCTGATGGAGTTATCCCCACTTTCGCGAGCACATCATCTGTAATCACCCCTCTTGGGTGAACCCACCCGACCGACGCAATGCGGAACATAGCATCCTCCGTCAACACACCCTCAAACCGCCGCGCACGCTGCCGTCAACGAGCACGGCCGCTCCCCATATGAATTAGACGACTATTGTGGTACCTCTTAACGAACAAGTACACCCCCCTCCGTCGACAATAATCAAACGCCATCCACGGCAGTTCGCGGAAGCCCCCTTATGAAGCTCTATCCTCGACTCTCCGTCATCCTCCCTGCAGGACTTCTGATCGCCCTCATGCTCAGACTCTCGTGGTGGCAGCACACCCGATACCAAGAAAAGCTCCGGCTTATTGCCAAGCTACAAGCCCGCATGGTTGAACCTGTTATGCCGCTCGAATCGATCTTAACCGAGTCTCCCGAGTCCCTTTCCTATCGCCGCGTCACAGTAACCGGTCAGTACGACTTTGCCCATGAAATGGTCCTCCGCAACCGCCGCTATGAGGGGGTTCCCGGTGTGCATGTTCTCACTCCGCTCCAACTAGAAACGATGCAGCCACCCGAGGGCAGCTCTATAGCCACGTCGCAGATAAACACCCTCCCTCGCCATGTTCTGGTTTCTCGGGGCTTCATACCCCTTTCTTACGCATCTCGCGAGCAGAGAGCCCCACTCCAACGGCCCCCTGAGACGACGGTAACCGCTATCATTAAACCAACCGCAAAGAAATCGTTCTTGGCCCCCAGCGATCCACCATCGGGATCCGTCTATCCGTGGATTGATGCTTGGCTTCGGGTCGATATTCCCAAGATGGCCGCTCAACTCCCGTACCCGATACTTCCCTTCTACCTTGAAGAAATTCCCGCCGACAAGATTGATACCCTCAGTCTCTCAATTGTGCAGAGCCACTCCGAGCGGGAGGAGATGCTTTCCATGGCATCCAACCGCCCGGTGGCTGTGCGTCCAGAACTCGATGCGACCATCTTTCCGATAGCCGCACCCAATACTATCGTTCCCGCCGGACGACATCGGCAATACGTTTATGAGTGGATTATTCTCGCATTTCTGACCAGTATCGGAGCTCTGATAATGATGCTGCGACCGGGATCAAAAGCCCCCCCCAAAAACTGAGCTTGACACAATAATTTAGACCGTGCTCTTTTAACCGGATAAGAAGGGGAATTCCTTTAGAGAACATACCCAGTATCATGAGTACTGGTTTTATTTTAAATTCAATCAGGTAGTGACGAAAAAATGCGTTGGAAAGCCTCTTGAGAATCACCGAGAGCTCTAAACAATAAGCAAAATGGCCTTACCCTCCCCATCCAATTCGGCCAGTACTCAACCTCAGTCTCAAAAAACCGATTCCCCCCGAGAATATCACTTCTCAGACGATACACTCTCGAGTGATGTCAATTTTACCTTCCTTCGCGCCGTGATAGCCGACCACTCAGAGCGGCAGGAGATTCCTGGAAACCGCTCCGTTGGGCATATTCATTACCTCCGTCAACTTCACTGTATTTATGAGGAAACAGACGCCGAATACATTGAAATTGGGCGGTACCAGGCTCAACTTCTCAGGTACCTCGAGGATCACCGATTCAAGCACATCTTCGTAGAGGGTCTCGTTCACACCTGGACCCTCAGTAACGAAGAGCACCGCCCCTCCTGTAGTTTCTATCATAAAAATCTCATAAAGTCGGAACGCCTGCGACATCTGATCGGCTCCGAGAACGATTGTATCGATAAAGTCCAGACCCTCTTTTCGAGCGACTGCGACATCCGCCACCTAACTGACGATCAACTCCTGTGCCTTGGCAATCTCGGGGCCTACTTCGTCTACGGTTGTCGAAGCCCCGATGTTACGATGCATCGGTGTATCGATTCAGAGAAAGATAGGCAGCTTGTTAAACTCCAACAGAAAATTGAGAAGACTTCCACGTTAGGGAGCAACCACCCTCGCCACCGATTGCTGTGCTTACTTTTTCGGGAAAATTATGCGATGCAGGAAATCGCCTCTCACTTGAAAAATAACCCTGGCAATCCCGTCATCCTCATATTCGGCATGGACCACGATATGGTCGAGGCACGAGATCATCAGATGCAGCCCCCACCCTGGATGACAAAGGTCTACTTTCCCGAGCCACACCTGAACTGGCGAAGAGAAAGAGGGCTTGATAAAAGCGGGTAATCCTAACGGGCGCGAGCTCGGGGAAATTGCTGTAAACGATTAAGAGGGAAAATCTAATCGGTGAGCGAAAGAGTCCCTCCGCCACCCGCCCTGCTGAACCAATTTGACTCCCCTTTGCAACAGCGCTACCCTGAAAGTAAAACCGCTCGTACCCTATCAACGCATCCTTCGGTTTTTTCACAAAGGTATCCGGATCCTGGTCGATTACTTCGCAATGACCATTAAGGATTCCCCCCCCGACCGCGCTTATTGGGATTCAATTCGGGAATAGCATGAGCCCCTTTGGCTTACTAACTAATTTCTGCTCGCAGCTTTTTGCCTATCGTGAGTATCTTGTGCAGTCGGTCGCGCGGGATCTACGGAAGAAATACAAACGCTCAGCGCTTGGCTACCTCTGGACGATGCTGCATCCGCTGGGGATGATGGCGATCTTGTCTATTGTGTTCGCGAATATCATGCGGGTTCCCACCGCTGATTACGCTATTTTTCTCTTCTCTGGCATACTGGCCTACAACTTCTTTTCGAGTACTGTGATGATGTCTCTCGGAAGCATCCGTGCGAATGCCCGTCTTTTTAGTCAAATTCCAGTCCCTAAATTTATCTTCATCCTTTCGATTGTTTTCTCTAATCTCTTCAATTATTTCGTGGCGCTTGTCCCGCTGGCCATTCTCAGCCTCGTCCTGGGCAAAGATATCACCTTCACTTGGTTCGCCTTTCCCTTGACCGTGCTTCCGCTGTTCTGCGTAACATTCGGCTTGTCCTTGCTCCTGGCGACGAGTAACGTATTTTTCGAGGATACCCTGCACATTACCGAGGTGGGCATTCAGGCCCTCTACTTTTTGTCCCCCGTCCTCTACGGGAGAGAGCACCTGCCTCCTTGGCTCGCCGATATTCTCGTTGTGGCAAATCCCTTATTTCGGCAGATAGAATTTACCCGCGGAGTCCTTTTTTCGGGAGTGCTTCCGGATCCGGTGCAGTATCTGACTAACCTCTTTGTATCAATTCTGATGCTGACCGGCGGTTTGTGGTTATTTCGTCGGAGTGAGGATAAGTTTCTGTACTTCGTTTAGTCCACGACAGTACGCCGTTTGAGCATGGCTAGCATGACCGCTTCTCATCCCTCCTGCATGATCAATTCAGACCCCTCGATTCGCTGCGCAATGGGCGACTCTGCTCTTATTCTAAACGGGGTCACCGTGGCTTATCGAAGCTACAAGGAACGCCCAACCTCCGCCAAAGAGACCATCATACAAATGGTCCGCGATAGGAAGTTTCGCCACTATTCGACATTTGATGCCCTCTCTAATGTTTCTCTCACCGTGAAGAAGGGGCGAGTTCTTGGGATTATGGGGAGTAATGGAAGCGGTAAAAGCACTCTTTTGAAGGTAGTCGCAGGTGTTCTAGTTCCAACGACCGGAACAGTACTAAAAAACGGCTCGGTATCATCTCTGATAGAGCTCGGCGCTGGGTTCGACCCAGAATTGAGCGCAATCGAAAACCTCTACCTGCACGCCGCTCTCCATCAAAAATCGAAATCGTTCATACGCGACCGGATTCCGCATATCCTTCGCTTTGCAGAGCTTGAGGAGTTCGCCAACACCCCGGTTAAATACTACTCCTCCGGCATGTATGCTCGACTCGGATTCAGTGCTGCAATCGATGTTGATCCCGACATTCTCCTCGTCGACGAAATACTTTCCGTAGGCGATGAGCGGTTCAATGAAAAATCAGCCAATGCGCTTAAAGAATTTATAGCCCGAGGCAAAACGGTGATTATTGTGAGCCACAGCGCCGAATCGTTGACCACTCTCACCGACGAAGTCGCCGTGATGGCCAGAGGTAGTCTTGTTTTTCTCGGAGAGCCCCAGGCAGCGTTAGAGGTCTACCGCAACCCCGAGTATCAGAGAAGGTTGGAGTAACGGCACCGCCATTACAGAATCACACCTCCTTCCACTCCACGGAGCCTCAATCACTCGCACATTGCAATTGCTGCGTACCTTCTAAATTGTTTCAAAATAGGATTCCCTTCCATCGACTCAACCGCCCGGAGCTTGCGATGCGCACCGTGTAATCGGTCGAGTGCGTCTGATGCCTCTCTCATCAGAGCAATCCTTGTGCTATCGGGATAACTCTTTGACTTTGCATGAAAGACAAAGGTATGGGTTGCGACGACAAGTAAAAAACCAGCATCGCTTGCGCGGAAACAGTAGTCATTTTCCTCTCCATACCCCCTTGGAAAATTATCCTCATCAAGAAAACCAATAGTATCAATAACCTCTCGTTTAATTCCGAAACAAAAGCCGTGAATCAGCGGTACATAGGGTAAGAGGGTAGCTGGTGTCCATAGTTCGCAAAGCCGATTCATCTCTTCCGGCGAAAGATGTGCCGGAAGATGATTTATTGCCGTTTGCTCTCCCCGTCCCCGGTAATCTGGAATTGATTGATAGCTTGCCGCATTCGATAAAGGACCCACAATCCCTGCGCCCGGCGTGGAAAAAAGAGCCTCTGCCAGCTTTTCGATCCATCCCCTTGTCACGATGGTATCACTATTCAGCAAAATAACGATATCAGCAGTCGCCACACGTAGCCCCTGATTTGCCGCTTTTGTGTACCCAACCGTCTCGACGTTACGAACAAGCAATACCCACTCTCGCTCAGCACAAAATTGGTCGAGGTAAGACCTAGTCAGCGCGTCAGATCCATCATCGATTACGATCAATTTATGATAAGCCTGCTGACGTACTCTCGAGATTGATTCAAGGCATCTGATAACATACTCCAAAGCATTGTGAACACACACAACGACATCCACACTCTTACCCGAGGACTTTGCCATTCCTGTATCTTGATGATTCGCATAAGTCTTTTCTTTGTACGGATCAGCAAAACGAAAGCCGAGCAAATCAAGCAGATCCTGCCCTGCTCCGCTACCAGCGTCGTGAGGAAGACACAAAAAATTGGGATGATTGCGAATGCTGGAGGGAAATTCAGTTAAAGGAAACCATTCGACCCCGGCCATCCGTAAGGCATAATTTATCGAGAGCTGATCCCGTTTACTAAATCGATCGAGCTCCCGCCACCAGACCTCGAGAAATTTCCCGACATTCGGTTGCCTCAAATCAAAGAACAAAAAGTTTGCCTCAATCAGATCAGCGTGCTCAAACCCTTCATTACGATAGAGCTCCACTTGATGCTCCATGAGATCAACTCTATCCCGCTCATCCTTGGAGCATGCAACGACCTCTTGATAAATTGTTTGCCGGAGCGGATGTGGCACGGCAGCAACTCCTCTGCCCGATTTGAGAAACGCCTCGATCAAAGGGAAAAAATCTCCGATAATCAAGATGTTTGCATCAATCCAGACCGCAATATCATAGTCAGGCAAAAGCTGAATCGGATGGGTCTTAATAAATCGGCTCGTGCGAGTGGGGTCCACATCAAAGAACGCGATGGGACGTATGGCCCAAATCCCCGTATCGCAAAGTGGCTCGTTAGTGAACACAACATAATCGAATCTAGGATCAAGGTATTGAGGTAGTTTAATCGAGTCATAATTATCGACAATCGCCGTGTAAATCGCGATTCTCGGCTCTCGAATTGCGCAATATATTCGATCCCTTCGCGTTCTCTCAGTAAAGTCCTTTATTTCCGCTCGGTATGATTGAATATTTCTGATACGATTGCTGACGATTAAAGCAAATTGATGCTGACTTGCAGTAATCGCTCGTCCTTCTCGCTGTCCTATCATGAGGAAGTGGTAAAGAGGATTGAGCCCTGACTCTCCTACGTCTCGGTAGGTGTTGCGATAAAAGAGAGTCTCAAACGCCGGCGATGGATCCCAGCCCTCTCTTGCGCCGATATCGATATAATGACGGATCGGATCACAACCCGACTCAAGGAGCTCGGGATGATTATTCAGGTACCACTCCTGATTAAAAAGTAAACTTTTACTCAAAGTTTCGTACTGGTACTCAGAAAGGGTCGCGCTCCTCCCTTCTGACTGACCAAATGCAATAAAATGATAGAGCGGATTGATATCAGCCTCGGCGACATCCGGATAAGCCAAAAGGTAAAAGCCCGTCTCAAAAACCGGCGATGGATTTCGCCCCTCTCGAGCGCCCTGTTCGATATAGTGCCGTACGGGGTCGTCTCCCTTCGCACACACATCTGGATTTTTATCGAGGTACCAGGCCCGATCAAAAAGAGGGCTATCATTGAGAGTAGCGTAAACGACATCTGGTGAACGTGGACTTCGACCTTCCTTCTGCCCGTGACAGATAAAGTGAATGAGGGGGTTGACCCCAGCTTCACAAACATCAGGGTATAACCCCAGATAAAAAGATGTGTCGAAGTTCGGGGAGGGATCTCGTCCTGCTTCGGCCCCATATTTCAAGTAGTGAAGAACTGGGTCCTGCCCCTCGATGCCCACATCTGAATACTGCGAGAGATACCATTCCTCGTCGAATAAGGGTGAACCTCGCAAGATACGAGCGCTACCAGCGAACCTCCTACGCTCCAATACTTGCTTTAGTTTTTTCATCATCAGCAACACCCCGTTCATCAACTAACTAGGCCGATATCGGCACCTCTCTTCGATCACCCGGAAAGATTGACTCGGAGAGCTCTCTTAGATCAATATCCAAGGGTAACGATCGCGGTCGATTCGAGCAAATCAAGCTGAAAAGCTCGGTAAATAGTTGTTTAATTCCTAACTCATTTTACCCCGGTTGCTCGACGAACGAACAAGAGAAGTACTCGAAATTTAATGCCGATGAAAAGCCTACAAAACATCTATCGAAAAGCATGCATTCGATTGGCATTACCCGAGAACGCGAGACTTGTCGAAGATTCAGGGCTATTTGATGGGGCTTTCTACCTTGCGAAAAACGGTGATGTTGCGCGGGCTGGGATTCCCCCTCTGCGACATTACCTGCTACGGGGGGCTTATGAGGGACGGGATCCCCATCCTTTCTTCATCTCGGCCTACTATCAGGCCCAGCATCGGCACCTTCTACACACCGGAGAGAACCCTCTCATTCACTATATTCAGCAAGGTGATAAGCTCGGCTGCCGACCAAATCCTTTTTTCGATCCCTGTTACTATCGCACCAGGCTTGAAACCCAAGATGAACCAAAAAAGACCTCCTTGCAGCACTATCTGAGTGCGGGTGATAAGAGGGTACCTACCTGCTCAATTCTTGGAAAAGAGGCCCTGCAGGTAATTTCAGAGGAAGATATACTCAAAAGTGGCTGTTGGCTCAAGACAGCTCTCGCGAGCTTGCAAGAGCGCATAATCTTTGAAGAATGGGTCAAGAAATATGACGAGATTGATGACGCAGCTCAATCGGCATTGAGAGATATCGCGGCAAGACTCGATAAAAGCGACATTAAAATTCACTTTTTGATCGTAAACGATCGGGATCCAGCCGCCTTAGATAAAACAATTACTTCTCTTAAGGAACAATTACTCAGTAATTGGGATTGCTTTATAGACAATCCAAATCCGGTAAGTTCTGACCTCTCTGTTGATACGGGCAATATTTCGCCTCTTTTAGAACAATCGCCACAGACTGGGAAGCGGGTCTTTTTGGGTATTCTCCGTTCTGGCACTACTCTTGCCCCCCATTATACAACTCTTATCACTCAGCATCTTCTCGAAAATACGGCCGCAAAATTAATATTTTGTGATGAAGATACGATTGAATCAGACGGGACAAGATCAGACCCCGTATTCAAACCAGAATGGGATAACCTACTGGCTTGCCAAACAGACCTCTTTGGTTCGGGTGGACTTATAGACCTCAGAGCAATCTCATCCAAACCTCAGCGACACTTAGGTTCGTGGGAAGAGTATCAGGACTTTCTTCGAGCGCATGCCGTCACTATCGAACGGGATGAAACGATTCACGTACCCTATCTCATTGCCCATAACCGGCCCGGCCATAGCTGGAATACGCGAAATCCCAAGAAGGTTGATGTCATCGGGGTTTGTAGCCGATGGACTAAGTCGTTGAAAGAGGCTCCAGAAGACTGTCAGGAGGGGCTTTTCTCGGAAAAAGTTTCGATCATCATTCTTACGAAAGATCGACTTGATCTGCTCCGCCCGTGCGTTGAATCAATCGAAAGGACCTGTTCAACCACGGGTCTCTTGTACGAGGTAGTGATAGTAGACAACGGTTCCAGCGACGAGCAAACCCTCGAATTTCTTAATCTTCTCCGAACCAAGGATCGCTATCATATCCTCCATAGTCCCGGCCCGTTTAATTTCTCGAAACTTAATAACGCTGCAACCTCTTCCACGACCAGTGAGTACCTTTGTTTCCTGAACAATGACGTGGAGTTCACCGAGCCGGGCTGGCTTGAGGCCTTACGCACGTTTGCAAGATGCTCACGCGTCGGAGCCGTTGGGACTGTGCTTCGCTACGATGACGGATCGGTTCAGCACGGCGGGGTTGTACTCGGTGTGGCTGATTTAGCGGCACATAGTTTCGTCGGTTCCTTCAGCGAAAAACCTCATTACATGAACCTTCTTAACTACGCTCATGAGTGTTCAGCGGTAACCGCTGCCTGTCTGATGGTAAGGAGATCTCTTTTCGAATCAGTGGCAGGATTTGATGAAGAGCATCTTGCCGTTAATTTTAATGATGTCGACCTTTGCCTTAAACTAAAAAGAGCGGGGTACCGAAATGTTGTGCTGCCTCTTATCGGCATTATTCATCACGAATCAAAAACTCGCTCCACAGAGGGTTCCCTCAACCATCGCTCGAAAATTCTAGCCGCCGAGGCTGAGATTATGCGTGAGCGGTGGTCCAGAGAAATTGATAGCGATTGCAACTATAATCCAAACCTCTCGCTTAACCCAATCCCCTATCAATTGGCATTCCCGCCCCGCCTTCGTCGTTTCGGTATTGATCCGGTCAGTAATACGAATGAGGAGTTTCACTCACAGGGGCGATCAGCGCGTTTGAACATTTACTCAGATCACTCGAACCATGCTCGCGCTTTAATGGCAACACATACCACGGCATCAGTCAGCCTCCTCTCCTCTGGTTTACCGGTAGGACTCTCCGTGATTATTCTTAACAAAGATGCTCCAAACTTCATCATCCCCCTTCTCGAACAACTCCGGAGAGAAGAGAGCGCATTTGCTGCAGACAGATTAGGATTTGAGGTAATCATCGGTGATACCGGGACATCCGATAAAAAAACTCTCTCGGCCTATCGCGATTTGCCGGAAAACTTCACCGTTGTGAGCGAACTCAGTTACCATTTCTCACGCTGTAATAATCTTTTGGAGGAGTCTGCACGATTTCAGACCGTTCTTTTTATGAACAATGACATCATTCTGCCGAGTGATGGTCGAGCACTCCACACTGGATATCAGTATTTAAACTCTGATGACTCCACGGGTATTCTTGGCGCGGTTATGGCATTCCCTAACGGTTCGATTCAACACATGGGATGCATGTTTCTTAAAGATCAAGAGGTTTGGGGACTTCCTTACCACATCAATGCAGGACGACACCAAAAATCGGCAGATACTCCTCAAGCCGCAACCTATCCGGCAGTGACCGGTGCCTTTTTAATGATGCAACGAGAGCTGTTTCGCTTAGCTGGGCGATTTGACCAGGACTACAAAGCAGAGTGCCAGGACGTAGCTCTTTGTCTCCAGGCCCATCGACTCGGTTATCGGAGCACCTGCGTAAATCTCGGTCCTATCGTGCACATAGAGAATGGAACTCGTCCGAAAGGTGAGGAGCACTGGGGGGATAGGCGAAGATTTCTCCGCCATTTTGGCGCTTATATAAGAGGTTGTGGCCTATGAGATCGATTTTATTCCTCTCGGTCATGATGGAAAGAGGTTGGGGCGTAAGTCTTGAAATAGGAGAGATAGCTCGCCGGTTACGCGCCAAGGGTATTGATGTGCACGTCGGAGCAGAGCGAGCTGATGCATCATTCGATTGGCTCCCGGTACACAACGTCGCTCCCACCTCCGAAGGTGTCAGAGCTCTTGCGCGGTCACTCAAGGTTACCGTGATTGCTGCTCATACGTCCCCCTATTTTGAGACATTACCGGAACTGACTGATGAGTTTGAGACGTGGGCCTGGGAAAACGGCGATCCAACACCCGCTTTTTTTGAAAAAGATGGTCGGCAACGTCAGCTAATCCAGAATTTCAAACGAGAGTGTGTGTACCCACGGGTGAATAGGGTTGTGGCTATATCCGATTTTATTAAACATGACATCGGCTGGCCCGATGCCACCGTTGTTACTCTTGCAGCAGATCACATGCCGGACTTGGGGGTAAAGAGCTCCCTTGATTTCGGAACTTCTCGGGATGGTACGATTCGGGTAGGTACCCTTATGCGGCTGGGTAAGGGAGAGGCCCAATACAAGGGAAATCATCTCTTCCTTTCTCTCGCTGAAGAGGTCCAAAAAAAAGGGCTGCCAATAGCATTTCACGCTGCTGGCAGAGGAACCGAAGAGGACGCTGAACAGTTTTGCCAGCGAGGTATTATTCCTCACCTAAATCTCTCAGACGAAGAGAAAACAACCTATCTGCGGAGCCTTGATATATTTGTATCGATGAGTCTGTGGGAGGGTTTTAACCTTCCGGTGACCGAGGCACAAGCACTCGGAACTTTCAGCCTAGCCCTTGATGTCGGGGCGCATCCTGAAGTGTGTCCCTACCTCCTGGCAAATCCCGCTGAGGCTATCCGTTACATCGAAAGGGCTCTTAAATCGCCCGAGTGGCTCGAGCAGGCTTCGGCCAGCTGCTATCATTTCATTCGCGATCATTTTTCATGGGACCAAACGGCACAGGCAGTCGCCGTTCTTCTTAAGACCCCCAAACGCTCTCTACCTTCTCCGGCCCAAACGACTCTTTACCGAAATGTAAAAAACACGCTGATACCACCTGCTCGTCGCATCTACCGTCTGATGAAGCGAACCTTTCCCGCGATAGGACGTTAGGCTAGCTAGTGGGGGCTGAAAAAAAGATACCTCCTGACGGGAGTGCTCCTTTCAGAGGGCAACACTTTTTTCAGGGGATACTGATCAATTTGCCGACAGATGTAGAGGATACAATTCAATACACCTTATCAGGGGTCTTAGCCACAATTCCCGCATCCCACCGCCACTTGGGGTGCAGCCGGTGCCGCGGTGGTTCCCGCAACGAGAAACTCCGCAAGCTCGAGAGGAGCTATCGACTCTGGCCCGGAGATAGTTGGCTTACCAAGTTCGGGTGGCAAGGTAATGACCGGTTTTTCTGCGGTAACGCCCGAATCATTCCTTATCACTACCTTGTAACTTCCAGCTCCAGCGGCAGCCTCCACAGCAGTCACCGTCAGCTTGGGCGATGAACAAGAAAAACGGAATCGGGCACTTGCCCCCCGAAAACCATCGAAACAGATTACCGACCCATCGTCGTCAGCCCCCGCCTGGCAGCTAATGCCGCCATGCCCGCCGCACCCTTCCGGCTTTTTTGCCATCGGTTTTGAGCGCTCCTTGAGAAGGGGAGGCAGAGCCGCTTTTTTAAATTCGTCCCCCACCTTCTGAGAAGCAAAATGCCGTACCCCCCGCGAGTCAGTCCATTCGTAGACCTCCGCGCTTGAGCGGCCTACCAAGGTGGCAAGCAGGATCAGTGGACCAAGAGAAACAAAAGGAGCGACTCCCCGCTTGCCCTGCATCAGTGGAAGGACTTTGTTGAATCTTTCTGCCTCGCCTGAGCCGACACCCTTTCCTAATTTCTTGTTCATGACTCTTCCCCTCGAACAATACTCTTGATTCTTCGTCACACCGTCCCAATAAGGGTTCTAGATGGATCGTGTTGTCTGTCAATGCCGAGCTATTCCCATATTTCGCAGCTTCCCAATCCGTTGCATTATCGGGGTGACTTATCTAAACGTACTTCCCACAAAGGCCCACTTCAATGAGCCAACAGCTGCGAAATATCATCCGCATAATCGGCACTTACCTCGGTAACGTCATCAAAGAGCAGTGTACGACCGAGCGCTTTGATCAGGAAGAGGAGATCCGCAAAACGGCACGAGAGGTTCGGACTCACTACTCGGATGAGTCATATCGCAGATTGATATCACTAACCTCCAACCTTCCCGTTCAACGGGCGTACGAGATAGTGAAAGCTTTTACTGCCTATTTCCAGCTTGTTAATCTCGCAGAACAAAAGGTTGCGGAGTATCAAAGCTACGTATCGTTCCACAAGAATCAGAGCTTCGGTGAGAACTCGATAGAGCGAAGCTTTCAGAGGCTCAGGCAGGAGGGTGTTACCGGAGAGGAGGTTTCGTCCCTCATTGAGCGAATGGAGGTCATACCCGTCTTTACTGCTCACCCGACCGAGGCAAAACGGCGCACGATCCTGTCGCTTCTCTCACGAATTTCCGATGCTCTTACCCGAATGCTCACCGAAGGCTATCCCCTCGGCGAGCGACCAGAGATTATTGCCGAGACAATGATGAGCGAGCTCACCACATGGTGGCAATCTGAGGAGGTCCGGAGCTCCCGACCCTCTGTCCTCGACGAGGTAAAGCAGGGACTCTTTTACTTTGATCGAGTCCTTTGTGGTCTTGTTCCGCAGCTGTATGAAGGCCTGACTGCGTCTTTTCGGGCTCATTTCGGGGCCGTGCCTCTTTCAAATCATCATCCATTTCTTCGATTTGGAAGCTGGATCGGGGGAGACCGTGATGGGAATCATAACGTGACTCCCGATCTAACTCTCGAGACGCTTCGGCTTCAACACGAATTGATAGTCAACTTGTACATAAAAGGGCTGAAACGCGCGAGCACTGCACTAAGTCAGTCGATAAAAGAGGTATCCGTATCAACCGCTCTTCGTGAAAGTATTCAGCGAGATATTACTTTGCTCACTGAACTCAATGAACACTCACAGTTTGATAATCCCCGGGAATTATATCGGAGAAAACTGGAACTGATGGGGGCGCGGCTCTCCCTTACCCTTAACCCGAGTAAACCGCTGGGTTCCTATCACGATGCCTCTGAGCTTGAGCGGGAACTTCTCATTGTAAGAGATAGTCTCTCATCACACCGAGGAGAGCGGATTGCCCGATGCTACATCGATCCGATAATAACCCAGGTTCGGGTCTTTGGATTTCATCTTGCGACCCTCGATATCCGGGAGCACAGCTCACGTCATCGTCGTGCTATTGAGGAGTTTCTTTCAATAGCAGGATACAAGGTAGTTTTTTGCCAACTTACTGAGTCCGAGAAGAACGAAATCCTCACTCACGAGCTTCTTCAACCCCGCCCACTTCTGCCAGTGACAGTGTCATGCTCAACCGACAGCGCGCAGGTGCTCGAGGTTTTTCGGGCTATTCATTCGGCTCAAAAGCTTTACGGTCAAAATGCTATTCAGCAATACATCATAAGTATGTGCGAACAGCCGAGCGACGTCCTCACGGTTCTTGTCCTTGCCAAGGAGGCTGGTCTTGTCGAGATTCACCATGAAGAGCCAGTGCGGGCCGACCTCACGGTAGTCCCTCTGTTTGAAACTATTGATGACCTTGATCGAAGTCATCAAGTGCTCAGTGCTCTTAACGAGAATGTCGCTTATCAGAGATACCTACGAGCCCGCAGAATGACCCAGGAAGTAATGGTCGGATACAGCGATTCCAACAAAGATGGTGGCTACCTTAAAGCCCACTGGGAGCTGTACAAGGCTCAACTCGCAATGGCTGCGGAATCGAGTAATTGCGGAATTACCCTCAGAATATTTCACGGCCGAGGCGGTACAACAAGCAGAGGAGGGGGAGGCCCCCTTTATCGGGCAATCCTTGCCCAACCCGAGGGCACGGTCGACGGCCGACTTCGCGTCACCGAACAGGGAGAAATGGTCTCGACTAATTATGCCAACGAAACAATAGCCCGACGACACCTTGAAGAAATGGTCAGTGCCGTCATCCTTTCCTCATCGAGAAGTTCACAAGAGCCTATCCCCACGTCTTTTCACTCTACAATGGAAAGGATAGCCGAAGTTGGCTATGCCGCATATCGCAACTTTGTCACAGATCCCGCATTTGTCTCGTTTTATCAGCAATTCACTCCCATCGGGGAGCTTTCAACTCTGAATATCGGCTCCCGCCCGACCAAGCGAGGGGCAGCCCGTGGTATCGAAGACCTGCGAGCAGTTCCATGGGTATTCTCGTGGACACAGAATCGGTGCGTGTTTCCAACCTGGTATGGTGTTGGCACAGCCCTCGCGACATACCAGGCAAGTGGTATTGATTCGATGGCAACCCTTCAGAGGATGTTTGCTTCCTGGCGATTCTTCTCAAACATCATCGCCAACTGCGAAATGACGCTCGCCAAAACAGACCCTCTCATCATGCAGCGATACGGCGAACTTGTCATCGAGCCTGAGATTCGAGATAGATTACTCAACAAACTTCTTGCTGAGCACGCCCTCACGATCGAAATGATCTGCGCAATAACTCAACAAAACGAGCTCCTCGATAGCCAGCCCCTCCTTAAAGATACCCTCTTTATTCGCCGTCATTACCTGGATCCTCTGAGCTATCTTCAAGTTGACCTTCTCAAGAGGTACCGTTCCCTCGAAGAGGGGGATGCCGAGCGCGGGGAGATATTGCGGGCTATTCAGCTAAGTATCAATGGAATTGCTAGTGGAATGAAGAATACTGGTTAGTCTCGAGTCAAATTAGCCCGAAGGAAATAAATCGTTAATCCGAACGTTTATATTGAAACGGAAAGCTAAACGAAGAGTCGAAATCGGATTGTACAGATATCCATCTCACACGTTCTAACGATTCACGCCTTTGAAATAAGCCCATCCTCAGCCCCCTATATCAAGGTACTAACAGTGATTACATCCGTAATCATCAAGTCAATAATACCAACCTCGACTGAGAGATCAGGGAACACTAAAGATCTAGTTAATCAGCCAAACCGTATCCCTTCAATTTGTACAATAATGCCCGGTGGCTGATCTCGAGGAGTTTTGCCGCCCTCGTCCGATTTCCTCCCGTACGATCAAGAGCCCGCTGAATCAGGGTTATCTCAATTTCCTGGGTTAATTTTTTTATTGAGGTCTCATCGGGAGGGATGAAAGGACCTGTTAGTTTACCTGTTCTCGATAATGAACGAACTAATGGCGGAAGGCTATCAACATCGATAACATCCTGTTCCGTGAGCACAATCCCTCGCTCGATACAGTTTTCAAGCTCTCGGACATTTCCCTTCCACGGATACTTGCACAAAATATCCATAGCCTCAGGCGAAATGCCACGAATCTTAAGCTTTAGCCGTTTACAGTGCTTTTTGACGAAGTAATCGGCGAGAGGAGCTATATCCTCAGGCCGATCTCGGAGTGGGGGGAGGTGAATCGTGACTACTTGAAGCCGATAGAAAAGATCTTCTCGAAAGGTCCCGCGTGCCACCTCGTTTTCAAGATCCCTATGAGTTGCAGCAATAAGCCGTACATCTATAGAGACCTCTTCCTCGCCTCCGATCGGTCGTATTCTTCCTTCTTGGAGGACTCGCAACAGTTTTACCTGCAGCGAGAGCGAAAGTTCTCCTATTTCATCAAGAAAAAGAGTCCCTCCGGCTGCCTGCTCAAAGAGGCCGATCTTGTCGTGAGTTGCATCGGTAAATGCGCCTTTTTTGTGCCCGAATAGTTCAGATTCAACAAGCCCCTCTGGAATGGCACCGCAATTGACTGCGATAAAGGACCGATCTGCTCGAGGAGAACCCCGATGTAGCGACCGAGCTATTACCTCCTTTCCCGTCCCTGATTCTCCGGTTATCGAAACGGTAGTCGAGAAGGGAGCAAGTCGGTCTACAAGGGTACGAATCTCCTGCATGATAGGACTTACCGCTATGAAGCTCGCTGTCGGAGAACTCTTCCCTTTGAGCTGTTTACTTTTTAACAGATCTTGACCTTGGAGCTGAGCCATAAGTAAATCGAAATCGCTCTCACGAAGGGGCGATGCGAGAAGCGCGAATGGGTCAATGTCGCGGCCGAGGGCGACCAATTGAGACGATGGCTGCCCCACCACCACGATGGGAGTCGATTGAGCACACACTCGGAGAAGAATCCGATCCATTGATAGTGACTCTTCTCCGAGGAGAATTACGTCCCAACGCGGATGCCCCTCCTCCCGTAAATGCCCCTCGATAGCTTTATGGTCTATGGTTTCAACCTGAAAAACTCCCAAGAACTGATGAGGATGAATCACGATTGACGAGGAAAGGAGCACTTTCATAGTGGTAACGCGCTCTGAATGACCGAACCCATCGCTTCGACAAACTTCTCAATAACCCACATTCCCGAAAAGATGTACATCACTGTTGCAATCGCGAGATAAGGTCCGAACGGGATGTAGTGCTGACGGATACTTTTTCTCTGAATGAGGAGGGTAAGGATACCTCCCACTGCACCGACTACGGAGCCGACAAAGATGGAATATATCGAGACCTCTGGGCCCATCAGAATCCCCGTCATCATCAAAAGCTTGACATCTCCCAATCCCAGGCCATCAATCTTACGAATCCAGAGATATAGCTGAGCAACCATCCACAGCGCTCCTGCTCCGAATAAAAGCCCATAGAAACTATCCCAAAGGCTGGCCACGATCGGCTCACTGAATATTTCAAAGAATTGATTGATGATTGCCACTCCGAGCGCTATCGCTGTCCCTGGAAGGGTAATCACATCAGGAAGTATAAACCAGTCGATATCAATGAAGGTGAGAATAATAAGCGCCACGATAAGCGCAAAAATGACCCCTCCGGTTGGGGTCATACCAAAGCGGAGATACGTGGCAATCGCAGACAAAGAAGTAAGGACTTCGACGAGGACGTATCTAAAAGGAATCCTCTCATGACAAAAGAAGCACCGCCCTCGGAGCAAAAACCAGCTCACGATCGGAATATTATGCCACCAGGTAAGCTGAGCCCGACATTGTGGACATGCCGAACGGGGAGGGTCATTGAAAGGGGTTGGGGGAGGAAGGGTAGCACCAAGCGCATCAAATTCTTCGTCGGAGTAAGTGTAATACTGGCCACGAGGGATACGGTAGATGCAGCACGCTGCGAAGCTTCCTATGATAACTCCGAAAAGCCCAACGAAGCCGATGGCAACAAAAGAGTATACACTTAGGTCTGCGTTAATAGTGCCTCCTTGCTCCCTACCGTTACTGAGGGGCCTCAGGGAAAATCTCTCCTAAACGCTCAAAGCTCCCGCCCGCAGTGCGTTTGGGGCATATAACAAACCGAAGGGGAGCTCTTACCTACTATGAAACCCCTTCTCCCACCTTTTCTCTGAGCCGCTCCATCAAGCGAGGAAACCCTTCCCTCCGAATGATTCCCGAGAATTCGTTTCGATAATTTGCCACTAAACCGACATTCTCTATGACAACATCGTACACCCGCCACTGGTTTTCACGGAATACAACTTTGTAAAGTATCGGAAACTTATCCCCCTTCTGACTTACTATCGTTCTGACAACGGCTCGCGCCTCTCCCCCCGCGGGAGCTGCATACACCTTCTCGCCATCGATGATGACCATTCCCCGCTCTATCGTCTCTATTCGACTCAGGTAGGTCCGGGCGAGCAATTCTGAGAATATTACCGTAAATTCAGATTGTTGAGTCGCGGGCAAATCCCTCCAAAGAGGTCCAAGCGACCGAACTGACATCTCTGAGAAATCGAATTTAGGCCGGATTATCTCTCGGAGCGCTTTCTTTCGCTCGGCGGTTTTAGCGGCACCTTGAGTCTTTTCCACTGTGTCGACAAGTTTGTCGATAGTTATCCGTAATTCATCCCGGGGGGAGGGAAGCGTGACTTCAGCGTTGACCACCGAAATCGATAGAATTGGAAAAATACCGAGTCCGCCCACATTCAGAAGAAGACTGAGAGCACCGCCCACGAAAACCCGAACCGTTTTGTTATTCATCTTGATTACTCGCTCTAGCAAGACCTATCTAGCTTCCCTTAAGGCACTACTCGATTTCAGAGCCTTTATCCCCGCTGTCACTTTTCGAATCATCACCCCTCGTCATACTGTGGACAATCTTTCCAATTACATCCTCGAGATCTACTACTGACTCAGTCTCTGTCACGGTAGCGCCCGGCTCGAGAGTGATATCTGACCCCCCCCTGGAGATCCTTACAAATCGGTCTCCGATGATGCCCTTCGTCCGAATTGAGAAGATATCGTCATCTTTCACTGGCACGTCGTTATTTATTCTCATAGAGACGATTGCCCCCGGATCATTGAGGGAAATATCTGCGACCTGGCCAACGGGGACCCCCGCTATCTCAACCGATGCCCCCCTCTTCAGTCCTGAAACATTATCGAACTCAGCGTTCAGCACATACTGATTTCCATCAAAAAAAGCGACTCCGCCGAGACCCACCGCGAGCCACCCTCCTGCACCTACTCCGATCAGAGCAAAAACCCCGACAAGAAATTCGACCGTGAAGGTCCGGGGAGGGATAATCGGAGGACGAACCTCTTCGCTACTGGATTTGGATAGGACCATCTGTCTTTCCCTGTAAGAACTGAACCACCCGAGGATCGCTACTGCGCTGCATATCCTTCGGTCGTGCATCAAAAATTACCTCTCCCTGCAACAGCATCACTACTCGATCCGAGACCTGAAAAACCTCGGGCAACTCGTGACTGATCACTATTCCCGTGAACTTCCACCGCTCGCGAGAGAGCTTGATAAGGTCATACACCTCCTGACCCACAAGGGGGTCTAAAAAGGTATTCGGCTCATCGAAGAGCACTATCTGAGGAGAGGTTATCAACGCCCGCGCTAGCCCCACACGTTTTCTGGTGCCCATCGATATTTCTCCCGGCAGGAGAGTCAAATATCGCTCGAGCCCGAGCGCATCCGCCATTTCGAGCACTTTACGCTGAGTATCTTTACGAGATAGCCGAACGCGGGCAGTAAGCGGGAACGCGATATTATCAAAGACCGTCATCGAATCAAAAAGAGCCGCTCCCTGAAAGAGTACTCCCAGACGCTGACGAACTCGATTTAGCTCAGCCTCACTCCTCAGAGCCGTGATTACATCAGAGCCGATCTGAACCTCACCCGAGTCTGGTCGGATCAGACCGGTAATAATCTTTAATAGCACCGACTTACCCACACCACTCGGTCCCACGACCGCAGTTATCTTACCATCCTCAAACTCAAGGTTAATGTCGCGGAGGACCTGCTGGGCGCCAAACGACTTGCAGAGGTTGCGAACGACTATCATGACAACCCAATCTTTTTCCGTGATGAACCGCTTTACTCAATCTCCCCGCCGAGCAGGCCCATCTCTCGTCGGCCTTCTCCTCTCAAAATAAAAACTACTCAAGAAAAACTCGGGTCAGGATGCTGGTGAGAAAATAATCTACGACCAAAACCGCAACCGATGCAGTCACCACCGACTGCGTCGTCGCTTTATTGACCCCAACGGCTCCATAGCTGCAGGTAAACCCTTTATAGCAAGCTGTCCAACCGAACAGCAGTCCGAAGACCGCGGATTTTATGAAGCCAGAATACACGTCAACATCGGACACGGAGCTCATCATCTGCGAGACGAATACTCCAGAGCTGACATTCAGGAGCCCAACGGCGACCCCATATCCCCCCGCAATCCCGACCGTTATGAATAGGGCCGCGAGGAGAGGCATCGCAACGAGTCCAGCCAGAATGCGGGGAACCATCAGATATGACAGAGGATCGACCGCCATCGACCGCAGCGCATCTATCTGCTCGGTTATCTTCATTATACCGATCTCGGCCGTGATGGCAGAGCCTGCACGCCCTATTACCATGAGAGCGGTGAGGACCGGACCCAGCTCTCGAATGAGACTCAGCGCCACAGCCGAGCCGGTGAAAGCCGTCGCCCCAAATTTGGTAAGCGTATACTCAGCCTGGACTGCGAGAACTGCACCGGTGAAGAGCCCTATCAGAGCGATTACTAAGGTAGAATTGACCCCTATTTGAAAAAGTTGCACGAAAAGAAGGTATACCCGGGGACGATATCGAAACAGCCGATACAAAATGCGCCCGAGAAATACCCACGCCGCACCCCATAAGCTCACATGGTGGTGGGCTATCGCTCCACACCGGATAACGGTCCTACCCAGATGCTCAATCGCGGTAATCACGGAAATCTCTCACCTAACGAATAATAATCATCTGTATCTCGATGCGATCACCCGCCAATATGACGAAAGCCGAGTCCTACGCAGTAAAATTCATTCGATGTTTTTCGGGTCGACTTGAGCTCCACCCTATGAAGCTTTTCAAAGGCGGGCCGAATCAATCGAAAAAATGTCTGGGCCTCATCGCTCTTAAATAACTTTGCAATGAAAGAGCCACCCGGGCGAAGGAGCTGCTCAGCCGCCCAATAGGCAAGCTCACCACATCCGACGGAAGCCACCGCATCAAGTTCGCGAATACCGGTCAGCTTCGGGGCCATATCGGATAATACGATATCAAATCGCTCAGGAGAGTACGAGAGGAGCTGCGCGATTGTGCTCTCATCGCGAACGTCCCCCTGGATGAGCCGCACGGCATCTTCTCTCGGCCCATCCCCAAACGGTTCAATCGCAACAAGGTCGACGCCAACAACCTTTCCACCCTTGGTTCGCTGACGGGCAACCTGAAGCCACCCTCCAGGCCACGCTCCTAGGTCAAGGACAGAGCGGCCTGGCTTCAGGATGTGAAAACGATCGTTAAGCTCGATCAACTTGAACGCCGCTCGAGACCGGTACCCTTCACTCTTCGCCCGCTGGTACAAATGGTCCTTTCTAACGTAGTCAGTTGACATAAATAGTCTTATTTTATCAAATTATTGTAAGAGTTATCCACAGATATATCCCCGACTATACCGGTTATCCACACCTGTGGATAACTCTGTGGATAACTGTGGAAAAGCTGGGGAGAACGGGGTATAAAATCATAGAACCCCTTGATACGAATGAAAATCTCCCCATTCACCCGAAACCGAGAGGATACTACGGTCGATAATATAAAACAAAAAATCAAAATCTGACGATTGGTCGCTCTTTGCCTCCGAGGGAAAACACAAGTAGTGTAACCCTGAAAGCCTTTTCAGCCCGACAACGTCGTGAGTCCCTACTACGACACAACCTGCGTTCTACCCCTCACCTTCGTGGAGCCCCTCAGTGAACACGAGTGCAGAAGTTATCGATTTGTCAGACGAACTATCCCGCGTCGGAACCTCCCTGAATCCTCCGCAGCTCGCTGCGGTCACACATGGAGACGGGCCCCTTCTCGTATTAGCGGGCGCAGGAAGTGGGAAGACGAGAGTCCTTACGCACCGCATTGCCCACCTTATCACCAGTAAACGGGCGAGACCTCAGGATATCCTCGCCGTTACCTTCACCAACAAAGCCGCCGATGAGATGAAACATCGGCTGAAAGCTCTTCTCCACGACCAGGCCGAAGGGCTGTGGGTTAGCACATTCCACTCGGCATGCCTTCGCATACTTCGGCGGCATGGCAAGCTCATAGGCTTTCCCGGAGATTTTGTTATTTATGATGACCAAGACTCCACCAGCCTCATGAAAAAGGTCCTCAAGGAGCAGAATGTAACTGACAAAAATATTACCCCGACATTTGTTTTAGGTTGCATCGATCGGTGGAAAAACGAGGATATTGAGCCAGAGAAAGCAGTGACGATAAAAGGCTCGTATAACCTCTCCGTCGCAGCGGAGTTATACGGAAAATACCAGTATGCACTGCTCCGGGCTCAGGCGATGGATTTCGGCGATCTCCTTTGCAAGACGCTCCTCCTTTTTCGTACTCGTCCCGATATACTCCAACTGTATCAACACCACCTTCACTACATCCTGGTGGATGAGTTTCAGGATACCAATAAGGTTCAATATCTTCTCCTTAAAATGCTCGCGGAGCCGAGACGTAATATCCTCGTAGTAGGCGATGATGATCAATCCATTTATTCATTTCGTGGAGCCAAAGTATCTACCATCATCAACTTCGATCTCGATTTCCCGGGAACTTCGGTCGTGGTGCTCGATCAGAACTATCGGTCAACTGGTACGATCCTCAAGGCTGCTAATTCAGTTATTTCCGAGAATAGACACCGAAAGGAGAAGAATCTTTGGACGGAAGGAAAAGAGGGGGATCCGATCTCTCTGTTCGTTGGTCAGGATGAAACAGACGAGGCCGAGTATGTTGCACGAACCATCGGTGAAGTGACAACTGACCCGACACTCTCTTACTCTTCGATCGCTATTTTTTACCGAACCAATGCTCAATCTCGCGCGCTCGAGGATGCTCTCATCACCGCGAAGATTCCCTATCGGATTTTCGGTGGTCTCAAGTTCTACGACCGAAAGGAGGTTAAAGATATTCTCGCGTACCTGAGAATCTTGATAAACCCCGATGATTCTCAATCAGTGCTCCGAGTCATTAATACACCTCCCCGCGGAATTGGGGCGACCGCCATCGGACAGCTTGAATCAATCGCGGGAGCTCATCGGATGAACCTTATTCAGGTGGCTCGTTCTGTCGCCAACCAGGCTAAGCCGATAGCCCGTTTTGTTGAACTTTACGATCAGCTCCTCGCCAAGGCCCAGTTCCTCTCATTGTCGGATCTTATCCGAGAGATAGTAGAGTCATCAGGATATCGCGCCCGACTTGAGGCTATCGGAGGAGATGAATCTCAATCGCGCATAGAGAACCTGGTCGAACTGCAGGGTTTCTCCGCGCAATTCGATCTCGCTGGGGAGAATCCTACTCAGACGATCGCGACCTTTCTCGACAGAATATCGCTCAGTTCGAGCGCTGACATGCCCCGTGAGGATCAAGGAGGCCCCAGTGGCGCGGTCTCGTTGACAACGCTCCACCTCGCTAAAGGATTGGAGTTTCCTGTCGTCTTTCTCACCGGACTTGAGGAGGGCCTCATCCCACACTATCGCTCACTTGAAGATCCCCCCGCACTCGAGGAGGAACGTCGGCTCTGTTATGTCGGAATCACCCGAGCGATGAAAAAACTGTTCCTGACCCGTTCTATGCAACGGGAGATGTTCTCAGCGGGAGGAGGATTCGGTTCGTCCGGGGGTGTCCGCTTTGCAAGTCGATTTTTGCGTGACATTCCGGGTAACCTCGTGGAGGCTGTTACTGAAGCAAGTGTCCTGCATGCGACACGATACGAACCGGTTGAGCAAGAACATAGCCGACTTTGGGGGAAGGTCAGTCGTAATCGAACGAGGCCTGCGCAATCCCCCGTCGGTTTCGGTGAGAACCGGCGAGCCAGCCCCGGTCAACTAACGGCGAGTGGGCAGCCCCATCCGACAATTCGCTCTGCTGATTCATTTCAGGCGGAGGACCCGCGCCCTCTTCTCTCATCTGAGCAGGTTGCAATTGGGCTCAGAGTTTTTCACCCGACCTTCGGGCTCGGTGCCATCACAAGAATTGAGGGCGATGTCACAAAAAAACCCGAACAGGCAAAGATCACCATCGCATTTGAGTCTCCTCCTGTTTCTAAGCGATTGTTGCTGAAATATGCCCGTTTACGAGTGGCACAAGAGGACGGTCGAGAAGGATAAATAGCCCTAAAAAATGTCTACCTTACCAAAGTACCGTTTCAGGCCACTGCGTTAAAAGAAAGGTCGCCTCGCCGTGGGTGACTCCCTGTCGTATCAATCAACCCAAGCTCCGCGAGTTCGCCCTCGAATAGTTTGGTCGCTCCAAAGGGAACTCCTCCTTCAATTACGATGTCACGTACCCCGCAAAATACTTTGAACAACGGGCGCAAGGTCTCCCATCCGCTGCCGTGGGCAATGAAGTGTCTCTCTCCCGCTTCCGCAGCGTCTCCGTAGTCTGATGCCAAAGAGGTCGGGACCGAATAGTGAATAGTGTCGACTCGCTCGCGATTGATGCTGGCGAAAAGATAGAGCTCACTGTCAATAATGTGTCTACCGAGCTCCAACCAGTGGCAAATATCGAATGTCGCATTCAGCCGAGGATACCGACGCAGCAGGTCGGTAATCTCGGTGAGTCGCTGAAAGCTCATTTTCTGGCAATCCATGTTCTCTACGGTCAGCCGAAGCCGCTCAGGAAGAACCGAAACGAGCGCATCCCATTGGGCCACCGAGGCCCCATCGGGGTGCGTCACTGCTGCAATCAGTCCTGTTTCAACCAAATCATGAAGCGCTCTCCCCACGGCGGGTACCTGGCTTGCTCGCAGCGTCTTCACGGGGGGAAGATGGATGCGGAGGGGGCGCTCAGCCGTGAGAGCAGCGACTGTCTCGGGTGAAATAAACGAGAACCGGGTATCGATTTCGAACCGATACGTTCCGGAGAGCCGCTGCTCAGCGAGTTCCGAGAGGCCCGACCATGGAACCGACATCTCCACCCCTAGAGTGTCCGAAACCTGAGACGCCAAATGTTGCAAGTATACATCTAATTTGCGACGGGCCCCCTCTGAAGTAAGCCAATATCTGAAAATTCCGAGGGAGAAGAATACGTTTGGCGTTTCTTGGTACATCCGCACTACCCGCACAAGTATAAGCACTGACCCTTCCTGTCATTCTCTCCCTAATCCTAACACGTTACCAAAATGGTTCTGACTTAAGAGGAAATTTTTTTAAAAAATGTCTTACCCCTTGTCCTCTCGGGAATTTCGGGGCGAAAGTGGAAAGGTAAAGAATGCAGTATAACTGATCCGGCTCAAATCCTTAGACTACTTTGACTTCTAACCGATATCACAGAAACACTGAGCACATAATTTCCCTGATATTATTCCCATGTACTCCCGCACATTTTATATCTCAACCGTTTCTTTCGCTCTTGCTTATCTCGGGCGTCCTCTACCCGCCACGGCTGATTCGTGGATTGATGCTCCATCACTATCGGGATTCGATCGCCCGGGTCTCTCAACCGATGCCCCGCTTCGGCCGGGAAAACTACTTCCGGGGGGTCCGGTTCGACGAAGTTCCCCTGTCATCGCGGACCTTGATGGGGACCTCAAGAACGGAATGGAGATAGTTGCTGCCGGTGCTGACGGACTGATTCATGCCTATCGCTCAAACGGCACCCATATGTGGACTGCAAAAACGGCAAATCATTCTTGTGGAGGTTCGGGAGACCGGATCAATTCCTCTCCGGCCGTCGGGGATCTGCGTGGTACTGGCAAAAAACAAGTCGTAATCGGGTATGGAGGATTTGAATCAGAGTGCAAGGGAGGTGTTGCTGCGTTTGAGGGAAAAACGGGCCGGAAAATCTGGGATTTTAATCTTGCTCAGTGGGCGAAACAGGCCAACTTTTCAGAAAGGCTGTACTCAGTGTTCTCAACCCCTGCGCTCTCGGATGTTGACCGCGACGGAAAGCTCGAGATCGCATTTGGGGGATTTGATAGAAGGGTCTACCTGCTGAACTCCGATGGCACGACACGTTGGTTCCTGCTGGCGGGAGACACAGTTTTTTCATCCCCATCGTTTACCGACATCAATCGCGACGGAACTCAGGAGGTGATAGCGACAACTGACATCTCAGAAAACAAGGTTATACGTCCCCCGACCCAAAACGGGGGCCTTCTCTACGCGCTCGATTCGCAACAGAAGCAAAATCCTCTTGTGCCGTTCCAATTCCGAAGTAATCGGGTCGTTAAGTGGCTTACCCCCTTCGACCAGGTTCTCCAAGGCTCCCCGTCTATCGCCGATGTAACTCCGCGATTCCGAGGGGTTGAGATTGTTCAGGGAACTGGGTGTTTTTTTCCCGAGGGTTCGAGCAACAAGCGGGGCAAGTGGCTCACAGTTGCTTCTCCGCGTACGGGGAAGGTGCTTCATAGGTTTAAGGTGCCGACTTGCTTTTCCTCTACACCCGCGGTCGGAGATTTAAACGAAGATGGATACAAGGATGTTGTCATTACGGTCAACGGAGATAAATCATTCGGTGGCGATGGAAAAAGCAAACTCGTTGCATTCGATATTAAGAGAAGGCGCCGAATGTGGGTTCGTAACCTGGAGGAGCCTGCTTCTCACAATCCATTCGCTGGATTTTTCATGTCTCCGGTGATTGCTGACGTGGATGGAAATGGCTCGCTCGAGGTTCTCGCATCGAACTCTCGGACCGTAGGGGTATATGAAGGAAAAACGGGGAGAATACTCACGTGTGCTGATAAAACTTGCTCGAATGGTAATCCAAATATCCTTACAACCCGATTCGGTGGAGAAGCTATTTTGACTGGACCAGCGGTCGGAGACGTTGATGGAGACGGCTCCCTCGAAGTGGTCGTTGGAACAAATGGGGGTGGCATCGCCAAGAATCAGGGAGCGCTCTACGTGTGGACCAACCTCGCCGGGCTCATTAATAGCGCCCCAGGAAAACACCGCCCCTATTCAGCCCCATGGCCTCAATTCAAGGGAGGGGAGCATCGTCGAGGGTATTAAACTCGCAGCAAAATACCGAGTCATACGCTTCACTAATCATCCACCGTATACAATCCACCGTCGGGCCGCACCCATAGCTTACGCATTTCCTCCAAGGTAAAAGGGCGCGAACCGATTCTTCCAAATACGCTGACCTGATTCCCACTCTCATCGACCGCTCGATCCCGGTCAAGCGGTTTTGATATCGCTAGTGCGGGACCCGCGGTGGTGCGGGTTGCGATTACTTTCGGTTTGACCTCCGGCGAGAACCCATAAAAATTGGGTGTCCTCTCTGGGTCTGTCAGTTGAATGACTTTCAGTCCCTCGTTACCATCGGCAAGATAGGCGAAAAGGGTCGCATTCGTCGTCGCTATCTTAACGTCGTTCAGGTCACGTATCCGACCCTCATCGGTGAATCGATCGTAAATCTTAGGATGCTCGGGTCGCTCGATATCAACAATCACTAACCCATCGCGACCGCCGGAGACATAGGCATAAGTGCGCGCCACATAGACATTTCGGGCATCAGCGAGGGATATATCACCCGAGGAGACCCGACGAGGATTGTTTATATCGGTAAGGTCAATCACATGGAATCCATCCCTGTCTGTCACAAATCCGTAACGAAACTGGACTGCAATCCCACTCGGACGGTTCGATGGAATTACCGCTCGCACCGTCGGATGGAGCGGATCATTCAGATTAACGACGACGATCGAGTGATCAGTTCCTATGAGCGCATCAGTTCCTGAGAGAGCTATCGTGCTTGCGCCGGTCAGAACCCCTCCATCATTCCAGGTAAGTGCCCGCTCAAGGAAGTTATTCGCAGGATCGCCATCAGCCAGCGTATCCACCGAAACGAGGATAAGGCCCTCCTCCGCATCAGTAATGAGCGCATAGTGATAAAGCGGGTGCATCGACTGTTCAAGATTTTCGGGCAGAGGTTCTCTAAAGGGTGCTATCGGCATATTTGTCGGGAGCACCATCGACGTCGCGTGCTTGGTCGCCACGTGGGTATCCTGACCAAGAGGCGACACTGGTGCAGTGACAATTCGCTCCGAGAAACCCTTGTTTGCGACACTTGCAACATCAAATACCCGAAACCCACCCTTATCTGAGGTGGTATATAGGTACTCTCCACGAAGCTGAATCGCATTAACCACCCCTCCCTCACTCGCGTGATGATGAGATGTGGTCAACTCCCTTCCCCGCTCTTCATGCTCACGATAGAAATCAGGGTATGCGTATCGATGGAGATAGCTTCCTATGACAGCTTGTGGCTCTTCCCACTCAGTCACCTGAATTGCCTCAAGCCCCTTAGCTCCCGTGGCAACGTAGGTATGATGACCCATGAAATTCACGAAGTTAGTTCCTAGCAACAGAAGCTGCGCCATGATCGCATTGTTGTCATTTTTCTTGGAAATATGACAATCGGCGCAACCTTTTGTCTCCGTCGTTCTGACCGTATGGGGAAAATGGGGAGCAAACGCCTGCGAGCTAAATCCTCCCGCTGAGACAGGAGGCTGCTGCACATAAATCTTCTGTCGATTAATATCCGTGGAGCTCAGTACCAGCGCACTCGATGAGCGCACGGGCACAATACGATTCCCCTTTGCGGGACCATGCTTGCCAATCTGGAACATATCGTCCCGGGCCACCTGCGGATTGTATGTGGCCCAGTTACGACTTGTTTTTCCATCGTAATGGTTTGACTCCTTTTTCCAGTTCGCTTCAATCGGGAGATGACATCCTGCACAGCTGGTCATCCATGAGCTGTGACAGGTAAAGCAAGACATATTTTCTTCGGCATGGGCGAGTAACTCCGGAAGCTTATCCCCCGCACCATCGATCGTCTTGAGGTCACCGAATGACACCTCGGTGCTCTGAGGCCAAAATCGGAGAGCTGTTTTTGCCTCTGCTGACCTTTTATTGTAGTGGGGGCTCGACGGATCGAGGGATTCACGTACCTGCTTCACTCGCCATTCAAGCCCCTTGGTCACCATTGAGCGCTGATAGAGGCCATCGGGCTTCCAGACGAATAGCTCTTCGCCAAAGGGGGTCCGCTTCAATGACAGATCGGTTCCTCCCTTCGGTGCCGCCGGGCCCGATGTCCTAAGGGTAGCCGGTCCTCGGACCGAACCGTGGCAATCGATGCAGCCAATTTCAACGGCATGGGCGACCTCACCGTACATATTCCCATTCCCATGAGAGTCACTCCCAAAGTGACAATCAGAACAGTGCATGCCCTTCTCAAGGTGAATGTCTGCAAGATGGACGGCTTTTTGGAATTTCTTGGGATCATCGTGAGCAACCTTATTACCCCTCCCATCAAGCAAGTTTCCCTTACGATCCCGTTTGAATATCGCCCGGAAGTTCCACCCATGTCCGTGATAGTCGGCAAACTGGGTATCCTTCAAATTTTCGTTGAGCTTCATCACCTCGTTAAGGAATTGTTCATCGCTCCAAAGTCCTCGCGCCGCCGCCCCCTCAGGATTTTTGTAATGTGCTTCAAATCGCTCCGCATCGGTCGGATTCTTCTGCTTCTTCGGCCACATGAAAGGAGCATCTGATTCGTAATCCCACATCGTGAACCCAAGGTAGGAGTTCACGAACATATTGGGTTGATGCATGTGGCATACCATGCACTGACTCGTCGGTATTGACCGAGTAAATTCATGTTTAAGGGGATGACCTGATTCATCTTTAGGAATTGTTGGGTCGCTTGTTATGCTCTTACCGGTATTTCCATGAGTCCCATACTCAGCAGAATGAAGCGGTTGGCGGTCATTGGCGTAGATGGCATGACATGCCGTGCATCCACTACTCCGGTAGTCACCAGGGTGATCATTTGTTCCTAGAAAGGAGAGGTGGGGATCATTGAGCCGCGTTTTATGAATGTTGAGGACGGGAATCGAAACCCGTGAGCCCGTACCCGGACCACGATTTGAGGATCGGATGTCTGGCTTTCCCGGCTCCTCAAGGGGATTCGGATTTCCAATATCAGGGAACTGAGAACGGATGAAAAGTCCACCCCGCTCAAATACCCGAAAGACATCGCCAGGCTGCGTTACCTCCCACTGAGGAAGGGGCAGCAATTTATCAAGCACTCCCATCGCCCGCTGCGTTTCGGTAATTTCACCATCAGCATGAATGCTTCGCGGAGAACCATCCTTATCGTAACTCTCCCCCAAAACATACCGCTTGTAGGGAAGAATATTATTGTTGTACGAGGCTCCTCCCCACAACATCGCACTCGTCGTCATGAGACTTTTCTCAACCGCTGAGACTATTTCCCCGTGACAGCCCCCACACGACTCGGGTGCGACTCTGAGATCGCCTGGATTCATAAATCGGACGAACTCAGCCGACTCGCTCAGAAGCTTCGCATAGCTATGCTTTGGGTTCGCCGAACTTGCAAAGAGCTCCCCATTTTTTGGCAGCACATGGGCTTTTTTCTTAAGTTCAGTGTACGCATCCGTCTCGGGGGATTCATTCCCTCGCATCACGGATGGATCACCACCGTGACAGTCTGCACACCCAATGGTCACCACTGGATTTTTATGCATAGTCTCGGAGTCAGTCGAAGTATGACAACTCTTACACCCGAGACTCGCCTGCTCTTGATGCGCCTTCGAAAGTCCCATGGGCACCTGCTCATCCGCCCTTGAAAAGGAACTCGAAACCAGCAAGCTCAGCACGACGGCTGACAATTGAAAGCTCTTTAGATGGCTAGAACTGAAATATAACATTTGAAAATACCTGATAAAGGGTATCTTTGCCGAAGAGGTTCTCAAATCCCTTATCAACGAGGAGCGTTGACACACCAGCTCGAAGCTGCACGTTATTATTTAAAAACGGCCGATACAGAATTCCGGAAGAAATATCGTAACCTATTGAGGTTTGAAACGATCCATCGTGGCGAAGGAAATTGATGGAATCGGTTACATCAAACTGAAGGAACGAGAGATTGTTGACGAGCTTCAGCTTTGGCGTAAGATCAAGGTCAATACCCGCATTGTACAGCCTCACGCCAGGATTTATAAAATTCGACTGCCCCTCTTCCTTACCTGGTCGAAGATTCGGAAGGAGGCTATTTCGATTAACGAGATTCACCCCTCCGCCCCCGATAAACGGGATACCTTGCCTCTGCCAAAATGAAAGGTCTCCTCCAGAAAAATTTGGATTATCGAAAACCGCATCAAAACCAGTCGCCCTTCCATCGGTTGGATTCCTATCCCCCGATGCCCAAAAAAATGAGCCGCGAAGCCGAATCCAATCGATATCGTACGAAACCTCCTGAGCAATCATACCGGCACATACATCAGTACCTTGCTGTGCAATCGCATTGTAGCTCTCGGAGCCGGTGACGAAGTAGGCCGCAGTAGTCGCGTTCAGGCGACCAATATGGCCGTCGCCTGTGACGCCAAGATATGTCGTGGATATATTTTTCGGAGCGAGATTCCCAATTGAAGCAGGACGAATCAGAAAGCCATTATTGTTGTAGTGGTATCCGTGATCACCCGCGCTATCTTCTCGATGAAGAATATTTAACTGAACGGTATGACCAAGAGCCATCAGATCTTGGAAGTACACATTTCCAATGATGACCTGCTCGTGCCGATTAGAGAAAGTATTGAGACCGGTATTCGTGTCCTTATCGACTCGACCAAACCAAGCAAGATTATACTGAATCTGGTTATTGTCATAATTACCGAAAAATCGAACCCCAGGCTCTTCTACCGAGTAAATAAAGCCACGAAAGTCGCTCGAAAATTTTTGAATACCAGCACGGACTGAAACAAAATCGTATCTCTCACTCAAATTGGCAAGATGCACATCGGCGAACATCTCTTGGACACCAAGATGCGAATCCTCACGCCACGAACCTTTTGAGGGATCTACTCGAGTCGCTCCATTCTCCTCAAGATCAACCCGGTTTATCTGAAAAACCGGGGTAAAACGAAACTCATAATCAGGGGGACGAAATGTCGTATCTCCTTTGATGAGCGACACTGAGGTCAGCACCGTTTGGGCTACGACACTTTGCTGCCCTCCACCGAAGACATTGACGCTTCCCGGCTGATTAGTCGATGCTCCCCCCACTGGCAATGGCAGCTTGTGTTGTTCGACCATAGTATCTGAGGTCGCAGACAACTCAATAAACCACTCTTCTCCGGGTTTACCAAAGATGGGAAGATCTCCCTTCCATCGATTTTGATTGTATGGATCGTACCACCGTCCTTTATAAAACTGCCCCCACCGGTCTGGAACTGACACAAAATGAGAGCTTGAAGAGGCTTCTTCTGGAACTGATTCATATATCGATGGGTCAAAAGGAATACCCTCCCCCCGGTCGCGACTTCCTGGCTTCCCCGCAATTTGTCGTCCTTCATCCTGCGCGAATGCCAGAGAGGTTACCTCAATTGAGACAAGGACGAGCGCTATAGCAACGAAACCAGTGCGAGTCGTAACCCGCCAATTACTTTTAATGGAGGGGTGTCTGTTGCGAAGCATTTTAGTTGAAAACTTTTTGGAGATTACTTCCGGACTACCGACATACATTCTGATCATTCTCCCCAATGAATGGAGCCTCCGGGCAATTCACATACCGTAGTCGAGAATCTGCAAAAGGACCTGATAAGGTGTCACTCCGGATCTTGTCTGGTGACTCAAATCCTCGCACTGGATCACCGACCTCGGGATGACCAGCATAATCGAGCCCCGCGCGACTGGAACCAAAAAAAGCGATAAGATCATCCTGATCAACCCCGTCTCCACTGACTCCAATCGCACCAATCAATAAACCCTTTCGGTAAAGAGGCACGCCACCTGGGAATATCTGAATTCCATTTCCAAGACGACTTCCTATCGGCGATGGAGCACAGGTAGAGGGAATTGTCCCTCGAAGCGGGGCGATAACTGCATTGAGCACGAGGTCCAACTGGAGGCCGGTATTGAACGGGCTCCATGATTTCCCCGCTGCCGAACCAGCGGTTCCGGGAAAGGGGAGAGAGAACGGCCCGTTGCTATTACTATCGATGCCATCAACGAAAAAAGGACGAGCAATATTACCCACTGCTCGGCTTGAGAACGCCATACCGGTAAAGCTATCGCGACCAAAAAAGGTTTCCGCTGCAGATACATAGCCATCAAAACCCGCTCTCCGGAGTAAACCAGATGCGTCGGGGGAGCTCAGAAATACCGCTGTTCGCGCCTTTTGAAGCGCCACGTCAATCCCAAAAACAGGGGCATCCTGCGACCGAACAAATCCAAGCGGATTGCCCAGATGATCGACGATCCAAATCGAGACCCGAGCGGGTGAATCAAGGGGATTACGAATTGCTGCCCGGGCCCGTTGTGCGGTGAGAAGCGCCGAATCTAGCAGCGCATCAACCTCGCTTGATGTGAGCTGCACACCGCCGGTAAGCTGTTTGCCTGAGCGACTCACTTCTCCCTGCGACACCAACACCCCAGCTGGAATACCGGCCCGAACGGTGAGCGAGATACCCGAAGCGGGGGCACCAAAAAGTTCTCCCCCCCGGGCAGTTCCTGAGAAAAAGCCGGGAACTTTCGTCATACCTGAGGGAATGACGGCCACCTGAGGATTAAGAGGATCCTCTTCAGGATATGATTCATTCGCATAAAGCAGCGATTTACCACCAACGATGATATCATCCGCTCGGCGATTCCGAGGTGCTTCAAAACTGAATGCCGCCGCCATGGCGACCCTCTCCTCTTGGCTGCTATCTCTATCAAAGACATTCCTGTCCAGCGTATAGGCTCCGTCCAGCTCAACGCCGATCCCGCCGACGACATCTCCCGCCTTGTATAATGGTATTCCTCCTGGATCCGCAGAAAGCCCTAACGGAAGTGGTCGCGGACCAACCGATTGCTTGAGTAAATCCCCACACGGCAGCTGAGAAAACTGGACTCCGAACAGAGGGCCCGCTGGTTGTCTCCGTTCCTGGGGATAAAAATGTTCCTGAACTATCAGGCTCGCAGTTCGTGTTGAAAACGCTTGTCCCTGACTTGAAAGATACGCTCCCGTCCCTGCCTTTGAAATAGCAGCCAAAACTGCCGGCACCTGGGCACTCTCCAGACCTCCCACTGCCCCTAATTGACCGTCGATGTGGGTATCGGAACGCGCCCCCGGCATCACGTACACTGACAATACATTCCCGACTCGGTCGACGACGGCAAAGGTCGCCCTCAAGCCACTCGCCGTGGCAGCCGAGACTCCCCGCCGAATAACCGAATGCACCTCATCAGCAGAGATCGCCTGATGGGGACACGAGCCATCACATCCCCCATCCTGTCCACCATTCGACGATCCCCCACCGCCGCACCCGGATAGAATCGCCAAAAAAGGCAAGATTGATAGGGTCAGAGCTCGATCACTTCGGACACCTTTTCGGTACGTAACACTCTCATACATAAGAAACCTCTCCCCCACATCATCAGCCTACCTCTCTTGTCCTAGCGAAGGTATCTCGGATGCCGAACCCTCTCCTGCATCATCCCCGTGATACCGATGACAAGTGATACACGCTGAGCCGAGACCTCCGTGACCCTTTTCATTTCTCTTAACCCCATGACAGTCCTTGCATTCCTTCATAGGAGGAAGCAAAACATCAGTGCTTATCTTCGAGGTTTCAACTCCTTTATGACACGAGTCACAAGAAAAGGATTTATGAGGTCGATGATCGAAGTTTGCTCGGATTAGCCAACGGTCAGAAACCTCTGGCTGCTTAACCTCGTAAAATGTTTCAACAGGCCTGTTGAATTTGCCTAAATCAGACTCCTTACCACCTTGAGAATCAATTTCAGAAATATGGTGACAGAGGTCACACCCCGTCTTCGTAAAGAGCGCTTTCTCTGCCTCCCTCGTCTTTTGAATCACAGAGCTCCTTGAACGGCCCGCTATTTCTTGCGTCGCCTGAAAGGCAGCATGTCGAGGAAGCATCCGCTCCTCCCGACCTTTGTCAGAATCTGACAAATCCCGTGGGACTTCAGTTCCAAAAAGATCGTCCTTGGCGTACTCACCAAGAAGAAAATCAACAACCTCTTGCGGAGGTGCATGGGGAGCGATCGTCTGCGGACGTCCTTCATCAAAAGTGAGAGGATGGCACCGAGCACAGTCCCTTTCGTATCGAATTTTCTCAAAAAGTTTCCGATCATTTTGCGGGTGGTGACAGTTCGAACATTCAAGCTGCTCCTTGCCCTCGGGACCTTGTATCTGTTCCTTTAGATGAACTCGGTGATTAAAAACCAAAGTTCCCGGGTCAGAGAGTTTTTGTATCTCTGGGTGTTCTTCAAACGAAGCGACATCCCTGAGGTCCGTTCTTTCCCCCTTACTACTCAAGCTGGCGTGACAATCGGTGCAGAGCGAATCTGCGCGAATCTTTAAATTTTGCTCACCGTGATGTTCATGGTGACATGAAATACATTGGTCTTGACTTTTCCTAGATTCAGGGTGAAACGCGGGATGATCGTTCACCTGATGACAAGATTGACAACTTGCATTTGTGACCCGCTCGAACGGCTCCTTGTGACAACTCTGACAGTCAGAACCGAGAAACGTGTGTTGACTCGAAAGCGCTCCAACACTCCACATCTCTTTATTTTTTCCCTTGAGAGGTATAACGAGAAATATGAAAAAGAGAACCGCACATAGCAGAGCAGAGAGAGATGCTTTGCACGGCAAACACCCACTGACGAGGAGCCGTCTTCCCTGTTGCAATTTTGGATCGTCTCCCCGCCCTGCCACTATCTGCCTCCTGCTCCTTTGTCGCCTACTCCTTCAACACCGTGACAACTCACACACCCGAAAAGACTCACCAAATCATCACTAACGTCTCGATAGTACAAAACGACAAAAATGTGGATCAAAACGGCCACCACCGTGCCGAATGCTATTGGGATATGAAAATATAACCAGATCTTAAGAAGTGCCTGCGCACGCATTTCGCGCGTGAGTTTGTGCAATAGCTCAAGCCGCCTGTCAATTAATTCAACAAGCTTGTGACCTGCCTCAACCTCCGCCGCTGGCAGCTCTTGAATTGCAGCTGCTGCGTTTGTAACACTTAAAACAACCTCACGCCGAGGTCGCAACAAAACAGCCCAAACGGAAGGAACCGTTCCTGTATTCAATTTCTTAAGGAGCGCAGCCGTTGAAGGACTCCTCCCTTGGGCTAATTCGGTGATCTCCTTTCCGACCCGCTCAATCTGATCAAGCAAAGTTCCGAGCGACGCCCCGCCCCGATTCGAAGGGGTCTGATACGGAACTATTCGATAATTGGCCGCACCCCACATTCCTGAACCAATCGTCAGGAGCATTAATGCGTAGGCGAGAGTATGAACATTCATCCCTACCTGAAATCCGCTGTGAAGGAGGACGAGATAGGCGAGCCCCACCCCTATCCAGACGTGAGCCGATAGCCACCCTTGAAGGGTGGTTGTCTTAGAGCGGTACGAACGCTTCCGAACCCCGAACCACATGAGATAACCGATTAAAATCGCCGAGAGAGTACCCACCGTATATCCGAAGGTAGTTCCCCCATTCCTTCCGCCGAGAGGTTCGTCAGAAAAGTACCATCCCGTGAGCCCTGCTAGGACGAGCCCCGTAATCCAAAACCATCGATGGTGCCGATAGGCGATAAAAGTGTCCTGGCTCACCGATTCAGGCCTCCTTTCCCTTCATGATCGATAAGAAGGCACTCGGATTGACCCGAAGAGCCGCTCCCGTGGGGCACGATCTGACACAGGCTGGCCCACCCTCGAGGTGATGGCACATGTCACACTTTGCTGCTTTGGCAGGCCCCTTTTCTTTCGCTCCCTTCCCTCCTAACAGAGACCTTAGCGAGAAAAATCCCGAACGAGGCCGTTCATAGACCATCTGAATGACTCCGTAGGGACAGTTTCGCGTGCAATTACCGCAACCAATGCACGAATCTCGGATTATCACCTCCCCGTTCGGCTGACGACTGAGCGCATCCGGTGGACAATCCACCATGCAGAGCGGGTTTTCACAGTGACGACACGATATGGGTATTTGAATCGATGCAAAGCTTTTTCCACCCGTCCGATCAAGCCGACTATACCCTCCGTGGGTCGCGGCGCAGGCAGCCTCACAATTATCACAGGAGACGCATCGGTCCGAATCGATGACAAGAAAATTCTCGGCATCTGTCACTCCCTGCGTAAATAGGAAGTCTAGGAGTTGGCCCTGTGCCGTGTTCTGATTGACGACCACATTTTCCACTCGACGCGCTCGTGCCACTCCAATGAATCGCTCATACTCCCGAGGATTTGCTTTGATGACGTGAAGAAAGTCGTCCTTGGAAAGAGTAACAACTTCACACGGAACCACCGCAGTTACCGTCGCACTTCGCTGCATCGAGTCCTCGGAGAGCAGAGCCATCTCTCCGAAGTAGTTCCCCGCTGCGATGTACGTCTGCACAACGTCCTGACCCTCCCTATTTTTTCTCGATATTTTGACCGAACCTTTTCTCAGGACGAAGAGCTCATCACCGATATCTCCCTCGCGAAAAATGACATCGCCACGCTTGAAACGACGGAATTTGATTCGATCAAGGAGTGAAGCTAATAATGCCGGATCCGACTCCTGGAAAATCGATGTCTGAAGAGCTCTGAAGAGGAATTCCCGGTCGATCTTAGCCTTAACCGTATCACTTGAGCTCATCAACTTCAGGATTTGCTTCCGAGGACTCTCAAGAAATATTCCATCCTCAGCCGCCCGGACCGTGGCAGTTCGTCGACGGCCCGAGATGAGCCCCATCTCTCCGAAAAATTGCCCTGCCTTTACTGACTTTCTTTTTTCTGCTGATATCTCGATATCGACCGAGCCAGAGATTACGCTAAAAAAAGTATCGGTGTAGTCATTCTTTTCGAAGATTATTTCTCCGGCCCTCTTCAGGTGAAGTGTTGATTCAAGGACGAGTTCCCTCAGCTGAGGTTCACTCAGCTCCTCGAACAGCGGCATCGCCCCTCGAAGAAAACGCAACTTCTCCTCGACAGAGCCGGTCAAAAGCTGAAGCCGTTCCTCCACCATCGGCTGATCCGCCGGCACAATCGGTGCCCCACGGATATGCTCGATGACCTCATACCCCTGATTCATTGCTTGCTTTATCAACGGATACCCGATGAGAGCACCGATGATGTACAACCCCGGCACCGTTGATTCATACGAATCGGATACCACTGGCGAAGCGGCGGGGCCCGGGTGAGAGAACCCGATACCGCACTTCTCGAGGAAGTCGCGCGGCATAACGCACCCGATTCGTACGATCACCCTGTCACAAGGAATGGTAACATCCTCGTGGGGAGTCGCGATCGTTATAGAATCTGGGGCAACCTGATCGATTTGAGAATCGTATAAACATCTTATTTTTCGGGCATTTATAGCCTCGAGAATAAGCGCGACATTCGCATCTTTCGCACGAGCAAACTCACCCGAGCGATTGACGAGCGCGACCATGTTCTTTTCACTCAAGGCTAACGCATTCTCGATCGCCGCATCCCCCGCACCAACAACAACGATGTGCTTCCCTTGGAACGCATCGGGGTCAGACAGGGTATAGACAACGTGGGGGAGGTTTGCACCTTTGGCCTGAAGGAGGCGAGGAGAACCCTGCATGCCTATCGCAAGCACAACCTTCTCTGCAGTCACTACCCCCTTGTCATAAACTATCTCAAAAATATCCCCTTTTTTTTCGAGCCTTTTTACCTCTCCCTTCTCAACATTAATGGAAAGCTCCTGCGCCTGTTGGTTCCACACGTCGAGAATTTGCTCCCGTGTCCCAGCCGCGAAATCAATTTCAGAGCGGAGGGGGAGCCTCTGCGGCTCAGCCATAACATGCTTGCGGAGCTGATAGTCGAAAATCGTGTTACCTATCTCCCCCTTCTCTAAAAGGACATGCGACAGACCGAGTCGGGCAGCCCGCGCTGCTGCGCTCAAGCCTCCCGGGCCCGCGCCCAATATTGCGATGCTGTAGTGGATCGGTGCCGTATTGCTCACTCCGATTTCTCACATAGGACAGAGGAAAGTAATGAGTCTCTTCGAACCCAGTGACGGGGACTTGATGCTTTATACCGAGATGAGGTCTGATTTGTAAATGCTCTCTGAAGAGCTGCTCTCGACATGCCAACCACTCCTCGGGGGGATGGCAACTTTTAAAGCTCGGGACTGGAGATGATTAGCTCTGCCGTGGTAGGGTCGATTAGCACACATCGTCCGGGCCGCCCCACTTTATCTCCATAGTTTCTGAAAGCTGGTAACCATGCCCCCTTTCCGAATTCAAGACCTCCCTCGACCCTCTATTCAGGCTTTTGTAATGGCCATGCTCGCATGCGCTACTACCGTGCCATCTCGAGGGGAGGTTCCCCCCTCCCCATCAATCCAATCGACCGCTCCCCGTTATTTGGGGGTTAGCTCCTGTGCATCGTCAAACTGTCACGGCTCCTCCCGCCCTCGCGAGACCTCACCTGTCCTCCAAAATGAGTTCTTCTCCTGGTACAAAAAAGATGAACACTCAAAGGCATACAAGTCCCTCCTGACGCCCGAAGCAAAACGGATGGCCTTTCAACTTGGGATCGGTGCTCCCGAGAAGGAGCAGCGTTGCCTGGGTTGTCATGCGACAAATGCTCCCGCGCAGCTTCAGGGGGAGCGGTTCGCTCTGTCAGATGGAGTGGGCTGTGAATCGTGTCACGGGGCTGCTGATGGGTGGATTAAGGCGCATGTAGAGAAAGGAGCCACTCATCAAAGCAACATCGCTAGCGGATTGAGGGATCTAGACTCTCCCGTCGTCAGAGCCTCCCTCTGCATCGATTGTCATGGGGTAACCGGGAAAAACGGTCTTGATCATACCCTCTACGGAGCTGGTCATCCTCGGGTTGAATTTGAACTTGATAGCTACCAGGCCGTTATGCCTCGACACTGGCGCGAGGATAATGACTATCGGGCGCGAAAGCCAACAGTATCGCGAACAACAGCGTGGCTTCTCGGTCAATACACTCTTGCAAGAAATGTAACCACGCTCGCGAAGGCAGAGGGGAACACTCCTGATTTCTCCCTCTATCAATGCTACTCGTGTCACCACGATTTTTCCGAAAAACAGTTTCTGTGGAAAAATTACCGAGGAACCCCCGGGAAGCCTCCTCTTAACGATGCCGCAGTCGATATTCTGGCAACCACCCTCAGCCGTCCCGCTCATCAGATCGATCGCTCCCTCGACACTGTTCGTCGGGAACTCGAGCAGGATGCCATTTCGGCGAGCCGTAAGCGTAAAATGCTTCAATCATTGTTGAGCTCCCTCGCCCGACCGGCAGATTTTTCTCTGCAATATGTCGAGCAGGCAATTATGGGAGTCTCGGTTCTTCTTTCAGAGCTGGATGCCGATCCTGCTATTGCATCGATGACTCCTCAGGAAAGAGCGCTCTATAAAGAGGTGGGATCCTCCCGCACGGTCAATCCCAACCGGATCCGTGAGATCGCACTCCAAGCCCTGACAACCATTGCCAAGAGATAATTGGCCGAAGATAGCGTTACCCAATTCCCCACTCTGCAGCCCGCGCCCTCACTGCTTCCAGGTTCTGTCGCCAAACATCCTCTCGTCGGGTGCGACCTGCAGTTGAGTACCATTTTTTTGAAGAAATCAGAGCAAGGAGATTCTGCCAGAAATCTGCCTCTGAGGTCACCGGAACCTCCTGCCGCTCCAATCCAACCTTTTCAAAAAAATCGCTCCGACCGAGATTTCCGAGGTCAGCATCGAGGAGGTACCCCGCAAGAGGAGAGCTGGGAATCTGGGCCAGCATCGCCCGATCTCGAACCAGCTTAGTGTCGCGAATGAGTCTTCCCACTCGCTCTAACTCTTCTTCGGTATAGCCTCCATCAGCCCGCATTGCATCTTCCGCTAGCCGCGCTCCCCGCTCCTCGTGTTCAATACGCCCCTCAAGAAAGCCCGCATCATGAAAAGCTGCTGCGACCTGCAGAAGGTGGAGCTCTCGCGCTGGCAGATTATCTTCGATACCTAGAAGCGTTGCATCTCGAAGAACCTCATACGTATGCGCCACCCCGTGATAGGTCAGATTTCGGGGGAGCGAATCGGCGAGCGTTTTAAGAATATACTGCACAATCGGAATTGACGGGACACACTTGCCATTCTCTTCGGGAGAAGATTCAAGGTTCATTCTTTCTCAGCCCTAAAAATTGAGGTTCACTGCAAGTTTGACCATTGGCTCACGCGCAACGATTTCTTGGAAGTACCTCTGCTGATCAAGATTAAGATCCTCTCCGAGGATATTATCAATCTCAGCGAGGACTACTCCTCGCCGGGTTGGCAACCGATAGCCTATGCCAGCTCCGAAGAGCCATCCCCTCGATGAGTCCCCCTCGACAATGAGGCTATTTTCTCTTCCCTGATACCGATAGGTTGACGTCGCCTGAAAGAAAAATCCGTTAGGCAGAAAGTATCGGGAGAATCCCTTCGCTCGATGATCGCGAATAGCCGACCCATCGAATCCCTGCTCGACTTCCCGGGCAAATCGGTAATCGACTCCACACACCCACTGAGAATTCAGAATCTGGTACCAGTATGTATTGAGGAGGTCTTGGTCTATCTCGGTGGATTCAATATCATTTAATTGAATCTCTCTTTCTATCCCCAAGTCATCAAAATTTATCTTCAGATCATATTCTCCCCCGCTGTCAGCTCTCTGCAGCCACCGACGCACCCACTCCGCTCCGATGTATCCATTTCTCCACGGCTGAAGATCTGCACCAGTCCCCAAATTTCGAGAAAACGTCCCCGGATTATCATTAAAACGTTGGGATATTCCACCGATCAACGTCGGTTCGATGCTGGCAAGGTCGATGTTCACTCCCTTACCGAGCGATTCACCATATCCAATTCGATACATCGCCCTTTTACTCGGAACAAAAACAATCCCCGCCTTCGGATTTACCCGAGAACGAGTTTCAGTATCCGATGTAAACGGTGGCTCATCAAATCCGCTCCACTCAACCCGCTCATAAGAGCCTCCCACGTTGAGAAATAGCGAATCCGACACCGTCACTGCCCCGAGATACGAGAGCAATTCACTCCGAAGATTCACGGGTGCCGCGCTCTCCAGAGTGATATCACTCCGATCGAGCAACCCAATGTCATCCTCAATAATAGCTCGAAGATCGATATCATCACGCTGAGTGGTTGCGCTTCTCGCAGTCAGCATCGATGTCAGCTCCCCCGTTCTTGCGATAAGCTGTCCCTCATTCACCCAGAGCGATGTGTATCGCTTGATATTCGTGTTGACGAGCGCCTCGATATCGACCAATTCCTGATTTCCACCTGAGAGAAGGGTGTAAAGCAATTCATCGTCTATCGAAAACTGATCCAACTTCTCTCGACCCCGTTCAAAGGTACTCTGAAAAATCACGGTTACATCGGGAGTGAATCGATGCTGACCGCCAAAGCTCACGGAGCCACCTCCCACACCCACATTTTCCAGGCGATCACTCTCGTCCCCTGTGATACCCCTTCCCTCAATAAAGAGCCGATCGCCCCAGGTAGGCTGCGCTTGCAGCGAAAAGCCCACTCGCCCCTCAGCGAAACGGGGGCTTGAATCAAGACCATTCCTGACCTGACCTGACGCAGAAAAGCCGGAAACGAGATTCTCCGACTTGTTCGCTGTTACGACTCCCGTCCTTCCCATGTCATCGAATGAGTCATACCCACTCGATACTCCCGTCCTCCAGCCATTCCGCTCAAAAAGGGAGGAATACTCATTAAGAGAAACGCTTGATCCAATAGAATCAATTACATTGATACTGAGAGGGGAGAAGAGATCTGCGATACGACGCTCTGACAGGCTATTATCGGCAGAAAAAACATTTGATTGACTCTCCGAGAGCAGCCTATGCGCACTCGCATTTCGATAGTCCGATACCATCGCAGATATAGCCTCTATCTTGCCTCGCTCTCCAAATCCAAGTTCTCGGTAGGTTCGAGCAAGCGATGCACTCTGAACAGCTGCATCCTCGTCGAGCAGAAATCGCGATCGATAAACCGACCTTTTTTGAGAGCGATCACGCGCCTCTTCGATGTCACGGAGTGATTCAACGGGGCGATTCTGAGCGAGCTTCATAAAGCTCCGATAGAGACGAGGCGTTGGGTCGTTTGGATCAAGCTCCATCGCTCGTCGATATTCAGGCTCTGCTGGTTCGTAGGTATCTGCTTCGAAATAGCTCTTCCCGAGATAACTTCGATAAATCGCTCTTGAAGGCTCGAGCACTGTCGCTCTTTCAAAATGCGCCCGTCCGCCTTCAAGATTTCCCCGATGAACTGCCAAAAGGCCGAGGCCAAGGTGTGGTAATCCAGCCGCCGATTCGGCTTCGGTCGCTCGCTCGAAAGCGAGCTCGGCTTGATCGAATGACCGATCCGCCATCAAAACGAACCCCAGCACCGTGTCGGCGTACCACGAGCGAGAGGATAGGTGCTCAAGAGTAGTCCGTGCCTCTGATACCCGGCCAAACATAAAAAGAAGCTCAGCTTGTCGCGCGATGAGATCGGGATCGCTCGACTCATTTACCTCTCCAAGAACTGCGACCGCCTCCTCAAGGTTGCCCTGATCCTGAAGAGAAAAAGAGCGGGCGATTCTTACCGATGGAACAGACGGCGCGAGCACTGCAGCATGCCGCGATATCGCCTCTGCCAGCTCAGCACGCCCCTGCATCAGCCTGAGAACAGATAAAGTAGCCGCACCAATACCGACCACCTCTGAGGACACATGAGAGCTTGACTCCGCTGATTCACACGGCAAGAGCGCCTGCTCGCCCCGTTCTGCATCCCCGAGGGTGACGAGCAATCGACCTTTCAGAACGGAGGATGCGGAGCATCCCTCACTCTTCACTGCTTCAAGCTCCCGAAGGGCTCCCGAGAAGTCTCCCGTTCGAATCGCTTGAACGGCTCGCCGCTCCCGATCCCCACTACGCTCGAGAACAGAGAGATCTTCCTCGCCCCCGATAAGTGGTGCAAAAAGGCTCCATTGCACAGTCCTTTCCGAGCTCACTATCGAAAAAAGCTTGGGAGCTACCCCCTTTTGGAATCGAGCCCCCTGTCCTGAACGGAGCAAAGCCTCTCCACCACGGCTCTGACCATCAACGGAACCTGATAGGACCCGAACCGTTGTCCCATCACCATCAACCGCCACCGTAAACTCGGTACCCCGAATCGCAGCGGTCACATGCTCGGTAACGACCGAGGGATGGCGCTCGGAGTGGCTAAAGAAGTGCATCGCTCCTGCCAGAAGTCCCAGAGCTCTTTCCTCCTCTGGAAATCGCATCTTTGCCCCTGACGGGAGTCGGACATACGAACCATCAGCGAGTTTAAGAGCTACCCGCCCAGGCTCGCCCACTCCAATCTCATCACCGGGCATGAGGGCCATCGACTCCGTCGCAGGTATGACATTCCCCGCTCGGCTAACCGTTGCTGAACCTTGGAGCGAGAATACCATTGCGGGGCTTTCGTTCTCAGACTGTGCCTCCGAAGCAAAGCACACCGCCCAAAGAAAAACAGAGACGCATTGCCCCGTAAAACGGAACCACTTCCGTGTTCTCACCGTAAGGCAGACCATACCAAAGCTCCTAGCTGATTAATAAATCCGTCCGTCATCTCGCTCAAACCTCCCGAAAGGGTAGCGCAAAAGTAACCTTTTACTCTAGGCGAAATCTATGCAATTAATCCGACTTATACATACGCCCTCTTCCCTCTCTCTCTGATTCGGAATCACTGTCACTTAACCAGGACGATCTTCTTGATGGTACACCAATGAAACTACCCATGCGCATAGCGGTATCAATCGGTGCTGCCGTCATCGGTGCCTTTATCGTGAGCACCTCTTTTTTGGAAGATCTCGACATTCGGCTGTCGGATCAAATACTGAGGGTACGGGGAAAACAAAGGCCTCCCGCCAAAGTCATTGTCGTTGCGATTGATGAGACCAGTTATCGCGAGCTAAATGTTCCCTTCGGACCCCCGTGGCCACGAGCACTCCACGCTCAGTTGCTCAATCGCTTGAAGAAGTTTGGGGCAAAAAGGGCAGTTTTCGACGTGTTGTTCATGGGCGAAGGTTCCGATAAGGCTGCTGACGTCGCGTTGGCCTCTGCCCTGAAAGAGTTGCCGACCGTTATTGGTGTTGAAGCTGCCGTTCGCCATGTTTCGAACCAAGCAGGCGGCTATGAACTCGAAGAGATCGAGCTACCCTTTGAGCCGTTCCGGAAATCGGCGAAGCTCGCCCTCGTCGGATTACGAGATATGAACGGCGTTATCCGCAACTTTCCGTTCGCTCGCTCTGATCAAGAGGCTCGATATCCCTTCCTCGCAGAGGCGGCTGCTGGACGAGGAGGACAAGATCCTTCACCGAAACCCGGCCCGGGGGATTTTATTCGTTACTACGGCCCGGGGAGAACGGTACCCATTATATCGTATTGGGAGGTTCTCCAAGATGAACTTCCGATCGATCCCGAACTATTTGAAGATGCCATCGTTTTCGTCGGGATACTCCTCCGCTCAGACACCGGCGCCGCGCAGAAGGATTCGTACCAGACCCCGTTTGGGGGTTCCATGATGTATGGCGTCGAGGTACACGCCACGATCGTCAACAACCTCCTTACCGAAGGCTGGATATCCCGACCAAGCAGGCCCGTTGAACTGATTGGACAGGCCCTTCTTATTGGAGCCCTCGCCTTCCTCGGCACGACGATAACCCCAATTGCCCTCTCAATCGCTACCATCTCGCTGATCGTCACCTGGCTGGTGCTGGCTTTTTGGGGATTGAGTGCCGGTTTCTTTCTGTGCGGAGGAAGCACCGTCCTCATCGTGGCACCCACTATCCTCCTGGCAAGTACCGGTTATTCCTATCTCAGTGCTCGACAATCGGAACAGAGCCTGAAGTCCGCATTTTCCCTCTATCTATCGCCGGAAATGCTTCCCGACCTTCAAAGGGAGAAAGATGGCCTCAAACTCGGTGGGGAAAAGCTCTGGCTAACTGCCCTTTTCACCGATATCGCCGATTTCACCTCTATCACCGAGGAGATGCCCGCGGAGAAGACATCTGAGATGTTAAACGCCTACTTTACTGAGGTCATGGAGGTTGTTTTTCAAAACCAGGGAACCCTCATCAAATTTATTGGTGACGCCGTATTTGCTATTTGGGGTGCGCCGATAAAAATAGCAAACCACGCAGAGATGGCGGTTAAAACGGGACTGGCTATTCAAAAAGAGGTGACTAAATTTAATGCCACTCAGCGATTTCCAGCGCTTATCACCCGAATAGGGATCAATACCGGACCCATGGTTGTCGGCAATCTCGGCTCAAAGAGGCGCTTCGATTACACCGCAATCGGTGACTCTGTTAATCTCGCGGCTCGACTCGAGGGGCTTAATAAATATTTCGGTACTACCCTCATTTTCAGCGAGTCAACCAGAAAGGATGCCGGTGGATTTTCGGGCGCTGTCGAGATCGGGAAGGTTCGGGTTAAGGGTAAAAGAGAGGCCGTTCAACTGTTCACCATGTTTGATCCCCCTCTCGCACCAACTGTTCTTGAGTCCTGGAATCGCGCATACGAGGACTTTTCACAACTCCGGCTCGAATCTGCCGAAGCTGCGTACCAGAGGGTCCAAAGTGAAGAGCCACGCCTCAAAAAGGCATGCTCCCTCTACCTTGGCGAGATACAACGATTGGGCACCGCCCTTCCCCCCCAGGGGTGGAGTGGAGAATTGGATTTTGATTCAAAGTAGCTCATTTATCTGATTCATAAATCCCCAATCATCGGCAAATACATTGCATCCACTCTGGAACGTGCGATACTGCTGAGAGCGCCTCCCGCCAGAGACCCGACAGGTCCCGGCTTCAGACAATCCGCTTCGACAATCGACAAAGGAATCGTCTCACGCTGACAACCGTAAGCGCCCACAGTTTTAACTAAGTTTAACTAAGGACGGAGTTCTCATGATGGCGAATAGACCGCGTTACCAGAGGTCAGTAACTTTGCAAACCAATCGCATCAACGAGGTGGTCGGCACTCCAGCCAAGACTGGGCACCGACGTGGTCGATTGAGACACCGGATTGTACCCGTTTTATCATCCCCAATCGTCGCAGGATTACTAATCTCCCTCTCCCAAACCCCAATCCGCGCTCAGACCAAGGGCGACCCCCAGCAGTATTCTACGGTCAATAACTCTCCGAGCACTCCTCCGAACGGTAGCAGCGCGGAGGCCGCGCTTCCCCCGAACGGAGATTTCGTCGTTTTTCAGTCGTCAGCCTCAAATCTCGTCGAAGGCGATACCAACAATGCATCTGATATCTTCCTCCGAAAGATATCCTCCAACGCGGTCACCCGGCTGAGTGTCACATCAGCCGGCGAACAAGCAGTCAGTGATTCTCTCGACTTTCCCGCCGATTCAAATTACCCCGCTGTCAGCCCGATTCTCTCAGATGGAACCTATGGAGTTGCATTCACTTCTCGGGCTTCAAATTTAGCGACCTCTGACGGATTCGCAAACCCAAATCGCTCGAGCCAGGTATATCTGCGGATTCCGGCCCTCAAAAAAACCGTTCTTATTTCTCGTGGGTTAAATGGAGCCGAGGCAGGGAATGGAGAGAGCTATAGCCCGTCCCTGACCGCACTTGAGGGGCCGAACCGTTTTCTCGTCGCCTTTTCGTCAAATGCCACCAATCTCCTTGGCTCCGACTCTCCCCAATCCCTCAAAAATGGCGAAGCGAATCGCATCGAGATACCGCAGCCGACCACCCGACTATACGTAGCCGAAGTTACGATATCGAAATCGAAGACTGTGTCAGTAAAGATAGTAGACGGGACCGACGGTATAACCTCGGGTTCATTCTTCGCCCCGGTAATCAGCGGGAACGGTCGCTTCATCGTCTGCAAATCAGATACCTCAGACCTGACCCCTGGTTTTCAATCGAACGGCTTCCTACAAATTATTCGTTTCGATCTGGAGAAGCGGCTGGCCGACCTTATCAGTCGCAACCCGGCTGGGGAGCCTGGAAACGGAAACAGTATCGTCCCCTCAATATCTTTTAACGGTGATAGAATCGTGTTCACCACCGAGGCGGATAATCTCGGCATTCCCGCCCGCCAGGGAGAGCCGATGTTCGTTCTCTGGAGAGACAGTGATGACTCACTCCAGCTCGTAAATCAGAACCGATTTGGATCCAAGGGTAACGGCCTCTATTCCCAGGAATATCCGTTCGGTCCTCAGGGCAAAATTAGCTTCGATGGTCGGTTCGCCATCTGGTCGGATAAGGCAGACAACCTCGTTGAGGGTGATACAAATGGTGTTGCGGACATTTTCCTCAAGGATTTTGAGGAAAATACGATCAGGCGAATAAATATATCGAGTGGTCAGCAGCTTGATGCCCAAAGCACCTTCCCCGTGATTGGGGCGAGAAAATTCAGCCCTGGGGTGGATGACTTTTTGACGGCATTTCAAAGCCGAGCAAGCAGCGTCGGCATAAATGCCCCGGATCCCTTTTTCGATGCCAGCAATATCGAACGGGTATTCGTGGTAAATTCACCCTTTTTCCAGGGACCATTTGGAGGACCTTCGCTAAAACAAGCAAAGCCACCGACTGAGGCGCGAACGCTTGAGAACAACGCCTCGGTATGGACGCCCCCCAGTATCGAAAATAATCAGAAAAAGTCGGAAATAGTTATCAACCTGATAAAATTTCAACTTCCCAAAAAGAAGCGCCTTATCGAACAGTTTGTTCTTTCAGCACGCTCCGTTGCGGGTTCACTAAAAGTTGGAAAGGTTGGCTATGACGTTCAAATCGATCTGGTAAAAGGCAAAAAACGAAAGACAGTGATCAGACGGCTTGAAACTAGAAACCGAGTAACGATCCGCAAACTTCCCCCTGGAACGTATGTCGTTAAGTATCGGGCTATCGGTCGAATTACGGCAAAGAAAACGATACAGACAAAGTTCAGCCCAGAGGCTCGATTTGTCGTAAAGAAGTAGGGGGCAAGGCCTTGATCGGGGGCGCCGATAGCTGACGCGCCCCCGAATTCCATTCTCTTGACATCACTTCTAGCGAAAGCCGGTCACCTCGTTCTTTAAAAGTCTCGGGTGCAAGCGCCCCTGGGCCATGAGTCCTTGCTCAATCGGTTGCTTGATGATCGTTGCGAAATCTAAATAGGTAGAATTGGCCTCCTATTTTCCCTTTGTGGATTGGCTGCAAGCATGACATCTCGTACTCTTGTGGTTTATATGAAAATACAAGGTACCGAACACCAATTTTTTGCAGTGCCTGGTCACAGGGGTGAATTCGGGCAATAACGGTGTCCGCTTGAATAAGACTAAACCTTGACGGGTCCAATCCCTGCGGACTTTGGAGCCCAATCTTCGCATACCGGTTATAAACACTCGTGTAGACTTGGGCATCATCCAAAACTAAATAATCAGTCATACGAGGCACATACGACAAACCATTAAAAACTCGCACGCCAGCGACTTTTAACAAATTGGCGTAAACCAAGTCACCATAGACCGCCCACCGGGCATGGGGGTCTTGGCGGCGAACTGTTTTCGCCTTTTTTACCAGAGGATTCCCAAGAAGCGGAGATAGTCCTCGGGTTATCGGATTTATCCAAATGTTCGGGACAACCAAGAATATAATCGGGATCCAAAAAAGAATGGGACGTGCCGTAACAAGGCCCACGAGCGAGCTCGCTATCGCAATGCTTACCAATGAAAGTTCCGCCGAAGAGAAAAAGCCCTGAACAGATGATTCAGTCTTCCATCCGACTAAAATTGCCACAAAGACGACCAAAGCACCCAAGGTAATCGGATAATCTCGCCCCCGATGAATCTTGAGCGCGGAGGCTGATGCCATCGATAATATCACCACATTTAATATCCCAGGCCCAACAAGTGTTCGCGCTGGAGGTGATAATGTAAGCCCCAAGGTCTTTGACAGCCAACTGGGAACTGAAATGGACATCCACGCGCCATGAACCAGAAGAGGAAGGACGAGTGGTGTCAGCACCAGTAAATCTCGCCGACTAATCCACCCCTTCACGTTCCCCCAGATAAAGTATGGGATGACAATCGGCCAGAGGAGTAAGAATCCAGATGCCTCACATACATTTCCAAATTGAGGGGGAAATCTTGCCTCGCTAAAAAAAACATCGCCCCATTGGGCTAGATATCGGGAAAAGGGGTAAGAACCGGGACTAGAAACTCGTTGTCCTGGGTACTCAGTCTTTCGAACTGCATTAATAACTTCAGCTATATCGTCCCAAATGCCGCAAAAAACGATGAGGCAAGCTATTCCAGCCAAAAAAAGAATTGCTACCCGAGATAGCCACAAATCTCGCGGAATAAAACCCCTATGAAGAATTAAACATACAAGCAAACCGAGACAGGCATGTGCAACAGGCACAAGAAATGGTGGATAAACAAACATTACAAAGTTAATAACCCCAAGTATGATTGCGAAAAAACCGAGAGCTGCGAAACTGACGCGATGGCTTGAGGTAATCATCCAGGCTCCCAGCGTGGCGATAAGAGCTGAGGTAATCATCTCGGGCAGTGAGGTTGAGAACCACCACTGGACAAAACTTGATAGGAAAAACCAGGTGGACCCTGCAAGGGCGATAGCAGTCGATTCTGTGAGCAAAAATAGAACTATAAAAAAGACTAACAATAAGCCGACTACCTTGCTCGCCCAGTAAAATGAGAATGCATGCTCTTTATCCAAAAAAAAGAAGCCCCACAGCTGGGGGCGAAAAATGCTGACATAGTGGTCAACGGGCTGGTTCATTAAAATTTCGGAACCAGGAGCACCAGCAAAATCTGCGATGTCAGGTTTCGGGGTTTTTGAGTTTAGGTGCTCTGCATAGGCTAACATCGTGGGAGTGCTTACGAGCCATTCATCACTTCGTATCGCACGAGGCTCGCCGATAAGTACATGCTGCTTGGGGGAGCCCGTCTTAGCGAGGTAGGCATACCACATCGAGATGGAAGAGCCGCTGATCCGTAACGAGACGATTAAAGCAAAAACCAGCGTCGAAATCCCAACGGCGACTAAGATTGTTCGCCTCTCATTGCTCATTGATTGCCCTCTCAAACCTAAATTAAGTAATCACCGCCGATGATAATAAGCAGGGGCATCGAGTGAGCAAGTATACCAATATATTGGGACTGATTGAGCCGGGGATGGCTCTCGCCGCGGGCTACCCATGCCATAGCCAGGGGCAATTACCCTCCCCACTTAAGACATCCAAACCCCAATCAGTTCGATTACTTGACTCCCATGGTGTGAGATAATCATAGGAGGTCGGCTCGATGCCTGTCAAAAAGGTGTCATGTGCCTCACGCAAGAGCCGTAATTCGTCTTTGGATTGGATTAAATGAACCCAAGCACCGAGCTCCGTTGTTGGCTATGTTTCATTTCTCAGCTTTGGTAAACTGTCGCCAGTCTTTGGCTAAACCGCTCGTTCCGGATCCTTTATGCAGCTCGCGAAATTACCGCCTACGAATCGTTTTCAATCTGCTCTCCAGGGCGATAGTAAGGTCGGTGTCGTCATCCCCTGCTTCAAGGTTCGTGATCACATCATGGGGGTGATCGCGAAGATAGGCCCCCAAGTCCACAAGATATACGTCGTAGACGACCGCTGTCCCGTGGGGAGTGGCAACTTCGTGCGGTCAGAATGTCGAGATCCGCGAGTTACGGTTCTTTTCAACGAGAAAAACCTCGGAGTTGGTGGGGCAACCATGACCGGGTATGCCCGAGCGCTTACAGATGAGTGTGATATCGTGGTCAAGCTCGATGGCGATGGACAGATGGATCCTTCTTTGATTCCGGTATTGATTGCTCCTCTCGTAAACGGGGATGCTGACTACACGAAGGGAAATCGCTTTTTTTCTCCTGAGAATCTTGAGGGGATGCCCACTCTGCGACTTGTCGGTAATACCGCTCTCTCATTCATCAGCAAGATGTCGAGCGGCTACTGGTCAGTGATGGACCCCACCAATGGATTTACGGCCATTCATGCGACTGCCCTCTCTCTCCTCCCTTTACAGAAGATTGATCAGCGATACTTTTTCGAGAGCGATATTCTCTTTCGACTCAATACCATCAGAGCGGTCGTTCGCGACGTTCCCATGAAGGCAGTTTATGCTGATGAGGAGAGTAACCTCAAGATCGGTAAAGTGCTCCGGGAGTTTCCCATCAAACACCTCAAGAGGGTGATTAAGCGGCTTGCATATAACTACCTGCTTCGCGATTTTAATGTGTGTTCACTTGAGCTGTTGGCGGGACTCGCTTGCCTCGCGTTCGGCATTCTTTTCGGCGGATATCACTGGCTTCAAAACATGGCCGTTCCAGTTCCCACACCAACAGGGACCATTATGTTCGCGGTTCTGCCAATAATCGTGGGTATGCAACTTCTTTTAGCGGCAATTACTCTCGACGTGATGAACGTGCCTCGAGAGCCTTTACAAAGGTACATCAGATATGGAAAGCCATGACAGTATTATCCTCGACCAGACCCAACATTTTTAATCTTATTGTCGGGATCGAGATAGCCCTTTCACTCAACCAATTTCTCCCTTTACCCGTTGAGATCTCCTTACTTGATCGATCTAAAGCAAAGGGGCCGAACCATGCATTACGTCTCCCTCAGCAACCCGCTTAGCAGCGTGAATTTCACGTGAATGCTTACTTGACTTGACATCCCCTCCGAATTTTGGCCACCTCTTGCGCTGCCAGACCAAAACTTGTCAAATTTAAGACCCAATCGATGTGTGTTTGTACACCGAAACACCCACCCTCAAACAAACGCCGTATATTTTTAACCCTTCATCAAGAGTCTAGGAGGTCGTTTTACTCCGTGTCGCTCTTTTCCTTCTTCTACGAAGAATTATTGTTTTTTGCCCCGAATATGAAGGATCTGTCCAGACTATCCCCCTTGAGATTTTCCCCTCGTCTACGCTAACCTCCCCCTGGATCGACATGAGCAGGTGAGGGCAAAGCCGGACCAAATCAATTTTGACGACAAATATCAGCATCAAACTAGGATCCTTTATGTTTGACGGTAAAATCCTTTTGATTACTGGCGGGACTGGCTCGTTCGGAAATGCTGTCCTCAACAGATTCCTAAAAACCTCATCAACTGAAATCCGAATTTTTTCCCGCGATGAGAAGAAGCAAGATGATATGCGGAGAGAGTTAAGAAGTGAAAAGGTTAAATTTTACATAGGAGACGTCCGCAATCTTGATAGTGTCCGTGACGCGATGAAAGGGGTCGACTACCTTTTCCATGCCGCCGCTTTAAAGCAGGTCCCATCCTGCGAGTTTTTTCCGATGGAGGCCGTTCGAACCAATGTAATTGGAACGGACAACGTTCTAACAGCGGCAATTGATGCCGGGGTAAGAAAAGTTGTATGCCTCTCTACCGATAAAGCTGCCTATCCGATAAACGCAATGGGAACCTCAAAGGCCATGATGGAGAAGGTCATCGTTGCCCGGGCTCGTAATGTTGACCCCGAGAAAACTACCATTTGTTGCACGCGATACGGAAATGTTTTGGCCTCTCGAGGTTCAGTTGTTCCGTTATTTGTCGAGCAAATTAGAGCGGGCAGGCCTCTAACAGTCACTGATCCAAAAATGACTCGCTTCCTTATGAATCTTGATGAAGCGATCGATCTAGTTTTATTTGCTTTTCAGCATGCAAGACAGGGAGACCTATTTGTCCAAAAATCACCAGCTAGCACGATTGGTAATCTAGCTCTTGCTCTCGCCTCTCTTTTCGGCAAGAAGATCGATATTCGTTCAATTGGGACCCGCCATGGTGAGAAGGCTCATGAAACACTGCTAACGCGAGAAGAAAGAGCGAAGAGTGTCGAACTCAGCCACTATTTCCGAGTTCCTGCTGATAACAGGGACCTCAACTATGATAAGTACTTTATTGCCGGCAGTGAGGTCCCAAACAGTATTGAGGAGTATACCTCCCATAACACCGAGCAGCTAGATATAGATGGAGTAATCGAAAAGTTGAAGACCACTGATTATATAAAGAGAGAATTGGAAGGGTTAAAAGGGGAACCTGTATGAGACTGCTAGTTCTTGGATCTGGCGGAATGGCGGGCCATGTCATAACTTTAGCTCTGCGAGAAAAGGGATATGACGTCGAAACACTATCAGCAAGACATTCAATCGACCTCGACACTTACATCATCGATGTTACTGATGAGCAGAAGTTCAATGAGTTCCTCAACAGGCGTCATTACGATGTAGTGATAAATTGCATTGGCATTTTGATTAAGCAGAGCGATCAGCGCAAGGATCGGGCAACCTACATCAATTCTTTTTTTCCACAACACCTTGCGTATCGCTATCGAGAGACTGATACCCGGATCATTCATCTCAGTACGGACTGCGTTTTCTCAGGTTATAACGCGCCTTATGCCGAAAACTCACCGCTTGATGGTCAATCCTTTTATGCTCGCTCCAAAGGGTTAGGAGAAGTCGTTAATGGCAAAGATTTGACCTTTCGGATGTCAATTATCGGTCCAGAGGTTCAAAATTCAGGGATTAGTCTCTTCCACTGGTTTATGAGACAACGCTCTGGAATTCAGGGCTACACGAATGTTATGTGGAATGGAATAACGACGATTCAACTTGCTGAGGGGATCGCTGCAGCTATCGAGCAACGACTCTCAGGTTTATACCACCTCGTGCCAAGTCAGAATATTTCCAAGTTTAATTTGCTTTGTTTGTTTAGAGAGGCTTTTAATCGATCACACATCAGTATTGAGCCATTGGCAGAGCCAAGAACCGATAAAACCTTAATCAACACTCGGTCCGACTTTAATTTTCAAGTCCCAACGTATCCAGAAATGATAGAAGGGATGCGACACTGGATAGATTCGCACCGCAGCTTGTACACCTATCAGTTTTATTAGGTTCGAGAAGCGGAATAGTAAGGGATGAGTTTACCATGAACCAGAAGTTAAAAGTAGCAACAATCCTCGGAACTCGACCTGAGATTATTAAGTTGTCAGCCACCATCAGAGCGTTTGACAAGTACTTTGAACACCTTCTTATCCATACGGGTCAGAATTGGGATTACAACCTCAGTGAAGTATTTTTTCAAGAGTTACGAGTTCGAAAACCAGATTATTTCCTCGCCTGTGTTGGTTCCAATTTAGGCGAAACAATCGGAAATATCATCTCGCGCTCTTACACTCTTTTTGAAAATGAGCGTCCTGAGGCACTTCTAATTCTGGGCGATACCAACAGCGCGCTCTCAGCCATTTCTGCTAAACGTCTGAAAATTCCCATTTTTCACATGGAGGCTGGTAATCGTTGTTTCGATGAGAACCTACCGGAGGAGATAAATCGTCGCATAGTGGATCATCTAGCTGACGTTAATCTTCCTTACACCGAACACGCCCGTCGATATCTTCTCGCCGAGGGGGTCCACAAAGAGTACATATTTGTTACCGGATCGCCAATGGCTGAAATTTTTCGAGAACATCGAGTTAAGATTCGTTCAAGCACGATCCTCGACCAACTGGGCTTAAAGCCTCAATCCTACATTGTTGTCTCATCTCATCGAGAGGAAAATATTGACCATGAGGACAATTTTCGATCTCTGATGACAGCCATCGACAATATCGCTGACCACTTTAGAATGCCCATCATCTTCTCGACCCACCCTCGCACACGCGATCGGATGAAAAAAAGAGGGTACTCGCCGCATATACTGGTTAGAAACATAGAACCCCTTGGATTCTTTGATTATAATCGCCTGCAGTCCGATTCATTTTGCGTCCTTTCTGATAGCGGAACGTTGGCCGAAGAAAGTTCTATACTTGGTTTTTGTGCGATATCTCTTCGAACTTCCACCGAGCGCCCAGAGGTCCTCGATAAAGGTTCGTTTGTGGTCGGCGGTATCACAACGAGCGAAATCATGCAGTCTATTGATTTATCCCGAACCATTCTCGAGACTGCTGAAGTAGCGCCTCTGCCACCAGATTACCAGGACGAAAATGTATCTTTAAAAGTCGTTAAGCTCATTCAAAGCTACACAAAAATAATTAACTCTCGGGTCTGGGGCAAATAGCTAACGGGAGGGACAAGCGGAGATATTCAATATGAATGCTACAAGTGCGGAGACCAATCGGGAGTATTACGGCGGCTATTGGAACGAGAATATGGTTGATTATCTGTCCCATAGCGCGGGCAGCAGATGGTTCAATCATCTATTGACTTCGCTACTTTGCGAGGTACCCAGAAATAAAATAAATAGCATAGCTGATGTTGGTTGTGGGGTTGGAAACAAGACCTCAATGATGGCGAGATTATACCCATAGGCCAAGGTTTTTGGTTTCGATTTTTCCTCCGAGGGTATCGAGGCTGCTCGAAGATGTCATACTGAGAGGAATCTTCACTTTGCAACAGAGGACGTTACGCAATCTTCCTACGCTCGATCTTTTGATCTAATTACCGCATTTGATGTCTTAGAGCACATCGAAGATTGGGAGGGCCTGACTCGTAAACTAATAACCGTTAACAATCACTACATGATCATTTGCTCTCCAGTCGGGACGATGCGTCCCTATGAGGTCCACATCGGACACTGTAGAAATTTTAAAGTTCGTGAGATTGAGTCTTTCATGGAAAAAAATGGCTATAGAACGCTTAATGCTTTGTATGCAGGGTTCCCATTCTATTCCCCAATCATCCGAGATCTGACAAATCTTTGCTTCAAGGCCTACGAGAATCTTCCTCAAAATAGAATGAGTTTTCTCTCCCGGCGAATGCATGACCTCTGGTATTTTCTGTTCCGATTTTGCTCTACCCGCAGGAGACATGGCGATATTTTTGTCGGCCTTTTCGAAAAGATCGAACTAAGGAATGCGACCCAGTGACCAACAAGAATTTGCTCGTAGTCTGCCAACACTTTTGGCCCGAATCTTTCCGAATAAACGATATTTGTGACTTTCTGGTCGAGCGAGGCTGCCGGGTTGAGGTATTGTGTGGTCTCCCAAATTACCCGAAGGGGGAGATTTATGAAGGATATTCTTGGTTCACAAATCGTCATCAAATCAAGAATGGCATTCACATACACCGGGCAGTCGAGATTCCAAGAAAGAATAATTCTAATCTCCGTATATTCCTCAATTACATATCATTTCCCTTTTTCAGCCTATTTCAGATTCCTAATTTCCTATTCAAAAGATTTGATAAAGTATTTGTCTATCAGCTATCACCAGTTCTGATGGCTATTTCGGGGATTATCGTAGCTAAATTAAAACGAATTGAGCTTACAATCTACGTTCTCGACCTCTGGCCGGAAAATCTTTTTTCGGTATTACCCGTGAGAAATGGTTTTCTTCGTTGGATTGCCTCGCTTGTTTCTCATTGGCATTATCGACAGGCCGATAAACTGATTGTTCTTTCAAATCGGATGAAAGAACATCTGATAGCGACCACCGGAATATCAGCAAAAAAAATTATTGTCATTCCGCAGGCATGTGAGAAGCTATACGAGACGGATATCGAAGATTTTTCCCTCCAGGAAAAATTCACCGGTCGCTTCAGGATTCTATTTACTGGAAATATAAGTCCTGCTCAATCTTTTGATACAATTATTGAAGCTGCAAAAATTTTGAAGCAAGAGGGGCTTGATGATGTCCTCTGGGTGATCGTTGGAGATGGAATGTCTTTAGCATGGCTCAAGGGCCAGATTGATCGAGCCGGGCTCAACGAACTCTTCCATTTCGAGGGCCACCGACCGGTTGTTGATATGCCGAGGTACACCTCGACGGCTGATGTTTTAGTAGGATGCTTAGTCAAGAGTAACCTGCTAGAGGCGACAATACCAGCAAAAGTGATGTCTTATATCGCTGCTGGTCGACCGATCGTTTTGGCGATGGACGGTGAAGTAAGCCACCTGATCAATCATACAATCGGTTGTGGACTGGTGGGGCCTGCCGAGGATAGTAAGGCCCTTGCGAAGAACATAATGTCGCTGTATCGGATGGCTCCAGAGGAACGGCGTGAGTTGGGCTGTCGGGGAAGGAGGTATCATCTCGAGCATTTTGAAAGAAATCTGCTTCTCCAAAAGCTTTATGACTTCATTTGGGATGAACAGGGATGAATGGCTGTTGTCCTTGAGATGACCTAGGACCACAAATCTTCCTACCCTCCCCGACTTGAATATCGCCCCTCTTGAGCTATAAAAAAATCAGGCATTTGAGGAACGGGAAGAAGGCGACGTATACGGTTAACGTTAGATGTCAAATAAAACTGCCAGCCGAGGAGTACGCCTCTATGAGCGTTAGTAAAATTCTTAAGTTGGTGGGTGGAGAAAAGATTGCGGCTCGATTGACGAGCTTTTTTGTTAAGGGGCGCGTAACCTGAACTAGCAAGCAGTGGAACCGTAAACGGTCATTCCACCCCGTCCTTCCCCCCTCTACCTCAAGTATGCGCCCCCCATTAGACTATGTGCTGGCGGTGAGTCAGTTGTCTCTCTAATCTATTTTTCTCCCCGTCGTGGCTTGAGGTTTATTCCCCGTGACGGATTCATCGTTTAGTCGGGATTGGATTAATTTAATGGTTGGGGGTAGCTGTGAGGGAGATAACGAGAGACGAATGGGCTAAAATTATCCGTGAATATCGAGAAAAAGGCGAGAGTTGTCTTTCATTTTGCCTGGGACGAGATATCCCCTTTGGGGCGATGCAGAGACGACTGGCCGAAGTAGGGCGTCAGCGCACAGGTGATAATCCACTCTTTGTTGAGATAAAGCCTACCACCTCAATGAAACGATATGTGCCTCTTATACCTCTTTTTTTGTTTGGTTTTTTCCTGTTTTATATTTCACGCTTTATTCCTCTGACGTTTGACGATGCGTTCAATGCGAATGTCTCATTAAGTTTTGCAACCGGCAGAGGGTATGCGACTCATGCGGGCGAAATACCTATCCCGTTTAATCCTCGCATCTCAACCGGGATGCTCTTTATCGGACCCTATTCGGCTATTATTTGGGCCTTTGGTGCGAGTATTGGTGGGTTACAGGCGTACTCTTTGCTAGTCTCATTTTTTTTCTTCACTATTGCTTGGTGGCAGGCGCGTAAAATTGACTCAGGATTTGCCTTAATTCTGATTATTTTCAGTTTTCTTTTTCTCAAACACGGAAAAACGGACCTAGTCACCGGCACAGCAATTCCAAATCTTCCACCTCCTCCCTACGGATTTTGGATCCAGTTTCTCGGTAACATGGCCGGAATTTGGGCAGTTATTGGCACCATTTTGCTATGTAGTGCCGATTCGCCGACGAGCCTTCGCCGGTTGTTGGCGACCTTCTGCCTTACCGTTTTTGCGGTGAATGCCAAAATAATTCATGCTCTACCACTCATCGTGGCATTAGGAATCCTCCTATTGGGGCGGACGCGCCAGACTCGGTGGGGTGTTTTCGTGGCGATTTTGGCAACATTACTGGGGGTCCGCAGCGAACCCCTTATCGCATGGATTAATCTCGATTCGGAGCAATTCCACCAGTATGAGGATGGGGCAAGAGCGTTCTTTGATGCTTACCAGGGATTATATCGCGAGCTGCTTCTCAGCCCACGTTGGGAGCTATGCAAAACTATTCTGGGGACTATCCCGATGAGGATTGGGCTTGCTGCCGAATACATTGGGCTGCCGCTGCTCATAGTATACGGATTTGTTGTAACCGTATCAGTGGTTGGCTTTTTGCACTCTAAAGATACTGCTACAACTAAGATTTTGGTTCGTGCGGAATTAGCGATGGCCGCAGCCGCCCTCGCGGTTGTTCTGTGGTGGTGTGGTATGCCACAAGCACCCTCCCGGTTCCTTTCTGTCGTGGCCCCGCTCCTTGTAACTGCTGCTGCCGCTGCTTCAGCAAGATTGCTTCAGACCTACCTTTGGATTCATCGTCCTGCCGTATTCGTTTTTCTCCTTATAGTAATGCCGCTGTTCTGCTGGTCCAGCATGCAGCACGATATTCCTGCCCTCCGTTGGGCTTACGCTGTGCGCCGTGAGCAACAACAGGTCAACCTTATCGTAAAGGAAAATAGAGTCGGAGATACTCTGATGCCACTATGCGGTCATGATTGGTGGTATCCACACGAGATATCATTCCTGATCGGAAAACCCGTCACTATATCATGTAGTCGAAGGACACCTCGGGTGGTGGTTATGCCACGACATATCTTTCCTGATACCATCCGAAATGTTCTCATCTCATCGGACTGTACAACAGTACACTCGGGCGAGTTTTATGAGGTTGCACATTGTGGGTTCCGGACAACCTCATGACCTTTCTAGCGCTGGGCAGAGAGCACTTCGCCGGAGCTTTTGAAGGGACAGGGCGCTCCTTGTAAAGCACCCCATCGCCGAATGAAGAGGTTACCCCTCTACCACTGCAACGAGCCAGCGGTCTGATACTCGGTTACTCGGGTCTCAAAGAAGTTTTTTTCCTTCTGGAGATCGATGGTCTCACTCATCCAGGGGAAGGGGTTCTTTGAGCCGTACTGGGCTTTCAGACCGATTCGTTCGAGCCGCCGATCAGCGATATGTTGGACATACTCGCGGAACATTGGGGAGCTGAGGCCGAGGATGCCTCGCGGGAGACAATCAACTGCGTATTGGTACTCGAGCTCTACTGCCTGTCGGACGAGGTCAACGATATGATCCTGGAATTGCGCAGTCCACAGGTCGGGGTTCTCTTCTTTAATCCCGTTGATAAGGTCTATCCCAAAGTTGAGATGAATAGTCTCATCCCGCAGAATATACTGGAACTGTTCGCCGATCCCGGTCATCCTGTTTTGCCGATGGAATGAGAGGATCATCACGAAACCGCTGTAGAAGAATATCCCTTCCATGATCACGTAGTATCCGATCAGATTTTCGAGAAACTTTTGTGCTCCAGCGGTCGTCGCGGTCGAAAAATCAGGCGCCAGAACATCCTGGGTCAGCTGCATCTCAAACTGATCTTTCTGGTGAATCGAGTTTATCTCGTTGTACATGTTGAAAACCTCACCCTGATCGAGTGAGAGCGATTCAACCACGTAGTGGAACGTGTGGGTGTGGACTGCTTCCTCGAATCCCTGTCGAAGAAGATACTGGCGGCACTCGGGATTCGTAACATGTTTAAAGATCGCAAGGATAATGTTGTTCCCCACGAGCGATTCTGCCGTCGAAAAAAATCCGAGATTTCTCATGATGACAAGCCGCTCATCCGCGGTGAGTTTATTTGACTTCCAGAGCTCGATATCCTTGCCCATCGCTACTTCTGTCGGGAGCCAGTTATTCGCACACCCGTTGAGGTAGTGTTCCCAGGCCCATTTATATTTCAGAGGCATGAGCTGATTTACATCTACGGCGCTGCAATTAATCAGCCGCTTCTTGGTTACATCAACCCGTTTAGCCATCTGCTCGGTTATACCTTCCCCGCGTCGGTTGCCCTGATCCCCCTCTCCGGTAAAGTCCAACATAATTTCTCCTTTTGTCTGGTTGAAGCCTTGGTCTTGTTTTGGCCGCGGAGACCCGTCCTGAAAAAAACCCTCGATCGGTTTTCTCAGGACCGATCACCTATTGGCAACTCTCGCAGTCACCATCGAGGTTGCACGATTTTGGCATCTCTGGTGCTGACGCCTCGGTCTCGCGGACAATCTGTATGTTCGACGAGGCCGATTTATTTTTCATCCATCGAGGTTGTACCCCTCGTCGATTAACATCGGTGGTCGATTTTTCGATCTGGGTTGCGGCTACCGACCGGAGATAGTAGGTCGTTTTAAGGCCTCGCTTCCACGCCAAGGTATACATCTCATGGAGCTTTCTTCCACTTGGCTCCGCGATGTACAAGTTCAGCGATTGACCCATGTCGATCCACTTCTGACGCCGGCTCGCGCACTCTATCAACCAATCGGCATCAATTTCAAATGCGGTCAGGAATAGATCCTTGAGCTCATCGGGGATCCGCTCTATCTCAGCGATTGAACCATCGAAGTACTTCAGATCGTCGATCATGTCGGCATCCCAGAGGCCTCGCTTTTTCAGCTCGGCAACGAGGTAGTGATTATGAACGATGAACTCTCCTGAGAGGTTACTCTTCGAGTACAGGTGTTTGTATGCCGGCTCTATCGACTGGGTAACCCCAACGATATTCGAAATAGTCGCGGTCGGCGCTATAGCCATCGTGTTGCTATTTCGCATTCCATGCGTCTTTATCGATTCCCTCACGACCGACCAATCAAGACGGGCGCCACGATGAACGTCGAGGTAGGCGCTCCCCCGCTCCTCGGCGAGAAGGTCGAGTGAATCTATCGGGAGAATACCCCGTTCCCATTGAGAGCCCTCATACGAGCCGTAGCTGCCGCGCTCAGCAGCAAGCTCGCTCGACGCGAGGATCGCATAGTAGGAAACGGCCTCCATCGAACTATCTGAAAACTCGACAGCTTGGGTGCTCGCGTAGCTGATACCAGCCTCATACAGGGCATCCTGGAATCCCATGATACCGAGCCCAATCGGCCGATGGCGAAGGTTGGCGTTTTGCGCTTCGACGATTGGATAGAAGTTGATGTCGATTACATTGTCTAGCATCCGCACCGCGGTTCGCACGGTCTTGTGGAGCAGCTGATGATCGAGCGCTCCATCCTTCATGTGAGCAGCGAGGTTAATGGATCCCAGATTACAGACAGCCACCTCATCGACGGAGGTGTTGAGAAGAATCTCGGTGCAGAGGTTCGAGCTGTGGACAACGCCCTTGTGCCCTTGCGGGGACCGAATGTTGGAAGGATCCTTAAAGGTAATCCAGGGGTGTCCCGTCTCAAACAACATACTGAGCATCTTCCGCCACAACGCAAGCGCCTCAACCTTTTTGAAGAGGGTTATCTGACCCGATTCGGCCAAGCTCTCGTAGTGGGCGTATCGCTCGTCGAAGGCCTTCCCATACAGGTCATGAAGGTCGGCAACATCACTTGGACTAAACAAGGTCCAGGTCCCGTTTTCGACCACTCGCTTCATGAAGAGGTCGGGAATCCAGTTGGCCGTATTCATGTCGTGGGTACGTCGGCGCTCGTCACCGGTATTTTTCCTCAGCTCAAGGAAGTCCTCGACATCGAGATGCCACGTCTCGAGGTAAGCGCACATCGCCCCCTTCCTCTTTCCTCCCTGATTGACCGCAACCGCAGTGTCGTTGGCAACTTTAAGGAAGGGAATAACCCCTTGGCTGCGACCATTCGTGCCTTTAATCCGCGCTCCCGTCGCCCGTACATTCGTCCAGTCGTTACCCAGTCCGCCGGCCCACTTCGATAGCTGTGCATCGTCCGAGATACATTTGAAGATGTGCGAGAGATCGTCCTGCACCGTCGACAGATAACAGCTCGACATCTGTGAATGGAGGGTGCCCGAATTAAATAGTGTTGGCGTGCTCGAAACGAAGGTGAATTGAGAGAGCACATTGTAGAACTCTATCGCCCGAGCCGTTCGCTGCGATCCCTCGCCAAGGCTCAGCCCCATCGCGACCCGCATCCAGAAGAACTGTGGGGTTTCGAACCGAACATCAGCCTCGTGAAGGAGATACCGATCATAGAGGGTTTGGAGACCGAGGTAATCGAACTTGAGGTCCCGTGAGAGGTCGACCGCCTTCGCGAGCGCTGTGAGGTCAAAATTACGCAACTCCGGATTGAGCCTCTCGACGTCGATTCCCCGTTCAATAAATCGCTGAAAGTAGCCTCGGTGAGCCTCTTCGACCTTCGGAGCGTGAGCGGATATCCCAAAAGTCTCCCGGTAGATAACATCAAGGAGGAGCCGAGCAGCAACATTCGAATAGGCCGGATCACGCTCTATCCGCCCTCGGGCAGCGAAGATGTTCGACGAATCTATCTCGTCGAGGCGGATCCCTTCGTAGAAGTTCTTTAGTGAGTCGCTCAGGATTTCTTCGGAAGACACAAGATCACCGAAGCCTTGGCACGCAAATTCGATACGCTCCCGCAGCTCCTGCTCTGAGACCAACACTGTCGAGCCATCTGATGCCGTGGCACGAAACACCTCGGGCTCTCGAGTGGTCCGCTCTGCAGTTACCTCAGCCGCAACCGCCTCGGCCTGCATCTCCCGCTGTCGCTCTTCCGCCCGCTTAGCCCGGTAGAGGATGAACGCCTTGGCCTCCTGGTAGTGACCAGCAGTCATCATAAGCCGTTCCACCTCGTCGAGAATCCCCTCCACTGAAAGCGGGGTTGTTCCCTTACCAAGGTTAACACACCGCTCGACGACCTGATCAGTAATACGATTGACCGACTCCACCATCTCAGCGGGAGTTTGTCCCTCTACCTGATGGGAGGCACGGAACGCCTTCTCTATCGAGGCAGCTATCCGCATGGGATTAAAGCGCACGAGGGTTTTTCCATCCCGACGGAGCACCTTGAGATTACGAGGAGAATCGGCCCTGAGCTGCTTATGCTCATCACGATACACAATGTACCCCCGAGCAACGTCGTAGTGGCCACACCGCATGAGGGCTACTTCAACCAGATCCTGGATCCCCTCAACGGTCACGCTATTCCCTGCATCACCGGGTGCCCGCCGATCGGCCACCCGACTAAGAAGGTCGGATACCACTTTGTCGGTTACCTCGGCGACCTGGCCAGCGAGGTCGCTGCTGAGCGGCTGCACCTTTCCTAGCCCCTTGACGTCGCGGAACGCTCCCTCAACCGCCACTGCGATTCTATCTCGTCGGAACGGCACGATCCGCCCGTCTCGCTTGACTACGGTGAGAAGCTGCTCAGTGCGGAGTGTGATGTCTATTGTTCTATCAACCGTTGCGCCTCTGGATGGAGGAGCCCACGCGGAGGCCCCCTTGGCAGCGATCGTCTCAATTGAAGTTCCCTCGACGATTGCCCCGTCCCTCGTTCCTGTTGCTGACTCTTGCATGGTGCTGCGCCTCTCGTAAAAACTGCTGTTTGGAGATGTGGATTTTTATCCTGTCGAGCCCTTGTCTCAAAAGACCTGCTTTTCGACCAACTCGAGCCCTCAACACTACATATAGTATTTCGACACCGTCTATTACTATATGTTGTGGTGGATTTTTCTCTTGGTGTCGAGAGCTCCGGTCAATTAAGGGAGGTAAAATTTTTGTACCATGCCGTAAAGTCTTGAAAGGACTATTAGGTTGCGAGCTGGAATAAATGAGACAGCTTTATCTTATGACGACTGTGTGGAAATAAAACTATGATTGTCCGCCGTTTGCCGAACTTTCGGGGCTCCAAAGCTCAACGGCCCGTGCAGGATACCTCAAGGGCGATGACAATGTGACCGATGAATGGAGAGAGGCAATTTTGGTAAAAACAGCGTATAGTAGGCGCGCTACCAACAATGTGCTAATGAATCCAGTATCAGAATCACCACGGCAGAAATCTCTTTCTCCATGATTACCGCCCTCGAAAAATCGCAAAACGATCAGCTCGAATCTTTTAAGGTTATTAACCACTTATTATCCGGCTTCCGCGGATCTCTGGAGTTTCAGAGATTTCTGCAAGGGTTTAACCACCCATCATTCGATGGCAACATTGTCGCCCGTACTGAGAAGATCCTCGCCAAGATTGATCGATGGGCATCTAATCTCCTTGGAGGCGAGGTTTTGATATCTCATTCCTGGAATGAGCCCGAAACCTTTGAAGCCCACGAAGCAATATCTTGCCTCCACACTCTTCTGACCGACCTGACCGAGGTTGCATCCTCAATCGAACAGATCCTTCGGATGAGGACCCATCTGACGGCCCTTCGGGATGCTCAGTTTGTCGCAGCCGCGATTGCGAAGGCGAGTCATACAAACTATTTTTTCCTGCTGAATGTGGCCGACGTGGGTCCAGTGATGGGGATCCCAGAAGCAGCACAAAACGCCGCAGCATTGCTGGACGATAGCTATCGAGATGTTGAAATGTCGGTCGGTATGTTCGGCTACCTCTCTGAAGCCGAAACACTAGATCCAACGCTCGCCGGTCAAATCGCGGAGTTTGCTGCCCCTATCCCCCCCCTCCTCCGAACCCAAGCTCATGAGAGCCTCCTCCTTGCCTCTTATTTTGAACCATCGGCGATTACCTACGAGCGAGTAGGTATTGTCGCGCTTGACCAGAGCCGCTGGGAGATAAGTGGCATTCCCCCTCGAGAGGCCGGGTACTGGCATGCGCGTGGCATCCCCCCCGAGGAGGCGATAGCGTGGAAGCTGGGTGGTATCACGACTGCAGCTTCAGCATTCGAGTGGAGCGCCGCTAAGTTTACCCCCTCGTCCGCTACTCCGTGGGCTGAGAAGGGCCTTCGCCCATCAGTAGCCGCTCAGTGGGCTCGGGATGGGTATAAACCCGATATCGCATTAGCCTATATCGATAAGGGAATAGCGGTGCCGAGCGTTATTCCTGGAAGACGATAAAAGAAGGACGGGGTCGCCCGTCAACGAGTTCCGTAAAGTCCGTGGCGCTTGACGAAATCAATAAGCGTCGCTGGCATCAGCCCCATCACGCTTACTCCCCTCTCAAGGGCATCTCGCACGATGGAACTCGAGACCATTGAGGAGAACTCGCTCGACACCCATTCGAGCTGAAATTTCCCCAACCCATCCGGTGGCGCCTTCATGCTGTCACCTCCCACGTGAGGCCGCGGTACAACCACGAAAGGGACCTCTTTTCGCAGTACCTCTCCATGCCGCCATCGAGGGAGGTCCCTCACAAGGTCCGAACCGATAATCGCCCGAAATGTGCGCTCCGGATGGCGCACGCGTAACGCTCGAAAGAGCTCAACCGTGCCAATAATCCCGGGCTCCTCAATCTCGATAAGCGAAATCTGTACCCGGCGTTCATCCGAAGGAACTCCTGATTCGACCAAGAGACGCAACAACTCCAGACGCTCTTCGAGCGATACCCGATACATCTTATCGGGACGATTCCCCGATGGGACCAACCAGACCTCATCGACCGCCCCGCTGTTGAGAGCAATAGCTGCCAACACAAGGTGCCCATAATGGGGCGGATCAAAGGCTCCCCCCGCAATCCCGACCTTCGCACCAAAAGGAGTGTCTCCGTTTTGCCTTTCCATCGCTTACCCCTCTTCAGCTACCTTCTCGACTCTCCTCGTTAATCTTCACCGTGAGACGTCGATAAAAGCACCCGGTTGAATCTCGCTGCTCAACTCAGTAGAATCCCCCGCAGAGCCCTTGCGGGGGATGCCGTGTGTTCCGCTGTTCGCCTTACGTGCGCCCATCTTACGCCCGACTGCGTGCTATTTTTAAATTCAATGGGAGCTTTTGCCACCAAAGCTCTTTGTTATCAATCACCCAGCAATTTACCAGCGGAGTCTCAACTATGGTGTCATTCGACCTAAAAGGAAAGCGAGTGTTGGTGGCAGGTGTCGCTGATGATGCGGGTTTTGGCTTTGCGATAGCCAAGGCGTTTGCGGAAGCCGGTGCCTCCGTTTCAGTGGCAACATGGCCCCCAGCGCTTAACATTTTTAAAGCACTCCTCCAGCGGGGCAAGATAGATGCCGCCCGCGAACTTTCAGACGGACGCCTCCTTGAGTTCGAGCGGATATACCCCCTGGATGCGGCCTTCGATACCATCGCCGATGCACCCGCAGAAATAACTGAGAGCCGCCGCTACAAGGAGTGTGGTGATTTTTCGATAGCGGGACTCGCAGAGAGCTTGGTAAAGGACTTCGGCGATAAACCACTCGACATCGTCGTACACTCGCTCGCAAACGGCCCTGAGGTAAAAAAGCCCCTGATAGAGACCTCACGGCGGGGATACCTCGATGCCATCAGCGCGAGCAGCTATTCGATGGTCTCCTTCGTTCGCCACCTTGCTCCCTTGATGCGGGAAGGTGGATCATTTCTTTCATTAAGCTATCTGGCGGGCGAGCGAGTTATCCCTGGGTATGGTGGTGGCATGTCATCGGCTAAGGCAGCGCTCGAGAGCGACACCCAAGTGCTCGCATTTGAAGCGGGCCGTCGCTTTGGCGTCCGGGTGAATTGCGTTTCTGCGGGCCCTCTGGCATCGCGGGCTGCTTCGGCCATCGGTTTTATCGATAGGATGGTCTCTTATTGTGCGAAAAACTCTCCCATTCCCGCCGCGATATCAGCGACTCAGGTCGCTCATGCTGCCCTCTTTTTGGGCAGTCCGTTAGCCTCAGGTATTACCGGCAGCATCGTCCATGTTGACCACGGCTACCACGCGATGGGTATGAGCGTTTCGGATAATGATCTCTTTCCCGAACATTCGGAGTCGTAACATTCGGAGTCGTCATCGCACAACAGCCCAAACCTCCGAAGAGTTCGGCGTTTTGTGACGACTCCGAGCGCTTCTCCCTCCAGATCATTCCTTCGGTTCTCCCCGTCGAGTTCCCGAGGACAAGGCTCGACACCTCGACATACACCGCGATTAGGGGGCGCCTACCTCCTGACTGTTGTCACCTGAGGCAGTAATCTCCCCCTCCTGGAGCGCAATCACCCGCCGAGACATTGCGGATAAAGCTCCCATAATCTGGAGGTGCTGACGGTACGTTTCAACCCCTCCCTCCTCAATTAAACCATCGTAGAGGTCATAAAAACTCATTCCCTCGGCAGCGGCAATTACCCCAATATTCTTTTTGAGCTCCTCCTCTGAAACCTCGATACCGAGCCGCTTAATCACAAAGGCAGCGCCGAGATTGCGACACACGGCAACGCGCGCCGCCTCTCGCTCCTCCTGGCTCCCTTCGCCACCTCTTTGGTCAAGGTACGATTGGGTTGCTACCTCCAGAACATCCGAGGAGATGTAGGGGGCGATGAGCTGCCCCAGCATGCCACGTAACCACTCTGACGCGCCCTCTTCCCCATCTAATACCTGCCCCTGGCTGCTCGCCTCTCGGGCTATTGTCGCGCATAACTCATCGATACTGAGCTCGGGAAGGGACCAACAAGCGAAGGTCGCCTCGACCGTGAATGGCTCTCCCTCTCTCCACGATGGTTCAAAGGAGAACGTTCCCGGCGCCACTATCTGAAACGAGTCGTAGGAGCCAAGAACCTCACCCAAATCTTGCAGGATCCAGTTCTGCATGGTATCGGTTGCAATCGGAGTTTTCCTTTTTCGGAGGATCTCCGGGGGCACCTTGCCCGGACGAAAGCCGGGAACGATGATTGAGGAGTCCCTCACCGTCTTAAGGGCATTCTTAAAAGAGGACGCCATCCACGCGCTTGAAATCTCGATAACCGCCCTTCCCTGCGGGACTACGGGAGTGACTCTCTCCGTGACAGCGTGCCCCAATGCATCCCCTTGACCGGAATCACTCGCTGATATCGGCTCGCAAGAGGCGTCTATTGAAAGAGAGACGGTCAGATGTTTTTTGAACTCGTTGAGATCTGATTTGGTTGAACGCATAGTTGTTCCATCACCTCGTTTTCTTTATCACCGATATCCGCACCCCGACAGCCAATGAAATTCTCAATTTTCACACCATCGCATCGATTTAACCACCTGCCCCGGCTCGAGGCAAGTTTGCGACGACAGACCTTCCAGGACTTCGAGTGGGTCATCGTTCCGAATGGCTCGATGCTCGGTCAGAAGCCTCCCGTCTCTCTGCCTCAGGTCCGGGTTGTCCCGCCACGAGATGCAACGCGAAACGAGATCGGCTACCTCAAAAAGCACGCCTGCCTCTCATGCCGGGGTGAGATTCTCGTAGAGGTCGACCACGATGATGAACTGACCCCAGATGCGCTCGAAGAGCTCGCCGCCGCTTTTGACCAGGGGGTCGATTTTGCCTACTCAAACTTTTGTAACGTCAAGGAAGACGGCTCACCTTACATCTTCGGCGAGGCGTATGGATGGCGATCGCGTCCTTTCGAACTCGACGGAAAGCAGTATACCGAACAACTCGCGTTTCCTCCCTCCCCCGCCGCGTTTAGCAAGATTTGGTATGCTCCCAACCACGTGCGAGCCTGGCGGCGGGACTTCTACGCCCGTATCGGAGGGCACAACGAGTCGATGCGGGTGCTCGACGATCAGGAGATTCTCGCCCGGACCTATCTGAATGGGACGGTCAGGCATATCGATAAGCCACTCTATATTTATCACATGCATCCTGGGAACACCTGCTACGGAGAGGAGAACAAAACCATCCAGGAGCAGACCCTCGAGCTTCACGATAGGTATATTTACCCCCTCGTTGAGCGGTGGTGCGATGTTGAGGGACTGAGAAAGATCGATCTTTGTGGAGGGCACAGCAAGCCAGCCGGATACGAAAGTATCGACGTTCAGAACGCCGACATTATTGCGAATCTCGATGAGACCTGGCCGATAGAGTCAGGATCTGTCGGACTATTTCGAGCTCACGATGCTCTTGAGCACCTGAGAAACCCCATCCACGTGATGAAGGAGGCTCACCGCTGCCTCGCACCGAACGGTTGGTTTCTCATCTACGTCCCCTCAACCGATGGCCGGGGAGCATTCCAAGATCCAACCCACGTCAGCTTCTGGAATTCAAACTCGTTCTGGTATTACACAAAGGCAGAGACCGCCCGATACATCAACACCCCGGTCAGATTTCAGCTCAATCGGATTAAGAACTACTACCCAACGGAGTGGCACAAGACTCACCATATTCTGTACACCAAGGCGGACCTGGTGAAGCTCGGAGAGGGGGAGAGGCCACCGGGGTTGGTGGAGATTTGATGACGGGGCTCAACTTTTAGGACACGGACGGCAGCAAAACATCTCCGACCTTCCTCTCCGGTTGTAAAGGCGATCCTCCATCCCAACTACTTCTCAGCAGGTCTTTGTTTCCCAGCCTCCGTCCGCCCTTGCTGAGCCCAAGCAAGATTGTTTATCGCGAGGGTGAAGTCAGGCTTGAGCTGAAGGGCTTCAATCTCACGCCTCAGGGCTTCGTCCTTATCTGGCTTCTTGGGGCGATAGTAGAGACTGGAGCGACTGACACCAAGCTCTCGAGCAAGGCTGCTCTTGGTGCCTTTCTCAGTGGCTGCCATGGCGGTGATTTTTTTCCCGAACCTCCGCCCGGTAGGTCAGCTGCCCAACGATCTTAAATACCGCCTTGTTCTCCCGTCGCAACCGCTACACTTCAAGAGTCTCTGCCGCCGATGATCCCGTGTCCCTGACTAACCACGATTGAACAGTAATCTCGTTAATCCCGTGGGCCTTACTAAATTCGGAAACCTTCTGTCCAGCCCGAATCTTCCCGAGAATCTCTTCTTTAACACCTTTACTGTATCTCCTTCCGATACACAACTCATATCAGATCGAATAAGATGTATCTAAAATACGGGGGGGACGTCAGTTCCGCTCAAACACGAACAGATTATTGCATCCTAATTGAAACCCCGACCGATGAAGTAATTTAAAGCCAGCATCCTGGAAAGTCCCAACCGTGGAGTTCACATCAAAGCCAAAGTGCTCATCGAGTGACATTCCATCGATGAGGCGGAGCCGCCGAAGTATCGGGAGTATACGGTCAACAATCGGCGAAGGGACCGTGATGATGAGACGACCAGAGGAATCGGTGACCCGAGCGAGGTTGTGCGCGAGGGCACTCTGCTGGTCAATCGGAATATGTTCAAGGACGGCCAGCATCGTAACTGCATTAAAATTGCCTATGGTGCCCGATTCGGTGGCAACCAAAGCATCGGGGAAGTACCCCCGAACGAGCTTCTTACGCCCCTCCAAAATCGTAAGATCAACTTTTGGATCAATGCCCCAATAATCAGCGATCTCGGGCACCAGATCGGCTAATTCACCCTGCCAGGAGCCGATATCAAGGACGCGAGCGCCTGGAGGTATAAACTTTGCTGCAGCTTTAATACGCCATCTTTGAAGGAAGCGATCAATGTATTTCATACAGATTTCTCACTCATTCTGAAATGCACCACGCGACAACCGGGCACGGTCTGTTCCCTCATCATCGTGCCTAAGTTTTAGCTGAAGAATACTGATAAAGAAGCTCGAAAATATAGTCTGAATACCGAGTGCAATCCCCAAAACGGATGGGATAACGACGCGAAGCGCTACTCTGGTATCGAGGTTGCCGAAGCCCTGATTAATCCACAGACTAAGCGCAACAAAGAAGCCCACGATGCCACCGAGAAGGAATATCGCTCCCGTAATAAGGCCCACTTCAAGAAAATTATTCCCAAAAAGCCGACTTACCCTATCATCCTTCGGCATCAACCCTTCGGCAGCGGCAAACAGCTTGGTAAAGATAGCAAACAGACAGAGCTGAAAGCCTACTAAAATCATGCTGGACGAGTAAAGTAAGGTATTAACGTCGAAAACAACGCCTGCAACTGCAACGGGAGTGAGGGCGAGAATAATTGTGGCAACCAAACCGACGATCAGGAGACTCGCACCGGGGTAGAGAAAAAGCCAACGGGGACTAAACATAAGCATAAAACGGAGGTGTCGCCACCCATCACGCCACGGTCTTAGGTGAGGCGGGCGAGATCGTCCATCAGGTTTCAGCGTGGTGGGAACCTCGTCGATCTTCTGGCCTCTAAGCGTGGCCTTGATAACCATCTCCGAGGCAAACTCCATACCAGTGGTGCGAAGGTCGAGTTCTCGGTAGGCGGCAACGGAATAGCCTCTGAGCCCGCAATGAAAATCTCCGGCAGGACAGCGAAAAAACAATCTACCGATACCGCTAAGGATAGGGTTGCCGATATACCGGTTCTTCCACGGCATTGCCCCTGGGGCGATGCCACCATGGAATCGGTTACCCATAACAAGGTCAGCCCCCTCTCGTAACTTGTCGAGGAAAGGTTTCAGATTCTGAAAATCATAACTATCATCCGAATCGCCCATGATTACATAGGTACCCCAAGCCGCAAGTGAACCATAATGGAGAGCCGCCCCGTACCCCCGGACGGGCACATCCACCACCCGCGCACCTAGACTCCGTGCGATCTCCGGAGAGCCATCTGTCGACCCGTTGTCGGCAACCAGGATCTCGGCGCGCAATCCCTCTCGTTCAATGAAAGAACGGGCCTTCTTTATGCAGACTGCGAGCGTTTCAGCTTCATTAAGGCACGGCATGAGTATTGAGAGTTCGAGTGAGGTATCCACCGCCCGTGCGGCTCCTCCCTCTTCCAAAGATGACGCTCCTACTCCTCCTCGGGTTACTCGGGCGACGGTATTCTGGGGAGTTCGTGATGTGTTCATCGTGTTGATCTTACCAGTTTATTTGCAAACAGATGCGAGTTTTTTCATGGGTAAAAGCCTCAATCCGAACTAAACATAACCAGCCCCCAACAAGCAAGAAGATTATAGCTTATGGCCCGGCTCTTCCCCCAGCCCGTGTCTCAGCGGCCATTCTTTGGGCATATTCCAGATTGTTCCTCGCTATGCTCAGATCGGGCGCAATTTTGAGAGCAATCAGACATGCAGCTATCGCGTCGTTCCACCGACGAAGGTTGTTCAATGCCGAGCAGGCGTTGTTATGGGCGAGAGCAAAATCGGGCTTAAGCTCTATGGCTCTCAAACTGGCTTTCAAGCTATCCTCAAATTTTCCCTCTTGGTGAAGAGTTAATGACTCCGTCAATAGCAGATTCTGATTCAGCGGCAAAATAGAGCCGTTTGACGAAAGCACCGTGCTCGGATACGGACATAGAAAGGAGTGAGTGCGATCGGTTATGGTAAACTCGCGCATCGTGGGTCCAGTCATTAGGATAGTTTTAGGCGCCAAGTTGACAGCACAATATTCCTCTCCTCGTTCAAGCCGACCCCACCATGGCGACGCACCCCACCAATCCGCTGCTTCCTGATAACCCACCCGTTCAATCGTATAGTGCATGCGATTCTCTGAAACCATGTAGCCGAACAGGACGAGAACGAGCCCAAGGAACGGATCGACCAATGCGGGGAATCGGCCCTTCAAATCCCCATAGAGTACGCCTATGGAAGCGGCCCAAAAGAGCGGTAGGCACAAATAATAACGTAATTCGTGTGATTGGGGTAGTTTAGCGATTAAAAGAATCAGACCGAGAACTAGAAGGACTCCCCCAAGAGCTCTCTTGCCCAGTTTGGCGACCAACATCATCAGCAAACAAGTCAGGTAGACAACGGACCCAACTACCCAAAATCCTCCACTGCGAAAAGCTATGGAGGCATTCCCCTGATCGATAATCCAACGCGGTCGATGCGGATAGCGTACTGGGTGATTTATCTCGAACAGTGAGCGGAAAAATAGTGAGAATTGGCTCCGGTCTCGGAGGGCAGAGGGGCGCTCGTTGAGGATCGCCACGTCGATCCGTTCTGCATATGGTATATTATTCCCAATCACTGGAAGACGGACAGGCCAGAAAGGATTTCCGTATATTACTATATTCTTGAGGTACGGTATCAACGCAATTACGGAACCTACGAGTATCAGGAGCGTTACCTGCCTTCGGGTGAGTTCCGGGAAAACGTGCGAACGGGGGAGGGAAAAACAGAGCAAAAAGAAAAAGACGAGCATTGCTAGGGGTACTAGCTGAAACTTTGACCAGGCGGCTGCCGTCGCTCCGGTCAGCGCGCCAATCAAAATTGTTCGGGATGCGCGACCCGGATAAAGGACGAGATAGAAGCAAGATGCCAGTCCGATAGCAAGAAATGAATTGCCAAACAGGTCCACGTAACTAGACGTGGCGTGAATAATCACGAGGGGTGCCGTAAGGGATATTAAAGCAACTAGCCAGCCGTTGGCTCGAAGTACGGTATGACAGTAGGCAAGAAAGGAAATGAAGGCCAGATAATTAACGATGCCCGTTGCATGTATGCTGCCTGTTATGCGCCACAGAACTCCCTGAATTAGATGGGGCAGGGGTGGAAATCCCTGAAAACGCAGCTGCATCGCCTCGTTCATGTGATAAGGCAAGTCAAGCCCACCACGAAGAGCGGCGAATGGGAGATGGTACCAGACGGTATCCCATCGAAACTCGAACCGAACCGCCGACCGAATCGCCAGAATGATCAAAAAGACGACCGCCGTCGCCTGCGCTGGGCGGATCAAGACAGATGAGCTTTTAAGGCGGAGGGGAGAGAGTCGCTTTGCAATCATGTTTCTTTAACCTCTGGGTGTTGAGTGGGAGCTATAACCGAATCTGGTGTTTAAGGGTTTGAAAGAAAGTGGCGTATCGGGTTTATTGATAGGCCTTAAAAACTCGTTTAAACCAGGAGTACGCCTCTATGAGTAATAGTAGTGTTATTGAGGTTGAGATATAAGGCGACGCAATTATCATCTTTTAGGCTGCTTTTTCGAGCGAGTCAACCTGTTGCGCACCTACGAATTGATCCAATGCAGCGATCAGCTCCTTCATTACTCTCGCACCCTGTAGCTTCTGAAATTTTTCCTCGGCTTTTAATAGATAAGGGAGACTCAAGCGCTTCCTCATATCACCATTGAGTAACCCTCGCATCATTCGACGAGCCGCGCTCAGTGCTGACTCAACAACATTCTTCAAGGAGATAGAACGCCGCAGCAGTGCAGGAACTTTTAAAGGTAGATACACGCATCGAGGAGTGTCTTGTTCTATCACACGAGCGCTTCGGTCGCTATTACGCCCGAAAGGGGATGAGTATAAGCTTCGACCTTACTGAGCGACTTCAGTACCCCCGTTGACAAGCAAACACGCGGAGGGTAGGAGACCCCTGATAATCGATGATAGAGCCGTGTCTCTCGAAGGCTCAGATTTGGAGAAGCAAGATGACGACCTGGGCCCCCATTTTTGTTTACCTCAGTATCATCATTTGGAGCGGAATCGTGGTCCGCCCGCTGTGCCGACTCATTTTTCAGAACCTCCCCCGCGTTCCTCTCTCTTCGATATCCCTCACGGTCGGGACACCTGTGACCCTCACAGCATTTTCTCTCATCGCCCGGCTGAACCCCGACTACGCCATCGCCGTCCCGGTGCTCCTCATTGGGGGGACGGTCGCAAGTGTGTTGCTCGCTACATTCACGGCAGAAGAGACGAACCGTTATCAATCGGATGTCCGGGCTGATATCGCGATAATTGGAACTACATCGCTTATTCTTCTCACCGCTATCGCGATAAGGGCGAATTGGCCAAGTATTTTCTGGAATAACATCTCTGATCGGAATGGAACCGAAAAGCTCTTTAATTTATCGATGATTCAGGCTTTCGCATTCGGAAAGGGCTTTCCACCTGAGAATATCTGGAATCTCGGAGAGCCGATCAACTATTACATACTGCTCCATAGCCTGCCGGGACTTACCGCTTGGGGGGTTCGCATCCTCACAGGCGACCCGACGGCAGGAAGTACTGTCTTTGTTTTCTCTGATTGCTTCCTTCTGGTGTGGGGCTCCCTCGCCCTCATTACCTGGAGCTACACACTCCTCGGACATTTTGGTCCTCAACTTACTAGGCGACAGGCGTTGATTGTTTCGATCTCGCTCGGAATTGGGGTGTCCCTCTCCGTTCATGCTTCTGCCGTTATCCGGGTTATGACGGCCTGGTTCTACAACACTTCTTTCGGTGGATGGAGAAGTCTTCAAAATTATGTGATTGCGTGGACGGTTGCGCAGTATCCGGTATGGACGTTGATTCAGGGAGATCACCACGCTTTTCAACGAGTCTTTTTTATTCAGGTCTCACTGATATCCAGCCTGATTCTCCTTCTTGGTGCCGATAGGTTTCACCCCGCACGGATTTTTCTCACGGCAACACTCGCTGCCGCAGTCCTTCTTGCTCATCCGGGAAGTGTGATGATTGATCTGCTGGTCGGCGTTCCAGCGGGTATCGGAATAGTTTCCTTAATGCTTTACTCCCGAGATTGGAAAGGAGTTAAGATTTTGCTCATCAATGTGGGAGGAACAGCTCTTGTCGCGGGACTCTTGTCAATTCCTCGCCTTTTAGAGTTACAGCCAGCCGTCACGAATTGGTACTGGGTTGATACGCCATCTGCGAGCCCCTTAGGGGGATTTTTATCGGTACAATCTGCTCCTCTTTTATTCTTCGTCCTTGCGTCGAGCACCGCTTTATTTAATATTCCGAGGGGCTGCAAAAAGGTGTGGTGGTATGTCGGCTCGGTCGGCATGATGGCGCTCTCCCTCTTTGGTTTGTATCCACGACTCTTACTCTCCGGTGGCTTTCTATTGGGGAGCGGCACGCTGCTCTGGCCTCACAACCTTCTTCATCAAAGAGATTGGCGCAATCGATTTCGAGTCTTTCTTCCTCATGGGCTCGCTTTTATTACTGTCTTTTTTCTGGTTATCCTTAGCCGCCCTGCAGCTGCCATAGCCCTCACTTTGTCGGTATTCGTGATGCGGTCTGCTCCTCGCTCGGACGCGAGGTCGCTTCCTATCATCGCATTGGGATCATGTCTCTATCTCATATGGCTGCTTCCCGAGTTTATCGTCGTGGAATCTCCGGTATTTGGAGAAGGACCGGAAAAACGATTTAATGTGACGATGCGTTTTTGGCTTGAGGGGTATTATTTGATACCCCTGATGGCTATTTTACTCTGGTCTCCCTGCTATCCCGCCGTATTTGCTCGTCGATGGTGCCGCTCCCTCTATCTGATCATTGGACTCGTTGTTGGTACCCTCTGGATAATCACTCACGGTTTCGCTGTGGCCGATCGAATCTCGACGACCGGCGATAAGCCGGGAATTGACGGTGGCGTGGTCCTCAGTCGGCTCGCCCCTCGAGATGCCGCCATCGTGAAATATCTCCAGCAGTTACCCGATCCCGTCCACATCGGAGAGTTGTGCGGAACCGGAGAGGTTATTCCCAATCTTCCCTCTCACTATGACTGGCCCGGACGCATCGCTGCCTTTTCCGCCCGACCGGGAATGTGCGGGTGGAGCAGACATGTGTGGCAGGTTGGAGTAAAACTAAGCAAGCCCTCACCAACTGGACCGTGGTCGTGGGTTCGATTTCGTGAGTACGAAAGACAACTCAACCAACTGTACACCGCGGTCTTGCAGGGAAATTCAGCCTCCGATAGCGCAGAAAATCTCGCGACGCTTGGCATCACCCACCTTGTCGTTGGGGAGGGAGAGCAGCTCCTCTTTCCTGCACTGACGGCACATAAACTCGGGAGCGCGATTGGAGGTACGGTCATTTTTGAGGGAGAGGCGGGGACCGGGGTTGTTTTGATGAAAGCTGAGCAATTTGGTCATAAGGAGGCAGCGGCGTCATAGAGCCTGGGAAGAGCTGTGAATTTCGCTCGCTGAGTCTTATCGAGCTGAATCAATCAGGACATTTTGCCAGTGCGCTCGTACGCCTATCCACCCAGTCAACAAAACAAATATTGCCGGATTCGCCCTCACTTTTCAGCAAGGCGCTGCAGCGCAAAATCGAGATTCTTTGCAACTCTTGCTGAATCATCGGGTAACAGGGGCAGTTCAAGCAACTTTTGACAGATATCGCGGCACTCCTCATAGTTGCCTATCCAGAAAGCAGCTATTGCAAGCTCATCGTGTATTCGCCATTCAAATAGCGCCTTTTCGACGAAGAGAAGATCCGCTGGGCACCGAATCTGCGCACCAGTCTTTGCAAACATATATCCTTGATGATACCACTGACGCTCACGACAATAAGTGGCAAGGTCACAGAGGGGTTCTGCTCCGCGAGATGGTCGCATTTGATATGCCTTGAGCAGGTGCGCAACAATTTCCCCATAAGGTTTGTTGAGAGCAATTGCTAGGCGCCCAGCTCGATATTGGGCAACATAATTCTCCTCATCCCACCCCGGCATTGCTGCCCGAATAAGATAGTTCTCATACGCGAGCATGGCATGTCCCGCATCTCGATACGATTGGGCAAGGTAGAAGCGACTGCGAGGATCGTTCGGATTTCTCTGGAGCTCATCCTCGAGTAAACGGGCATCAGCGAGAAATTTCTCCTCTGCGGTCCGCCCCCGCGACCGTGCCCCTTCCCCTGCACGATAAATTATCCACGCCTCTGATAGGTCGACGGGAGAACCGCTTCCCTCCACTCGGTGAAGATACTCGTGAACAACCCCCCGCCACTCCCACCGAGTCTGCGAGATATCGACTAGGTTGGTGAGCGCATACCTCATGTTTCCGTGGTGCTTCTGTAGTCGGTACGAGACTCCCGGCTCAAGCCGCTCGAAGATAGAGCGATCACTCCACGCAAGCTCCTCGTCGGCATCGATAAAGAGCACCCACTCAGCTTCACCATTCGTATAGGCAAGCTGCAACGCCTGGTTCCGATTATGGCCAAAATTAACCCACTGGTGGCGGTAAACCTTCCCCGGAATTCCCGCCTCATGCATCCATTTTTCGATAAACTCAGGGGTTCCATCTGAGGATCCGGTATCGACTATGACGTAGGAGGTGATGATCGAGCGGACCGATTGAAAGAGCCGCTCAAGCACTGGCGTCTCATTTTTTACGATCATGTTGAGACAAATGCGGGGGCTAGGCATGGGATTGCTTCGACGAAAGAAAGTTTCGTGGTCTCGTCAGGATGCTGTTGTGTTTGGATGAGCGAAGCGCGACGGCTTGAGTGGCGAGTGGCTGCTCGAGATGATGCTTCAGGGAGATAGGTCTTGATTGAGGAGCGCAGGGTTTTATGATGAGTATTGAGTTTTTTAACTGGAGCCATTGAAGGTCGACCCATCTGCGGCCAACTATTAGATTCGGATTGGTTTACTGCGCACCCTCCCTTTTAAAAGAGGGGGTATAGGGCACCCGACATAGATCCCACCTCGCTTCTCTTTCGAGAACAGAGGTGGGAGAAAGGCAAATTACACCCCCTCGCTTTGGCTATCACATAAGTTCAAGCCGATGCGTTCGATCACTCACAGGTAAAGCTGAAGTGCGCGTTTCCTGCTGCGGCTGGATCTGTGACAACGCTTGACTCTAACGTTATCTTGTCTCCAGCTGATAGCGGAATAGAACCCGTTGCCCCACAAGAAGTGGATCCCGAAGCTACCGTGCAAATCAGCCCAGTCCCTGTGGCACCAGTGCCCCCCAACGCCTCAACGTTCAGTTCAAAGTCACGACTGGAGGTAGTTCCAGGAGCCGCGCTCAGAACAACTCTCAACGTGTCAACAACACAGTTGTTGGATACGTCGACCTGAGAAACTGCCAGTGTCGCTGAGACCGTGGATGAAACCCCCTCCGGATAAATGTAGCGTCCACTGCCTACCGCCGTGTTTAACGAACCCACATAGCCGAGATATACCCTTCCTCCGAAGGCACCCGTTGCACCAGTCGCACCGGTATCACCCGTTGCACCCGTTGCACCCGTTGCACCCGTTGCACCCGTATCACCAGTTGCACCAGTCGCTCCCGTTGCTCCGGTGTCACCCGTTGCTCCTGTATCACCCGTTGCTCCGGTCGCGCCTGTCGCACCCGTTGCCCCAGTGTCACCCGTCGCACCCGTATCACCCGTAGCACCAGTTGCTCCTGTCCCCCCCGTTTGACCCGTCGGTCCCACCGGACCGATAAAGCCTTGAGCACCTATTGCACCCTGTGCTCCAACGGAGCCCGTTGCGCCGGTGGCACCCGTTGCGCCGGTTGCACCCTGGGCGCCTGAACCGGTTGCACCCTGAGCGCCAATTGCACCGGTATCACCCTGTGCTCCTACGGCCCCAATCGCACCCTGAGCGCCAGTTGCACCGGTATCACCCTGTGCTCCTACGGCACCGGTATCACCCTGTGCACCCGTTGCACCATCGGCCCCAATCGCGCCCTGTTCGCCATTAGCACCATCCATACCTGCTGCGCCCGTTGCTCCGACAGCACCCGTCGCACCCTGAGCTCCAGCGGCACCCTGAGCTCCAGCGGCACCCTGAGCTCCAGCGGCACCCTGAGCTCCAGCGGCACCCTGAGCTCCAGCCTTCCCTTGAGCCCCTTGCGGACCCACCAAATTTCGTCGTGTGACGAGCCGCTCGTTGGACCGACAAACCTTGTCCCGCTCGGCTACCTGAAGGGTTGTCTTGTCCTGGCAAAGGATGCGGGTTGTTACCTGTGCGCTCGCCTCTGTCGATGAAAAGGTAGCAAGCGAAACGACGGCGAACCCGCCGGCGATGAGGGGTTTCGTGATTTTTTTCATTCCTGAATCCTGATGTGAAGAATAGATTGATGCCTGATCGTTTTTGTCCTGGGCCAATGGCCAATCTCTCGAGGCCGCCCTCAGCTAAACAAAAAAGCACAAGTAGGTCAACCGTAACTTTTTGACGGAGTGGCTATCGGATACTGACGTGCCGAACATAAGGGGTTCGTCAGTCCCCTTTGGATGCAACGGGCCGATGAATGATTCTTGGATTGCGATATCGCCTCTTTCGAGGGAAAAAGTGGGATAAAAAGCTATTTTTACCGTAAAAATGTGCGTCTTATCCGGGTTTAACTATGTTGAAGAATCGCCGCACTTGCCCGCTTTTCGAGGCAGACTGCCAGCTGCATCGTCGTCCGGATGGTCGATTTTTTGTAAAACGCCTTTCGAAAAACCGCCTTTTCTCATGAGGGGCGTTCTTGTCGTAAGACATTCTTCAAGCGACCACTCCGCGATACGATGGCTCCGTGCGAGGTGGTAAAAAACGATCTCCTGTTGCGCAGTGTGATGGTTTGACTGCAACTTCGTTAGAACTTCCCGAATGTTCACGTCGGAACCGTTTTCCCCACCCTGCGAGGCTTCTTCCATCGGTGGTGACACACCCAAGAGATAGGAAATTCGCGATGAGTCATCTTCATCTGCTCGTAGTCCGGACCGGCGCGGCGCTTATTCTTCTTGTCGGGCTCACCTCCCGTCTTCTGGTTTCGTTTAGCTCGGGAGCGTTGGGGGCAGACGCTTTCGGCGATCTGTTGCTGGTGCTCTTTAGTTTTTTTCTCCTTGTAGGGATAAAAACAAAGCTCTTCTCAGTGTTACTTTTTTTGAGTTCAAGTCCATTTTTTTCTGATTATTTCGGGCTGATACCGCTCCCTTCGTTCTTCGGACTTGTCCTGTTCGGTCTCGCTATTTTACCTCATGACTTGTCAAGCCCGGATGCTACGCACATTTCTTCCGTCTTACAGCGGTGGTTTTGTTGGTTGATTCTCGCGATATCAATTCTCAGCACTGTGCCCGCTTTACTCGAGGTTATTGCAGCTATCGATCCCTCAATGGAGAGCTCTTTTTTCCGGTGGGGGATGATTAATTGCGCGGTCGCGCTCGCGCCAATTACTCCGTTTATGCGAGGGAGACCATGGGGATGGATCGGCCTTGTCGGATTACATACGGTATTTTTGCTCGTTAGTAGTAGCTCCCCGTTTGGATGTGGCATTTTGATTTTTGATTTTTTTCTGTTCGATGAAAGGTGGATCCCGTCGCGGGGTACCGCCCAAGGAGAAAAGCCGGTGGTATTTTTTGATGGTACCTGTGTGATGTGTAGTTTCTTTGCCCGCGCTCTTATCGCCCTTGATGTCGGTGGATCTCTTCGGCTTGCTCCACAGCAAGGCTCGACGTTTTCGAGTTTAATTTCGTCCGACATGAGGGGCCACCTTCCCGATTCGATTATCGTGTGGCAAACACAGGGATCAGTGTTATCCCGAAGCGATGCGATTATTTTTATCGGGAGAATTCTGGGGGGACTGCCAGCGGTTGTGGCGATGATGTTTTCTCTCATCCCTCGGGTAGTGCGTGATTTTTTGTACGATTTCGTGGCGCGGATTCGGTATCGCGTTTTTGGGCTGAGTTCAGAGGTATGTGGCCTGCTGCCTCCTGATATTCGGACGAGGCTTTTACCCTGACCATTGACCACACTCTCCGCGGTTTACACTCAATCGCTACCACACGCAGTGCTTCTCGGCTCCCTCTCCGATTGGCTGAAATCGGAGGAGCTTCCGAGGAAGCCACCATGGACAGTCGGACGGGATCGGGTCGCCCTGGTGTGCAGTGCGAGTGAAGCCATTTCGCTCGTAGGTGAGAGTAGTACGGGTCGCGGGTGGCTTTTCTTTCCCCCTAGCAAGATAGGCGCACAGCTCGAGATAAGGTAATCGCTCAGTCGGTGAGGCAACCAGCGGTGCATGTGTCGGGTCAGTGCTCGCGGAGAGTCGAACGGTATCTGAAAGATAGCCAAATATATCGAGACTGTTGGGCATGAAGAGGTGGTTCGTGTAGGTGGGCTCTACCCGAAGATTGCTGTACATCGAGAAAGAACTGAGGGTTTTGGTCCCGAGATAGGGAGAGAGGCCGTTGAGAAAGACGATCAGAATAAGAGCATAATGGGGTGTGCCGATTGATATGTGATAGGAGCGAGGGGATTCACACAGAACGACCCGAACAAACGCAATAGCGATGTAGACTGCGTATGCGAGCCAGATTAAATAGCGAAAAATTAACCACAGGATATTATCAAATCCTCCGAATGCCGTGATTACTAAGCCTGAAAAGAGGGCGAGTGATCCAATGAGGAATTCTCGAAGATGAGGACTGAGATACTTCTCCCACAATCGATGACACTGATCATCGGTCAGCCAGCTACTTAACATCAGTATCATGACACCCGAAAAATTCGTGAAATACTTGATGTAATTGGTCGCAAGACAGATATGAAAGCCCACCCCGAGAAGAATTCCCCAGCCTCGGGTTCGACGCGGGATTAACAGGAGGAGCAGGAGTACCTCAACAACGAGAGACCAGTACCCCGAAAGAGACGACAACCCGGGGAGGGAGGGAAGATTGATCCCGCTGAGACCGTTCAGCTGGAGTGACCCCGAGAGAAATATTGTCGCGCAGCTAACGTCATCTTTGAGATAATCGGTATTAAACTTTGCAAGTGCTGCGAAGAAATAAACCACGATTGTGATCCATCTGAGATCGGGGACTATCCGGGATTCCTTGCCCTTGCCAATAATCCCCCACAAAATCGCCACGCCCCCGAAAAAAAGGACCATTCGATGATTTTGTATCTCGGGTGAAATAATCCCGATTACAAGGAGAAAGGCACTGATGCTTAGCTTTAATAGAAGGGGAGAGGAAGGCCTTGTAAGGAGAGCTACCGCACAGACGCTCGCGATCAGAACACTCCACTGATGCGAGAGATCGATGACCCAGCCATAACCCGAGTTGGCAGAAAAAATGATAGCTACCGCCCAGAAAAAAGAGAGGATCTGAAGTCGGTGTGGTGTCATGGAGAGAGGCCGCAAAGAGAATGGCGGAAGCGCCTCTTACGAGAGTAAGGGTGGCACAGGCGGGGGACAAGATACTTCTCGTCCTGAAACAAGCGCAAACGCCGGCCTGAGAGGGTGATTGTGGGGGTTTGAGGCGCTTTTTGGAGCCGCCTCCGAATCTTGCGTCACAATCGGTAGTCTATGACATAATTTTCGAGATTTTATCAATATAAATTCACCATATCGCCCCTTTTCGTCACTCTCCCGACAAGATCGGAAATCGGAGCCACGAACGGGGATCGAGCGAGTATCGATCAAGGTGGAACGAGGGAGCGGCTCGCTCTCGTTTCCATTGATTTCTCTGGAAGAGGGTCATGTATCGCTCAACCCATACCCTGACCGGGGCACCGGGGTGCGTGGCCTCGAGGATGGTGATGATGTCGTCGGGGCTACGGCGCTTGAGAACGAACTCCGCCTCTATCGCCTGAAGGATCCGATATGGCATGAGGTCATCTTCATCGGTCTGGGCCGCGACGAGTGGGCGAAGCTCGGCAGTTGGGGGCGAGGCGAGAATCTTTTCGAGTCCCACGATTGGGCCATACCCTTCGGGCCCCTCCTCAGCGAGCCATCGCAAAAACTCGAGGAGCAGTGGCTTGTCGATGCCACCAATAGGGTTAAGCCCCCCGCACATATCTCCGTCCATCGTCGCATAGCCGACCGAGAGCTCGCTTCGATTTCCAGTCGTCAACAGGAGAGCGCCCTGAATGTTTGCCAGCATCCACACCGATGGAGCTCTCACCCGGGCCTGAACATTCTGGAGTGCGGTGTCATCGGTCTCCCACGATAGCTGCCGACCGATATACTTTTCAGCCAACGATCGATAGGTATCGACGAGCGGCTGCACTTCAAAAACCGCGAAGGCGCAGCTGAGAGATGCTGCCAGCTCACGCGCGGCATCCTCGGTCTGTTGGGAGCTATTGTCTGTTTTTTGGTAGACGCACGAGAGAACGTGATCCATCACGGTATCCTCAGTGGTCACACTCGCCAATCTCAATCGACGCACAAGCTCGCTGAGCCCAATCTCACGGAGGGCCCGCGCGACCATCAAGGACACAAGGCACGCTACGGAGGCTGAATCAGCACCGCCACTGAGCGACACAACGAAGCCACGGCTCGAGGATTTCTCCGCGTAATCGAGCAATCCCACCGTAATCGCGCGCCACAGATCCTCCAAGGGGTGGAATGTGGATGAGCGTCTTGCCACCGGGGAAGAGGGGATAGCCGCCCGCGCATCATTGCCTGCCCAAACACCACGAACCACTATCTCAGCAATATGTGGGGTCACCTTCGGCTGAAGCGATGCGTTTCCCTGTTGAGATGTTCTTCCCCGCTCAAGGTCAACGCGTGCCACCGCCACCTCATATCGCTTGAGCGAGAACGGAGTCGTTTCGGCAAAAACTCCCTCTGCAGTGACAATATGAGAGTCCCCATCAAAGATAATCTTTCCCGATTCGCACCCGAGGAGATTTGAAAAGATAACAACGGCCCCGGAGAAGCGAGCCCCCTCGCGAAGAATCGAACGACGCTCCGCCCCTTTGCCAATCGCGAAATGTGATGCGCTTGGGCTCATCACGATATCGACCCCTGAGAGCGCAGCTGTTCTGAGCGGCCGATTGGGAACCCAATAGTCCTCACATATCTCGACGGCAATTCGCACCCCGTCAACAACAACCGATAGATCACCGGCCGGCACCCCCACAAACGGCTCTGGCACATAATCTTCATCAAGCTCAGTAACCGTTCCAGCTTGCCACGGCTTGAACCACCGATGCTCGTAGTGGACTCCATCCCCGGCGAGAAATTGCTTCGCTACGACTGCGACGAGCTTTCCATCAATACAGATGGCGTACCCGTTGTAGAGGGAATTACGGACGATCAATGGCAGACCGAGCCCAACCACCATCCCATGCGTCAGGGGGCATACCTGCTGAAGTACCGACCAGGCGGTGGCGGTATACCATCGGGAGAGAAAGAGGTCCTCTGATCCATAACCAGTGATACAGAGCTCGGGAAAACAGAGGATCTGCGCCCCTTCGGTACGGGCCTCGGCGATTGCGTCGGTGATCGAGCGCAGATTACGGTCCCAGGCTAACGGGGTCTGGTTGACGCTGGCTGTCGCGACCGTAATAGTTCGCATGGCTTGAAATCTCCCCAAAATTATCTTCGGATGATGTAGCACATCTTTAAAGAGGTGGGGAGGTGGGCGATTCGGTCGTCTTTCTGTATAATGGGACGCACTTTGGTGTGGAGGAAGACTACAAAACGCGCAGTCTCTTCGGTACAGTTGTTGTTTTATGAGATGGGGCTCATGACAAAGGAGCGAAAATCGTCAATAAGCCTTATTCTTACCCTTCTCTTCATCATTCCACTTGGGGTTACGCTGTGGTTACAGGGGAGTCTGAAGCAAAGGTTAGACGCTCACGCGATACCTCCAGAGCAGATATTCGGCTCACCCCTCCCCGAATCTCTTGAAGTTGTTCTCTCACAAAAAACAAATGATGGGTTGTATGCACGCACGATCCTCCGACCGCTGAATGCGAGGCTCGACGTGATGGTCGTTCCATCCGAAAATTATCGGGGAGGAAGTGACCTTCTCGATATCCTGAAACGGTCAAAAGCGTTCAAAGAGCAAACACCTATCGCTCCGAGCATCGTTTCCCTGTTTTTGGCCGAGATCAATCCGATCAGAAGCAAACTCATCAAAACGATAGAGGTCCTTATCGGAGGTCTGCCTGTAACAGTCTCCCAGGTTGAGTCGAAGGATAAAGAGATGTTCTTCCTTGGAATCTGGAGCAAAAATGGTAAGCAGACGGGACTAGTCATCCTCGACCCTGATCGTCGCCTCACCGAAGAAAACCTCACCGCAGCACTGCGTGGACTACCCCCCCCTGCTGAGCAGTGATTCCATCTTTGACTCAAGGACGGAGGTGGTGACCGGCTTTACCACGTACGTGCCTACTCCCTCTGCCTCATGCGCTTCCACTTGCTTGCGCTGGGACTCCGTCGTTATGAGGAGTAGCGGCGTCTCACGGTTCCTCTCGTCAGATCGAACGGCCTGAAGGAGATCCGATCCATCAAGGGTTGGCATGTTCCATTCAGAAATGATGACCTGGAATGAGGACTGCCTGATCTGCTCGAGCGCTTCGTTGCCGTCGGCGGCTTCAACTACATTCGTAAATCCAAGTTGTCGTAGGCTATTTCGGACTATTCGTCGCATGGTGGTGAAATCATCGACGACGAGTATGGGAATATCTCTCGGAACGGTTACTGGTATGGGCATAAACTCCTCTGTTTCCTATCGATTGGTCCCTGCGACAGTGATCCCAATCTGGCCTCCTCCCGGCGCCCCCCATAGGCCTCAGTGGGAATCGATCGGTCGCACAACAGAGGTCGTCGATAATGAAACAGAACTTGAGTGTTTTGGTTGAGAGCTGCCTGCCTCCTAATCAAATTCGGCTTCAACCACCTGATTTCGGTAGTGAGCCCATGCAGTCTTTATGTATTCAGGGCTGGTCCGACTGATTGATAACTCAGGAAGTTGGTCGATAGGAAAATACCGAACCTCGGTCGTCTCATAGCTCGGGGTCAACTCCCCTTCGAGATATTCACAAAGAAATACAAGGGTATACACATGATGTGGTGATAAACGATTTCGTTTTCCACCATCAATTATCTTGCAGAGATGGTAGGGCCTCACGGTAAGCCCCGTTTCTTGAACGAACTCTTTGGCGATCGCCTCGCTCGGTGAATCGTTTACATCGACCCACCCCCCGGGGAGCGCCCACCGGTCATCATTTCGCTCCCTGACCAAGAGGACATCATTGCCTCTAAAGAGCGCTCCGCGAGTGCCAACCTTAGGGGTTGCATACCCCGTCTTGTCATCATCAGGGATAAAGAGGATAGAGGGCTCAACTCCCGCGAGATTAGCCACCCCCTCCGTCGAAAGGTCATATAGCTCCTGATATCGCTCGCGATCAAAATAGCCCTCGCTATAGGCAAGACCATTTTGGGCTATCGCTCTGACCCGTCTGAGGAGTTCGAGGATGGGAACGGAAGAGTTGCTCATAAAACAAAGGTATCACCCATACCCGTGGTACGCAAAAATACACAGCGATATAACCATCACATATCACTGCCGATTCTTACTCTTTTCCGATTTTTATCGATTCTCGCGACCTTTCTCTCGCATATCACATCTATATTTGATATAGAATAAACATAGAATACCTCTCATGCTGATTGTACTCGCTTATGGATCACACACAGCTCCGTGCTCTTATTGCCAAGGGACTCCTTTGGAGTCCAGGCGGGACGATGGGAGAGGATTCTCCAGAAGATCCGACTCCAGCCACTCCCTTGATCAGGATTGAGAGCTCCTCGCCAGTATCCACAGGCATCTCGGAGCTTGATCGTGAGTTGGGGGGGGGGCTTAAGAGAAACGCGATCCATTCCTTTTCGGGTATCAACCTCGATGAGGTTACCACTTCTCCCATTCTTCTCTGCTCGTATCTTGCGATGCAGTGTCGATTGTCGGCACAGGGTCAAATGGAATACTCACAAAAGCCTATCTCTCCAAACCGGCGAGAGATACAGAACGGAGAACTCAGCGATCAACGACCGGTGCTCTGGCTCGGCCTGCCCCACCAATGGCCAACACCGTGGGTATTGCACCAGCTAACCACCGATATCTCTCCGCGATCATGTCTCTTTATTGAAACAAAAACCACACCAGATCTCCTCTGGGCGTTAAAGACCGCTCTCTCTTCGCGAGCCGTGAGCGCTCTTGTCGCCCCTGTTCCTCGACTGACGTTTCGTGAAACCCAGTCGCTCTCGGTGCTCGCACGATTGGGTTTTTGCACTGCGTTTTTCTATACGGCAGCTCCTCGCAAGAAAACAGGCAGCGCGCAACACTCTGGGGGTCATCATCAACCCTCTGGCTACTATTCACATTGGTTCGTTGAACCTATACCAAATGACGTACGGACAACTGTCACACTCCCCTCGTTTTCAATCACTCTCAGGAAAACAAAGGGTAAACAACCGAAAAACACGCAGTGGCGGATCGTCTGGGATGAAGGGAGGTTTCGCGCTCATGATACCCAATCAGCTGATACCGAATCACCGACCAACGAGGTTCCTCTCACTCTATCTGCCCGATCTCTCAATAGCCCGACTCCTCCGAGATACGGAACGACTCGCTAACCAGCCACGAGAGGTGCTTCCGATTGTCCTTTCACTAAAAAAGGGAAATCGGCTAGAGGTCGTCAGAGTATCCGATTATGCACGGAGATGTGGCGTGTATCCTCAAGTCAGTCTTCCTGTCGCACAAACCGTCTGCCCAGAACTTCTTGCATATAAGTATGATCTCATCGCCGAATTCTCCCTTCTCCAAAAAATAGCGCTTTGGTGTCTGACGGTATCACCAATCGTCGGTATCGATGAGGAATACCTCACCTCATATCTTCAAGGGGTAGTCCCCCATCCCCTTTTTGTTGGTATTCTGATTGATATTCAGGGGACTGAACGGATTCACCACACCGAACAACAGCTAACCGAAAAGCTCGTATCCACCTTTGCTAAACGAAAGATTCCTCTCCAGATAGGGATAGGGGGTACCATAGGAAGAGCATGGGCACACGCCCGATTCTCAGGTCGTGAGGTAAGTATCGAAACTGACCGTTCATCTGGAATCGAATCAGTGAGCCACTATCCGATAGCAGCGCTTCGCCTCCCTTCGGAGATAGAGGATCAGATCGCCGAGCTCGGGATAAAGACGATTGCCCAGCTTCTTAGACTTCCTCGAAAGAGCCTTCTGAAACGTTTTGGCCACTCTGTCATCGAACGAATAGAGCAGCTAACAGGAGAGCGGATGGAGTTTATTCGGGTGGTATCTCCCCCTCCTGCTCTTTCTCAGAGACATATATTTGAGTTTCCCTCGAACTCTTCACTTCAGATCGCTGCTGCGGGTGAAGAGCTCTATCGAGCAGTCTGTACAACTCTTGAAGCAGAGAAAAAATCTCCCCGGACTCTCTCTTTCTCTCTCTATTCCGAGCGAGGCCATATTCTCTGGCAAAGAGATATTTTCTTTTTTCGCCTCACCAATCCCGCCGAATTTAGGACACTAATCCTCTCGTATCTTGAAAAGAGAGGGTCTATGCAAGATGTTGGAAGCGTACACCTCTCAGTGATCGAATCAGAAAAGGATATACCAATCACGATGCGACTCGATGGATCACTTGCGGCTGATACTGAATCAGCTCTCAGGGGTTTTATCGGCACGGTGACCAATAAGATGGGTCGAACAGCGGTGCAACAAGCCCGTCTCTACGACTCTTCAACACCTGAGGAATCGATTGGATTTACCCCCATTGATCCAACAACCTTGCGTTCACCCTCTCCTCCTTACGGAATATCGAACGACCAAATTCATACCGCGCCTCCCCCTCCATACCGCCCCTCCCTTTTTTTTCATCCGGGCCACCCGGTTCGGGTACTTGCCCTTCTTCCTGATCATCCCCCAAAGAGGATGTATCTTCACAATACGATCATCACCGTTGCAACGAGTATAGGTCCTGAAAAGATAGAAGAGCCATGGTTTTCAGAGGATGTACCATCACTCCGTGATTACTTTCGGGTGTGTGATACGAATGGACGGTGGCTCTGGATATGTCACCACCGAAGTGAAAAAAAGTGGACGGTATGTGGCGTATGGGTATGAATAGTACCGTACGTTATGCCGAATTACAGGTCACCTCGAACTACTCCTTTCTGCAATCAGGAAGTAATCCTGAGGAACTGATCGCACGGGCTGCCGGACTTGGTTATACGGCTATCGGAATCACTGACTGGATGACTCTCGGCGGTGTGGTGCGGGCACATACTGCAGCCAAGCGGTATCAGATCCCCCTTCTTATCGGGTGCGCGCTTCCTCTATGGCCTCCATTCGACAATGTACATCATAATTCGACACCACCCTTTATTCCCCATGCACTCATCTATCCCACGTCGAAAGATGGATATGAAGCGCTTTCACTCTTTATCTCACAGGTATCCGCTTCGGCATCGGTGTTACCACACCAACCTTTATCACCGGGGGATATTTTCTTTGAGCGCCTTCTTAAATCCTCATCGGATCTCATTGTAATAATTCCTTACCATCCAACTCGATCTGCGAGCCTTCCATCAGCCCTTTCAACGGTGAAAAAGTATCTTGGGTCCGGTCTTTTCCTCGGTATCTGTCGGTACTTCTCCTCTCGCGATAACGAATTAATAGAAGCTGCACGGCGACTAAGTAATGACGAGCGCATACCCCTCGTTGTTATTAATGATGTCAGATATCACACCCCTGACAGGAGGGTCGTTCTAGATGCGCTTTCGTGCGTTCGGTTGAAAACGACCATCTTTGAAGCTGGTACGAAGCTCCTTTCTAACGCCGAGCGCTATCTCAAATCTCCCTCTGAGATGGTACGCCTTTTTCCGGGACTCTCTGATGCTGTGGAAAGGACCGTAGAGATTGCTGCCGCCGCCACACGATTCTCCCTCGACCAGCTTACGTATGAATATCCTGAGATCGCCATCGATCCCGAAAAAACACAGCTCGATGAACTGATTAGCCGAGTTTTCGAAGGAGCGATCGAGCGATTCCCCCACGGCGTTCCTCCGAGTATTGAACGGGCGATTGAGGATGAACTCAGCCTTATCCAGGAACTTGGGTATGAAAAGTATTTTCTTACCTGCCATGAAATAGTTCGATTCGCTCGGGATCGTCAGATTCTCTGCCAGGGAAGGGGCGCTGCGGCCAATTCAGTGGTCTGTTTTTGTCTTGGAATAACCGCGGTAAATCCTCTTGAGATAGATCTCCTATTTGCGCGATTCGTCAGCAAAGAGCGACAGGAACCTCCTGATATCGACATCGATTTTGAGCATGAACGTCGTGAAGAGGTCATTCAGTACATTTATGAGCGATTCGGGAGAGAGCACGCAGCCCTCACTGCTGAAGTTATTACCTATCGATACAAAAGCGCCCTCAATGATATGGGAAGGGTTTGTGGGCTCGATATCGATACGATACGACAGATAGCTGAGAGTAATCGCCGTTGGTCATCGGCCGATATTTCTCCTAAATCGCTGATTGCTGCAGGGCTTGATCCCCATAATCTCTCGATTCGTAAGGCACTCGAACTCAGCGAGGCGATCATTGGATTTCCTCGTCATCGCTCACAACATGTTGGGGGGTTTATTATATCGAAATATCCCCTCAATCGGATTGTGCCGATTATTCCCGCCGCGATGGAGGGCAGGGCGATCGTTGAATGGGACAAGGATGATATCGAGGAGCTTGGTATCCTCAAGATCGATATCCTCGCGCTTGGCATGTTGACCTGTCTTCGGCGGGCCTTTTCTCTTGTGAATGACCAGCGAAGTCGGTCCGGGGAGATGCCTATTGCCCTTTACACGATTCCAGCGAACGACTCAGAAACTTACGATATGATCTGTCGCTCTGATACGATCGGAGTTTTTCAGATTGAGTCTCGCGCCCAGATGTCGATGCTGCCACGACTGCGACCCCGTTGTTACTACGATCTTGTTATTGAGGTCGCGATTGTCAGACCAGGTCCGATTCATGGAGATATGGTTCATCCGTATCTTCGACGCCGCTTCGGAAAGGAGCGGGTATATTTTCCCGATGAAAAAGTTAAGGGTATTCTCGGTAAAACGCTCGGCGTACCTCTTTTTCAGGAACAGGCTATGCGGCTCGCTATCTGTCTTGCGGGGTTTTCACCGGGCGAAGCAGAGCAGCTCAGACGAGCGATGGCAGCATGGAAGCGACACGAAGATGTCATTCAGCGATTTAAAGCGCGGATCATCGAGGGTATGACGATGCACGGCTATTCACAGCAATTTGCAGAGACGTGCATGCACCAGATTAGGGGGTTCAGTGAGTACGGATTTCCTGAGTCTCACGCCGCTTCATTCGCCCTCCTAATTCTCGCATCAGCATGGATTAAGCGGCACTATCCGGCGGAATTCTGTGCCTCACTTCTCAACTCTCAGCCGATGGGATTTTATGCTCCAGCACAGATAATCAGAGATGCAAAAGATCACGGAGTGGTTATCAAACCGGTTGATGTCAATGCGAGCGATTGGGAAACAACGATCGATAAAACAGGCGCAGTCCGTATCGGAATGCACCTGGTGAAAGGTATCGAGCAGAGACAGGGTGAGCTGATCGCAGCTATTATTTCCTTTGGGGGTCCATTTCAGACAATCCCGGATCTTTGGCAACAGGCGGCCGTTCTTCCTTTTGGCCTGTACCTTCGGCGGGATACGCTCGTCAAGCTTGCTCAAGCAGATGGTTTTGCCAGTATGGGATTATCACCTCGTGAGGCATTGTGGGAGATCCGAGGATTGCCTCTCCATCCCCTCCCGATCGGAGAGCTTGAGGATCGGGCGGGACGAAACAATCTTCCACTACTCTCGCTCGGGCAACAGGTAGCGCTTGATTATGCGAGCGTTGGATTCTCACATAAAGCACACCCGATATCGCTGATCCGTGAAGAGCTACTCACAACATATCGATGCTTCACCTGGAGGCAGCTCGCTGAGGATCGCTCGCTTTCGGGGCACATGCACTGCATCGTCGCTGGGCTCGTGATTAGCCGTCAGCGCCCTGACACAGCAAAAGGGGTCGTTTTTTTGAGTATTGAAGATGAGACGGGGATCACAAACATTATCATTGCCCCCCCTCTCTTTGAGAAGCGAGCCCGCGAGGTGATGACAGGAAGCGCGTTGCTGGTGAAGGGTACCTTACGAAAAATTGGGCCGGTCGTTTATTGCAACGCAAATGAGATTATTGATGTTAGTGCTTTGGTAGAATGTGCTCTCGGAAAGGGGGATTCAGTCAGGAGAGGATTGAATCAGAAAAAACTGAATCTGCCACATTGACTCATTCTTTCGGACTTTCCTAATCAGGAACAGATGAGGCCTCGTTAAGAATCGAGAGAAATAGTTCCTGACTGACCGATTCTCTGACTACCGTCCCCCGTTCGGCTTCAACCTGTTTGCCCGCCCCGTGACTCGTGCTAGCCGAATTAAGACCGGAGGAAGTTCCTCGGAATAGATCCCGAGGTTGCTGAAGAATGCGAGAATTTGCGGACTCCGACCCGACCACAACAAAGGGATAACCTTTATATCGCCACAGAAGGGTCCGCTTTGTCTCCTGCTCAACGACCTCATCGGGCTTTCCACACAGCGCCAGGAGACGCTCACGGGTATATGATGCCCCTCCAAATCCTCGACACGGGCGGGTTACCGCGTCGGAATGAGCAGGAAAAAAGATTATGGCCAAGAGGGGCAACGAGATTACCACTTTTCGAGATATTCTCACCTGCTCAGGGACTCGCATCATAATCAAAACTTATTGAACTCCACCCCTCAGAAAGATTCGCGAAAGGTACCATCCTGAGCTGATAAACCGACCATCAGGCCATAGTACTACCCAAAAAGCGTTTCAAACAACCACTCGATTCAGCGTAACCTTCCGAGGGGAGTCGACAAACAATCTATCGACAAAGACCTGAGCAGTTTTTAAAGTATGACAGAAAAGTTTCATTTTGAGGTCTCTCGTTTCTTCTGTCCATGAAATAGGGAGATATTGAAATTTCTATCCAAAAAGCAGCATTCATGAATATCGACCTTCGAACGAGAGCCGTGAGTAGCGCAAGCATCGTTTTAGCTTTTGCCTGGGGGTTAGCCAATGGGAACAGCTGGATGCCTCTAATTCCCTTGGTATCGGGTTTTGTTTTTTACTTCCTTGGTCTTATTGGTGTAAAATCTAGCGTTCGAAATGCGGCTGGTTATCCGAAAATTCTCCTTGTTACAACGGCAGCGTCCAGTATCACTACTCTCTCGATGCTGATAACGAGAGGATTCCCCCTCTTTGACATACTCGGATCGTTCGCTTTTATCAGCCTCCTCGCGTGGTTTGGCAAGCACACACTCGTTGTGATACGGTCAGGAAAGGCATAAGTGGACTGGAAAAATTGCCCGCCCTGAAATAAGTTTCAGTCATCTGCTCCGCTTCGAGAGCTCATGTGAGAGGGAGTGTAGCTCCTCATACTGTCCACACCTCAGCCAAGACCTCTTCCCGCACACCAGGGCTCGGGGGGATCCGAACAGAGCCGTAACGGGAGCTCCTTCATGACCAGGTCGGGCCACGCCTTTTTTGTAGGTGCCGGAATTCTCGCGAGTCGCCTCGTCGGTTTTCTGCGACAGCGGACTCTTAATCACTTCTTCGGCGGTCATTCTGATGCAGCAGACGCTTTTTATGCTGCCTTCAAAATACCTAATCTCCTCCAGAACCTTTTTGGTGAAGGTGCGCTCTCAGGCTCCTTTATACCAGTATATGCCCGCCTCCTTGCTGACGGTGAGACGAACAAAGCGAATGAAACCGCTCGCGCAATTCTCGGGATTCTGTCTCTTGTCATCGGGATCCTGGTAGCGCTCGGGATTGCCGTTACTCCCCTTCTTATCTCTCTTATTGCTCCAGGATTTACAGGAGAAAAGCGGGAATTAACGATCTCATTGGTCCGGATTTTTTTCCCTGGAGCCGGGATTCTTGTTATCTCTGCGTGGTGCCTTGGAGTTCTGAATTCCCACCGAAAATTCTTTCTCTCTTACAGCGCGCCGGTGATATGGAATCTCGCTATCATCGGAGCACTGCTCGTGGGGATGTATAGATCGGAAGCCCAGCTCGCAATGTTTGCGGCGTGGGGTTCCGTTATTGGCAGCCTTGCGCAGGTTGTGATTCAGCTTCCCGCGGTAATTCGGATAATGGGGTCAACAAGACCTCGCTTTGACCGCTCCTTGCCCGAGGTAAGAACTGTAATCAAGAACTTCATCCCGACTGCCGGAGTGCGTGGAGTCGGACAGATAAGCGCATATATTGACCAGATAATCGCGAGTCTCCTTCCAACCGGAGCGATCACTGGACTTACCAACGCTCAATTAATTTACACACTCCCTGTCAGCCTTTTTGGGATGTCAATCGCAGCTTCAGAGCTCCCCGAGCTTTCGCGCATGACCGAATCAGCCTCTCATCAAATCGAGACTCGCCTCAAAAACGGCTGTCGACAACTCTGCTTCACTATCATTCCCACCATCGGAGCCTTTCTCTTCTTGGGCGACATTATTGCCGGTGCAATCTACCAAACGGGAGCTTTTTCCGCCGCGAGTGTCAGATATGTCTGGTACATTCTCTGCGGCTCAACAATCGGCCTCCTTGCTGGAACTCAAGCTCGGCTACTCTCATCCGCCCTTTATGCCCTGCGTGATCCAAGAACCCCTCTTCGGTACGCGATAGTCCGGGTCACCGTTGCCTCAGTGGCCGGCTTTGTATGCGCAACCTCCATTCCTTCGGTGCTGGGGCTCAACCCCCTGTGGGGTGCTGTGGGTCTTTCAGGCGCCAGTGGCTGTGCAGGATGGCTCGAGTATTCCTTGCTAAAAAGTCATCTCCGTCGGAAGCTAGGAATCACCCCCCATATTGAGAGGAGATTTCTGTCGGCAGTTACGATCAGCGCACTGGCAAGCGGTCTTTTCTGTTATCTTACGAAGGGTTGGGTCTCTGAGTTTCACCCGATTGTGGCGGCGATTTGTATCTTACCGGTGTTCGGGGGGATATTTATGTGTAGCACCCTCGTGATGAAGATCCCCGAGGCGTCATCCCTTATTCGTCGATTGCGTTTGGGGCGACTTATCGCCATATCATCTCACTTCATATCTTCCCGTCGTAATCCCAAGAGGTAACCCTTATGTCCATCCGCATCGCCATCATCTCCGATACCCACGATAACAGCGGTCCGGTCCAACGCGCCGTTGCCATGATAAAGGAGATGAACCCGTATGCAGTTCTGCACTGCGGCGATATCACCTCTCCTGCGACGATCGAACTGTTCGCTGGATTACCGTTACTGGCAGTATTCGGGAATTGCGACCGAGACCGGACCCTCCTGCAAGAAAAAGCGAAAGAGCTCAAAATGGAGCCTATTCAGGATGAACGGGAGCTCCACGTCAAAGGGGCAGCGATCTACGTGTGTCACGGGCACCATGGCCACCTTATTCAAGAGATGGCGCTTTCAGGGATTTATGACTATGTCTTTCATGGACATACCCATGTCCAGGATTCCGATATCATCGGAACCACTCGAATCGTAAATCCCGGGGCCTTATCAAAAGCGGATCGCTACACCTTTGCAACCCTCGATCTTCCTGACGGAACCCTCACGGTTCACCGCGTCGATTATGAGGAATAAGAGGGGTAAGGTCAGTTCCCCTGCACAGATTAATGATGATTGGCACCGTGACGATCTACTCCGTGATCAGTCGCCGGAGCCCTTGCCGAAACTTTCTCTGCCATCGATACCGTCACGTTCTTCGGGTCTATCCGCAGCGGATCGTCTATAAAAACCCCTCCGATCAAAAGACCGAGAAGGAAAACAGGAATACCCGCATAGAGCCATGTGATTGGACTTTCGTATTTAAGGTGCATGAAAAAGAGCGCTACAAGCACCGCTTTTATTGAAGCGACAACCATCGCAACGACCAGATTCATAGTCCCAAAGTCAACCCGCGACACGGCGACCGTGATGATAGTCAGGATGAGCAGCGCACCAAGAACAGTCTTATAGGTCTTCAGGGGAAGCACATGCCCAAGCTCGCCGTGAATGTCGGTTCCAGATGAATGGCCCATATCGTTATCCTAGAAGAATAGGTTACCTACAAATCGTTGGAACTATCGCTAACCCACTAAGTACAGCAACGGGAAGAGGTAGATCCATATGAGGTCGACAAGGTGCCAGTACAACGCACCGACCTCAACAGGAGTGTAATAGCGCGAAGAGAATCTATTCTTCGCTGCCAAGGTCGCCACCCAACCGAGAAGTCCCATACCGATGATGACGTGAAGGGCATGGATGCCTGTCATGCAAAAGTAGAGGGGGAGAAAGGTCTTAAACTCATGAAAGTTTTCGCCACCGATGAAATACCCGTGATGATACTTTTCTGAATATTCGATAGTTTTTATGACCAGAAAGCCAACGGCACATCCAATAGTTATGAGTAGGCTTTTGAGTACCTGCTTATTTCGGCCATGCTGTGCGTGATCGACCGCGATAGCCGCATAGTAGCTTGATATCAATAACACCGCCGTATTCAAGGCACCCAATTTCCAATTAAGATGGGAGCTCGCCTCATGAAATTCATGAAAAAACTTCCACCGAAATACCGCGAATGCGGCAAACATAACGCCGAACAGCAGCAACTCTGTCGCTAAAAACAACCACATACCAAACTTTGCTGCATGATAAGCGGTCGGGGGATCCATGTGATGGATATGAGGAGGGCCCTGAGGATCATCGAGGGTATGCGCGTGTTCGCCGTGACTCATACGTGTGTATCCCGTCTTTCGATTTCAATGGGCCAGGAAAGCATCCCCCTCTCCCGACCGAATTTCGTTTCTAACTTTCTCAGTGGGAGGCCACCGGAGTGCCATACGCGTACGGTGTATCATCAACCGTCGGTATCTCTTCAAAGTTATCCTTAATAGGAGGAGACTGAGTTCGCCACTCGAGACCCAACGCATCGTACGGATTGCTCGGTGCCTTCTTCTTACTCACCGCCATCGCCCAGAAGAGGTTGAGCAGAGCTAAACTGTACCCAAATGCGTTTATGTACGCCCCGATGGTAGAAGCAAGATGAAGGTCGGCAAATTGCGGCAGATAATCGTAGTACCGTCGAGGCATCCCCTGCATCCCGAGGACAAATTGCGGGAGGAAGGTCAGATTAAAGCCCAAAATAATCAGAAACCAGGCTGCTCGAGCGACCAGGTCGTTATACATCTTACCGAACATCTTAGGGAACCAATAGTGAAGAGCCGCTATCAACCCGATAACCGCCCCGCCCTGGATCGTATAGTGAAAGTGCGCGACGACGAAGTAGGTGTCGTGATAAAAGACATCCACCGCGAGCGTCGCAAGATAAATTCCGGTCGTCCCCGCAATCATAAACAGAAACACGAACGCCATCGCATACAACATTGGAGTCGAGAAGGTAATTGACCCCTTGTACATCGTGCTCACCCAGTTAAATACCTTCACGGCCGTGGGTATCGCTACGAGGAAGGTAGCTATCGAGAAAAACTGTGCCGAGAAATCCGATATTCCGGACACAAGCATGTGGTGTGCCCACACGACGAATCCGACCAGCGCGATTCCCATCGAGGAAACGACGACCGCTCTATATCCAAAAAGCGGCTTCCTCGAGAACACGGGGATAATCTCGCCGATGACGCCAAATGCAGGCAGCACCATGATGTAAACGACCGGGTGAGAGTAGAACCAAAAGAAATGCTCGAACAGAACGGGGTCACCACCCAGCGCGGGGTTGAATACACCGACACCGAAGGCTCTCTCAAAAATGAGGAGCATCAGCGTCATCCCAACCACCGGGGTCGCAAGCACCTGAATAGCCGAGGTCGCATAAAGCGCCCACACAAATACCGGCAATCGCCACCAGGTCATCCCTGGACATCGGAGTTTATGAATGGTGACGATGAAGTTGAGCCCCGTCAGGATTGAGGAAAAGCCGAGAACAAAAGCTGCTCCGGTCATCCACACAACTGCGCTGCCTGTCTTGATGCTATACGGAGCGTAGAAGGTCCAGCCCGTATCGACCGGCTGAATGCCTAAAGACACAAGCGCCATCGCGGCACCGAGCCAATACACATACAAACTGAGAAGATTCAGCTTCGGGAACGCGACGTCATACGCGCCAATCATCAAGGGAAGCAAAAAGTTCCCCATCACCGCCGGGATTCCCGGAACAATGAAAAGGAATATCATGATCACCCCATGGGCGGTGAACCACCGATTATAGGTGTCCGCCGACATAATCTGCCCACCGGGGAACGCTAGCTCAGTACGGACCGCGAGAGCCGCGATACCCCCAACAAAGAAGAAGAGGGTAAGGGTGTACAGGTACATCAACGCTATCCGCTTGTGATCAACCGTCGTCAACCACGACCACACTCCCCTTTCGCAATTGAGGTAATTCGTCTCAGATCCCGCTATCGCTGTGGTGCTTGAGGCACTCATCGTCTGTCATCTCCGTAAACTGCCCGATTCATATCGGTCTTACTTCAACGTTTTCATGAACTCGATAATATCCTTCACCTGCTCCTCGGAGAGCTGGCCCTCGTACGCCGGCATCGGTGAGGGGGCTGGATACCCTTCAACGACATGGGCGTTTGGCTTGAGGATCGATTCCGTGATGTAGGCATCATCCGCAACATACGTCCCACCATCGGTGAACTTCCCTGCTTTGCCGTACAACCCTTTGAACGATGGGCCGACAACTCGCGAGCCATCGAGGCTGTGACATCCGATGCAAAGCTTTTCCTGATAGTACTTCTTCCCTCGGTCAGCCGGGGCCATCGTGCTGAGGTCCTCCTGCTTCTTGGCGACAACCACCTTGGGAGCCTCGCTGAGGGACTTTATGTACTGGATGATGTTGGTGATATCCTCGTCAGAGAGTTTTCCCTCAAAGGCAGGCATCGGCGAGGGGTTGGGGTATCCCTTCACCACATGCGCCTGGGGATACAGTATCGATTCCTTGATGTAGTTCTCATCGGCCGTGTACTGCTGGCCATCTGAAAACTCTCCCTTTCTTCCGTATAGCTTCAAGAATGTCGGCCCTACTACCGCCGACCCATCGACGCTGTGACAGGAACCACACGCGTTCAATTTGACAAGAGCCTCCCCCTGCTCCGCGGGAGAAAGTGCTCGGCCCTTGTCGGCTTCCCACCGAGCAAACTCCGCTTCACTAACGACCCGTAGCTTCGCTAACATCGCTGAATGCTTGGTGCCACAATACTCTGTGCAGAAGACCTGAAAATCACCCGTCTTTATTGGTCGAAACCACTGATAGGTGTATTGTCCAGGAACCGCATCAACTTTCGTTCGCATCGCGGGAACAAAGAAGCTGTGAAGGACGTCTTCTGACGTTATAATCAGCTTTATCGGCTTTCCGACAGGAACGACGAACTCATCGACCGTTTTCTTACCTGAAGGATAGGTGAAGTTCCATGCCCATTGCCGCCCCGTGACATTTATTTCGATAGCACCAGCAGGAACCTCCCGCATGACGCGAAATCCATAGACGCCATAGACCGCGACGACGATGCAAATGATAGTCGGCACTACCGTCCACACCACCTCGAGAAAATGGCTCCCCTCAATTCGAGGAGTCGCGTGGTCCACCCCTCCTCGCCGTCGATATCGAATACCGAAATAGATCATCGCACCGACGATAAGGACGGTGAAAAAAACGCTGATATCGGTGATGAGGTTGTTGATACTATCAACTGAATGAGCAAAATCGGATGCCTGCTCGGGAAGATAACGAAACATGCTTCAATCTTCTTCGTTGACTAAAAACTCGTTGACTAAAAAAGCTAAAAGAAGAACCGTCCGGGAAAAGGCAGCCATCTCGATGCTCTCACCCCTACCTCTCAACTACGCCCCTCCTTCGCGCGCCTCCCCCTTCCGCCCTCGCCGCACCTGGCGCACAACGAACAGCCCGCAGAGTAACACACAGAGGATAGTCCCGAACCGCAAAAAGTTAAATGCAGCCCAAGAGTACCGACCTTTTGTCGGGTCGAAACGGAAACAAAAGAGAAGGATGTGATCGACCGGCGAGCCGATGCGGCCCTTCGAAGCCTCAACGAGCGAAAGGCGCACATCCCAAGGAGAAAACTGAATGTCGGTGTAGTACTGAGACACTTCTCCGTCCGGGGTAAGTATCACAATCACAGGACTGTGGGCAAATTCATCAGCATCAGGAGCAAACTTGAAGCCGAGCTCCTTCATCAGAGGAAAGCTGGAACTCTCAGGTCCCGTGAGGAAAGCCCAGCTCTCGGGAGAGATGCCCTTTCTCTCCATTTTATCCCTATATTGGACGGCTTTCTTTGCGGCTACCTCTGCATTTTCGGCCGGATTAAAGCTTACTGATACCACCCGATACTGGGAGCCAGGCTCGAGCTCGAGCTCGCCCAGTAAACGAGACACCCCCTCAAAAAGAAGCCCGCAGATCCGGGGACATCGGTAGTAAACCGGCGTAATAATAAGGGGAACATCCCCCCGCACGAACTCTCGAAGCGTTGTTTGATTTCCGCGCTCATCAAAAAAGGGCCTATCAAGATCGACCTGCTGACCCAACTTCGACTCAATTCCAATGTCTTGAAGTCCGGTCTTCGGGTCCTCAAGCGCGTCTGAGGCAATGGGCCAGCCAATACTCAGAACGAAGAGGAGCCATAAGAAAAGAACCGCGATTATGGACCGCGGACCTCCATCGAGGCCCATCCCTGCGCTCTTAGCGGTCATATTACCTATCCTCCCACCCGTTACCCGCCGACCATCGCCCCACAAGGGATACCGAAAGGGGCTTTCCCCCATAGGTCGGGATCATCGCGATCTCCCCCGCCTCTATCGCTCCCCCTTTGTCGCCGACTGCATCAAGCAAGAGATTGCCGACCATCGTCGCAGATGCCTCGATTGAATAAACCGTCGCGACCATAAAAAGCGCCTTTTCTGAGAGCAGCTTTGCACACTCCTTGAGCAGTGCGGGCAGCTGCTCGCTCGATTTCCACACCTCCTGTCGTGGCCCCCTCCCAAACGACGGGGGATCGAGAATGATACCTTCATAGCGATTTCCCCGCCGCAGCTCCCGAGCTACAAACGCCCGAACATCATCAACGATCCACCGAATGGAAAGATGCTCTTGGTCAAGCTCGTCGATATTTTCACGCCCTTGGGAGACCGCCGGCTTTGACCCATCGAGGTGGGTCACCAGCCCTCCTGCGTGCGCTGCAACCAGAGAGGCAATACCGGTATACCCGAATAGATTGAGCACTCGAGGCTGAGCCATCCCTCCCTGACTCAACCTATCCCTGATCCACCCCCACATGGCCGCCTGTTCAGGAAATACACCGAGATGTTTGTTGCTCGACAAACGGGCAAAAAATCTCGCCGGACCGTAAGAAAGCTCCCATCGGTAGCCCTGAGCCGATTTTCCGACTCTTGCCGGGGAACGCCACCCACTATCAACGTCAAAGGTTGCAACTGCGCTCTTCCACACCTCCTCTGAGGCAGAGCGATCCCACCACGCCTTTGGCTCAGGCCTATCAACAATCACCTCTCCGATGCGCTCTAGACGCCGCCCTCCCCCTGAATCGAGCAGTTCATACTGATCCCAGTCGGCAGTAAAAAGAGATATTTTCGATGGGGCTTTCACAGAGAATGAAGGGACAAGCCCCTGAGAGGTACAAGAAGAGTCTCGAGCTAGTTCGGATTGAAAAGGTTTGTGAAGAAAATTCTCTACCATCTCGATACTTCTGAGGTGGATAAAACACCATAAATATACCAACTTTCAACCGTCCGAGCAATAAATCCTCCCCTCTTTTCAAACTGCTATTCGCACGACTTCCTCCCAAAAAAGTTCGCCGTACTGCTCGAGCTTTCGCTCACCGACTCCCGAAACCGTCAGCATCTCTTCAAGAGTCTGAGGCTTTTTTGCCGCCATATCCTGAAGAGTGGCATCGGAGAACACCATGAACGCGGGCATCCCCTTAGCATCGGCGATAGCACGGCGCAGCCTTCGGAGCCTCTCAAAAAGCTCATTATCGAACGATTTCTCCCCGGTCCTTTCTCGAAGCTCTCGTCGCTTATCACGCTCAAGTCTGGTGGTCGTCAGCGGTTTTGTGAGGGTTACCGGAGTGCGCGACTTCATCGCCCATTTGCCAGCCTCAGTTATTTCGACCGTATTGAATCGCTCCGCGTTGATACGCACCAATCCCTGACTAACGAGCTCCTGGGTAAACGAGATCCACTCCTGACGGGTTCTGTTATTTCCGATCCCATACGTCGACAACTTCTGGTGCTCCCATCGGCGGATCTTCTCCGTATCGGCGCCCGCGAGGACTTCAGCAATATGGTGGACCCCAACCCCAAACCCACTGTGCTGCCTCACCCGCGCAATACACGAGAGAATCTTCAAAGCCTCGGTCGATCCATCAAATTGCTCCCGAGGGGTGAGGCAATTATCGCACGCACCACACGATGAAAGTGGCAATCCATCGTCCCCTCGATACTCCTCACCGAAATATCTAAGCACCGCAACTCGACGACACTCAGCTCCCTCCACGAAGCGCACCATCTGCGATATCTGACGACGAGCGACCTCTTGCTCCCGTTGCTCGCTCGCCTGTTCTGCAAAACGGTACAGCTTTGCGGTGTCCGACGGGCTATAGAGAAGCACACATTCCCCGGGCAATCCATCGCGCCCCGCCCGACCTGTCTCCTGATAATAACTCTCGATATTTTTGGGCAGGTCGTGATGAATAACGAAACGGACGTTCGGCTTATTCACCCCCATACCAAACGCTACCGTTGCCACCATGATCTGTACCTGATCACGGAGGAACCTCTCCTGATGCACCGCTCGATCTTCGGTGCTTAGACCAGCATGGTACGGGAGTGCCGAATATCCCTTCTCGGAGAGCGATTTCGCTAACTCTTCGGTTTTCGCTCTGCTGAGGCAATAAATAATTCCACTCTCGTCAGCCCGCTCCTCAAGGAACTCAGCAATCTGCTTCAACGGATCACGTCGCGCAATTATCCGGTACGAAAGGTTCGGTCGATTAAAACTGGCGACGAATCGGGCCGGCTCGCGGAGATGAAGAAGCGAAATGATATCGTCACACACCCGTTCCGTCGCCGTCGCGGTCAGCGCGATCAATGGCACTTCCGGAAAAAACTCTCGAAGCTTGGCAAGTTGTGAATATTCAGGGCGAAAATCGTGCCCCCATTCAGAGATACAATGCGCCTCATCTATCGCGATCGCTGAGATATTCCAGAGCGATAGCTGATTAAGCATACTCTCTTGGAGAAGACGCTCAGGAGAAAGATAGAGGATCTTGAAATCACCACTATTCAGCCCCGAGAATCGATCAAGAAACTCTCCGCTATCCAAACTTGAATTGATGTACGTCGCGGGGATATTCATCTCACGCAAACCATCGACCTGATCTTTCATTAACGCTATCAACGGAGAAACGACCACCGTTAAACCCTCACGAACGAGGGCGGGGAGCTGATAGCAGAGCGACTTTCCCCCTCCGGTCGGAAGCAGGGCAACGACATCCCGCCCCGCGAGACAGCTCGCGATAATTTCCTGCTGAAGAGGACGAAAGGTGTCAAACCCAAAATGTTTTTTGAGGAGGTGTTGGAGTTGGTTCATAGCCGACCTTCACGAGAGACTGAGAGAGTCTATACGAGTTCGTCACGGCGGTCGCGGGGGACGATGGAGGGGGGCGAGGGGTCAGAGGTACTCAATTATGGAAAAACCTCCAAATTCGGTCCTCTTAAATAATTTTTATCCTCACAATCGGAACCATGCCCCCTCACCTTATTAAAGCAATCCTCCCTATTGAGTGGCTTTTTTTCAGGGGAGGACGCGATCTGATTGACCTACTTGGGCCGGCGAAGTTTTAAGAGTTTTCATCCAGGCAGTTCGTGATTTCGACGGAGCATCCCAATAGCCCTTCAGGGCTGTTCGAGGAAATGCGTCGATCCCGACTCACAGCATACCCTCAACGATACGAACGAAGGGCCGAAATGCGAATTATTGGCTGATTTTAATCGGTCTCGACAATACCATGCGAGCCTCGGACCTTCATGTCTTCGATGCAAAGCGCTCATAAGTGGGATGAAGTATCGTTGCGAACCCCCTCTCTTCCCAGTACGCTCGCTGGTGGCTGCTGCTCAATCTTGGCCTCATTTTCGGTCTCAATTTTCCTTGCGGAGCTGTATGTTGAACGATAATCCTTCGGCGCAACACCCACTTGATCATCCAATTTCCCTCCCAAAGGCTCCCATGAAAGACGGTGAGCCGTTCGTTGATCGAACCGGAATGGGTGATGGTATTGCTCGATTGACCATTGGTCGTGTCGGGCAGGAGTTCGATGCCTCGGGTGCGGCTGCCAGTTCGCGGTTGCACATTCCCGGGGTCACCGTGGTTATCGCCCCCAGTGCGGGAATTGCCGCTGATATCGCCGCCACCCAAATTGTTGAAGTTCTGCGAGGAGCGGGCAGACGAGGCCTTGGAACGGCGACGGGGGGCACGATGGCGCCGATCTGGGAAAGAGTCCATGCCCAAATTGCTTCAGATACGGCACTCGATCTTCGAGAGCTTTTCACCGTTGGGCTCGATGAGTATGTCGGACTCCCCCCCGATTCCCCGCAAAGTTATCACCGGGAGATGAAATCCCGACTTCAACCGTTGGAGAGGTTTGGGTTTTCCGGCGAGAATATGCATCTACCTCAGACCTGGGATAACCAAGCTGGACGAGTAAAGAGCCTCGAACAGCTTGGCGAGGAGTGTCTTCGGTATGAGACGCTTGTGAACAGCCTTCCCCTCAAACTTCAGCTCCTCGGCTTGGGACACGACGGTCACATTGGATTTTCGATGCCGTGGAGCGATCTCCACCAGCGGACCCATATAAGTGATCTCTCACCAACAACCCGCCGGGCAAATGCCCGTTTTTTCACAGGTGACCTGGATGCCGTTCCTCGGCAGGCGATAACGATGGGAATGGAAACACTCTCCGCCTTGGCGTACAAAGGAACCGAACTTCTCCTTATCGCAACAGGAGAGGAGAAAGCAGATGCGGTGAGAGATGGTCTCTTTGGAATGGTTGCTCCCGGTTGCCCTGCATCGTACCTGCGCTTATTACCTCATGTTACATTTGTCGTCGATAGAGCAGCAGCAGGGGAATTGTTAGGTGGGGTGCTTGGAAAGGTGACGACGTGACAACCTCTTCGGTATCGACAAAAAAGGTTGGCGATGTGGGCTCATTTTTGTCAAAAAGCCAACCCTTCATCTCCCCCCCATCCCCATGCTAAACTCGGGTCGATAAAATGTCCCTTCACTCTGGAGCCTCTCAACTATGGCGCTTAAACTTACTCTCCGTGATGCCCTTAAAGACTCGATGAAAAAACGTGATGGGGTTCGCACTGAGACGGTTCGCTCTCTGCTCAGCGCGATTCAATACTTGGAGATGGAGAAGTCGGTAGAGGAGCTCTCAGCTGAGGAGTCGGTGGGAGTAGTGCAGCGGGAAGCGAAAAAACGGCGAGAGGAAATTGAATTTGCTGAAAAGGCAGGGAGGGGGGAGACGGTTAGCTCTCTTGAGCGAGAGCTCGCGATCATCGAGGAATTCCTCCCAAAACAGCTCTCACGCCCCGAGATCGTCGCGATTCTGACTGAGCTATCGGCCGGACTTAGCTCCAAGAATCTCGGGGAATTGATGAAGCTCCTCAAGGAGCGACACGCAGGCTGTTATGAAGGGAAGATGGCGAGTGAGGTTGCGCGAGAGGTGCTGGGTTTGTAGGGTGTTGCTAGATATTTGAGGTGGCGAGGCAGCATGTGCGGGGTAGACTGATGCCTCTCCGGTCGCCGGAACTGATTCGATGCGGGCCGGAGGCCCTCGCACCCCCTGAGTGACGCTGAAGGCCTGGACCGCACCTCAGCCCCCCGACCGAAGGAGCTATCGCATGTCCCGTTCCACCCCCCTTTCGTTTCACTATCGGTCTTCCTTTCCTGTTCCTGTCGAGGATCTCTTTGGGTGGCATGAGCGACCAGCCGCGCTTGAACGATTGAACACGCCGTGGGCACCATTTACCGTAGTTCACTCGTCGCGGAGTATCCACAACGGCTCGACCGTCTCGCTAAGGATACCGGTCGTAGGTCCCGTCTCGGTTCCCCTTCGGGTTGTGCACGAGGGATATCAGAGGGGGGTCCAGTTTCAGGATCGGCAGGTCGCAGGACCCTTCCGCTCTTGGCTACATACCCACCGATTTTCATCCACAGCACCGAACTCCTCAGTGCTCGATGACATCATCTCGTATGCCCTCCCCTCGTTCCTCCCTCGCCTCGACCCAGTGATTTCGGCTGCGGAATCTGAGCTTCTTCGCACCTTTTGGTACCGTCATCAGATTCTCGCCAGAGATATCGAACACCCACTCCCTTCACGACCGCTGACTGTCGGGATAACTGGCTCCTCTGGTCTTGTGGGTAGCTCTCTGATGCCTTTTCTCTCGATGCGCGGACATCGGCTTGTTCCGATCGTTCGAGCGTCGATATCTGCGCCCGACGGTCAGTTTTCGCAGGCACGCTGGAATCCGTCAACGGGTGAGCTGGATACGAAGTCCCTTGAGGGGATCGATGCTCTTGTCCATCTTGCGGGAGAAAGTATTGCACAGCTCCCTTGGACGAAGGATCGCAAAGATCGTATTCGCTCAAGTCGCGTTGGTGGAACAGCTCGGCTCGTCGAGGCTATTCGGCGAATGAAAAATCCACCATCGACCGTTATCATGGCATCGGCCATCGGCCTTTATGGAGCAAACCGAAGCGATATCGTGAACGAGGAGAGTGAGCGAGGAGACGGCTTTCTCGCGGATGTCGTTCAAGAGTGGGAGGCAGCTGCCTCGGATTTTGCCGCGCTGGGGACCCGAGTTGTTTTCCTTCGATTCGGGGTTATCCTCTCAGCTCGTGGAGGTCTTCTCTCGACGGTTCTGCCTCCGTTCAAGGGGGGCCTCGGCGGCCCGCTTGGTAGCGGCGAACAGAGGATGAACTGGATCTCTATAGAGGATGGAGTCAGGTTAATCGAGTCAGCTCTCACCGATCCCTTATACTCAGGAGCGTATAACGCGGTCAGCCCATCATCGGTAACAAATCGTGAATTTACCAAAACGCTTGGTTCGCTTCTGCATAGACCTACCCTCTTTCGCCTCCCCGCTGCCCTATTACGGGCGACTCTCGGAGAGGCCGCAAATGAGCTGATGCTCGCCACTACGAAAGTTGTCTCTTCCCGCCTCTCAGATCGCGGTTTTGTCTTTCTTGATGATACAATTGAGAGCTGTTTGCGTCTGCAACTTGGTTGCCCGCCTGCCAGTGCTCGAGAACATCTGATTTCAGATGCGAAACAACCGGACCAACTGCCGTAGCCCTTAAGCGGGGTATCACCTGAGAGCGGTATCTTTCATGACTAAAGGTCTCAAAAAAAGCAGTGTTCCCGATCAAAGCCCCGCAAAGAGGTCGCGCGCTTTGACGATTCACCAGGCAGCGGAGCACAATCTTAAAGATATTTCTCTCTCTATCCCGCACGATTCTTTCACCGTCATCACAGGACTCTCTGGTTCAGGGAAATCCTCCCTGGCGTTTGACACTATCTATGCCGAGGGACAGCGTCGATACCTAGAGACATTTAGCCCCTACGTGCGGCAATTTTTCGATAAGGTTAAAAAGCCACAAGTGGGGTTTGTCGAACAAGTGCGCCCGACCATTGCAATTCAGCAACGCACACGGATAAACAATTCCCGATCAACCGTTGGATCGATGACGGGGCTCCTCGACTACCTCAAGGGAATCTGGAATGCGCTCTCGCAACCCGTATGCGGAACGTGTGGCATCAACCTCGAACAGTGGACACCAACCCAGCTTGCCGAGCGGTTTGGGCGGATTATTGCGCTCTTCCCAAATCATCCATTCCTCATTGCCGCGCCCCTCCCCCTGCCCCAAAAAAGGGGCGGATTGAAAGCAGAGCTTGCCCGTCTCGGCCTTCTCGGATTCTCTCGTATTCTTGCCCCGCGAACCGGCGTAATTATCTCGACTGATGGTGAGCTATCAAGGGAGATACGTAAGACAGACGAAGAGATTCTGGTGGTACTCGATCGAGTCATAACCTCATCGACCAATCCCTGTGATCTTGAATTATCCCGATTACGAGAGGCAATTGAGCAATCGTTTGCTCTTTCAGGGGGGAGGTGTGCGCTGATTCGATTTGGCCCTCAGAAAGGCAACTGCCCCTCCGTGGCTCGTCGTCCCTTTGCTCAAATCGAACAGGTAGGTCGAAACCGTTCGCTCCTCGGTCAACCGTATCTGCGGAGCGATTTCTGGGAACGAGCACAGTGTCCTAGCTCCCAGCAGGCGCTACTCCGTCCTCGGCCGGGGCTCTTTTCGTTTAATCACCCACTCGGCGCGTGCCCAACCTGTAAGGGCTTTGGCAGCGTTCTTGTAACCGATATCGAGCGCTGCATACCCGATCCGAGGCTCTCCATCGACGATGGGTGCATCGCGTGCTGGAATGGTGATGCCGCTGATTGGGAGCGAAAAGCGCTCAAGAAATTCTGCGCTGAGCAAAAGATTCCCACCAACCAGCCATGGCAGAGCCTGACTGAGGAACAAAAAACGACGATTATTACTACCGATACAAAAAGCTATTGCGGAATCAGGCCGTGGTTCGAATGGCTTGAGAAAAAGATCTACAAAATGCATGTTCGGGTGTTTCTGAATCGGTATCGGAAGCAGGAGATATGCTCATCGTGCAAGGGCACTCGACTCAAAGAAGATGCGCTGTCGTATCGAATTGGTGAACTCTCGATAGCTCAGGTCTGGTCAAAATCGGTCGGAGAGCTTCTAGTCTGGACCGATCACCTCTGCGCGAAGATACCATCTTTTGAATCACTTCCCCGCGAAGTGCGTGAACTGTTCGCGGCGTTCCGTTCTCGCCTCTCATTTCTCGATAATCTAGGGCTCTCCTACCTCACACTTGACCGCCCTGCACGTACCCTCTCTGGTGGCGAAACGCAGCGAGTCAACCTGGCAGGAGCTCTTGGTAGTGGGCTGACATCCACCCATTTCGTTCTTGATGAACCCTCTGTCGGTCTTCATCCCCGCGATAGCGATAGACTTCTCGCCTCGCTCCATACTCTTCACCAGCGAGGTAATACTCTCACCGTCGTTGAGCACGATCCGCAAATAATCGCCGCGGCGGAAGAGATAATCGAACTTGGCCCAGGTAGTGGTTCGACGGGGGGAGATATCGTCTATCACGGCCCCGCGTCCGGTTGGACCGGAATTGACTTCACGCCACCACCTCGCAACAACAGAGAAGAAGGGGGACAAACGGGAACGCTCTCGATCATGGGAGCGTCAGCTCGAAATATTAGAGATATTCACCTCTCTATTCCTCTTGGGAGTCTTGTCTGTATTACCGGGGTGTCCGGTTGCGGAAAGAGCACATTAGTCCAAGAGATCATTGCAAGAGAATACGAACGGCGAGCTTTGGGACTCTCTCCCGTGCACCGTATCGAGGGATTTGATCAGGTCGAAGAACTCCTTATCGTGGATCAAACTCCTCTTGCCAAGAGTCCACGGGCTAACATCGCCACCTATACCAAGATCTGGGACCCCATTCGCACCCTCCTTGCTGATACCGAGGATGCACGCTCGCGCGCCCTCACGAAATCATCCTTTTCTTTCAATGTCGAGGCAGGACGTTGTCTTACCTGTGAGGGAGGCGGCGCCATTAAAGAGGACATGCAGTTTCTATCTGATGTCTATCTAATATGCGAAACATGTCTCGGCAAGCGGTTTCAGCCAAGTGTACTCGAGGTCAGGTGGAACGAAAAAACGGTTGACGATCTTCTCAATTTATCGATTGACGATGCGCGTATTTTATTTGAGGAATATCGGAAGATTTGTGGCCCTCTCGATGTTCTCCACTCTCTCGGTCTCGGCCACCTTACCCTCGGTCACTCGCTGAGTGAGTTGTCCGGGGGAGAAGCGCAACGATTAAAGTTAGTGCCTCTTATTTCTGGAACGGAAAAGCGCTCGCGCACCTCCTCCTCAGCGGGGTCTCTCGTCGTTTTTGACGAACCGACAACAGGTCTTCACGTTCGGGATGTCATGCGTCTCGTCACGGTTTGTCGTGCACTCAGGGATCGGGGTCACACCGTTGTGTGTATTGAACACAATCTCTCTTTCATCAATGAAGCGGATTGGGTCGTTGACATGGGACCAGAAGGAGGTGCAGGGGGGGGGAATATTCTCTTTACCGGACCCCCAGAAGCGCTTGCCTCGTTTGAGGGAACAAGCTTCACTGCGCGTTATCTCAGGGAGTACCGCGCTGAGCGAGAGAGAAACGAGAGAAATGCTGGGTTGATATCATCATATGCACCCCAGACGTCCCGCACGTCGCGGCAATCGGAGGTCCAAGGGAGCGAAAATCTGGATAAAGTATTGCAGAACAGTATTACTATCCGAGGTGCCCGAGAACACAATCTGCGGGGGGTGGATCTCAATATCCCCCTCGAAAAAACGATCGCTATTACAGGGGTGAGCGGGTCAGGAAAATCAACTATCGCAAAAGATATCCTCTTTGCGGAGGGGCAGCGACGATATCTCGATTGCCTCTCTCCGTACGCCCAACAATTCATCAAAGATGTCAGACGCCCCGATCTCGATAAGGTGGAGAACATCCCGCCGAGCATTTACGTGAATCAACATGCATCATCCCCGGGGACACTTTCAACCGTGGGGACTATCACGGAGGTATACCAATTTCTCAGGCTCCTCTTTGTCAAGCTTGGTACTCAATACTGCATCGAGCATCCTGATGCGGTGATTTCCGGAGGCACCATCTCCGATATGGTAGGGCAAGTGCGTCAGGTAACCGGTCGAGCTATTCGGCTTCTTGCCCCAATTGTCGTGAAAAAAAAGGGCAACCATAAGGCGATATTTCAACGAGCACTCAACTCAGAGATTCATGAGGTTCGGGTCGATGGTATCTTCTGCAAAGCGACATCGTGCGTTGAAGGTCTAGAAAAGAGCAAGGCTCACTCGATCGACTTTGTGGTCGGAAAGATTGATCCAACCCGCACCGATGATGACCTAATCACATCGGCAGTATCGCTCGCGCTCAGCCTTGGCGGCGGACAGGCGATCGCAGTATCAGATGCGGGAGAGACCGTGTTGAGTGCGACAAGAATGTGCCCGGTGTGTAAACGAGGATACCTTTCCCTCGATCCAGAGGATCTCAGCTTCCACTCAAAACGGGGAAGGTGCAGAACGTGCGATGGTCTCGGGATAAATGCACGCGGAGAACCGTGCCACGAGTGCGCGGGAACGAGGATAAATCAAATTGGTCAATCGCTGCGACTTGCGGGTCGCTCGATCGGAGAAGCCTCCCGACTCCCGGCTCACGAACTTATCCCTTTTCTTGAATCAATTCCCCTCAAGGCACATCACCGACCAGTTGCTGAGCCAATCTTCTCCGAGATTACTTCTCGAATAAATCACCTTATCGCGCTCGGCATCGGTGCGCTCCCTCTGGATCGCGCAAGTCACACCCTTTCGGGAGGCGAGCTTCAGCGGCTGCGGCTTGCAGCCGCTATGGGCTCCCCTCTGACCGGAGTCCTCTACCTATTCGATGAACCGAGCGCAGGTCTTCATCCGAGCGATAATCGTCTCGTTCTCAAACAAATAGCGAAGCTCAAAGATGCGGGAAATACCGTGGTCGTCATAGAGCACGATCCTGCAACTATCGCCTCGTGCGATCAGATAATCGAGATAGGTCCCGGCGGTGGTGCGGAAGGGGGACTCGTGATGTTTCAGGGATCAACCTCGTCATTCTCAGAGAGCGAGGGTGGTGAACGGCTCTTCGAACTGCACGAACCAATGCCTCGATATCACGAGGGTGACCGAACAACGAACCCATCAAAGAGCCACGAACCAGCTCCCACACTCCCTTCACCCGTCCTTCATATCGAAGGCTCGAGTCGGACCGTAAAAGATCTCGCACTTGCGATACCCCTCCAGCGGTTTGTGGCGATCGCTGGTGTATCTGGTGCAGGAAAGAGCACGCTGTTGCACGACATGCTTGCGAAGACAATAACAGAAGGCCAAAGCTCTCAAGGGCAAGGAGTTGAGACGATATTCAAAAAAGATGGGTGTCTTGTTCGCTCCTCTTTCGATCTCGGCACTGTCGTATCAATTGATCAGACACCGCTCGGCAGCCATAGCCGCTCGGTGCCAGCATCATACCTCGGGTTCTGGGATGACATTCGTAAACTCTTTGCCTCGACCGTTGAGGCAAAAACGCTCGGGTGGTCACCGAGCGACTTCTCTTTTAATGCTGGTCGGGGAAGATGTGCGACCTGCGGCGGCCTCGGTACGATATCACTCCAGATGAGCTTTCTATCAGAAGCATCGATGACGTGTGAATCGTGTGATGGCGCGCGGTTTATCGACGATATCACGCATATACGGTATCGAGGGTGTTCAGTGAGTGAGGTACTCTCACTCTCGTTTAATGAAGCCCGCAACCTCTTCTCTGCTCACAAAAAAATCCACCGGATTACGGCGCTCGCGTGCGATCTCGGACTCGGATACCTTACGATTGGACAGCGCTCATCTACTCTTTCTGGTGGAGAGGCCCAAAGAATTAAATTAGTGCAGGAGCTCGCGCAAAATCGTACCCGCCACACCATATACCTTCTTGATGAACCAACCATCGGCCTCCATCGCGCCGACGTCAGAAAGTTGGTTTCCGTTCTGCACACTCTCGTCGAGCGAGGGCACTCGGTCATGTGTATTGAACACGATCCCGATCTCTTGCTGGCAGCGGATCATGTTATTGAGATGGGGCCTGGTGCTGCAGAGGCGGGGGGACGGGTTATTTTTGAAGGAGCGCCCGCGAGGCTTCGTGGAAGGGACACGCCGTGGGGGCGGGAGCTTTGCACGTGATAGAGAGCTCACCGGCCTCTTTGATTGTGTCTTTCGACAGCTATCGCGACTCCTTTTAAACCTGCCCTGACCTCCGAAAGGGGAATGAAAGCAGAATAAATACCCGTCTGACCCGTTTTTGGATTCGGCAGGGAATGGGCGCTGAGCGCCTGAAAACCAGTAATATTTCCGCGAGAATCGCGCACGATATCTGTTATTAAAACCGAGTGTCCCCCTCCCTTTGCCCAGGTAATCTGTGCGACAGCCCCCTCTCTCAATTCTCTCGGAGTGAGCTGCTCCAGAGTCGTTTGCCGCCACCCCTTCTCCTCAACCAGCCAGCCGACCGGACCAAGGGCTCTTTTATCACCCCGGCGGAGCAGTTCATCGTACGGTGGCGTGTTCCTGATCATGATGCGATCGAGATCGCTTTCTTTAATGAGAAATCTACTCCTGAGAAGAGAACTAATAAATATCGAGCAATCATTTACGCCGAGCTTGTAAGAGTGACCCGCCTCTTTTTTTTCCAATTGACCTCCTACTGAGGAGAGCCAAGTCGGATCTTGAGAGCCTGGTAATTTCAGAGCCCGATTTAACTGACGCTGGAGGTCTCCGAGAGCTTTGATAGCATCTTGCACCTGTCCCGGTTGTTCCGTAAATCCACGAGCATATGGCTCCAGGGCTCTCCGCACTCTCGTCAATGAGTCGCTAACCTGTCGCGCCCCATAGCCGGGGGACTCATTGTACCTCCGTAGAACCTCAAACGACCCTTTGTAAATTTGCCATAGCTTTCGAACTTCACTCCCGGTCGGCGAAAAAGAATTACCCGAGGTTTGGTTCAAATCGTAGACTCCCGAAATAGCACCGGAGCGGTAGGCTTCTTTAAGCCAGGTGATTATTTCGGCACGAGACTGGGCTCCATCGGGGATTCGATATACCGATGATGATGTCTGAACTGCACGATATCCATTGTTGGTGTAGCCGAGCTTTACCTGGAACCCCTCATCGACCACTCCAACCCATCCACCATTCCAATTGAAAGTGCCCAGAGAGGGGGAGTGAGCAGACGATGGTGGGCTGCGGTCTGGCATGAAACGCTTTTGCTACCCCCTTCTGTTTTTGCGAGAACATGCTCAACCGCACTTCTTTTTCAAACCATGGTATCGGGTCTCGCCATCATCGCATGGAAGCTTTCACACAGCCTCGCATCACCATCAGGACAAAGGGACAACTACCGAGACCCTGTTGATGAGGAAATCCCCGTGACCGACGACTGAGCTCTCATCAAGCCGTTTTCTTGAGAGTAGCTGCGACCACGCCCTTTACCTCGGACATGGAGATGAAGGCCTCATAGTTACCCGTTCTACCTGAGCTATCCGCGACTGAGTGCGCGGTGAGCATATAGAACCCCGCCATGTTTCCCTGAGAATCTCTTTTGATGCGAGTGATAAAACCTGAATGGCCCCCCCCCTTGGCCCAGTGAACCTGGGCTACTACTCCACTCTGGATATCGGCATCAGTTATGTTGTTGAGGGGTTTTCTGGTCCCCAAACCAGAGTCATCCACCCAACCGGCGGCTCCCCTGACCCGTGGATCACCACTTGAGACTGCTCTGTTGTAGGCTTCGATTGGTGAACCACTCCCAAGGTTATACCCTATCATTACCCTCTGAGATTCTTCCTCTGTTAACTGACGGCCTAAATATCTCGATAGAACATCCCTGGTAAAGGTAGAGCAATCGTGCTGACCCAATACATATTCTCTCCTTGGCATTTGGCGCGCGATCTCTGTGGCTGATTGAGACGGTCGAGGAGAACTAGATGGAGAGCTACCATTCGAGGCTCCCGAGGCCGAGGCATTCACTATGTTAATTCGCGCGGCCCGTAAAGCCTCCGCCACTTCCGATACCGAATGAAGGGCCCTATTTCCGCTCCCGTACATCGAATTGCCCGTGTTGGGGTCTGGCAAAGATGCCCATTCCAGAGCAGCCTCTCGCATCGCAAGCTGAAGATCGTTATGTTTACCCAACAAATACTCACCAAGCTTTGGTCGCTTGTGAAGTATCAGTGCAATGGCAAGTTTATCTTGATTCTCCGGGGAAAACTTTTCGTTGGACGATAGCCCCGCATCTCTTACGGCCACCCTCATGGTTTCCGGGATGATCTGATACCTACCCGCAGCAAACAATCGTCCACTCGACTGGTGGGCCATCACCTCGCCTATTGTCATATCAGTGAGGTTTTTGCCGAGGATTGAGGCAGCATTATGAGTACTTCCGACGATTCTTCCCCCCGAAGTACCCTGATTCATTGAATTATAACCACCCTCTCCTTTCGATATGAAGGTGAGGATGCTCTCAAATCCAGTAACCTGAGAACTCGTAAGCTGTCGAAGAGGATCCACCGAGGGGTCCAGGATGCTTCCATAGTAGGTCGAAAGCGAAGAACGGGCGCGAGCGGTCAAGGTCGCAACGTCAAGGAATGTTGCTTCCTCTTCCTCGAAGAGGTTGAAGTTATCCTGAAGCCAAACAATGCTGTACGCATTGTTGGTTTGCGCATAGTTTAAGAAGTCATCAGGGCTGACTGACTCTCCCACTGCCGGGAGATAATCGAGCATTCCCTTCGTGCCCCCTCTTCCAAAACCGATCGCCGCCGCCGCCTTAACCGCTTGATCGCTGTACCCCTTCGCCTTCAGATCCTCGATCGATTTGAGCGCGGCTAACACCTCCGACGCGCCCACTTTCTGCATTAGTCCAACGCCGTGCTCGGTCAACTTCTCTCTGAGCTTGTCCCCGAGGGTCTTACTCAACAGGTTTTTCTCGACTAATTCGTCGATCTTCGCCGTTACCACTCCCAAGGATGGGCTTGCGGCGCGCTGGTCAGCCGGGGTCGGCCTCGGAGTCAGGGAGTCCCGCCCTGCTTGAGCTGGATCAGGTCCGGTTGATGGTCTTGGTACTGGCACACTTCCGTTCATGTGGTGAACCCTTACAGGAACTACTTTTTTCACGCAGTCGACAGGCTTCGCCCCTAAAATCAGGGAAACTGAGGATCCCATCTGAGCGTAAATCGGCCCGTCTCTAGAGTTATTCAGAGTTCTCAAATCCGAGTAGCCTAAACCACTGCCTTTTTTTCCTCCGCTGCCACCAATCCTTGAAACCTCCCTACAGCATCCCACAACCCCACGATCAACCTTCCCCCACCTCCCAAGTCGCCCCGAAATCGCCCTAACTTCTCCAGCTCACCACAGATTTCTGCCGCAGATACTGCTCCAAGGTTCGCAAGGGCTGACTTGAGGGAGTGAGCTTCAAAGTGGACGGTCTCGTAGTTCCCTCCTTCGACCGCCCCCTTGAGCCGGAGCCAACTTGACTCGAATCCCAACAAAAATTCATTCGCAAGCTCTAGAAAAAATCCCATGTCGCCGTCGAGCCGCTCGAGTACCTCTGAGAACATCAGATCTCGCGAATCTTTCACTGCCATGTCTTCCCTCGCATCTAAAGTACAATCCGCAAGTCAGTCCACCACCGAATTTCCTAACCGAGCGCTGCAACTAAGTCATGCTTCACTGCGGCAAGAAACTCCTCGGTCGTCACAAACGAACCCGCCGGCAGCTCCGTCCCATGGATACAAACTGCGAGGTCCTTGGTCATGATTCCTCGCTCAACGAGGCCTATGCAGAGCGACTCCACTTTTTCAGCAAATTCGATAAGCGGTTTGTTTCCATCGAAGGTGCCTCGGTAGTACAACCCTCTGGTCCAGGCAAATATCGACGCTATCGGATTGGTTGAGGTAGGTTTTCCTTGTTGATGGAGCCGATAGTGTCGTGTGACGGTGCCATGAGCCGCCTCAGCCTCGACGGTTTTGCCATCTTCAGTCATCAACACCGAGGTCATAAGCCCGAGCGAGCCAAAGCCCTGCGCGACGACATCCGACTGCACATCACCGTCATAGTTTTTGCACGCCCACAAAAAGCCTCCCGGGGATTTAATTGAGTACGCTACCATGTCATCGATCAGGCGGTGCTCATACCAGAGGCCTGCTTCCTTGAACAAGGAGCTATATTGCTCATCAAATATAGCCTGGAAGATATCTTTAAATCTTCCGTCATACGCCTTCAGGATGGTGTTCTTCGTTGAAAGATACACCGGCACCCGCCGTTGAAGGGCATATCGGAAACAGCTGTGAGCAAACCCTTCAATCGAATCATCTAGGTTGTACATCCCAAGTGCGACGCCACTTCCCGGAAAGGTGAACACCTCTCGCTCAATTTGCTCTCCTCCCTCGGCAGGAGTAAAGCGAAGCGTGAGGGTCCCTTTCCCCGGTACCACAAAATCAGTAGCCTTATACTGATCGCCGAACGCGTGGCGCGCGACGATAATTGGCTCGACCCAGCCGGGAACGAGACGAGGAACATTCTTGCAGATGACGGGCTCACGGAATACGGTCCCACCTATAATGTTGCGGATCGTACCGTTCGGGGATTTCCACATCTTTTTGAGCCCAAACTCCTTTACGCGCGCTTCATCAGGGGTAATCGTCGCGCATTTGACTCCGACTCCATACCGTTTCACCGCCTCAGCAGCCTCCACCGTTACCCGATCCTCCGTTGCATCGCGATTCTGAATGGAAAGGTCGTATGACTTAAGAGGTACATCGACGAAGGGAGTGATAAGCTCGTCTTTAATAAAACCCCAGATAATACGGGTCATCTCATCCCCATCCATCTCTACAATCGGGTTTTTTACCTCTATCTTTTTCATATCGTCCCCTGAAAATCTGACCGCAGATCGAGTCTACTCACGAAAGCAAAACGCCCGCCTGACGGGTTGTTCACCTCATGTCACATGCTCCGTTGTTGTATCCCAAAGAACGTCGGTCGTACAACAGAGATAGGCGGGGGTAGACAGTCCCGACAGCCATGCAAACGCCATTTCGAAGTGTGCCGTTTATGATTCAGACGGCTCCTAATTCGCGAGCCGAAATCAGGTTCTGGTGAGCGTGGCAAGGTTTAACAAACATTCTAATCAGTGTAATCGCAGATTACGGATGGTATTTGAACTTATCCTGGGACTAGCCGTCCGGGTCAATTAACCGGATTGTTACCTTCTTTCCTTCTGAAAGAACCCGAAATTGCGGTTTTTTCCCCCCGTTTTTTAACGACCATGAATGGGCTGTTCTTCTTATTACCTCCTCAAACCGGGAGATGTTCAGTGCTGCGCCACTTATTGATGCAGCTGAGACAGCTGCTTTATAGTCAGCGAATAGCTCGTGAATCTCCCTCTCAGCCTCACCTTCGGCAGTTTGAGATCGCGCCTTTTCCCGTCCATAGCCATCCCGGAGGTCTGCTTTAAAAATATCCCTCTTGTAAGTCCCCTCCTCTCGCTCCTTCAATATCCGCTGCCAGTAAGTATTATAGCTCTGATATCGGCTCTCGATCGAACGAAGGTGAAAGTTTAAAGCAGAGCTCTTTGCCGGAGCTTTATGCAAACCACGAAACTCCCGTATCAGCTGTTGATGTTCACTTAAAGGCTCACGTTGAAGAATGCCCGCAAAGTACTGCTCGTATTTTATCCTCAGACCATCCAACAACGTCTCGACCGAGACTAACTGAGTCCGGGCCTCATGCACAGAGCCCGAAAATGGCCGCCTTCCAACTTTTCTCTCGGAATTGGTCATGTCAAATCTCTGGACGCCTTCCCGTGCCCTCGTTCGTAGGGTCGGCACAATCGTTTATTTTATTAATATCTGGTGTCGCAAAAAGAGGGTGGCTCTTGTATAGTTCCGCCGATCGGAGGGGATTTGTTGGATGGTGGTATGGAGCGAATAGCCGTTATTGTCCTTGCTGCGGGTCAAGGGAAACGCATGAAAAGCGATCTCCCAAAGGTTCTCACCTCTACGGTGGATAAGCCTCTTATTTGTCATACCCTCTCAGCGGTCTCTGCCCTTCAACCGGAGCAGGTCGCGATTGTTGTCGGTCACGGGGCTGCGTTGGTCGAGGAGGCCGTGACCGCCGCGCGAAATGCGGGTGAGCTGTGCCTTCCTAACGTCTCCTTCCCCCGACAGGAAGCCCAGCGGGGAACTGGCGATGCCGCACGCTCTGGCCTCCCATCACTTCGTGACTTTTCGGGTACCGTCATCATAATTTGTGGTGATACCCCCCTGGTATCATCAGAAACCCTCTCTGCGATGATAACCGCCCACCGTCGCGAATGCGCGGTCATCACCCTCCTTTCTGCTGTCGTTCCAGAACCTGAAGGATACGGGAGGATAATCCGTGATGCGTCAGGCGATCGGGTGAAGAAGATCACCGAATGTCGCGACTGTTCGCCGGATGAACGGGTTGTTCAAGAGATCAATACGGGGGTCTATGCCGTCGATGCTGACTTTCTTACGGGGGCTCTTTCTCGCATTACAAATGAAAACGCGCAAGGAGAGTACTACCTGACAGATATCGTCGAACAGGCTGCCTTGGCCGGGAAAAAAGTGCGTGCCTTCCCCGTTTTTGATTCAGACGAATGGCTCGGCGTGAACACCTATCTCGACCTTTACCGAGTTAACCAGGTCCTCTTGCGTCGACGTATCGAGCAACTCCTTCTCTCTGGGGTAAACATCCTCGACCCACGCTCTGTCATTGTCGGAGAGCGGGTCGTTATTGAACCAGGGGTAACAATTGGACCCAACACCCAGCTTCTGGGGGCTACAAACCTCCGTCGAGGATGCTTTCTCGAGGGAAATAGCTATCTAAAAGATACCACTGTTGAGGGGGGTGCAGTTGTCAAGTTCTGCGTTCGGGCCGAGCGAGCTATTATTGGCACGAACGCCTCTGTCGGTCCTTTTGCACACCTAAGGCCTGGCTCAGTCCTCAAAGAATCGGTAAAAGTTGGGAATTTCGTCGAAACAAAAAACGCAGAGCTCGGTGCAAATTCATCAGCAGGACACCTCACCTATCTAGGCGATTGCACAATTGGTGAGCGGGTCAACATCGGGGCAGGCACTATTACCTGCAACTACGACGGCTTCAAAAAGCATCACACCATAATTGAAGATGACTGCTTTATTGGAAGTGATACCTGTTTGATAGCACCTCTCTCGGTGGGTCACAAATCAACTGTCGGTGCAGGTTCTGTGATAAGTGCCGATGTTCCAGCAAACTCTCTCGCTCTGACGAGACCACCCGTAACGGTACGGCGAGATTATGTCCGTAAGGAGCGAAGAAGGTAATAAACTGTCGGTGCTCCGAAGACCCTTTTTCGTTGTTATCGGCTTCGCCTATTCCTTGAATCCCGGTCAAATCCCCATTCCTCGGCCCAAAATCGACCGCGCCCCTCTGCCTGTAATACGCCCGAAGCTTCATCGGGCCCTATAATCGCAAAAGCTACGCTGGCGTCCTCTGCCTCATGTAATGAGCCCATCTTTCTGCCGTGGATGGACCACTCTCTTTTCCCCTACCGCCCCTTAACTTTTTCGGATATGTCTGAATATTCCCCCTTGCGATGGGGATGCTAACAAACCTCTAATGGAAACAAGCCACGTTTTCTTAGAACTTTGCGATGATCACTATCATTCGCTATTTCCTCTAATCGGTGAAAATCATGCAACATCCGGTTCTCTCTCTCGCACACGCTCTGCCGGCATTTCCTGAACATCATAAGGCGCCGGCTCCTCTAGAAATTGAAGAGAGAGAAGGCTCTCATTCTCGAACCGAGCTCGATCGCAGTCTTCGTCCTACGACGAATCAACAATTCGTGCTCGCAGATGCCCTCCCTGACACTCATGACCAAACGAAGGCGATATCCGGCGGAACTCGAAATAGACCGGGCCGAGCCCCCAATCCTCCGACTCCTCCGACGCCGTCAGCGAGAGCTCCAGGCCCCCGACGCATCGCCACACCACTTCTTGATAAGTTCGGAGATGATATCAGTAAGCGGGCACACGAGGGTAAGGTCGATGCCGCTTTTGGCAGAGACAAGGAGATAGAACAGGTTGTCCAAACACTTATCCGGAGAACCAAGAGCAATCCTGTCCTTATCGGTGATCCCGGCGTCGGAAAAACTGCCATCGTCGAGGAGCTCGCCCGACAGATTGATGTCGGCTTGATTCCAGAGCTAGAAGGAAAACGGATCGTATCTCTCTCTGTCGGAAATCTCCTTGCAGGGACAAAACTTAGGGGCGACTTAGAAGAAAGGGTGAAGGGAATACTCGAGGAGGCGAAGAACTCGCCACATATCATCCTCTTCATCGATGAGATCCATTCCGTCGTGGCTGCGGGTGGCTCGGAATCAGGTTCAGACATCAGCAATATGCTCAAACCTGACTTGGCGCGAGGAAAGATTAAAGTTATCGGAGCAACGACTATCGACGAGTATCGTCAACACATCGAACGAGATCCCGCTCTCGAGCGACGTTTTCGACCCGTCACGGTCGGGGAGCCCTCTAAATCTGACCTCATGGATATTCTGATGGGAGTGAAAAGTTCGTACGAAACTTTTCATGGAGTAACCTTCCCTCAGGAGACGATAACGGCCGTCGCTCAGTATTCCGACCGATACATTCCCGATCGGCACCAGCCAGACAAGGCTATCGACCTTATTGATGAGACCGGTTCTCGGGTTAAATTTCGAAAACATCTCGACAAGACAGCCTCCACCGTCGTTACCGAGGCAGATGTCGCAGCTGTCATATCATCCCTTCGCGGAATCCCAATCGGAAGTATAAAGCTTGATAAGCTCGACAAAGTTCGAGAGCTTGAACCTGAAATGAAGCGCCTCATCATCGGCCAGGAAGGACCTATCGAAGAGCTAGTTAAGGCTGAGAAGAGGGAGATTGCGGGTGTTCGCGATCCAAAACGACCGTATGTCATGTTCTTTCTCGGTGCGACCGGAACCGGAAAGACCTATACGACCCAGGTATTTTCAGATCTGACGAATCGGCCCCTCATTAGACTCGATATGTCCGAATTTATGGAGCCACACTCCGTGTCAAAACTAATTGGCTCACCTCCCGGATACATAGGTTTCCAAGAGGGGGGACAACTTACCGAGGATATTCGCCGAAATCCCAACGCAGTCCTTCTGCTCGATGAGGTTGAAAAGGCTCATCGAGATGTCCATCGTCTCTTTCTTCAAGTTGCAGAGGATGGACGGCTCAGCGATAGCCACGGCCGAGTTGTTGACTTCAAAAATACCATTATCATTATGACCTCGAATGTAGGGACTGGAGAGCGTCGTGAACAAAGCTTTGGTTTTGCAGTCCCCGGCGTCGGACCATCGGCTGTCAAAAACGAGCCGTCTCGGAGCGACCTTCAAGCGACCCTCCTGCGCGGTGGTTTCCCACCTGAGTTCATAAACAGGATGGATGGCATAGCAGAGTTTAAGCCTCTTCGAGCGGAGGCGATGTCCCAAATTGTCGGGCTTGAACTAAAGAGACTCGAGAGGACTGCTGAGGGGCTCGGATACAAACTTGAGATAGAGCCCGAGGTTCTTGATGTGCTCGCTTCGAGGTGTCAGCGCGACGCTGGCAACGGACGGGCTGTACGACGAGCAGTCCAGGGTCTCATCGAGGATCCGATGTCAGAGTGCATCCTCAGAAATGGACAGGGGCTAACAAAAAAAGTAGTGGTAAAACTAGACAAAGGCCAGATCGTGTTCGAAGCCCATCCTACTGCCGCCACAAATGCTCAGTGAACTACAAATTCTCTGGGAGAGCACCACGCCGCTTCGAGGTTTTCATGTAATCCTCTGAAGCGGATAGTCGCATCAGTATCGAGAAGCATCCCACTTCTCACGTATCGGTTGCCTTTTTTGACCTCGACGGGGCCTCCTGCTAAGCAAGGCAATCAATGTAACAGAACCTCCGTTGGTTCAATTTGCGCACCGCCGGATTACTGCCCCAGCACCTCTTTGCGCTTCTCCACGAGCGCTTTTTGAACCTTTTGAACTCGCCGACGGCGACGAAGAGCCATTTTTTTATCGCGATTCGCTCTTCTCGTCTCGGTAACTTTTGTCAGAGAAGCCATAGCTTCCTCCTGTGAAGAAAAAATAATTGTAACGAAGGCTGATGCGCAGAGAACTCTTGGAGGTTCCTTCCTTAAAGCGCCTCTCTCGATACCCTAAGGGCCGACATCGTACCCTCGAAATGACCAAACATCAAGAGTGTCTTGACCAAAACGGCTGAGCATGGTCCGATCAAAAAATGACCAAAATTTGGATTAGTGTCTCAATGCAGTAAATTATCTTAATTTTAGGTAGATCTGGCTTACAGCACGGTATCTCGATGCCCCAAGCTGAAAGATCCAGTTCGACACATAAGAGCCAACGGTCCGTCGTTACATTCGGAGGCTCTCCCCATTAGAAATGCTTTGGTAGAGGTCTTTAGGGACGTTGGAGGCAAGAGGCAAAAGAAGTTTCACCGTGAATAGAAAATGAGGGTGGGTCATGGTCGATATGGGGCCCGTTGTAAAAAAAACGCTGGCACCATTGCTCAGCTTTCTCGTTTCTGCCAGCCCGGGTGGCGTGAATGAATTGGGACCCGGAACTTCTGTCTCAAGGCCGTTGCCTACATCAGACACACCTGGCCGTGTAATCAAAGGCTCCTCAATCACGCCACTGGGAATTGGGCCTGATCCCAAACCTTTAGGCTCTGGAGCTCCACCAAAAGAACATTTTCAAACCGCGATGGGGCACTTCCCTGATAATCCGTGGGTTATGAGCTCTTCGACTCTCAATGAGCTTCGTCCCCCCACTGAGATAAACTCCCCTTTTAGTGCTCTCGTCACTCCCCCTATAACGCCCCTCATGGGGCGTGGTGCCCTTTTTGAACAGCAAGAGTCTGTAGCAACGCCACAGCCCTCGGGTCAATCGAGAGTTACAAAGTTTGCTGCACGAGAGAAGTTGAATAGCCTGACCAAGCAGGGACTTATTGATGAAGAATCTGCGAGAAGATTCCTGAAGGACCTTCGATTGAGAAGAGAGACTCCGGAGCAGTTTATGCAGATGGCGGAGACCCTCGAACGTTTTTACGCCGGGGCGATCGGAAGGACCTATTCAAAAGGGTTAATGCAGTCAGCGGTTTGGCTTGGATATTTCGCCGGGAGTGGTGGTAGCGCGGGTGAGCCCCGAGTGCGAGGAACCCAGGGAGTTCTCGGATATTTAGAGGGGTTGGAGAGAGTTTTCAAAGAGAGAGAGGCCCTGTTCGACCCGCGGGGGGAGGAGGGATTTCGAACATATTACCTCTCTCGAGGTGTCCCTCCCATCTTTCGCATGATCGAAGAGCAGCCGTCCTCAACTGAGGCCTTACCCCATCTGCTCGCACTGAAGCTCTCCCTCCCCGAGGGGGGATGGCTGAAGCGACTGTCAAACGGTCCCCTTGTCGAAACCCTCCCTGGCGACTGTGTTACGGCGGTCCTTAAAACGATGGAGGCCGCTCGCATACCAAATCCACTCGAAACGGGAAAGGATATTGGAAATAATCCGCGGGGATTGGGCGCACAACTTGTCCAGGATTTTGGCTATCGATCGCTCAATCCCTTCGGATCCGCGGAAGAGGTCACCCTGAACTCCTCCTACGGGTCCTTCAAGGTGCACGTTCTCTCGCCAAATGATTTTATTAAAGCGGTATTCCTTGGCAAAGTTCCCCTCGGCGCTGTCGTGCTGCAGAGCAAACACGCAGACATTGACGGAACGAGCTCAGCATCTACAGGCTTCGACGCTGCTATTCTCCGAGGCAATCCACTTCCCTTCCTTTGGAATGGCTCTCGGAACTCGCTGAAAATATACAAGGAAGCAACGAGATCGGTAATTATTCTGGTTCCCGGCGACTATGGAGTTACCCACAACGAACCGGTTTTTCAAGCCTCTCAGGGATTATCTGACTCGCCGAAGGGCAGTCCCACGCCGAGAATCCCCACTCCCGCGATTCTGGCTCCCGAGGTCGCCACTGATGCCCGAAAACGTGATCCGTAACATCCGCTGGGCGATCTCTCTGGAGCAAACGAATTGTGGGGATATGTGCTCTTCCTCGCAAAGAGATGTCCCTGGCACCACGTCGAAGTATGAAGATTCATCCCATGCCACGCGTCATTCGAACAACGAGTGAAGGAATCGACCTCCCCGCAATTTTTCATCGGTGAAAGAACTCAGAAAAATCAAAGAGGGGGTTTTACAGAGCCTCCCTAGATATCCAGATTCCGCGTCTTCAACGCATTATCCTCGATGAATCTGCGTCGAGGCTCGACTTGATCACCCATCAGAACGGTGAAAACCCCATCTGCCTCGATTGCATCCTCGACCCGAACCTGAACCATCCGACGATGAGACGGGTCCATCGTCGTCTCCCAGAGCTGCTCCGGGTTCATCTCACCAAGCCCTTTGTACCGAGTTATTGAGAGTCCTTTTCGACCCCGCTCATCGACAATCCCCACGATATCTTCGATATTGGTGAAAGAGGACACCGTCTTACCTGAATCATCAATGAGCTGATAGGGGCCCACCCCGAAGAGATCTGCTTGCTCAAGTACGCTCACAAGCTGTCTAAAATCGGACCGGTGGAAAAGGGTTCTCCCTACGGGTGTTGTTCGCGCTATTCCTTTCCGCCGAGTCGTAACCTCGAGCCGCGTCTCAGTTCCGGCGGTAACAGCGACCACCTCTCGCTCTGCCGTCGGCATCGTTGCAAGATCACTCAATAATGATTCTCGGAGCGCCTCGAGTGCCTCTGGGGTCTCAGTCATTTCCGATGGCTTCCCTTTCACCCACTTTGCGGCCAACAATACAATTCGAGGATCGAGACGTTCATTGGCGAAATCATGGAGGAGATGAGGCACCCTATTGAGATGCACCACTCCATCTCTCAGCGATTCCCCTGAACTTATTATCCCATCGGTAACGGAACGTAGCGTGACATCCGCGACCCCCCCTGAAATGATGAGGTCTCCGAACTCTTCATCATCCTTGAGATATCGATCCAGCTTGCCCCTCTTCACACGAAACAATGGAGGCTGCGCGATATACAGGTACCCTCTACTGACCAGCTCGTACATCTGCCGATAGAAGAAGGTCAAAAGTAATGTCCTTATGTGACTACCGTCGACGTCTGCATCGGTCATAATCACAACCTTGTGATACCGGAGCTTATTGATGTCAAAATCATCTTTCCCGATACCCGTGCCTAATGCAGTAATTAAGGTACGAATCTCTTCGAATGAAAGCATCTTATCGAAACGGGCTTTTTCGACATTAAGAATCTTTCCCCGCAGAGGGAGGATTGCCTGATTTTTCCTGTCGCGACCCTGTTTCGCGGAGCCTCCCGCTGAATCACCCTCAACAATAAAAAGCTCACAGTCCTCTGGGTTTTCATTCTGACAATCCGCAAGCTTACCTGGAAGGGAAAACGATTCGAGCGCCCCCTTTCGACGAACGAGCTCTCGCGCCTTTCGCGCAGCCTCCCGCGCTCGCGATGCCTCGAGACACTTCTCGACTATCCCTTTGGCTATTGACGGATTCTCCTCAAGAAACCGAGAAAGCCCCTCCCCAACTAATGTCTCGACGATTCCCTTGACTTCACTATTTCCTAATTTCGTTTTCGTCTGCCCCTCAAACTGAGGCTCGGGAATTTTTACACTAATGACACCAGTTAGCCCCTCTCGGGTATCATCCCCCTGAATCCCCTCTTTCGCGTTTTTAAGGAGATTATTTTTTGTTGCATAGCTGTTGATACATCGAGTAAGCGCTGCCTTGAAGCCTGCAAGGTGCGTTCCCCCCTCGATCGTGTTGATGTTGTTCGCGTAGGTGAAAAGATTTTCCTGATACTCTTTGTTGTATTGAACAGCTACCTCAACAGCGAGGTTATCACGCTCAGCTTTCACATGAATGGGAGGCTCATGAAGAGGACTCTTTGCGCGGTTAATATGCTCAACGAAGCTTCGAATCCCCCCTTCGTAGAAGAATTCCTGCGTTTTGCCGATCCGCTCATCGACCACTACTATTCGCAAACCAGCATTAAGAAATGCTAGTTCTCGACATCGATGCACGAGCGTATCAAGGCTAAATGCATTTGTTTCCCGAAAAATAGTGTGATCAGGGAAGAACGTTACGGTTGTACCCGTCTGACCGGCATCACCTATTACCTCGAGTGATCCGACTGGCTCACCCCGGCGAAACTCCATGAAATGCCGCTTTCCGTATTGGCAGACCTCGACTTTGAGCCACTCGGAGAGCGCGTTCACCACCGAAACGCCTACTCCATGAAGTCCACCTGACACCTTATACGCCGATTTTTCAAACTTCCCCCCAGCATGTAGCTTTGTGAGGACAACCTCAACACCACTTACTCCCTCTGTGGCGTGAATATCGGTCGGAATACCGCGCCCGTTGTCCTCAACGGTGACAGAGCCATCCGAATGAAGAGTAAGGACAATTCGGTTGCAATGGCCCGCAAGAGCTTCATCGACCGAGTTATCAAGAATTTCGTAAACAAGATGATGATACCCCCTCTCAAAGGTATCTCCGATGTACATGCTTGGTCGCATGCGCACCGCCTCGAGTCCTTCGAGTATTTTGATCTGGCTTGAGTCGTAAACGGGAGCGGTTTCTTGAGATGACATACACACCAGAGTGAGGAGGGGGACCGGCAACGACCGCGGCACGGAACAGACTGACGAATGAGCAGAAGGACTTCGTAACAGACCCGGTCAGAGGCGATGCCCGAATTTAGTACCGCGCCTTACCACTAAACTACCGATAAAATCGCCGAAAACAAGCTCTTAAGATTATAACTATCAGTTAGAAATCGTCAAGTTTTAGGGGGGTCTCGGAGGCTCTTTGCTTCCCCTTCTGTTGCCACTAAAGAGGAAAGATTATTCCACCCCGCACTTCACATACTTGAACCGAAGACTCTGTTTTCAAGACGCCGTGGTAGGCATCCGTTGATGTGACGATTACCTGACGTCCCTGCTCAATCATTAGTTTAAAGAAGTGGTCGGATCGGTATGTATCGAGCTCTGCATCGACATCATCGAGGAGAACAACAGGGCTTTCCCCACGATGAGCCTCAACTAACTCCAGAATAGCGAGCTTGACTGCGAGGACGATACTGCGTGCCTGCCCCTGGCTTGAAAACTCACGCCCCCCCCGGCCCGAGAGAGTGAAGATAAGGTCATCCCGATGGATACCAAGTCTCAGCACGCCGGTTGACACTTCCCGGGGAAAATCTCGGGCGAGTGCCTCCAACACCTCCCCCTCAGAGGAATAACTCTGGACCGTTGAGCGATACTCGCTCGAGAATACCTCTCCAGGGGAGCTCGTAAAGCGCTCGTACAAACTTGCGGCCTTCGGAGCAAGCTCTTTGGTAAACAGCTCCCGTGCTTTAAAAATGGGAAACATCTCCCTCGCAAGAACCTGATTCCACGGTTCAATCACTCGGTAGTTAGTCTCCCCCCGTTTTATAAGAGACATCTTCGCACGAAGAGCTCGTGCATAATTGACCAGTGAGACCATCAGGGAAGGGTTCTGGTCAACGAGGTGTCTATCAAGGAGCGCACGCCGTCCCGCCGGCCCACCCCGCACAAGCTCAGTATCTTGGGGACAAAAGGTTATTGTGAGGAGTCTACCCAAATAATCTTGGGGAGATTCGACCCGCTTGTCGTGAACAAAGCCCTGCTTACCCTTTGGTGATATGACCAATCCCAGGGTGAAAAGACCCGCCCGATCGTTAACCTCACCCGATATCGAACACGCGTCGTATCCCCAAGCTATCGCCTCCCCAGAACGTGAGGTTCGAAACGATTTAGTAGACCCAAGAAAGACCGCTGCCTCCAGAAGATTGGTCTTTCCCTGGCCATTTTGTCCCACGATCAGGTTTATGCCGGGCGAGAACTGAAGGCCTGTCCCGACAAGATTGCGAAACCGTTCGATGTGAAGCTGCTTGATATACACCCGAGACTGCCACAGTTACGGTTATTGCCCCCTCCTAGTGAGAAGCTCCTGCCTGCCCCTGCTCGTCATCAGGATTAAGGCGCATCGGCATCAATATTGCGAACGATGCTGGGTCGGTTCTCCCCCAAAACTTTCCGGGGAATGAACCACCATACAGCTCGAAGCAAAGGTCTTGATCCTCACCGAGGGCACTTATGAGGTCAATGAGAGAGCGAACATTGTACCCCACGCTAAAAGGCTTTCCATCGTAATCGGCAGACAGCTCCTCTGACGCATCACCGAGATCCGCACTCGAGGTAGATACCCGGAGACGTCCCCTCGATAGGTCGAGCTGGACACACTTCCAGCTCTCGGCAGCCAGGAGTGACGCCCGGCGAAGGGCTCTCAGAAGCTCCTTTCCATCAACCGAGATTGTTGAGTCGCGATTTGGCGCGTAAAGCCTCTGATAAGGGGGGAACTCCCCATCAATGAGCCGAGTGCACAACTCGACGTTCCGGGTCCTCACAACAAGCATCCCCTCGATGATATCGAATTCAACCTCTGAAACGGGCTCATCATCGAGGATTCGTCGCAGTTCCGAGAGTCCCTTTTTGGGAACGATAATCTGCTCAGTTATCGAGGGAGGAATACAGGGCCGGCTTACTGTGGCAAGCCTGAACCCATCGAGTGCTATCGATCGAAGCGAAGCATTCCCCGACTCAGAGCAGGAGGGCTCAACCTCGAAACAGATGCCGTTGAGATGATACCGGGTTTCGTCGTGACAGACTGCGTAAAGAGTTTTGGAGATCATCTCTGAGAGGTGGTGCGAAATAACCCTTCCCCGGAGCTGAAGACCCAGTCCTTTGAAATTCGGATAATCACTTCCACTCGCCCCAACGAGTGCGAGGCGAGCCGGTCCCGCTGTCACTTGAACTCGATAATTACTCCCCACCTGAAAATCAACCGGACCATCTGGAAGCTCCTTAACCAAGTCACTGAAGACTCCCGCTTTAATACAAACGGTCCCCTCTTTTTCTACTCGACAGGGGATGGTTGCAAGCGCGGTGACATCCAGATCTGAACCGATTACACGAATGGTGTTTTCCTTTCCAGATATGAGGAAGTTGGATAAGACAGGGTTAGTCGCCTTCTTACTAACGACGTTTTGAGTCAAGCTGATTATTCGATGAAGTTCGGTTTTGGTGGTTGAAAAATGAAGCATGGAATACCTTCTATTTTATTAAAGAGATAATAAATAAAATTAGTAGTAGTGGTAGGGCTAGATTAATTTGTGGAAAAGGCAAATAACCATTTAACTTTATTTTTAATAATCGGTGGAAAGTTTGTGGATTTATCGATGTGGAAAATCGTTTTTTTTACCGGGAAAAAAACTTTCCCACAGTCTCGGTTCGTATGAATTGTGGTTTTCCATAGGTTTTCCACAGGTTTTACCGACAAAAAGTGAGTAGGACCAATGGTTTAAGTGCTTTATTCACTATGTGACCGTTCTGTGGATAAATATGTTAAAACCAGACAAAAGTATATTAACTTTTTGATTTAATTACTTTTTAATCTAACCTATAGGGGCAGGAGCGAATAAGTGGCGCACAAACCCTCAGTTGGTGAGCAAACGTCGCTCAATTTCCTCTATCATCTCCCTCACCTTCGTATCTGACGTTACCTTCGCTGAGACAACACTCGCCGCGTGAATTACGCTTGAGTGGTCACGGCCCCCGAATTGCCCTCCTATCTCCGGGTAAGAGCAGGTGGTGTGTTTTCGGCAGAGGTACATTGCGATGTGCCTCGGGAATGAGAGATTCTTGGTGCGTCGTTTTGACGTCATATCTGCGACCTTGAGATTGAAATGGGTCGCGACCGCTTTTTTTATGTCATCGATAGAAACGTTGATTGTCTTCGGTTGGAGCAACGGTTCAAGGGTTGCTGAGGCCGATTTAAGAGTGATTGGGACATTTTGGAGGCTGCTGAGAGCGTGAAGTCGAGTCAGTGCTCCTTCAAGTTCCCGCACATTGGATGAGACCCGCTCGGCAACGAGGTGAGCGACCTCTCCGGGAAGTGAGAACTTATCAACAGCAGCTTTACGATTGAGGATTGCCACCCGAGTTTCAAAATCAGGAGCCTGCAAGTCGGCCATCAATCCCCACGAAAAACGGGTTTGCAATCGTTCTTCAATACCGGGAATCTCAGAGGGAATTTTGTCGGAGGTAATAACTATCTGACGTTTTGCGCTGTAGAGCGCGTTAAAGGTGTGGAAGAACTCCTCCTGGGTGCGCTCTTTCCCCGAAATGAATTGGATATCATCGATCAGGAGTACTTCAATATTCCGCATCCTTTTTTTGAATTCATCCATTTTGGCCTGTCGTAGGGCAAGGATGAGTTCATTAGTAAAAGCCTCTGAGGAGAGGTAAAGAATGGTTGCCTTCGGATTTTTTTTCAGGACTTCGTTACCAATGCTGTGAAGGAGGTGAGTTTTTCCGAGTCCGACTCCTCCGTAAATGAACAGGGGGTTATAGCTATTCCCAGGGCTTTCAGCGACCCGAAGCGCTGCCGCATGGCAAAATTGGTTCGAGCTCCCAACAACGAAGTTATCGAAGGAGTATTTCGGATTTAACGATGAATTCGCCCCACTTGAAAATGGATCCACGGGGAAATGACCGGAGGTGCCCGATGCGGAAAATTGATGACCTATCGAACCTTGAACGCTACCGATCGCTTCGGTGATTGGGTGGGTCGAGGATGGAACTTCTCGCGGTCGGATAGGTGTTGTGTTCGAGCGGTGTAGGGTTGGCTGAGTTCCGACTCCTCCTCTTACCTTTTGGAACTGAGAAATACTCTTTTCCTCGGAAGGTAGCTGCTCACGAACGACGAAATTAAGTTGAATAGCCTCTCCGGGAAGTATCTCTCCGAGAATATTGAGTAACCTTTCCCGAAAGTGCCGTTCGAGCTGCGAGCAGACAAATCGGTTAGGGGCCCCTATGGAGAGGGAACCAGCTGATGGCATCTCGTCCTCAAGCCTCTTTGCGACCAGCGTAAGTGGCTCGAAATAAGCGGAAAAAATCTGGGGATCAATCTCCTGGCTCAAACGCAGAAGACAGAGATCCCACGCCTCTTGAGGCGATAAGGATGAGGCAGCGGGGGCAACATCGGCGAGGGGGATAAGCATCGGAACTCTGTAACCTGAATCTTAATAACACGCCGAACTAAAATCGCCGTGACTTCGAAAAAAACAAATCTTGTTTTAACTAACTACACCTCGAGTCACTAGAATAAATAACAACAGGTTACCGCCACTGAAGGACAAGACGAGAAGAATAAAATTACAATTAAACCTGCCCGAAAATAAATTTCAGAGAAAGAAAAATAAACTGCACCAAAAAAACGTACCGAGCATCGGGCTGGTAACGCAGCACGTTATAGTAGGAAAAAGAGGGTTTACAATAAGAAGAAAACAAAAAAACGAGAAAAAAAATATCCCCTATGATTTCAGGGGTTTTGGTGTGAGAATAACCGAGTTATTACAAGTTAATTGAAGCAAAAAAGGTAATTTTTTGAAAAATATTTTCAGATGGTTTTTTTTGAGGAGGTTTTTTTGCGAAAAAGAAAATGACGAATTGATTTCGTGGATGAGGTTATTTTCTTGGCTCACTGGCTTTGGTTCCGTGATTTCAGATGGCCGCCTTTTATTGCAGTGTGGCCGCGTTGATTTCGAGGCATTTTCGCGAGAAAATCTAAATTCTGAGCAAATCCGTTTGATTTTTCGAGGAAACTCCCGTAAAAAAGGTTCCGTCTTTCAATCAGAGGCCCGCGATCATGTCTGATGCCACCTTACTCTCCCCCTTTATTGAGGATCTAAACGTCCAGAAGTTGGTCGTAGGGGGGGCTATTGGATGTGCTCTTCTGGTGATGGGTAGCTATGTTCACCGACGCCTCGGCTCCGGTTCGCAGCGGAGTGCTCACGTGATACCGGATGAGAGGCCAACCCTCGTGGGTGTGTTGGATGTCGTAGTTGAGGGGCTTGTTTCATTAAGTGATTCCGTCCTCGGAAAAGTGGGACGGAAGTTCATTCCCTTTACCGGAGCGGTTTTTTTGTTTATCCTCCTCGCCAATTTGGTGGGGCTCATCCCCGGAATGCCTGCCGTAACCACGACGGTGTGGATAAACGTGGGTATTTCATTCGCTGTCTTCCTCTACTTTAACTACCAGGGCATCCGCGAACAGGGATTGGTCCCATATATAAAACACTTTGCGGGGCCGGTATGGTGGCTTGCGTGGTTTATATTCCCTGTGGAGCTCGTAAGCATCACACTGCGGATTCTCACTCTTAATCTACGATTATATTGGAACATCACCGCGGACCACATGGTCTTACACAGTTTGACAGATCTCTTTAAAGTGCTTGCAGCACCAGTTTTTCTGCTCGGCACCTTTGTTTGCTTCATGCAGGCCTTTATATTCACAATCCTGACGATGCTTTATCTTCTCTTCGCAACGGAGCACGAGCATCATGGGGATGAGGCCCACTAGGGGGCCGTGTTTGTCGGGGTCTAAAGAAGGAGAAAAGAGAGAAAAACTGAGGCACCACGGCACAGTGTGGCCTGGAAACAGGGGAGCCTCGGGAGAGTATGGTCTGAAAAGAGCGAGGGGCTGTCTATTTTTGGAAGGGGCTCTCGTTGAATTGGAAATAACACTCATAACAAACATGGGAGATATCTGATGAGTGCTCGTGCAACATGTATCGCGTTAGCTCTTGCTATCGCTTCGGTGCCTAATATCGCTCTTGCCCAGGAGGGTGCATCCTCCGGTGGTTCGTTGGTGGGCCTCGCCGCTGGTCTTGTCGTTGGCATTGCCGCATTGGGAGGAACTCTGGCCCAGGGTAAAGCAGTTTCCTCGAGTGTCGAGGCGATTGGGCGCAATCCAGGGGCTGCTGGCGAGTTAAAAACCCCTATGATTCTCGGATTGGTTTTTATTGAGACCTTAGTAATCTTCTCCTTCGTGGTCGCTCTTCAGCTTATCGGCAAGATCTAAGGGTTGAAGCAGCGCGGGCGATCTCGAGTACCAAATGCTGGGACGCTTCGTGGAGAGGAGAGAGGTGAGCTAGCCTTGTCTCAAGAATCTAAGGGGGTTTGGAGCAGAGACGTTTGCTCCAAACCCCCTTTTTTGCTCACCTCATACGCAGAAGCATCGCCAGGAGGCGAGTCAACCGAAGACGTGCACAACAGACGTGATTGCTCAGATTTACCTACCTAGGCCGCGAAATCTTCGAGATATCTCTCGGCCTCAATGGCGGCCATGCAACCACTTCCTGCCGCGGTAATTGCCTGACGGAACACGTGGTCCTGAACATCCCCACAAACAAACACCCCAGGCACCGATGTTGTTGCCGAATTTGGGTTTGGTACGATGTACCCGTTTTCATCGAGAGGGAGCGAATCGCGGAACAGGCCACTATTGGGGGTATGCCCGATTGCGACAAACAGTGCGGCGCATGGCAAAGTCGTTAGCTCGCCACTTTTAGCATTCTTTAATGTGAGAGCTGTCACCCCTTGAGGTCGTTGCCCCTGAACTTCGGTAACGACGGTGTTCCACAGAACTTCGATTTTTGGATTTTTGAGCACCCGCTCTTGCATGATCTTCGATGCGCGGAGCTCATCACGGCGGTGTATGAGATATACTTTGCTGGCGAAGCGAGTAAGGAAGTTTGCCTCCTCGCATGCACTATCGCCTCCTCCTGAAACAGCGATGACTTCGTCGCGGAAAAACGCACCGTCGCAAGTGGCGCACGTCGAGACACCAAATCCAGTGAGCTCCTTCTCTCCGGGGATACCAAGTGATCGCGGGGTTGCCCCCGTCGCGATGATGAGAGCATCGCAGGTCAGGGTACGTTGCGGAGTAGTGAGGGTGAAGGGTCGATGCGCGAGATCCACCTCGGTCACAAGCTCTTGTCGAATGATAGCCCCGAAGCGAGTCGCCTGCTTCTCCATGAGGGCCATTAATTCGGGACCCTGAACTCCCTCGGGGAAGCCCGGGAAGTTTTCGACCTCTGTCGTGGTCGTGAGTTGACCACCAGGGAGGGGGCCGTGCATCAATACGGGGGCGAGGTTCGCTCGTCCTGCGTAAATTGCCGCGGTAAGACCTGCGGGACCAGAGCCGATGATAGCGACAGCGGTGTGTTCACGATCAGCCATGAAAGTTCTCCTCCGATAAGCGGTGTATTTGGGCACGATATCGTACTACCGAGCAGAGAGGCAAATTGTGATTGGTGGGCGTTCTCCCTGTTTGAATTGATTGAGAGATTGTTTCAGGGTGCCGTGCCGTTTACGATCGGTACGGGGTGACGGGGATGATAGTGAAACGGAGGAGAGGCTATGGATTTGATTGGGGGGGTACCGAGAGAGGCGGGGCTACAGACGAATCAGTCCATCTCGAGGGTCTTTATTGCGAACAGGGGGGAGATAGCACTTCGGATACTTCGAGCCTGCGAGCGGTTAAGTATCGGTGCGGTATGTGCTGTATCAGAGGCGGATAAAAATTCTCTTGTAGCCCGGACGGCTACTGAGGTTGCTTTTCTTGGCGAGGCTCCTGCTCGAGATTCGTATCTAAATGCTGAAAAGATCGTAGCTGCCGCCGTTAAACACGGATGTGATGCGCTCCACCCTGGCTATGGGTTTCTCTCGGAAAATGCCCAGTTCGCGAAAGCGGTGATCGATGCGGGGATTACCTTTATTGGCCCCGATCCCGAGATGATTGAGCTGCTCGGTGACAAGGTCGCTGCCCGCGAGCGGGTTGCGCACTATGGAGTGCCGTTTACTCGTGGTTCGGTGGGTGGACTCTCAGACGCCGAGCTTGTTGTTGCTGCTGATGAGATTGGATATCCCGTGATGGTGAAGGCGGCGGCGGGGGGTGGAGGGCGTGGTATGCGCGTTGTTCGTTCGCGCAACCAGATGATTGAGGAGCTTCCGCGGGCGCGCGCTGAGGCGAGGAAATTCTTTGGCTCAGAGGAGGTTTATTTTGAGCAATTCATCGAGCATCCTCGACACGTTGAGGTTCAGATTATGGGGGACAGGTTTGGTACTATCCTTCACTTTGGAACGCGAGATTGCTCCTCGCAGCGTCGCAATCAGAAAGTAATAGAGGAGGCACCGGCTCCTTTTCTTGCGGATGATTTTCGGGAGCGAATCCACGTTGCAGCGGTGAATGTCGCTCGATCGGTCGGATATCATAACGCAGGAACGGTTGAGTTCATGGTTAAGGAGGAAGCGTTCTATTTCCTTGAGATGAATACTCGAATACAGGTGGAGCATCCGGCGACTGAGATGGTAACTGGATACGATCTGGTAGAGATGCAGATTCGGGTAGCTCGGGGTGAGACTTTGCCGATCTCGCAGAGCGATATTCAGGTGACGGGACACGCGATTGAACTTCGGTTGTATGCCGAGGATCCCGCCTCTGATTTTATGCCTTCAATGGGCACCATCTCTCAACTCTCCCTTCCTGAGCCCCACACCCGCTACTGTCGTATCGAACAGGGATTCGAGCGGGGAGATACGGTCTCGCGCCACTATGACGCGATGCTCGCCAAGATCATTGTGTGGGGAGCCGATCGAGAGGAGGCGCTTAACCGCGCCAGAGAGGCAGTTTCGCAAACCACGGTGGCGGGGGTGAGGACGAATCGTGATTTTCTGGGGTGGCTGCTCCGAGATACCCCCCTGAGGCTTCACCCACTCGATATCCAGTGGATAGGTGAGCATCTTACTCCAGAACAGCTCGCGCGGTACGAACGGACTCTGTGTCGCGATCCTGCACATACCGTCATCGGGCCGGTGGGAGAGTATCAGGAGCGATGCGCTGCTCCTCATCCTCGGGGGGGATGTGTTGAGATCGTGATAACACATCGGCGAGACGGCACCTTTGTTGCCGAGCCGGTGCTTCGTGATGCTAATGATGGGCACATTGCTCGTGCACCACGCGCAATGTGGCGATGGTCAAATGATAGAGCCGCCGCTATCGCCTCCTTATGCGAGGAGGTGATACCCTTACTTCCTCGTTGATCACGATTTTAATAAATGACAGGGTGTCCCAATGGCTTCTTTTGGAGAGTCTCTTTATCTCCGTGACGTTCTGGCTCGCTTCTCAGAGGGCCCCCGAACAGGGGTTTTTACCGATGGGAGCTCGGTGCCCAATCCGGGACCGGGGGGCTGGGGGTTTGTGCATGTGATCGAGGGTGAGATCATTGATCAAAAATGTGGTCATGATCCAGCCACCACAAATAACCGGATGGAGCTAATCGCCCTGATCGAGGCGTATCGATACCTTCCCCAAACAGCCGAGATTACGATGCATTCGGATAGCAATCTCTGTGTTCAGACGGTCAACCAGTGGGCGCCGTCGTGGGAGCGGCAGGGATGGAAACGGAAAACGGGAGATATTGCTAATCTTGAATTGGTAAAAGAGCTCTACGAAGAGCATCGGCGGCATCCAAAGGTCCGCTTGGTGTGGATCAAGGCTCATAATGGATGGTTATGGAACGAATACGCTGACGCACTATCGACATCATGGTTGCGGGGGGCTTTATAGGCCGTTGGTCTCGGAGGGGATCTAATGAATTTAATCGAGGGAGATTTCTTAGATGGCGATGTCTCCACCGAGGGAGATATTGTGGAGTTTCGGGAGCGAGTATGGCGCTTCGCCACCTCAGGAGGGCGGCGCGATTTCGCCTGGCGACGGACGACCGATCCGTACGAGATTCTTGTCTCAGAGATTATGTTGCAACAAACGCAGACTGGTCGCGTTGAGGGCTATTTTGAGAGATTTATCGACTCCTTTCCAAGCTTCGGTGCCCTTGCTGCCGCATCTCGGACTGACCTCCTCACGCATTGGCAGGGGCTTGGGTACAACCGCCGTGCGATCTTCCTGCAGCACTGCTGCACCGAGATTCTCGAAAAGCATGGTGGCGAGTTGCCCGCCGACGAGAAAATTCTCCGCTCTTTGCCCGGAATTGGCCCGTACACGGCAGCGGCTCTTCGGGCATTTGTTTTTAATCTGCCAGCGGTGGTGATTGAGACAAATATCAGGGCTGTTTTTATCGAGGAGTTTTTTCGTAATGCAACGAGGGTCTCCGATAGCGAGCTGCACCCTCTCGTTGCTAAGGCGTGTGATAACAGGGCACCCCGAGAATGGTATTACGCGCTGATGGATCTTGGTGCATCTCTCAAGCGATCTAATCCGAGACTCACGGGGAAAAGCCGAGCCTATGTGCGGCAGAGCCGCTTCAAAGGTTCGGTTCGCCAGGTGCGCGGGGCGATTGTTCGAGAGATGGTACGGGGCGAGGGGGGACCTCGAACAATAGACAGATTGTTTTATGCTGCAGGGAAGGATATCGGAGAGCTTGAGCGCGTGCAGTTTGAACGGGCCTTGATGAGTTTGGTGAAGGATGAATTCGTGTTCGTGGCGGGTGGGGAGGTCATATTGTGCGACGATAGGTAACGGGGGAAGGTGGCTCTCAATAGGACGAGGAGTGAAGACTAGCTCCTAAAAAACGAGACTCTCCTGAGTCTCCCTCTCCCGAACTTTCGCCACTCCTCCCCCTTTACCCCCTCTCTCAACGTTTGCCCCCATCCCGCTGCCCCACTCTCTTGCTGTCATTCGCCGCGCTCCTTCGTACTCACGCAGTATCGAACGTGCGTACGAGATAGGCCCCCGCGGGATCGCTCTTCCCTTTTTGATCGCTCGTTGCAGATTACCTGGCCCCCAGTTGTACGCGATGAGGACGTGGTACAGATTGTGCGGGAATTGACGGAGAAGGTATCGCAAGTAGCGAATCCCCAGTTTTATGTTATAGGCAGGGGAGCACAATTTTTTTGTTCCCCCCCACGGGGTTCGGTGTATTGTGCAGATGAATTGTCCGGTGGAGGGGAGAAGCTGCATGAGTCCCACCGCACCCGCAGAGGATACAACTGCCCGACGAAAGCCACTTTCGTGTTTCACGACTGTTGCAACAAAAGCGGGATCAACCGCGTGATTGGTCGATTCATTCACGATTGCTTCGGTGAGAGTATGGCTCTCGGATTCACCGAGATTTCGTCGAGTTGCTCTTCGAAGAATAGTCGCGACAAGTTTATACTCATTCTGAAAAGCCCCCGCGCGATACGAAAATACCCCGTGAGGATCCGAGGGTACTTCATCAAGATTGATATCTTCCCCTCCATCGAAGGACCATTCGACACGGTTCGACCATTGAGAAAAAAGTGATGGTTCGCGTGTTGATAAAAATGACCAGTGAATGATCGCATACAACGCAATCACAAGATGGAGGCCTATCGTCAAGAGTCGGGTGAATCGGTAGCCGGAATCGATGATCGTGTCGGTCATGACACCTACCCCGTGTGCGAGCGCGTGGAAGGGGGTGCGGTATTGAGGGCCAAGGATCTTGCGATACATTCGAACTATCGTCGCCCATGGGCGACGAAGTTGAGGTCGTTTAACAAACTGCAAAGACTCCCCAGGAATCTCCTGAAATCGGCGCTCACGCGGGAATGCTGCTTTCTTCTGGCTGAGCGTTCGTTTCCTGGCGGGCTGAGCCATAGGGTCTTTGCGAGGGTGCAGTGATGTGCGAGGGATATACGAATCGTATCAACACCGGGAGGCTGGGCCAAGAGAGAGGTTTGGGCGTTTTTCGCATAGTTGTCCGGATATGATACAATCAACAGTCGTCATCGGCCGGAAAGTTCATCGGCTGAGTTACCACTTCATTCCGGAATAGTTGCGTCATGGCGGAGTTACCGATCGTTGTTGTTATTGGGGGAGGGCACGCAGGGGTGGAGGCTGCCACGGCTGCCGCGCGAATCGGTGCACGGGCGGTGTTGATATCGTTGAGCCCAGCCGGAATTGGTCAGATGTCGTGTAATCCTGCCATCGGTGGGGTTGGAAAGGGCCATCTGGTGAAGGAGGTCGATGCGTGTGGCGGTTTGATGGGGCGGGCGATCGATGATACCGGTATACAGTTTCGAACGTTAAATGCGAGTAAAGGGCCGGCGGTACGGGCATCCCGGGCGCAGGCGGATCGTGAGCTCTACAAGGCTCGGATTCAGGAGCTTGTCTCGGCTCAGGAGCGACTCGAGGTGGTTGCTGGTGAGGCAGTTGCGATACAAGAGGAGCAGGGCCGGGTTGTTGGAGTGACGTTGCGCGACGGAACGGTGATTCGGTGCAATGCGGTTGTGGTCACTTCAGGCACCTTCCTTCGGGGAGTGATGCACACGGGGGCCTGTCAGGTCGCGGGGGGCCGGGTGGGTGAGGCTGCGGTTGAGGGGTTGAGTGAGAGCTTGAGGTCGCTTGGTTTTTCGCTGGGTCGTCTAAAAACAGGCACCCCACCCCGTATAGCTCGAGATTCGATCGATTATAAGCAGCTTCAAGAGCAGCCGGGCGAAGTTGCTCCTACCCCCTTTTCGATGATGTCCGGGCCGATAACCCGCCCCCAGATTTCGTGCTGGCTCACTGAAACGAACGAGCGAATGCACGAGTTGATCCGCTCGAAGCGCGAAGAGAGCCCTCTCTTTAATGGACAGATAACCTCTGGGGGGCCGCGGTACTGTCCCTCAATTGAAGATAAGGTATTCCGTTTTCCTGAGCGGCTCTCGCATACGGTATTCCTTGAGCCTGAGGGGTTCACCTCGGGGATTGTGTACCCGAACGGTATATCGACGAGCCTCCCAGAGGAGGTACAGCTCCTCTTCGTCCGCGCGATTCGTGGGCTCGAACAGGCACGGATTTTAGTGCCGGGGTACGCTGTTGAGTACGACTTCATCGATCCCCGGTGTTTGGCATCCACTTTGGAAACAAAAGGGATAAGGGGATTGTTTCTCGCGGGTCAGATAAACGGAACTTCTGGATACGAAGAGGCAGCTGCCCAAGGGCTTATTGCGGGGGCTAACGCCGCGCTCGCGGCTCTCGGTCGCGCGCCGTTTACGATTTCTCGTGCCGAGGGGTACATCGGGGTAATGATCGATGACCTTACTTCGCGTGGGGTGGATGAGCCTTATAGAATGTTTACCTCACGGGCAGAGTATCGTCTCCTCCTCCGGGAGGATAACGCATCAAGTCGATTGTGCGCGAAGGCGCGAGAGGCGGGCCTCTTGGGAGAGGATCAGTGGCATATTCATCAGGAGCGGGAAGAGCAACGCATTACGGTCCATCGCTGGACCCGTGAATATCGGATCAAGCCGACCCAAGAGATAAATGGCTGGCTTCGATTGCGCGGAAGTGCGGAGCTTCGGGATGGGATGCTCGTTGCTGATATCGTCCGCCGCCCAGAGATGCGGCTCGGAGACCTCCTCATGGTCGTTGATGGTCCCTCACAGGTAAGGCGTGAGGTGGTCGATTCTGTTGAGGTCGACCTGAAGTTTAAAGGTTATCTCGAGCGACAGGAGGAAGAGATCGAGCGACTTAAGCGGGACGAGGAGGTCGCGATTCCCTTTGATTTTCCATATGACACGGTCACAAGCCTTCGCACCGAGGCGCGGGAAAAGTTTAAACTCCATCGTCCTCACTCGCTTGGCCAAGCCCTCAGGATCCCAGGGATTCCTCCGAGTGCCGTTGCGATCCTTTCGGTGCATCTGAAGCGGTATCGAGAGGGGGTAGTGGGGTAGGCCGGGAGGTCCACGCGGAGCCCGAGAGCAAGGTGGGCTCCAGTTTTCGTTTGAGTAGTCGGCCCTGAAAAGCCATTCATGCATTTTTCAGGACCAACTAAGAAAGTCCAATAACCAACTGAATCTCTGCTCCTTCGATTACCACTGTTTTTTCTATTTTTGCATCCGTCACCTCGACAACCACCTCTCTACACAGCGTTTCAGCCATCACGTAATCTCGGTGGGCATCGAGAATCTCGGTTGCTCCTGTTATTGCGAGGACTATCCGATCGGCGATGTGAAGGTTTGCTTCTTTGCGGAGATCCTGAATTTCTCGAACAAGATCACGAGCACGTCCTTCGAGGGTTAGTTCGTGGGTAAGAGCGGTATCGAGTGCGATGACAAAACCGCTCCCCGCTTGCACGGCAAGCCCTGGTTTTCCGGCGAATCCCACTTCCACCTCGCCGGGGGTAAGCTCGATATCGCCAACCTGAATCGCGTGTTCACCGATAACCGTGAAGTCGCCGGTGCGCACTTTTTGGATCACCTCCTGAACCCGAGACCCGAGGCGGGGTCCAACAACCCGCGCATTGACCTTTGCAGTCAATGTCGCAATTGAGGAGGAATCTTCGAGGAATTCGATCGATTTTACATTAAGCTCGCCACACAGAACGGGAATGTATCGCTCGAGGTCGGAGGATATCTTCTGACGAACTGCGATCTTCGCGGCAGCTAGAGGGAGTCGCACCCTGAGTTTTTCTCGCGCCCGTACCGAAAGCCCCGCGGATACCATCGCTCTTATGAGATTGACCTCTCGTGAGAGGGTGTTATCGATGAGATCCCCGCGCACCGGCGGCCAATCGCTGAGATGAACACTATCGCCAAACCCGAGCCGCTCCCAGACAAGCTCCGCGATAAATGGACAGAGGGGAGCCAGTAGCTGAGAGACCGTGCTGAGAATATCGTATACGGTCGCATAGAAGGACATCTTCTCCGGGGAGCGAGGATCTTCAGACCACACCCGTTCTCTGCTTCTTCTGATATACCAGTTGTTAAGGGTATCGAGGAATGGCCCGAATAGACGCATTGCATCGTTCATCTCGTAATGTTCGAGATGATGTGTCACCGCTTGCTTCAGTATCTCTCCCTCCGAGAGGATAAATCGGTCGAGCTCAGTGAGCTCCTTCCCAGAAAGTCCAAGCTCGCCCGGTGTGACGGCATCTATTTCAGCGTACGAGGTGAAGAACGAGAGTGCGTTCCAGAGAGGAAGCATTATCAGTTTAACCATCCCCTCAACGCCATCGTCGCGGAATGAGAGATCTTCGATGCCGACAGCGGGAGAGGAGAGGAGGTAAGCGCGGAGCGCATCTGCACCGTGCCGATCCATGATTTCATAGGGATCGGTGTAGTTTTTTAAACTTTTTGACATCTTCTTCCCATCAGCAGCGAGCAGGGTCCCGTGAACCATGCAGTGCTTGAATGCAGGTCTGTCGAATATCGCTGTTGAGAGGACATGAAGGTAGTAGAACCAGGTGCGAATCTGCCCGGTGTACTCGACGATAAAGTCCGCTGGGAAGTGCGAGCGGAAGTGCTCCTCGTTCTCAAAAGGATAGTGGAATTGACCGTACGGCATCGAGCCTGATTCGAACCAGCAGTCGAGCACCTCGGGAACCCGTTTGAAGGTATCGCCGCACGAGCACGGGATAACAACCTCGTCGAGGAACTCTTTATGGAGGTCGGGGAGCGATACGCCGGCATCTCGCTCGAGCTCAGAAACTGAGCCGTAGACTCGTTGACCGCCACAGCCTCCACACTCCCAAACCGGGATCGGGGTCGCCCAGAAACGGTTGCGCGAGAGGTTCCAATCGCGAGCATTCTTAAGCCAGTTACCAAAACGGCCGTGCTTGACTCCTGAGGGGTGCCAGGTGATCTCCTCGTTCGTTTCGATAAGCCGGTTCCGTATCTCTTCAACCTTGAGGTACCACGCATCGAGTGCCCGATAGATCAGCGGGGTACGACACCGCCAGCAGTGGGGATAGTTGTGTTCGATCGTTTCATCGCGGATGACTCTCCCCTTCTCTTTGAGGAACTTGATGATAGTTGGGTTTGCATCGTGCACATTGAGTCCGGCAAAATCGGTCACCTCGGGGGTAAAACATCCATTCGAGTCGACCGGATTCTGTACCTCTATCTCGGCGGAGCGCGAAGCCCAGTAGTCATCCTCACCGAAAGCGGGTGCGATATGAACGATACCGGTTCCGTCCTCGGTTGATACGAAGTCTGCTGAAATCAGTCGGAACGCGTTCCTGGTCGCGGCAAAATAGGGGAGGAGCGGTTCGTAGGAAACTCCCTTTTCAGCGAGCTCTGCGCCGGTGAAAAGTGCGACGACCGGAGGATTTTCCCCTAGCTCTTTGGCGTAGCGACCAAGCGCACTTTTCGCAAGAAGCAATCGACCCCGTGAGGTTTCGGCGATAACGTACTCAATCGTCGGGCCAACAGCGAGGGCGAGGTTTGAGGGGAGTGTCCACGGAGTTGTCGTCCAAGCGAGCGCGAAAACACCCTCAAGCGCGGAAACCCCCGCAAGGGTATTGAGCCGGAAAGTGACGGTTATCGCTCGATCCTGTTTGGGTCGGGTTGCGTCATCGACCCGGATTTCCGAGATCGAGAGAGGAGTTTCACACCGATAACAATACGGTGATACTCGATAATCTTTGTATATGAGCCCCTTTTGATGTGCCTCTCCAAACGCCCAGATCACCGATTCCATAAAAGAGCGATCGAGGGTGCGGTAGGGGTGCTCCATATCAACCCACCGACCGAGTCGATTAATATATCGCTTCCACGCTTCGTTGAAATCGCTGACGATGCGACGACACTCCGCATTAAAAGCAGCAACTCCGATCGTGCGCTCTATCTCACTCTTATCTTTGAGGCCAAGATTCTTCTCGGCGATGGTTTCAATCGGGAGACCGTGACAATCCCATCCCCAGGTTCGTGGTACGGAATATCCTCGCATCGTCCAAAAACGACCGACAACATCTTTAAGGATTGAGACGAAGATCGTTCCGTGGTGGGGGCTGCCGGTCGGAAAGGGGGGACCATCGTAGAACACATATTCGGGACGTCCCGACCGCCGCGCCATTGACCGTTTAAATGTAGCCTCTCGCTCCCATCGATGAACGACGCCGTTTTCCAGCTCGGGGAGGCTTGGGCGAGTTTCAACTTTACGGAGGCTCTCGCTGCGGGGGGAAGGATGGCCTGTCATCGTGGTCCTTGCGGTGTTGCGGGGAGGGAGTTATTCAGCAAAGTAATTCAACAATGGTGAGGGGATATGATGCCAAATGGTGGTGGGGCGAGCAAACCGGATGTGGAAGGATCAAGAGGTGTTTTCAGGCCCTCCGAGTGAGGTGCTCAAGATATGCCCCCCCGGCAGCCCCCAAAAGTTGTATTTATTGACAGAAACAAATAGGTTACTGTCCCCGTGTAGGGGATGAATGAAGCTGGTAAAGCGTCAGTGGTAGGCCAGAGGGACCTCTTGGAGCGTCATGCGTGGGGGCCTCTCGGTAGCGCCGGACATAGAGCGCCTTAGCGCAGAATGGACGCGGGTAATAATGCCGCGGCCTGGGAGAGTATCTGATGTCAAAATCATTAATTATCGTCGAGTCGCCGACAAAGGCAAAGACGATAGGAAAGTTTTTGGGTAAAGGCTTTGTCGTCAAGGCGTCGTTTGGTCATGTTCGGGATCTTCCGAACAGCGCCTCAGAGATTCCTGCACGGATAAAGAAAGAGCCGTGGGCAAAGCTCGGTATTAACGTCGATGAGGATTTCAAGCCACTTTACATCGTTCCTGCGGATAAAAAGAAGCATGTCAGTGAGCTTCAAAAAGCGCTCGACGAAGCGAACGAAGTGTATCTGGCAACCGACGAGGACCGAGAAGGAGAGTCGATAAGCTGGCACCTGCTCGATGTGCTAAAGCCCAAAGTGCCGGTGAAGCGGCTCGTCTTTCATGAGATCACTGAATCAGCGATTGGTGAGGCGCTCAGATCTCCTCGGGCGATAGATGAAAACCTCGTAAAGGCACAAGAAACCCGTCGGGTAATTGATAGGCTTTTTGGGTACCTCGTTAGTCCAATCCTCTGGAAGAAGATGAAACCCCGATTGAGTGCGGGCCGGGTGCAGAGCGTCGCGCTGAGACTCCTCGTCGAGCGGGAGCGGGAGCGAATGCAGTTTAGGTCGGCGGCGTATTGGGGGCTCGCGGGGCTTTTCGGTGCGAAAGCGGGGAAATTCGACGCTGACCTCTCGCAGGTTGATGGAAAGAGGGTCGCGGAGGGACGCGATTTTGACCCGAAAACAGGAAAGCTCTCCGATCCGAATGCGGTCGTATATCTCGACGAAGAGGGGGCCGCGCGGCTCAAGGCTGAGCTTGAGCGGGAAAGTGCGGTGGTGCGTAAGGTTGAGCAAAAGCCTTTCACGTCGCGACCCTATCCTCCGTTTACGACGAGCACCTTGCAGCAGGAGGCCAGCCGCAAGCTTGGATTCTCGGTACGGCGGACGATGCAGGTTGCTCAGACGTTGTACGAGAATGGATTTATTACCTACATGAGAACCGACTCGACAAACCTTTCCGAGGAGGCGATATCGGCGGCGCGCTCGTTCATTCTCTCTGATTATGGTAAGCAATTTTTGCCCGACTCACCCCGGCACTATAAGACCAAGGTCAAGAATGCTCAGGAGGCGCACGAGGCCATTCGACCAGCGGGGGCTCGTTTTGAGTCGATCGACTCGGTTCGCGCGAAAATGGGGGCTGAGGCTGCGAAGTTGTACGAACTCATCTGGAAGCGGATGGTCGCCTGTCAGATGAAGGACGCCGAGGGAACCCACGTGTCGGTCCAGGTAGGCATCGGTCGAGGACTTTTTCGGTCCTCGGGCAAGACTATCTCCTTCCCCGGTTTCTTGCGGGCGTACGTCGAGGGAAGCGACGATCCAGAGGCTGACCTCGCTGACAAGGAGCGAATGCTTCCGCCTCTCGCGGAGGGTGATGTTCTCTCGATAGACAAACTCGAAGCAACAAAACACGAGACAAAAGCTCCCCCCCGCTTTACCGAGGGAAGCTTGATAAAAGAGCTCGAGCGACTTGGGATCGGTCGCCCAAGCACGTGGGCCACGATAGTTGATGTCGTTCTTTCTCGCGATTACGCATTCAAACGGGGTCAGCAGCTCATCCCGACCTTCTTGGCGATGGCGGTGACCCGATTGATGGAGCGTTTTTTTGAGGGGGTCGTCGATTACACGTACACTGCCGGGCTCGAGGAGGATCTTGACGCGATATCGCGCGGAGAGGCAGACAATATCTCCTATTTAAAAGATTTCTATGCGGGTGATAAACCGGGGCTGGATTCCTTGGTGAAGCATGGCGAGGAGGTTATTGATCCTCGCGATGTGTGCGGGATCGACATTGGCAAAGGGGAAGATGGTGGAACCATCGAGGTTCGGATCGGAAGGTACGGACCATTTCTTACTGATGGCACTCATCGGTGCGCGCTTCCGGAGGGGTTGGCTCCTGACGAGCTATCAAAGGAGAAGGCGGCTGAGCTGCTTTCTGCGGCTGCTCACGGCCCCGAGAGTCTCGGCGATCACCCGACCTCTCATAAGCCGATTTATCTCAAAGCGGGGCGTTTTGGCCCGTACGTTCAGGAAGGAGTTGCCGAGGGAGAGGAAAAGCCAAAGATGGCATCGCTTCTTCCGGGGATGGCACCCGCCGATGTAACTCTCGATATCGCGATAAAGCTTCTCTCGTTACCTCGTACTGTTGGTATCGATCCCGCCTCAGGAGGCGATATTCAGGCGATGAACGGGCGTTTTGGTCCATACATTAAGTGTGGCTCTGAGTCGCGCTCGATTCCTGCTGGTTATTCCCTTCTTGACCTCTCCCTCTCCGAAGCCCTCGAGATCCTCGCGCAGCCCAAAACAGGAGGGAGGCAGCGCGCAGCTCCCGCAGCCCCGCTAAGAGAGCTTGGAGCTCATCCAGAAACGAAGAAACCGCTCGTCATTAAGAGTGGTCGATACGGGCCGTACGTGACAGATGGTGAGCTCAACGCATCGCTTCCTCGAGGCGCAGATCCCGTCGCATTTTCGGTTGAGGAGGCAGTAGCGTTGCTCGCTGAGCGGGCGGCGAAGATCGAGCAGGATGGCGGCGTCAAGCGAAAAGCTCCTGCGAAGAGGGGCGCAAGCGCCTCAGGAGCAGCAAAGGGGGCACCCAAGAAGAAGGCGGCGACCAAACCTGCTGATGAGGGGGCAGATAAGGGAACAACGGAGAAGAAAGCGACCAAGGCTGCCAAACCAACCCGCGTGACTGCAAGTGGGTCGACGGCTAAGAAGAGGGCTTCCGCCGGGGGTGGCAGCAGCTCGGCGACCAGTAAGAAGGGAAAGAGAGGCGCGAAGTGACGAGAGCCCGAAGATCGAGAAAATAGCCATTCCCAAACTCTCCTCCTCAGTCCGTCGCTACTATTTTTATCGGGCTCTGGCTGGAGATTCCTTGGGGGAGGTTGGCTCTCCGATCGCAATTGTGAGGCCGGGTACGGTGACCTGACCTGATACTACGCTTGGATTCGGATGTTGCCCATTTGATTCGTGAGCTAATTTTTTCAAGGCGAGGATCGTGCTCAATGGGCAAGCGTCTTTGCTAAGTTTCAGGAAAAGGGTTTCCAGCGGTTCCCTGCAGGACGAACCGGCATCTGTTTTGTAAGCAATTCGTGAGAGATTCTCGGCGAAAGATTCGGCGGTTTTCTGAATGCGTGGGGGGAGAACCTTTTCAGCTCTGATCGTTCCAGCAGCCGCTTCGTAGCTTTGTACCATCGACTCAAAAGCATTACCCGACCGAGCTTTCCTCAGAATCGTGGTCACTTCTTCAGGAGACAGGACAACATTTATGTTTTGATGAGCTCGATCTTTACCAGATATTCTGTCCCAGAAGCTGGAGGGTTGTAGCGAGAAGTGCTCAGAGCTCTTCAGAAGTTCACAGTTTGGCCTCAAGGCACGAAGGAATCGAACCGCTTTCAGGGTATGCCAATCTCTGCGCCAGTGTTGACTGAGTGAAATTTCGACACACGCGCAGGTTTTAGGGGAAATGTCGGCCCCATTTTCACCCTGTGTTTCGAGAGTTGTCACCGTCCCTGTCTTGACTCTTACCTCCCTCTTCCCACCGAGAAATCCTGTGACACGGTCCCACAATCTTTCCCGGGTTTTTTCTGACGAGGTCGTTCTCGTCTCCGATGCGTGTGACTCGCTGTTTTCGGCTATTCGAACCGAAGCATCGCCTGGCAATCTGAGAGAGATATCTCCGCTCGCCGAAAAGCTCCCACTTTCAATTCTTGTGGGGTTGAGGGATTTTATGCATTCGCTTGAAAAAACCTTTCCGGATAAAATCCCAGAAAGCAGCTCTTTAAAGGCAAACGCAGTTCTTGGAATGTGTAATACAACGGACCGATGTTTCGTATCTTCAGCTTGGATACCAGCTGATGCGCTCGGGGCATCATCCATCAGTACCTCGATGATGCGCTTTAACGGTTTTGGAGCTTGAATCGATTTTAGGCTGAATAGGCGAGACACGCCTGTGCTTATCTTTTTGAGGGGCTCAGGAATGTTTATCCATGGAGCGCGCACACCAGCCCGGCCCGATCCTTCGATACCTCCCCCGATGGTCGCGGTAACCCGAAGATCGGAGTCGTTTTCGACCAGAACCGCGAGCTCAATCTTTCCTTTCGCCCCGCCCTCAATGCTTGCAAATGGCGTTACTGGTACTCCGATAAGGGAGGAAGGCATGCTACCCTCAGAGTCTGCTTTAATATCAGCTCTAAATGTGAGTTTGACCTCACTTCCGGGATCCAGGTCCGCAAGTTGGGAGGGCGATTTAAGAATTTGCCTCAGAAGGTCGTCGGCTTCATGAAGCTCATTAGTGGAGTTATTTTTATTATCGACGATCTTTATCGAGGCGACGAGTTCTAGCTCGTCGGGAAGAGGCGAGTTCAATTTTAGGCTTGAGAGAATTCCCTCAACATCTTTACTTGACAATTCTATTTCTTGCGGGGGACTGCCTGCTGGTTGTGAGAGCGAGCTAAAGTCCTGTCGCCCGGGGTTAGGACGGCTTGGTTCTACTCTTTGGTCTGTTCGGCTTCCAGGTGCCGGTCCAAGACTCACGCGACCTCCCTTAAAATACCCCCTCTCTGCAACACCCCTCATTGTACCAAACGAAAGGTTCTACTCAACTATTATGATTTATTTAAACCTGGCTTGCCCCCACACTCCCGAGGTAAAGCACAGATAATATTCAATATTATCGGAGAAGGCTCACAAAAGGTTCCTCCTGAACGCTGAGAAGGGGCTCGGGAAAGAATCCCACGAGCCCCTTCTCCCCCTTTCTAGAACCGAGACCACAGGTACTGATTTGTTACCTCGTGGTGGAACAGGATCTCACTAGTTTTGACCAGCGTTCCGAGCTCCTTCGGCGATCGTTCTGCCACGGCGAGCTTGCGATCGAGATACTTCTCTTTGTTCTCTTGGCCGAGCACTTCGCCGATAAAATCGCTCTGCTTGAAGAGCCTGATCGCATCGTGGATGTTGCCGGGGAGAAAGCGGGTCCTCGTTCGGCGGGATTCTGATGTGATGGCCTCAGTCATCGGCCCGTTGAGCCCGGTTTTGATCAGCGCATAAAAGGCCAAGTAAGGGTTTGCATCGGGTGCGACTGTTCGCACTTCGATTCGAGCCGATTTATCGTTACCGAGAGGAATGCGCACCATTGAGGTACGATCGACTGGCGATGATTTAATCTGGTTCGGTGCTTCGAAGTGAGGGTCAAGCCGGCGGTAGCTGTTAACGCTCGGGTTGAGGAGGAGGCAAATGTCATTAGCGCTGTTGAGGATTCGATCGACGAAATCCCACGCGAACTTCGAGAGATTCTCCTCGCCGGTAGCGTCATAGAAGATATTCTTTCCATTCTTGCTGATCGACATGTTGGTGTGCATGCCACTTCCGTTGATCCCAGCAATCGGCTTCGGAAGGAAGCTCGCAGTGCACCCCATGTTTGCAGCGACCTGTCGGGCAACGAGCTTGTAAAGCTGAACCTGATCGGCAGCGAGCAAGGCGTCGCAGTACGAGTAGTTCAGCTCGAACTGAGAGGGAGCGACCTCGGGGTGATCCTTCTCATTTTCAAAGCCAAGTGCCCGTTGTGCCTCGGCAAGTCTATCGATGAAGAGCTTGAGGGTATCGTTCGGGAGGGCGTTGTAGTAGCCACCACTTGATACGATGGTGAAACCATCCTTGGACACGTAACTCTGCTCAGCGTTGAGTCCCTGGAAAAGGAAGCCCTCAACCTCGACGGCGACGTTGACGGTCATTCCCTCTTTGCTCAGCTCCTCGGAATACGCTTTGAGCTGACCCCTCATGTCTGACATATACGGTTTGCCCTCTTTATCGAGGATGAGGCCGAAGACGATTACCTTTCCGGGACCGAAAACATCGCTTGGCAGCCATCGAAATGACCCCCAGTCGATGCCGAGTCGGAGATCTGATTCGCTGACGACCGAGAAGCCACGAATTGAAGAGCCGTCGAAGGTGAGATTATCGTGCGATTTGAGGAGAAATTTCTTGTCATAATCGAGCATATGAAAGCGCCCCTCGAGGTCTGAGAAGCACACCGTGACCGCCTTAATCCGAGGCTCCTTCTCGAGTTCGCTGATGTAGAACTTGGCGAGCTCAGCATCGGATACCCGATTCTTCTGCTTTTCTTTCGCGGCGAGGTTCTTCGCCTCAAGCTCGTCGTATGGAATTTCGAGGAAGTCGCGAAGGGGTTTGGAGGTGGCGGTCATAGAAGGAGACTCCTTATCACAAAAGTTACTGAACAAAAGTAAGTAAGGCGCAGATAAATTTGGCGACAATTAGGATAAAATGCTCGCCAAATAAAACTAATGGTCGTCGTTTTAACTCCGACAGTCGAACGATATCCCAGAAAGGGCGAAAAAGATAGGGGTCTATGATAGGCCCTCGGAGGGGGATGGGCCCGATTACTACCCCCTTTCTTTACAATGTTGCGATGAATGCATCGGTCTCTGAGATTGAATTATTCAGCTCCTCAATGAGGTTGCCGAGCCCCTCTATAATCTCCTGGGCTTCACCGTGGAGTGCTCCAAGGGCCTGAGCGTTGAGATTGTGCTTAAGAAAGAGGACATATTCGTTGAATTGATTCAACACTGGGCGACACCTGTTCTGAGTCTGAGCGAGGGCTGTTTGCATGTGGCGGTAGCGGGCCCGAGCTTCAGCAAGCTGCTCAAGGCTTCGCCTGTGAAACTCTCGGTTGCTGATGGATTCGGCCTCCTCACGCCACTCCGAGAAGAGGTCTGTCGCGATTGTATTGAGTTTAGCTATTCGGCCCTCGAGGTCGTTGTACCGACGGGTAAGTCGCTTCTGGTGCCGTTTCAGTTCCTCGTAAACCGCTTGAAGGCGTGTTGATGGAACCTCATAAGTTGAGCGTAATTGGGTGAGGGCGTCCCGGAATTCCTGACGGGTCTCTCGCTGCTCAAGGCGAGCTGCGAGGACGTTATCCTTGAGCAGGTCGCGCTTCTCTTTGCCAAGCTGCTCCCAGGTGGCGTAGTAAACGGTTGCGCAGCCCGCTAGGAGGGTTACGACGAGGAAAAGGAGAGGCGGGATGAGCTGGGTGATGTGGGGATGGCGTGTGTTCATGCGACGATTTGATGTGGAGTGGGTGGTCACGGAAGGCCTCGAGGAATGAAGGGGATAGTCTCTCACCAAAACCGCCCCTCGGGGGGATGGGGACGGCCGACGTCGGAGTGCTATCTCAATGCGGTTATGAGAGTCAAGACGATCGTACTTATGTGATACAAAGCCGTTGATTGGTGAGGATAACGCATGGGCAAGTCTGGCTTGAGGGTTCGACCCCAGACGAGGGTACGAACCCTTGCAATGGGATCATCACCGCTGTACCGCCATCCCAAGCATTACTCTCCCAGATTCAGCATCGAGGAACCTAAGAGTTGTCACAAGGGGATGGGGAAGGTGGGGCGTTAGTGAACCGATAAACTTCTGTCTCGCAAAGTCCGGCATCGCCTCCATCGGGAATTTGGTGAGAGATATCTCGACAGTCTTGCTCTCCTCGCGATAGGCAACCCCCACGACTTTGGGGCCCGCTATTGGGTTTGCACGGAGGGTCTGTTCCAGCTTTTCGAGCCAGCTTTCCTTCGCAAGGGTTGCTGGCTGGCTAGTCGTGGTGGGTGTTTCAGCCCTTGGAGCCGCAGGTGATGAGGAGGATGAATCCGGAGTAAGCAGTGATTCCAAAAACGCGCTAAACCGCTCCCGAGCCTCTGGCGAGGGGGCCTGTGCAAGGGCTTGTTCCCCGACCGCCCGCGCTTTTTCGATATCCCCCTTCTGAGAAAGGGCGATGGAGAGGTAGGCGAGTGGTTGGAAGGCGTTCGGCTGTTCTGCGACTACCGTTTCAAGCTCCAGGACCGCCTCCTGCGGGCGACCGAGAAAGGTGAGGGTGCTCGCGTGGCGAGATCGTAGATCGAGGTCATTAGGGTAAAGAGTGAGGTACCGCTCGTAGTAGGCCAGCGCCTTCTGAAATAACCGTTGATCGAAGCAGAGGTCTCCAAGTGCGCGGATTGCTGCCGCATCATTTGGCTCGATGGTGAGCAGATAGCTAAACGTGTCGAGGGCGTCGATTTGGAGCTCCCCCGATGATGGGTTCGATATGAGACGCTCGAGGATCGCGTCCCCGACGGCACTCCATGCCGCATGATCCTTGGGTGCAGACCGAGCGGCCTTTAGCAGCTCTTGGAAGGGCGCATCCTCGGAGAGCGCCGCAGAGGAGAACTCTGGCATTTCGTCAGTTCGCTCAAAATTGTGAGGATTCTTACCCATCGCCATGGGAGTGTTGGCTGTTGAAGAATCAGTCGAAATTGTGCCGCGAGTGGCCGGTGGTTGGCCGTTTCCGTGAGCGCGCTGAATCGCGGCGGTCCCGTAAACGCACGTTACGGACACTATGGCAGTTATCGTGAGGCCGGTGGCGGCCCACGTGACGCGGTTGCGGCCGGAAGGAGCTACTTTCGTTCGGGCCCCGCACGAACGACAGAAATTATCACCTACTTCAAGAGAAGCGAGGCATCGACGGCACCCGTTGAAGGAGTCAGGAGATTTTGGATTTATCACTACGGTTTCCTGAGGAAAGGATCTATTTTCATCCTAGTATTTTTGGGATCATACCGAGGTTTTCTTGTCCTTTCAATTCGCCTCGCCCGAAGCTATTTTTTTAGAGGTGCTGTCCCTCTGAGGACTCACCGGACTCTACCGACACGCCAGCCCATGAGAGACAAAGTGTTCAACGATTGAGTCAAAGAGCGTAAATCCACGTGGGGTCATAGCAATTCGCTCATTTTCTCTTTCCCAGATCATTAATCCTTCTCGCTCAAATTTGGAGAGCTCTTTTTCATAGCGCTCTGCAAGAGAGAAGCCGAAACGGAGTGGCCACGTTGAGGTCTCCAGTCCTCGCACCATGCGAAGTCCAAGAAAAAATTGCTCGAAGATCTGACTCTCAGGGGTGAGAATCTCCTCCCACGACTCAGCTTTTCCAAATGCAGCGGCATGCTCGATATAGCTGGAGAATGGGGCGAGATTCGACCATCGACGACCAACGCTCGCACCAGTCTGCGCTTGCTCGCCTCCCCAAAAACTGTGAGCCCCCGCACCAATGCCAAGATAGTCTGAGCGGGTCCAGTAAGAGATGTTATGAATAGCCTCGAATCCGGGCCGGGCATAGTTACTGATCTCATACCGAACGAGCCCTGCATCGGCGAGGGTTCTCTCCGCGAGTTCCATCATCTCTAGGGTCGCATCTTCGGGAGGGAGTTGGAGAATGCCCCGCTTAGACGCTTGGAAAAAAGGGGTCCCTGCTTCGATTGTGAGTCCGTAAAGAGAGAGGTGGTCGGTAGTTAAGTCGAGGGCCGCTTTAAGATCGGAGGCGAAGTCAGCAACTGTCTGTTCGGGAATGCCAAACATGAGATCAATGCTGATATTTGAGAAGTCCGCCCTTCGCGCGTCGTCGATGGCATTTCTAATTTGAGAGGATGAATGGTTCCGTCCGAGCTTCGGAAGGAGGTGGTCCTGGAATGTTTGCGCCCCAATACTTAGTCGATTGATGCCTATCTCTCGAATCGCGGCAAGCCATGGCAGCGAAGTATCGTTGGGATTTGCTTCTATCGAGACCTCTGCGCCATCCTGTATTTGGAAGAGGCGTGAAACTGTCCGAAACAGATCTCTGAGCGCGGAGGGGGAGAGAAGCGACGGTGAGCCACCTCCGAGGAAGATGGTGGCGATGGAACGCCCTCGCCACTCTGGCTGAGCAGCGCGAAAATCAAGCTCTGACCGCAGCGACGCTACATAATCTCGCTCGGGTATCTTTGCGCCAACGGCATATGTATTGAAGTCGCAATAGGGGCATTTATGAGAACAGAATGGGATATGAATGTAGAGCGAGAAGGGAGCTTTTGAGCAAGCGTCATCCGAATCCGCCCCGAGTAAGGCCACTTTCATTGGTACCGACTCGGTCAACTCCGACACTCCTCGTTCTCCTCCAAGATAATCGAATACTTCCTGGGTCCTGATATTTCTCCGACACCGGGCTGAATCGGCTGGTGGGGGGGGCTCATCGCCTTGAGCGGGATTGATTGGTCGCAGAGCTAGAAGGAGCCTTTTTTGACTTATCCCCCTCTCCGTCGTTAGAGGCTCCACCCGCATCAGCAAGGGTAGCCTCATGTACAGTCTGTATCGACCCCTCACGACGACGACGTTTCTCCTCTTCTTGTTCGATCGCCTCAATAAGCGCAGCAGGATCAATTACCTCCTCAAAGAACAGCTTCCGACAGACCCCTTCCCGAAGATTTGCCATGAGCTGCTGAAAGAGGATGAATCCCTCCTTCTGATATTCGTAGAGAGGGTTCTGCTGAGCATACCCTCGCAGTCCGATACCATCTCGAAGCTCTTCCATATCTTGAATATGTTGGTTCCAAAAATGGTCGAGCCCTTCAAGGAGTGTTCTCTGTTCGATGTCTGCATACGAAGGAATCTGCTGCTCGAACTGGATGCGAGGAGCATCCCCCGTTGAGAGTGACACAAGCCCAGCCAGCTTTTCCTCTTTCTGCCGGACCTGTTCATCGTAAAGAGCTCTGAGGGCCCCGTATACCCAATCGTAGACAACTTGCTGCTCAAGTTGAATTGTATCGCCCCCTTCGAGGGAGTGATTTGTGATGAAGGTAAACCGCTCTCGCAAATTATTGAGATCCCACTCCATCGGTTTTTTATCAACTGTGCATACGGCCATCACCAAATCTTCAGCGATATCCTCGAGCATTGAGTGAATTTCATCCCGGATCCCCTCGCAAAGGAGTATTTTGTTGCGAAGAGAGTAGATGACTCGCCGTTGCTTATTCATCACATCATCATATTCTGTGACATGTTTTCTGCTCTCAAAGTGCATGTCTTCAACCCGCTTTTGGGCAGTTTCAATAGAGCGGCTGATGAGGCCACCCTCCATCGCAGTTCCCTCTTCCCACTGCATGCGATTCATGATCGCCTGTATCCGATCTCCCGCAAAGCGGAGCATGAGATCGTCCTCCAATGATATGTAGAAGCGAGATGCGCCCGGATCCCCTTGCCGACCAGAGCGGCCTCTTAGCTGATTGTCGATTCGCCGCGATTCATGACGTTCGGTGCCTATGATAAAGAGGCCACCGGCAGCAAGAACCTTCTCCTTTTCACTTAAACAGATTTGGGAATACTTGGTGAATGCAGATTGGTATCTTACGTCATCCCTTTCCTTGGTGCCTGCCTCTGCCGCAGCCAGGAATGAGGCGTTACCGCCGAGAACGATATCGGTCCCCCGACCCGCCATGTTGGTTGATATCGTGACTGATTTAAACCGGCCCGCCTGGGCGACGATTTCAGCCTCTCGCTCGTGGTGTTTCGCGTTGAGTACATTGTGGGGTATCCCCTCCTCGTGGAGCAGTCGGGAAAGGGCTTCGCTTTGATCGATACTTACGGTACCTACTAGCACCGGTTGACCGGTTTGATGGATCTCTTTGATATCGGCGACGACGGCGTTGTACTTCTCCCGGCGAGAGCGATAGACGACATCGGAGAGATCTGCACGAGCGAGCGGTTTATTGGGGGGGACTACTACAACCTCGAGCCCGTAAATCGTCTTGAACTCGACCGCCTCGGTGTCTGCTGTCCCAGTCATGCCCGATAGTTTAGAATACATCCGAAAGAAGTTCTGGAAGGTGATGCTAGCGAGGGTTATGTTCTCGCGCATTATCTTTAGCCCCTCTTTGGCTTCGACCGCCTGGTGGAGTCCATTTGACCAACGCCGCCCAGGCATGAGTCTTCCAGTGAACTCATCAACAATAACAACTTGTCCCTCTCTCACGACATAATCAACATCCCGCTGCATAGTTGTGTGGGCTTTGAGCGCCTGATTGAGGTGGTGAAGAATATCGATATTGTTCGGGTCATAGAGATTTTTTATCTCGAGAAGTCGCTCGCACGTTGCGATACCGGTCTCGGTAAGGGACGGTGATTTAGTGCGAAGTTCAACTTCGTAGTCCTTGCCCACCTGCAGTCGAGGGATGACGGTGTTGAGCTGATAGTAAAGGTCGGTCGGGGACTCCGCAGGTCCTGATATTATTAGGGGTGTCCGCGCCTCATCAATGAGGATTGAATCGACCTCGTCAACGATTGCAAAGAAGTGATCGCGCTGAAACTGATCGTCAGCCGAAAACTTCATGTTATCCCGAAGGTAATCGAAGCCGAATTCGTTATTTTGACCGTAGGTAATGTCGGAGCGATACGCTACCTTTTTCTCCTGCTCATCCATTCCGGAAAAAACAACACCAACTGAGAGTCCAAGAGCGCGATAGACCCTTCCCATCCATTCTGCATCACGGCGAGCAAGGTAGTCGTTCACTGTCACGATATGGACCCCCTTTCCCGCGAGCGCGTTGAGATAGGCGGGCAAGGTCGCCATCAACGTCTTCCCCTCTCCTGTTTTCATCTCAGCAATCATCCCCCGATGGAGGACCATCCCTCCGATGAGCTGAACATCAAAATGACGCATCCCGAGGACCCGTTTGGCGGCTTCACGAACCGTAGCAAACGCTTCAGGAAGGAGCTCATCAAGGGTGCGACCCTCGGCGTATTGTGCGCGAAATTGGTCAGTCTTCGCTCGAAGCTCGTCATCGGAGAGCGCGGCAAAGCTTTCTTCGAGCTTGTTAATTTCGTGAACGATCGGTCGAAATGATTTGAGGACACGATCGTTGCGGGTGCCAAAAACTTTGCGAGCGAGGTAGGTTAACATAGGGTGACAATATGAGATGCTGAAGGTGATGAGAGTTTAGGAGGAGAAACTGCCGGTTGATAGAGCGGTTACGAAAGAGTCTTTGCGCCTCTCTGCAGAGGAAGCACCCGTCGAATCCATGAGATGTCTTGTTCGGTAACCCCGCCCGCATGGTGAGTCATGAGGCGTATCGAAACGCGGTTGTAGGTGTTGCTCCACTCAGGGTGGTGGCCAAGTTGTTCCGAGATCAGTGCCGCTCCGGACATGAAGGCAAAGGCCGTGACAAAATCGGGGAAGATGAGGGAGCAAGCGCAGGCCCCCCCAATGAGCTGCCAACCCTCGCACCCCTGCAGGGCCTCCTCGATGGCGGTGGGGGAAAGTTTGAGGGGGTTAGCTGGCAAAGGTCCAGCCCCTTCCTGAATTTCTAAAGTCGTCCCCTCCATACGATCCCTCTCAAGTTCAGCCTTTTCGCTTGCGCGGCTTTTGTCCATGCGACCCCGGTATGGTAAAGCTAAAGTGGGCAACCGGCAAACGGGATGAGAGGGGTGGAGGGTGTCGTGTCGATGGGTGATTCGCCCCTTGCCCGATTACTTGGGCGGCTCGCTCAGCGCCAAAATATTCTTTATCTGCTTCACGACAAATGGCAGTTGATCTGTAACGTGGTCCTTCATCCAGTGAGGATCGAGCCATTCGATGGGGTATACGGGGACGCCGTGCAGACGAAACTCGATATGGAGGTGGTCCCCTCCCGCGAGCCCAGTGGCGCCTGAGCGACCTATCACCTGCCCTCGCTGCACCGAGTCGCCGGTGCCGACCGATATTGAGGAGAGGTGCCCGTAGAGAGTCGCGAGCCCCATGCCGTGGTCGATTATCACGGTCTCGCCGTAGATGCCGAGCATTCCGGTGAAAATAACCGAACCGTTATTCGCCGCCATAACCGGCGACATCGCAACGTGGGCCAGATCAATCCCTTGGTGCACCGACCGACCTGCCGTGAACCCGTTCAAGAAGTACGATCGACGTTCTCCAAAGCTTGCGGTGGGCGCCGCCGCAAGGGGTCGGATAAAGACCTGGTCCCAATACCGGGTGGGAGCGGTTTGCTTAAGAACGGTCAGAAGCTTTTCTTCAAGAAACGCGCGGTAATCCTCGTTGACCGTTTTAAAAAGTGAAGCAAGCTCCTCATCTGATACCCCAGAAACATCGGCGGGGACCTCGATACGCTTGCCGGATTCCTGTGCAAAAAGGGGGAGGAGCTCGGCAACCCGACCTTCAAAAAAGGTTCGCGACATCTTCATATCCGCTGCTCGGAAAGAGAAGTTCGCGATTACCTGCGGAAACGGCAGAACGGCCTCGTTGCTTGCCCTGTCCCGAATCACCACTTTAAGACTGTCCCGTGCTCGATCAAAATCTTGCTCAATCGGAAAAAACGCCGCATAGAGACCCGGAAACGCCCCCAACTCTGGAGAGAGCGTCTCTGCGGGATACCCTGCGTATTCCTTCGCTCGCCACCGTACGCCTGCAAAGGCAGTATCGTTTGTGTGTACCCGAAACACCACCAAAAGCGCCCCGCCAATCCGTCCATTATGCTGAACCGTGAGCACCTCCCCCCGTGGCCGCTCAAAGTCGGTCCGCACCTTGAAAGTTTTGGTTGTCTTTGCGTTTGCAAATCCCTTTGAAAAGGCCGTAATTTCAAGAGAAACAGCTTCAACGCGCACCTTGAGAGTGCTCGCGGGAGCATTAATATCAACTGAGTCCTCGGCTATGCCCCAGTCGTCGTAGGACTTCTTTACCAATTCTCGTTGCCCCGACCCGTCATCAAGCCGGACAACCACCTCGTCAAGCCCCGTACCTGACGGATCGCGCAGGTGAAGCTTGAGATTAATCCCACCACCACCGACAAGCAGGTTCTCCTCAACAGGAATTTCGCCCATTCGGGTCGAGGCACTGATACGCATCTCCGGTGGGGTTGGGTCGAAGAAGCGGACAACAGGGTGTTCGCGAAAGGTGAACCATGCGGCACCGAGGGCGAGAATGATGATGAATAGGGCTAAGAGTTTGGCGCGCATAAGAGGTTGTTAGCGGGGAGAACAACTGTATTAAAGGTAGCCAGATTACAACACTTTTGGGAGTAAGAGGGCAATAAGGGGGTTGGCGGGGTGCCGTATTGAGAGCTTTTGAAGAACAAGGCCACCCTGTTGGTTTACCGACTGAATAAACGATATCATCCATTGGGAGCGTCGGACGGTCTTTGAGGTCGAGTGTCCACAATGTCGATGGGGAGAGATGTTAAGGAGAGCTTTTAGTTTTGCAGTCAGTGGAGATACCTCGCTCCAGCCGGAGCTCTCTGAGTTGCGTTACTCGCCTGAGTCATCCCCGGAGTTTCGACTTCCTCTCGCTACAAAAAGCAGCCGAAGCCTCCGACTGGAGGCAGTGCGCCCTTCCTTTGGCGAAACCTTGGTCGTCGGGGTCCCCGGATTTCTGGCAAAAATCTCCGACGACTTTCAGGATCACATTCATGGTGCGGTAGGGATTGACCCAAATTTCACCGACCCGAATGGTTCCCATCCCTCAGCATTTCTTGGTTGGAAGGAGTGGATAGCCGACCTTGTTTCCGTGTTGGAAGATTCGTTAGTAAGTGACCCATACCTGAAAAATGCGAAGAAAATAGTATTTTTGGCCGACTCGATGGGAATCGCCCTTTCGATAGCTGCGTTCGAGCAGCTGCAGGAGAAATTTCCCCACCTAACGGCTGATATCATCGGAACTCGGGTGACCTTCATGGGCTCAGCGAGAACTCCGGAGAGGATGGAGGCCATTTATGATCGAGGAATCGCAAAGTTAGAAGGGGATAATTCGGGAGCGTGGCGCCAACGGGACCTGTATCGAGGTATCGAGCAAAAAGAACGGTTGCTTGCGCTCCTCATGATTGCGCGTGAGCTTAATAGCGAACAGTGTCCGGAGTTCACCGCTGATTTAGATACGGCAATAGAAAACTTTCCTGGGAAGATAGTGATGCTCGTTCCTCCTCTGAATGAACGAGGAGAGGCGAGTTATGACAAGACCCATCCGCGGGAGGCACAAGAACATCTCTTGGGCGCGGCAACGCACGGTGCCGTCGTAGGGACGCTCGGCGAGGCTCTCGCTGAGATTGGGTTGTCGCACCGCTGAGCTTCCTTCCTTTTACAAGGGGTTAGTGGGAAGGCGATTGGAGGGGCGGTTTTTTGGGGAAATTTTGGCGATTTGGTTGCTTTTCCGAGGGGGGGGGGGGGTACAATTAAA
>JBIIHQ010000015.1:0-41752 GCA_044235645.1 Bdellovibrionota bacterium | reverse complement strand
CCACCTTCGCCTTGAACTTGTCCGTAAATGTTCTTCGTTTTGTTACCGTTTTCATGCGTCCTTCCTTACCAGTTTTCAGACGCAGATTCTACTTAAGCCTGTGGTCCTAAATATGGGGGTAAGCGCACTGGTTGTCTGAATTCACCTCAATTCCATCTCTGAATCTGACCCCAGTAATCACCTTGGCGAGGTAACTGAAGCCGCGCTGTCGGCGCCAGTTCTTTTGAGCACATTCCCCGAGTTTGAAGATCATGTGCAGCATACCATCTCGTGTCAGACAGCCCTTTGACCGCTTTGTTCGGTGTCGAATTGTGCCGAACGTCGACTCGATTGGGTTCGTTGTCCCCAAGCTTTGCCAGTGCTGCGCGGGAAAGTCATAGAACGCCAGCAGCTCTTCTCGGTCCTTCTGTAAACACTGGACAGCCTTTGGGTACTTGGCCTCAAACAATTCCTCGAACTGCTCGAACGCTGCCTCCGCATTTTCTTTCGTATCAGCCTGCCAGATATCGTGGAGCGCAGTCTTCACCTTCTGCTGTACGGATGTAGGCACGCAGTTCAATACATTGCCGGTCTTGTGCATCCAGCACCGTTGTTGACGGGTGTCGGAGTAAATCTCCTCCAATGCTGCCCAGAACCCCATGGCACCGTCGCCGACAGCCAACTTCGGGGTGTTCATGCCACGGGCTTTGAGCCCCAGTAACACCTCTCGCCAGCTCTGTGTTGATTTCCTGATTCCGTCCTCAATAGCCAGGAATCGCTTCTCCCCCAACTCATTGACACCAATAACCACCAGGGCACAAAGCTTGGCGTCCTCGGCACGCAAGCCACTGTAGATGCCGTCTGCCCACAGGTATACCCAGCGATCTTTATCCAATCGACTCTTGCGCCATGACTGGTACTCTTCTCCCTATTGCTGCTTCAGCCGAGCAACCGTGCTGGCCGACAACCCTTTGGCATCGGGACCAAGCAAAGCGCAAAGAGCCGATTCCATCTCACCACTGGATACGCCCTTCAGGTACAGCCACGACAAAGTCGCCTCCAAGGACCGCGTCTTGCGCAGATACGGCGGTACCAGTGCCGAGCGAAAGCTAACAGGCTCACCACATGTGGCCCTCACCTTCGGAATCTTCACTGTCACCGGGCCTATACCGGTCTCAATCGCACGTTCAGGCTGATAGCCATTGCGCACCACCGCTGCTCGACCGTCTTCAAGGCGACGGCCCTCGAACCTCGACATAAACTCAACCAGCTCAGCTTCCACAGCTCGCTCAATCAGGGTTCGAGCCCCTGTGCGCAACAGGGCCGTCAATACATCACCCGTCTCCTCTCGACCTGAGAGCTCAATCACATTACTCTTGCTCATGGTGGCGTACTCCTCGGTTAAATGTTTTGTTTGCCAACTAACAATCAACCAGATACGCCGCTTCCTTTCAAACCCTTAAACACCAGATTCGATTATAGCTCGGGAAGATCTGAATTGCCTCAAAGTCAGGGTGTACTCATAATGAAAAGCGCGTTACCTCGGGTAAGTCCAGCTCTCGTCGCTGTAATCGTGATCGCGATATCAATCGCAACACTTGTCCAATTCGGCCTTCGACCGCAACACGATTCGGGTCGTATCGGGCTTAAGGTTTCGGGAGATTTCCTCCTTTTTTGGTCGACGGCGAAGTTGATCATTCAGGGACATAATCCATACGATGGTGAACTACTCTTGAAAATGATGAGTCAAACTGTCGGGCCGATGGCTTACGACATGCGCGTGCCAACACTTCCCGCCCTCGCCGGTCTGCTTATCCCCTTCGCCATCCTCCCCTTCAACATTGCCCTCCTTACCTGGACAATATTGAATGTGGCGCTTGCGCTTGCAGGGCTTCATCTTGTCTATCGGACGATTCAAATCCCTGACAACCGGCGAAAGTTAGCCATAAAATTTGCTTTCATTAGCACCTTTTATCCCCTTTTTCTCGCGATAAAACTAGCTCAAATAATTCCTTTGCTTTTCTTTTGTACCGCCCTATTTTGCGCTAATCAGGACAAATTAAACGATCGCAGGAAAGGATTTTTTTCCGGACTTGCTCTTGCGGTCTGCACTATTAAACCGCACCTATTCCTGCCCTTCCTTATAGTTGTTTCTCTGTGGACCTTGAGATCAAGGATGTGGCGTGTCGCGATTGGTTTTATCGTTGGAGTGGCATCGCTTTGGTTGTTCCCAGTTTGCTTCAACCCGAGGGTCTATTCTCTCTTCCTGAACTCTGATTTATCGAATTCCTTAAATTGGCGAACTCCCACGATCGGTTTTTGGCTCGCCGAACTGGCAGGCGGGGTAGCATACCTTAAGTTTTTGCCCCTGCTCCTGGCCTGCGGATATGCCCTCTCGACCGGTCTGACTGTTTCATTTGAGGAAGGAGCGCTTTGTCGCATCACGCGCCGTATGATACCGCTCAGCCTCGCATGTGCGCCGTATCTCTGGGTGTATGATTTTGTACTCCTAATTCCCGCGATTATCCCAATTTTGCACAAAGGGGGAAACCTAACGCAGATGCTGATTTTCGGATCAAATATCGGTGTGTGGCTCGCTCCCCGAGAAATGGAGTATTCGTTCTGGTATCCGGTGCTTATTGCAGGGCTGGAAGTTTCGGTTTCTCGAGATCGGTCGGCATACACTCCTTGAGATTTTCCCTTAAATTGCCCTCCACTCTTGGAGAGCTTTCTATCTGAGCCGAATAGTTACTCGAGGAATTTGTTGATACATTTATCTTCTAATATAGCACCCCCGGCATCCGAAGGTGAGAACGGGAACTACATGTGTCAACAAAGTGGGAACGAGTGAGAGCTTGCCTCCGCGTCAACCTCTCTGGAGGAACCTAAATGTGATGAACCTAAAGGTAGGGACGAGTTCTACACGGCCGACCTCTAAGAACGAGCTTGACCACTTGATTTTCTTGCCCAAGGCGAGACTCGAACTCGCACGACCTTTCGATCCCAGGATTTTAAGTCCTGTATGTCTACCATTCCATCACTCGGGCATCATTCTGTCGTCGGTTGACCCCCCTTTTTTATCACACCTGTCGAAAGTTTCAAAGATTGGGTAGCTCCCTATCAACCGCTATCGCCGACCACTGTGGTCTATTTTAGGGTTTGTGCTAATTGTTTTTTCAGCCGGGGGCTGGTTTCGGTGGTGAGGGCTGCCTGGAGTATGCGGCGGTCATCCTCATTTGCTGCGCTCAATTTGCCGTAGGCGTAAGCGCGGGCCATCGATTCGGTGTGGGTTGAAAGGTCTATGATCATCTCCCGCGGAAGCTGAGTCTCTTTCGATTTGAGGAGGTAGCGCGCGGCTTCCAGATTGAAGCCATCTTTGGATCCCTTTCCATCACGAGCTATCAAGAGCTTCGCAACAAAGGGGGGAGGGGGGAGGCTTTTGAGCCAGCTGTGAACGAGAAGAAGCTGATCCCGCCCCGTTGTTTGCAATGCGCTTGCCAAGGAAAGGAGCTGCATTCGGGAGAGGCCGGATTCCGGTGCGGATAGAACGGGAAGAATGTCGTGGACTGCTGCAAACGAAGAGCTCTCGAGAATTTGGCGACTTGCAGCTTCCCGCACGCCCGGTCGGGTGAACACGAGCAGATCGATAAGCTGTTCGTATGAGAGCCCCGTGGGAACGGTGCCGAGTGAAATGAGAAAACGACTTGGAGGGGGTACTTCTTTCCAGGTATTGAGTCCATCTTGATCGAACCAACCCATCAGCATCCGCACCAGGGGGCTCTCAGACATGAGGGTCGCGAGAGATGTTATCCGGAGCTGCTCGTTGGTCGCAAGGCTGTCCTTGAGGAGCTCAAGCTTTGCAAGGAGCCGACCCTCATCAGCAAATGGTCCAAAGAATGCCTCAATGACAGGGGTGCGGATATCGCCCGAGAGAAGGTGAGCAGCTCCTTTTGATGCGGGATCTTCGATAGAGGTAATACCCATCGATTGCAGGGCAGTGAACGTGGTGCCAATCGGCGCAGGTAATGTGCCGAGCTGGTGAGGTTGAAATTGCTGAAGCTCTTGCGATCTCGCATCGAGAGGTGAACGGGCGATGATGGCGTAAAGAACCCCTGGGTGGACATCCTCAGTGAATGTAAGCTGAGGACGCTGTCCCAGGAGCGAGCCGACCGCGAGGGTGAGGATAATGGTACGATCATCTTCGGTGAGCTGCTCTTCCCACCGAGAATCAAGAACGACCTTGAGAAGCTCTGAATTAACGCGTGGATTCTGATATCCTTGACGAGCCGCGTCGAAAATGGCGAGTCGCGCCTCAGGATCGCCCTGTATGATCGCCGCTTCGGCGACCGCCCGCATGTATGAGGGGGTCCCACTCATCCAATAGTGATCTGATGGGATCGAGGGGCCCCTCGGTGTTGAGAGGATTCGACTGATGATTGCTGCTGCGACGAACACGATCAGGATAATCAGTATCCACGGCGTGGAGGTTCGTTGAGGTTGCGGATCCTCCTCCGGCGCGGAGTGGTACGGCTCGAGGGGTGGTGGCTCGAACTGGGGCTCTTCTTCAGGGGATGGGCTCACTGATGGACGAAGCATCGGAGAGCCTCGAGGGGTCGGTCTTTTGCCTCTGCCACTTGGCTGAACACCGGAGAGGTCGGTGCTTAGATCGCGCAAAACTCCGAGTACCCAGTGGATCGAGGGGCGACGCGCGCTGTCGGAAGATGCCAACACTTCGAGGAGGCCGGTAAGCTCATCAGGCAGGGTAAGTCCAGTGAAAAGTTTTCTTCCGAGCTTTCCGAGGGTATAGAGGTCGGTTGCCGAATTTGCCGCGCTGGCGCTACCGATGTTGGGGGCAAGGCTGGCCCGACCGATGCGTGCGGATGGGCAGATGAGGGCGAATCCTGGATCTACCAATGCCATGGTGCCATCGGCGTGCGCGACCACGTTAGAAAGGGAGGGGTGACCATGAACCAGCGAGGCTGCGTGATAATGCTCAATCAGTTCGGCTATCTGACGAAAGAGGGTTAGCGCACCCGGAAGATCTGTCGGCAAACGAGCATCCGCCATGACGAAGGGCAGATAGAGACGACGGTACCAGAGCCGTCCCTTGAACTCGCCCGAGGTGTTTGCCGGACTGTGACCTGCTGCCCATCCAAAGAGGAGCCGGAGGTGGTTGAACTCGGGAGTATCAGTCGGGAGGGAAGGATCAACTGCCCGGGTAAGCCAGAGTCGACCTCCTGATGCTGTTGATTCTTCGGTGATGACTCGGATATCCCACGGCCCGTCGCCGAGCATTAAGCGGATGAGGTTGCCTGGGACGCGCGCTCCCTCCTGCAGTTCACTTGCGCCTTGTCGCTGTCGGGGAGTGGCTTCGTCTAAAGTGATTATTCGACGCTGCACGCGAGATGCTCCTAGAAAACCCGCCGATGCTCTCACCCCGCAACGTTGCGGTGATTTCCGGCTCTAAGCCAGAGCAGTTCCCCATATTACTTGACGGCAATGTGAACGAGAGCTCCCAAGAAAGAGATGGCATCTCGGCACGGACTAACCTCCGCACCTATCTTTATCGCACTTGGGCATTTGGCACAATTACCCGAGAGGAAGGGATGGACAATTATAGATGCTGGGAAGGGCCTAAGAGGCTCCGCCGTCGGTGCCCGCTCGGATGAGAAGCGAATCCCCCTCTCGGTCAAGAGTCCAGTTGCCCCCGCCGTTCCGCGATGATCAAATCAAGCTCCTGACGAAACCGACCAAGGATCTCGTCATAGGAAAAGGAACCGACGAGCTCCCCCTTCCGCTTAAGGTTGACATGACTCGGAGCACACCACAGCCCGAGATCTGCATCATCGGTCTCACCGGGCCCATTCACCCGACAGCCCATGACAGCGATCGTCAGTTTCTCCTGTTCGGTGTCCTGAACAGCAGTGCGCACCTTCTCTGCGAGCTCGACGAAGGCGCTATTCTCGACTCGTGAGCACGATGGGCATGAAATTATGTTAATCCCATCGTGCTCAAAGGTTGGCACTGAGCGGAAGCGACCCGCATATACATCCGAGATAATCGATTTTCCGACGAGGATCTCTTCGTGTTTCCGCTCATTAGGGAGGGTGAGAGAGACGCGAACGGTATCTCCGATTCCCCGCGCAAGGAGGTGCTCGAATGCAACTCGGGTTTTTACTTCACCCATCGGGAGCAAGCCCGCCTCGGTTACCCCGAGATGGAGGGGGACTTCGGGAAATCGCCGTGCGAACTCCGTGTTGATAGCGACGACATCGTTTGGGTCGGAGCTTTTGAGTGAAACGACGTACCGTGTGAACGCGAGCTCTTCGAGATAGCCGATATGCTCCGTTACCGAGGAGAGCGCGGCCTCAATCGGATCAGGCCCAGCCTGTGCTGGATCGAGTGAGCCAAAATTAACTCCGATACGGAGTGCGCAGTCGTGGGCTCGGGCCGCCGCGACGATGAACGCGACCTTTTCCCGAACAGGGACCGTCTTCTCGTGATGATGAAGATGGCCAGGATTATATCGAATTTTATCGACAAAAGGGGCGACCTTTTCTGCAAGCCGATAGCTCTCCTGAAGATCAACAACGATCCGCGCATCGGGAACGGCCTTGCGAACTGCTTCGAGCGCCTCAACGTCCTTTTTACTGTCGACGGCGACCCGAACGACATCGGCTCCGTAGTTGCGCAGTCGGCGTATCTGCTCGGCTGTCGCCCCGACATCTTGCGTTTTGGTCGCACACATCGATTGTACTGATATCGGGTGCTCAGAGCCTATACCGAGGTCTCGAACGAAGACTGAGCGGGTTTTTCTTCGGAGGATTTTTACAGGAAGGGTCATGGGGCCTCTTCGGTTGGGGCGAATTAAAAGACGGAGGAATGATAATATCAGAAGTTAGGCAGGAGGATAAATGGTCTGAAAAGCGGGGCCCACGGCCTGATTTTGAGAGGGTGGACTGATGTCAGGCCTCAAAGAAAGCCGCTCCCGCGCGGCGTCTGCGTGTCGGCCCAAAACTGTTTCGAATGTGCGGGGATATCTAAGCGCAGATTGATGACTATACATAAAGTGTGCACCAAGGACGTCGTATATTGGACGCCAGTTTTCATCCTCCGCAGCGCCTGCATCAGCACTGTCCGAAGATGCCCCGTTCGACCCGTTTTCTGCGTGGATTGGTTGATAAGTCTTAATCAGCGGGTTTAGAATATAAGAGCCACGCCGCAATCGCATAAACAAGAGCTTATTAGTTGACCCCTCCCGTTCGATTTCGTTCTTGGCGAGGAGGGCATTCACATAATCTCTGCGAGCCCGATATTCGGGGAGCAGGGAAAGGCGAAGAGAGGCATAATCTTGGAAGAGAAGACGCGATTCGATACCGTATGCCAAACCAATGAGTTTGGTTTGCCAGAATTTGCCCACCAACATCGATGCAATCGCCTCGAATAGGGTGTATTCTCCCTGATGGGGCAAGAGCTTTATCAATCGTCCGCTCACGCTCAGGAGGAGTGGCTCAGCGATGAGCCGCCAGATATCCAATGCATCTTCTGCCTGACGACGGCTGATCGTCTGGTGGCGTAGCATGAGCTCCCGAAGGAGTCCGCGGGCGGGAGTTAGACCTCCATAGGTACAAAGCTGGGGATTCGCCCCTTCTTCAAGAAGTTTTTTGACGAGATCCCTCTTAAAAAGTCGGGACGCGATCATCAGGGGTGTCTCACCGAACTCATTCTGATAATCGATACCGAATTTCGTGATATTTGCAAGAACGTGGCGCGGATCGCGGGCAGTGTAGTGGCTGTAGTGCTTTTCTATCATCAGGTCTCGCGCCCTCAGCCAGCTCTTAGTTGGGGCGTTCTCCCTTGAATTGACAAAATCCTGTATGGGGGTCATCCCTTGACCTTCCGCGATTTCAAATAGCTCAATCATCCGCCTTTTGTTGAGATCGCGATCATAGCCAACTGCCTCCCCGCACATGGCATCAATACTATCTCTTGTCGGCACCTGCCACGGAACCTTTTGTGTCTGGAGTATCTTATCTCGAATCTCCTGTGCCTGTTCGAGCTTGCCCTGAAGCTCAAGCCTTCGCGCCTCTTTTGACCACTCCTCTGCGGTCGATGAGTCAGCATTTAGGGAGAGATCGGAGGACGCAACGGGAATTTGAAGCAATTCCCAGAGTGAGTAACGACACCGCGAACGTGATTCCGCTTTCTCTTCGTAACTGCACACCTCATCGACCACGAACACCTTCGTCAGAGCACGAGTAATGCCGACGTACAGGGCATTCACATAGAATTTGTATATCTCAAGCGACTTGTCTGATTTATCACGAGCCCGAGCGAACGATATATCTCCCGAAAGGTCATCGGGTGTCATATCGCCGACGAGTGCCCGATACTCCTTGGGAGCAGAGGCGACAAATCCATAGAGAATCACGTGCGGATATTCGAGACCCTTGGCCTCGTGGACCGAGAATATAAGCGGGGTATCGAAGACCTGACGCGCTCTTTCCTTGTCGGTGTCATCGAGAACGATCACTGCATACTGAGTAGAAAGCCGAGATGCTTCATTCAGTTTGCTTACCCCCGCTGATCTGAGTTCGACGACCGCGATAAAACCCCTTTCATCGGCGACACTTTCAACAAGGAAATTACTCTCTTTATCTATCGAACCGAATCGGCGTTGTTTCAGTGAGAGGAGCGTGTTGGCAGCTGTGGTTATATTCTGCGCGTTTCGGAAATTTGTTCGAAGCACCCTGATAATGCGAGGGCCCACATCGTCGTCTCTCGCGAAAAAAAAGGACTTCACTCGTGACCACGAGAAGAAGTTCGGATGTACGATCTGATTCGAGTCACCACAAAGGATAAACTGATGGCTGTTCTTTCCCATTCGGAGGATCAATGAGAGCTGTGGGACGGTAAAATCCTGAACCTCGTCGACAACGATGCAATCAAAGGTTGGGGTGGCGCGGGGGAGGTAGTGGTGCGCAAGTAAAGTCGAATCGTAAAGTCCGGTCTGGGGGAGCCACGCACGATATCGACGAAACAGCTCAAAGACCTGGGCTCTATCATCAGCGAGGAAGATGGACTGTTTTATTCCGAGCTGCTGATAATCATCGATCCCGAGCGGGCCACCGTCCGCCGAGGTACTTCCCGCGAGAACCCCGCGGAACTCTTCAAAAATCTTGCGAGAGTTCTGTTTCGCCCACCAGCTCTGCCGAGCGCACCAGGCAGCAAAATGAGAGAATCGAATTTCACGCCCTGACGGGATCGCGATCATCCCGAGCAGTTCGTTAAATGAGAGAAACTCAACATTACTTTGTTCATCGGGGGTCGCGAGTGAGTACAGCCGGCGGGCGTTTTCGACGAGAAATCGCGAAAGCGAAAGGTAAAGGACCCTTCCAGTCAGAAGCCGGAGCTTCTCGAGAGTGAGAACTGTTTTGCCGCTTCCCGCCGAACCGATGAGAATCAATGGCAACGATGCGAGATAAACATCCTCCTGTTCAGGATTGAAGGAAACAGGTTTGTCTATCAGGTGGAAGGTGGTGCTTGCGGGATTGATATAGCGGAGTTGCTCTTCACCCTGCTGAGGGCCTTCGAGATTTACGGGCACAAAATCGTCATCACTGATCGTTGCGCCCCGGAGAAAACGGGATCCTTGGTAGTCGTGATTGAGAAGAACCTCAAGAATAAGAATAACCCGTTCCCCTTGATAGGTGCCAAGCTTAAATAGCAGGCGGTGTGCATCTCCAAGTTTCGCCCTATAAAAAGGGGCGTTCTGAAGCTTCTTCACCTGAGCAGCACCAAAATCCCCCGAGGCGAGCGCGTCCCTCACGCGACGGTATTGCTGCTGAACTTTTGCGGTGGAAAGGGAGACGTGTTCGAGAATTTGCATTGAAGGAAGATTTCTTGTTTATCGGTCTTTTGAGTATCCTCGCTTCGGAGCAATCGAGAGGGTTGATCCTCTTGTGTACCTGGAAAGAGCTGGCGGATGTAGTGACCTTTACCTTACTCGCCATATCCTCATTTCTGATTGGCGACTGTCAGCCCAAAATACAGGCAAAATAAGGCCAAGAAGACCTCTCTCGTCGATTTTTTTGTCGCAATACCTACCCGAGATGTGACCGGCCTCAACCGTTGGCATCAATGGAAGCTAATTCCGGCGTTTAGGGCGACAGGATAGCATATTGAATCGATCGGTTGCACTCCGATTGAACCCTCTCGGGGCGAAAATTCCCTCAAGTCTTGAAACTTGAGGGTCGACCTTTCAGTGGTTCCGTTATGAACGAAAGCAGTAAACCTACGTCAGCACCCTGAAAAAATGGAGGAGGGTACTCATTTTGAATGAGTAAGACGAGAAGCTATGTAAGAGGTGGAGAGGAGGTGGGCAAAGGATAGGCGGATTATGCGGCCAGCGGTTGAGACAAAATCAGCGCGAAGGATCTCGATTACAATAAAGGTCGGATTTTCCGCATTCATGGCTTATCTTGTGCCCTGTTACTGGAGTTACTACGGACCAACGAACTTCCTTCACTTTTGTGACGTATCCCTATTTCTAACTCTTTTTGCGATCTGGAGTGAGAGCAGTTTGCTTATTTCAACCGCAGCAGTGGGGGTTATGATACCCAATCTCTTGTTCTGGGCCGATCTGGGTGGCACTTTGATCGACGTTGAGTTTTTGGGCGTCACCGAATTTATATTTATTGAGTGGATTCCTCTCTCACTGCGAGTGACGACTCTTTTTCATCTATGGCTTCCGGTCTTGCACCTCTACTTGCTAAAAAAACTCGGGTATCACGAGAAGGCGTTGCTGATCTGGACCGGCACAGCCTGGATTTTGTGTTTGATTTCCTTCTTTTTTCTTCCGTCTCCTGAGACCCCGGTCGCCGATATAAACACTCCCCGGAATATAAATCTTGTATTTGGAACCGAGTACGATCGATCGCAGGACTGGATCAATCCGAGCCTGTACCTGTACCTCTGGATGCTCACTCTTCTCCTCTGTAATTTTCTGCCCACCCATCTAGTGTTCAGGAAATTCTTTTCTCGGAAGCAATCAGAAAGGGTAGAGTGAGCTGGTTATCTTCGAGAGGCCGCTCCTGGCAAATAGAAAGGCGCACGAGCATTTTCCTCTATCAGGGTGGTGAAAAACGATCGCGCAATATCCTAGAAAATGAAAAGCTCCGCATGCTGAGTACGAACAACAGCTTGGGCGGAGAGGAATGATGCGGGGCAACAAGCGTTCACAAGAAGAGCTATTTCACTTTTTCAGTATTGAGGAACGAGTCCCGCAGGATCATCCGCTGCGAAGTATCCGGGCTTTGTGCGACAAGCTATTGAGTCGGCTGAGCTATACGTTTGATACGATGTACTCTGATGTAGGGGGAGACCGGCGATAGCCCCCGAGGTTTTGCTTAAGAGCACGATATTGATGGCGCTGTATTCAGTGAGGTCCGAGCATCGATGTTGCGAGCGGCTGAACTACAACATATTGTTTCGTTGGTTTCTTGGGATGGACCTGAGTGAGGCCGGGTTTGAGCGAAGCGTGTTTTCGAAGAATCGGGCTCGGTTGATAGAGCATGAGGTTACTCGCGAGTTTTTCGGGGAGGTACTGAGCGAAGCACGAGCGAGAAAGCTTGTCTCGGAGGAGCACTTTTCAGTGGATGGCACCCTTATTGAATCGTGGGCATCGCTAAAAAGCTTTGTGTCGAAGGATAAGCAGGATAAAGACGATAGGAATGATGGTAACGGGTTCAAGCCGAGCGATCCTGACGTTAATTTTCTTGGTGAGCGACGGACAAATAGTACTCATTCGAGTATGACGGAGCCCGAGGCTCTGCATGGCTAAGAAGGGGCATGCCAAAGAAGCCACGTTGCGTTCTGTGCGACTGCGGTCACCGAGAATAGAAATTGACTTGTGGTTGAGTGCGAGGTTTCCCCGGCAACGGGTACCGTTGAGGTACGTACCGCCATTTCAATGATTGACCGGCTGGTCGAGGATGCAAGCTTCCCAATAAAGACGGTAGGCGCTGATAAGGGATATCACCGAAAGAATTTGTTGGAAAGCTGCGCGAACGAGGGATAATTCCGCATGTTGCCTGTATGAAGGGCAGAAAAGTCGCAGGGCCTTGATAGGCGCACCACAACGGGAAATTCATACACGGTAAATGAAAAGAAGAGGAAACTGATTGAGCAGTGTTTTGGGTTCCTGAAAACGATGGGCGGAGTCCGTAAGAGCCGGTTGGTCGGCTGTTCGCGAACGCATTTCCTCACGCAGATGACATTCGCCGCTATGAACATTCTGCGCATCACGAGACTATCAACGGCGTGATTCCGCTCGTAGAGCGGGCATCGGTGGGGGTAAACGCCCATATTTTTACCTAATCTCCCCGGCGTTACCTCCAAAATGGGGGATCAAAACTTAGGAGAGGCGAGAAATTTAGAGGTTGGGTTAGCAAAAGGCGGCCCGGACATAGGAAAAATTATGGAAGAAGGAGTTTTTCACCACCCTGATAGAGGTATTATTCAGTTTACAGCGCCAAATATCGCTCCAATATATCCCTCCACGGAAGGACCTCGACCCAACCGTCGACGAGTCGGGGGGTTGAATCGACGAGAGAGGCGACTACAAGGGGAACCTCCGGAAATCTTTTCCTGAATGCTCTCAACGGAGCGATATTAAAGCCACCCTCGCTACTCTTTATCTCAATCGCTAAGGCGATTCCTCGATGATTTTGAACAAGAATGTCGACCTCGAAATCTCTCTCCCGCCAAAATGAAAAAGTATGATCTAGGCCATGATTATCTCTGAGCCGGTGTATCTCGCGCACCATGAACGTCTCAAAGAGGAGACCGAGCTCACGTGGAAGAGGCGAGTCGATCAGCCGATTTTGAATACCGCGAAGAACTCCGCAATCAAAAAAGTAGAACCTTGAACGGGTTTTTTTTCGCTCACTTGCGTTCCAATGTGGGAGAAAAGAGCCAATAAGTGTGTCTTCCAGAATCGAGAAGTCCTCTTTTACGGTGTTGTCCGGAACAGAGCAGTCGCGAGCGATGTTGGCGTATTCGACAATTGTCCCGTTCGCTTGAGCCGCAACGAGAAGGAATCTCTCGAAAGCACCGAGATTTCTCACAAGAGCCTCGGCCTGTATCTCCTCTTTAAGATAGGTCGTGTAGTAGCTCCTGAGGATAAGTCGAGCCTCCTCAATCGATTCCTGCTTAATAAGCTGACAGATGCGGGGGAGCGTTCCGTAATGAAGTGCTTGCGAGATAGAAAAATCAGCGCAAAGCTCCTCGTAGGTAAGGGGATGCAGCTTAAGGTCGAGCGCTCGTCCCCCGAGAAGATTCGCAGAGCCTCGCTTGAGTTTCCGGGCACTCGAACCAGAAACAAGAAACTGTATCCCCTTCTGCTCGATTCCCATCTGTACGTAATCAAGAATCGCTGGAATCCGCTGCACCTCGTCGACAATAACTCGAGATTCATCTGGTAGCGCAGCAATGAGCTCCCAAAACAGCCGCACATGAGGCCGAAGTCGTCTTTCCGTCTCAGGAGCAAGAAGGTCAATATACCGCGCAACCCCGTCGACTTGCCGAAAAAGGTAGCTCTTTCCCGTCATCCGCGGACCAAAAAGGAACAGGGAGGATCTCCACTTGCCGGGTTTAATAGTAAGAAAATACTATGCTTTTTTATAGTTCGACATAAATCGCAGGTTATTGGTATTTATGTGTACTAAATACCAATAACCTGCGATTTGCAACGAAATTGAAGGAATCTAATGACTCTCCTCAGGAATTTAACCGCTTTTTGGGTATCGGAGTCCCGTATCACTTTAGCGCAGAGGGACAGCGTTTCTTATTGACTGCTGAGGAGCTCTATCCCTCCGAGCGAAAGATGTTAAAGAGTGCTCCTTTACGAGAGCGAACGTGTTAATCCGTCATCGGGCTCTCGAGTTTTGTTAAAGAATTTGGAGGGATCGTTACGAGTTGCTCTTCTTGACTAAATCCTTTGGAATGAGTCCCTCATATTGGGTAGTCGCGTTCGATAGGTCAATTTCAACGAGAGCTTTATAGGGCGTGAATCCCATCATTCCCCAAAATTGATATCCCCCAGGGTTCTGAACGTAAACACCGGTTTTTATGGTGTGTAAGCCTTTTGCTGTTGCCCACTCAAAAGCTGACTTAACTAGTTCAGTCGCTATCTTTTGTTTTCTGAACTCGGGTAGGACATAAATCTCGTCGATGTTGGCGAAAGAGTTTGTGGTGAAAATGGGATTGTTCGGGGATGAACGTCGACCAATAGTGATAAAACCGACGATCGCCTCAGTCTGTTCGTCAAACGCGAAAAAATAAGCCTGCATTCCTGACAAAAGATCATCTTCGAACATGGACTCAGTAAAGAAGTCCGATGAGCCTTCAGGCGCTTTATGTATCGAAGGAACAATCTCTGCCATTTCTGAATAGAATTGAGACTTCAGATTCAAAATCGCCGTGTAATGGGTGCGAGTTGCGGTAATAATCGAGGTCATCATAAAAGTTAAAAAAAGAGTGCTATTTCGCCCTTTAGTGCTCGGATAAAACCCACCTCACATCTCCCCAGCCGCGAGCTGCTTCATAAACGATGGCACCGACAAAGCGATAATGCCATCCTCGGTGACAAAATCGTATGTGCCGTTGTACACCACGAACCTCTTCTCAAGCCCCTTAAGAGCATTCGCTGAACGGAGCGATTTTAGGTGAACAGCGGTGAGCTTTGACGCATATTTTACCTCAATTGCAACAAGGCTATCTCCTCGTCTTATCAGAAAATCGATCTCGCTCGAGCGGGAGGTCGCTGCGTAGTAATAGAGATCGTCATAGTGAATGATCTTCAGATCGCGGTATGCTTTCAGTAATAATCCGATATATCCCTCGAAGAGAGCTCCACACTCCTCGGATACGGGGGGCGCGAACTGACGCTTGGTTGCTCGCATGACACCGTTATCGACCCAGTAGAGCTTCGGATGACTTCGTTCCTTTACCCGAAGCTTCCCCTCAAACGCCGGCAATCTATATGTGAGGAGGGTATCTTCGAGGATGCCGAGATATCCCTCAACAGTTGAGCGATTCACCCCCGCATCGCGAGCGAGACCACTTACATTGAGTATCTGACCGTGAAAGAGCGCAGCGATAGGAAGGAAACGGGCAAATGCAGGAAGATTGCGGACGAGTGCTTCGACCTGAATTTCCTCCCTCAGATACGCCTGAACGTATCCCTCAAGCCGATCGCGCCGATCGTTCGCCGCAAGTATCAGGGGCAAACTCCCGAACTGAAGCTGACAACCAATATCGAAATCATCACCCAGCTCGTCGGGAAGAAGCGGATACATATACCGACTCACCGCCCGTCCCCCCAATAAGTTGACCCCTGCAGTACGAACCTTTCGCGCACTCGAGCCAAGGATCGCAAATCGCAAGCCTAACTCTTCGATTGCGCGATGCACCTCATTCAGAAGGTTCGGGAGGCGCTGTGCCTCATCGATCACCACCCACGACCCCGAGGGTAGCCGCCGAATTCGGTCCGCAAAAAGACCCGGATTAAGCAACAGTTCTTGATAGAGCGATTCACTCAAAAGATTGAACCACTCAGCATCACCAAAATACCTCTTCGCCCACGACGTCTTCCCGGTTCCCCGCAAACCAAACAGAAAGAATGAGGAATCTGGGGGAGTTAGTAGACGTGTATAGGTCGCCATAAAAAATACCGGAATTTTTATGATATGGTATGCATGGCGAGGTAACTTGTCAATTATTTTGTGGAAATGGTGGTGAGGCTTGTGGAGGGACAGGTGTGGGACAGGTGAGCGACTTTGATTGGCTTCGCTCTATTCCTCTAAGGAATAGAGGTGGAGGTGAGCGTGTCGTTCAGCGAAAAGCGGCTCCCCATTTTGCCGCTCGTCAGAGGAAAGAGGTGGTACACAAATGCCCGACCTGCAAGCAGGTTCGCACCACTCCGCTTTAGTTTGCGGGCGCTCGAGTCGGTAAGAGCAAAGAGAAGGGGGGTTGATTCAATGAGGTGATGAACAACATCGAGAAGTGCGGGGATCTTCTGCACCTCATCGATGAAGACCACATTGAGATCTGGGTTTTGCTGTCGAGCGGACTGAACGATATCAATAAGCTCTTCCGGCCGGTCAGCTAGCTTCCTCTCTTGGGTTGGTTTGAGCCGAGCACTTTCGTCGAGGGGAGAAGCTCCTGAATCAGCGTACTCTTTCCGGTACCCCGGGCGCCGAAAAGAATAAAGCTGTGTGATTGCAGGATGTTGATGGTGCGGCGGTATTTTATAAGAAGGATCGTACTCCCGTTTTCGGTCGAAAAAAAGGAGTACGATCGGGTAAGGGGGGCAAACGCGAATGATTTCGCAAGTCCCGCCTGTCGTTGTTCCCGTTCCCAATCGCCAATTTTCGCCCCCTTACCTCTTACCCCGGACCTCTACACCTCTGAGCAATAGAGGTCTAGGATGGGTCCTTCGGTCTCATCCGGTTAAGAACCCGAGAGCGAATAGCCCTTTTCGCAATTTTTAAGGAGAGCCGTGCATGCCCGCGATTGTTCTTGTTTTCGTTGGGGCGGGATTGGGGGGCGTTATGCGCTACCTGGTTACCCTCGGTACGCTTCGTCTCTTTGGTCGAATTCGTCCCCAAAAAGTCACAACAACATCGCTCAACTCCATATCACTTTGGTAGTGGTTCCGGAGAGAGGTGAAGCTACCGTATTGTTTAAACAAGGATGGAGAGTCAGCCATGAGTAACATTTCAGCGGTACCGAGAAACTTAAGCCCAGCAGAAGCACCGGGAAGGGAACCAACTACCTCCCAGGAGCGCAACATAGCTGCCCGGTAGACCCTTCTCGACATTTACGCCGATCGGGGCAGCGAAGTATTCAAGCTATCAGATGGTGCTATGGCTAACGTCGCTCTAACGAAAGATGGTCAGGTGTATCTTCATGTATATGGTGGAAACACGAGCACCACTGTTACGATAAGACCGGATGGGCAGCTGTCCGCTAATCAATCCACCCATGAGTCTGAGCCTGTCCTTGACCATCAAAGCGGGTTCTATTACTTCAGCGAAAAACCCAGCTTGATGATGCCGGTCCCGGACGAACTTGCTCGCAGCTATGTTGCAAGCGCTCGGGCGGCGACGCTACCGAACAAGTAGTTGAACCTGCCCCGAATCGGTACGTCCTTCGTGATGAGTTAAGCAAGAGGAGCGTGTTCGTTAGGGGGGTGGACTAGCGTGTCGTTAACGCCCTGGGAAAGTCTTAGAGAGAGGTATTATATGGCCGAGATGAAACCGATGGGATTGGCAGCGCCCGAATGCACTACGAAGCCAGTAACGGTATTATCCCAGATGCCCCTACCTCCGGAAGCAGAAGAAGCTCGGCGGCAGGGCCCCGAAGCTTGGCGGGAGTATCTGAATTCGGTCACGGTACCTCCGTTCGAAGGGGGAGCAATTTGCGGTGGCGGAGCGCGAACGCCCCCCTTGCCCTCCGAGACGACGCGGATTCGTGACATACTCGGATTCCCTCTTCCGGAAGAATATTCCAACCCCTTTATACCTACCCCTGATTTGATTCCGCGAGGTCCACTTCCTGCTGGAGTGATCGAAGAGCTCAATTTACCGAAAGTACTGTCGAGTGGCCTCGAACAGGCGACCGTCTTAGTTCCCATGCCCTTTAGAAGTCCACAGGTGGTGCAACCAGTTCAGATAGCTGGACAACGGTCAATGGTCACTGCAGTTGAGGACCTCCTGCCGCAATTCCCGGCATTTGCTGCTGCACACCTCAGTAAGATACGTACGTTTGCTCCGATGACTCCCCAGAGTCTCTTCCAAGCTTTTTTGGAGTATCAGGGAATACCAGTCGCCGATCACAAACTTCAGTTTCAGGAAGAATCGGGAAGTGTGTTGGTTGTCGGGCCTACCGCTCGGGTCCTAGAAGCGCTGCAAGGCAAGCAGAATGGTTTCGGACCACTAGGGAAGTAGCTCCAACCCAATGACGGCTGACTTGCTTTTTAACGAATCTCTCGCCACAGGACCGTTTGCGACGGAACAACCTACCTCCATCGTCAACCTCCGCCATGGCCTGGATCTGTATCAGGGTGGTGAAAAACCCCTTCGTCCGTGATTTTTCGTGTGTCCTGGCCGCCTTTGCTAACCCAACTTCTAAATCTCCCGCTTCACCTAAGTTTTGATCCCCCATTTTGGAGGTAACGCCGGGGAGATTAGGTAAAAATATGGGCGTTTACCCCCACCGATGCCCGCTCTACGAGCGGAATCACGCCGTTGATAGTCTCGTGATGCGCAGAATGTTCATAGCGGCGAATGTCATCTGCGTGAGGAAATGCGTTCGCGAACAGCCGACCAACCGGCTCTTACGGACTCCGCCCATCGTTTTCAGGAACCCAAAACACTGCTCAATCAGTTTCCTCTTCTTTTCATTTACCGTGTATGAATTTCCCGTTGTGGTGCGCCTATCAAGGCCCTGCGACTTTTCTGCCCTTCATACAGGCAACATGCGGAATTATCCCTCGTTCGCGCAGCTTTCCAACAAATTCTTTCGGTGATATCCCTTATCAGCGCCTAACGTCTTTATCGGGAAGCTTGCATCCTCGACCAGCCGGTCAATCATTGAAATGGCTGTACGTACTTCAGCGGTACCCGTTGCCGGGGAAACCTCGCATTCAACCACAAGTCAATTTCTATTCTCGGTGACCGCAGTTGCACAGAACGCAACGTGGCTTCTTTGGCATGCCCCTTCTTAGCCATGCAGAGCCTCGGGCTCCGTCATACTCGAATGAGTACTATTTGTCCGTCGCTCACTAAGAAAATTGACGTCAGGATCGCTCGGCTTGAACCCGTTACCATCATTCCTATCGTCTTTATCTTGCTTATCCTTCGAAAACACGCTTCGCTCAAACCCAGCCTCCCTCAGGTCCATCCCAAGAAACAAACGAAACAATATGTTGTAGTTCAGCTGCTCGCAACATCGATGCTCGGACCTCACTGAATACAGCGCCATCAAATTCGTGCTCTTAAGCAAAAGCTCGGGAGGTATCGACGGTCTCCCTTCATCAGAGTACATCGTATCAAACGTATCACTCATCCGACTCAATAGCTTGTCGCATCAGGCACGGATCCCTCGAAGCGGATGATCCTGCGGGACTCGTTCCTCAATACCGAAAAAGTGAAATTGCTCTCCTTGTGAACGCTTGATGCCCCGGATCTCTCCTCTCCGACCACGCCGTTATTCGCACTCAGCACGCTGAGCTTCTCATTTTCTATGATATTACGTAATCGTTTTTCACCACTCTGTTATGGGTGAGGTTTTTTGTCAGAGGTCGGCGGTTGGGTAGGCTGGAGGGAATTCACACCCCAGCCCCTCGTTCACCGTTCAACCATTTCTCATTACTAACCTTCCACCTTTGTTTCTACTCCCACTGCATCACCTCACTTCTCCACATGCTAATGCGAGCCTTTAATCGGCCAAAGTTCCGCTCAAAGTAGGAGGCGGAGACTATTGTTACGACTCCGAGGATGCCGAGGGTCAACCAGCCGACCGGGAGGTAGGAGAGTGAGACCTTTATCGTTTGAACCAATGCCAAGGCGGTTAGCAAAAGCCCAGAAACGAGGATTGAGCGCTTCTCAATGAGGGAGCCCCACCAGATAGCGAGTATTCCGAATCCGAGAGCGACGAGGCTTGCGGCGGGGTCGTAGGACGACGTTTTGAGGAGTTCGCCGACACCGGTCAGGAGGATCGTCGCAGCTGCCGCATAGTGAAAGGTTGCGGGAATCGCTCGAGCCCGGAGACCAACCGCAGATAGGGCGAGGGCGGTCACAAAACCCGAGAGAAGCGGCTCCATGAAGGTATCGGAAAGCCCGACCGCGTCGACCATCCCATCGGCACAGAGTACGCCAGCCGCAATCGTACATCCGAGCGATAGCGCCTCGAGAGGCTTCATTAGCCATTGTCGTGGTGCTGCGGTCGCAGCTGCTCCAAGAAATCCGACTGCTCCAATTGCAGCGAGAATGCCAATGAGAAATGATGACGCACCGTAAATGTAGCATTGGCGACCGACCAGCATGCAGAGTGCTCCGAAGGGAACGGCACGGGCGAGCACCGCTTCTCGGGTCGTTAGCTCGGTAATCGAACTAAATCGGCGCTCCGAGAGGATGGTAGCAATTGCTCCTGCGACGAGGAGAATTCCTACTATCATCGGATCGCGCGACGGTATCATGAGAAGACTACTAATACCAAACCCAATTGTGCAGAGGGGGAACGCATACCGACGCGCGAGGACCGCATACGAGAGGTACGCCATCGGCAGGAGGACTCCGAGGCCAACACCGACGCTAAAGAGCGTGGTACTCCAATTGCCCGGATTCCATCGGAGATATTCCGGGATATAGACGCCGTTGCAAAAGATGTGGTCGCATGATGCAACCTGCGAGAAGAGCATTGCGCCCAGCTGCGAACAGTGGACGGGTATGAGGGCAACGACTGCACCCAAGAGGGTTCGAGCGCCCTTGTTCTCATCAATCTTAAGACCACACCACAGCCCTGCACCGCAGACACTGGCGGTAAATCCAAGAAAGAGAAAGTAGCGCTCGAGGTGGTCGCTAATACCCCATCGTTGGAGCATGAAGCAAGCGATCCCGACGATCAGGATACCAACTCCGACATATCGAAGAAGGTTTCCAATCCGGGAGATGCGTCTCTGTTCGTCATCGGTGGGGATGGTAGCTGCCTCACGTCTTCTGTCGTGCTGGCTCGTCTCGCTTCCTATCGCGGATTCTATCTCTCTTATGATCTCATGTTCCTGCTGTTGCATTGTAGTACTCCTGTAGATTTCTGACGCCGTGAAGGGGCGCCAGAAATTTGGGTTTCTGTTGTTCTATCGCTCTGAATCACCTGCGGGGGCAGATGCCTTCGGTGCAATCGTATCGAGCAATGCCAGGAGGTGATGGCGCTCTTCATCGGTAGCGAATCCCTCAGCAAGCTCATCGAGCTCGGTGCCATCGACAAATGAGTTCTGTTCTTCAGCCGAGGCGACCCGCGCCTCCCACCGCTCAAAAATCTCATCGATGTGGCCAATGGCGGAGGAATCGATCGAGCTAGTCAGCCTCATCGCTTCAGCTCGACTCTCTCGGGTGCGCATCATGTTTCGTTGCTGGCGGAGTGTACTAAGCTTTTCTTCGACCGCGAGGAGGTCAGTCTCAAGTTGACGTTCAAGCTTGAGGTGCTCTCGATGTTGCTCCTCAAGTTTTTGTATCTGCACCAGGCTCCTCTGGCGACGTTTGATGCACTCTAGTGCCTTCTCTTCATCAATACTCCTGCTTCTCTTGGCGCGATCTTCCCAAAGTACCGTCTGTTCACGAAGTTCGGTTATCCGTTTTTGAAGTGCACTGCCGTCCCGTTTCACCCGGCCCAATTGTGCTTTTGCCCGCCCCGCTGCTTGCTCCGCATCTCGAATAGCGGCAGTAACGACTGCCTCGTGGTTCTCAAGTTGACCTACGACTCCCTCAAAGCTTGCGATAATACTGGCAGTTAATCTTCTTAAGGTCCTCATACATCTCTCCTTTATTCCCGTTCAAAGTGGTTGCCATCTCCACGAATGGGCGTTCGCGGAAGGTTATCTCATGTCCTGAGGATAGCACTGAAGAGTGAAGGAGGAAGAAACACAAAATGTTACAATGTAATTGAACTGGTTTAGTAATCAGTATAAAATCCGAAAGAGGGCTTTTTAAAGCATTACATAGGTGGTTAATATAGATTACAATGTAATATAAATGAAACAATCGGTAGTCGGTCGTCTTGATTTGTATATTGGTGCAGCGGCTCTTGCTGCGCACGCGAGTTTTTTGGAAGAGGGATTTCGGATTCGCGATCTCGCTTTTTTTCTTGAGCTATTTCTGAATTGGTCGAGTGATTTTGAATCTCATCGAGATGTTGTTCAGACGACTCAGTTGTCTCGATATGTCGCGCAGCTCGTTAGTGAAGGATTTGCAAAAAGATACAGTACAAAAATGAAAGGCGGCCCAATAAGAGATTCCCTCCGAAAAGAGGGTTCTAGGGGAGTACAATCATTTCGCCTCACCCGGTTAGGATTGCTCGAATTACTTACTCGAATGACAAGCACCCAGCATCCGTTGCCGCCTGCTCAAACATTCTTTCGATTGTCGTTCCTCAAGGGATATCGTCCGTGGCTTGAACGGTTGGTGGAGCAAGGGAGTTCGCAAATCCCACCAGCTCTCGCGATGGAGCTCGCTGCTCTTCTTGATGTCGATACGTTGATCGTGCACGAAATCAAGCGACTCGAGCGAGCGATAGAACGTCTCGAGGGACGGATTCGGGATGCTGAGCAGACGAGCGTACTTACTAATAATCGGCTCGCTGCGGGAGTTGTATTCGATGAGGTAGTAAGAGAGGTTGAGCGACGTTTTCCTTACGAGCTGAACTCAATGAAGCCGTTGCATGAGCTTATATCGAGCATCAATCCAGATCAGCGGTGTTGGGAGTTGCAGCGAGGAGGGGTACTCCGTGCAGCGATGATGTGGGAGCCACAGCGAGCGATGCTGCGCGAGATGGTACGTCAGTTGGTGCGGTTGCGAGGGCGCGGGTAGGGAAGAGATTATCCCCCTTCAATAATTCCTCACTAGGATCTCACGTAATGCACCCCTCCGAGAGCTATTGGAATTTATCATTCGCCTCGCCTCAATCCGATAGATCGAGAAACCACGGTAAAGTTCATCAAAAAACGGATCTTCGATATAGTTTGTTGGATCAGAGTTGCTGAGCAGCTGCTGCACACCTTGGTCGCTGAGGTGTCGGTATGACTGCGAGAGCCTTATTTGTTCTGCATCATCGAATGCTTCCTTGGCGTACGAGGTAAAATGGGATGTCTTGCTGACGGGGCGGTATGGGGGGTCGTAGTAAATAAATGTCATGCCAGAGATAAAGCGAGCAGACAGCTCAAAGTCGCCCTGGATGATGGTGGCGCGCTGGAGCGCGCTCGATGCGGCATTAAGCCGCTCTTTCATCAAAATTGAGGGCTGAGTGTATCGTCCATGGGGAACATTGAATGATCCGTGGCGATTAACCCGAAAGAGGCCATTAAAGCAGGTGCGATTGAGAAATATTGTTAAGGCGGTTCGCTCCGGATCCACGGCACTTCTTCCAGCGGTTCGCCGCGCTTGCTCAATCCCGCCGTTAAATAGGTCTCTCATCTGGTAAAAAAAGGTGGCACGACCATCGCCGGTTCGAGAGATGTATTCGCGCTCGAGCTCTTCGAGAGCCTGTATCACTCGGCCAACATCTGATTTCACGGAATTATACACAATAACAAGTTCGGGGTTCACATCGAGAAGCACTGCGTGTTTATACCGAAACGTGTTGGTTATATCGAAGAAGACAGCCCCTCCGCCGATGAACGGTTCGATGTAGGTATCGACCAACCCGCGGGATAGTTCAGGTGGATAGTGGTTCGCCAGGGTGGGAAGAAGCTGAGTCTTTCCTCCAGCCCATTTTAAAATTGGCCCACACATGCGCTGCTCGGAGTGACTTGAGTCAAAAGGGGTTGCCTCGGATGACATGAGAGATTGTATCGGCAGCCGGTTGACGTGGCTTTTTCAGGCGAAGAAAAAAGGGGAGGATTGATAAAATTGCGGTTAACCTCCGATGAAGCTACTACAAACTCCTCACTTCAACAAAGGGTCAAGGCCATAGGGGGAGACTTGGTGGGGACGAGGCACGGTAATCGAAACGAGAGCTCCGCTCGGGCAATTACCCCGTTCCCTCGATCTCATCGATCCTCCTCTTGATGATATCGCAGCATCGCCTCGCGAAGTCGAGCGCATGCCTCTATCGGGTCCTCATCGGGTGCGACGAATTGGGGGGTGAGAAAATGGACGGTGATCCGGGAGAAGGGGACGGGAAAGAACATACGGTCCCAGCTTTTAAAGCGGTAGCACCGGTGCGGTATGGCTACCATGCCAATGAGGGGAGCACCAGTTATCTGCGCGAGTTTTATCGCCCCCTCTTTCACTTCATGGCGTGGTCCACGGGGGCCGTCGACGGTGATTGCGGCGATCGCCCCTGCCTTCATGGCGCGGATGAGTCGTCGCAGTCCTTCGCTCCCGCCCTTTTTTGAGGAGCCGCCGATCGATCGGAAGCCGAGGAGATAAAGGAGATAGGCGATAAGACGTCCATCTGCGTGTTTGCTCACGAGGGGGATAAGGGGAACAGGTGGCCTGGGGTGGCGGCTGCGGAAGTGGGAAACAATAAAGGGAACAGCGAGCTGCTCCCCGTGCCACATCACCAGGATACACTGTCTATCGAGGATGGTGTCCGCGATGGCGGCGTGTGGTTCACATCGGATATCGAGCCGAATGGTGCGGTGAACACAAAGCAGGAGGCGGTGGACGAGGTGGACAAGAATACGTCGGGCACGGGTGAGCTCCGGGATATCGCCTCGTTCGGGGGATCTCCCGGGAGGGGGTGGGGGATTGTCGGGAAGGTGTCCGGTCATGGGCTGGTAATGGTGAGCGTATTAACCAAGAGGGGGATGGATTGATCGGTTGTATGCCGTGTGTGCGGTTGCAATCACGAGGTTGTGCCACAGAAATACAGCTCCGTCGAGGGGGTGGAGATGCGCTTGTGGCTCAAGAAGGGTGAACGAGCCAAGGTTCAAAAGGGGCTCGTAGACTGAATTCGAGTTTGCAGGAGAGAGATCTAAAGGGACGAGAACGCGAGGAGAGTACCGAAGGGGAATAGCCCGCAGAGTTAGTGGATAATCTACGAGGGGAGAGAGTGCCTTGACGGCTGCCTCTTTCGCGCAAAAAATGGCGAGCCCTGAGCGCCATGCCGCTGAGCAGTGCTCGGTATCGCGCTGCCACGCGGTGATGCCTTGGTACTCGGTCGGAGTGGTCACCCGTTCGATGATGCCAGGGCGGATGGAGCGATCGCTCTGCTCGATATCGATGCCGATGGTGAGTATACCTTCGTCGAGGGTGACGAAGGCGCACGACGCAGTTTGGGAGGGTGTGGATGGTGTCGATAGGCTGGTGGTTGTATGAGCGAGCGAACCTCGGAATGGGTGAGGAAAAAGGGGCTCGCTTCGTGGGCCTCTGCCGATCCTGGAATCGGGGGGCGTCGGGAATGCGGTTGAGGCGCAGAGGTGATGAATTGCAGCCGACGCTGCGGTGCGGGCGAGGGTACTTGAGCTTAATCGGTCGGATGATCGGCCGTTGGCGAAGGGGAGGTGATGGCGTGGTCGCGCCTCTTCGGTCACAATAATCGAGATGACTGAGCGATCGGTGAGGGGAATTATGCGGGTGTTCTCGTCGAACGGAGATGTCATCCAGTTAAGATAATATCTTTGAGGGGAAATGTCATCTTGGGTCGCCGGAGACGCAGTGAGCGGATGATGAGAAATATGGGTGGGGTGTGACGTATGGCGTGGTGGTTGGTGAAGAGTGAGCCTCATGTGTATGGTATCGAGGATTTGCGCCGCGACGGTACGACGTTGTGGTCGGGGGTGCGGAACTACCAGGCGAGAAATTACCTGAGAGCGATGCAGGTGGGAGAGGAGCTTTTCTTCTATCACTCAGTCGCTAATCCAGCGGGGATCGCGGGTGTCGCGAGGGTCGTATCGGTGGCGGAACCGGATCCGACGCAGTTTGACCCCGAAAGTGAATATTTTGATCCGAAGGCGACTTCCGATGTGCCGCGGTGGTTTTGTCCCCGCGTTGAGTTTGTTAGGACATTTGATGGCGTTCTGCCTCGGCGGGACCTCTTGGAGCGAACGGATCTGGAGGGGCTCGAGCTTTTGAAGCCGCGGAGTCGCTTGAGCGTACAACCGGTCTCAAAGGAACATTTTAGGGTGCTGTACGCTCTCGCGATGCGGGAGGAAAGATTTACGTTGTGATGGGGGATAGGGAATGGGAACAGAGAAGATCGTGATAAAGACCGAACACGAGATAGGGCTGATGCGAGAGTCGTGCGCGATTACCGCAGATATCCTCGCTGATATCGCGGAATTTGTCGCGCCGGGCATAACGACTGAGGATATCAATCAGTATGTGCACGAGCGGATCCTCGCGGCTGGTGGTACCCCCTCAACGCTCCACTATCGGGGATATCCCAAGAGCTGCTGCACCTCGCTCAACGATGTCATTTGTCATGGCATCCCAAGTTCGCACGTGGTGCTTAAGGAGGGCGATATCATCAATATTGACGTGACTACCTACAAGAACGGTTTTCACGGTGATGCGAGCTGTATGTACTTTGTTGGAGGTGCTGATGCATGCGCCCCTGCCGCGCGCGATCTGGTAGCTCACACGAAAGAGGCTCTCGCGCGTGGGATCCGAGAAGTGAAACCAGGGGGAAGGATCGGGAATATCGGTGCGGCGATTCAAGAGTATGTGAAGGAGCTCGGCATCCCGTATGGCATCGTCCGGGAGTATACGGGTCACGGCGTGGGGAGGGAGTTTCATGAACCGCCCCAGGTTGTGCATTTCGGTCGTCGAGGGACGGGAGAGGTGATGCGACCGGGGATGACCTTTACGATAGAGCCAATGATAAATCAGGGCACTCACCAAACGGTGCTCTCGCCGATCGATCGATGGACCGTGCGAACCGCGGACGGCAAGCTCTCCGCGCAGTGGGAGCACACGGTGCTTGTGACTGAGGATGGGGTCGAGATACTGACGGTGCCCGGGCGCAGTGGAGGGGCAAGTTGCTGAAGCGGCTCGCCGCCGCTTCAGTCCGCCCTTTCTACTGGGCTTTCAAGATAATAAATCGTTCCATCCCGCGAGTCTCAACAACCAGTCGCACGCCTCGGGCGGACTTCACTGTTTGGTCGGTGACCGCTCCGGTGAACTCTTTCACCGACGTGATCTCTGTGCCATCGACACTCACGATAACGTCTCGGGCCATGAGTCCAGCATCATCGGCGAGGCTGCCGGGTTGCACCGAGAGGATGACGACACCAGACCGTTTCTTTGAGCCGATACGGTTCGCTATCTCAGGGGTAAGAGTGTCGATGGTGATGCCGAGATTCGACGTTACCGACCCGTCCTGCGTTTCGGTTGCACCGAACTCGGTATCCTTCTGGGCAAGCTCGTCCACCGCAACCGTCAGCTTTACCTGTTTGCCGTTCCGGAAGACGGTCACGGGCACCGAGCTTCCCGGCGAGGTGTCGGCAACGAGGTTTCTGAGTTGGTTGACGTCTTTAATCTTCTGGCCGTTAAATGAGATGACAATGTCCCCCTGTTGCATTCCCGATTTTGCGGCAGGGCTGCCGGGCTGTACCTGGCCGATCAGCGCACCTTCAGTGTCGGTATAGTCAAATGATGACGCCATCTCCTCGGTGAGGTTCTGTATCGCTACCCCAAGCCATCCCCGAACCACCTTGCCCTTGGTGATAAGGCTCGATGAGACATCTTTTGCCATGTTACTCGGGATGGCGAAACCGATCCCCATATAGCCACCGCTTCGGGAGAAGATCGCGGTATTGATGCCAATGACCTGACCGTAGAGGTTTACGAGGGGGCCGCCACTATTGCCCGGGTTGATCGCGGCATCGGTCTGGATGAAATCCTCATATTGACCGGAGTTCGAAAGGGAGCGGCCCTTTGCGCTTACGATCCCCGCGGTAATCGAATTCTGCAACCCGAAGGGATTACCCGCTGCGATCACCCATTCGCCAATACGGAGCTTTTCTGAATCGCCGAAGGTTGCCGGAGTGATATGGGATACGTCTGAGACCTTAATAACGGCGAGATCGCTTCGGGGATCCGACCCGACGACCTCGGCTTTGTATTCCTTTTTGTCCCCGTGAATCCGAACGATAACCTCATCAGCTTCGCCAATGACATGATTGTTGGTAATGATGTGGCCGGCCTTGTCGATAATGACGCCCGTCCCGAGGCCTGTTTGCGGAGCTTGGTCCTGGCCTTGATTGCCGAACCGTTCCATAAAGTCCTCTCCGAAGAACTCCCGGAAGGGATCGAAGAATGGGTCTTGGGGCATGCCACGCTGCATGCGACTTTTTGGGCCATTGGGGGCGTTGACCGGTTTGGGTTTTTTGGTCGCGCTAATACTGACAACGGAGGGTTGGATGATATCAGCGACCCGTTCAAATGCTGTCGTTAGGGTCGAGGCTGCGGCGATTGCTTCACTCTGACCTCCCTCTGCCAGAGCGGTTGGCATGGATGTCGGAGAAAGGAGTGCGGTCGCGATGGCAAGGGGCAAGGCGAGGAGCCGCTTTGAGGGACGGTTTGGAAAGCTCGGTTGGAAAAAAAAGGAGATTGTCATGGGTAACTTTTTTGATTTGTTACAGTTTGAAGAGGAAGCAGCTCACTTGTTGACCCAGTCCATTTGTTGTCTGGTGTTTGAAGAGGTTGAGGGCGGCAACAAGACTGAAAAAGGAGGATACCCTCCTCGGGTCAAGTGCACAATATTCCTCTCCCTTGGTTAGATGCCTTTGGCTGACGGAGAGCGATCCGAGGAGATAAAAAAATCGGTGGTGAGAGGGTGCGCTTTCCCGATGATTTTTTATTTGAGATAACGACGTTATTGGACCGATGTATCGACTTGAGGGGTGAGAGTGTGAGAGAAGGGCGAGCGAGCGTGGTGACGATGAGGAAGATTGCTCCGGACGCCTCATCGATCTCAACCCATAGTATCTGATCAATTATCATGTTCAGGCCAAAGCGGTGGACCCAACTAAACTCTCAGACTCTTCTCGGACAATCCTTCAGCGAGCTCAGCAGATAGCCGCCTCCGCAGGCTCCGCCGAGGTCGACATTGATCATGTTTTCCTCTCACTGATGGCAGATGAGGGCGGGATGGTGTCTCGTATTCTAAGTGTCCTCGAGGCACCACCTCAGCTGCTGCAGCAGGAGTTTGAGCGAGAATTGTCACGTCGTGCAAAAAAAGCGACAGGGGGAATAGTTGCTGACCCCTCCCGAGTCTTGCTTACCAAGGGGCTGCTTGGAGCGCTCGAGAAGGCTGAGGCCCTTGCGGGCACGCGACAGGCCCCCCATGTATCTCCCGATCTCATTATGATTGGGATCATCGAGATTGGGGATCCAGGGTTTACCGGACGGCTCCTCAAAAAGTACCGGATCACGAAGGAGCGGGTTCTCGCGCTGGTTGACAGTCTCTTTCGAGCAGATACAACCAGAACTGACGAGGCAGGTGCGGTCGCCTCGAGTAATCTGGCTCGGTTCGGTCGTGACCTTGTGAGTGAAGCTCGCGAAGGAAAGCTGGAGCCGGTTATCGGCCGAGATGCAGAGGTTCGGCGCGCGGTGCGAATTCTATCGAGAAAAACGAAAAATAACCCAGTATTGATAGGCGAGCCGGGGGTGGGGAAAACGGCAATTGTTGAGGGGCTGGCGCAGAGAATTGTGGCGGGAGATGTGCCGATTGGGTTGCGGGGTAAGACGCTCTTTGCTCTCGATGTCGGTCAGTTGGTTGCAGGAACACGATACCGAGGGGACTTTGAGGAACGGCTCCAAGATCTCCTTCGCGAATTGAAGGCGGCTGACGGAAATATTCTCCTCTTCATCGATGAGCTTCACACCATTGTGGGTGCGGGTAAGGGGGAGGGGGCTATGGACGCTGGTAATCTCCTCAAGCCGATGTTGGCGCGAGGCGAGCTCCACTGCATCGGCGCGACCACCATTTCCGAGTATCGCAAGTACATTGAAAAAGATCTGGCTCTTGAGCGACGGTTTCAACCGATTCCAGTAGAAGAACCATCCGAGGAGGATGCAACCGCTATTTTGCGGGGGATTAAGGAGCGACTTGAGATTCATCACGGCGTAAGGATTACCGACGGGGCGTTGGTGACGGCGGTGCGTCTCTCCACCCGTTACCTCTCGACGAGATTTCTCCCGGATAAAGCGATTGACCTTGTTGATGAGGCATGTGCAACGGTACGAACGGAGCTTGATTCGACTCCGCAAGAGCTTGATGACCTCTTTCGACGAAGTCGACAGCTTGAGATCGAGGAGGCCTCGATTCGGGGGGAGACGGATCGACGGAGCATTGAACGGCAACCTGAACTACGACGGGAGCTTCATACTGTTCGAGAAAAGATGGCGGCGTTGCGGCTGCAGTGGGAGGATGAGAAACGGGTGATAGCGGGTCTGCAGACGTTACGGAAAGAGATGCAGGACCTCAAGAATTCGATTGCTGATGCTGAGCGGCGGTATGAGCTATCACGAGCCGCCGAACTATCGACCCGCGTCCTTCCAGAGTTGCAAAATCGTGTAGAATATGAGGAAGGACGGCTCGCCCGGCTTGCTTCAACGGGTAATCGATTGTTGCGTGAATCGGTTGGTGAGGATGAGGTAGCAAGTGTGGTTGCCCGCTGGACGGGTATCCCGGCCAGAAAACTCCTTCGAGGCGAACGGGATAAGCTACGGCGTCTCTCTGATATTCTCCATGAACGGGTCATCGGTCAGGATGACGCGGTGAACCTCGTGAGTGCGGCGATTATGCGGGCGCGAACGGGAGTGAATGACCCGCGACGGCCGGTGGGAAGTTTTCTATTTTTGGGGCCCACTGGCGTCGGTAAAACTGAGCTCGCAAAAGCGCTCGCTGAGGCACTTTTCGATTCAGAGGATGCGATCGTGCGACTCGATATGAGTGAGTATATGGAGAAGGCCTCAGTGAGTCGTCTTATCGGAGCGCCTCCCGGGTATATCGGACACGACCAGGGAGGACAGCTTACCGAGGCGATTCGACGACGACCTCATTCGGTCGTGTTATTTGATGAGTTAGAAAAAGCACATCCCGATGTCTTTAATGTGCTTCTTCAGGTGCTCGATGATGGCAGAATCACTGATTCGCAGGGGGTTACGGTAGACTGCCGGCATACTGTGATAATCATGACTTCGAACCTTGGCTCAAGGCACATTCTTCGGGGATTTGATTCATCGGGTGCATTGCTGATGGAGACGGCGGAAGAGGTGCAGGAGGTCCTTGCGAGTAGCTTTCGCCCCGAGTTCCTCAATCGAATCGATGAAATCATCATATTCTCTCCCCTTTCGGAGGGCCAGCTTCGTCGTATTGTTGACCTTGAAGTAGCATCTCTGCGGCGACGGCTCGGCGAGCAGGGGATTCGGCTCGAGGTGACACCCGAGGCGTGCGCTTTTATGGCTCGTGAGGGCTACGACCCTGAGTATGGGGCGCGGCCCCTTCGGCGGTTTATCCAGCGAGAGGTAAAGACGTTAGTGGCGGAGCTCCTGATCGAGCAACCAGAGGAACAGTCCGGAGTTGTCTTTGTCGGGCTGCGGGGGGATGAGCTGCACTGTGTTTTTCACGCTAGTTAAGAATTCTGATGAAACGAAGTTTGTTTTGCGGGGGGCGAGAATTTGGGAGCGCCGGTAGCCTGCCAGCGCTCATCTTAACGGTTGATTCTGAGGGATATCTGGTAAAACGGAGCTTGCAGTAGTCCTAAAGCAACCGTACGCTAGAGGGACAGTTCGGTGAATGTGGTTGTTGTCGTGGTTAAGCAGCAGCGGTGAGGGCAAATACCCGAATGGGAACTATTCGATCGGAGATTCGGAGGAGCTACGATGAACAAGTCAGACTTGATCGTGCGATTAGCTGAGCGAACGGGGATAAGTCAGCCCCTTGCGGAGAAGGTAATGCAAACGATCTACGAAGCCATGAGAGATACGCTTCGGGAGGGGGGTCGCATTGAAATCAGAGGTTTTGGCAGCTTTTCCGTCAAGGAATACGGTGGCTACACCGGAAGGAATCCCAAGACGGGTGAGGAGATATCGGTCAAGCCCAAGCGGTTGCCCTTCTTTAAGCCAGGCAAGGAGTTGAAAGAGCGGGTAGATTCCTATCACCCGAGCAAAGGGGTTGAGAATGAGGAGCAAACTTCAGCGCCCTCGTCATGATTCTGAGAATCTGAGCAATCTCGAGCGGCGTCAACGCTGACTTGACCCATCGCTCTTAATACGTCAAGGTGGAGAGTGTGCACACTCTGCAGTAGCTACCTCTGTGGCTTTCCTTAGTGGTGGTCAGCCCAGCCGAGAGTCGTGCACAGAAAAAGGTCATGCGCTCCGATGAGAAGTCGCCGTGGCGCGAGCGTAAAGACGTTCAGGGGGGGAGGAATGGGAAATGACGAAGGAGCAAGTGAGCCGAGGAGCTGCGCGAGCGCTCGTCGCCGAACGGTTGCCCACGTTATCGAGTCGCGGTATGGGATAGGGCCCCGTCCCCTTTCGTGGGATGCCCGACGACCAGGATTCGATGTTGTTGAGACCGTCGAGGGAGAAACCCTTCGATTAGCCAGTACTGGTCAACAGTCGTGTCCCCAACAAGGATGGCAAATCCTCCTGACGGGAGGCGATTCATCGAACGGATTCACCTGGACCCTTTACGGGCTTGCGCCTCATGCAGACGTCGCGAATGCGTGAGAGTTCGTCGCTTGTTGCCTTTTGTCGGCACTGCGACCGGATGATGTGTGCGCTCATTCCAGGTCGAGCGAAAGGCGCCCCCCAAACCCCAGTCGGTGAAGCAGTCGCATCATCCGCAGCTCCGAGAAACGGGGACCGATAACCTGTAAGCCGACCGGCATTCCATTCGCTCCCTGGTGAGTGGGAAATGCGAGCGAGGGGAGGCCAAGAACGTTGGTCATCGCGCTCCAGAGAAACGCTTCCTGAGATTCAATTTCTTTCCTTTCATGCGATCCGTCCTCGACGACAAATCGGTCGCTTCCGTGCGGAGGTGCGGTAACCGAAGCTACCGGCGCAATGAGGAGATCCACCTCAGAGAAGAGGGTATGTGCCATTCGTCGCAGCTGTTCAACCCGATTGAGCATTAAGAGTAATCCAGCGGCGGTGAGAGAAGGTAATCGCTCCGCGACCTTTTTTCGGAGCGCCGCAAGTCGTGGCCCGTCATCGGTTCCGGTCCGCGGAGTTCCCAGCTCGTGGAACAGCAGATCCTCTGCATCGATGACCGCCTGCACATTGAGGACGATGAACGGCTCGAGTGTCTGAGCGAAGAGAGGGCTCGAAAAATCGCGGGGGGAGAAGCCGTGTTCGGAACACCTGCGCGAAACGTCAGCCAGCGCGGTGATAATCTCGGAGTCGAGCGGGATATCACGAAGCGAGGATACGATGCCGATGCGGGTGACCTCCATGCCGACGGGATCAGGTTGGAGACCCATAGGATAGGCGGTGGCATAGGGATAGGCGGCATCGAAGGTTCTGAGCGCCGAGAAAGTGATCTCAAGGTCCTCGAGGGTGCGGGTCATGATCCCCGGTACTGAAAAGGTGCTCGAAAAGCAGTGGGCGTCCTCGACAAGTCCGGATTGGGGAAGGAGGCCGTGTGTTGGAACGAGTCCGTAGAGGCCACAGAACGACGAGGGAACCCGGACCGAACCGCTCGCATCAACCCCGAGCCCAAAAAGCGCAGCCCCAACCGCAACGATAACGGCGTCACCTCCGCCAGACCCTCCGGGAGAGCGAGTGGCGTCGAGGAAGTGGACCGTTTTTCCAAACCGCTCATTCTCGGTGAAATAGGCTTTTCCGTACTCCGTTTGATTACCCTTGGCGATGCAGAGGGCATCTTGATGGAATGCTGCAACGATGAGGGGGTCGGAGCGCTCGCACCGCGCGACTGCGCGGAACGTCGTTCCCATCGAACGGGGGGCGCCGGCAAGTCGTATATGGTCCTTTGCAGTGAAGGGAACACCCGCAAGAACCCCTAATTTCTCGCCTCGAGCGAACCGAGCATCGAGCTCTTCAGCAGCCTGGATTCCCCCATCCCGATTTATAAAACACGCAGCATTGGTGGCGCCATTCCATCGTTCGAGAGAATCGAGGTGGGTTCGGAATACATCTTTAGAATAGGAGGCTCCCGAGCGAATTCGGCGGGCGAGGGTGCGGATTGAGAGTTCATCGTTGATCATAGGACCTCCTCGTGGGGGCTCTCCTCTCGGGGCGGACGTTTCCGTGGGGAAACGATCGGGGGATAGCGGTACTCACCAATGTCATATGATTGCGACATCGTGACACCCGTCATCATCGAACGATATCGGCATGGAGCGCCACCCCCGATATCAGCCGTGCGGGGGATGACCAAGGTCGAGCTGGGAGGAAAAGCTTCTCTTGAAATGGGGCGCGTTTACGACTATTCAAAGGGCGATGCGCGCCTGTGTGAGGTATTGCTATGTCATCATCAACGTCGTCATCGGGGTCATCAACTCACCTACCCGCAAAAACACCGATCTTAATCGTCGACGATAGTGCGCAGTTCCGGCGGGTCTTAAAGATGATCATTACCCGTGGTCTCGGCATGGGGCCCGTTGAGGAGGTTGATGGACCGAGCGAGGCAATTCCGCTGATTCGAGAGGGGCGATATGAAGATGGGGTTATCTTTATCGATCAGTATTATCCAGGGAACGAGGATGGATGCCGTCTGATAAGAACTCTCCGAGATGAAGGGTTGCTTACCACGTTATCGACAGTCCTGATGACGTGCGAACCGTCCCCTCGGCTTCTCCGTGAAGCGCGCGATGCTGGAGCCGTTGCAATGATAGCAAAACCGTTCGACGAGGGGGTTGTTAAAAATTGCTTCGCGGAGTGTGCGCGGCGACGGGCGTTTGGGTGAGGCTGGCGGAGAAAGAGAGAATTTTTTAGAGAGAATCCCCAATTCCTTTCAAATCGGCGTCAGTCAAACCAGCGTCCAGCTTAGCCAATAAATTATTAAGACCAGCAGCAGGGGATTGTGCAGGCATGGGTCTCGGCTCTCCGTTGACGATTAGGAACGGCTTCGCTTCCGTTATTCCCTCTGCGTTGCGTTTCAGAGAAATCCCAATTGGTATGTTTGGAGATGTCACTATGAAAATGGCTTCCCCCCCTTTTTGATGTCGGACAACCGTGACGTCCCCAAATGCCTCTGGCCTATCGAGGTGAATCATGCGACGGTACAGCCTGTCATATAATTGCTCAGGGGTCTGAGTTTGCTGGGGGGGCTGAGGTGCGGGTGGCAGCGATGGCGAGTCCGGGTTTGGGAACAAAGAAGGATCCACTGATAGCTTTGCTTGATGTGGCGCCATAAAAACCCCTCAGGTACGTTTCACGCCGGTGATATGCCCACCCTTCCCAAAAACATGACTTAGCAAAAATTCAGCCTGCAAAGCTCAAAAACTCGGGGAAAACCGCCCTTGAGTTACCTTGTTTAAGCTTGGAGCAGAGGGTAACCTCTCCCGGACATTTCGGGGAAAAGTGAGGTAATCCACTATGGTAATTTGCTTGACTCAGTGTAAGCGCTTGAGCGCAATTGCGATTTTCAGCCTCTTCCTTGCTCTCGTGGGGGGGGGAATCGCCGTCGGTGATGAGCCGAAGACGGGGACTAAACAAGAGATGTCGAAGGAAAGCTACTCGCTCCTCAATCCGACTCCCAACGAACAATTGCGCGACTTAGCCACCGACCGCCCCGATAAGACCGAATCGGCGTACACCCTCGATGCGGGCCATCTCATGCATGAAACCGATATCGTTAACTACACCCTCAATCAGGATGGAGGGATACGCGAAGAGTCATTTTTTCTCCTCGCTCCAAATCTGAAAGTGGGGCTGACGAACGCCACTGATCTGCAGTTCATTTATCAACCATATCGATACGAACGGGAGCGAGTCGTTGCCACCCGGGAGACGCAACGCGAGGTTGGGGGAGGGGACCTTGTGATTCGGCTCAAGACGAATATGTGGGGGAATGATGGGGGTGACACGGCGGGGGCGTTGATGCCCTATGTGGCGCTGCCGGTCGGGGGCCGAGCTCTCGGGGGTGACGGAGGGGTCGAGGGGGGGCTGATAGTGCCATTTGCGTTGAGCATTACGGAAGAGTGGGGGCTGGGATTGATGACGCAGGTTGACATCCTGCGGGGGGCCGAAAATGGTGATTATTATGCGCAGTGGGTCAATACGGCGAGTGTTTCGCGTTCACTGTTTGGTCCCGTTTCCGGTTACGCCGAGATGTTTGTCGCAACGTCTCATCAACAAGATCCTGTTATTACCGTAGATTCTGGGCTTACCTGGATGGTGGGACCGCATACCCAGCTTGATGCGGGGATAAATGTTGGAGTGACGGAGGAGGCTGATGACCTCAACCCGTTCGTCGGGTTAAGCCAGCGATTTTAGCGCTCAATTTCGCGGGGCCAGGCAAAAGTATGAGGATGAAGCTGGTCGATTCGTTCAAGGTTGAGAGCGGATGGTTTTGTTTTTGGCTTTAGAACGAGATATGATTTGAGTTGGAAAGGTCGCGATCGAGATGGAGTGAGGAGGTGGGGAGTGACAGCGTTGAGTGAAGTTGTTCGGAACGAAGTTGCCCCTCTCTTAAGCGAGGGGCTCGATAGTCTTGTGGCTGAGGTATGGGAGCGAGGACAAGGATCGGCCGTTGAAAATTGCTTGCAGGAGAAGCTCGAGCCCCTTGGCATCGGACTAACGGATGAGCAGAAAAGTCGTCTTGGCGCTCACGCAGCCTCTCAGGGGATTGACCTCAGGAGAGTTGTTCGCGCGGGGGGGCTCACCAATGTTGATCTCTCGGGAAGTGACGTTGTCGACTTGTGGGTGATGGTCGAAGGGCCGATGCCGGGAGGATCACATGCGCGGACAGAGGAACAAGACGTCGCGTTTCTGAGGCTGTCGGAGGTTATCCTGACTCAGGATCACCAATTTATCGCCGACACCATTGGTCTGGCTGTCTTTGATGAAAAGACTCGGTTCGGGCTCGGGGAGCTAAATGGGACATGTCACGCGATTTTGAGGGGGTTGTCGGGCAGTCCTGCTGAGCAAATCCAATTGAAGGACCTCACGGGTGTTGAGGCGACTTCAACACCTCTGTGGCATCCACCCATCCCCGTTCAAGAAGGCGTGCAGGGAGCGCCATCCCTTCCCCGCATCGCCTCTGCGATGCCAGAGTCGCTGATGCGGCTCCCCTCTCTCGTTGAAGCGCGCATTGCGCTCTCGATTGCGGTGCTGATCGAGAGGAGAGGCTTGAGGGAAAAGCTCCCTGGCATACGAGCGGGGGAAGAGCCGGGCGGAAAGCAGGAGTGGGACAGTTGCCGCTCTACCTATTGCAATCAGCTTTTCGATACGTTACCGGATTGTGTCACGCAACGACTTGATAAAGGGTTGGGAGTCGAGATCCTCGGCGATATCGTCGAGGGGCTTGAAGTATTAGCGCGTGTTGGACAACGATGCTCATTCGAGAGCGATTGTTGGCACGCGAACAGGAGAAATAACAACAATCAGCCGGATGGGGATAAGCCCACCCTGAGTGCCTCTATCCGTCAGTATCTCGAGAGTGGGGATCTCGACCAAGAACAGCGCCGAAAGACACAGGCGGCGTATCGACTTCTTAGTTATCTTGTGGATGATCGAAAGGTAGTAGGTACGGTTTTGGATAGTGATCATCCGTTGTCGCCTGTCGCGGTGTTGCGGGAGATAGGTTATTGGGAGGATAGAGCGAACTTTCAGTTTTTGAGCTCGGGGGTGACGACAGATTTTTCGGAGGATTCAGTCACGCAGGCGACTGAGATATCTCAGCGCGCGAGAGATGCCAAGGAGACAATCGTTGAAGGAAGGATAGATTACCGCAAAATCGGTCGTAGCTACACGGTGGATCCCGCGGAGGGGCAAGGAGACCACGACGACGGGTTCACCGTTGAGGAGGTAGCGGGCCAAGAAAGGGTTACCCATCGGATATTGCTTCACATCACCGACGTAGCATCAATTATTGGGGCGGGAACCCCTCTTGATTTAGAAGCGAAGAGTCGAGGTTTATCCGTGTACGAGCCGCGCTACGTTGGGATGTTGCCATCTGAGCTCGCTTCTGATGAATTGAGTTTAAATCAGGGCGAAGACCGTAGAGTGGTTACTTTGGCTCTTTTGATCGATTCTGACGGTAGGGTGGTTGAGGAGCCGAGGTTTAGTCTTGGAGTGGCAAACATTGGAAAGAATCTTGATTTTGAAAAAGCAGAGGCGCTGCTGTCGGGAAGAGGAAATTCCTCGGAAACCGATGAGGTCAGCGATTTCTCTGTTCTTGAAAGATTCGCGCGGCGATACCGTGAAATGATCGTTGCAGAAGGGGGGCTGCCGAAAACAAGCTCTCAAGGGGCTGCGCGTGACCTCATCGAAACGCTCAGTCACGTTTATCGATGCGAGGCGGCGAGGTTTATCCTAGAAGGGGGTCGAGAGGCCCTTGCATGGTATCGGACGCCATCGAAAGAGGGAGCTTTTGAACGCTACGCAGAGCTTTGTTCAGCTGTTGATCCGTCAGAGCATGAAAGAATTGAGAGGGATGCGTTGCTTAGATCGGGGAGAGTCTTTGGTCGAGCGCAGTGGTCGCACTGCCCAGACCCGCATCCTCAGTTTGGGAGCTCCCTGCTTCCAGCGGTTTCGCCGCTTCGGAATTACTACCATCTGCTGAATCAGAGGATCCTCGTGGCCAAACTCGCGGGTGAGAGTTCGGCTAATGTGTCGCCGGAGGGTAATCGTCCGTCCCCTGAATCAGAGTGGCGGATTCGTGAAATTGATGCCAGTCGAACGGTGCAACAAGTGATCGCTCATCAAGGAGATTGGGATGGGGTCATCGTGAAGGTCCCTCGGCGACAGGGTAAGGGGACTTGCTTGGAGGTCTTTATCCCGGATATTGGTAAGGTTCTGCCATTTCAGGGGCAGCGTAGCGGCCTCTTCCATGGTCAGTCAGTCAAGGTGGATGTTGGTGGCGACCCATTTGCCGCTCGGAATAAAAGGATTTTCGTCGAGGGTCAACCAAGGCCACATACCTCGTAGCTCACATTTCCACTTCCCCTCAAGTTCCCCCCCCGCATCGCCGACAAATTCGGTACCCGAGGTGTCGTCGGACGACGGCTTTTGGCTTATCATCTCGAGGCCTGTCGGTGGGATGGGGGTCATACCTCGGGGGATTGCTGCGCTCCGGGAGCAAAAGGCCGGTCGATGTGGTTCGGCACGGCGGGGGGTGGGATAGCACATGAAGCTCATTTCGAATCGAAACCTGAAACAGGGGGCAAAACAGCCTGAGTCGGTGGGCCTTGATGTCACGAGTATTGATACCACTCGACCGGATGGGGCTCGTGCGGACCCACCGCGAGCGGGAGTTGAAAGTCCCGAATCCTCCCGAGAAGGAGCCGTAACTGTTGGTGCTCCGAATTTCAACAAATCTCCGGGTGGTATTGGTGTAGCAAAACCTCCGCTTCGAGCCTTACCCGTGGAGAAGTCGGCGCGGGAGCAGGATGCCCTCGCCGATGGGGCCGAGATAGCCGCCCAGTTCGTACGTGAACAGGAGGGGGTACAGGTAGTTCAAAGGCCACCGGAGGGGGCTGTAAGACCCGGATTGAGGGAAGATAGCTTCGAATCGGGCGATTCTCGGGATGACATCCGTCAGGTTCCGCCAGATAGGGCTGGGAGTATCGAGGGGCGACAAGGTCCTCGAGCTTCCGTAGGTGATGTGGGGTTGTTGCCCGTTGAAGAAGCAGCTCCTTCGTCAGAGGGGGATTCGTTTAATTCTCCCCCACCACCCTCTGAGGACCTCTTTGACATCGAGCCACAGGACGAACCTGCTCAGGGGACACCCTCGGCATCTGAGCAGGCGGTAGCGGCATCGAGCCGTGAGATCGCCATTCAAGAGAATGCTCGTCATCAGGTAACGTGGCTCATGTTGCGACTGCTCGCGGTAAATGGAAAGGTCAAAGCTGCTGATGGATCGGATATTGAAGTTTTGTATTTAGGGGAGGAACCACCCCTCGGTGATGTGTTTCAGATCGAGGCGACGAGCGCTGATATGGAGCGACGCAACATGACGGTTGTGGTCCTTGCAAGCGAGCAATCCGTTGAGGTGCTCGGGGCGCAGGAGGTGATCGTGATGGATTCGGAGCCTTTTCAGGTGCATCGACAACCGATAACCGCATCTCAGGAGTTAGCAGAGGCGATGTATGATTTGATAGAGATAGAATTGCGCCGGATGGGTGAGATTCTAGTTGCGGCCGCGAGAGAGGCGTGGAGTCCAGGCGGGGGACAGGATCAAGGTTAAGGTTGTAAAGATAGGTAGCGGTCAGACCAAAAGTGCCGCAAAAAGCGGCTACCTCCCAAGGGATGCCAGAGCAGAGGTTAATCGAGATTGTTGACTCTGGAGATTACCCATCAGCGATTCAAATCGGGAGAATCGAGCCCGCGCCTGCTCCTCTGCTTGGGATATCACCTTCTCAGCCTCGGCAATTCGTGAATTCGCACTATCGATCGAGAGTTTATTTGAATTTTCGACGATGTCGATAAGACCGTTAAATCGGGTATAGACATCGATTGTTCCTCCGGTAGGTGCCGTAGCATCACTGAATTTTTTGAGAAGAGTCTCGACTGATGAAGGCTCCTTAGAAACGGCAGATTTAAATTTTGTTTCATCAAACGCCAAAGTTCCATCTCGCTGAGTCGTCACCCCAAGATCGGCAAATACTCGCACAGAGGACCCAGAGGGTGCCTGAGTCGATGAGATAATCGACCGAAGTGCGTTGACGATACCTTCGTCGACGCTGCTCGATGAAAGGGGGCCAAAATTGGTTATGCGCTCATTTTTCTGATCCTCTTGGGTTACTTGATTTGATTCATTTGTAAAAGTTATAACTTCGTTTAGTCGATCTATAAAATCCCGCATCAACTGCGTGCTTCCCGTGACATTATCCCGTACGGTGACCGTCGATGTGCCTATCGATCGGAGATTGAGGGAGAGTCCTTGCACGACATCGTTGATTGTGTTTGTTGCCCGAGTGATCGTGCCCGATATCCCGCTGATTGAGAACTCAGCATCGGCAGCATTTTGAGTTGTACCTGACTGAAGGACTGAAGTCCCTCCTGAAAGCTCTGAACCGGTGGGGGTGATGAGGGCCACGGTACCCTCCTGGGTTCCCTCGCTCGTGGCGGTGAACGAGAGCGCAAAGCTTGGAGAACTCGGACTACCGACGTTCACAAGGGTGGCGACCGCCTTCGTGGCTTTGCCGTTGAAAGCTTGCACGATGTCAGCCGGAGTCGTTGAGTCAGTTAACTCAAGGTCAATTATCTCCTGAGAAGTGCCGAGACCGACAGCTATCTGGATGGTTCTATCTGCGGCAGGCGCGTTGTTATTGATCGAGCTCTTGATGACAGCAGTGGATTCTGCCCATCGATCACTGAAAGAGAAAACTCCATTTTTTGCGATTTGAGAGACCGATACCTCGTAGGAGCCGGATGGAGTGCCTCGGCTGGCTGCCGCCGTGAGAATAGATTCATCAGAGGTCGAAGCGGACTTTTCAAGGGGCCCACCTGCGAGGGTCCCGAATTTACTGACCTGGGTGCGTAAACGTAAGAGGCGAGTTGTCAGCGTATCGAGGGCATCGTTTGTATCGGTCAGTTCCTGAACTCTCTTTTGGAGAGGGGTAACCTTTGTTTGTCGAGAGGCAGCAGAGGTTGCTTTGATGAGGCCCTCGGTGTCGATACCGGATGCGATCCCGGCAAAAGTGATCGATGCCATGGAAGTTTTTTCCTCTCGTTGGTCGTGGTGGAGTAGTTTCGGCGAGAGTGGCAGATGTTATGCCACCTTTTCTGTTGTCTCAGAGACCTTGGGGAGGCAACATTTTTGAGGATGTGTCGATGATAGGGAAGGACAGATACTTCTCTTTTGAGACCGTCATTATGGGCTACCATCCTCGGATTGAAACGAAGGAGCACGC
>JBIIHQ010000023.1:0-12913 GCA_044235645.1 Bdellovibrionota bacterium | reverse complement strand
CTTGAAGAGCGACGGCGAGAGATTGTGGCGAAACGACAAGCAGAGGGGAAAGGATTTGCAGGGCGGACGGCACTACTCCAAACGCGCCCTGGATCACGCCCCCGTTTGACGAAGGTTTCAACCCGAGGCTCCCACCGCCCTCGCATTCTTTGCGTGTGCCCTCAGCGCCGAGCCGAGGCGACGACGTGGTACTTCGACATCTACTTCAAATTCAAAGCTGCGTCGAAGTCATATCGGAGAGGAGACCGAGAGGTCGTCTTTCCCGATGGAACATACCGACCGTATGTGCCGACGGAAGAGACCGCTCTTTGCTAGATCCCCTCTACACCCCTTCGTTCCGCCCATGCGCTCCGTGAGCCATTCTCGAGCCTGTGGAGATCTACGCCAAAATCGAAAAATGGGGCTCAAGCGGTGGCATGACGGCGGAGAGGTCTTGCGTTTGCTTCCGCCGTTCTTTCAAATGAACCCGGAGTCCTAACAGAACGATCCTTTTTGAAAAGATTTCCCCCGCCTCTTAAATCAGAACCGCGCAGGGTCTCTGAGAATATTTGGAAGCGAGGCAGAAACTACCCGATCATTCGAACCACATGCAACCGAACTCCACCATCGGAACTCCCGCTCCCACCTCAGTCTGGCAATAAGACTCTGGCAAGTTGCCCGAAGAGACCCCGCAATTCCCCATTAGCGAGTACGTCACAGGATTGCCGCGAGCACGCGTAATCTCTGGAAACTTTCCGTTACAGAAACGGTGTGCACAGCCGGGCTCCTTGAAAAGCTTCTCGATATCGGCATCCGTTGGAGTACTACCTAATCGACACACGCTAAGGTTGTGATCCCTGTCCGGCTTTCGGGCATTCGAATCGCCCCAGCCAACGAGTATTCCCTCCTCCAAAGCTTGGTTGATTGCAGCTACCCCTCTTATCTGACCCGTTGAACCCCCAATAACCCTCTTGAGCCCCTCGTTTAAAGGGGGTTTCGGCACGACCCGCACCACAGCGTAGTTTGTAACTTCCGGCTGTGTCCCAAACGTAAAGCCAAATAAAGATAGTTGTCGAACAGGCTTTTTTGCCACCACAGAGATCCAATAGGGCTGGGTGGGATCGGGATTGGGGTTCGCGTAGTTCCAAACGAGGGGCTGTCCGGGATAATAAATCCTTCCACTGGGATGCCATCCATCGGACCGTCCCCCTTCAGGTACTTCCGACAACGAGTGATAGGGGAACTGTGTTGCAATATCAGAGCTGGTCGGCTGAGCCCCGTAGGCCTTAATATTTACCACGGTGTCGCGGTTTATTGTTCTTTTACTGCAGTCTCCAAATACTCCAGGCCGACCCTCATATGCTCCAGCCCTGACGAAATGCTCGCGTAGCTGGTCGTCACTCCACCCGGCCTGCGCGAGGTCTGGGTTGCAGCTTTTGTACTTTGACACATTGAATCCAGCCGGCACGGGCTCCCTGTTCCCCGTTGCAGCTAAAACAACCCGGTCAAGGTCTCCGAGGGTACCGCCAAAACTTCCCTGAGCAATCCCCGGATCATCCTGGATAGCCTGAGCAATCATCCGAGCACTATCTGCCAGACGCGTCTTGGTCCAGATGAGGTCCGCGTAAAATCCAATGCCCGCCAGCGTAGCAAACGCCATCGGAGCAAGTATCGCTGCCCCTAGAAATATGTTTCCACGCTCCCGAGTGGGCCTGTGTCGCGGTAAATACCTCATATGCAACCTCACTGAACATCCTCCTCGTCGGTCTTCTGTTCTATGATTTTACCCCCTCCCACCCCATCAGATCAAACGTTTTTGTACAAATTTTAAACAAGGATGACTCATGTGAACTCCTTTGCCCGGTCCGAGCTGTCCAGCTATCGGTTCGGCGTGGAGGAATCAACTGAAATGCCTTTGTTTTTTTTGCTACCATCGAAACCATTGGTCACTTAGGGTATAGTGCCCCGGCGGCGACTGTTGTTGCGTGTGCTCGCAGTGTTCGCTACTGTCCGGATCCAATCCCTCGATTCCTCTTCTCCCGGAGCATCTGTGCTTTACCATCTTCTCTATCAAGGGCTGTCTGGCTACTATGCCGTGCTAAATGTCTTTCGATACCAGACATTTCGGTGCCTGGCGGCGTTTTTTTTCTGCTTCCTTTTTTTGCTGGTCGTTGAGCCACTCTTTATTCGACGGTTGCACCGGATGGGGGTGAAGGGACAGCCGATTCGAGATGATGGTCCCCGTGAGCATGAGACGAAGCGGGGAACGCCGACGATGGGGGGATTAGTGATTGTGGTTGCGGTTACGCTATCCACGCTTCTTTTTTGTGATCTCTCGGTTGGTGCGGTTTGGGTTTCGCTGATCGTGTTTAACCTCTTCGCTTACGTTGGATTTCTTGATGACTGGAAGAAAATCACCAAGCAGGATTCCAAGGGGCTCAGCGAGCGACAGAAGCTCCTCCTGCAGGTGTCGGTCGCGGGAATTGCGGCGGGTTGGCTTTTGTGGTCAGCTTTCCCATCGACGCTTCAGCTTCCTTTCTTCAAGCAGGCCGCTATTCCGCTGGGGATTCTCTTTGTCCCTTTCGTCATATTCGTTGTCATCGGTACCTCAAATGCGGTCAATCTCACGGATGGGCTGGATGGGCTCGCGATTGGTCCGGTTATGACGGTTGCAGTGACCTACGCGGTGTTCTGTTATGTCTCAGGACACGCGAGGATAGCGGAATACATTGGGGTCTTATACGTCCCTAATCTTGGTGAAATTAGCATTATTCTCTCTGCGGTTGTTGCCTCCGGACTCGGCTTTTTGTGGTACAACACCTTCCCTGCTCAAGTCTTTATGGGTGACACGGGGGCGCTCGCTCTCGGGGGCATCCTCGGGTTTGTCTCTGTTCTATGCAAACAGGAGCTGATGCTCGTTGTTTCGGGGGGGATATTTGTGGTCGAGACGCTCTCGGTCATTATTCAGCGATATTCCTACAAGTGGAGGAAAAAGCGAGTATTCAAGATGGCGCCAATCCATCACCATTTTGAGCTCAAAGGGTGGGCAGAGCCGAAGATTATTGTGAGATTTTGGATTATCTCGATAGTTCTTGCGCTACTCTCGTTGACGACGCTGAAGCTGCGGTGACTATCAATCTCTGATAGTACCGTTTTGTCGGTTGGCCCCGGACCGCGAGTCGTGCTGTGTGGGATGTTGAGCCAATATTATTGGATGGTTGAGGAAAGAAGGGAAGTGGTGATAGAAGGCACAGCACACGCGGTATTGAGAACGGTGACGACTCCGGGAGCCCGAGTCGGGGTGGTCGGCCTTGGTGTCAGCGGCATCGCCGCAGCGCAGTTTCTGGTCCGTCATGGAGCGCGGCCGATCTGCCTAGAGCGCCGAGATGAGGAGACATTTTGGCGAGGCTCCTGCCTTGGTTCGGAGCTTGCGGCAGTCCGTGAGGCTGGAGGAGAGGTTTATTGGGGGGTAGATGGCGAGGCGGTGGCTTCCTTCGTTGAGGGTCTTGCAGGGGTGGTCTTGAGCCCTGGCGTTTCGCTCAACGGTCCGACCGCAGCAGTTTTTATGCGGCATCGCGTGCCAGTGGTAGGCGAGTTCGAGCTTGGTATCGAGGCTTCAGGGGTGCCAGCGACGGTCGTCACGGGGAGTAATGGTAAGAGCACGACGGTTTCTTTGATCCATGCCGCGTGGTGCGAGGCCGGAGTTCGGTCTTTTTTGTGTGGCAACGTGGGCACCCCGGTGGTGGCGGCAATCGGTGATGGTAAGCGGTTCGATATACTCGTCGCAGAAGCGTCCAGTTATCAGCTCGAGAGCTGCACGGTGATATGTCCCGAGGTGGGGGTATTTCTCAATCTTTCAGAGAATCATCTCGAACGTCATGGTTCGATGGATCGGTATCGCGAAGCGAAGCTGCGGCTCTTTCGGCAACAAGATGCAGCTAAGATCGCGGTGCTTAATAGCGATGATCCGTTGGTCCGGACCGCTTCCGAAGAGGTAAAAAGCTCAGTTATCTGGTTTGGTCGTACAATTCCGGCTGGTGCTAATGGCGTGGTGATCGATTATGCTCCAGAGGAGGGGCGCGACCGTCTGTGGTATCGATTTTGTCGGGACAGCAACGGAACGGGAGCTCTTTTTGTGGACGAAGGGATCGTCGAGCTGGCCGATGCCCCACTCGAGGGGCTTCATCATCGATACAATTTTGCCGCGGCGTTCGCTGCCTTTCGAATCAAGGGTGGTCCCGTCGCCGCATTTGAGCGAATGGTCTCGAAGTTTCGGGGGCTGTCGCATCGAACTGAGGTCGTGGGACGGTGGGGGCAGCGGGTTGTGATCAACGACTCAAAGTCGACGACGGTTGCGGCAACGGTCGCTGCTGTCGTCAGTGTTGCGGCTCAGTATCCTCGACATGGGATCGTGGTGATGATCGGAGGGTTGGTAAAGGCAGGGTCATGGGATCCCCTTTTCTCACTCGTTCGTGACGAATCGGCTCGCCGAATCGTGTCGGTCATCTGTTTTGGTAAAGATGGTCCCCTCCTTGAGCGATACGCGGAGGAGTGCGGGGTTGCAGTTGCGCGCGTCGATGGGGTGGCTGACGCCGTTCGGCTCGTTATGACGAAAGACCCTCTTGCCCGTGAGCAGGGGCTTCAGGAAGTCGTGCTCTTTTCCCCTGGTGCTGCGAGCTTTGATGAGTATAGGAGTTTTGAGGAGAGGGGTGATCGGTTTAAGGATCTTGTGAGGGATTATCTTGGTCCCGCAGATTCTGAGATTAGCGATACTTTAATGTAGCACCTGCTACATTTTACTCCTTGCTCTCCCCTCTATTTTAATGAATTGGGGTTGTTCTTTTTCGAGCATCATCTATGGCAACACCACGAGAACTCCGCCCACCCCTTGTAGCTGATCGTACGCTTGTCGGAATCGCGGTTTTTCTCGTGATGTTTGGACTGGTGATGATCTATTCGGCGACGGGAGTGAGTGCAGAAAAGGAGTTTGGCGATCCTCTTCACTATGTCAAAAGGCAGGGAGTGGCGGCCTTTTTAGGGCTGGTCGCTATGTTTGTTCTCTCGTTCGTGAATATGAGTCGCGTGAAGCAGTATGCGAGGTTTCTGTATCCTCTCTGCGTCGGTTTGTTGCTGCTGACCGTTATTCCGGGGATTGGATTGCGGGATGGTGGGGCGCGCCGGTGGGTTAATTTAGGGATAACAACGGCGCAGCCCGGCGAGGTGGTAAAGCTTTTATTTGTGATATTTGTTGCGAGCTTTTTTGCCCGCCATGAGCATGAAATTCACCGATTTGGGGTGGGTGTTGTGCGGCCTGCGCTCCTGATGGGGGTGATCGCGGCTCTTTTTTTGTCGCAGCCTGATTTTGGAAGCACCGCGGTTTTGTGTGCAGTTATCTTTGCCATGAGTATTGCAGCAGGGGTGCCGTGGCGGTATTTGGGCGCGGTAATCGGGGGTGGGGCTCTCGCCGCTACACTCCTGGTGGTTACCTCCTCATACCGGATGTCGCGGGTGGTTCATTTTCTTAACCCTGGCGCCGATCCGCGCGGGAAAGGGTATCAGCTCGATCAGTCGCTCATCGCGCTCGGAAGTGGGGATGTGTGGGGGGTAGGGTTGGGAGCAAGTAAGCAAAAGCTCTTTTTTCTCCCTGCCGCTCATACCGACTTTATTTTTGCCCTCATCGGCGAGGAGCTTGGCTTTGCTGGGTGTGTCGCGGTACTGTGCATCTTCCTTATCCTGTTGTGGCGTGGGTTGCTGTTAGCGCGTCGCCTATCGGGTGATATGTTCGCCTTTACTCTTGCCGTCGGTTTAACGGTGATGGTGGCGCTCCCTGCGTTCCTCAATATGGGGGTTGTCAGTGGTATGTTGCCGACGAAGGGGCTTGTGTTGCCGTTGATCGGATATGGTGGCTCAAGCCTGGTGAGCACGCTTGCATCCATCGGCATGATGCTGGGACTTCTTCGCTCGCGTCAACGCGGTTTTTTGTAACCGATCGAGAGGATGCCGCCGCATGTGGTGGCCACACACGATCATGGGTGCTTTCATGGGAGCCGTATGTCAGGAACAATTCTTATCGCAGCAAGTGGGACAGGGGGTCATCTCCTTCCGGCTCTCTACATTGCCGATGCTCTCAAGCGGGCTGATCCCGAAGTGAGGATCGCGTTTGTTGGTGCGGGCACCCCACTCGAAGAGAAGCTCGTTGATGGGGGTGGGTATCCTCGGTATGTCGTGCTCTCGCGCAAGCTCAGACGCATGGGCATGCGGGGAGTAGTCGCATGGCTCCTTCATCTTCCAGCCGGACTGCTTCAGGCGTGGAGTCTTGTGCGACAGCTTCAGCCGGGGGTTGTTATCGGTGTGGGAGGGTACGCATCGGTGCTGCCGGTTGTGGTCGGGGCTTTGCGGGGAGTTCGAACGTGGATTCATGAAGCAGAGCGTCGGCCCGGCTGGGCGAACTGGGCGTTGAGTGTGGTGGCGACGAAGTGTTCGGTCAGTTTCGCAGATGCGCATATGCCGATGTGGGCGCACACCGTGGTAACCGGCCAACCGCTTCGTCCCGAGTTGACACGGTCGAACTTCGCGCCTTTTGCCGCCGAGGAGCGGCGGACGGTGCTAATTACCGGGGGGTCACAAGGAGCGCGTGCGCTTGATGAGGTCGGAATCGCGCTCGCGCCATTCTTCGCTGAGCGAGGTTTAAAGGTTCGCCATCAGTGCAGGCCTGAGTGGGTAGAAGCGGTTGGCAACGCCTACCAGAATGCAGGTGTTGATGCGACAGTGGTGACCTTTATTGACTCGATGATCGAAGCGTATCAGTGGGCATCGATCGTCATTAGCCGCTCGGGTCTCGGGATGATGCGTGAGCTACGATATACCGGCCGTCCATCGATCCTCGTCCCGCTACCGGGAGCGGAGGAACAACACTACAACGCCCGTCTTCTCGTCGAGCGCCACCAGGGGGTGGTATGTCCTGAAGGAGCCGCTTTCGCGAGCCGTATGCAAGCTCATCTGGAGGAGATGCTTGACCCTACTGCGTACGAGTCGTATCAGAAGAAACCGGGGGATGGGAGCGATGATGCGGCCGCGGCGGCTCGAATCGCGGATGGAGTGTTGGCGCTTTTGCGAAAGCGGGGGTAGAGCACGGGCGACCTTCTGCCTTTTTGGGGTACGCACTTGGGTGGAAGGTAATATACGTTCGACCGTCGCGAGTATATTCACTACCGAGGTCCTTTTACCATGAGATGGGTGCATCATCGGGCTGGTATCACGGCCCCTTAAACGTTCCTGCCTGTAATATGTCAATAAAACTTCTCAGCTCAGTCAGTAGCGGTGATTAGGAATCCGGACTCCTAGCAGGGGGGGCGGCTCGGCCCCGAGGATTTCGCTCGGTACGCCCGTCGAGAGCCACAAGAGAGTTCAGGGACAAACGCGGCATGGTGACGATTGAGTGATGCCGATCGGGCTTATCTGACACACCTCGATAAAACATACGACATAAGAGTGGCCAATCAGCGTGCGAGGATTGAGGCAATTTATGCGGGATGGGCTGCCCTGTGGGAACTGCTCGAGGGACATTTTGAGCAACTCGAGTCATTTCTGGGGATTGTAGACGCTCGGTGTGAGGGCTGGTTTCGGGTAGTGCCGAGAGGAGGTCCACTGGGGTTCATGGCGATAGGATGAGAGGGCTGTATGTTTGTTGCTGGTGTAGAGCAGAATTCAAGGCGTGGTGCCCTTTTCCCGAAGGAGTAGCTTGCCGTGTCGCCCGCTCATGCATCCATCTGCGCGGGTAGGATCGGGGCTGGGCGGGCAGTTGGCCACATTGAGCCCATGGACGAAGACCTCATGGCGCTCGAACGGTGCACAGGAAAAATTGGTGACCAGCAGGAGGATGGCTCGCTCCGGCTAAAAAATGAAGGGACCAGTTCCCCCCTGGTCTTTACCTTGTCAAGCGAAAAGCATTGACAACACCTGCCCTCCCTGTCAGTAACAGCTCTGGGGACACAAACCCTGGCAGAGATAGTTCACCCCCTCATGATAGCCCTCACTCAAGTTGAGGTCAGCGATGTAACTTCGCCGCTGTCGATGAGTGGACGCTCGCCATTGAGGTAAGTCGAGATAGCGAGGTTCTCCTTTCGCGCTGAGTTTTAGACAGCAGACAAAAAGAGGATTCGTGAACGCATGGAGGCTGGTCCCCCAAGGTCTCCTGGTCCCCCAAGGTCTCTGACACCATGGGGGTGTGGAAGGACGTGCGGGGGCACGTGCTCCCCCCGAGGCTCCCAGCTCACCCAAGGTCTCTGACACCTCGGGTCCGCTCCCGGTAGGAGGCTTCCGGAACTTGTTCCCCGAGGTCTCTGACACTTTGGGAACAGTGAATCGGCGTATACCTTGAGGGAAGGTCAGGTTATCGTTACCATGCGTCGGTGGATGGGTTCTGGGCGGCGGTGGGAGTTTAGACACGGGGTTCCGTGAGTTGAGTCCACTGTCTCTGTTTCTAACCCCCCCTTTCCCAAGTGTTTCGTCAATAATTGTAGGTTTCGTTATGTCCTCTGCTGCTTCATCGCACTCTGACACCCCCGCTCGGCCATCATCGCTCCGCAGCCGCTATCGTAGCCATAGTTGTGGTGAGCTTCGGGTTGAGCATGTATCTCTAAACGTCACCCTTTCGGGTTGGATAGAGCGGAAGCGAGATCACGGGTCGCTAGTATTTGTTGACCTCCGAGACAACTATGGGGTGACCCAGCTCGTCCTCTCGGGTGAGAGTGCGGCGGTGTTGGGTGATGTGCGGGTTGAGTCTGTTATTACGGCGACGGGGACCGTAGTCGAGCGGGCTGCGCAGGTTAAAAATTCAAAAATGGCGACCGGGGAGGTGGAGGTGCAGGTGTCGTCGGTGGAGGTTCTCTCGCGTGCAGCCCTTCTACCCTTTCAGGTCGCCGAAGATGATAACGCGCCCGAGCAGCAGCGACTCAAGTATCGGTTTCTTGAGCTTCGTCGCGCCGAGCTCCATCGGACGATCCTTACTCGCGCAGCCGTCATCAAGAAGATCCGCGAACTTATGCATGGAATGGGTTTCGTTGAGTTTCAGACGCCGATCCTCACGGTGAGCTCCCCCGAAGGGGCGCGGGATTATCTGGTCCCATCGCGCCTGCATCCGGGTAAGTTCTTTGCGCTACCACAGGCTCCTCAACAGTTCAAGCAGCTCCTCATGGTCGCTGGCTTTGACCGTTATTTTCAGATAGCGCCCTGTTTTCGGGATGAAGATCCCCGGGCTGACCGCTCACCGGGGGAGTTTTACCAGCTTGATCTCGAAATGTCCTTCGTTGAACAAGAGGATGTATTTGCGGTAGGGGACGCGCTCTTCCCTGAACTGTTCCGCGCGTTCTCATCGTGGAAAATTACCGATGCACCATTTCCACGCATCCGGTACAACGACGCCATTGAGCGATTCGGCTCCGACAAGCCCGACCTTCGGATTGCCCAGGAGCTGTGCACGGTCACCGATATTCTTCGCGATACCGGATTTCAGGTGATCCGCCGTTGTATCGAAGAACGGGGTGAGGTTATCGCACTTTCCTTTCCGGTCAATGAAATACCCTCTCGTCGGGTGCTCGAGGACTTGGTCGAGTTGTATAAGCAGATCACAGACACGGGGCTCGGTTACCTCACGGTGGCTGGGGGCGAGGTTAAAGGATCATTCGCGAAGGTGCTAACACCCGAGGAGCAGCAGGCGATTATCAGAGTGGTGAGCGGAGAGCGGGGGAGTAACGGTTCATCGCACTCGGTGGTTTTTATTGCAGCAGGTCCGGGAACAAAAACCCGCTCTGCGATGGGGAAACTCCGCTTGAAAGCAGCCGCAAAGTTTGATGCAATCGAACGAGAAGTGTATCGATTCTGCTGGATCGTCGATTTTCCGATGTTTGAGTTGGATGAAGCGACCGGAGTGATCGGGTTTGCCCATAACCCCTTTTCAATGCCCCAGGGTGGATTGGAGGCGGTCGAGCGGATAGCACCTCTGGATCTGGTCGCGTACCAGTACGACATCGTTTGCAACGGGATGGAGCTCACAAGCGGTGCGATTCGAAATCATGACCCCGAGATTATGTACCGTCTCTTCGAGATAGCGGGATATTCTCGCGCAACGGTCGATGAAAAGTTCGGTGGGATGATCAAGGCGTTTGCTTTTGGGGCACCCCCTCACGGAGGTATGGCGCCCGGTATCGAGCGGATCGTGATGTTGTTGACACAATCATCAACACTCCGCGAGGTCGTCCCCTTCCCGATGGCGCAAACGGTTGAGGATCTGATGATGGGAGCACCATCGACCGTCTCCGATATGACGTTGCGCGAGCTCGGATTGCAGCTGACGCAAGAGGTGTTACTGAAGAGGGAACTAGAGGAGAAGAATTAGAAAAAAGGCGGGGCACGAAATAGGTGATCCTGAAAAACTATTCTTGGGTTTTTCAGGAGGGCTCCAGGTATGTATCAACAATCTGAGGGTGATTTCACCCACGTCGCCGAAACGCCTGTCGGGCGCTGCTGGACCCTCCGTGTTCCCGAGGGCTCCCTAAGCTTGCGGCTTTATGAACACAACTGCCCATAAAGTCGCAAGAGCCGGCCGTAAAAATCACGTCTCTTACCAATGGATTAGGCAGTTACACTCCCTTTCAGATGGCACTAAATACCGCTCGGCTGGTCAATAAAGCTCGTGCGCACTCCGAACTGCTTCGCGATCTCGCGCTCAAGCGCCGCTACACCGAACGTCTCTGTGGCGTAGTGACCGGCGAATAGAACGGATTGCCGCAATTCTTTGGCGAGATGATACGCCTCATGTTTTGGCTCTCCCGAGAGAAGCAGGTCGATACCGGATGCGGCACACTCTTCGATAGCGAATGATCCTGAACCAGTAACTATTGCTACCGTTCGAAAAGTGGTCTCCCCGAAAGGAAGAAATTTTACGGGGGAGTGCCCGAGAAATGTCGAGATCGTTTGAGTGAGAGCCTCAATCGAGGTAGGACGCACGAAGGTACCGCGACATCCTACCGGCCCTCCCTTATAGTGGCAAAAAGGGGCGAGCTCCTGAAGGTGAAGGGTGGCGGCTAGCTGAACGGCATTCCCGAGAACCTGATGACCATCAAGGGGGAGGTGCGAGGCGTAGAGAGAGCACCCCCCGGTCATGAGAAGTCGCACCTTTCGCGCGAGGGACCCGGTAAGGCGACTCGGAAAAGTCGACCACAAGAGGCCGTGATGAACAACGAGGAGATCAACCCCTCGGGCGAGAGCCTCATCGATAACGCTTTCCCCTGCATCGACAGCACATCCCACATGACTGACAGTGACGTTTCCGGCATCGACCTGCAGCCCATTCTGGCTCGCGTCGGTGTATGCGGTAGGTGGGATGAGCGTGTCAATATAGTTGATGATGGTGGCGAGGGGTGAAGTGGTCATAGCGCTTGATCCGAAGCGGGGGAGAAAGTGAGGGGTGCAACAGATTACTGTCTTGATGAAATCGTACGGTATTTTTGCTGTCGATGTCACCTTGAGAAGGAGCCTCTTGTCCGGAATCGTGGGGGGGAGAGGGATTGGGGCGCCTCGACTAACCTCTGGAGATTGGAATAGATGAGAGGTCCGAGCCTTATTCTCAAAAAAAGAGCGTCAATCTCTCAACTTTTATGTCGGGTGGTCGTTTCAGTCGTCGAGGGCCATGCGGAGAAGCGCGGGCTGAAGAATCATCGGCGAGTACTCCAATGTTGACCCAATTTGTCGATGGTATGCCGCTGAGCAGGTGGACTCGAATGCGGCTTAAACGGAGCGGTTACGTCCCTGTATCTGCTAATTCGAACGGGGAGGAGGCGTTTAAGAGCTCTATAACTGGGTCGCGGATAGTTAGTCAGCGAAACGCTCTCGTACAGGGATTTCAAAATGCTCAGCAAGCGATAGATAAACTTACGACTGCAGAGAGCGCCCTTGCACTTGGCAAATCTCTCGTCGAGGAGGCCCAGGAACTTGCGAGCACCGCTAATAATGTGGGCGCTGATCGGACGGCGATAGCAGCCGAGGTAAATGACCTGTTGGCGCAGGCCAAGGAGATCATTCGGGGGACCACCTGGGAGGGGAAGAAGCTGTTTTCGGGGGAGTCAGCGGAAGTTAGGGTGCCGATGGGGGGTGGTTCAGGCGGTTCATTTGGGGTGAAGCTAACGGGGGCGCAAACGACGGTAACGACCTCCCAGTCGACTCAGCCCAATAAAGTGTGGACTCGTCTGGTTGGAGGGGCGGGGTTAGAAGAGGGTACCGCTCTAACCGCTGGTACTGATGGAAGTGTGTATGTGACCGGAGTTTCCGATAGCGCCACCCTCGAAGGGCAGACGAGTAGCGGCGGTCAGGATGTTTTTTTAACCAAGTTCGGCCCTGATGGGACCAAGGCATGGACGCGGCTGATTGGTGGGGCAGGATTGGAATGGGATTTCGACCTTACTACTGGCACCGATGGAAGTATTTATTCGGTCGGATACTCGAACAGCACCATCTTTGATGGTCAGACAACTCAGGGCCGCGAGGACGTCTTTATCACCAAATATAGCACAGATGGGACCAAGGTTTGGACGCAGTTGCTGGGGGGGGAGTACAACGACTGGGGCTATGCCATCACCACGGGATCTGATGGGAGTATCTATGCGAGTGGCGTTACCCTATCGGATAATCTCGATGGACAGGCAAGACTTGGCGCTTCGCAAGGCTATGATGCCTTTATTACAAAGTACGACCCGAACGGGACGAAACTGTGGACGCGGCGGGCTGGCGGTACGGGGCAAGACTGGGGGCGGGGTATCACTGCCGGCACTGATGGTAGTGTCTATGTGGGAGGTTTTTCGAACAGCTCCTTCGATGGACTTACGAACAGTGGTGGGTATGACGCCTTCGTGATCAAGTACAACCCCGACGGTTCCAA
>JBIIHQ010000014.1:0-44063 GCA_044235645.1 Bdellovibrionota bacterium | reverse complement strand
ACGTTCACCCCGACCTTCACCGCGACGGCCACGGCAACCGCAACCGCCACACGGACAGCCACCGCAACAGCAACGAACACAGCTACTGCCACCCCAACGAGAACGGCGACTCCGACTTCAACCGCAACCAGCACGGGCACCCCGACGGCAACGGCCACCGTGACGGCGACACCAACAAGCACACCGACGCCTTCAGCGACCTTTACAAGCACAGCGACCCCCACTGAGACTGCTACGCCGACAGAAAGCCCAATTCCGCCCACTCCAACCTCGACTCCGACAGCGACACCCACCGCTGACCCCGCAATCACTCCGCAGGGGTGTACGTTGCCCATCGATGCGTGTGGCATCTGTGGAGGAGCGGCGACGGATGTCAGCCAGTGCCCAGGCCAGTGCGTGGTCGTTAAGCCGACGTCGAAAATGCGCCGAATAGGGTCGAGACTCCTCAGTGCATCTTTGGAGGTGGGAAAATCTTGGGACAGTGATATCAAACGTGCCCGAAACAGTAAGCGATGCTCTCAGGTGCTCGCGCGACCGCTTGAGCGTACCTCTCAGAGGTTCCAAGCTCGGATCAGGGCGGAGATAACCCGAGGGCTCCTGAAGACGACCAAGATATGCAATGGCAGCTGCGTCGTGCGGAGTTTTAGTCGCGAAGTGCGAAAGATTAGGGGAATGATAGACCAGTATGCAAAGGCAGCAACTGGTCTGGCCCGAGATGTTGTCACCTGTTCGCAGGTAAACGGAAATCGGAATAACAACGGTCCCCGGACGGAGCAGAAGCTTCGAGATATCGTAGCGGACTTATCGGGGCTGGATACTAATTGCCGAATCTGCAAACTTGCCGCTTTGAGCGAGTAGGCGGCATCAATCGATTCGGAGAATATAGCCGAGATGCAGGAGAACGCCAGCTGAAGGATGACCAGCGACGCGGACGGGTTGCCTTTAAGGCTCGCGTCGTTCACGTAACTCCAAGGCGACGGGAAGAGAAGTTTTCTCCCCTGAGAGGGTTATTGCTTGGAAGATGCTTCCTCTCCTCGAAAGATGCGTCCAAGATTGACAAAGCCCGCTCCCACCGAAACCTTCGCACTTCAATTTTTTGCTGACTTGTCGTCCGCGCTTCGTCACCCTGCATAGGTTCCGACGGGAACGTTGGCTGTCAAACCTTTTCATCCCACGCCCAGCGCTGGGCCGCGGCTATCGCTTCCTCATCAACGGTTTCACCCCAGCGCACGAGATTACGAGGGAGCGGGCCGAGGTTGGGATGAGCCAATGCTATCCCCTGGACCGCCTTGTGGATTACCGAGGGAGGACGACCTGAATTCATCAAAATTAAATTTGAGAGGGCTCGTCCCAGGTCGCGTGGTCGAAACCATCGATACGGCAAAAGGCCATCTACGACGTAGTGCAGATCATCCGGCGAGGGTCTCGGACGTTGACAGATCCGACGAATCGCGGTTGATGTCACGGCACTCATAAATCCAGAATCATCATCAATCCCGAAACGAACGGCGAGCTGAGCTGAGGAGAGTCGGTTATTAACCGCCTCAAGGGAAAGATTATCGACATCGTTGGGATCGACGAGAAAACGCAAATATCCTCGCCATAATCGGAGCCGTGGACTTCCCTCATCCTCCCCTTCCGAAAAGCGCCCTCTGAGGAACTCAACAACCCCAAAACGATTAACAAGCTCACCCCACTCCCGATGATAACTTCGGACCATCGCAATAGTGGCTCGGCGACTCAATGGCATTTTTCTACTCTGAAGATGCGCGATGAACGCGGGGCTCATTGAAATTGATGGAATGTCACAAAGACGATCTATGTCGAGAGAGGTGAGATGCGCTTTTGGTATTCCATCCAAAAAACGTGAAGCCCAAAGCTCTTCTGCCTCACGGGATTTCACGGGACGTCGCCTCGCTCCGAACGAGGCTTCAAACTTCTTAATGGCTTCCTCGAAAAGGGGAAAAAGAGGCGGAGGCTCGTCGCAATTACCTATCCCACCGCCAAGGGAGCGCGAAAGCTCCTCGAGTCGCCGTAATCCATGTAAAGAGGTGCGAATAACTGAGCCCTTCACTGCTGAGCCCCTGCGAGAAGCTGTTCCCTGACCAGGCCATCAAGGTGGGATTTAACCCGAATCTTGAACTCAACTCGACGACTCAACGCTGCATTTGGATAATAATAGCTCGGGTGCTCAGCCCCCTCCTCATCGTTCTTTGGGCAGGGGAATGGCTCTGACCCCGGGCTCTCACACATTGGATTGCTCGAACCTCTTCCACTCACCGAGGTTATGTTAAGGAAGCACGGCTCGTACTCGGGGGTCGTGAAAGAGAGCGCTTTGAGCATCACGTCAAGTGCCCTCCGCTGGCTCAGAGCAAGATTATCTTTCTGATCCCCCGTCGCGTCGGTATGTCCCTCTATGATAACCGAATTTACAAACTCTTGGTTGTCCTTTGCACAGAGAAGCTCGTTCATCTGAGGGGTAAATCGCTCGAGAAAGGCCGTCGATTGCTTATCGACCTCGTGGATCGATGGATTGAACTTGAGAGCTCTCTCTGGGACGACGACGATCAGAGTGTAGGGGTCCTGTTCATCCTGAATGACCTTCACTCCGTCAAATCGTGGCACAAGCCTTTGTTCGAGAGCAGATTTGATCCGCTCACGCGCATCTTCCGTTGTCTTGGTCTCGACCCGATCATGACTCAACGCTACGACCAGCATCAGGATAAAAATGACCATCAGGGAGGTCATAAGGTCGGTTAGTGAATTACTGAGGGCTATCGATTTATGGTCCATTGTCACACCCCCTCATCACCGAGAATCGCCACTGGGACCATGAGAGCCACCCGGAAAACCATTCCGTGAATCACCGCTATCGCGGTGATCAATCAAGACGTCTGACAAGTTGGTAATTGCCGATTCAAAGGTCACCAAACCTCGGGCCGTTAATTCATCGTATCGCTCGAGCGTTCCCTGGAATTGCTCCTGAATGCGTGACTGGAATCGCCAAATCTGTTCCTCGAGCTGCGACATAATCTTCGCGATCGACTGATCGAGGGTCGAAAATACCTCATGGTACCCCTTGAGCGCCTCACCATTCTGCGTGAAGAGTGCTCGAGTCTGTTCGGTGAGCCCCTCTTCGCGCTCTTGAAGCTGCTGGGTCGCAGTTATCACTCCCCTCAACGCCGCCGTACCCTCCCCAATAGCCCGCGAACTCTCATCAAGCCCAGACTTCACCCGAGTGAATGCCTCCACGGCGGGGCCAAATCCCGACAAGGAAGAAACTAACTGCCCCGCCGTTTTCTCAAGTGATGTACTCGCAACAATAACCGCCTCCGCCCCGCTACGCTCGCGGTCAGCTATGGCTGAGAAGGCTGATGCTGCCTTCGCTACCACACCTTCAAACTTGCCAACCGAATCTCCCACCGCTCGCTTCACCGACTCGGAGCTATCGGTCACGATGCGCTGCATTCGATTGCCGACCGCCTCAAATACATTGATACTTCGCTCGAGTTGCGAGCCCGTTGCCTCGACTCTCTGTATCAGCGAATCACCAAACGCCGCTGATGCATTCGCGATCTGGGCGCATGACTCAGCGAGTAGTTGCGGAATCCCTCGCAGTGAATTACCTGCCCCCTCTATCAGAAGACTTATATCCGACAGCTGCTCAACAGCCCCTGAGGTGACCTGATCTTTGAGAGCTTCCAGAATTTCCTTGTTGTACTGCCACACCTGCTTATCGAGCCGCTGAACTATTCCCGCAATCGTATTGTCGAGCTTTTTGAATAGCCCCTCCTGCAGCTCGAGCGATTGACCATGGTGATCAATCAAACTGCGAGAGCGCTCGGCCACTTGGTCGCTCTGAACTATCACTGCACGCGCGCCCTCCAAGACCTGGGTGAGGACCTGTGCTCCCTGCTCCATCGCCGCTGCGCTCGCCTTTAACACCTCGGAGTAATTCGCCTCAACAGGGTCCCTCGTAGAGCCCCGAGCTCCATTACTGGTCGAGGCCTGAGCCGTTTCGCGATTAGCAACTGCTGACATCGTCAAAGCGAGTTGAGCCACCGACTCTTGCAGATGCGAGGAGGACTCTTCGACCGTAGAAATGATGGACCCCACCGCATTTACCAGCGCACCCTCGAAACGACCTCCAACCAACTCGATAAGGGAAATCGCACGTTCGCGCGATTCCTCTGACCTCTCGAGGTATGTCTGTATGGCAGATGCAGATGTACCACCTGCGTGGTTAGTCTCCGTGAGAGATTTTGCGAACACCCCCTTCAGCTGGTCGAGGCTGTGAACGATGCTCTCAAGAGAAACAGAAAGCGTCTCAGAACTGATTGAAACTGCCTGCACCACCTGGTCACGAATACCGGCGACTGCGTCGTGTTGCACTTGACCCAGCTGCTCCTGAGATCGGGCCATCAGACGCCCCATCGACTGCTCGAATTTCGGTCCAATAGAAAGCAATTGTTCAAGCTGTTCTGCATTGCGGTCAAAGACCTTTTGCGACTGAAGAACGAGCGCCTCTCCTTGCTCAAATAGCCGTCCGGTGCCAGCGAGCGCTCGCTCTATTACCTCCGCTCCCCGCTCAAAACTGGCCGCATTACCGCTGAACGCGGCACCTGCCTCCCCGACGTGAGCGACGGCTTTTTCAAGCTTGCCCATAAGGGCCTCAGTCCGCTCGACCACCAAGGGGAGCGGATCGTTAGCTGGTGTCGGTAGGATTTGCTCACGCGGGGCTCTCTCAATGATCTGAGCAAAAGTCGCCGCTGCAGCATTCACTGACACCTCAACTCCCGCTGAGACTTTCTCCAGAGACTCGTTCAAGCTACGGGAGGTTCTGACCACCGATTCTTGCATGCGCGCCCCTACCCCCTCGAGTGTCGCAAGAATGCCGGCTAGCTGCTCCTTCGATTGCGATGCATGTTGCCTGAGCGAGTCATCAATCGCTTCAGACGCAGCCACCATCTTTCCGGTAGATCCAGAGAGTGCTGCTGAGATCTGTTGCAGCGACTCGGTGGAGGAACTGAGGGCGGCACTCACCGCCTTAACCTGCTCCGAGACTCCCCGGAGCAGTCGATTGTGCGCATCCTCGGCTGCAGCAGAGTGTACTGAAAGCCCCGGCCTCTCGACGATCTCAACCGACCCCGCGGGCTGATTTCTGAAATCTGCGGCCACGGCACAAAGCTGCTGCATCATTGACTCGATTCTCTCGAGCGTCATCCCCGCTGCATTATGGACCTCATTCCTGATGTATTGGGGAATGTGGGCAGATACAATTCTGCTTCTATTCACAGAATCAAGGACCGCTGTCTGAATCTCACGGAGGACACGGTCGGACGACTGGAACTCAATGTTCTCATCGATCACCCGCCGAATTGAGCCGATAGTGGCCAAGCTAATCCCCACAACTATCCGCTCATACACAACAAACAAAGCACTTGCACCGAGCGCACACACCGAGGCCAAAAATTTTCCAGACAGATTTGACACAAGATGCACGATTCCAACGCGCATTCGTTCGAATTCAAGAAGGGACTCGGCCGTCGAGGTAGAGCTACTCGACACAATAGCACCGTTGAGGCCTGAGAGAATCGCAAGAAAGGTCAAAAGAAGGCCCATGCTTGAAAGGATCGAGGGCACCGTATCAATGATTCGCATGTTCACCCATGCGGCGAGTATCTCCTGCGGATTAAACGCCTGACGGGGTGGCGTTGCCGATGCAAGACTGGTCCCTCCGGTCTCGGGCTCAAAAACGGCGAGCGACCTTCGGATCTGACGCCAACGCTCTTGGTAGGCGGGGGCCGAAGAGAATGCCACGTCGAGCTCCTCAACCGTGGCACCGGAGATTGGATGGTCAAATAAAATCGATACTAATTGTCGTCTGAGCCGGAGCGACTGAGCTATCAAACTCACCAGTCGGTGGGTGAGATAAACCACCGCGAGAAAAAAGAAAACGCCGAGAGCCCAGATCCCCGTGGCAAGAAATGAGGGGATCGACAACCCGAACATAACAACATCAGACCCGGCCGCCATACTATTTTCTCTTATCAACTCTTGAATGAAAGACCCGCATGCAGACGTATCGAAACCGCTCGTCGGTGACGATCGATGCACCTCTCCGAAAAATGCCAGATTTCCAAACCTACGTGTGGGACGAAAGCCGTGCGCCTGCCCCTTGGTCGGGTCGGACGCCTCTGAGAAGACCTAAAGAAAAAAAAGTAGACGGGCGTTTTAGGGTTGGGTCGAGACCATATTAACCAGCTGCGAGCATATCTTCCGGCGTCGCTTTACCCTTTTTTTGCCCCGTCACCGTCAACAATTGGCCACAGGCCGCGTCTATGTCGCGCCCCTTGGACCACCGAACCGTCACCTCAACCCCTTTTTCGTGAAGTTTTCGCTGCCATTGCGCTACCCACTCCTCGGGGGGAGTTCGAAAACCCAAACCTGCGTTTGCATTATACGGAATCAAGTTGACCTTCGCGGGAACTCCTTTGAGAAGCCCCGGTAACCGACGGAGATCTTCCGTCGTGTCATTCACTCCATGCAACATCACATACTCTATCGTAATCCGTCGCCGTTTATTGGCCGGATACTCGCGCAGAACCTCCAGAAGTTGGCCGAGCGGATACCGCTGATTTATCGGCATTATCTGCGAGCGAACCTCGTCGGTCGTCGCGTTAAGCGAGACCGCAATATTAGCGGGAACGGTCGCGCCGAATTCACGAATCGCGGGGACCAGACCCACCGTTGAGACAGTTATCTTCCGGGGAGCGATTCCGAGGCCGTGCATATCAGTGAGAACTCTGACCGCAGTGCGAATATTTGGGAGGTTGTGAAGAGGTTCCCCCATCCCCATGAATACAACATTAGTGAAGGTGTCTCCGAAAGACCGCGAATCTGCGATAACTGCCATCACCTGACGAAGTATTTCAGACGCGCTCAGGTGCCGCCGAAGGCCCATCGTCGCCGTCCGACAGAACTTACACCCCATCGCGCACCCCACCTGGGACGACACACAGAGGGTGTTCCGACGAGGTTGTTTAATGAGCACCGTCTCAACAAGGTCCCGTGACTCCACCTCGACAAGATATTTGCGGGTCCCATCTTCGCTTAGCTGACGCGAATGGATGCGTCCCGTCGGAATGACGAGCTCCTCCATGAGTCGGTCTCGGAACCCTTTGGAAAGGTCCGACATCTGGGTGATATCCTGAATGCCGCGCTTGTACACCCACTGAAAAAGCTGAGTGGCCCGGAAAGGGGCTTCGCCGTAGCGGTGCTGAATCTCCCTGCCGAGGGATTCCCGACAATGCGCCAACAAATCAAGGGGCGAACGCGTCTCGGGGGCGGAGCCGGTTTGCTCTTCAGACATGGGGACGACAGCGAGCGACATGACAGAGGGACCTCGACGAGCAGGAATTGACTAATGAGGGTCAGCACAGCCGCCACCGAGAGGCGCGACGGCAGCGAACAATCAAACCTTGGATTATAGCACCGCAGCAGGCGCTATACAAAGCGTCCGGGCTTTTTGCTCAAAAAAGACCGGACGCTCGAAAACTTACGCAACCTCTGGAAAAAATTGACCTATCTCCCGAGCTGCACTCGTTGGGCTGTCAGATCCGTGCACTGCATTCGCTCCGATGGAGTCACCAAATCGCGCCCGTATCGTCCCCGCATCGGCCTTCGCAGGATCGGTCGCTCCCATCAGGGTCCGATTCAAAGTGACTGCATTGTCTCCCTCCAGAACCGATATGAATACCGGCCCACTGCACATGTAATCAACGAGCTCACCAAAGAAACTCCGCTCTTTATGCTCGGCGTAAAACTGTTCAGCCTCTGCCTTCGTCATGGTGTGGATACGGCCAGCGATGATAGAGAGGCCGGCCTCTTCGAAGGTCGCCAGGATCTGCCCAAGAACTCGCTTTGCCATGGCGTCCGGTTTTACGATTGAAAAAGTTCGCTGTCGTTCCATCTTGTTTTGCTCCAGTCACTTCAACTTGTGGTCTTCTGTCACCGCCCATTCACGCAGGCGACGACTCGAGTCATGGTACCGTGAGAGGGGGGATAATTCAAATGAAAGGGGACCGAGCAGTTCAATCAACAACCTCAAAAATCACGCTCACCTTCCCACGCCACCGCTCGTTTAGTTTTCCGGTATCTCGCAAATATATTGATAGTGGCTCGTTGGTTTTCAGCAGGAGATATTTCGCCCGCACTCGCTTCAGATAGCCCAGAATATCGCCCTCTACCCGCTGGTTTTCGAGGAAATCTTTATACGCTTCCTCACCGAGAAGTGAATTCCTGTCATCGATCACAGGCTTAAATCGTCCCTTGCCGTGATAAGCGAGAAACCCCCCCCAGTCGGGGGTCGCAGCGACAGCAACGGGTGTCGGGGGGGCCTCGCGCGAAATAATGTCATCAAGCGCAGCCGCTCCGTCGTAAGGAAACTTTTCTCGGCTCTGCTCGAACGGACCCTGATACGGGTATACCGTACCGTGAAGCGCGGCATCGATGATCGGAAACGCTGCGATTGCGGCAACCGCCCAGAGATAACACGGCACTGCGCGCCTGCCCGCAGCATCAAGGGCACTAAGGTAATCCCCCACTCGGCGGTAAATTGGCAATCGCATAAAGGGCTCGCACCCGACGATACAGACGAGGGCCTGCGCAAGAGGTGGCGCAGCGAGAATTGCAAAGTACGGAAGAAAACGAACGGAGGTTATCGCCGACCACCCAAAAAATCCGAGTATCAGACACTCGGTCACATACAACGGCGCACCCCGACGAACGGCGAAAAATGCCCCTCCTAAGAGAAGCCCAACGGTCTGATAAAAGAGGGTTCCCTCGGGTGAACGGGCATTAAGGGGCCGCCATTCATTGTTTAGATTCATAAAGAAGTCACTTCCCACCAGCTCAAAGACCTGACGAAGTAACCCCACTCCAAAAGGCGTTGCGAGAGTCGCCACCACCATCAAACAGATAGTGATCGCAAGGAGGGCAAACGTCCGCACCGCTAACGGCCGTCGGTCGATTATCACGGTATCAACCACCAGCCCCGTCGTGGCTGCCGCGAGGAGAATAATCCCCAGAGCGAACGAGGGATGCAGGTTAGCCCAGAGCGCCGTGAGGGGGATAAGGGGGGCGAGTTGACGGAGCCCAGGAACAGTGCCACCGCGGACCTTCGAGATGATGCGCCCGGTAATCGCGCTGGCGATGGCGAAGGGGACGAAGCTGAGGAGGACGGGGCGGACGATAAAGTGGGTTGCCGCAAGCTTGAGCGCGATAAGAGAAGCAATCGCACTGAGAAGTTGGGATCGGCCCCTCTCAAAAGCGGTGCAGAAGACTATGCCAAAGAAGAGAAGAAGAAATACCGAGGTCGTAAATCCATAAATAAGCGCCATCCCTCGGTTTGGACCACCACGATGGAGAATACTCGCGAAGAGAAAATCGCTCAACCATTGGTCGGCGATCCAAGGTCTCGGCTCGGTGGATGCCAGGTAGGGATCGAAAAGAGGAATACTGCCGGCGGCCCGAATTTTCTCCCCGGTGAGAAGATGCCAGCCAAGACCCGGATCGTCGGCAAAACCGGGCATCTGAAGAACCGTGAGGGTCCAGTAGGCGATAAGGGCAATCCCGATGGCGGGGATAATCGAGGGGTTTTTCATTCGAGACATGGTAACTATTCAGTCCACCTTTTTAAAAGACTTATTCGAAAGACATTAAAAGCATCAAAAGCTGTGGAGATTTCGGTGGCCAGACTGGCTCAACGCTCGTCGGCAGATTTTTGCTGAATTGTTTTGTCTCCCCCCAACGGGCTTCCCCCGCCACCCCTCAGGGGTTGTGGGAGTTTGTTCGAAATTAAAGGGGTGAATGGTTACGAGACATGAAAGATCGAAGACGAGGGAAAGCTATCGTTCCCTGTCTGAGCAAGGGTGGTTGGAACGGAGACGTATCCCCGCTTGTTCACTAATACGATACCGCGGCCGACCTTTCCCCTCCTCGTACACCCGAGCCAAATACTCGCCGACGATCCCAAGTCCCGCGGTCACTACTCCTCCCACGAGCAAGACCGAGAGGATCACCGTCGTAAACCCCTCGACCGCGTGACCTGATACATACCGATAAATGGTTTGCACCATGAGAATAGCCGAAAAGGCTAGAAAGCCTGCACTAAAGAAGCTCATCAGCCGTAACGGAACATTGGTAAAACTGGTTACGACATCAATCCCGAAACTTACCAATCGGAAGAAAGACCACCGACTTCTACCTCCAGCACGCTCGGGAACTTCAAAAAAAACCGGCACCGACGAAAAGGAATACCACGCCACCAGGCCGCGAAAAAAAGTAGCTCGCTCGGGGAGAGAGCAAATAAAGTCAACTACCGAACGATCAAGCAAGCGGTAATCTGTCCGCCCTTCCATGTCCACCCCGGTCACCCGGCGAAAGATTCCATATACCACCGACGCGCCGATCTGCGAGAGAAAAGGTCTTTTGGCTGGATGACGTCGCACTCCCTCTACTATCTCCGTCGCTTCCGATCGCCATCGGCGAACCATCTCACCGAGTAGGCGAGGAGGATGCTGCAGGTCTGCATCCATCGTGACAACGGCATCTCCGAGGCTGTGCTCAAGACCCGCCCGAAGCGCAGCTTCCTTTCCAAAATTTCGACAAAATCTTAATCCGCGAACGCGAGGGTCAGAGGCCATCTCCGCGATTAACCGCCACGAGTTATCCCGAGAACCATCATCAATAAGTATGATCTCGTAGGCATCTTCGATATTTTCCAGCGCAGCGTGGATAGCCACGAGAAGAGCCGCGATATGTCGTGATTCATCCTTTAGGGGGACCACTATCGAGAGTCGCACCCCCGCATCCGGCACGATGTCATTCATGAGCTCCCTCATTGGCACTCGTTTGAACCGTCTGTCGTCGCGCGTCCTGCTGCCTCACCATAACAACAAGGGTAGCGATGAGCAGAAGGAACAGGAGCGATGATAAGTTGAATTCCCCCCCCAAGATGGCCACCTGCCGTCCGAATAGTTCAACATAAAACCCCCCTCCGATCGCCGACAGGACGACTCGGTTATTACGCGATAACTCGCCAAACAGGGAGGCTAGAATGAAAAATGGCACAAGAAGAATTGCAAGGTCATACCGTATACACTGCACCGAGCACCCAATTGACGCAACAGATACCAGAACAAACGCAAGCCGATTATCATCGGCCGACTCACGTTGTGCAGCCTGCACCGCCGAATACACGATCAGTCCGCTCAAAAAGGCCAAAAAAAAGGCAGCACTGCCAATCGAGGGAAAGAGCTGGACCATGGCCCCGAAGAGGCCGGCTCCCTGATTCGGAGGAAGTTGCGCCCCGGGGAGGTAGTCTCGGCCGTACAGGTAGGATGATGCCGCTGACAGATACGACATAAGCCCGCTCCACCCCCCCAGCGCGAGGGTGAGAGATCCGAGGATTAGCGCTCCTCCACAGAATCCCACCATCCACCGGTATGGCTGGGTGAGACTAAGACACACCAATAAGAGCAAAAAAAGAGGGGGTTTATAATACGATAAGCTAAAAATCATTCCCGAGAGGAGATATCGGCACCGTCGTAAACTCACGAAGACTCCGGCACATATCCCCACCCCGAGTGCTGATAACTGGCCGGACATGAGGGTATTCATCGTGAACGGGGCGTAGCCTCCGATTGCGAGGAGGATAACCGTCACGTGTTTTCGGGATAATAACCCTACTTCCCGAGCCACCAACAGGAGTGCCCCAACCGAAAGAATAACGCAGGTAGCACTCCAGGCAAAAAATGCCGTATTAAAAGGGAGTTGTCCGTACATCGAGAAGATCACAGCCACAAGGATTGGGTACACAAACGGAAGTTCCGGCGATTCGGAGACCCCCTGCGCATCAAGGAACTCTCGGCGGTACTCTCGCTGAAACGAGAGGTCGTACAATGCCCCCCGCTTCTCCTGAAATAGCCGTCCCGCGAGATAAAAGGTAATAAAATCGCCACCCAGAATCTTGCCATTTTTTTGGAGAATGGTTCCCCTTTCGGGGAGATTATCAACAAAAACAGAGCTGAAGCTGACAACCGCCCCGAGGAGGGCACCACAGAGGATGGCGGTAATGAGACGGGGGGGGGGCGGCATCGGAGAAGTAAGCGTTTGGATCAGCGTGGAAGAAAAAGGAAATTGTCGAGTTCATCTTAGATGAATGAGGGCTGAGGATCGCATCAAGGCACCGCATACAGCGAGAAAAGGGATTGATTAACAACACGAGAGGGGACCTTCGCGGCAAAAGGATGAAATTGCCATCCGCGCGCCTTGAATTCATTTTCCGCGCCAATTAAAACGCCCCCCAGAATTAAGTCTAACATCTTAATTGATAACTGACTCTAAGCCGTTCGCAACACCCGAGGAGAATCTCTGGGGGGGTGGTGTCAATCAGCCACAAAGGGGACCGGGATTTGAGAGTCAGAGGCGGGACATGCCAGATGAGGAAGGTCCCGGCTTTATTGATCCCGATTCTAAAATCTCACCGAATAAGACTGTTCGGACGGACGAATTGGGTATGCCGCTTTACAAAAATGATACCTACTATTCCAGGCAAAAATACTGTGATGAATGGGGCCTTTATTTACAACGAGAAGATCGCCGCCACAAGAACCAGCCACTCAAACGATGGCTTGGGCAAGGCCTTCTCTCACGCATGGCGAAATAGTCGCCGTTTTTCAGGCCAAAACGAAAGGTCATACCCCCTCGCTCCACTGAAAAATCTTCCCCCGCGAGATAAAGAGGTAGCAACCACGGCCCCTCATATCTTGCTGAACTTCTGATCTAATATTCCGTTTCTCTGTAAATTTTATCCCTGAAAACATCGCGAGATCAGACGGCTGATCCGAAGAAGGTGCCCGGGGCGAAGCGAAATGGGGAGGGTTAGGCGATTCGGATTATTTCAAAAGGACCCCCACTTTTTATTTTTTTCCCTCCTCATGTAACCGAACAATGCCGTGGATACTCTCCCCCGATAGGAAGGTGGAATCCGATTAATTCTTTGACCAAAGGGTGAAGAGAGAATGAGGGCCACTTCCACCCAAACCACCTTGTTCAAATTAAATTCGAGGATGCTATGAGCTCAGAAATAATTGTAAAAGAAGAAGTCGTCGAGGACGTCGTCATTGAAAAGAATGAAAAGAAACAGCGAGGAGCAGGACTGATTGAGTACGCACTCCTCGCGGCGATTGTGGTCGGGATTGCAGTTGTCGCACGAAACACGATATCGACATCTGCGTCGAAGGCATTTTCGGGTGTAGATTCGGCGACAAACGCGACCCTGAACTAATCAGAGCGGCCTTCGGGGTGTGCTGGTCTTGTTTTCAAGGCCGGCACTAACCGAATCAGCGCTGTCTTTGAATTAAATTTTTTCTCCCGACCTTTATCAACGGGGGAGGGGCCGGGCCGTGGGGGGGATACTGGGCCCTTGTGGGCACGAAGGAATTACTTTTCCATTTCGACCCCCGGTAAAGGCTCATGTAAGAGGCAGATGGTAGAACACGGAAGGCTTTTTGGTGAGGAAAAGAAAGACTCGGATTGTGCGAGTTCGGCACGGGGGGATTTTAGATTGGAGCCGACTACATCAGGGCCTAATCCGGTCCTCAAGAGGGCGGCGAAAAGGGAATCGGGGCTACACCTGATTGAGATATCCCTCCTCGTCGCGATAGCTGTGGGCCTCTCTGTGGCCGCCAGGAACTCCCTGAGTTCACATGTTTCCAAAGCCTTCTCCGCAGTAGACTCGCAGGCCATAATCTCTTTGAATTAGAATTTTAGGCAGACTCATCACCACCTTTGAATCGGGTATTCCAAATTTGGCACCATGGCTCAGCCCCTGAGAGGGACAACACAGCACCCACCTAGCCTTCAGGTAAGCCGGGCGGGTCGGATAAGCCATGTTGGAATGGCAGCCTTGCCCGGCCTCCTTCTTGCAGCCCTCGCCTTTGCCCAACCCCTCCAGCCAGGCGTTAACGAAAACGCGCGGCTCTCTCAGGCGGTGAACCTCGCCACCCGCGGTGACCTCTCTTCTTCAGGATTCGCCGGATGTACCCACGATACAACGGTGGGACTGGATGGCCGTTCATACTCCAATAAACTGCCGGGTCCTTCCCTCGTCGGTGCGGGGGTTATCTATCTCTGGCATCTGTGGTCTCCCGTTGAAGTAGCGTCAGAGCCGTGCGCTGCCGCCCCTTTTCAAATCATCCGCGAATCGCTACGACTCCTGCTGGTGGCGATCATAAACCTTGCCCCGATGATGGTTGGCTGCGGAATGCTGCTCAAGGCGCTCGAAAAAGAAAAGGTCTCCCGAGGTGGTCAGATTATTTTTGCAAGCATCTTCCTCTTCGGGAATACCGCGGCTGCGACTTCGTCGATTCTCATGGGCCATGCGGCTGCGGGGGGATTGTTCGCGATGCTTCTTGGGTCGATCATCCAAGGTCGGGCCGTGGCGTCGGGATTCCTCGGGGGGATGCTTTGCTTATTTGATCCTGCTGGATTTTTCATATTTCCCTCGATTTTGGGCTTTTTTCTTTCCGAAGGATCAACGCTCAGAGTTAAATCATTGCTCGATATCAGTAAAGGGGCGTCAGTACCGCTTTTCGTTCTCGGTGGCTACAACCTCCTCATTTTTGGTGTGCCGTGGCGGTCAATCATTACTGATAATGCGACCATGTTCCGTCAACCAGGCCTTCTGTTTGGCTTATTCTCGACCCTTCCTTCCCCCGCCGTTTTAGATGCACTCCTCTTCGGTTGGCAAAGAGGACTTCTTATCTCTAACCCATGGACTCTCTCCCTCGTCTTTTTCCTTTTCCCCAGTATTCTGGGACGAATTCGGGTGCGATGTTCATCCCTCTGTAGGCCCGCCATCCTCTGCGGAGTGCTCATCGTCATCCTTGTGCTCCTTAACTCTGCCTTTAATGGTTGGCACGGTGGCCTCTCTCCTGGGCCCCGATATATCTCGCTGGTGCTGCCGGCATCCGCAATCATACCCACCCTCGTGTTTGAATACGGCTTCCCGCCCTTTCGGGTGATTGTGTTGACTACCACGGCTATGGCTATTTTTTTGAACATCCTCCTTTTTCAGGTCGGAGTTCTCGTCCCCTTCGTCAACCTCTGGGATTACGGGCTATCCCACGCAACAGCTCTCGGGACATTAGTACGAATCCTCGGGATAGTTCTAGTGTGTGGTGCGTATTATTGCTGCCAACCCGATGCTGGAAGCCTCGACTCAAGCAGACCTCCCTCTTGATCACACTTGTCCCCCTCCCCTCTTCCCCATCTTCTCCGATTGCCGTTCGGAGCTAAATCCTTTACAAAGGGGACTCATCGAAGAGCCGATCCGTTCTTTCGTTCGATCGGCTCATCAAACTTAGTTGTCAGGAAGGGGGAGACAGTATGGGTGGGGAGGCTCAGGATCGGATGTCTTTTATCGAAAATCCTCGAAATGGGTTGCGCTCTCAGGGCGGAAGCGAGGAGCAATATCCCCCGAACGATGATTCTCTCTCACTGAGAACGACCGACGCGGTCATCAACCATCCACTCAATCAACTCTCCTTTCTCGAGAGCGCCATAGCCCATATCCGTCTCGGCGCCCCCGGCGAATCGACCGTTCTTTTAACTGAGGAGCGAATTGAGCAGCTGGGACAGCTTCTCGACCACGCGATCGCTCATAAAGCCAAAGGGGTCATCATAACGGGCCCGAGCGATGATATGTTTTCGGTCGGTGCCGATATAGGAGCAATTGAACGGATTCAAAGCTCAGCCGAGGGGCGAGAACTCGCATCACTGGGACAGACACTTTTCGACCGGATCGAACACTTGCCTATCCCCGTGGTAGCGGCTATCACGGGGCCGTGCATCGGGGGAGCACTCGAGCTCGCCCTTGCGTGCTCGGCCCGGATTGCTGCGGATCGTCCCTCCACGAAGTTCGGGCTCCCCGAGGTGAAGATCGGGATCGTCCCAGGGTTCGGGGGAACACAGCGCCTCACCCGTCTTATTGGGCTTCCCCGGGCGATGCGCATGATCCTCAACGGTCGGATAATCTCCCATCGCGAAGCCCTCAAGCTTGGTATCGTTTCGCGGATCGTCCCGGCACCATCGCTGATACGAACCGCTGAGGCGATGATTCTTGAGGGAGTCTCGCGTCGCAGCCCCATGTCGCTTCTCGACAAGTTCTTCACCTTCACCCCACCCGGACGCGCCCTCGTGCGACGGCGGTGCGAGGGAGAGCTTGCCGCGCTTCACGGCCACTATCCCGCTCCTGCGAAGGCGTTGCGGTCGGCGTTCGTTGGACTCGAGAGGGGAATCCTCGCCGGGCTGCGGGCTGAGGCCGAGAGCATCGGCGAACTTATCGTAACCCCCGAGTGCAAATCGCTCGTGAAGTTATTCTTCCTGACCGAATCAGCAAAAAACCTCGGGAAGGGCGCACGTCGTTCCCTTGAGGGACTTCAGGCCGTCGTGCTGGGGGCAAACCGAACGGGAGCGGCGCTGACGGTCGACCTCGCCCGTCGTGAATTCCCCGTTATTCTGCGCGACCCCTCCCCCGAGGCACTAACCCGCTCGATGGAGGATATTCGTCGCACCGTGAAGGGCTTTGGTTCTCTCTCAGAGGCGGATCGCAGCTTTATAATCAACCGGATTAACCCGACAACTGGCACCCCCGCAGCGGTGGGAAGTGCTCAAGTCATTCTCGATAGCACCGTTGCCCCTCCTGAAGAGCGAAAGCGGCATCTCACCGACCTGGCGGCAACCGCTCAACCGACGAGTCTCATCGCAATCGGCGCGGCGCCGGGGGGGATATCGAATCTCATGACGGACATTCCCCATCCCGAGCGGTGTCTGGGGATGCAGTTTTTTCCGAGAACCCACGGGTCATCGCTCGTCGAGATCGTACGCACCCCCGCGACGAGCCATCGCTCGCTCGCGCTCGCGGCCGCCCTTGTCACCGGAATCGGGCGATACCCTATTATTGTTGAGGACGGAGCGGGTTATCTGGTGGATCGCATCTTTGCGCCGTATCTCCTCGCAGCGTTGCGACTCCTTCGGGAGGGCCATCCCATTGAGGATATTGACACTGCGGCGACTCTTTTCGGCCTGCCGATCGGTCCCTTTGCGTACCTTGATCAACAAGGCTTTGATACCGTCATACCGCTGCTAACGGCGCTCGCTGAAACTCACGGCGAAAGGATGGCAGGGGTCGATGCCCTTATCGCGCTCGCCGCCCAGGGACGTCGAGGGACCTCGCACGGGGGCGGGTTCTACGATATGAGCGCCAATCGTGAGCGGACCCCCGCTCCCGCTGTTCGAGAGATTCTCAAGCTCCCCACCGTATCTGAGCGACTGGCTGCCGCAACGATTCTCCCTCTTCTCGTCTACCCGATGATTAACGAGGCGATCCGTTGCCTTGATGAGGGTATCGCGGGAACTCCCGGCATCGAAGCAGGCTTCCAGATCGATCTCGCCTCGGTGTTCGGGTTTGGGTTCCCCCCATTCCGCGGGGGGATCCTCCACTACGCCGAGCGGGTAGGCGCAAAAACCATACTGCATCACCTCCACAACGCCGAGCGGGCGTTCGGTCCGCTATTTAAGCCGACGAAAGGATTGGCGCAGAGAAGCGCGTCAGGGCGCAGCGTTTACGATCCTTGCGGATGAGTGAACTGGATGAGTAACGGAAGGGACCAGCAATGGACACGGGGCCGCTTAATGCCGCGACCCGTCATATCATTTGCTTTTCTGTTATCGCTTTCCCTCTCCACGTGCGATCTCGTTTCGGTCAACCCTCGCGACGCATCACAACCGAAATCGCATTCCCGCCGAAGCCCGCGGCGTTGACCACGATTGCGTGGCGGCGGTCATCCCCATGAGCGACTGCCTCCCCAAAACCCCGAAGCCCATAGCTCGAAAACGGCGGCGCGGCGGGAATAAGCCCCGCCATCAGCAGGTCGCCGAACTCCATACTCAGAAGCCCCGATGCACCATATGTGTGACCGGTCAACCACTTCGTCGACGTAATGAGTGGCGGCAACTGATCGAAAACCGCGCCGAGAGCTCGCCACTCAGCACGATCCCCCTTGGGAGTACCCGGAGCGTGGCAGACAATTCCTGACAGGTCTTCCTCAGTGAGACAGCCATCGATGAGCGCTCGTCGCATCGCCCCCTGAAAGTTCTCCCCCTCGCTTCCGATCCCGGTCAACGACGGAGGCACCTCGGCAGCACACCCTATCGACGCGATCCAGCAGCTCGACCCTGACAACTCTCCCGCCAGCAACTCAGAAACCACCACAACAGCCACCGCCCCCTCGCCGAGCACCATAGCGGGGCCAGGTGGTTCCTCCCCCGAAAAGGGCCGACATGGCCATCGATCCCCATCCCCACCCCCGAATCGGGGCGAAATGCGAAGTGCCGCGACCTGGTCCACCGTGAAAGGAGTGAGCGCCGCCTCGGCACCAACCACGACCGCGATATCAAGGTCTCCGGCTCGAATGAGGGCGCGAGCCACCAGCAGAGCATGAAGGCCTGAGGTACACGTCATCGAGGTATCAATGTTCATCCCCGCATCGATGCCACACACCACCGCAATCGACGAAGCGAGAACCCCGCCAGTCGTTGAGGGCGATGCCGTTACCGAAACTCCCTGTCCCTCCAACGAGCGCGCATGTTCAGCTTCAAGTGACCCCGTCGCTCCCCGCGCGCTGCCACACACGACCCCCACCCGTCGCCCGCGAAAAGAAAGCCCTCTCGTCCTCGCCTCCGCCACCGCATCGAGCGCGGCGTATCCGCCAAGCTGTACCACCCGATCCCGCTCGGCGAGCATCGGTATCGTCCGACACCGCTCCTTCAGAGCTTCCTCTGCCGCTTCAGCAATTGGTATCGTGGGAACCGCACCACCCCGAACTCCAAGAGGCACCACCCGGATCGCATCTACTCCCACACCATAGCCACGCGCCACCGTCTCGCGATCCGCACCGAGCGATGAGATACTTCCCCATCCTGCAACCACAAGCTCGCGCACCATACCGTCATCCTCGCCATGATTTCTTAGAGGCCACCACTTCGAGATGCAAACAGAGTCGCAACCTCCCGAACCGCCGCAGGTGTCACCTGCTCCATCCACGGCACTCGCCCAAGCACTGGCACGTCGGTGAAGCACTGGATCGAGCGCTCAGTTTCGGGATGCTCGTCTCCTACAAACACAATCCCCGCAACTGGAAGCCCGCGCGTCCTCAGGTACGACACACTCAACAGGGTGTGATTGATACTCCCCAAATAGTGTCGCGACACCAACACAATCGACGCTCCAAGCAACGGAGCGAAATCCGCAATAACGGCCTCCGAGGAGAGTGGCACCAATAGCCCCCCCGCCCCCTCAATAATCAACGGACTCTCTGTTTTCGGACACGCTGCCACTATCCTCGACATCGATATGGATACCCCGGCAGATGCCGCTGCTGCATCTGGCGACACAGGACGCGGAAATGCGTACACCTCCGGGTGACACCGAACTGAGCCCTCGGTCAGATGATGTACCGTGAGTCGGTCACTATCACCTGAATCATCGCCGTCGCTCAGACTCCGCGCGCCCGTCTGAACCGGTTTCCAGTAGTCCGCTCCCCACGCGACCGAAAGCACCGCCGATACGACAGTCTTCCCCACATCGGTCCCAATCCCTGATACAAGCCACCGCTTCATCACTCTCCTCCGCCCAATCCGGCCCGCCATCCCTGCTCCTCAAAGACCTGGATCAGCGATTTGTACACCGCCGGATCATCCCCCGCGTGGAGACACACCCGAATGCGCTCGAGCCCCGAAGGAACTGTCGGAGCAAGAATGGGCAACACCTGATAACCCGCCTCGCGAGCTGCCGTTGCCATGGCCCGAACGACCGCCACCCCCGGCATTACGATTGGCACAATAGGGCTCTCCCCTCGCCACGCCAACCCCGCGGCCCCTAACACTGCTTCCATCACCGAAATCCGATCCCACAACGCGCGCCGCCGTGCATCGCCCTCTTCGCCCCCTCCTGTCCGGACAGCCTCACGGATTGCGATAAAGAATGTATCCGCCGGCGCGGTCGAATAAACAAAGCTCCGCGCCCGATTGATCAACCATCGTCGAAGCACCGAGGAACCCACCACACACGCCCCATGAACCCCAACACCCTTTCCGAAGGTATGAACCCGAGCAACAACCCGATCTTCTAACCCCTCATCAACCACCATTCCCGACCCGTTCTTTCCGAAAATCCCGGTGCTATGAGCCTCATCAACGATGCAATCAGCACCCCACCGCTCACACAGGGCGACCACCTCGCGGAGCGGACACCGGTCCCCATCCATCGAGTACACACTCTCAACCACCACCCACACCCGTCCCCGACGTGGCGCGCGCGCCAATTTATCGCTCAGATCACTAAGGTTGTTGTGCCGAAACTTCCAACCCTTCACCCCACTTAATCGGATCCCATCGCGCAAAGATGCATGGATGAGCTCATCAAACAGAACCACATCCTCCCGACCCACCACCGCGGATATTAAACCGACGTTCGCAGCATATCCCGAGGAAAACACGAGTGCCGCCTCCCCCTGAAAATGCGTCGCTAACTCCCGTTCTGTTTCTTCCGCCAGCTCGGAGTTGCCCGTCAGAAGACGGGACCCGGTGCTCCCCACTCGCTCCTCCTCAGCCGCAACTGCAGCCGCGATTCGCATCCGCAACTCCGGAGATTTCGCTAACCCCAGATAATCATTTGAGCAAAGGTCGATCAGATCCCCGCGAAACTCAGGAAGATGTCGCTCCAAACCTCCTTCCCTCATAGCCTCAAGACGTTCGCGCAGTACCCCATCGAACCCCGTCATGATCACCTCTTTCTTGATCCGAACCCCAAACGGCGCGAGTATACGGCAACGGAGTTACTGAGAGAAGGCCGGGGACGACGGGATTGTTTCGCTCTTCATGTAACCGCCGTTTGTGCCGATACCCGAGGATAGTGTCGAGAGCGATCAAAGGGGCGGACTCCCGCCCCCCTGAGGTGAGGAGAATTCCGTATGATTCCAAAGCGTCGCATGCGGCGACTCGCAGAGGCTGCCGCGGCAGCCAGAGAGGGAGGGCTCGCTCCCACCATACCTCGGGCGGGACTCACCCTTGCCCCCTCTTCTGCAACGGCGCAATCGGCCGGATTATCGCTGAGCACCCCGGGCATAGCGAATCAACCCGAGCTGCAATCAACCACCGCAGCCTCATCCTCCGAAAAAAGAGCCACAACCACCCGATACGACCGCTACGTCAATACCCAATTCGTCTCCGACTACCCCGTCGAGCGCCCCGGCTTCGCCCACATCGGCAACCCCCAACAGCTCGCCCGTAAATTCTCGGACGTCGGCTATCAGTGCCTCCCGTATCTTGCCATTCAGATAGCACTCTGCCTGAATACCGAGCGCTCCAGCATTCGCTCCCTTCTCCTCGAAGGCCCCTCGGGGTGCGGAAAAAGTTTTCTCGCGAAATCACTCGCCAAAATATCGGGAGCTGAGTTGATGTGCCTCAGCTGTTATCAGGGGATGCCGACGCAGAACCTGATAGAATCCCCCTCGACTCTCGCACTTGCAAATGCGATGGCGCGGGGTGGCTCTGAAAATCCCGAAGAGCTCATGAACCTTGGGATATTGTCGCGCGCCTTCATGCGATCGCACTCGCATCCCGTTATTCTTCTCGTCGATGAGCTCGACAAACCAGATGCGTCTATCGACACCTTCTTCCTTGGCCCGATTCAGGACGCGCGGATCTGGCTCGAATCACGCCCCCCTATCGACGCCAATACACACAATCTCCTGATTATATTTACCAAAAACTTCAATCGAGTTGTCGATGAAGCGCTTCTCCGACGATGTCAACCAGTGGTGATGACCTATCTCGATTCAACGCTCGAGCGAGAGATACTCTCCCCCTTTTGCGATCCGCGACTGATCGCCAATCTCGTCGGGCTCGCCGACCGAATGCGCTACGGCGGCGGCTCCTACCAATTCGACCGACCACCCGCCCCCGAGGAGCTGCTTCAGGCGGCAACTTACATTATCCAGTTAGTGCAGTGGGGGCTCGTTGATTATCAGATAATGGGGCACAGCGTGTTTAACATTCTTGCCAAATCAGAACACGACCGGGCAGTGCTCGAACACATGATGAGGTACCACCCCGATTTCGCTGAGGGAACGACAGACCCAAAAAATATGACCGTGGAGGATGTATATCGGAAATTCGGGCGGGTGCTCCTGGCGGGAATCGCGTAAGGGGGGCGATACGGTGTCAGGAGGCCCACGGGATCACGGAGGATCCGGAACACGCTGGCACCCATTTGGACGACGCGCTGAAAGTCTCGCGTGCGACGATTGTCAGCGCTTGAAGCCGACTGAGAGACCCATGAATGGGTTTCTCGAACCAAACAACCTCGAACCAAACAACATAGCGACGGGTGGACTCGAACCACCGACCTCGGCATTATGAGTGCCGCGCTCTAACCAGCTGAGCTACGTCGCCATCCCTCGCCGATTGTTACCGATAGGGGGCTGAAAAAGCAAGTTCCCCGGGGTAAAATCGGGTAAAACGTACGCAATAAGTTCCCCGAACCCTCGGCATGACCCCACTACCCGATCGACCACCACAGAAGACACAACTCCTGGAAGCGGTTCCCAACATCAGTCTCGGCCGCGACACCGCTGCGGTCGACGAGCTGGTGGCAGCAGCGGGAGCGGCGGGGGCGTACGTTGCACACCGAGATACGAGCGCATCCGCCAACAGAACCGTCATCACCCTGATTGGATCGCCTCGCGAAGTAGTGGCGAGCTGCTCAGCGCTGATCGACGCCGCCAGCCATCTCATCGACATGCGTACCCACACCGGCACCCATCCGTGCGTCGGTGCCGTCGATGTCGCACCGTTCGTTCCCATCGGTGATATCTTGGGCAATATCTCGTGGGCCGACACCGGCATCACAGATGTAACACCCAACCACACATCGCCGCATCCTACCAGCGCATCCACCGCGTCAGAAGCCACCCCGATAGACGTCTCCCCCGCGACCCTCGCCGACGCCATCGAGTCAGCCCGCACCCTCGCCACATGGGCAGCCGCGAAGCACCACCTCCCCACCTTCCTCTACGGCGCCGCCGCCACGATCCCCGCTCACCAGTCGCTCCCGTTTTTGCGAAAGGGCGGAATGAACGAGCTCGCGCGTCGGCTCGCGACGGGTGAGATACACCCTGACGCCGGTCCATCAAGACTCCACCCCACCCTCGGAGCCCTCATCACCGGTGCGCGCGAGATCCTTATCGCCTATAACATTCAGCTCGCTACCACCGACCCCAAAGTCGCGACCGCGATAGCCCGCGCCATTCGTACCTCCGGCCCCCCCGGTCGCCCACATGCCCTTCCCGGGCTCCGTGCCATCGGTTGGTACGAAGAGGCCCACCAGTGCGCCGAGGTCTCGTGCAACCTCCTCGATTACCGAACCACCGGACTCCGTGCCGTCTGGGACGCCGTACGTGCGATTGCTGCCGATTACGGTTGCTACCCCGTGTCGTCAGATATTATCGGCCTGGTGCCAAGAGCAGCCCTCTATGAGGGGGCCGAGTCGATCGTTGGGGAGATCAGGCTCAATGTTTGTCGACCGTTTGAGGGCGAGGCGCGGACGGTCGAGGCGGCATGTTGGGCAGCGGTGAAGTTGCAGTCATTTTCAAGGAAACCCACCGCGACTGCGGACTGTCACCTGCTTGGCTAAAAGTCTAACAATAGATCGAACTGAGCCGTGATCATCGGTTCGACGTTCGTTAAAAATTCAGTGATAGATCCACACTCAGCCAATAGAGCACAGCATTTTGCGAGATCTTGAAAAAATGTATCGGTCCATCTTAGCGCTGTCGGACTGTGGGGCGGGTAGCAACGACCACCCTCCGTAAAGCTAAGGGCCCGCGAGTTCAGAGGCGTCTCGATAAGGTTCCACCCATCAGGCAGATCGCTATCCTCTTTGTAATACCGAGCTACCCTCGCCTGGAGAAGACCATTTGGTGACAAAACCTCCCCCATCTCGCAAATTCCTGCGCCCCTCGCCTTGTCTAGTTTTTTCTCGTCTGCACAGTATGAGAGCCAATCCTTTACAAAGCTCAACAAGCTGATCGAAAAAAGGCTGTCCGCATCAAAATGATGTCTACCCACCGGAGGAAGCTCCTCGTATTTTCCTATGAGGGGGTGGTCATGCTTCTCGATAATGGTCAAGAATGTTTCGGTATCCAAGGGAGGGAGTATTTTCTGGGCAGCACCTCGGAACTTTTTCAAGACACACTCTCGGCCGAGCTCTGCTGACATTCTCGAGTGCAAAAGGCGAGTATCAATGCTCTCCCAGTGAGCTCCAGCCCGTCGCTGATAGTCGCGAGCCGTCTGGTCATCATTGCTCGCTAAAATCGCATAGCCTCGATCATGCAAAATCGCGGCAGTTATCAGCCACGAGGGAAGACCCTCAGAGGCAACAAGATGCTGCATTGCAGACACTACAATAATGTCATGAGGGTCGCGGTACCAATCTTTTGGGCTGTACGGATGGGCTTTTGCAACCCACGCGTACACGTCCCGCTCAAATGGGGTGAGAGCATTCGTGAAGGCATCACTGAGAGAGGAAGCTACCAACTCAATTTTTCACCGCACCGCTAACTTTTCCTGAAGCTTCAACTTGAGAAGCCGTCCGGCATTATGACCGACGAGGCCCCCTCCAATACCACGAACCATGAGAACCCTCGCCATGGTTGGATCAATACTTTGATCAATCTCACTCCCCAGACTTCGGAGACGGTCAATCGCCATTACCCAGTGCACTACCGGAAGGGGAACCTCTCCCTGGTACTTATCGATAAGATCTATCGTGCGAATAAACCTATCCAACGGCTCTCCCCGACCAAGGATAGGGCCCACTTCAGAGACGGGCACCTGGATGTCCATGGCCCTCCCCAACGCACGGGCCGCACCAGCATGGTCGGAATCAGCCGACCGCCGAAGAAAATCAAGTAACCCAATTCCCGCCGAGCGCTGCTTATTCGAAATAGGTATCGCCTGACCAAAATCAAGGAAGGTAACTGTTTTTGTCCCCTCATCGATATCGATAAATACCTGCCCATCATGAAGATCCGGATTTGCGGGCAAAGCAACCGGCCACGGGCGATTGCGATGATCCATCCCAAGCAACACATTAAGCTCTACCTGCGCCAGTGCCCTCATCGCATCACGGTATAAATCGGGATTTTTGTCGCGGATCGCCCGGCCACTCTCACCCGGTGCCATTCCCATCACGATTGCGTCTCCAAAAATACCCCTCGCCTTAACCGTTCTAACCTGCCAACCGTTAACAGTTCGATTATAGATAGGCTGAACCGAGTCCAGCATCTCGAAATTTGCTAGCCTATCGAATTCGAGAGGCACAGATTGTTTAATCACCCGTGAAAGCCCCAGAAGATAGCCATACCTATCTTTGCCACTTGCACTCTCGGTCAGTTTCTCGAGAAAACGGTCAATGCTCTGAAAGTCAACCTGAGACCTGAGCGCGACCTCTTTTCGCGGAACAGTTATGATAAAACCATCGTTCTCACTTCGGTCAAAACATTCAACGGCTATGTTAACGGATCCACTCCCTTTGACACATTTTACCTCCCAATAACTCGGCCATGCGCCATCCTTCCATTGCTGCTGAAGAAGCCGAACTGCTTCGAGGTAGGTTGGGGGATCCGCCTGATCCTGGTACTCTTTGAAGTGTTCCGAAAACTCCTTAAACTCCTGCGTAAAGGCGAGATACTGCATAAATTTGATACCCGGAACTCCGTGCGCCAGAAAAAGCTGGGCCAGCGTTGCCCCCTCCGATAACGGTTTACCGCCGTCATCTGAGCGCGATTGCAGGAAACCGACTGCGAGGGCCTCAAAAGCTCCTTGAGAATCGAGCAATACCTCCGAGAGGTGACGGGCCATCTCCATCCTTTCCTCGGAAACGCCCTGAAGGATCTGGGTGAGGAGGGCATCGCGCCCCTGCTCGAGGTTGAGAAGCCCACGAGGGCCAGCCAAAAAACTAGACACTACGGTCACGCGCAAAGATGTCTCGGCACCCTCGAGCTGTTTGCGGGCATCCTCTAATAAATCACTGAGTGACCAAGTGAAAACTGAACCACTTCGCTCCTGAAAATCACCATCAAGCTCGGTGATAAAAGTCGGTGCTGAATCGTTCCGACCCATCAGATATTCAATCATATGGAGCTGATCCGCTGCGGGCTGCATCCGGGTAGCAGCGAGAAGAGCCGACAATCCCCGTACCTCCACCATCAGACCAGATGCACGATCCGTCAGACTCCGACGAGACTGCTCGGGGAAAATTATGCCGACTTCATCAGGTTGGACACCAATTTTTTCAGCAAGTTGCTCCCGTAAGAGGCGATGAACCTCTGGATGCTTCGTCTCTAAATGGAATGAGGATTCGAGGCTATCTAGTTTGTGTTTCAATCCCCACGGGTGATAGCCTCGCGTCAGCGACGACCACTCACCGCCATGATCCAACGCAAGCTTCGTCAGGTGCCGAGCAAACTCCTTCGATGAGAGAATATCAGTAACATGGGGCTTACGAAGCCATTCGTCGACTTCACCATTCGTTCGTTGGTCGAGCTGTGAAGAGAGGAACTTCTCGAGAGCTCTCCGATGATGAGGACGACCATTCAGACAGTGTGGCGAGATCTCCATGAGATTCGACACCACCTGATACCAAGAGGCAAGTGACACATCCTGATGTTGAGAGGCCACAACACAATCAAGGAGAAAACGGGGTGCCTCGCCACTCAGTTTGAGTGGCACTCCAGCCCCTAAGGAACCACGCATGATGCGGCCGTGGAGTCCTTCTGACCTTTTTGTGATTTCCTCTATCAAAAGCTTCGTCTCCGCGAAACTAAAGGACTTCGCGATTTCGGCGCTATTATCGCGATCTCGGCTCAAAAGGGCTATGGGCGTCACCAATCTATTTAAAGCCTGATGGCGAACACAGGAATCACGGAGAGGCGCTTCATCGTTAGCCTGAGAGGGAAGCTTCGCCCCAGCGATTATTACCTTCTTATCGAGTGATTCGATCAGTTCACCCTCCAAAATCCCGAGAATCTCAGCTGCTGGCCCCCGTCGGGGCAGATTCGTGCAGGGTACATGAGAACAGATAAAATCCCGAATAGCATCCCGATGCGACCCCATACAGGGGGCTCGGGTCAAATCCGCAAAAAAGGAGAATAGCTCTGGCCTTCCGATGAGATCTACCTCCATGGAGCTCTCTCGGGCCCTTTCATCTGACTGGCTGAAGAAGGTGCTAAAGGCCGTCTCAAGAGCTCCCCTCTCGGGTTGGGTTAGCGGCGAGTAACGTAGCAGATTCGCGAGCGAAAATAATCCATCAGGTATGCGCCCCGATCCATCAGTAAGGTTCTTCCCCACATCGGCAATAAGGGCGTCTCGAGAGGTCACAACATAATCATCAACGATAGACCGAATTGCCCTCCCGAAAGCTGATTTGTCATCGGTGTCCGAAAGGAGATAGGTTGATCGCATACCCCATCCCGGTGTGAGGCCTGGATCACTGAGACCCTTCTCCAGTGCTAAAGCAACACCAGCATGGATCCGCTCTGCAATCGACGGATCAATCCTTTCCCCGAGCGAGCTTACCCTTTTGACTAATCGGAGCGTTTCTCCGAAGTCAGTCTCACTAGTTTTCCTCCGGAGACTCGTCACCTTGGCCGGAAGACGACTATACAGATCGATGATTGCGGGGTGACGGTTAACAAGGGGCGACACGCTCGATAAAAAAGTCGGTTCGAGAAGTGTCTCCCACCTGTCAGGAGAACCGGCCAACAGAGGCTGCTTAACTCGGTCCAACGTTTGCTCGAACTCCCCTCCATCCTGCAGAAGACTCATAATCGTTCGAGTAAGAGCCCACCGCGAATCTCTTGAGAGGATAAGAGGAGCGTCCCCTTGGGTCTTTGCGAGAGCCTGCACAAAACCAACAACAGCATCAAGTTTTTCAGAGTTCGAGACTCCTGGCTTTTCAACGATTAATCGTAATCCCTCCTGGAGGCCATCGGCGACAACATGACAAGCAACCTTGCGGATGCGCGTGGACTCGTCTCTCTCTGCCACAGATGCTTCGACACACCGTTCGGCGAGGTCTCGGCAAATTTCCAATCCTTCCTCTCGGATGTGCGGATCGATGTGGCGAGGATTCACTGAGAGTTTGACGAAATCGGGTAGAGGTGTTCTCTCTCGATCCAGGATTGTTGGATCCTTTTCGTGCAATTCTCTCATCTTTGCGAGCGCAAGGGTTAAGCGAAGGCCCTCATCATGATGGGATGACAACGCTGCATCGCGGCACGTTTCAAACGTGTTTTTTTCCTCCGGTGCGGTCTGCTGGGAAATAATTCGCTCGAGCGCATGCCATCCTCCTATCGGATTTCTGCCGGAATTCGCAAGAGAATCGAGTGCAATACTGTCAGCAACCGGCTCATGCGTTTGGCTTCCAAGAGACGACTCCCTCTCAACATGACGCTCGGTGTAATGAGCGATTTCATGGCTGAGGCAAAATAGCAACTCATCCTCGAACTGGAGCTGGCGGAGCAACCCAAGGGTGACCCCCACTTCATATACCGGCCGCTTACCGTTATCTGGATCAAAGTGTCGCCGAAGATCTGTACCCTCCGGATCTAAACACTCATGGTCCGCGACTTTTCCTACAAACGCATTAGCGGTGTCGCCCGAGTAGATGGTTACGACCAACCGCACCCACCCGTTATCGGCAGGGGCGACTTCTCGCACCAAACCCTCAACGTATTGTTGCACGGTCCGGATCTCGGGGGATAACTTTCCCAGCGGTGGGGTGAGGAGCACCCCAAGCTCAGCACGCAGGCGATTGCCAAAGGTTCGCAGTATATCACCGTCGGGAAATGATTTTTCGGGCAGTGAACAGAGGACACAACTTGCCTGAGATGATTCCTGGACTGATTCCTCCGAACTAGGCCGTTCCATCACCTTAACCACCTGAACAACGCTTTCTGGCCTTCCGACAGAGAGCCCTGTGCCCCGCTATTCGGACTCAACAACAGCGGACAAAGGCGGAAGTCCCTTATATCGTTCGGCCTGACTCGCTTACCCCCTTTGTCAAAGGCAGACCGCCTGGGACCTCTCCGTACGGTTATGGGTCAATATGGCTTTTAGCGCTCATCAAGAACGTGAATGATTCGACACCGGAAGGGTGCGCCCGTCGGGGATGGCCCCCGCGCCCTGTAAACATTGTACCCGATGCTCAAACGAGGCAGGTAAGACCTAACCTGCAGCCAAGCCGAACAGATGCCACTGCCCGCGAGTCGCCTGCTTTATCAATCGAGATCGTTCCTCAGCCGAGATTCGGCTGAGATCAGTCTCTTTGACGATAAACCTCGTCGCGCCCGCGGCCATCGCTTGGCTGAGGTTTAATCCCATTGATATGACGGGAAGCGCTGATCGCTTTCTGTGTTCATCATCGCCCCCCGCACCGTAAAAAAGGATCGAATGGGGCGCGCTGAACAACACCGCGAGCGGTTTGGCCTCACTCCGTTGTTCGTCATCCAGCCGCGCAGCCTCTATAATCGCCGCGGTTGAACGGTGCTCGGACACCATACCCGCGACTCCCGCGAGCACCCCTCCATACGCTGCTATCAAACCAAAGATCGCTAGTGGCACCACCACGGTGGCACTGCTGTGCCGGTACCGATTTGCTGCAAGCACAACGAACATTCCGAGAATCACCGCGAAGAGCCCTAAACTTTTATTCCCCGCCTGCCATAGGACCCCTTCAAAGAGCCCCCATACGCCACCGAGCAAACATATCGTCCCCAGTAATCCGGCGACCCGAGCAATTCCCGGCGATCGCCTCTGACGCGACTCTCGAGAATCAATCACCGCTGCCAATCCCAAAGCCATCAATACCGCCAGCGGGGGCAAACTCGAATAGGTATAAGTCGGTAGCACCTGACGTGCTGCCGTAAAAAAGAGGGGCGAGGACACACCCCAACAGAGCAGAAAGAGCACCCGCGGGTCACGCTTAACCACTTCGCATGCTCTTGCCGCTCGCTCCCGACTCCACAGACGACCGATCCCAATAAGCGACCACGGGAATGCGACACCGAACAGCATCACCCAGATCATTCCCCGTGAGTGGGTGTGCAGGGTTCCATACCGGAGCCCCGATTCACTGCTACTGACGAAACGCAGCAGATTTTCCTGTAGAAAGAAATATCGCAGAAACCCGGGGGTCGCGATCTCCGCAGTCACATACCAGGGGAGCCAGCACACTCCCCATATTGCCAACCCACTCCGCCATGGAACTTCGCGCACGAGCGACCACCGACGGGATCCAAGCAACCATAATCCAATCCCCACCCCAAAAAGGACAACCGCGACTGGCCCCTTGACCAGAAATCCGAGGCCCAACGCGGCGAATGCGAGGCGGAACCACCACTCCCGGCGAGGCCCAGAATCTTCGAGAAAAATGGCAAAAAAGGTCGCCCCGTAAGCTGCTGAAACACAGAGCGCGAGGGTTGGATCTGTCAAACTGACTGCAGAACCGAGAAATACTCCTGTGAAGGACAGATACACCAGAATGGAGAGAAGCCCCACGGAGCGCGATACCACCATGGTTCCAAGGGCGCCCGCAATCAGCCCGCACACGACAATACTGAAAAAGCCGGGTACCCGCGCAGCAGCGGTCGTCGTGCCAAACATCCTCAGGCTTGCCGCCGTAAGCCACATGTGGAGCGGTGGTTTGGCCCAATAAGGATGCCATCCCTCAGCCGAGTGGATCATCGGAGTGACATAGTTGCCCGATGCCACCATCTGTTGAGCCGATGTGGCGAAACGCGATTCTGAGGGGTCAATCAGGTCAGGATAACCGAGAAAGATCAGCCGAACAAGAATGGCTACCGAGATGAGTCCCGCTACCCACCAGAGATGACGCGGACCAGGGAAGAGCTCGCTGTCCGCCGTCGAAAAGGCTCCTGTCGGTCCCTTCAGAGTGGAGAGTGGCTCCTCTCCACTAGTGGGCGTTTGCCCGGAGTTTCCCGATAATGCCAGTCCCATACCACCCACCGCCCTGTGTCATTCACCGATGTACACGAGAGGAAACTCACTCAGTAAGAACCGAAAAGGGACTATCGAGCTACCCCACCGAGAACCTCAACCATCCGCTTCCCGATATCGGCAGGCGACCGAACAGTGTGCACTCCCGCAGCCTCAAGCGCCTTGTACTTTCCTTCAGCCGTTCCGGAACCGTGACTGATAATCGCCCCTGCGTGCCCCATGCGGCGACCCTCAGGCGCGGTAGCACCACAGATGAACCCGACAACCGGCTTATTCATACTGCCCTTAATCCAATGAGCGGCCTCCTCCTCGGCGGAACCACCTATCTCTCCGATCATCACCACTGCACGGGTCTCAGGGTCATCATTGAAGAGGGAGAGGCAATCAATAAAGTTGGTCCCATTGAGTGGATCGCCCCCTATCCCAATGCAGGTCGACTGACCAAGTCCTAATGAGGAAAGCTGAAAGACCGCTTCATACGTCAAGGTCCCACTGCGCGACACGACACCGATGTCTCCGCGCTGATGTATGTGGCCCGGCATAATACCTATCTTCGCCTCGCCAGGGGTGATGATACCGGGGCAGTTCGGCCCTAATAGCCGCGTACGCTTCCCTTCGAGGAAGGCATTCACCCGCAACATGTCAAGCACCGGAATTCCCTCGGTGATGCAGATGACCAGATCAAGGTCGGCATCAACCGCCTCCATGATGGCATCAGCCGCAAAGGGGGGTGGAACATAGATAATGCTCACATTCGCGCCTGTTTTCGCCTTCGCCTGATCGACGGTATCGAAGAGCGGAATCCCCTCAAAATCGGTCCCCCCTTTTCCCGGGGCAACACCGGCCACCATCTGAGTACCATACTCGCGGCACATCCTCGTGTGAAAAGAACCACTTTTTCCGGTAATTCCCTGGGTCATCACCCGGGTATGCTTATTGACTAATACCGCCATCGCACCCTCCTCATCCCTCAGCCACCGTTACGCCTACACCGCCACCGCTTTTATTATCGCGCTCGCAGCCTCATCCATCGTATCTGCGGGCGTAATTGAGAGCCCCGATTGCTGGAGAATCTCCCGCCCCTTCTCCACATTAGTCCCTTGCAACCGCACCACCAAAGGCACCGAGACCGAAAGCTCCTTGGCCGCCTCGACGATCCCCTGCGCGATGACATCGCACCGCATGATTCCGCCAAAGATATTGACGAGGATTCCTTTCACGTGAGCATCCGATAGTAACAGCTTAAACGCCTCGGTCACGGTCTCCTTTGACGCACCCCCACCGACATCGAGGAAGTTTGCTGGCATCCCACCGAAAAATTGGATGATATCCATCGTGGCCATCGCCAGACCTGCACCGTTGACCATACATCCGATGTTACCGTCGAGGGCAATGTAGCTCAAACCTAGCTTACTGGCTTTCAGATCTTTGGGATCCATCTCATCGTAGTCCATCATCGCTTTGAGCGCGGGATGTCGGAAGAGCGCATTATCATCAATTGAGACTTTTGCATCCAGAACAACAAAATCTCCCTCAGTCGTCAAAACTAAGGGGTTGATCTCGAGGAGACTCATGTCATACCGGAGAAAGGCCTCATACAATCCCCGAAGCAGAGCACTTAATTTCTTAACACTGGAAAACGGCAAACCCAACGCGATAGCGAGCTTGATGCCATGAAAATTTTGGAAACCAACCTTGGGGTCGATGGGCAGGGTAATAATCTTATCGGGAGACTTCGCCGCCACTTCCTCGATATCCATTCCCCCTTCTGACGAGGCAACTACGGATACGCAGCGACCTCCCCTGTCAACCAACAAGCTTAGATAGTATTCGTGAGCAATTGAGCACCCCTGCTCGACGTAAACCTTTTTGACAAGCTTCCCTTTTGGACCTGTTTGGGGAGTAACTAAGGTCATCCCAATTATCGAAGCCGCGAGATCCCGTGCCTGGTCGGGGGTCTTAGCGAGTTTAACCCCTCCCCCTTTTCCCCGCCCGCCTGCGTGAATCTGGGCTTTTACGACACAGAGCCCCCCACCAAGATGATCAGCCGCCGCCTCAGCCTCTCCAGGCGAGTGACAGATAAAGCCCTTGAGGGTCGGAATCCCCATGGCGCGGAGAATCTCTTTTGCCTGAAATTCGTGCAGATTCATCTCTAGCCGTCTCCGTAAAAGGCAACGCTGAAAGGGGGAGCCCCCCCTATAGAGCCCGGGAAAAGTGGGCAGTAAAATTATCGGGCCGATTGTGACACAGAGCCATCCAAGGGGGAAGTCTCTTCTGGCATGCTGGGGCCCCTCATGAGCTTGACCCGCGTAACAGTCAATAGCAGACTACTCGATGAGAAAGCTGCGCCCGACTTGAGTTCGTCTAACTATCTCTGCCTATCGGAGCCCTCTCATTCCGCAGCCACCCATCTTTTGCTGAATTCGTAATGATCTCGTATTCCCTCATCCTCATCCCCCTCATCGCCGCCTTCATCGGATGGATCACCAATTTTATCGCGATAAGGATGTTGTTCCGCCCGCGCCGCCCGATGAAGCTCGGCTTCATCACCCTGCACGGTCTCGTTCCGAAGCGCCAATTAGAGATCGCACGGAGCGTTGGAGATGCGGTCGCACGCGACCTCATCAACCACGATGACATTACGAAGGTACTCAAACTCCCAGAGACGAAAGCGAAAATCAGCGCCGAGATTGAACAAGAGATAGATGGCTTCATTCGAGGCTTTGCTGACCAAAACCCGATGGTTGCTATGTTTCTTCAGGGAGACACACTCACACGAGTCCGCACAGCGCTTGTGCAACAACTCGAGGCCCGCACCCCTCACCTTATTGAACAGATAATAACCACTGTTGAGGAGAAGGTAGATTTCGGCCAGATAGTCGAATCAAAAGTGGCATCGCTCGAACTTGACCGACTTGAGGATCTCATTAATCGAGTCGCCTCCAAAGAGCTCCGCACTATCGAACTCCTCGGTGGCGTCCTCGGGTTTCTTGTGGGGGTGGTTCAGGTGATGCTGGTCGGGCTCTAAGGAGTCTCCCCAGAGGGAGAGAACGGAAAACCTCCTCTGATCGCCTCCTCAAAACATGCGCGAATCGTATCCACCAATACCTGCGTCTGTCGCTCAACCTCGATGTTAACCCTCCCGCCGACCTTGGCATTTCCAAAGGTCGTCCGTCGCATCGTCTCGGGGATGAGGTAAACCCGAAATTCCCCCTTCAATCGGTCGATCGATCCCACCGTGAGCGAACACCCATGCACCGCGATGTAGCCCTTCGGGAAAATGTAGCTCATCCACCGCCGATCTACTGAAAACACCACAGTGCAGTTGCGCTCATCAGGGCGCTCGACCGCGATAATCGTCGCGGTCGCATCAACGTGTCCCGACACGATATGGCCGCTGATATCTCGCTGCGTCGAGAGCGACAGTTCGGTATTCACCACCGAACCCTCGCACAGCTCACCAAGCGTCGTCACCCGAAGGGTCTCGCGCATTACATCAAACCGCGCCACCGAAGGCAAAAGTTCGGTGACCGTCAGACACACCCCATCAATCGCGACACTCGAACCAACCACGAGGACTGAAAGCGCCTCCGGAGCCAACGCAATCTCAAGTGTATGCAACCCCTCGCAACGCTTTATCGACACCACAGACGAGGTGCCCCCCACTATTCCAGTGAACATGTCGACTCCTTACCTCCCCTTCATTAACCCTGGAACGTCATGCTCTCGGCGCCACGCGATTATCTTCGCCGCCGCAATCGCCGCCTCAATCCCCTTGTTGAGTTCATCCGCCCCGGTCCGAGCATCGATGATAGCCATCGAATCGGCCGGGAGAATCTGGATGATAACCGGAATATCTTCCTCCATCATAACCTGCGCGAGCCCCCGAGTCGCGATATCCAGGACGATGTCGAAGTGATACGAATCGCCCTTAATAATAATCCCAAAGCAGATAATTGCCTCGTATCCCTTGCCGAGCTGTGCAACCCGTCGGGTAGCGAGAGGTAGCTCCACACATCCAGGGACCGCATACACATCCGGCTCCTCGCACCCACTCGTTGCTAGAACCTCACGGCACGCCTCGATCATACGGTCGATCTGTTCTTGATAATACTCCCCGTGAACAATCGCTATCCGGGCCTTCGGGATCTGAACAACAGACGAGGGGTTAAACATGACCTGCATGGAACAGTTCCTCTTTCGTGAATAAAAAAACAGGTTGAAGGGTAGCAGAATTGGGGAAAAAACCAATCATGCGACCATCCAACACCCACGATTGTCCCCAGTAAGGATGATGCAGCCTTTCCTCGCCGATTGACGACCTGCGACCTCCATGCTAATCCCTTACGAGTCCTTACCCCCACCACCGAGCTCGTATCATGTCCGATATTTCTGAGATCCAGAAAAAAGTACTCGCCTTTCGGGACGAGCGGGACTGGAAACAGTTTCACAATCCCAAGGATCTAGCGCTCGATATTACTATCGAGGCGGCCGAACTTCTCGCGGAGTTTCTCTGGAAAAGCCCCGAGGAAGCAAACAAGGGGAAAGTTCAGGACGAGCTCGCAGACGTCGTAATTGGGGTCCTCTTGCTTGCGGATGCGTACGGTTTTGATGTTGGATCGGCGGTAGAGCAAAAACTGGATAAGATTGCGCTCAAATATCCTGTTGAAAAGGCTCGGGGTCGGCGGGAAAAATATACGGAGCTCTGATCTGGAAAAAGGCCCTAACGCTCACTCAAAAGCTGCGTGCTGGGATTTCCAACCCCGCCGCCTATGGGGCTCTAGCTCCACTTCTTCCCTCCTTCCGATAACCCACGCTCACCTCTGATTCATCATCTTCATCAGGGCGATGCTTCCGAAACCACGCTATCGTCTCTTCAAGCCCATCCTCAAGTTCTGTCTGTGCCGTAAAGCCGAGCACCTGCTGCGCGCGCGTTATGTCAAGGCATCGGCGTGGCTGGCCGTCAGGTTTCGAACGGTCGTACCGAATTTCTCCCTCGTATCCCATCCTTTGTGCGATCAGAGTGATGAGTTCTGCGATTGTTATCTCTCGGCCTGTGCCGATATTAATTGGCTCAGGGGAGACATCTCGTGAAATTGCTCTCTGTATTGCATCCCCGAGGTCGGCGGCATAAAGGAACTCACGCGATGCTCGCCCAGAACCCCATAAGGTAATGCTATCGCGTCCCTCGTCGATAGCGTTCTGAACTTTGACAATCAGGGCTGGAATAACATGACTGGTCGTCAGATTGAAGTGATCGTGAGGGCCGTACATATTAACCGGAATAAGATTGATCCCATTAAATCCATACTGCTCATGGTAACCATCAACGAGTTTCATCAAGGTTTTCTTCGCCACTCCATAAGGCGCGTTCGTTTCTTCCGGATAGCCATTCCAGAGATCGCTCTCCCGAAAAGGCACCTGCGTATATTTCGGATAGGCGCAGACCGTGCTCAAAAGTATGAATTTTTCGACGTGCTGAGTCATGCAGGTATGGACGATGTTCGTACCCATCACTAGATTTTCGTACATAAACCTGCCGGGATTATCCCGATTAGCACCGATACCACCGACTAAACCAGCGGCGTGAACAACAACGTCAGGATTAATCGATGCTATCATTTCGGCACACTGGTCGTACCTGATAAGGTCCCAGTCAGCCGACCCCACTCCCACTACCTCATGGTGCCGCCGAAGAACCGCAGCGATATTCCTACCCACAAATCCCGTTGCACCCGTGAGGAGTACCCTTGTCATGATCGCTCCGTATTATCAAGAGCCGGTTGAAATGAGACGTATTTCGGGGTCATTCCAGGGCTCGGTGGTTCCTCAATTCAGATGCAGGGAGATTCGTTCTCGGTGCCGGAGACCATCCCCTGGGACGGAATGACTACCACCGAGGCGATCCTCATAGTCACAAGCGCCACCGATGTTTTTCCCTGAAACCCTCGTGACATCAGCTCACTAGCCACGCCTTTGCGCGGATAAAAAACGAGCGTAGACTATCGCCATGAACAGACAGTGTTGGCTAATAAATTTGCGTTCGGGTCACGGGGAGGGCCGCCACCTTGCCGACCAGGCAGGTAAGCACGCGGATGTAGTTCCTCTGCAATTCGAGCGACTTGAGGAGCAGTTGAGAGCGATTTCTGGATATAATCGTCTCGTTATTGCAGGTGGCGATGGTACCTTCTCCTCAGTCCTCACTTCGATGGCGTGCCCTGACGTTCCAGTAGCGCTCGTTCCAATCGGGACCGCAAACGATTTAACCCGTGACCTCGGTACGTTTCGACTCTTTCGAGGAATTTCAGTGGGCGAGATCGTGCGGAGCGTCGACGCACTCCGTGAGGGACACCTCGCGATCTGGAATTGTTTATCAGACGGGCAGGTCCACCCATTTTGCAATTACCTGTCGCTAGGCTTTGAGGGTGCAATCGTCGCCGATTTTGATGTGTGGCGCCGCTCATCATCCCTCAAAAATCGGACTCTAAATCGATTGATGTACGTTCGGTTCGCTCTCAAACATTTGGGGCCTCGGCTGCGGGGGATGTCGGTCGCTGTCAAAGGTGACAAACCATCGTCGGTGCCTTCAACCCGCGGTGTCCTTTTTTCCAACGTCCGAAGTCATATGGGATGTGGGCACGCTACAAGGGAATCATCGCCGATTGACGACATCATCGAATGCACCGTCGTATCGTCCATAATCGATTATGCGCGGATGGTGGGAAGTCTCGTAGGAATCCTCCCTCATCTTACCTCGTTTCTTCGAGGTTCTGAACTGGATGTTTATGGCATACCTCACAACACACCGATGCAGATTGATGGAGAACCACGCCCACCAATCATCGGAGGAGAGCTGGCAATCCGCTTTAACAAATTCGCACGAGTGTTAGTTCCGTAGCTATCTCAAGCACCAAAGCTATGTTCTCATGGAGCGATTTTAATAGAGGGGACTTTTTAATATTGTCTCGATTTAAATAGCTCATAAGCAGTCTGAAGGTGCGCCGCCAGAAGCTTGCCTGCTTCTTTATCAGTTGGCGCATCAGTGGTCTTACCCTGTCTGTAGTTGAACGTCCTTACCTCCTTTTGAAGCCCGAGGACCGTCAGCTTTTCTTTCTCATACCAAGCGATGTTATGGTTGTGGCTGAACATAATCGGGCGGCTTGCAGGGATCGAATCTTTCAGCACATCAACCCCGTAAAAAGGCGCTGAATAGGTGATGCCGAGGAGACCCATGATCGTGGGTGCCAGATCGAGGCTCGAAAAGACTTTCTCGTTTATCTTCGGAGCGATGTGAGCTGGCGAGTACACGAGGACCGGTATTCGATAGTGTTCAACCGGCACGTAGGCACGACCATATACTCTTGAATCATGGTCGGCGATAACAACAATTACCGTATTATCGAACCACGGTCGGGTCTTTGCCTCCTTGATGAACTCTCCTATAGCGAAATCAGCGTACCGAACCCCCGCCTCGCGCCCTCCTCCTGAAGTCGGAACCCCAGGGACGCCAGGGCGAAAGGTAAATGGTTTGTGATTCGAGGTACTGAGCACAACAGAGAAGAATGGGGCAGAGGAGGTTGCCGTAAGATTATCAAAGTATCCGACGGCATAGTGAAAAAGATCTTCATCGCTTACTCCCCAAATATTTGTGAATCGCGGATTGGAGATATTAAGGCGGTCACCAATATCGAAACCATTTCCCCGAAAAAATGCATTCATGTGGTCAAACGCGCCGAAGCCGCCATAAAGGAACGAGGTACGATACCCATTCGCGCGCATTATCGCTCCCCAGTTGGCAATATTATCGCTCCCCGACCGTTTTACGATCGATTCACTCGGTATGGGCGGGAATGATGCCACCATCGCCTCGAGCCCCCGCACAGTACGAGTACCAGTGGCGAAGGCATTCTTGAACATCAGGCTCTCCTTCGCGAGAGCATCGACGTTGGGAGTCAGCCCTCGCGTATCCCCATATGCTCCGACGAACTGAGCCCCCAATGACTCCTGAGCCAGGACAATCACATTCAGCTTGCCGAGCCCAGGTTGGGTACTCACCTGCGAACGGATCAACGAATTCCGTTCAGAGGACGGGTAGACTTCCCCCATCGATTCATAATAACGACGGAGGATTGCAAACGCTTCGTCGCTCGGTAACGTCTTGTAAAACTGGTGATAATCTATCTCCTCGGTACACGCGGCACGAAAGAAGGTGGCTATACCGTTGCTCGCGAGTTCGTTTATCGCCCGATTATTCGAAAAAGATAATGAGTCGGCTGAAAACAGGAACACAAATGGGAGAATGGAGCAGGCATATACGCCAGATGGGCGAAACTTTGCTCGCCAGGAAGATTCGTTTCGCCACGACCTCATGACCGCAACGCGGCCACGGCTCCACAAGAATGTCCATATCATGACAGTCGCCACGCAGAGCCCTCCGAGGATTGGGGCTACCGGATACGACTCCTGGATATTTCCAAGGACCTCAGTTGGATATATGAGGTAATCAACCGCAATAAGATTGAAGCGTGATTCGAATTCCTCCCAGAACAGGACCTCAGCAATCGCTACGAATAAAAAAAGCCCTACTCCGAGCAGTGTCATTGCCCCCAAGATCAGCCCACCACGCCGACGGGTTACCCAACGACTCGGAAGCAGAGTCATTACGATAACAACAGGCGCGCACATAAAGATGCTTACCACAACATCATTGACCACACCGGCCACTAAAGCGGTGAGTAATCCCCCCCAGGAAAGTCGCGAGTCCTCGCGAAAGACCCCCCAAATAACCACTCGGGTTATTCCCCCAAGAATAAGGTAGGCGGTGACGAACGGGGCGAGGAATGCCGAAAACGGGGCTAAGAATCGTGCAGTCATGGCTAGTGGTATAGGCGATCCAGCGGAAGTCCACAATGGGTGGGACCCCGGCCGCGATCCAAGACAATCTCATCCTTCCTGTTAAATTTCCTCACGAGGACATCGAATTATGCGGCAAACGGAGATTACAGATTATCCTTTCCCTTTACTGAAAGGCGCGGGCCCACACCTCATGGACGATCTCCTCTCCTTCTCTCTCACCATCGGGCGGAACAAGCTGCCACAGCCACGACCCCCGAAGCCAGTCGCGTCGCCCCGGCAACTGTTCTGGCCACAGCCCATAAAGGGCATCTTCTACCTCCCATGGCCCCCTCCTTTGATGAGCCGAATAAAAAAATCTATCTGCCACAAGAACCGATCGTTCCGCAGCCGCAAGTCCTAAACTATGCGCCCTTTCTAATCGAGCAATCGCCGAAGATGTAGCTTCTGCTACATTCCCCATTTGCGCTGTGTTGGGCCCCAGAATTCCCTCGACTCGGTCACGCCACATTACCCCGATCTGAGAGAGAAGATTGAGGGATATTACTGTGTCGTCAGACCACCACCGTTTAGGTGCAACCACTTTTCTCAGATAGCCGGACACCTGCTCTTCCCCTTCGCCCTTTATTGCCTTGAGTGCCTCACTCCATTCGCCAAAAACCCCAGTAACATCGCTCTCCTCACAAAAAACCCGACCACCAAATCGCCGAACTGCGCCACGACACCACGCGATCACCCGAGGATCTATATCGATCAAAATCACCTGGCTAAAACGTTCTACCAACTCTGCAAGCGGACAGTCTCGAAGCCGTCCAACTCCCAACACCACAACCTCATCCCCTCCCTCTTTTGTCGCCTCATTTATAAAGCTCCTCGTGCGAACCAAGTGATGCGCCCAGGCCTCCCGAAACCGGCAAGATCGGAGATCGATTCCAAATCCAACATCGAGAAAGTCCCTGACACGAGGCTTCGTCGTTCGATACCAGAGATACTGAAGCCTCTGATAGCGAAGATAATAGGACGACGCTATATCCTCAGCCCTCGCAAGAAAGTAATCTCTCACCTGCCCACCCTTGACAATAATTTCCAACGGCTCCGCCTCTCATCGCTCCCTCACTCGCCGCGGTCGGTAATCGCTGGGACGGAACAACACCCACAAGCAATCCCGGGGGCGCCATATCGGGAGTATTGCGGCGATGAATCCCCCAAAACATCTTCTGTGATCGCTTGCAATTCTCTACCCAACTAGTGGACCGATCCTTTACTATCAAGCTTGAAGTAAGTTTATTACCCAATCCGTGCCATGCACATTCCCGCATCATCGCTCGCCCCAGAAACCCTCCGCGCAATAATTGAGGAGTTTGTGTCTCGGGAGGGCACTGATTATGGAGAGCAGTCATATACCCTTTCGCAGAAGGTTGATGAAGTACACCAGCTGATTCGCTCGGGCAAGGCCGTCATAGCTTTTGACCCAGAAACGGAGAGTTGTACCATCCTCCCGGCGGGCAGTGCTCCCCTCGATTAGTATCTGAGACGGTGGTGGGCTAAGCACCGGAAAATCTGCGTAGACGCATCAATTCATTTCTTATTTGCTCCCTATTGAAGAAGGCCTCATGCGCCGAAACCTTACCTATCTAATTCCAAACATCGCGTATATCGCCTTTTTTCGGAATCTTGCGGAGTTTCGGACGACGTTTACTGTGCTCACCTTGATCGGTCTTCTTAGTGCAGCTCTTCGGTTTTATACCGTTATCATACTAGGCAATCTTATTTCACTCCTTCCTACACTCAATCCCACCGAGGTTCTGACATCGTATCTTCCTCTCTGGGCTGCTTCTCTTCTCACGGCGGAGTGCCTTGAATACTTTACAAGACGATTTGGAGAGACCTTACCCCAAAAGGTAGCGAACCTCGCTCAACAACGGATCACCGAGGCAACCCTCACTGCACCACTCGCACGGCTTCGGGCTCTGTCACGTGAACGCCTCTTTACCTCCCTCTCCATCTACGTGGGACACATTGAGCGGGTCGGAAATGAGTGGAGCTGGTCGCTCATAAGACGGGCGTTCTCAACCGTCGCAGTCATGGGAATTCTTCTTGTTCAAAGTCCCTACATACTCGTCATCAATCTCATTTTCATATCTCTGTTCCTGACCCTTGCACTCTCTATATCCTCGAAGATTGCACCTTACGCAGCAGATCACCGAAAAGAAACCCTCAAATCCGGCGAACGGCAAACCGCATTTGTTATTGGGCTTCCGTTTTTGAAAAGATTTCATGGTGAAGGCTACTATCATTCCTCGATGAATGATGCATACCGCCGCTCGTGGGGAGCTCTAGACTCGCTCAAACGATTTCACGCGTGGCGATGGCTGATCCAGCTCTCTATCTTCGATACCATGTTGCTCTGTACTATCGGATATGGAGCATACCAGGTTACTCAGAATGAACTTCCTCTCGGCTTTCTCGTTCTCCTCAAATGGTCCTTCGACGAGCTTTTTCAAACCCTCGTCTACATTATCGAGGCATACGTCCGAATAATCCACGAACGCGAAGATGCTCTCTTACTAAGAGAACAGCTGATAGCGCTCGGACTTGATGATAGTAAAGCCATCTCGCCTGACGATTCGCCAGTTCACCATTCTTCGTGGAATAGCTGCGAGCTCGTAGAGGTTACCATTTGTCACGATCCTGCTGATATCCGAAAGCCTCGACCACCGATTTTGCATGGAGGGCATCAGATCAGCATCCCCCATTTTACCCTGAAACGAGGCGAAATCGTCGGTCTCCTCGGTGAGAGTGGTTCAGGAAAGACCTCGTTTGCCGAAGTATTGGGACGGTACTCTTCGTATAGTGGACATTACTTAATTGATGGCGTTAATTACCCACCTGGGGACTCCTCTCCCTTGAGGGCGGTGATGATCACTCCAAACGACCCCTTTTTCAAGACAACGGTGAGGGACAATCTTACCCTCGGTCAAGACATACCTGACACTCGAATCACCGCTCTCCTGGGCGACATCTGCGCGGAGTTTGCAATCCCGCACCTCGACGAAACCATAGGCGACGGACGGATTTCATTTTCAACTGGCGAAGAGCAACGACTCCGACTCGCTCGAGCACTTCTTCACAATGCAGAATTAGTAATCCTCGATGAACCACTCACTGGGATAGATGACGAAACCAGGAGCCGGATCGTATCAAAGCTACCCCACTATCTCGCAGGGAGGACAGTCCTTTTCATAACTCACCGCCAAGATGAGCTTACGATTGCCGACCGTGTCATTCGCATGGATGCTGCGGTTTTGGGATGAGCTGTCAGTAACGCACTCACCTAATAACCTCTATGGCCCTTTGATTTTTCGAAGGCCATAATTGTTCAAGGCGCAGGCCTCTGTCACCCTCTGCCAAGCCAGAAATATCTTACCTTTTTAATACTGAGGCAGGAGTGAGCTGCTATCCTGATTAAGATCAAAGGGCTGAACGATGGATGCTGCAAAAAAAGCGTTTTCAATTCTTGAAGAGTTCAAGGGCTTTGCGTTTAAGGGGAACGTGGTGGACCTCTCGGTTGGGGTAATCATCGGAGGGGCGTTCGGGAAAATCGTAGAAGCGCTCGTCAAGAGCGTAATAATGCCCCTTATAGGAGCTCTCTTGCCGGGGGAACAAGGGTACCTTGGATGGAAGCTTTTGATTAACGGGAAGGAAGTGCCCTACGGAGTGTTTATTGGAGAGGTTGTAAACTTCCTGATAGTATCGTTAGCGGTGTTTTTCGGGATTGTCAAATTTCTGGGTTTTCTATTTCGAAGCAAGGAGAGCGGTAAGGTTACCCCTCCGAAGCCGACGGTTGAGGAGCAACTGCTCACCGAGATCCGAGATATCCTCCGGGCCCGAGGAGAGTAGGATAACGATGTGGGAGGAAATTATTGTGTGGGTATGAAAAAGGAAGCCCCGCGTCACCGATAGGTGAAGCGGGGCAGAGTTCTGGCGGCGTCCTACTTTCCCGG
>JBIIHQ010000029.1:0-4394 GCA_044235645.1 Bdellovibrionota bacterium | reverse complement strand
ATCCAAGGCGCATTTTTGTTGCTGAAACGGGCCTGATACCCGAATTCAAGGCGCTTGAAAGCACCTCCTTTAGCCCCGACTCAACGGATACGATCACCATTGGCAAGTTATCCGGGACCCTTTTTACCAGGCTTTCGGGAGAGTGTCTCCTCAAAGTGCCCCTCGGAAGGCACGCCTGGTTTTCAGTAAAGCAACCAAAATCGTGTGAGGAGCCTGATCGCCTGATCGCATTCGCCCGCACTCTTTTTTTGGATCGTGTCCGTTTGAAGTTGCGATAATCCTCTCAAGGCCGGAATTTTTGCAAAATCCTCCAATGCCGAGTACCATCTGGCTATTAAATACCGAAGAAAAGTCCTTCTCGCAGTCTCCTTGCCTGTCATATTGAAATTCTTCGGCCACGTGGTTCGCCCCTTACACATGCCATCGCCCATGCCCCCCATCGGGTGACGACAACGCACCGCCTCCGTTTTTTAATTTCTTATGACGAACAAGTTCAACATAACTGCGGTATTGCCTCACGGTTTGGTTGTTCTTTTTGAACATGAAGGTGAAGACCGTATCGGTCTTGTTACCGGATATAAAGATGGAAAGTATGTCGTTTTTTCGGAGCGTGATCGTACTGTCGAGCTGACCGCTTCTCGCTTGACAAGCTACCAGCTTCAAGGGCCAGCCGCACAGGCATCGTCTGCCGAACGCTTGCAATATCTCGCCAATCTTCGTCAGCAGTTCCTCCAAAAGGCCGGCTCAATTCAGTTGAGTGAGCTTTGGGAGATCATCGCAAGTGAGCCACGCGAGTACACGGATCGAGAACTAGCTGAGGTGGGATTCGGGGACACCTCTCCCCTCTCTCTTCTTGCGATGCGATACCTACTCCTGAATGAACGAACCTTTTTTAAGAGAAGTAAGATTGGCTTTTTGCCCCGGAACGAAGCCGATATCATCCAGATTCGCCGCTCCGAGGAGGCTCTTGCCCGAAAACGCGGCGAGCGACAACAGGTGGTCAATCTATTTCGGCAAAGAATCTCAGGAACCCTGATTCCGGTAGAGGGCTCGATGACCGATCACATTCAGGAGCTACAGGAGGTTGCGCTTCATGGTGATAATAGCAGTCAATCTGCCCGTAAAGAGGTGACTGAATTGCTTGGATTGTTAAAATCTGAGCTGAAAATCGATCTGAGAGGAGAGCTCGCCGAACAGGCTCACGCGCTCCTCGTGCGAGGTCACATCTGGGCCCGACGGCAGAGTCTCTCTCTTCTTCGGCACGCCATCCCGATATCGTTTCCCGCCACGGTTTTTGAAGAAGTGAACAATCTTCACCGGCAACCCGAAGGCGCTATCCATTACCTCGATTATCGACACCTCGAAACGGTAACGATCGATGACCCGAAGACCCTTGATATCGATGACGGTCTCTCTCTCGAGCTTATTGATAATGGCTACCGGATCGGCATTCACGTCACTGACGTGGCAAGCTTTGTGACGCCAGGAAGTATGCTCGACTCAATCGGGGCAAAGCGCGCAACATCGCTATATTGCGCCGACACCTCGGTGCACATGTTGCCACCTGAACTTTCAGAGCAACGGCTAAGCCTCTTACCCGGTGAGGATAGGTACGCGCTGAGTCTTTTTGTAACAACCGATCGGCATGGCAGGATCACCTCGTGGAATTTCTCACCTACCATAATTGCCTCTAAACGTCGGCTATCGTACGACGAGGTTGATACCCTCCTTGAGGCGGGCGATCCAACTTTTCTCGCGTTTTACGCCGCAACCTCTGCCCACGAAGCGGAGCGGATCGCCGAAAGCGGGGTAAAGATCTCGAAACGCGAGGCTCTCGTTGAGCTGAATGAAGATGAATCGCTTTCGTTGCAGATTATTGATGATGCGAGCCCATCTCGCAGCCTGGTAGCGGAGATGATGATCATTTATAACCGTTTCGCAGCCACGCTGTGTGCGGACCGCGGATTCGCTCTCCCCTTCCGAGGACAAGAGGGACCCGATTCAGAGCCGGAACCATCGATACCTGAGGGACCCGCCCTGGACCATGCTCTCCGAGTTCGGCTCAAACGCTCCTTCGTCGGAACCAAGCCGGCGTGTCACTTCACCCTGGGACTTGCCTGCTACACACAAGCAACGTCTCCCCTCAGACGCTACCTCGATCTTTGTACGCAGCGACAATTATTCTCAATAGCAACCACCGGTGAGCCATTCTATTCTGTTGCAGATGTTGAGGAGCTTATCGGTATTACCGATCCTCCTTTGTCTCGAGCAAACGCAGCATCGCGAGAAGCTCGTCGTTTTTGGTTTCTCGCTTATCTCGAGGATAGACGAAAAACAAACGAGCTCATTGAAGGAACTATCGTACGGATAGAGGAAGGTCGCCCATGCGGAGTCGAGCTCGACGAAATATTCCAGAGCTTTCCCGTCAAGGGTATCCGCGCCCCGCGACTCGGGCAGGTGATTACGCTGCGAATTACGAAAGTTGATCCCTTTGGGGACTATGTGAGACTCGATCCCGTTCCATGAACTGACAAGCCCACGACATAAAGGGTCGCCTCATTCCAAGGCTCGTCAACGATCCTTTAGCGCGCACTAATTACGAGAATCGCTCCGTGCCTCGTTCGGTCTGAATCAGTCCCCGCTACCATCTGCTCACCCGGTACCAGATGCACCCGGGTGTCAAGCACTTTGCCTCCCCTTTCATCTCGCCAGCTTAACCACAGACTCACCACGCCGTGCTTTGCATTTACCGGTCGAACGGTAAGCAATTGGTTCCCGAGAAACGGCACGGTGCGTTTGCGATAGAGGGGGACTTCGACTTCCTCATTAGAGACGAGGGCGAATCGAGAAAAGGGGAATTCACCCAACTTTTTAGCAACATCGTTGAGTCCAGCCGAGAACTGACGATCTGCGGCTAAATGGTCTCCCAGCGCCCGAACCCCACGAAGGTGTAGCTTCACCACCCCCTGTTCTACGCTTGTTTTTGAAACAGCACCCTCGGCAAACGCGGGAGCGACCACCCCCGTGCTAAGCCTCGCAAGCCCGGCGAAGAAGCATACTATCGCCCCCCTCCGAACCGTTCTGGAAATTGGAAGCGCCATTCTTCCTCACCTGTCCGCACGAAACGACAGCTCTCCTCGTCCACCTCCTTGCCCACCGGCAAAGGACACTGTCGGCAAAGGAACCACCCTGGACCCCGTTCGGGTCTCCCTTTGAGCCCGCGATACCCACATGACCGGTACCCGAGCCCCTTGAATTTCGATAATTTGCGTCCGCCCCGCCGTTCGCAACCATTCCACACCACGACGCGGGGTCGAGACTCGCGCCCGACGACTTTCATCAAGTGCTACCGATTGAACTGACACCGGAACGCCACCGTGGTAGTCCAGATGAATATCACGCTTTCCCACTTCCTCACGAGAGCGCCCTTCTCCCTGATCTCGGGGCGACATCACAAGAAGTACCGAGGCGGCGGTCAGTGCACCCGTCATTCCCCATCCCAACCGCGCTAGGAATTCCGGGGAGAACCGGCGCGATCCAATCCCCCGGGCCGCAACATCCCTCATCCAACGCTGCTTATCGATACCCCTCTGGACTTCAGTCACCATCGACCAGGATGCTGGCAGTAATCGTTCAATACCACCCGCCTGACGGCGAACAGCGTCACCACAGGATTGCATATCCCCCAAAAATTCCTGCGCCTTTACTCGAGAGCGAACAAGACGACCTGCCCTCCATCGCAAGAGAAATCCGCCTTCCCCGTCACAATAACGCATCAAGAGAATCTCCTCTCTCTCCGTGAGTAGCTCAGTCGGGTAATCATCGCCATCCTCAAGGTGGCGCGACGATCGGAGACCTCCCCTCTTCGAGAATCTCCAAACCCGCCACGATTCGCGGCACGACTTCTGCAAAGCCTCTGTAATTTTCGCCATATGTTATCCTCGCCGTGCCGACATCATTTAACGCACATCCCGAAGGACACTCTGCATTCGCTTTCGAGCGTAAAAAAGCCGGCTCATTACCGTCCCTACCGAGACCCCCGACACCCGCGCGATCTCCTCGTAGCTCATACCTTCGAACTCTCGCAGCATGATCGCCTGACGATGTTCATCGCTCAGCTCATCAAGCACCGCCATCAGCCGCTCCCGTTGTTCCTTTTGTCGAAGTGCAGCCTCGGGAGTCGCTCCGGCCTCCTCATCTCGCACACCCAAGACTGGGGTCATTCCATCATCGTATGTGAGCGCCTCTCCCCCACGTCGTTTGGCCCGACGTTTCAGATCGATAGCCAAATTAAATACAATGCGGTGAAGCCAGGTCGCCAAGGAGCTTCGACCGTGGAAGGAGCCGAGGGATGAGAAACTCCGGGCGAGTGCCTCCTGGACAACGTCCTCAGC
>JBIIHQ010000008.1:0-155017 GCA_044235645.1 Bdellovibrionota bacterium | reverse complement strand
AGCTCAATCACATTACTCTTGCTCATGGTGGCGTACTCCTCGGTTAAATGTTTTGTTTGCCAACTAACAATCAACCAGATACGCCGCTTCCTTTTAAACCCTTAAACACCAGATTCGGTTATAGCTCGCCGATTATCAATTGCTTCAATGAGGAGACTTGAGACGCTACTAGTTGGATTATGCAAATGAGGGGGCACCGAATATCGATTGCAATCAGCCAAATGGACCTTGTCCCAACGGCCCTCGATACGCCGCATTGCCCAAAAACCCTCCCAAACACTCACTCTTCCAAAGTACTCCCCAACGGCCTTTGTCACTCCAGGATGATAGAAAGCTCGCGTACGGGGGTCTTGAATATAGTCAAGACTACAATTCTCAGCATTGTGAATAGGATCAACTGTATCCAATTGCAATTCGAGATCATCGCCGCAGAGAATTCCGTTATTGTTGAGAAGTCGAGCGGTGTTCTGGATGTCTTTTGCGACGCAATGATATGAATGGGAGCCATCTAAAAAAATGATATCGAAAGATCCGTCAGCAAATAATGGGAGGACTTGGTCGCTTGAGCCACGGAATGGGAAAACAATGTCGTCAACCTCAGCCGACTTTATATTATGGAGGAAAAGTTCGTATATTTCGCCCGTTTTTGCTGCTGAGGACATAACTTCGTAAACGAGTCCAGAGGACAGCTGTTTTTCCTCAAAATAGGGTCGCCAGGGGTCAACGCAAATTACCGATCCCCGTCCTTGGTGATGTGCCTTTAGAGCGGCTCCCCAGGTAATAGCAGATCCGCCCGCCCACGAACCAATTTCGAGAACTTTGAGTGGGCGGTCTCCCAAGTGCAAGCTTTGCGTATGAACAACGGCTTGCATATAAATATGCCGTCGAGAGTCTCCTTGGCGGGCGTACAGATGGGGCCCAAAATACGGCGTATTCATTTCGATACACATATCATGGACGAGCTTTTCAGCGACTTGTTTAAGCCTAAACTCTGTCATCAAACTCTCCTACTCTGTTTCACGCCGTCGGAGCCTCTTTGAGGGGCTCACTCCCACACCCCTTTCGATGACCCGAGCTATCGAAAAGTTTCCTCTGATTCATATGAGTACCTTTGCCTTCCTCGGGGAAATAATGGCGGCGATTGAGCGACCGAAGTAATAGCAGGGCCTTTTGTGACCGAAGCTAAAACCTGGATAGAATAAAATTCGATGAAGACCGAGCCGGGGATTACGACCCAACAATCGAAGAGCAAAGGATCCTAAATAAGATCTTTGTCATCCTACTAAGGGTTTTAAAATCGAGGATGACCTATGCCAGAGACCCACTTCACTGCAGAATCGCTGGTCCAATTTGAAGAAGATATCAAAGACTGTTATCTCAAGGGCATGATCAGAGCACCTATTCATCTTCGGTCGGGCTGTGAGGAAGCATTGATATCAATCTTCGAAAACGTTCAGCCTCAGGACTACATTTTCAGCTACTGGGCATCCCATCATCACTGCTTGCTAAAGGGAGTTCCGCGACAAGAGGTGAAGGAGGCAATTCTGGAGGGAAAGAGTATTTCTCTGTGCTTTCCTGCTCATCGCGTATTTTGCTCTGGCCTTGTTGGAAGCCTTGCTGGTGTGGCAGTTGGAACGGCGATGCAGATCAAGCGAGAGGCGAGGAATGACCACGTTTGGTTATTCACCGGAGATATGAGTGCGGAATGCGGGATTTGGCATGAGGCAATCAAGTATGCGACCAATATGGATCTGCCCGTGACTTTCGTCGTCGAGGATAATGGGGTGAGCGTATTGACCCCAACGAGGGTCACGTGGGGAGATACTGAACCGTGGTATCGAGGGACGAAGTATGAGAGGAAGATCATTGAGTATCGATACACGAATGGGTATCCCCACTCTGGTGTGGCAGTAAAGGTAGTCTTTTAGGTCGGATATCAATGTCGTAGCGATAGGACGCCCGATAGCGTCCGAGGGGCTAACGGATTGGGGTTCTCATGGGAAAATATTTTGATGAGGTCAAAAGGAGCATGGAGTGGCTCGCTGAAGATCCGAGGACCATTTTTCTCGGGCAGGCTGTTGGATGCCCGGGGACATTCATGTATGGATCGGTTGCCGACATTCCTGCAGAGAGAAGGGTCGAAATCCCGGTATCTGAATCTCTTCAAATGCAGATGACGCTCGGTATCTCTCTCGCTGGAGGTATACCGATAAGTATCTTCCCTAGACAGAATTTTTTGCTCCTTGCTACCTCTGATATGGTGAACATGATCGATAAAATGGCTGCAATTAGTGATGGAGCTATAAATCCTCAACTGATAATTAGAACAGCAGTCGGGACGACAGCCCCAATCCACCCGGGCCATCAACATGTCGGGAATTTTTCTGCAGGGCTTCGCAGTATGTTTACGACAATTGATGTCGTCGAGCTCCATGAGCCGGAGCAAATATATCCCACTTACCAGAAAGCTCTGGAGAACAGGGGGCCCACCTTAATAATCGAATTTGGTGACCATTTGAGTTCCAAATAGAATACTGGGTATACGTTGGAAGGCTTTTTTCGCTGAAAGATGACCGATTAGCCCTCAGATAATCTATTTGAAGAATGGTGAACAAAGGTCCTTGCTCCGATGGAGGCATCGGGAACCACATCTAAGACGAATTTGCGATCGAGTTTAATAGATGTCATGTGATTGATATGGGATACGGCCTCAGTCCCGAATTTATGAGACATCATCTGGAGATACGACGGATCGGTAAAGTAAGTCGTGAATGCCTTGTCGCGAAATGATAGAACATCGGCAGCTGATAAATAATCCGTTTGGAGATTGAAAGTTTCGTAGGCATGCTGTGAGTAGCCGATCCAGCCAGGGCCACCCGGGCTTTCGGGAAGTCGTAATCCCCTCGCAGTAGCCGACTGATGGAGGGGGGAGCCTGGATAGGCCATTGCGGAGTAAAAGTTCGAATACTCGGTCTGCAGCGATAAAGCGAGGTCCAGCGTTTCCTGCATAGTTTCTCGGGTGTCATCCGGCAGTCCAAATATGTAGTTGGCACAGACGTTTATGCCGTGGTCCTGGATCCTTGAAATTACATCTCGTATTTCATTTTCTCCGAACCTGCCCTTTTCGACGCCATCACGGACAAATTTACTACCCGATTCTACCCCTAGTGCCAGCCAGTTAAAGCCAGCTAACTTAAGACGCTCAAGAAACCTATCCCTTACGGTGTCCACTCGTGCATAGGCCCAGACATTGAGGTCATACCCTCTCTCTATGATTCGGTCGGCTATTCCAAGGACATGCTTGGGATTTAGTACGAACATTTCATCGGCAATTTTGATGTTTCTGATCCCGTATTTAGTTACCAAGATATCGATTTCCGACAGAACCAGATCTGGGCTAAAGTATCGAATTCCTGAACCGCCAAATGGGGCGTTTATGCAACAAAAGCTGCATTTATAGGGGCACCCAAGGCTCGTATAGAGAGATGCGTAAGGCTGGCGTGAAGTTGACCCATCCCAGCAATGCCAATTGTGAGCACGATAATTACTCATCGGAAGCATATCCCAGGCCATGCCTGGCAGTTCAGCATCGAGATCAAGGATGTTAGGCCCATTGGAGTTTCCTTGTATCGTTTTTCCCTCGCGATACCAAAGGCCGGGGATTTTTGAAAATTGTGGGCATGGGCTACTAATCTCCCTAAGAAGAGCACTAATGGTGGTTGGTCCCTCGCCTGCGCACACAAAGTCGGCCATTTCGGTTTGCATCGTTAGAAGTGGTAGGGCGGCCATATGCGTGCCCAAAAAGAGGGTCGCAAGCTCAGGACAATCCTCTTTGAGCATACGGCACACATCTCCAGCCGCTGGCATACATTGGGTTGATGCGGACGGCTGTTGTCCGTAAACCGCAAAGACGGTCAATCGAGCTTGCCGATCGATTATCTCTCTGACCGTCTGAGCATAGGTCATTTGAAGTGCTTCCGCATCGAGTATGCTGACACTGAACCCTCGCCTGTCGATATGGCGCGCGATTAGCGATGCCCAAATTGGGGGTTCATATGCAGCCAAGTCCGTCGCGAGAGATTGGTAAATACGGGTTTTCCCCGGCGCGTTAACCAGAAGAAGATCGAGTTTCTTTTGACCCGTAGCCATGGTGACCTATAAAAAAGTGTGCTGAGAGAAAACTTGAAAGCTTTGACGGGTGAGTTTCCTCTTGTGCACGTGGGGAAATGAGAACAATAACGTCTCATAGAGACTTTGTCTCAGAGAACCATATTTTTATATTAAAGAGGTGATGAGATTTTACCTCAAAAGGGTTCGCATATCTGCCTCTTGTGGGTTGATAGTGCCACAAAAGACCGATAAATAATGCCTTCTTGAATTGGTTCGATCCGAGCTAATGTTGATTAAACAGTTCTTTTAAGGGAAGCATATGGTCAATTCTGCTCGCTGCCGCTGGCCACTGATGGAAAACAACATTACTCGGGAGGATTTAGATGCGGTTATACGCTTTCTCAAGCAGGACGATCCGATTCTAACTCAATCGAAAAATGTGGCAGAATTTGAGGCTGAATGGTCAAGATGGCTTGGGGTGAAGCACTCAGTTTTCGTCAATTCGGGCTCATCTGCGAATGAGATTTCGATGTGCATCATTAGAGAGTTATTCGGCGAGGGGGAAGTGATCGTACCGCCTCTTACCTGGGTTTCCGATATCGCAGCGGTGTTGTTTGCTGGTCTTCAGCCGACGTTCTGCGACATCCAAATGTCTAATCTAGCGATGAACTCAGATGAGGTTTTAACACGGATCTCGCCACAAACACGAGCGGTATTTCTGACCCATATTCTCGGTTATAACGGCCTCGACGATCGACTTCTTTCGGGCCTTCAAGATAGAGGTATTGCTCTCATTGAAGACGTCTGTGAGTCTCATGGAGCGGTCCACCGTGGAGCGAAGCTAGGAACGTTTGGCCTTATTTCCAATTTCTCCTTCTATTATGCCCATCATATGAGCACGATTGAAGGTGGCATGGTATGTACAAATGACGACCGAGTTTATGAAATGGCGAGGATGATGCGGTCGCACGGAATGGTCCGTGAGTCGCTCTCTGAAGAGCTCAAGCGACAGTACCGATCAGACTATCCGGATCTGAATCCTGACTTTATTTTCGCATATCCAGCGCACAATATGCGTAGCACAGAGATAAACGCAGTTGTCGGTCTTCAGCAGTTGCAGCGGCTCGATAAAAATAATGAACTTCGGAAACGTAATCTACAAGTATTTCTTTCCGGTCTTGATCGAGAGAGATTTTACACAGAGTTTTCGCAAGAGGGTTCTTCAAACTACGCATTCACTGTAGTTCTGAGGAATCCGGATTCTGCGACGATGGATGCAATTATGTCAGCTCTCAGAGGGGAAGGAGTTGAATTTCGTCGAGGATTGAGCGGGGGAGGTAATCAGTTGAGGCAGCCCTACCTTCGAAAATTATTGGGTGATATTTATCTCGATTATCCTGTGACTGAACATGTCCATTTCTACGGAATGTATATCGGAAACTACCCGGGACTGAGGGAGGCCGATATTCTCTGGCTGTGTGAACTTCTGAATTCTGTCAAGGCAAGATGACATTTCACGATGTAATTATTTTATCTGGGGGATTGGGAACACGACTTGCTCCTGTGGTTTCCGACCGTCCAAAAGTTCTAGCAGAGGTGAATGGACAACCATTTCTCAAATTTCTGCTGGATTCCCTCCTCAGGAGCGGATTTAAACGGGTTATTCTTGCCGTTGGTTATAGGTCAGAATTAATTATGGATGTTTTTGGTGATGACTATCACGGGATGGAAATTATCTACAGTATGGAGGAAAGTCCCCTTGGAACAGGCGGAGCTATCGGGGCAGCCTCCGCTTTTGTTCAGACTGAGTTAGTCGCGGTCATGAACGGCGATTCCTGGTGTCAGGTTGATCATTACGAGATTTTTCGCACCATCCAAGAGGATGATTTGCAGGTTGGAATTGCGATCACACATGTTGATGATGCTTCCCGATTCGGTGCGATTGAACGGAACGAAAATGGCATGGTCACGAGGTTTCTTGAAAAGGGAAGTGGAGTAAGACCAGGCTGGATCAATGCGGGAATCTACTACATCAGGAGGAATATCTTCGAAAGAGTGCGCGATTTTAATACCCCGTGCTCGTTTGAAGGGACGGTACTTCCTTCTCTGATTGAAGAAGGAATTCGCACATTTCCCGCGCTCGGCGAATTTATTGATATTGGCGTTCCTGAATCGTATGCGGCCGCATCGGCCTTTTTTAGGAGAAATCTCCCTGAATGTCGATAATTTCGTTCGTGGAGCTATCAGCAGCTAGTTGAGCCGATGAATTGATGGATGTGTCACTGATGACATGAAATGCGACGTGAGGCATCCGTCGGGGGTAATCATGATGTTGTCGATAATTAGAGAGATCAAGAAGAGGTGCTGTCGGATCGAGTCCGGCATCCCGTTCGGAGAGCACGGGGGATCGAGTGGGCCAGTATATCCCAAGTGCCGGGTCATCCCATCTTACGGTAAATTGACTGGAGCGATCATGATTGAACGAAAGCTTATAAAAGAATAGAGCACTATCAGATAAGACCAGATGACCGTTTGCTACACCTGGTGGAACGAGGATTTGTCGTCTATTTTCAGCGGAAAGATGAAAACCCTCCCATTTGAGGAAGGAGGACGATGCAGCTCGTAAGTCTGCGACGGCGAGATATATGCTACCGGAGAGGCAGGATATGAGTTTCCAGGTTGAAAAGTCACCATGGAGCCCCCGAAGAACATCCTTTTTGGACACGGAGACTGAGTCTCGAATAAACGTAACGTCAATACCCTCGTTTCTGAGAATATCGGAATGAAATATCTCAATATTTTCCCCCCGAAAATCATGGAAGTAAAAGGGGGCGCTCAGGGAGAGAACTTCGTTTAGAGAGGTCGGTTTTATCAAACTGGATGACATAACCTTCTTGGTGAATGTGGGCAATACCGGTTCTCCTTTGTTCGATTTTGATGATAGGCGCTTTAAATTTGATGCGCCCATCAGGTAAAGGTCGGGCTCTCGTTGGCGGGAATCATTAGATGGGATTCAATCATCAGAACTGGACCCTTCCTAGAAGACCGGAATCTGAAAGGTCCCGTATGATTATTTCTCGCACCCCGTATCGAATCTCTCTTTTTGGGGGTGGGACCGATTTCCCTCATTGGTATAGGCGTCATGGGGGAGCGGTTATTGCTGCTGCCATAAATAAATACTGCTATCTCTCGGTTCGTCACTTTCCTCCCTATTTTGAGCACCGGAATCGGATCGTATGGTCAAAGATTGAAATGTGCCGCGATATTTCAGAGATCGAGCATCCCGCGGTGCGCGCCATTCTCCAATATCTAGAAATTGAGAGCGGGGTCGAGGTTCACCATGTGGGCGATCTCCCTGCTCGCAGTGGTATCGGCTCAAGCTCGTCTTTCTCAGTGGGCCTTCTGAACTCTTTATTTGCTCTGAATGGGAAGATGATCACGAAGCAAGAACTTGCCTACAAAGCGATCCATATTGAGCAGGAGGTGATGAGGGAAAATGTCGGCTCCCAGGATCAGGTAACGGCTGCTTTCGGGGGGTTAAACAAAATTGTGTTTCATCAGTCTGGAGAAGTTTCGGTTATTCCCTTCACGATTCCAAAGAGGAGAATTTTAGAGCTTGAGCAGCATTTGATGCTGTTCTATACCGGAATCTCCCGCATTTCGTCGGATATTCAGCGCGGTTTTGTTGAAACGATGGATTCGAATAGGAGAAACCTCCGGGTTCTCAGTGACATTACTGAAGAAGCCTGCGAGATACTTAACAGTGAGTCTGACATAGGAGAGATAGGGGTCCTGCTTTCTGAAGCATGGGAGACCAAGAAAAGACTTAACTGCAAGGTTAGCAATCCGGCGGTGGAGGAACTCTATAATAGGGCGATAACGGCTGGAGCCATTAGTGGGAAGATCACGGGGGCAGGGGGAGGAGGTTTTCTGTTGTTATTTGTGAGGCCCGAACAACAGCTGTTTGTTAAGGCCGCGCTTTCGGAGTTCGTACATGTACCATTCTCATTTGACTTCTCGGGAAGCCAGATCGTGATGGCGTCCCAGGAACTCTATTCAGAGGATCGTCTCGATTTCGCACTCAGAGAGAGGCATAAGCCCTTAATTGAAAATGTGGAAATAACATCAGTTCCTACAGATGCCGAGCAGGCTGATATAATCAGCCATGAGGAGACAAATCTTTTCGGCAGAAAGTCGGGAGATTCACATCAGAGAGATTGAGCAATCAAGGAAATGAAGCAACCACGGTAGTCCGCTAGATTTAATAATTCCTCATCGAACCCAAGGGAAGCATACGATACGTCTTCAGAAGCTCTTGTATTCCATCATCAATTGTTCGTCGAGCCTCAAATCCATACCTTCTTAGCTTTTCGTTTGATACAAGGTAGTCTCTCTTATCTGGGTCAACTCCTACCTTTGCGAAATGAAGATAGAGGTCTGGAACATGGATTTTGATCCGCTCTGCTAGCTGTCCTTTTGTCATGTTTGCCGAGTCAAGACCAAGATTAAATATCTGTCCCGCCATCTTTTGAGCATTCTGAATACAGAAGACGAAGCAATCAGCGACATCTCGAACATGAACAAAGTTTCTTCGAAAATGCTCCTCGAATAAAACGAGTACACGCTCGGTCACGGCTGAATAGACGAAATAATTTACTAATAGGTCAAGTCTCATGCGCGGGGAGGCACCAAATACAGTCGCTAGACGAAGGGATGTCACGGATGACGAGTCCAGGAGTATCCTCTCAGCATTCGCCTTTGATCGTCCATACAGTGATATTGGTGTGAGTGGGGTCTCTTCAGTACAGTGAGCATCCCCCGGCTGAATCCCATAACCACTGTTGGTCATGGGAAAGATGACATACTGATTCTCACTGGCGACCCTCGCGAGAGAGGAGATCGCATCTTGGTTTAGAGTGGTGGCAAGAAACGGGTCTCTGTCGCAAGCGGGTGCGCCAACAACAGCGGCTAGTGGACAGATAACATCAAACTTAGGAACCCATTCCTGAAGGAGCTTTTCATCGCGTGCATCGCCTCTGGAGAAGGAGAAAGATGGATTTGCTGCCAGGTGAAGGAGACTGGTTTGTGAGTGGCTTACGGTATCAATTCCGTGCACTATAAAGCCCGCATCAAGAAGGTGCTCACACAGTATAGCGCCAACATAGCCCGCGGCTCCAGTCACCAAGACTTTTGTTTTCATATTGACCGTAAACAAAGAGGTAATAATTGTGAGATAATTTCCTCGTGCAGAATAGAAGATGGCGAGTTTCATGAAAAGAATAAATGTGAGGTGGCAGGATAGATGATAATTCGAGATAATTTGGTATTGAATTACATCTGCTTTTGAGAGTCCTTTTTCTCCTTCATTCCGGTATGTCCTGCGAAACTCTGGATCTTGTCGTTATCGGTGGGGGATTGGTTGGGCTGGCAACGGCTCACCAGTATCTTGAGAAATTTCCAGGCTCTGGGGTTGTCCTCATCGAGAAAGAAAAGGCTGTCTGTTGTCATCAGAGCGGTCGTAATTCCGGGGTAATCCATTCGGGTATTTATTACAAACCTGGCAGCCTCAAAGCCAAAAACTGTGCCCGTGGAAAGGCTCTTCTTGAGGCTTTTTGCGGTTATCATAATCTCCCGTGGAGGCAATCGGGTAAGATTATTGTTGCCCTCAATCCAGCGGAAGAGGTTCAGCTCAATCAGATCTATGAAAGGGGAGTTGCGAACGGCGTTCCGGTTGAGAGGGTAGGTGTCGAAAGGCTGCGTGAGGTGGAGCCCGCGGTAGCGGAGGGGAAGGGGTTGATCGTTCCATCTACGGGGGTGGTGGACTTCAGAAGGATAGCAGAGAAGCTGAGCGAGCTCATTCAAGCCAAGGGAGGTCGGGTCGTTTGTTCAGCCAAGGTGATTGCGGTGGAGAATATGGCAGGGAATATTCGACTGGTCACGAGCCAGGGGGATTTTTGTTGCAGTCGCCTGGTGAATTGTGCTGGATTGTACAGCGATCGTATCCTCGAGCTTTGTGGTGGAAGGTCCCCCGTTCGCATTGTGCCCTTTAGGGGTGACTACTATCATCTCGATGGCCCTTCGGCGGAGCTATGCCGTACACTGATCTATCCGGTCCCGAACCCAGCTTTTCCCTTTCTGGGTATTCATGTGACAAGAGGTGTTCATGGAGATGTAGAGTGTGGACCCAGCGCAGTTCTTGCGTTTGCTCGCGAAGGATATCATTTCACCGATATAAACATGGGCGATCTGGTTCAGACCCTTTTGTTCCGAGGATTTCGTCGCCTCTTGAGGGAGCATTGGAGAGAGGCACGGCGCGAGATTGGGGTGAGTTTGTTCAGATCGAAATTCCTCGCGGCGGCAAAGCGATTACTTCCCGACATTCGAGATATTGATCTTTTGAGGGCTCCCTCGGGCGTGAGAGCCCAGGCAGTATCGTTTGAAGGAAAGGTTGTCGATGATTTCTTGATACATCGCACACGACGGGCTATCCACGTTCTGAATGCACCAAGCCCCGCAGCAACGAGCTGTTTGAGTATCGCGATGAGCATCGTTGAGCAAGGATTTGACGATTAGTGTATCACCTCAATCATGCAGTGACGAAGGGCGGTCGTGTTGCTCCACGATATTCGTCGAAAATGGGCGGGACCGATCCATCATAAACACGATCTTGTGAGCACGTCTGCGATTTTCCCCGCGACTCCCTCTCACATCCAACACAACTCGGATTGCCTTTTTCTTTGCCTGATAATACTCGGTCGGTTTTCTCAAATATCATATGCTAGCAGGTGATTCTTTCTGATTATTACGATCGAAGAGGAGAACCCGTAAATTTTCTGTCACTCTTCTGTCACATCGACCTTTGGGATTGAATCGGAATCTTGACACCCGAATCTTAATAATTCTCCGACAATGTCGATAGTACCGTCTGTGAAAGCAGCTCAGTGTCGGAGGCGGTCTGTGTCGTAATCGGGAGGATCTGTTTATGAGATTATTTTTTGGAGTAAGTGCACTCCGAGGGTATTGGGTAGGTATATTGTGCATTGTAATAAGTCTAATGGGAATACGTGACGCCACGGCCCAATATCGTCCAGCTCTGACACGGCAGAGTAGTTGGGCGGTTTCAAACAAGGTTGCTCAGGTCGATGGAAAGGACTTCCTTCCGATCGGCATCTACTACGTTTCCTTCTATACCAATCAAGACGCGCAACGACTTGTTGATCTCGAGAAGATTGCTTCAAATGGGTTCAATATGGTTGCGACGCCGATTGATTCCGGTGATAAGGGCTTTCTGGACAAGGCGGCCAAGCTTGGGATTTATACAATGATCGAGTTCAATAGCGATCCGGCCGGTGTCATATCGATGGCTCAGGGGCACCCGACCCGTTCCTGGTTTCTTGCGTTTGACGATGTCGACGAGCTTAAAAGCGATGGAACTCGATATTTTACTGTGAGTCAGGTTGCTACTGAGACTCCTAAGCTTAAAGCGCAAGTGCCAGGGGCATTAACGCTGATCACGGCTTTCAGTACCGCACGTTCAAAGGAGTACATGGGGATAGCGGATACCTATTGCTATCAGGTCTATCCGATTCCGTATGAGCCGGAGAGTTCCGTTACGTACAACCTGAAGATTCACCTAGCCTCCGATACGTTATATCCGAATCAGGTTCCGTTGGCGTGCTTGCAGTCATACCGGTATCCCAACCAGCGGATGCCAACCAAGGCTGAGTTTAGGAGTATGACGTATCAGGCGTTGGTGTTGGGGGTTAAGGGTTTGTTTTACTACACCTTCTTCGACGAGACGACGAATCTAAATAACTATCCCGAACTCTGGGCTGAAATGGGACGAACGAACCGAGAGGTGGAATCGCTCAAAGGGTTTTTCCTCAGAGGACAGCGAACGACACTCTCCACGGGGAATGCTGAGGTGTACGCTGCTCAATTCGTGTGGAATGGCCGCACGATTGTGGTCGCTGTGAATGCGTTTGGATCAAATTCGTATCCGATTACCCTCCGGCCGACGGTAACAGCGACCGCAGCGCGGAATGTCTTCACATCTCGTCCGGGAACGCTGACTCTCCAGAATGGAGTGTTGGTCGGTACTCTTGGACCCAAGACGGTGAGTGTGTACGAACTGACAACCTCGACCTCGACCTCAGGAAGAAACCTCTTCTCCACCTCCAGTTCATCACGAAAGGTAGCGAAGAAGAAGCTGAGTGCTCTCAGGGCGAAACGGAAGAAGTTGGCGCTTCGTAAGGCTCGGTTGCTGGCAGAGCGTTAGGCGGAAAAGGGGGCAGATGCCGAACAAGCAATGTGCCCCCACCTTTCTCATTGGCTAAAAAAATTCCCGGCAGGAATCTGCTGAGTGAGGCAATTAAAGATACCTCCCCCCCCCACGAGGAGAGATCGTGCGGGTAGACCCTTTATCTGATGGTTCGGGAAGCACTCCGAGATGATGCGTAAAGCCTGAGCATCGTGCGGATCGCCGAACTGGGGAACGAGTACCGATTTCGTCGTAGCGTAAAAATTAGCATAATTGGCCGGTGCAGTTACGGTACCTCCGCCCCAATTCGGGCCGGTTATCGGGTGCCGTGGGACGGGAAGGTGGATTGTGGAAAAGCCCTCTCTCTCGATAGATCGCGAATTGCGATGGAATGCCTCGGCACTCGGATGAGTTTCGTCAGAGGTGGCGTTCACGAGGACGGAGCCGGTGGGAGTGAACCGCGCAACCATATCGATGTGGCCATCGGTGTGGTCGCCGGAGGCAAATCCGGTGTCGAGGATAACGAGGCGGTCAAGGCCAAAATACTCGCAGATTATCTCCGAGATCTCTGCCTCAGTTTTATCAGGGTTGCGATCCTTTGACATGATGCACGATCGGGTCGTGAGAGCGACTCCTGCCCCATTGCACTCAATCGAGCCACCTTCGAGGACAAGAGGACCTGCCGTAAGGATGGGAGCGCCGAGAGCCGAGATCGCAGCAACCGCGAGGGTGCCGTCGTTCGTTGATGAAAACTTGCCTCCCCACGCATTAAATCGCCACGAGATGGGAAGAACCTCCCCATCTCGTGTCACAAACACGGGGCCACTATCACGCAGCCAGCAATCATCGAGCGGTATGTCGAGCGGAGTTATGTTCGGGTGAGCACCCAGGTGAGCTTGGAAAGATGCACGGGCCTCGGGGTCGGCGAGAAGAAGAAAGACCCTTTCATCGGCTGCAATAGCCTCGATAAAGGGAGCATACTCGGCTCGGACCCCATCAATGGGAAGCATCCATGTTTCGCCCCGTTCAACAGGCCATGCGGCGAGGGTGCCGAGGTGTGGCGTCCATTGGGCTGGAAAGCGAAAGCCATGTTGGCGGGGAAGGATGAGCTTGGCTTGGGGTGTGAACATACGAGCGATTTTATTGTTAATGCCTTTGATTGTCGTCTAGCAGAGATTGTTTGATATTAATGGATTCCGGAGCGCGGGTTCCGGCTATCCGTTGCCGGACATGCCGGAGAAATCGCCGCGCCCACGCGAATTCGGTTGCAAGAATTGCAAGGCCAATCGGGATGACAACAAAAGCAGGCCCCGGTAGCACGATGAGGGCAATCCCGAATAGCACCACGGAGCCGCCGATGACGAACACGGTGATCTTTTTGGCGGTTGAGAGAAATACCATGGTAATCGATCGGGTTAGTAAGTGACTCGTGCGATGGGGCCCTACGTCCGTCGTTCTTGGATGGTGCCGTTTTGAGAAACGATGAGCGCGTGAGAACAGATATTTTCGAAGATGCCGTGTTCAACGACGCCGGTAATCGCTTTAATTTGCTGTGGCAGGCGATCGCTTATCTCGTGAAAGCGGGCATCAAGGATCAGGTTGCCCGACTCGGTTACAATTGGTCCATGCTTGCCGGGCAGCGCCGAGCGGAGGTTTACCTCCGTGGCACCGAGTTGACCAAGAGCGATCGCAACGAGCCTTCGCGCCTCAGGGATTACCTCAATCGGGACGGGGCACCGCTCGCCAAGTCGAGTGACCAGTTTTGATTCATCAGCGAGGATGGTGAAGGTGTCGCATGCGAGGGCTAGTATCTTTTCACGAAGTAGTGCCCCCCCGAGTCCCTTGATGAGCCGGAGACTGGGATCGATTTCGTCGGCACCATCGAAACCCCATGATATGTGCCCCTGAACAGCGTGCGGTGAGATGACCGTGCATCCAATTGAGGCGCATAGCTCAGCGGTTTCCCATGAGGTAGGAACCACCGCAACGGCTATCCTTTCCGAGGCGATCCGCGACCCAAGGGCACGGATAACGGCGTCCACCGTTGAGCCAGTGCCCACGGCGATTATAGTACCGGGAGTGATCAGCGAAGCGACGTAATGACCAAGGTGCTCTTTGGGGTTCATAGTGCATTCGGCGGAAAGAAGGGGCTACCCGCGGTCTGGCAGGAGGCAGATGCGGGAAACATGAAAGTTCGATGCCGCCTCGCCATCACTACGTGAGAGGGGTGACCCGCACAAGAGGACGGGGCGAGGAGCGTTTACTCCTCTTCAAGATGAAGCAAACTATCGATTCCGATCATACCGTGCAAAAAGGAAGAGGGGAACAGAGGGAGAGGACGAGCACTTTTTTCGATGAAGACACAACTCAACGGGGTGGGGGGATTGACACTGCAGACTCGTCCGTCTACCCTTTACAGGCTCTTGGGCCCGTAGCTCAGCTGGTTAGAGTGCACGCCTGATAAGCGTGAGGTCGGTGGTTCAAGTCCACCCGGGCCCACCAGCTTCGACTAACCAACTCGTCAGTCGGCTCTTCTTGAATCGAAAGGGGAAGGGGAGTTCTTGGGGGTGGAAGGGAGGACGGGTAAGGGTGCCGAAAATTTGGGGCTGTAGCTCAGTTGGGAGAGCATCGGCTTTGCAAGCCGAGGGTCAAGGGTTCGAATCCCTTCAGCTCCACATAGTACGGTTCGTCCTCTGACGATTCTTGTGGCGAGAGGTTGTATCGTGAGGTTGAGGAAGTGCGGCGGGCGCTCCGGTCAATCATCGAGAGCTCATTTCCCCGTCGAATAAGTTGCACCATCGTTAAACTGGCACAATCTGACGTCGCCTGCTACCATCCATCGGGAGCGTTGAGGCGGGAGCGTTGCGCCGTTCCTCGCCGATACTGAACATCGTCTGGAAGAAGGGTGTGTCGTGCGTAGGCCTTTTTTACTCCGGCGGTCGCGGAGTATGGGGCGACGGCCCTCTCTTCCTAATCCAGCCTTCTTTTGGGGTAAACCGCCATGTCATACGCAAAAATTGGGACTCCTGCTCCGCACTTTTCACTCCCCATTTTGGATCCTTCCGAGCCCGATAATGCTGGTAAAATACGTTCGCTCTCTGATTACAAGGGAAGTTGGCTCGCTTTCTTCTTTTACCCCGCTGATTTCAGCTTGTTGTGTCCGACCGAGATTCTTGGATTTTCCGATCGAAAGCAGGAATTTGATGAGATTGGCTGTCAGATTCTGGGATGCTCGACTGATACCTACTTCACCCACAAAGCGTGGCTCGGAACTTCCCGAGAAAAAAACGGGATAGCAGGCACCACCTTTCCGCTCGCGGCTGACCACAGTGGTGAGACGGCAAGGGCATACGGGGTGCTGATTGAGGGAAAACACCTCGCGCATCGGGGACTCTTCCTCATTGACCCAGCTGGGGTGCTCCGCTATTCGGTGATTACCGAGCTTCACATCGGTCGTTCAACCGACGAGACTCTTCGGGTCGTACAAGCACTTCAAACTGGAGGGGTCTGCCCCTCCGATTGGAGACCTGGAAAGCCGACCCTCGGGTAGGGCTCACGGGTAGCCAATCCCAGCCGATGGAGGGATCGCGATTGTCGGGTCACTCCCAAAGACGTGGTAGTCTCTGATAGTGAGGAGTGACGATGGCGATGCGGTTGGGAACGGCATTCCCCTCGCTGAACGGGGCGTCCGAGTGGGTGGGAGACCCCATCGTGCGGGAAGACTTGATCGGCGCTCCCACCTTCGTCCACTTCTGGTCGATTTCGTGTTATCTCTGCAAGCAGAATTATCCGATCATTCGCGGGTGGCGAGAGGAGTTTGCAGATAAAGGGCTGCGCGTGATTGCGGTTCACATGCCTCGTCAGGAGGAGGAACTGTCTATTGCGCGTGTGCGCGAGAGCATCCTTCAGCTCGACTTAAAGGAGCCGTGTGCGATAGATAATGAGCATTCATTGAAGGATGCTTTCGAGAATAGGGAGGGGTGGGTTCCTGCCTATTTTCTCTTCACGGCGGAAGGGGTGCTCAAGAGTCGGACGGCCGGAGAGTCGGGTTTAGTGATGATGAGGGGAGCCCTTGAACGGGTTTTGGGGGGATAGGAACGGTCCTCGCCTCGGGAGGGAGGTACGTGGCCGAAATAAGTCGCGCCACCCTTCGAATGGAGACTGAGCGCGACGCTCCCCCATCGATGGTGCGGATGTATCGGTTGTGTAAAGGCGTGGTTGGTTCGTAAAAGGCCTAAAGATGAACTTTCCTGTCACTATTCTCGGGATAGCAGGCCCTTCAGCTGCGGGAAAATCCACCCTTGCGTCGATGATAGCGAAACAACGGGGTTGTGCGGGGACCACCGTTATATCGCTTGATTGGTATTATCGTGATCTCGCCCACCTGACCGAAGAGGAGCGGAGTCGTTATATCTTTGATCATCCCGATGCGATTGATGGCGAGCTATTGAGTAGTCACCTAGAGCAGCTGGTGGGGGGAAAGGAGGTTATTGCTCCAGGGTATGATTTTTCAAGTCATTCTCGGATTTCGGGGGCGCGGTTTGAGGCTCAACCGCTGGTCGTGGTGGAGGGGTTTCTATTGCTGTGTTTTGAATCTGTACGCCGATGGCTCGATGCCTCGGTGTTTGTCAATCTCTCGCGTGAGGCGAGGCTTTCCCGCCGGATACACCGAGACATTCTGGATAGGGGACGCAGCAGGGAGTCAGTGGCTCGACAGTTTGAAGCAGAAGTTATTCCGGGGGAGGATAGGTTCGTGCTACCATCAGCAAGGCACGCGGATCTCATCGTAAGTAATGATGGTGGGCCGGCTGACCTGCTCGCTCGTGTTTGTGGTCATGATTGGTCGCCGAGGCTTTCATCGTTACTTGGAGGGATAGTACTTCCTCCGGCTGTGGCTGAGAAGTCGATAGACGGAGAGAACCCAGAGGTGATTGCAAATGGTTCCCTCTGAGTCCTTTTTGTGACGAGCTTGTTCCGTATCTGTTCTCTGCATTCCGTCTTGTCAGGTGGTTCAGAGACCGTTCGTTTATTTTGCCAATCGGGTTGCGAATTGGTTTTGGCAGCCTCATTCACATGATTCTTTTTTAATGCACCCTCTTCTCTCAGATCTCGAAAGTGCGGTTCGTGCAGCGGCCATGTACCTCATCGATGTCGCTGCCTCAAAAGAGGAGGCGCGTTCCTGGATAAAGCCAGATGGCAGCTTACTGCTATCGCTCGACCTCGCATGCGACAAGATTCTCGTCGACAAGTTGCTTGATGTCGCCCCGATCGTCTCGGAGGAGCGGGTGGTGACCCATCACCTCATCGATTCTGATGAGGATTATCTGGTGATAGATCCGATCGATGGAACCGCTGCGTGTAAGCGATTCTTACGGACGCTGGGGGGACAGGTAGGATTCGGGCCGTTAGTGGGGTTGGTTTCAAAGCGCCGTGTTGAGATGGCCGTTTTCTATCAAGTCCCTCACCGTACCCTCTTTACCGCCATTCGTGGTCAGGGGGTGCGTGCGGTTGCCCTTCCAAACCCGGCGACTCCAGCACCGCGTTTTCAGACTCGCCCGCGATTGCGTGGTTCTCCAGCGACCCAGCTTCGAGAATCGGTGATGCTTTATTTTATGGGTCAGGGGCGAGAGGGGCCGGTGGTGGAGTCGCTGAAGCTGTCAGGGGCCGTTGAAAACGCCTATCGATTTGGTGGATTCGCGAACGATTGCGCGAGGCTTGCCCAGGGGCTTGAGGATTTGCAGCTTCAGCTTTCAGTCAAGCCGTGGGATTTCGCAGCGACCCTTTTTGCTCAAGAGGCGGGATTTGTGACGGTGATGGATCCGTTTGGTAGGCGAGTGGCTTATGATGAATGGGACATAGCGGAGGAAAATCCCGTTCTCGTGGCACCACCTCACCTTATAGAAGGGTTCCTAGCAGCAGTGGTTAATGCCCGTGCCGAGGTCATGAAGGAATAGGCCGCTTGGTGGAGAGAGTAGCCTTGGTGGAGAGGAGCTCGACATGCGGGACGGGCTGAAGACAAACATACCGTCTCCCAGCGTCACTCAATCGGTACCCCAACGGGTGCTACCAGATGCCGTTAGGCCCTGTTCGCGATATCACCCGAGAAGTGCCCATAAAGGATTGAGCTGCAAGGGATATGGCTACAAGAGCATCGCCTCTTCGACGATCGCGAGAATATCCTTCGTGTCTACAATTCGAATCGAGTCCTCCCACGGAACCCGCACCCCAGCAGTACGGGGAATAAGCACCTGAGCTCCGAGAGGAATTCCGCTGACATTCGTCTCCTCGTGCGTCGCATCGTCGGTGGCACTTGCCACTTCGATAACTTCACACAAGATTGATTCCTGCATTGATTCCTTTGCACCCTCCGGGAGGTATAATCCTCCGTCGGTGACGTTCGGCGCCTTATCGATGCGCACCACAACGCGGTACCCAAGCGGACTGATTCGGCGAATAGGACGTGAGGAGTCAGTCATTTTTCTGTCGGGCATGGGGTTCGGTTGGAAAGGTTGAAGTGCAGAATTGAGGCATCGCTTGAGAATACGCAGGATGGGCCATACATCGCGTCAATGTTCCCGTCCAGCTGTTCTGACCCGGGCATTATACATCGGGCTGGGAATTGAACAAGGAGGGGGTAGCTGTTTGATGCGATATCGAAAGGATGGAAACAACGCTGGTTCCTCGCGAGAGCAGGATAATCTAACTTATTGCTGATCCAAAGGTGCTCCATAGCTGAATACGACACGGGTCGTTCGACCGTTCGCGCACCCGCGCGGGGGTGAAGCGGTTTGTTGATCCATCATACGTCCATCCCCAAAACTCTTGATGGCGGAAGGGGGCGACCTGATTGATCGTTGTTCGCAGCTGTTTACAGGCTTGAGTGACAAGCTCTCGCGTTTCGGGAGGCAGATCGGTTCGCTGCTCTTGACGATTGAATGCGATGAGGAGTTGGTAATTTTGAAAGCTCCACACCGAAGCACCGTGGTAGTGATGAGGGAGCCCATCTCGCATAAGGGAGGGATCCAGGGGGGCTGCGACCGCAAATCCCACCTCGGGGATCAGAAGGCCGGCGGGGAAAGGGCGAATGATCTGGAGTGCCGATTGATGCACTACATCGGGTGCAGGATCGGTGTATGAAAGCAGAAATGCGATATCAGATGATTGCACGTGCACCGGTGTCCCATCGTTGCGAAGCCCCAGAGAGAGAAAATGGAGGTCGTTGCCCTCGAGAGAGGCGACAGGGGCAGTCGCTGGAATGCCAAGGTGTGAGCAGTACGAGGTAATCCGCTCGCACGCCTGGCGGTGGGGGAGAGTAACGGCAAAAAGGGTCGGAGTTGCGGTTTGCCAGATCGTTGCGAGGCCTCGGAGTGATTCCGCGGCGGGTGCGTTAGTGAGCCGCTCGCCGAGCGATGAGAGATGATCGAGCAGAAATGCACCTGCGCGCAGCGCTGCTGGAACCAATCCCATGGAGACATACATCGGCCGTCGCGTTCCAAAATCCCCGCTCGCGCTGTCACGCCACGCCCCAACCGACGCATCGGATTTAAAGGTTATAAGCTCGTCAGGATTCCGGCTCTCCGCAAAGGGGCGCGCATTGTCGTGAATGCGGCGGAGATTGCGGGTTAGTTTCTCTCGACCAGAGATTCCGTGGCGATCGGTCGTGTCGAGGAGACGCACAAGTTCGTCGGTAAAGGGTTCTCCCGAAGTTATGAGTGTCTCTATCACCGGCATCAAGAGATAAGTGGTATCTATCATTTTGTAATCGAGGGCAAACCCATGCCGGTTTCCAGCCGCCTCTCCGACGGTGTCTTCGTGAGATAGTTCGCCATCATCAATCGATGAGGCACCGATTGCGTACGGTGCAGTTTCATTCCCTGCAATCCTGAAGAGGAGAGCCGAGAGGGCATCAGATTTGAATGAAGGAGACAGTCGATGGCCATGCGCGAGGAGCCAATGAGAGAAGTCGCGTGGGAAAAGATTGTTGAAGCGAGGGCTTCCCGCGACGAGCGCGGTAGGAAATCCGAGCCCATTCTCGCGCCATGCGAGGTAATACGAGAAGACATCGTCAATAGCTATCTCCTCGGCGGGAGAGAAAAGATCGCGGAGGTGGAATGTCGGATGTCGGTGATGGTCAGTGGTCAGCGCGATAGTCCCGGCTATGACGCCATCATGGGGAGTAAAGATAACTGAGTCTCCCTCCTGCTTGAGCGAACCGTCCGAGAGAGTGAGGCACAGGGTGCACCGATAGCCACCGGGAATGGCTTGTTCCATCGTCAGGCTGTGGGGATGTACCGATATGATCGTTGTGCTCAGATCAGGCACGCCACCCTCGAAAAGGGCGCGTACCTTTCGCATCGCTCCGAGCGACATCGTCCATGAGCGACGGGCGATAAGCGGTTGTTCGGTGGCGAGCGAGAATTGATCCGTAAAGCCGTGCGTCGGAGTATCTTGGAGGGCTCCGATCAGGGAGAGAGGTTGTGGCGAAACCTCGAAATGAACCGGCTCTGGCAGTGGGTCCCAGGAGATAAGGACTCCAATGTCTCCCGAGGGGAGAGAGCCCATAAAGTACGGTGCCGTTCCCCCTTCGTAAGAAACATGTCCGGCTGTCCCATCCGACGACTTTGCAAACTTGTCGACCATTTCGCCATCGGGTGCGACGATGATACCGGCAAGCAAGTCATCGGTAAAAGCGTTAAGGGTAACTCCGTCGAGGTCAACGGTCAGAGGTGATGAGGTTGGGGGGGTGGGATGAGGCATGGTGGATAGGTGGTGGGGATAGATTACGAGGGTTTGCTGAAAAAACGAGGAAAGGGTGACCCCCGATGGAGAGGAAGTCGACCCTTTGATTTACTTCGCGTTCGCTCGGTGAGGGCAGTCCGGTCTTTGCGATTCACATCGTTGTTAACGCACTGATGTTGCCAAGAGTGAAGCCCCTTGTGATCAATAAATCGGACATTAACATCTTCGCTTTTCCCGGTCTTCCCATCGAATTTCGCTTGCGAACGTTCAAAAAAGCGCTTAAGATACTAGAACAATTTGGCTCTTATCAAGAGAGGTGGAGGGAACGGCCCGATGAAGCCTCGGCAACCCGTCGTGAGATGGCAGGGTGATTAAATTTCTCTTAACCTTGGGTTTTCCCCCGAGGTTCTAGGGGCAAAGGCGGTCATCGACGCGCAGAGAGTTCTCCGCTCTTTGCTCACTGCAGGGTGCCAATTCCGTCAGAGTGAATGCCCGAGATGGCTCGGGGTGGTGGTTCGCTCTGGAAGATGAGAGAGGATCGCTCCAGCTTCCTCTACGTACATCTTCTCAGTTCCTTTCAGGTTCAGACTCGCTTGGATCCCATGTGGGCGCTCATCGCTCCGCGGGTTCAAGAGGGGCTGTCGTATCTGTTGGATACGGGAAGATACCCAGGAAAAACGGCGGCGATACGACTCTCGGCGGGAGCCGTATCTTTCGCGCTGTATTCTTTTTTCGGTCTGACCTCAGTCGCACTGATATGAGGAAAGGGGAAAAAACGAGGACGGCAAACGTGTGATGAGTGGCATTGTATCGTTGGTTCAACCGAGCCATGAATGGAAGCCACTTTTCCGTAAACGGTTAGTGATCCTGGAGCTTCCATGTCCTCCTCTTTTTCCTCTACTCCCCTCAAACGGCTGCATCTGTGCTCGTGTCTTGATGGTGGTTCAGCCCTGGCAACGGAGAAATCGTCCTCATCCCCGAGCGCCATCGTGTCTGCGGCGGCTCATCCGTCGGCAGTGATACAGCATCCTCCCACGACGGGCTCAATACACTCCTCCCCGACAGGGACGGTCGTAACCCAATCAATCGGACTGCCGATTGATTTTGGGACGTTCCACTGTTTTGATTCGACGGTGTCGCTCGCGAATTATCAGGCGGGAGTAAGTGCGGGAACGGTTCCAGTCCATCTGGAATACGGACGGTATGGGAACACTACGGTTGCTACCGTGGAGCAAGCGCTGTGCGATCTTGAGGTCGCGCGGAGTGATTCACTCCGTTCTTCAATCGAGGGCTTGCTCGTTTCCGATGGGATGAGGGCGGTATCGGTGGTGCTTACCACCCTTGCTGAACAGGCGGTCGCCGCGGGTCGGACGTCATGTATCGTAACGGCGGAGTGTTACAAGAAATCGCGAATTCTGTTCGATCGGCTTGGACGTTTGTACGGACTTTCAGTGCAGACGGTTGATCATGCGGAACTTCCCTTTGTGCCGCTTGATGGGGTTGGCTTTGTTTTTGTTGAAACGCCGAGTAATCCCTATTTGCGTATTGCGGATGTGGCTGCTGTTGCGCGGCGTACCCGTGCAGCTTTGGTGCCTTTGGTTGTTGATGCAACCTTTGCGACGCCGATTAATCTGCGCCCACTGACTCTTGGGGCTGATCTGGTGGTGCACTCGGTAACGAAGTACCTAGGAGGGCATAATGCGGTGATGGGGGGGGCCGTCATCGGGATTGCGTCGCTGGTGCGAGCAGTGCGATCCACCGTGGGGCTTGAGGGAGGAGCGATGGACCCAGGAGGAGCGTGGCGGCTGTGGGAGGGTTTGCAGACGTTGCGGTTGCGGGTCGAGGAGCAGAATCGACGGGCGCTTCGGGTCGCTCAGCGGCTTGAGCGACACCCGGCCGTCGAACAGGTGTGGTATCCACTGTTGCCCTCGCACCCCGATTTTGGAACTGCAAAAAGGTCATTGCATGGGGGTGGGAGTGTTATATCGTTCTCAGTAAAGGGGGGCCAGCATTGTGCTCACGATGTGATAGATAGTCTTTCGCTCTGGAAATTAGCGGCATCGTTTGGAGGAACAAGCTCCCTCGCTCAGCCGGTGGTGCTAATTTCGTATGCTCAATATACTGCAGAGGAACGGGCGCGGATCGGAATTAAGGAGGGGTTGATTAGGCTCTCGGTAGGAGTGCTTGAGGCCTGCGAGGAGTTGATCGATGATCTTGAGGCTGCGTTGGATCGGGTTGCTGGGGCAGGAATAATTGCAACAAGAGACGGGGTTCTAAGGGAAGAGCAGAGCGCGACTCGCGTGGTTACCTTGAGAAATGAGGCTGGGATAGCGTGAGGTGGATAAGAGAACCGTGGACAGGGGGAGTGGTCATAGATGGTGGGGAAGAAAGGAAAGAAAGAGGAGAAAAAAGGAAAAGGTAGCGAGTTGCCCCTTATTTTTCTTAATTATTGTGGCGTAGCTCCCCTTCATCGAAGCGGAGCAAGCGCGATTGCGTCCTGTGCGAGTGCGTTTGAGAATTGGCAACGCCCTTTATCGGTTTATCAAGACTCGGTCGTTCGGGTTCGAGATGCGGCAGCGCAACTGCTCCGGGTGCCAGTAAGCACGGTTGCGTTTGTTCATAATAGTGCTCATGGGCTTAACGTCATAGCCCACGGGCTTCGATTAAATGAGGGGGACGAGATTCTTTCGTATCGGTTCGAGTATCCGTCGAACCACTATCCGTGGGCGGTTCAGGAATTGAGAGGGGTTCGGTTAACAACATTCAAGGGGCAGGTTAATGGAGGTCGTCCCCTCTCATTTACGGTTGATGATGTTCGGGAAGCGATCACTCCGCGTACCCGAGTTCTTGCGGTGAGTCATGTTCAGTTTGCCAGTGGTTTCACCACCTCACTTGAGGCGCTCGGTGAGTTGTGCCGAGAGCGTGATATTGTCTTCGTGGTCGATGCGGCCCAGAGTGTTGGCGCGATACCGGTACATCCGAGTCAGTTCGGTGTTGATGCATTAGTGAGCTCGGGTTGGAAATGGTTGCGGGGACCAGTTGGGTCAGGTTTCCTTTATGTGAGTGAACGACTCATGGGGGAGCTCGACGATATCTGGGTTGGCCCCGATATGATGCAACAGGGAGAAAACTATCTTGACCATCGCATCCAGCCGCTCTCTGACGCTCGCCGTTATCAATTCAGCACACTACCCGTGTTTTCAACCGTGGGGCTCGCAGCGGCGCTGGAGGATCATCTCCGCCAAGGAGAAGATCAGGTGCTGTGGGAGCGATTGCAGCAGCGCCAGCAGCACCTTATCGGGCGACTGGCGAGGCTCGGTTTTGGTCTCGTACGGCTGCCCGAAGGGGCCCGAGCGGGGGTTCTCAGTTTTCATACGGGAACGGTCGATCCACGGGCCTGTGTGACCGTGTTGGGTGAGCAAAGCATAGTCTGCTCCTCGCGGGGAGGGTATCTTCGGTTTGCTCCTCACCATGACACGCGGGTTGATGATCTCGACGAGGCGGTCGAGCGGATTGAGCGGGTGATGGGGTGAGTGGGATACCCACTGGTTGCGACGCGATTGACTTTACCCTCTTGAGCGCCTAGTCTTTCGATATTATCTCCTGAAGCCTGATACTTTTTACCTCCTCGCAAGTACTCAGTGCGGTCCCCTCAAAGCTCTGGACAACGCATACTACTTCATCTCCAACGATAACGCATGAATCATCCTTACCCTCCGGTCGGAGGAAAAAAAGATACGACTTCGACTCCAGCTGCCCACACCTCTGTGGCGATAATAGGGGCCGGCGGAGTTGTTGGTTCTGAGGTGGTTTCGCTTCTTGAAGAACAGAGGGTGCGTATCGACGACCTGCGACTTTTTGGAACGGCGAGTTCGGCGGGCGAGCTGTACCGGGTGCGGGGTGAGGAAGTTGAGATTCAGGAGTACGAACCGGAGCGCCTTTTGGGGGTAGAGCTGGTGATTCTCGCAGTTCCTGGGGGCTACGCTAAAGAGGTGATTCCTCAGATTTCTGCAGAGGGGGTGTGTATTGTCGATTTAACCCCGGCGTACAGACTCGATCCAAACGTCTCGTTGATCGCTCCTTTAATTGGGATCGGTGGAGAATATCGTCCTGGAGCGCACCTATCAATTGCAGGGGCATCAGCTGTTCAAATAGCTGCGGTCGCGCGAGCGCTGGCGAAAAAGGGGGTTGTCTCGGAGATCGTTGCAACGACGCTTCAATCAGTCTCTGATGCAGGAAGAGACGGTCTTGATGAGCTGTGGGGCCAGAGTATTGCGATATGTAACCAAAGAGCTTTTGAGGGGGAGGTTTTTGGTGAGCAGATTGCTTTTAACTGTATCCCGCTGATTGGCACGGTGCTTCCTGATGGGTTCACTTCAGAGGAGCGCTTGATTGCGGGGGAGGTTCGACGACTCCTCGCGTCTCAAGGTGGTGCAGATTTATGGGATTCGCTGCCAATAACGACGACGGCGATACGGGTTCCGGTGTTTCACGGATGTGGAACGAGTGTATGTATCGAGTTCGCAAATAAGGTCGAATCTGAGGAGCTTTTTGAGGCACTTCGGGGCGATCCTTCTCTCTCGCTCTCTCATGAAGCAGAGCTGCCGATGCATCTTTCGGTTATAGGACAAGATTCAATCCAGATTGGTCGTGTGCGATACTCTCATGAAGGTCTCGAATCGGGGGGTGAACAGGCCGACGTCCGGGGAGGGCGGGTGAGCGCCTGGTCGGTGGTTGATAATGTGCGGGCAGTAGGGGCGCGAGCCGCACTCTCGGTGATCGAAGATTATGTACGGAGCAAGCGGGGCGGGGTGATGCCGCAGTAGGGGATTCGATAATCGAATCGCGGATTGATGGTCGGCGTGACAATGATGGGAGAGGTCGCAGTCTCTGAGCAGGGTGTCGCAGTAAAGCTCGTCATTGAATACGACGGGCAGGCGTTTCACGGTTGGCAATATCAGCCCGGACTTCCAACTGTCCAGGGTGAGCTCGGTGATGCGTTACGAACGGTCCTCCGATTGCCCTCAGTGTTGCTCCACGCGGCGGGTCGAACCGACGCTGGAGTTCATGCACGGGGCCAGGTGGTGGTGTTCAGGTGTCCAAGTGCGCCCGATACCGGGCGGCTGATCCACGCCATCAGCAGTATTTTGAAAGGTCGGCTGGCGGTGCGTGAGGCGTCTCTCGTATCCCCAGATTTTCATCCCCGACGATCATCGCTCGGGCGCCGGTATATCTATCGGATTTTGAATCGCTCCGCGCCACCGGTGCTCGAACGAGGACGGGTGCTGCATGTAGTCTCCCCGTTGGAACAGATGGGTTTGCAAGAGGATGCAGCGGCATTCCTGGGAACTCATGACTTTACCAGCTTTCGAGGCGCATGTTGTCAGGCGCTCTCACCTGTTAAAACAATACAATCATCGCGGTGGTTCGAGGATGCGGGATTGCTACACTACGAGGTCGTGGGGGGGTTTTTGCAGCACCAGGTTCGGATCATGGTCGGTACGATGCTCGACCGGGCGCGGGGGCGAATACGGGAAGGTATCGGGGAGATTCTATCTGCGCGGTCCCGGGAGCGGGCAGGGGTGACCGCGCCACCGTACGGATTGGTGCTTGATGAGGTGTTGTATCCGGAAGGGGTGGGATGAAAGAAGTAGAGAGGGGACTTTCGGATGGTGGGTCGCCGTTGTAGGGTAAAACTCCGAATGGATGGTGAGGATTTCGGTTTATCCGGGATTATTCAATCATCGCTCCAGGGCAGGCGTGGTTGTCACTAATCGTCGGCTTGTTCCGTTTTAATTAATCCCGAGGAGGTGGCATGCGCTATCAGTCAGGGTTTGGGAATGATTTTGAGACGGAAGCGCTACCGGGTGCGCTTCCGCAGGGGCAAAACTCGCCACAACGGTGCAACTACGGTCTCTACGCAGAACAGCTCTCGGGAAGTGCTTTTACCGCGCCGCGGGGCATTAACGAGCGATCATGGTTGTATCGTATTCGGCCGAGTGTGCGACATACGGGCCGATTCTCAGAAGTTGCCTATCCGTTCTGGAAGACGGCACCTCATACGGTTCAACACGGCCTCCCCCTGGGTCAGCTCCGGTGGGATCCGCTCCCGTTGCCGAGTGATGAAGAGACATTCCTCTCAGGGGTTCGCACGATGACCACCGCCGGAGATGTGTTGTCGCAGGTGGGCATGGCGGCGCATGTCTATGTGTGGAACGCTGATCAAGATAATGAATACGTCGCGAACGCGGATGGAGAGCTTCTTTTTGTCCCGCAGCTGGGTTCGATTCAGCTCTTTACCGAATTGGGCATTATCGAGGTAAGCCCCGGGGAAATCGCGGTGTTGCCGCGAGGCATGTTCTGCCGTTTGGCAAGGACGACCGGGGAGGGGATAGTCCGAGGGTATATCTGCGAAAATTATGGTTCGCGATTTACGCTACCCGAGCGGGGACCAATCGGGGCGAACTGTCTCGCAAATCCCCGGGATTTCAAGACCCCGGTCGCTGCGTATGAAGACAAAGAATCGCCCTGTGAACTGGTGATCAAGTGGTGCGGTCGATTTTATCGAACAACGATCAATCACTCGCCCCTTGATGTGGTCGCCTGGCACGGTAACTACGCGCCTTACAAATATGACCTCTCTACATTTTCCCCCGTCGGTGCGATCCTGTTTGACCATCCTGATCCATCTATATTTACCGTCCTCACTGCGCCATCGGGAGAAGCGGGGACGGCGAACATCGATTTTGTCATATTTCCCCCTCGATGGATGGTCGCTGAGCACACCTTTCGCCCTCCCTGGTACCACCGCAACGTTATGTCGGAATTTATGGGGCTCATCTGTGGCACTTATGACGCCAAAGAGCGGGGCTTTGTCCCAGGAGGTATGAGTCTTCATAACATGATGCTTCCTCATGGTCCCGATGCCTTTGGATTCAAGCGGGCATCAGAGGGTGACTTACGGCCAACTAAGCTTTCTGACACGATGGCTTTTATGTTCGAAACAAGATTCCCTCAACAGCTAACAGAATTCGCGGCGACGACCGAGGCAATTCAGGATGATTACCTCGATTGTTGGCGAGATTTGCCACGGTTGTTCGACGGAACACCAGGGGTTAAAGAGATTCCGTAAAGGCGTATTGGCAGCGGGGCTTCAGGGATTAATAGTCTTTTCTATGGGAGCATTTGGATATGGAATATCGTCGACTGGGGAGAACGGGAATTAAGGTGAGCGCATTGTCGTTTGGTTCGTGGGTGACCTTCAACAATCAGCTCGATAGCAGTCAGTGCGACCGGATGTTGGCTCGGGCTTACGACGCGGGGATCAATTTTTTCGATAATGCTGAAGTTTACGCGAAAGGAGAGTCCGAGCGGTTGATGGGGGAGAGCCTCAAGAGGCTCGGATGGCGACGTTCGAGCTATCTAATCGCAACAAAGCTGTTCTGGGGGTTGCATGAGGGGCCAAATGAAAAAAATACCCTCAATCGTAAATATCTTCTCGAGGGAATTAATGGGTGTCTACAGCGGCTCCAACTCGATCATGTCGATCTTCTTCTGTGTCATCGTCCTGATCCCGATACGCCAATTGAAGAGACGGTGTGGGCGATGCACGATATCGTTACCCAAGGAAAGGCGCTGTATTGGGGTACTTCGGAGTGGAGCGCAGAGGAGATAGCGCGGGCATACGAAATCGCGGAGCGGCATCATCTCCACAAGCCGGTTGCAGAGCAGCCACAATATAATCTTTTTGCCCGGGCGCGGGTTGAGGGGGAGTATCGACGGATCCTTGATGAGTTGGGTATTGGGTTAACGACGTGGAGCCCGCTGGCATCGGGATTGTTGTCAGGGAAATATCAGGGCGGCATTCCCTCAGATTCGCGGGCCGCGCTTCCCGGCTTCGAATGGATACGGGATCGGATTACCGCCGATAAACTCGCCGTGGTCGATGCGCTGTTGCCGATTGCGCGGGACCTCTCCTGTTCAGTTTCGCAATTGGCGATCGCGTGGTGTCTCCGAAATCGGGCAGTAAGCACGGTCCTCCTGGGTGCGACTCGTGAGGAGCAGCTTATTGAGAATCTGGGTGCTTTGGTGGTTTTGCCACAGTTGACCGATGAGGTAATGGTGGCAATTGCTGATGCGGTGGGTGACACCAAGTGAACTGGGTTGGTTAAGGCCCGGCCTAGTCATTTGGTCAATCAGCGAGTTGTGTTTTTGGGGCCGGGAGCTTTAGCAGAGTGGTGAGAAGGCTAATGAGCTTCGGGGAGTTCACCTCGATTCTCGCTCGCGAGGATTTAATGGGTGGGCATTGGTGCGCCTCATTCGAATGATCAGAAGGCGGCGAGGTGATAGTCGAGCTAGAGTTCTCGTTGTTATCCGAGAAGCTGGATTGTTTGCCGCATCAGGTCAGAGGTGCTGTTTAATATTTTGCTATTAGCCTCGTAACCTCGCTGGATCAGCACGAGATTGGTGAATTCTCGGCTGATATCAGTTGTAGATAGCTCAAGGCTGCGTCCCCGAATAAGCCCTGTGCGCTCTTCCCCGGGTCGGAGGAATGTTGAAGTTCCCGATAGTGTTGTTTGACTAAAATCATTGTCACCTGTTCGTTGAAGGCCATCCACATTCGTGACATCCCCAAGAGCGATTGTACCGAGAGGAGCGCGGAAGCCTGTTGAGAGTATGGCTTGGATCGTCCCATTCTGCTCTATTTCGTAGGAGAGGATTCGGCCCGCTGGTTTGCCGTTGATCGTGACCGAGGTAGTGCTGCCTGGGCTGGCAAACTGCACGAAGTTGCCGAGATTGAGGTTGATGTTTCCAGCAGTGGATCCGTTTGCGAAGGTCGGTGTGACGACGATAGAAGCCGCTGCGCGATTTGCCTCCTCAATCGTCCCGTTCGGGGAGAAAGTAATGGTCGTATTTGCGCCGAGTTGAGAGGGGGTCCCCGCAGTGCCTCCTTGGAGCTCTGAGCCATCGACGTGAGCTTGAATGGTCCAGCTATTGGGCGCGGTGCGGTAGAAAGAAAGGGTGATGGGGTGGGTCGCGCCGAGTGAATCATACACCTCGACCGTAGTTTGGTATGAGGCGACAGATGTGATCGCCTCAAACGTCGTGGGGTTGGCGGGAGGAGTGGCGATTGGGGCATTTGCGGGAAGGTTGCCAGCGATTGCGCCCTCGGTACTCGCTTCGCCGACAAGACCGGTAAGAGCCAGCATGTTGATGGGGCTTAACTCAGTTGCACCGGGTGTATATCCCAGGACGGACTGACCAGTGTTCGTTGTAAGGAATCCATCAGCACTCAGGGTAAAGGCACCATCCCGGGTAAAAAATGGATTTGCCGCATCACCGACGAGAAAAAATCCGTTTCCATCAATGGCTGCATCGAGTTCGCGTCCCGTTTGATCGATTCCTCCTGAGGTATGGATTGGCCGTACCGCTGCGATTGCAGTCCCATTCCCAACCTGTGGCCCCGCGTAGGAAGCACGTCCGTCGTATCCATCGGCAAATAGGTCCTGAAACTCCGAACGGGCTGCCTTGTAGCCTGTCGTGCTCGCGTTCGCGATATTGTCTCCGACCACCCCGATGGCAAGACCGTGAGCATCGATGCCGGATCGGCTGGAGTAGAGGGCAGACTCAAGACGCATAGGGCTCCTTAATCGGGGGCTGTTGAGGAAAAACCTTCCCAGTGAGGAGTTTTAGGGCAAGTTAAGTGCCAGCGACTCGGTGCCAAATGCGGGGGGGGCGATGAGAACGTGTGAGAATTCTGTGAGGGAGGTTCGAGGGGGTGTCGGAGGGACTCTGGGGGTGCTATGAGTGCGATGGCCCCCTCATGTGGATGGGGGGTGGGTGCAGAGTTTGTAAGAAGCTGATAATACATTGACCTGGGTGAGCCCCGGAGTCTCTGATACCTCGGGGGAGATGCGCCGATACGATGAAGACGAATGATTCAATGCTCAACCCCGGGGTCTCTGACACCTCGGCGCCCCAACAATTCTCCGCGGGCAGCCTGCTCATCCCTGAGGTTGCGGTGGAGCGGGAGGTAAAATTCGCCGTGTTGAACAGGCAGCTCAGCGCGGCGGGAATTCATCTCGACCGATTACCCAAGACTAAAATAGAACAACATTACTTTACAGCGGGGCGCTTTCCCGAGTTGGTTTCGCTTTACGAGTCGCGCACCGGGGTTCTGATTCCTGAGGAGATAAAGGATGAGGTGTCTCAGGTTCGGATTCGGAAGTCGCAGCCAATGTGGGCTGGAGAGAGGGCGGAGGCGATTCATGAGCTAACTATGAAAACTCCTCGCAACTCTCTTGGCTTGGGCGAGCGGATCGAGCTTCCTCCGGTCATCTTGTCGGCTGAGGAATTTACGATGCTCCGAGCATTCGCGACTGCGGGAAGTCTCGTGAAGGATCGCTACGACGTACCGACTCCTGAGCGGTTTGGGGTCTCAGTCGCGATTGATGTGATTAACCGGGTGGGAATGGGAAAAACTGAACGGTCCTTTGGCAGGGCAGGGTGGGAGATTATGACAGTCGATGTAGAGGTGAATTCTCCCGAATCATTAAGGAGGCTCTTGAGGGATCCGGGTGTGGTTCATTCGTTTCTCGATGAAGCTCTTATGTTGGAGGACTATCCTCAATTGCGACGATCTCTTGGAGCGACGGAGCTCGCTAAGGGGGAGCGTAAGAAGGGGGGCCCAATTGGCAGATTCGAGCGATGTGCCAGAGAGGTCAGCCGAAGGTTAGAGCGACGCAGCCGGTAATCTCTCAGGGTTGGTCGAGATCTTCAGTTTTTATAATGCCCGACTTATCACGATTCGCTGAATATCGCTGGTCCCCTCATATATCTGACAAACTCGTACGTCTCGGTAGATTCTCTCTACGGGAAAGTCTGTGACGTAACCATAACCGCCGTGTATCTGGAGCGCATCTGAGCAGATTCGCTCTGCGGCCTCAGAGGCGAAGAGCTTTGCCATTGAGGCTTCTTTGAGGCAGGGGGCACCGCTGTCGCGAAGTGCGGCGGCGTGCCATACGAGTTGGCGCGATGCTTCGATTGAGACGGCCATATCGGCGAGTTTGAATGCGATTGCTTGATGTTCGATGATCGGTTTTCCAAATGATACCCGGTCGCGGGCGTAGGTAAGCGCTGCCTCGTATGCGGCTCGCGCCATACCGACTGATTGAGCAGCGATTCCAATCCGACCACCCTCGAGATTGCTGAGGGCAATGCGGTACCCTTCTCCTTCCTCGCCGAGAATCGCATCGCGGGGGACGCGACACTGTTCAAAGGCAATCTGAGCAGTGTCGGACGCGCGTTGCCCAAGCTTGTCCTCGACCCGTTGTACCCGATACCCGGGATTGGTTGTTTCAACGATAAAAGCGCTTATTCCCTTTCGCCCTGCGGCGCGATCGGTTACGGCAAACACGATCGCGATATCTGCATTCCTGCCGGTCGTGATAAATTGCTTAATCCCCGATATCAGGTAGTCATCCCCATCGCGGGTGGCGGTTGTTTGTATCGCCGCGGCATCTGACCCGACAGCGGGCTCGGTAAGACAAAAACAGCCGAGCAGCTCCCCGGATGCCAGACGAGGCAGATAGCGAGCCTGCTGCTCTGAGGTTCCGAACTGAAGGATAGGACCGCATATCACCGAGTTTTGGACGCTAACTATCGTTGAGACGGCACCATCGCCGACGGCAATTTCCTCAAGAGCAACGGCGAGTGAGAGGTAATCCATACCGCTCCCCCCAAAAGATTCCGGCACGAGAATGCCGAGAGCTCCCATCGCGCCCAGCTGTCTCAAAGCGTCGCGAGGAAACTGGTGGGCGCGGTCCCATCCCGCCGCAAAAGGGGCAAGGGCGGTGCGAGCAAACTCCCGAAGGGTGTCGCGGAGCATAAGGTGGTGGTCGGAGAGGATCATAAAGCACTACAAGAGAGGATGGGGGGCTCGTATACCGCCCCACGTGGCTACATGAAATGTCGCAGCGGTCACACAATTGAGCCGTCAAATTACGGCAGAAGAGCGTCAATGATCTCCGACTCGTCATTTTCGTTTGGAACCGCTCCTGCGCTTGAATTACCCCCCCCGAAGGTTTCTTCACCCGTTCCGTCATACACCGTCGGCGCTGCCCCGCTCGCCGGGTGCGACGAAGAAACGGCGGGGTCAAAAATATCAAATGAGGTCTCCTGAGTAACCGATAGATCTTCCGGCTGTCCCTCAATGCGGTTACATGAAAGAGAAGGGAGACCGCCGGACCCGGACACATCGAGTGATTGAACCCTCTGAGCACCATCTATTACCAGGGATCCGCTTATCGATGACGTACCCCCGACTCCATCAGATAGCGAACCAAGGACTGTTGTGCCACTGAGCTCAAGTTCAGCCACCCGCTGGGCCTCGGTGTCATGAGGTCCACCAAGCGCTATCCTCATACGGTTGGGGGCCGACTGCGAGGCAGTCGCCCTCGGGAACTCAAGAGTTTGCACCGAATCGTTCTCGCCCTGGTTCGTCGTCTTGACCTCACATGAGAGGGTGCCCGAGAGGTCTACTGGATACACCGCTCCCTGGGCGACGGAAGAAAATTGCCTATTGGGGTGGATAACGGTTGCGACGATTGAATAGTTGAAGGGGGGCGCGGCAATCGTTGGGGGTACGGTCACACCGATTGCTCCCGGTAATTCAGGGGAACGAATCTGACTCACCAGAAGGTGACGGTTCACAAATATTTCAAAACGAATGGGGTAAGCTCGATACTCCTCATTCGGTATATACGCATCAACGAGTATCTTGACCTCGCTTGCAGTCCGTTCGGTATCCAAACCTATCACGGGCGAGCGACGTTTCTTGTCAATCGTTCCTCCCGCTCCCTCTTGAAATTCCTGTGCTCTCAGTAAGTTAAGTGGAACGAGGGAGATCGCGATCAGCGTGATGAGAAAACTCACGACCCGGGATGGAGTCCGACGAGGTAATGTGGAAGAGCGGTGCCGGAGGAGCTTCTCCGCGCGAGAAAAATTCTCCGATGATGGAATTTTCAGGTGAGGAGCAGATGAGCAAAACATGGAATGAGGCTCCTTGGCCGTGCAAAAGGCTCTGACAAATACCGTCATATTGTTAGGGTGACTGTTATACTTTGTCCAGACCCAAAACAGACGTGGCCCTCGCCTATGGTGAAACCGAGGAGTTTCATGCATCCCCTCGAATTTCAATCTCATCTACCGAATTCTGAACCGATTTAAAGGCGTGCCTCCAAGCTAATCTTGAGGGGGCAGATCGGGGGCTTTGTCTCGATGTAGCGTGTGCTGAGGGGGGAGATACGGTATACTTTCTTCTCAAGATGTCCTACGTTGGGGAATGGGGGGGGATAACGTGTTGGATCGCTATCGTGATCGTAAAAGCAAAGCTGGTCGGTCGAGAATCGCGGTTGATGCTGATGGTTATCGCGGGCAATCGAGCACTTTTTCTCTCCATTCGGGCTCTCTCAGGTGGATGCATCCTCGTGTGTATCGTTTGCAGCTCCTGTTTCTCATGGTGGTGACGACCGTCGGCTGTGGACTTCTTCGCGAGAAAGAGCCATCGCCTGAAGCGACAAACCTCCAAAAAGGGGTACCGCAGATTGCGCCTGAGGATGCGCCGAAAGTCCTTTCGGAGGTGGGTGAGAACTGGCTATATGGCCCCGGTTTGGGGCAAACGGCTCTCAACGTAGGAGCGATTGTCGTATTCCCCCCTTATGCAATCTATGTTCTCGGAAACTCGTTGCTATCGATGAGTGGTTACGAGCCCCTCTATGTTTCCAACCTCCTTCCTGATGATGAACGCGCCGAATTTAATGAGATGTACGATGAAGTCACGACAGCGCCAGGGCGGGTAAGTGCTGCGTTGGCGGGAAAAGAATTCCGCTCGAAGGAGGTTGCGTCTCAGAGAATGAAGGCGATAGTCTCAGAGGATGGTAGTTCGAAGAGCAGTCCCATCAATGATGATCGGGGCTAATGGTCGGGTGATGATGGGGTAGATGGGCAAAAGGCTCAGTCTCCCGGGCTCGGTAGATTGGCAAACCTTGATATCTCAGATGTCAATCGTTCTCAGGTGGATACATTAGTATGACGGTGCTCGGACTTGCAGTTCGGCAAGGGACAGCAGAGGCCTCAGCCCTTGGCTCGGAAGTAGTAAGGTGGGCACGGAATCGCGGCTTGCCTGTTGTTATCGAGCAAGCAGCCTTTGCCCGATATCAGGCAGCAGGAGAAATCCCCGACGAAGGTGTGAGTGCGAGATCGCCGGTCGCACTCCCCGACGAGGCTGATGTTATCGTATCGCTTGGAGGGGATGGAACTCTCATCGGTATAGCCCGTTACGTCGGAGAAAGATCCCCGGTTTTGATAGGGGTCAATTTTGGGACTCTCGGTTTTCTGACTGAGATCGCTCCCGAGGAACTGTTTGAGACTCTCGAGGCGTTTTTCCACCATCGGGTTGCTTATGGCACGCGCTCGATGCTGCACGTCGAGGTTGTTCGAGATAGAGAGGTCATTTTTGCCTCTCAGGCGGTGAATGATGCAGTTATTCAGAAGGAAACGAAGTCCCCGCTCGTTTCGCTCGATCTGTGGGTTAATTCCGAGGCGGTAATGCGGGTTCGCGCCGATGGGGTTATTGTGGCAACTCCGACGGGCTCAACGGCATATTCATTAGCCGCGGGGGGTTCAATCGTTTATCCCTCGTTGGGTGTTTACCTTGTTACCCCGATTTGCCCCCATTCTCTCACCTGTCGGCCCCTCATTTTGCCGCTTGATGCCGAGCTTTCTCTGTCGAGCTCGTCGCATGGAGGAGCGGTATCTCTCAGTATTGACGGACAGGTACTGGTACCCCTCGAAGAGCAGGATGTCGTGAGGATAATCAGGTCAAAACACGAGGTAAGGTTCGTCCGCTCTCCTCGTCGCAGCTATTTTGACATTTTAAGGGGCAAGCTTAATTGGGGTCAGGCTGCGGGGGGGACGGTCTGACCTGAGATTATCAACCGTCCTGCAGCCCTGTTCCGAATCGCTTTCGACGTGCGGGGTATCAGTGGATAGCGTACGACTGATGACGCTCTCGACGGATTGGCGTCACCGACCGCGGGACACGGCCTTGATTCTGGGCGCCTGCCGACTTGCCCATGACGAGCGATGCAAGCTCCAACGCGACTCCCTTTACCGAGCGGGCTTGGGCAAGAAGTTGAGTGCTTGCCGAAGCGCATTGCTCTGCCGCTGAAGCGGTTGTCTGAGTGGTGGCGTTGAGTTCCTCCGTGGTGCAGGTGAGCTGTCGGATAGTTGAGGCCTGTTCTGTGGCGGCTTGAGTTATCTCCTTAACGACACCGGTTGCCTGCTCTGCGCTTGACCTAATCCGAGACAGGGCTGTTGCCGCGCTGTTTGTCGTCTCGACCCCCTGAACTGCTAAATCAACGGAGCGCCGAATTTTATCTCCGGTCTCGCGAGCTGCCGCGGCGCTTCGTTGGGCAAGGTTACGAACCTCCTCCGCGACCACCGCAAATCCTTTCCCGGCGTCTCCCGCTCGAGCGGCTTCAACTGCGGCATTGAGTGCCAACAGATTCGTCTGGAATGCGATCTCATCGATAATTTTTACAATCTCTGCCGTTTCATCGGATGATTGCTTAATCATTTGAATCGAATCAACCATGATTCCCATGGCGTCAGCCCCCTTTATTGAGTTTTCAGCGACTCCTGATGAAAGCTGGGCGGCGGCGTATGCTTTCTCTGACGATGCGGTCGCGGTCGCGGACAGGTCGGAGATGGAGGTTGCTGCATGTTTCAGCGAGGCGGCCTGTTCAGTGGAGGTTTGAGCGAGCGACTGGCTGCTTTGAGAGACCTGGAGAGCAGCATCATTAAGCTGTTCGGAGGCACTACTCAGAAAATCGACCATATGGCCAAGCTGCTGGTTTATCCCTCTGTTGGTGATTGTTTGAACAATCACCGTCAGAATAAAACTTCCCAGTATCGAGGCGTAGGCCCACCACTCCATGTTTTGGGCGTTTTCGTGGAGAGCCTTTATCTGGTCAGAGAGTGCGCCGATCGCCCCGTTCCCTCGGAAGCTTGATTCTATTCGGTGAGAGATTTCCTTGATATGCCACGCTCGGGATAGATTTGAAAATCCTACCACGAAAAAGGTGACCTGAATGAGAGACATTGCAAGTCTGATTCGCCACTTGATTGTCACGTGAGCTCTCCCTTTCTTGCTTTTATGACCGAGCGCTTCGGTGGTTGTTACGGGTAAACATAGATTTCGAGGACGCTGAGAAGGCAGTCTGCACGACATAATGCTCACCGTCATCGGTTTTGATGCGGATGCTGGCCTGACTGGTGCGAGGAGGATAGTGGAAGATCGATGCGACTAGATAGCAGGATGTTGCAATCGAGATGGCGGTTTGAAGTTTGGGGTCAAAACATACCCCAGCCTAGACGAGGGTGCATTTCTGAATGCGACAGACAAACGCCCCGGTAGAGCCGTGCTCATCAGGCCATATCCGCATCGAAGCCCCATCCATTCCCAGCTCCCCGACAGCAGCGCGGGGTGGTATTGGGGAGAGGTGGGCAAGCCCGTGCGCGCGCTTGAGAACGGCGGTTACCACATCCTCGTTCTCAGCTCGATCGATAGAACAGGTGCTGTACACCACTATACCACCCGGTTTTACGAGATCGATTGCCCTGCTCAAGAGAGCCTCCTGAAGGACGATAAGCTCTCCTAGCTGCTCCTCACGTCGATGCCACCTGATGTCCTTCTTTTTGCCGAGAGCTCCGAGGCCGGAACACGGAGCATCGACGAGGATCCGGTCGGCGGAGCGAGAGAGGACCAGAGAGGACCCATCGGCGGCAACCGTTGCCACCGATGCGATGCCTAGTCGAGCGCAGTTGCCTGATAATGAGTGCAATTTACGAGGTGAGGGATCAACCGCCACGATGGTGGAGGCATCGTTCGTCAACTCTGCGATGAGAGTCGTTTTGCCTCCCGGTGCCGCACACAAATCCACTATTAGCTCCCCCGGCTGCGGGTCCAGCACTGGGACGACTGCCGCTGAGGCCTCATCCTGGACAAAGATTAATCCCCGCTCGAACGCCCTCAGTTCATGAAGCTTTTTATCGTTTGTTTTAGATACGACGACGACCGACGCCGGATAAAGTCGAGATGGGCGGGTCTCCCAGCCGTCCGTGGCGAGAAGATCCATGAGTTCGCGGACGGTTATCCTCAGGATATTGGCCCGTAGGGCAAGGGGAAGGGGATTGTTGAACGCAGTCAGGAGCCGCCGATATTTATCTGAGCCCCACTGACGGGTGATCCGATCCCGAATCCAGGGAGGTAGAGAATCCTGATCCTCCAGTGCGACTATCGTTGTATCCTTAGGGTGAGGTTCGGTGCCATCTGCCTGGTCCTTAATCTCTCCGAGATTAATTTGTATTCCCCGCTCTGCACGATCCTCGCGTGTAATCTCAGAGACTCTTCTGAGCACTGCGTTTACAAGTCGTGCCGTCCCTTCATGTCCACATTTCCTCGCCAGAGAGACCGAATCTGATACGGCACGAGAGCGGGAGACGTTATCAAGCTCGAGAAGCTGGTAGGCCCCAAGCCGAAGCACCGTTTGAATCCGGGTTGGCAAGGAGGGTAAGCCTTTGGCTAGAAAGCGATTCAGGATGGTATCAAGTTTGTTTTTTCGTTCAAGAACCCCCTTTACGAGCTGGGTAACGAATGAGCACTCGCGCGCCGATAAGGCGGTATCCCGGTGAAGAGCACCGAGGAGCTTGTCAGAATAAGCCCCTTCGGTTTCCACCTGATGAAGGATAGAGAATGCGCGCTCGCGGGGGGAAACGATTTTCAAGGGTTAGTTATTCCTTGGTCGAGGGGTTCTACACGGAACAGTTACTGGGAAGGAGAGTCTACCCCGGACGGCACTCGGGGGGAAGTCAAGGGGAGGAAACCGGTTGAAAATGGGGTTCCAAAATTCTCCTCAAGCTTCATCCGGGGTGAGTCGACCGTTGAGGGGAGGGAGTCGGGCTGCCACCCACACGTAACGGATATCGAGGATGTAGCATCGTATCGATATATTGAGTCTGATGCGTCGGAGCAGGATGGAAATTTGTGCACCGAAAAAGTCCGTGAGGTGGGAAAAATCGTGCGCTCTGAGAGATGTAGGCCACTGAGTTGAGACAAAAAGTTTTCCTCGTGGCAAAAAACTGGGCCCATCGACGGACAGGAGGTAGATACCATGAGGGTTTGGCGGTTAAGTCTTTTGGTTTTCATTGTATTATTCGGATGCGCGGTATCAAAAGGTCAAAGGGAGCTGAGTCCGACCACTTCAGAGCGGATTGCCGAGCTAAAACAGCTCTGCTACTCGGTGGGTCGCTTCACGGTCGAGGTTCCCGATCCGTGGCGACCGGTTACGGCCCCCGGCAGTTTGTTGATGATATTCGCTCGCCCTGATCGAGCAGCACAGGAAGTGATGTACGCGCATGCAGTCCCTAAATCTCCTCGAGAGCCTCTTGCTGCGTTTGTTGCGAGCGATATCGAACATCTCCGCTATCTTCATCCCTTTATTCTAGCCGCAGAAGGAGAAGAAGTTCCGATACCGGGTTCAAAGAAAAAAGCGTGGGTGACCTTCCTTGAAGGGGATAGTTTCGGGAATCGGTCGATTGTTGCGTTTGTTGATGAGGGTAGTTATGTCGGCATTATTGGTTTCAGCTCACGCCGGCCGGAACTGCTGGAATCGGAGGTGCCAGGATTTCAACAGGTCGTTCGATCGTATCGATGGATCGGATAGGGTAGAATCGCTGACCGTTAACCTGAGCCGAAAAACCGAAAGAGCGAGGATCGGCGCCAAGGTCCACTCATCTCATACTACTGCCAAGGTTTGATTTTTCTTGGCTTTTGCGCTACTATCTCAGGGTTTAAGGTTGACGAAATGTTCAAGGTTGAATCGACCGTCCCGAGGTCGAAGGTGGCCCTTTTGCAGGACCGCTTTCTCGGCGGATTGCGGTTGCTCGCTGCCGCAGGAATCGAGTTGCCCTACGGCGATTATCGACTCCCGAGAACCAAGTGGCTTGTATACATTGGGGTGTCTGAGAGGACAGGTATCAAAGTGCTGCCCGGACAGTCAGGGGTGATTTGCTTCATTCCCACGGGGGGTCAAGCCGCCAAACTGGCCTTCTCGCCGGGATTGTTTAAATCCGGCCCCCTCGTTGTGGCCCGGCTGACCTTCCTTGACGTTGTCGAGGGGCGCGTTAGATGGTGGACTATCCCTGTTCCTGCCGAAAAAGCGGGCGGATTAGCCAACCGCATTTCATTAGGGGTCTGACATCAAGGAGGACTTGATTCGGGGCCGTTCGTGGTAGGGTAATACCTCCTGCGACGGCCCCTCTCTTTTTTGCAAGGCGGGCGATGCTCTTGTTGAACTGGTTTTTTAGCGAACTGCGATCCGAGGCCGCAGAGGTACCCCCTTCACCTCAAACGACATGGGAGTATCCGCGATGAGGGTTCCCTCCCCCACCGGAGGGCGGAGAACAAAGGAGGCGAGGGTCGCCATCATTTTGTTCACTCTTACTTTCCCTGAGAGCTCTATTTTTTTCGTTAAGCCAATCGAAGCGATACCGCCACTTCCCATCGGTACCTCCCCTTGACCTGAGATCTCCACACCTGAGGAGTGGAGCGATGCTCTCTTCACGATCGAATTCGACTTGCCGACAACCAAGTCGATTGCAAATGTGGTCGGAGGAATCGCCGGTACAGTAACCGATTCTCCGAGAGCAAGACCTGGAATAATGACACTCTTTCGAATCAATGGGGGTATGAATATCTCAGAAGGGGATCCCTTCTCGAGCTCCTCAACCTTAAGCGAAAAAATAAAGTGAGGGGAGGATAATACATCGCTTGCGGGTTGGAATTTCTCGGCAGAGGTTAACGAACTATCTTCTGAAGGGAGAAGAATGGAAGAGTCAGCAGTTTGAGTCACTTCTCCGGCGAGAGTTCCGTTGCTTAACCCAAACGGCGTGAGGGTTGTCGAGCGTCGTAACGCGATTCGATCAATGACCAATCGTGATATTGTCGGCGCGCTTTTCAAATGAAGATTCATCGAGGCGATAGCGGAGCCCCCGAGTCCGCGAGCACTAACCGTGACCGTGGGAGAGAGGCGAATGAGCTGCCACAGGTCAAAGGTTGCTGAAAGCTCATCGAGCTGCTCAATAACGCTATAAGGAGGAATGCGTATTGAAACCCCGGTGAGTTTTAGACCAATCCCTGACGGGGTGATTGAGTCGTACGAAAGGTAAATCTGATGAGCACCGAGAACTCTGCGAGCTACCTCTCCACCATATTCAACAAGGGGCCGTAATCCGACCGAGATCCCCCCGATCAGGAGCAAAATGAGCCCCAAAAAAGCCCGAACTACACGCCTTCCCTGTTTTTTGGGAAACTCGGGAGCCGAGGACGGTACTGACCATGGGTTTCCTGCCGATGAGCCCTCACTTCTATTGACCGAAATGGCTTGCTCCACTAATCCTTCTCCACTGGAACTTGACCTTTTGATACGGTACTGACATCTAGTTTGACATCGAGTTTGCCCCCCGATTCGTTTTTGTCAATCGATAGGTGGGTGACAAGAAAGGGGGCCTTCCCGTTTGTCAGGGCGTTGACGACCGTCAGTAACTTTTCCAGAGATGTCATCGACAGATCCGAGATTCGAAAGGTGGTCTGGCGAAAGTGCTGGCCGAAGTTTTTCGATCCAGTTTCTGTGATCCGTGGTCGTGCATCCTCGCCGAGATTGGCTTTAAAGAGGGTTTCAAGGAGTGAGAGGGGATTCTGGTGGTCGTCAACTCGTCGAAAAAAGTGCTCAACCTCCCGCCGCTGGGCAAGAAGCGTCTGATGGGTTTTAAGCTGGTCTTCTGCGTCGCGGATTGCGGTAACGGTGGTCTCATAGCGGTAGGCCTGAGCTTCCCACCCCTCATAGAGGGCCGTCACGCCGAAAAAAAGTATGATGAGAGCAATAATGATTGCCCCGCCAGCGAGAGTAAGTCGCTCTTGCTGCGTTCTCTGAGCAATCCATGCGCGGATGGGAGCAAGGAGAATTTCCCGACGATTGCGAATTGTTGAAATGAGAGAGGAAGATGTTAGTCGACGCTGCATATCCGAAGTTCAAATCGAAAGGCGACTTTGTCGGAACGTACTGAGGGAGGAAGCTCCTTCTTTATCCGACAGTAAATCTGTTTATGGTTTTTTGTTTGTCTCTTTCTCAGTAAACTCTCCAGCTTTTCAATTTCGGCGTAGTCTTGGGAAAAACCTTTGATTCGGACCGCCTTGCCATTTAGCTCAAGGGAGGTTAGCGATATCCTATTTGAATCTGGGAAGTCACGAAAAATGGTCGTCAGGGCATCGATAGGTGAGACTGTAATCGCCGAGCTCAGGTCGGATAGCTGTCGGTTAAGGGCGGTATTCTCCGTCTTTAAAGCCTGAACCTCTCCCCCCGGGGTTATTTTTCCTCCAGGGATGACCGCGGAGATCTTGGCAAATAATTCATCCTGGAGAGCGACAATCTTGTGTCCCCGAATGACAGAGATACCAAAGATGTAGAGAGCGAGTACTCCGGTCGCGAGGAGGACGGAGAGCGAGACAGAGGGCAAGTGTTGGAACGCACGCTGAACGAGGGGGTTGATTGCGAGGGGGCCTGATCGGAGATTCGTGAGAAATACCCTTGTCTTTCGGTTGAGAAAGGCAATTGCTGCGAGCTCGGCAAGGGAACGATTGGTCTGATTCGGCGATGTTAATCGTTCAGTATCTGCTGGCGACTTCTCCGTTTCTTTCTCCTCTCCAAAGGCATACACGGCCCGCGCGCGCACGCCAAAGTGCTGCTCCGCCCACAGCGAGAGCGCTGTGGTCTCTCGGGCGATGCGCTGATGATCGGAGGGGAGGCATGAGGGAATAAATCGTTGAAAGACGGGTGTTCCAGAGAGGGTAAGGAGTTGGCACAGGCCCTGAGAGGTGGTGTGAAGGAGGATCTGCGGTGAGCGACTCTCGGGGATATCAGCAAGAGCGCCGCAGAGAGCCGCTGATGGAGGAACAATGAAATGAGGCTCGAAGCTCGCGGTTCGACACCCATCAATGAGGCGTCGAACGAAAAGATGAGGAGCCCCTGCTATGTGATGATCCTGAAGAGCGCGCCCCGGGGGTACTCCCTCGCCTGCCCTCAGTTCATCGGCCCTAGAGTTGGCGAGAGCATACCAATCAAAGAGGTACTCCTCCGGATCAAACGGGAGGGTATCTTCGAGAAGGAGGGTAATCGCTTTTCTCCGTTCCTCCCGTTTTGCGGGAGGAACGGAGAGATTTACGGTGAGGAGGTGAGGAGGGGGAGCGACGACGATTGAGGTGGCGAGCCGTTTTTCCGCAATAGCAGCCAACTCCCGCAACCGCAACAGACCGGCGTGTGCCGAGTTGTTTCCTCCGAGAGAATCGTGATCAGCGCTTTCTTGACCACATCGAGGAAGGAGAGGGGAAAGATCAAGGGCTTCGGACTCGGTGATATGAAGCTCACCATCCTGAAGGTATCCGATGATGACCGCAGAGGGGGTAGAGGAGAGGTCAATGCTAAAAACGTATTCGTTCATACTGCGGTAAGAATACCACCTCCGATTGAATTGGTCCGACAGAGCCACAGCTCTCTACCTTACTCTTTTTCCCATGTCTCGGACATGATGAAAAGAGGGGGTCGAAGATAGGGTACGCGGAACAGAGGTCCGTCGTCGAGAGCGGAGGTCAGAGTAATCAACGGGAGTTGGCGGGGGAGCAGCCGGTGGTTATCAATCGGGGCGCTGAAACGTCGTTGTCGGAGGTGTGCACAGGCGAGGCTATAGTTCACGACGGAGTTTAGCCTCGAGACGTCCCGATTCTATGCGGGGCTGGAGTTAAATCATGTAAGCCAAATGGACCGAAGAAGACACTGTTCACCACCCCGCTAGGGATCCTGAGGGTCTGACCCATCTGTGACAACGTGATCTGCATTCACCGCTGGTTCGGTTCGTTCATGTGAGGAGTCGGGAGTTTCTTCAACGATAATCGACGAGTCAATCGCCATCATGACAGCACGTTTGATGACCTCCCTTTGAGTTGAGGGAATCATCCCTGTCGCAAAAAGCTTGTCCGCCTCCTCCTTGATCATACCCATAAGTCGATCACGCTGCGCTCGGGTAATAGCACGACCCATCGCATCGGTCGAAGTAACATTACCAACACGATTCACCCCCTCAACTCCTGCCGTCGGCCGCACAGCATCAACTGATCGAACGGCATCAGCGGGAGCAATTCTCTGCGTTGCTTCCGTTGGCCGAGTAGCTTTGGTGGGACCTATCCTGTCAACTTTTCCCGTTTTGCGTCGTTCATTCATGGTGAGGTCCCTGAGGGTAACAATGAGGAAAATGGACTGATAAAGCCGTTTCGCTTAATCCCTTCCGCGAGGGTGCGAAGCCCGGGCCTTATTTTGGGGCGGGTCAAAGGTTGCTTACCCGCCTGCATCATGCGACACAGATGTTCGAGTATCATCTTGTGCTCGCGAATAATGTTGAGCCCATCGATATCCCATTCATCCGCCAACCCGCGGAGGGAGGTGCCCTCCCAGTAAACTTTCCACACAATTGCTTGGTGGACCGGCTCGAGCACTACGATACCCCTCACGAGCCGTCTCACATCGACGGCATCCTCCATCGATAACTCCTCGACATCATGCTTGGTGGCGAGGAGGGCAGCGCCCATTAACATTTCTCGAATTGATGCGCGGTTAAAAATCTCTCCCGAATCGAGGTTGTCTCCAAACTGCCCGGCACGGAGCTCTGGGAAGATTCCAAGCAGCTCATGTGAGATCTCCCGTGCTCGGTCATCGATGGAGTTCGTATTGTCGGTGCTTCGTCGCCATCCCTTCGACCGACGCGCTTGTTCCGAAGCAGCTTCATGTATTCGCCTTCGAGCGTAACCTCGAAAAGGGACCCCTCGGGTGTGATCGAAGCGACGGGCGCAAAAAAGAAGTGCCTCCATCGCAGCGCCATCGAGTCCATCGTCTTGCCAATCCAGCCCCCAAGCTCGAGCTACGGATCGGGCAATACTCTCCGCCCAACCCGTGTGCTCAACCGCAAGAGCATTTGCCTCCTCTATGGAGGGGGTGTTTATCGGCGAGGGAGAATCTTCTGATGATGGGTCGTTGGTCAAGATAAGCTCTGAAGAAGCCAGGTTTTGGACAATTTATCAAATATAGTAATCAGATGGACCTCGCTATTCCGGATTACAGTCGACCTTGGTCGGCGACAATTTATTGAAATATAGGCTAGTTAATTCAAGGGGAAAAGAGCGAATGACCAATCACACTGCCAGCCACATCACGAGTTAATTCGCCTCCTCGCTTGTCCAGCCCCAAAAAGAATATCGGAATAAGTGAAAAAAAAAGTGAACCGTTTCTGGTCGAGGCTCGGATATGGGGTTAGGAGGCCCCGTGTCCGCCACTTGACGATAGTGTGATTATTTAAAACGATACTTGAAAATAGCTTAATCTCAGTTCGTTTTATGCCGTTGAGAGGAGTGCCAGGAAAGGAAGGAAGGGTTTAAAGATAGGGCGGGTTTGGGGTCGGGGATGCGGTGCAGAACGGCATCTGCAGCCAGGATGGCAGGAAGGTAAAGAAGCGAAGGGCAAGGTTAAAACTTCACTTTCGAGGGAGTTATCATGGGTAGTGTGACCGTTAAGAGGAAGGATTCAGAGAGCTTAACAGCGGATCGGGATTGCAATACGATCCAGGGGAGACAAGGGGGACGGGTAAATCGTGACCTGGGCCGCTCTGTAAAAAAGGGGGCGGGAACAACCCGTCGAGAGCGCTTAGAACTTGTGGTGGGGTACCGCAATAAGGCGCGCAAGTTGGCCCGAAGCATTCTCAGACGGTGGCATGCTCGCCTCGATATAGGGGAGGTAGACAGCATCGTTGACCTGTCGCTTTGTGAGGCGGTTCAACGGTTCAGCCCGGAGAAAGGGGCTAGCTTCATGACCTTCATGTTTTTTCACTTAAGGGGTAACTTGATCCGAGCCGTTGCGGGATCGGTAACCGCCTATTCCCTTCTTGGCGCAGATGCGAACGACTATCTTGATGATGGAGCGACTCCGGGGCGAACAGTGAACGCTGCGGAGGTTGCTCGGGCACTCTTTAACAACGACCTCTCATCCCCCGACGAAGAATTATTCAGGAAAGAGCTCGCCACTATCAGCGCTGATGCGTTTGACCGATTGGACCCCCTCGAGCGCGAAGTGATAAGTCGAATTTTTCTCGCGGAGGAGCAGCTGCTCGATATCGCCGACAATCTGGGCTACAGCCGCTGTCACATCAGTCGGGTGAAGAAGCGGGCTCTTGAGAATCTTTATCACGACCTTCGCAATTCTCTCGGAGATGAACTATCGCGTATTGTGCCTGAGGCAGCCGAGGAGGCGGGGGCCGATTCTTTCGAGCGTCGAGAAATACGCCGACGGCGGCCGCGGAGTGGGAGGGGCTCAAAAGTGGACGGAAGCGAAGCGGTCGCGGCGTAGGACACGTGAGATTGAAGCAGCAGATGTAATCGGGTGGCAGGGTGCTCTGTGGCTCTGGAGGGCAGATAGGAGCGGTGGTGCTCAAGGAGGGGCACTCCGCCACCAACCGGTCCGATTATCGGTACAGTGCGCGGTGGCCTCGTTGCGGGGTTGTGTACCACTCCGTGAGGAACTCCGCCGACGCACTTTTACGGTGTCTCGGAGGCATGGGGACCTCAATCAAGCTCGAAAGCGATCTGTTCGCCCTTTTTTCGGCGAACCATGAATATCATGAGCCGGACGAACCGAAGAAAGAGGGTGATGGTTAAGGCGATGACTGTGGTTGATACCGCGATCTCCCGACAATCGAACCCGACCGCCATGCCGATTCCTGCGGTAACCCACATCAACGCTGCCGTTGTCAGTCCTGATACTCGTCGACTGCCCCGAAAAATGGCACCTGCGCCGAGAAAGCCGATACCGGATACTATCTGAGCAGCGACCCGGGTTGGATCGCCGATGCCGGTCTCGATGAACGGTTGACGAGATATGAGGGAGAAGGCGCATGAACCGAGCGCGATGAGGGCAAAGGTTCGAAGTCCTGGGTCCTTTCCTGAGAGCTCGCGTTCGAGCCCGATAAGGGTGCCGAGCCCGGCGGCAAGCGCAAGATCTTGATTAGCAGGGGAGAAGATGTCCATAACGGAAAGTCTACAAGCTTTAGTGGGCGCTGTCTCTCCCTTCTCTCTAAATGCTACAAACAGGTGAGTCGGTCACATTTGAGACAGGGCCCCCCACGGGCACCTGTTGCCACCGCAGCGACAAGACATGTGCCCTTGCGACTATTGTCAACAACTTACGGGGTTGAAAAAGAAATGAGCATCGAACTGCCAATGCGGTTAGTTTTTGCCTCTCACAATCGCAATAAGTTCTCCGAAATGCAATCACTGCTCGGGGCGCGAATGCTTGGGTGTGAGGTTTTCGGGGAAGGAGGGGTCGAGCTTCTGAGTTTGGCGCAGGTACGGGTTGAGCGCGGACTCGCGGCCCCCCCGGAGCCTGTTGAGAATTTCAATAGTTACTTCCAGAATGCGCAGCTCAAGGCCGACGAGATCGGAGAGTGGGCGGGGATGCCCGCGCTATCCGATGATTCGGGTCTTGAGGTATTTGCCCTGAATGGCGAGCCGGGAGTTCACTCAGCCTATTTCGCTGGGCCGGCGGGGGAGTACGCCGCAAATAACAGAAAACTTCTCGATGCCTTGGCAGAGAGCGATGACCGACGAGCACTGTTTCGGTGCTTGTTATGTATGCGCCTCGAAAAGGGCCGGTATCTGGTGGCGGAGGGGACGGTTGAGGGTGTCATAACGCGAGAGCCGAGGGGGCTCAACGGGTGGGGCTATGAGCCTCTTTTCGAGATACCGGAGCTCGGCAAAACGATAGCGGAGTTGCGGGATGAAGGAGCACCCATTCCGAACCATCGCGCCCGCGCTGTTGGCCAGCTTCGGGGAGCCCTCGCTTCCCCATTCCTGTCCAATCTGACTGAGGAGCGGAATCCGAGGTAACGGTCGCCGACAAGGCTTTAATAAGCCCTTCGTCGGCACATATCTGTTGCGGTGTTCTCAATTTGCCGGTTCTCTCAGCCGGAAGCGGTCGATCGGGGGCGAATTCGCACCGCCACCCCTTCATCGAGTCTAAGCTGCCGGCGGGCCTCGTACAGGGCGATGCTCACCGCATTGCTGAGATTGAGGCTGCGGACCTCATCACACACCATCGGGATGAAGAGGTGCTGACTCTCAGGGATTGTTTCGAGCACGGAAAGCGGCAGCCCTTGGGTCTCTCCTCCGAAGAGGATCGCATCATCGATTGAAAATGGAGCGTGATGGTACGGAAGCGAGCCCCACTTGGTAAATGCCCAAATCTTCCGGGGGCGGCGCGCACTCTGATAGCTCTCCCACGTCGCGAAGGAGTGAAGGGGAACGTAAGGCCAATAGTCAAGCCCGGCGCGACGGGCCCGCTTGTCGCTAATCTCGAAGGAGGGTTCCCCGACGATGCATAGAGGAGTCTGAGTTGCGGCGCAGGTGCGGGCGATGGATCCGGTATTTTGAGGAATTTCAGGGCGGTAGAGGACGACATCCATTCCTGAATCCTATCACAGGGAGAGATTGTTGTGAAACGGTGGAGCCACAGTCTCCTACCCTTACGAGCGTAATCCCGAGCTTGAACGGAAGTCTTTACGATGGATTATGCTACGAACGCCGACAGGAGTGTGGGTGAGGGGCATAAGATCTCGGTAAAACCGATGCAATGTGCTTGAATCCGCTAAACGCATGGATTTGCTTCTCAGAACCAACCATCTGGGAGCTAATATTCAGCCACGGGCTCCTTACACCGAGGGGGTCGTAATCACCATCGGCGATTATAAAGAAGGAGCGAGAGAGGGAGGGGGTGGAAGGAAGCAAATTCAGATTGGCAGAAATCGCTGCCACCACCGGTCTGTGGTTGATATACCCCGAAGGGCGCATTGCTGGTCGTATCCCTCACGAACCTTTCGCGAAAAATGATCCTGATGACTGTTAAATAGTTTGATAGCTTCCGGTAGGTGGCACTCGTCGCCCACAGAAATCACTGATGTTAACAACATTCCTGCACAATTTTGGAGATTTTGATGCTCACGACGAATATCCGTGAGAGGGGCCCACGGCAAGTTGCGATATCTCCGAGGCTCCTCGCTCAGCACATTCCCCGCCAGATCAAGAGCTGCACCAACACGATGGTCCTCTAGAGTAAGCACGATTTTGGCAATCGCCGCTGTCCTTACCGGTAGTGGGGTAGTCGCGTCGCCTGCTATCGCGAATTCGATGGAGCGACTCAACGGGATCCCCGCCCTTCGAAGATTCTCTACCTCGCTCAGAATTACGAGTCCATCTCGCAGGACGGACGCATTCATGATCCTCTTGATAAGGGCATCCTCAAGCTGCCTGCACTCTGGCTCTGGTCTTCCCTCCCGGAGGAGGACGTCCCTCAGCGCATCACTCGCTGAATAGAAATCTATATCGAGCGTTGCGATTAAGTCGGGCACATCATCCTTGGATCCGAGGGCTCCCAAAAGGTCAGATTTGACTCGCGATGTCTCGAGACCTCGTACGGCATTCAGCAAGAGTGGGCTCAGATGGTGATTGTTTTTAGCGAGACTGATGATTGTTCGCTGAGTTTCCCAATCACTCGAGGGAAGTAAGGGGATTAGCCTGAGAAGGGATAATACATTACTCTCGGGAAACTCAAGGCCACTGAATATTGGCATCAAAGCTGGAGAGGTGGGATGACCGAGAAGGAACTTCAGATCCAGAGGGACCCTGAGCGGGCTTGACCAATCTCCCCCTTGAGTGTCGGTATGCTCGTGGGCAGTGGAGTGGTTGCCGGAAAAAGGGGAAGGACCATGGGAATTCATCGAAGGTCTCCTCTCAATGATCGTGGGTGGTGACAATCGGACCAAATTGACTACATTACCGCGCGATGGTTCGTCAACCGCGCTCTTTGAAAGGGGAGATGCCGCGGCGAAAGTCCGGCGGGAGGGTGAAGAAAGATATCCGGCCCGACCATTGGCTTTTGCCAAACCCGGAGTATATCGCTGCCAGCAAAGAGGAAAAGGGGCCAGCCGCACGATCTGCGGGGCCCCTTCTAGAACCAATTGCCGATGGCGGGGTTAGGAGTAGGGATTGAATTGGTCGAACCACGTTCTCCGTCTCTCGTTTGCCCACGCCAACTGCCTCACGCAGGTCTCCCGGTACTCTGAGATGAACGGCTTGGGAAGTTCTCCAAGCTGCTCAAGGGCAACGAGATATTTGAGGGCCTCGGCTGCGACTAACCCATTCTCCCAATCGATCTCCCAAACACTCTTCACGAGGAGGGAGGCAGATAAGTCTCGGAGCTTATTCGTGTACTCCGTCGAACCGTGAAATCGCACCCACGGGGATTCAATGGAGTACGTTGAGCGAAGAATGAACGCTAGCCTTTCTGGTACGCCCTTGTTGTCGGGGAGATCACGCTGTAATGCCTGAAGAGCTTCATACCGGATCTGAGGAAATGTCTCCTCAAGAACAGCAACCTGCATGAGGGTTGCTGGCTCAACAAGGCCTCTTTCGAAGCCTGATAAAAGCATCCGCGCGATTTCTATCGCTGGGTGAAAGTACTCCTCGCCCGAGAGTTTCCCGACTAGGATGTCGGAAAACTCCTTGCCCACCTGATCCGGACGACCGACTTTGGCCCAAAAGTCAATAATGGCCTCAGCCAACTCTTCGTTCCAGGCGTCCTCTCGCAGCTTACTGATTAATCCCCGTAAATCCGCATCATCCCCCAACGCGACAAGGAGACGGATCTTCTGCCAGGGGTACGGATCGTATGGGAGATTCCTTACTATTGGGAGGAACTCCGAACAAACGTCTGGATTCAACTGTGCGAAGCGAACGAAAAACTCCCGGTTCCCCCACGATGTCTCAGGCAGTGCGAGTGCTTCGAATGCGAAGGTGAGAGTCTCCCTCAATTCCTGTGTGAGCTCTCGGGGTAAAAAGCTGTCGACCAGCTCACTGTCTACTCCATCAAAACGGGTCCACTGAATCATCGTAAACCTTCAATAAACCCCGACAGCGTACCTTCTTGATAACCGTCGAGTCAAATGCTCTTACCTGCTTTGGCTGCACACAAAACATCACCCGGCTGTTTTAAATCTCCGACGGCCGTGACGTTCAAAGAGTTGATCCCGCTGCGAAGCGTCCTACCCTCGTCAGTAGATAACCACAAACAGTAACTGCGATGGGCCTAACCCAGGTGGGGGGGCTTTTAGATCTTCGCCTCGCTTACCTTTTCTCTACACTGTCACGCATTGACTCAATCGGCGCCTCCCGTTCGGTGAATAGCTCGAATTGTCGTACTCCTTGCCACAGCAGCATCTGGCCTCCGAGAATCACGGAGGCGCCTCCTGCGCGTGCTGCCACGATGAAGGGGGTCTCGGCGGGAGTGTAGATTGTTTCGAAGGCTATATTCGAGGGGAGCCATCTCCGGTGGGGGAGCGGAGATGGCGGAGGGGATTGCCCATCGTCGGTGGCCACAGCTGTTGCCTCCTTTGATTGCATGCCAATCGGAGTGGTGTTGATGACGATCTTCGCCTGGGCTGTATCACGAACATCCCACGAAAGGGTTGAGCCGCCAAACCGTATTGCAACATCGCGGGCACGCTCGTCGGTGCGAGCCGTGACGGAGAAAGGAATGTTCAGGGAGCGGAGTGCGAACGCGGCAGCACGCGCGGCTCCTCCGGCGCCGAGGACGAGCGCGTTGAGTGGCTCGGTGGAGGGAGCATCACCACAGCCCTCACATGAATCGCCACCTATTGCCTGGGCGAGTGGCTTTGCGATGCCGTACCAATCCGTATTATACCCAGTCAGAACTCCCCTTTCATTAACAATCGTATTGACTGCTCCTAATTGCGCAGCGGTTGGGTCGATTGAGTCGAGGTAAGCCATGACTGCCTCTTTGTGAGGCATGGTAACGCTTACTCCCCTCACGCCGAGAGTGCGAATTGCTGCCATGGCATCGGGGAGTTGGGCCGAGGTTACTCTCGCGGAACCGTAGACAAAAGAAGATTCGAGACCCACCGCGCGATACGCTGCGTTGTGCATTCGGGGTGAGAGGCTATGGCTGACAGGGTCGCCGATGATAAGGCAGATGGCGGTCATAGTAGCGGATAAAGTCCTTGATCTAACGGTTTGCGGGTAGGGAAGATGGGGGTGGGGATAAGAGAAAGGGGGTGGTCGCTATCTCCGCTGCTATCTCCTCGGGATGTCGACCGACGGTGCTAAACTCATGAGTTGCCCACGATCGGTAGATCGGGAGGCGAGAGTCGTACAACGCGACGGCTGTGTCCCGGTTGCGCAGGAGGGGACGGGCTTGTTGCTCAGATGATGAGAGGCGTGCTTCGACGACGGCAAAAGGAGTGTGCAAATAGACGATGTGCCATCCAGCGAGATGGGCACGATTCCCATTAACCGTTACAATGCCGCCACCGGGAGATATTATCCCCGAGTCCCGTCGGCAGCTTTCGGCGAGGATTGATGATTCGAGAGCGCGAAATGCCGATTCGCCAAGGTGGGAGAATGCTTCACCAACCGTCGGTAATCCTGTTCGTTCTGCAATAATTGGGTCAGTATCGATATGGGTTATTGCAAAACGGTCAGCGAGGAGCCTGCCGACGGTGGTCTTTCCACTCCCCATAAATCCAATTAACACGATTCGCATCGGGCCCTCACTCTCCGAACGAGACTCCGATCCCGAGCGACGAAAGATCACGCCAGAAATCGGGATACGATTTACCCGTCACCTTAGGGTCGCTGATTGCGACACGGGAATAAGCCGCCGCCAGCATCGCAAACGCCATCGCCATTCGGTGATCGTGGTACGTTGCAATTGGTCGGCTGGGAGCTGGTGCTCCACCGATTATCGTCATCGAGTTATCGCTCCCGGTTGCCGAAATCCCTACGCTTGCCAGCTCTCGGATCGTGTCACCGATCCGATCGGATTCTTTTTTCGAGAGTGTTTCGAGACCTGTCAGGTGCGATGTACCCGCTGCACATGCAGCCACTACTGCCATTGTTTGTCCACTGTCGGGAAGGAGGGTCATGTCAGCATTCGTGGCGAGCAGTTGTGAAGGTCCTATCACCTGAACCCAAGGTATGGAATTACCCTTGCCGTCGTCTATGTGTAACCTATCAATCGCGTCCGAACTCGACGTGACGGTGCACCCCATTGCAGCCAAAATGTCAAGAATTGCGAGATCTCCCTGACGTGAGGTGCGGCTGATATTTCGTACGGTAACCGACCCTCCTGATATCGCCGCGATACCCCACCAATAGGTCGCACCGGTTGCATCACCCTCTGGCTGATACGAAAGCGGTTGATAGCGATCTCCTGCAGGAACGTGGTAGCAATGAGGCCTGTTGCTCTCAGCGACTTTGACCCCGAATCGCTCCATCACATCGAGGGTTGTGCCAACGTACGATGATGACACCAGACCGCCTCTAACCTCGAGGTTCAGGCCCTCCGAGAAGCAGGGGGCCACAAGCAGGAGCGAGGAGATAAACTGACTGCTCGTCGTTCCAGGAATCGATGCTGCTCCTCCCGCAAGAGTTTTTCCCCGGATCTCAACCGGCGGACACCCCTCCGTGCCCAGATATGAGATGTCGGCTCCAAGCCCACGGAGCGCATCGACAAGGTCGCCTATCGGTCGCTGGTGCATCCGCTCCGAGCCCCGAAGTAAGGTCTTTCCGGAACGGGTCGCCGCGAGAAGCGACAGGAGAAAACGCATCGTTGTCCCCGCCGGCCCGACATCGACCACCCGCTCATCCTCGGGGATACGCTCAATCCCTCCCTCCACGATGAGGTTGCCGTCGAGATCCGTATCGATAGATACCCCGAGCATTCGAAGGGCATGAATGAGAGCCACGGTGTCTTCACTTGGCGATGCCCCTTGTATCAGGGAGCGTCCCGAAGCGAGCGCCGCGGTGATGAGAGCCCGATTCGAGAAACTCTTTGATGCGGGGATGGTGATGGTACCTGCAATCGGATGGCGGGAAGGGGTAAGCTTAACAAGGGATGTATCGGGGGGGAGGAAACTCATAAGGTCGCACCAAAGAATGAGGGCCTTGTCTATTAAAGTATCGTTTCAATTGCTCCATCAATCGCGTCGTGCGGTACCACCCGGTCAAAAACCGACGAGCCAATACCGGTCAATAGAGTAAACCGCACTTCACTTCCGACATTCTTCTTGTCGGCCGCTATTTTCTGATGCATCAATCCGCGATCTATGGTGAAAGGGATTCGAACGGGCAGCCCCTGAGTAATGAGGGCTTGTTCGATTGTGAGCACCACTTCTTGAGCAAGTAATCCCATGGTGGCGCTTATGCGGGCCTCAGCGAGCATCCCGATTGCGATCGCCTCTCCGTGACTGAGCGCTGAGTTCTCTTCGAGTGAGAGTGCTTCGACGGCGTGACCGATCGTGTGGCCGAAGTTAAGGAGCTTGCGCGTGGACCGTTCGTGGGGATCCGCAGCGACGATAGCTGCTTTTATCGCAAGCGATCCATGGATCAACGAAATCCAATCATTCTCGGTGAAGGTCAAGCACGGTTGCTTAGCCCATTTGGCAAAATAGGGTCCATCGAGAATGATTCCGTGCTTGAGAACTTCTGCCATACCTGAGCGGAGATCGCGTTCGGGAAGAGTCGCAAGGGCGCGAATATCGGCAAGTACGAGAGATGGGTGATGAATCACCCCGATCAGGTTCTTAATCCCACCGAAGTTGATCCCGGTTTTTCCACCGATACTCGCGTCGACTTGGCTGAGGAGGGTCGTCGGTATCTGGATCACAGAGAGCCCCCGCTTGAAGGTTGCCGCGGCAAATCCCACTAAATCTCCCTGAGCACCACCACCCACGCTAATGACGACACTAGTACGGTCGAGCTCAGCTGATTGGAAGGCATTCCAAAGGAATTGAACGGCATCGATTCCCTTTTGATGCTCTCCCCCTTTCCACTCGACAACAGGACAGGAAGAGGGTAAGTGAGAGCTGAGTTCGCCCCAGAAATCGAGCACAGTCGCGTCCACAATAGCGATTATTCCCCGATGCTTTTGGGTTCCGAGGTGTTCAGCAAGAGCGCCACCGCACCCCGAACGGACAACCACAGAATATGAATGGCCTTCAATCGTCGGGCTAATCGATAAGGGGGTGAGAGGATGGCTCATCGGGAGATACCTTCATTTGTGATTGAATAGTGGGAAACACTCTCCTGGGGGCTCCCGTCGGGAACAGGGTGCACCGTTCTCGGGGGCTCATACGCCGAGTAGCGAGATGATATCAGACTGAGAGCTGTGGGAGAATGACAAGGATGGTCGTGGAGGGCTCCTTTGTAAATTCCTCGGTGGACCGCCTACAACCTGCCGATAGGCAGTGTCCCGCGCGCCCGTTTGGATGCTCGTGTTCATTGGTTGATTTCGATAGGCCGTTTTGTACGGCATTATTTCCTCCCTCTTTTGAGCCACTGTTGGCTCTAAAATACGGAAAGATCAGGAAATTCAGAAATTATTATCCTGGCTCCAGAAGAGCAGGGTGCGGCAATTGCGTCTCTCGAGACCTTCTTGGGTGACGCAGTAATCCCGATCGCAAACATCGTCATTCACCCAGATTGTTGCCTTTCTGAGGTCAAGCTCGTCCGACCCTTTATTACCTTGTCGGAAAATGCACCTTTCACTGACGAATTCATCACTAATTCGCCCCCACTTCACGAACGTTTCACATTCATGAGCGAGAGTATCGTATCTCATGTTTTCAGAAGGAGGTCTGAATGAAAGTTCTGACAGGAGCGCGAAGTTGGCTCGGAAAAGGTATCTCCCTTGCGGTGGTGATGGTTATCATCGAGATGGCGATCGCTGAGGTTTGGGGTGTGCTCGATGAGCGCATGTCTCGGCGCGATGAGGCTGAGGTCAATATCACCGAGATGGCCGGGGGAGAGCAGTTACTAGAGGGCCCCATTTTTATCGTCCCAGAGGGTGACTTGTTCGAAGAGCCAGCGAGTATTTCAATCGAAGCTTCGGGTGGCGGGGTGTCTGAGCTCGCTCATAGACCTTCCAGAAGTTCGAGAGAGCGACCCTTTCGCATCGAACCTTTCGATAAAATTCGGCTGAAGGCAGACTTAGCCAGCGAGACAATTTATCGAGGGATATACTCATTCCAAACATTTCTGAGTACCGTTACCATTTCTGGTGAACTTGCTCTTTCTGAAGAGATGCTTTCGCTTCCCAAGATTCCTGATACCCCCTCTGGACTTGTTGTTCTCAGATTTTCTGATAGACACTCAATTCGCGCTATCGAAGAGATGACCCTCGACGGGAAAGAGCTTGATCTAAAGCCCCTCAATTCTGACAATGCGCTCGCATTCACCGTACCTCATGAAGTGATAACGAACCCCAACCGGGTCCATTCCCTTCGAGCAATATTCAAGGTCCGGGGCACGAAGTCATTCTCGGTCTCTCCGATGAGTCATGTATGGGATGTGTCATTAGTCGCAAACACCCGGAATCCAAGTTTTTCCGGATCGCTACTCGCTGAGGAGCGGTCAGTCAATCCGGATGGAAGTAGCGCACGATGGCATGGGGAGAGATTCTCGACGCAACTGGTCTGCTTTCCGGAATGCGAGAGCCAGCACCACTATTTCGCGCAAAACCGCAACCCCGTGGGAATCACCCTCCTAGATGGCATCTCAGCTTATCATTCAGTCGAGCGGGCAATTAAATATCGCGAATTAGTCGTTATTTTAATCTTTGGCACCTTCCTCCTTTTCGAATTCCTCACAAAGATACGGCTCCATCCCTTTCAGTATCTACTCGTCGGCGGTGCGTTATCGCTGTTCTATCTCCTGACTCTCACTCTGGGAGAGCATATAGGACTCGCCTTGGCTTACTCAATCGCCTCAGCCGCCACCGTCTCGCTCGTTGCAGGGTATTCTTCAGCGGTTTTGAGAAACTGGCGACACGGGGCAACGGTGGGGGCATTGTTGAGCGTGACATATGGATTTCTCTATTCTCTCCTCCGCGAGCAGGAGGGGGCATTGCTTCTCGGTTCGATAGGGCTGGCCGTCGGGCTTGGTGCGATCATGTTCGTGACGCGAAGGGTCGATTGGTATAGCCTAGGTGGGCTAGACGCGGAATGATTGGTGGGCTTCCGTCGGGGGAATATGACCGGGATGGTATGAAGATGAACGCTCGAATCCTGATTGTTGAAGATGAAGTGACGATAGCGGAATCGCTAGTATTCAATCTTGAATCAGAGGGATTTAGCTGCTCCCACGCCTCCGATGGAGAGTCAGCCCTGCGCGCTGTGAGAGAGCAGAGGCCCGACCTCATCGTCCTTGATGTGGGGTTGCCGGATAGATCGGGATTTGAAATATGTCGCGAGGTTCGGCTCAACTCAGCAATTCCCATTCTTTTCCTGACAGCGCGCTCTGAGGAGATTGATAAGATTCTTGGGCTTGAGTTAGGAGGGGATGATTATGTGGGAAAACCTTTCAGTGGAAGGGAGGTCGTGAGTCGGATACGAGCGATTCTTCGCCGAAGTCAAGGACCAGCAAGGGAATTGCCGAGTGGCTCGCGCGAGCTCGGTGAGGGAAATCAAGTCAAACGGAAGGGTGCTCCGCGCGACCTCATTGTCGATTTACCACGAGCTCGCATCATGTATCTTGATACACCTCTTACACTAACGAGGTATGAGTTTAAACTGCTTGCGACATTAATGGAGCGTCCCGGCTGGGTTTTTAGCCGCGAGCAGCTTATGGGAATCGTATGGGAATCACCCGATATGAGCCTCGAACGCACGGTGGATACCCACATTAAGACTATTCGAGCGAAGCTGAAACGGATCGATCCAACGCGGGATCTAATTACTACCCATCGGGGTTTTGGCTACTCATTGCGGGAGGATGCGTAGAACGAGGTTGAGCGCGAGCACCGTCACGTAAGTCGTGATTGTGCAGGATACCTCGACTTAATCAGACATCTGCCAATCTGAAAACGCCTGCCGAACCCGTACTTTCTTCATGACGACGCTCCTCCGCTTGACCATAGTTCTCGGAGTTCTGTGCATCGCGACCGCGGCTCTGCTCATTCGGGGTGAGGTGAATCAGCTAAAACGTCGCTCTCGTGAGGCCAGTGAGGAGGTTCTCGTTGATTTTGTGGTTACTGTTCGCGCAATGCTGGGAGAGAAGATATTACGGGATGGTATGCTAGATGGCTCTCTTCTCGAGGAGATGATAGCTGCCCACCGTGAGAAGATCTCGGCCGTTATTTACGATTTAGAGAAAACCTCCGTTGATACATCGATACTGATTTACGATCGCCAGGGCATCCTTGTTTTTGATTCGGGAGGGAAACATCCAGTAGGTGTGTCATATCAAGAGTGGCGGGATGTGCATTATGCACTTCTCGGCAGGTATGGTGCGCGTACGACGACAAATCCCGGCGAACCTTGTGGGACGATGTATGTCTCGGTGCCACTCTACCATCGTGGTGAGGTTTCCGGTGTGATCTCTGCAGCGAAGCCTACCTGCACTTCAAATCGTCTTGTCGCTGATGCTCGCCGCCAGGTCGTATTGCTGGGTACGGTAATTTTTCTTGCAGCAGCCTGTCTGGGGTTTATTGCTCTCCTCGTCCTCACCGAGCCACTTAGAAAGCTGTCTCGGTATGTACGTTCAGTTCGTGACGGTAATCCCATCGGCCTACCCACGATGCCTCCTGGTGAGCTTCGTGAGCTGCTCCGAGCGATCGAGGAGATGCGTCGAGCGATCGATGGTACGCAGGTGACGACTCGGTACATTCGGGCCATCTCCCATGAAATCAAATCTCCGGTTACGGCTATTAGAGGTGCCCTTGAGATTGTTCAGGTAACCGATGATGCAGCGATTCGTGAAAAGTTTTTCGCAAATATCGAGCAGGATACAGGTCGGATTATCGGGTTGGTAGACAATCTGATGACACTGAACTCTCTGGGTACTTACGTGGGCGGTTCGGAGGATGAGCCGTTTCGGCTTAGTTCGGTTATTGAGGACGTTTTAGATCGGGTGCGGAGTGAGGCTACGGTAAGAAATATTTCGGTGGAAGTTTATGCCGACGGCGCGGAGGATAGCGTGGTGGGTTCTCAATTCCTCGCCCGCGAGTCGATCACCAATGTAGTCCGTAATGCGATCAGTTTTTCTCCAGAGGGAGGTTTGGTTGAAATAAAGGTGAGGCATAGAGACTCGAAGGATCGGGAAGCAGAGAGTCGTCACCACGCTCACCGGTGGGTTCAAATCGAGATTCGGGATCACGGGCCGGGCGCGCCTGAATGGGCTCTTCCGCGAATATTTGATCAATTCTTTTCCCTCCCTCGACCGATAACTGGTCTCAGGAGCACGGGGCTGGGGCTAGCGATAACGCGAGAAGCGATGACGATTATGGGAGGGAGCATACGCGCTAAGAATCACCCTGAAGGAGGTTTTTTTGTTAGTTTATTGTTTATGAGTGATTCTTCTGATTGCAAAAGAGAGAGGTGTTGATGTTATTTTTTTGCGGCGTGAGGCGAAGCCGCGGTCGTTTGCCGGCTCATAAGAAGAGACTAAGAGCGGAGCGAAAATTACTCCATGACGCAAAGTCATCAAGACAACCAGCCATTATCGCATTACTCGCCCGTATGTCGTTTGATCGCCTCCTCGTTAGATAGGATCAGGGCAGAGCCGACGCACGCACCATCGAGTGCTCATGAGTCGACTCAGATCTCCTTCCGGGATATTGGCAGCATAAGCCGACTCAGCGAACTTGTTGCGTTGCTGGGTCGAGCAAGCGATGAGGGTAGAGATCTTTTTAACCAGATTTATGGCGCGGTGGTTGACCCTTTTTGCGAAGGGCCACAGGGGGGGTGGTCTCATGACTCGTTCTCCGTTATTGGGCTTCATCCTCGCCTTGCGAGCCCTGCATACCATGGACATCGAACGATTAAGGGTGTGATTTTTCTCGATGTCGACGATACCCAAACAAACTTCAAAAGGTGGAGTCCTCACGCTGCACTCGATCGGGCATTATTTCATATCGAGATGGCCCAGAAAGGGATCGCAGTGGTTTCAGTGACCGGGAGTCCATATACAGGGGGTGACCCGCGTCACAGTATCGATTATCGGATTGCTCGGGGCGAACTTTTTAAGACTCCATTCATCATAACCAATGGAGGGGCCGAAGCGCGCGCCCTCGTTAACGACGGATACCAGGAAGTGACCCGCTATCAACATGAGGTAGAGCGGGTCAAGAGGGAGAAGGGTGGCAACTGGCAGCAACTGCATGATGATTTCATCCGAATCGCCGAGCGAATCATCGGAACGCATCTCGATTATGGATGGTCGACCCGCTCCGATGCTGTCAGGGAGTTCAATGAGCGAAGCATCTCCACGAAAAGAATTGAAGCTGAGTTGAGAGAGATTCCTCCAGTCATTGTTCAGCGCTACACGCCAGTGGACGAAGCCGATCGCAATGGGCGCATTAATTTTTACATCACCCTTCCTGCCGATAATGAAAACGCAAAGATAATCATCGCCGAGATTGACGACGTATTTAAAGAGTACCTAAAAGAACGGGAAATAACGGGTATCGCCTGCTTTCCTGGGTTTCAACAAAGTTTTGGTTTCGGGGATCACGTTATCCAATTTTCCTATGATATTGGGGTTATTTCAAAGGCCCTTGCCCTTCGCTCTCTCAACACTGATCTAGAAAAAGCTTACGGTATTCCTCTCGATGTGACAGCCAAAATCTTCTTTGGTGGGGATGGGTTCAATGATATCTTCTTTTTGACTAATTTTGATGAAAATGTCCGACGACAGGCCCCAGGGCTTCTGAGCCCGGCAGGAAAATTCCTCGTTCAGCCAGGTTTTGAACAACATGAAGTAGTTGATGGAGTCAAGAATATCTGGCCCGAGGAGCGGGTGGTTGTTCTGTCCGAACAGCACGGCGAGTTGTGGTGTGAGCGGCTTCGGATCGGATACCGTGAGATTCTGCAACCTTCCCTGAGAGCCGACTAGTGTCATCCTCCAGTTGCTGCCTTCACTTCTCCCATACAACTCCAGGCTGCGGAGGCGCGCTCATCTTCGGGTACGACCCGAGCACCTGAACAAGCGCTCCATTTGCTGCTAGTTCGGTGAGAGCTTCTGCGAGGGGAGATAGCGTGTCAGCTCCGAGGCACTCGATGTAAAAGAACTCGTCTTGGGATCCTTCGCGGTGCCCGACAAGGGGTGCGGTTTTACCCCCAGACTCACCACCCCTCCAGGTGGCATTCTCCGATACCCCGTCTCCGCCCCGTGAGTTCCGAGGGATTCGAGCTTGGTGAGCACGATGTTTTGTCGCCGGAAGATGCATCAGGTGCGGACGCAGTAGGAAGCGGGAAATCAATTGGCACTATCGAGTACTACGATGATATCAACAAGTTATGAGCTTCCTCCCCAGCCCATCCCTCCAAGTGGCTCGATAATAAGGCCGGTTGCCTCAAGCACAATCTAGTATTCGATGGCTGCGACCGCTACACTTGAATTTCACGGAGAGGAGTCAAAAAAAGGGGGTAGTTCTACCTCTTCGTCGACCAGGATGTCAGAAGCCTCACGAAAACCGAATAAAATGGCTGGGTCTATGTCTGAGCTAAGACGTCGATTTGAGAAATTGGAGAGATCGCTCGGCTCTCTAATTATTTCAATAATTCTATTTTTTGTTTTCTTGCTGATTGCGGACTTTAGTGCTGGGTTTTTCTTCAATTTATCAAAACAGGAGGAAAGGGTTTTCTCAACGAGAGCCTACATGCAGCCTCTACCCTTCGTAGCATTCGGGGGATCCCGCGATCCTGAACTTCAGATCAGATACGGTTTAAATCGACTCGGCTATCGTGGCCCGGTCCCCCAGCTACCCAAACCAACATCCGAATTCCGAGTTGTAGTAATAGGAGGATCCACTGTTATCTTGGGTAATCCCAGCATATCGGAACTTATTCAACGACTTTCGGAAGAAAACGGCCTTTCCGGAGTGAGAGCCTATAATTTTGGGGTTGCAGCCTCAACTCTTCGCATGGACATCGCACGCCTCGTCTTTGAGGTTGGAGAATACCGCCCCGATTTAATAATTTTTTACGGAGGAGGGAATGATATTGGAATGCCATTTCAAGGGGACCCGCGGCCTGGTTATCCCCCAAACTTTATCGCCTATGAACACAACCCTCTGCTGCTTGCCGGAACCGAGGAGCAGTCATTCGCTACCCTTTTAAAACTCGCCTTGTTTCACAGCAAGATAATCAACGAATTAGCGGGTGATATGCTTCGAGAATCTTTAGTGCCTCTCCAAGCCACTCGAGACAATGTTGGATGGAATGGGAGTGATTGGAGTAAAATAGTAGCAGACACATACTTGCGTGATGTTGGCAAGGCAAATGAGATCTCTTCCATGTTTGGTGCAAGGGCTGTTTTCATTTTCCAACCTATTCTTGCGTACAAGAGACAAAAGGGCGAGCGCGAAAGAAGCCTGATTGATCCATCGTTTAATCAACACGCATCCTATTGTCGTTCGATCATAGCCTCAAGGCTTTCAGAAATGAATAGGGTCCAGGGGATCGATTCGATGGACATCTCATCGATCTTTGACTCTGAGTCACGAGATGTTTTCTATGATGGGATTCATATCGAACAAGAGTATTTCTCAGTCGTTGCACAGGCAATCTTTGATTCAATTAAAGATCGATTGCCGAGGTAGCGCAGGTCGCCAAACTTTACCCTCTATTCCAAGCAAAGACACTAAACCTCGTTGGGGATAGAGTCATAATAAAGAGCTCGCAGATTGAGCTCTTTGAAGAGAGTGGAATCCAGATGGTTTATATCACTGCCATTACCAAACCCCAGATTCGCTCCTTCCTTAACAAGGGACTTTTCCCGATGAGCCTCTTTGATACCGAGCTGGTTGATGTTACAGAGGACGATGTTCGCTAAATCCTCAAAAGAAATCCATGCATGCAGAGGATATCATGCGCTCGCGAGAAGCTAAGAAATGCTCACTCTTGAAAAAAAACTATGCCGCCAGAACGAATACCTCGAAGCTCATCCAGGAGCTAATCTAGTTAAAACAGCAGCACGTATGACCGCAATCGCAAACCGTTTGCGGATTGATTCGTGGGCTACGGTTGTTCTCACGGATCGAACCTTATCACTGGAGGTATCAGAGCAGGTTCTTGCTCGTGAAAGTGAGCTTGACTGATGCTATTGCCTCAAGACAAATCTCTCTGAGGAGAACATCTCCAAGGAGCTTGTACATAGCAGATACAGGGCCCTTGCCCTTCGCTCTCTTAACACTGATCTGGAAAAAGCTTACGGTATTCCTCTCGATGTGACAGCCAAAATCTTCTTTGGTGGGGATGGGTTCAATGATATCTTCTTTTTGACTAATTTTGATGAAAATGTCCGACGACAGGCCCCAGGGCTTCTGAGCCCGGCAGGAAAATTCCTCGTTCAGCCAGGTTTTGAACAACATGAAGTAGTTGATGGAGTCAAGAATATCTGGCCCGAGGAGCGGGTGGTTGTTCTGTCCGAACAGCACGGCGAGTTGTGGTGTGAGCGGCTTCGGATCGGATACCGTGAGATTCTGCAACCTTCCCTGAGAGCCGACTAGTGTCATCCTCCAGTTGCTACCTTCACTTCTCCCATACAACTCCAGGCTGCGGAGGCGCGCTCATCTTCGGGTACGACCCGAGCACCTGAACAAGCGCTCCGTTTGCTGCTAGTTCGGTGAGAGCTTCCGCGAGGGGAGATAGCGTGTCAGCTCCGAGGCACTCGATGTAAAAGAACTCGTCTTGGGATCCTTCGCGGTGCCCGACAAGGGGCTGCGGTTTTACCCCCAGACTCACCACCCCTCCAGGTGGCATTCTCCGATACCCCGTCTCCGCCCCGTGAGTTCCGAGGGATTCGAGCTTGGTGAGCACGATGTTTTGTCGCCGGAAGATGTCAAGGATCGAGGAGAGTGAGCCACTGGCCTGTTGAGATGCGGCAAGAAGACTGGTCGCATACGAAAGCTGATTGGTAATCGCTTCTGGTGCGAGGGCACACGCGAAGAATCGGAGCGTCGTTTGAGGAAAGTCTGATACTGATGGTGCGATCACCGAGAGGCCTGAAGTGATTGCGAGGTGCTCAGGAGCAACAATTCCCCAATCGCTTGAGCCTCTCTCCTCTTCGCCTTGAAGAGTATGAATGCTGTCCTCTCCCACAAACGATGCGATTTCTTGCGAGACTGAGCCTAATGTTTCAAGAAGTGAATTGCATAGCCGAAAGGCGAGTTCTGATCCGAATAGCCGACGAATTTGATTGAGGGTTACTCCAGTTGGTGTCATGAGTGCAAGCGCAATAGGGACCCGTACCTCGCGTACAACCCGCAGACCGGCGTCAATAATCGCAATCATTGATTCACGAAGTGTTCCAAGGGTCGTGTGTTCAATAGGAAGTACCAACAGCTCGGCGTCGCCCCTGTGTAGTGCCTCGGTGGCCTCCGCGAGGGAACCCCATTGGATAATCGACTGCGATTGGGTGTGGGGTGATTGGGGCGGATGAGTTGGAAGAACCTGTTCATGAACTGAAGCGCATTGAGCTGCGGCCTGTTCACCCCAGAGTCCGTCACGGGTGAGAAATCCTATCCGTTTTGGGGCATTTCGTCCCGTCGGCTCAGAGGAGCGAAGGATATCTCGCTCCTGGCGGGCAAGGGAGTCCGAAATTAACGCTCCGAACACCGATTGGGTGAGAGTTGGGGGGATACCGCGCTCAAGTCCCTCGCGACTGAGTCGGGTCAGTATTTCGAACTCTCTCGCTGCATCGCGCAGAGCGGGAGCTCCACCAGTTTTTTTCACCTCACCGATCCGAAATGAGCAGTTTCGGCGCTCTGCGATGAGACCGAGAATCGCTCTGTCAATCTCATCGATATAACGGCGGAGGTCGTGGAGATCCCCAGAAGACGGTTGTGAAGACATTTTCTTTACCCTGAATCGTGGATGGGTGCTTCAGGTGCTCCGGTGCCACCGGCGCGAGTAGAGCGTGTGGCGAAAGCTGACACAGCCCCGCCTTACGCTCTGCAGTATAACCCGCATACGTTCCGATGTCTCTCTCTGGCTGTTTCGTCGACTTTTAATCGGCGAGTTTTGGCCCTATTCGATTTATGTGCGGTCACCGTTTCTCGTACCGAATCTCAATACCGCTTGAGGGGTTAACAGTCTTTAAGGTTGTGTACCCGACAGCCGCGGGTACTAATGATGCCCCAGGTTATTCGGCTCCTCACCATATCCTTCCGCCTAATGGTGTATGTGTACCATTGGGACAAAGAAGACGGGCGTGAGAACCTGACGGGAGAGCGGAGGGAGGGACTCGTCATCGAGGGGAGCTGCTCCCTGTTTGGTCACGAGCGATAGCTGTTGAGGCTCCCTACCGAGTGGGTCACGAGCTCCGAGAGGGATTATCATTCGGCCTCCTGTCTTCATCTGGGCGAGTATCGCAGGAGGAAGATGATCGGTCGCACACGCGACGTTTACGGCGTCGTAGGGTGCATGTGCGTCCCATCCATCCCATCCATCTCCACAACGGATCTCCACGTTTGGACAGAGCGCTGCTCTCAGTGCAACCCGGGAACGCTCCACGGCGTGCGGAAGCACCTCGACTCCATAGACCGCGTGGCAGAGTCGCGACATCACAGCAGCGTGATAGCCGCTTCCACTCCCGATGTCGAGAACGATGTCAGAGGGGTGAAGATCCAGCGATTGGATCATGTAGCCGACCAGTCCCGGTTCTGAAAGGGTATAGCCATCGAGGGAAATTACTGACGTATCATACGCAGCACTCTGGAGGTGAGGGGGGACGAATAACGCCCGATCCACCTCGGACATCGCCTGAATCACCCGAGGGTCAGTGAGGTGGGGGGAATTTTTGATAACGGCGGTGAGGAACTGGGAGAGGCGGTTTATCGATTTCTTCATGGCACCCCCTATGTGTAAAGGTGGGAAGCTCGAGTGGAGACTCTCATGTACTCGTCGAAACGGTGAGCATATAGCCGACGAGAGATATCCTAGCGCGCAGATAGGTGTCCGGGTACAGGTAAGAATGGACACTGAAAGGGGGTCGTTTCCGTCATCCGGTATTTTACAGCTCGTTATTCATCCAGCGCTTGTTGCAGGATAGGCTTTGAGGAAAGGTTGGCGAACAAGGTTTTGAGGGCTGAATTTATTTTATCCTCGCTGAGGGGGCGGGAAAGGGTGTGGGCTCCCCGGCCATCATACTGAGCGAGTGATTCGGTCGTTCCAACGATGAGACAGCGACCTTGCTGCTCAAGAGGGAGTAAGTCGTAGTAAGAGGGTTCGGTAATAATACGGGGTACATTGCAGGGGTCGTCGAGGTGACGAACAATCTTGGTGGGGACGCCTCGGGCCTCGAGGAGATCGGCGAACAGGTAGCTGATGAGATGCTCATGGAAACAAACGCACACCGTCGCATAATCATCGACGTTGTGAAAGGGTGGTTTAGTTTGCATCAAGCCGGCTCTCTAACTAAAATCGCTGGGGAACGGTGGTCGTTATTTTCGAACAAGGTGTATAAAATGAGCTTTCGAGGGCTCTCAGCTTATTCGCTCCTTCTCGGGGGGAGGAAGGGGCGTCGCGGAGAACACGGATAAGACCTTTTATAGGATGAGCAGAGGAGGGGTCTTGGTGCTCTCCGTCATAAGAGAGTTTCTCCCTGTTTGTCGTTCAAGTGCCCCTGCAAGTGCGCCATTGGTGCCCGTTGGGAGGGTGAGGAAATGGTGAGGAGATGTTAAAAGAGAATTGGCGGTCAATTGCCCGCATTGAAAGGTGTCTTGATGCAGCCATTGTGATTGGGTCGTTCGTGCTTGCTCACTGGCTTCGTGGGCGTTTGCCACTTCTGGTAGACATTTTTCCGAGCACTTTTGTCCCGAGCTCGCTCCTTTCGACGAACCTGACCTTCTCAAGTCGAGCAATCGCACCGCTGAAAGATTATGTAGTGCTTCTCCTTGTTTCACTGGGTTCGCACCTTTTTTCTCTTGAAACTCAGGGGGCTTACGGGAGTATGCGACTTCGCTCTCCTTGGTGGCTCTTTCGCATCTCAGCGGTTAGCTCATCTGCTGCGTTTGTATCACTTGGAACTGTAGCCTTCGTTTTGAAGCTCGATCCGAGTCGCTCATTTATTATTCTTCACTGCAGCATTGCTGCGATAGGATTGCTAGCACAACGCTCAGTCGTTTTTCGGTTTTTGAGATATTGGCGAGGAAAGGGCCGTAATTTTCGCAATTTGGTGGTTTGTGGCTTTGGAAGCCAGGCAGCGCGGTTAATACGTGATGTCTCACGTCGACCGGAGCTGGGTATTCGGGTGAGGGGAATAGCGTCTCTTGAGAAAGGCAGCATCGGAGGGGCAGAAATGGCATTCCGTGCTCAGATGCTGGAATCAGGGTTCGTCTCTGATGATTGTCAGGTGGTGGCCGGAGTCGAAGCATTGACGAATTTTCTCACAGAGAGGGCGGTTGATGAGGTGTTATTCGCCGATTATGCGGGGGTATTAAAAGAAGTCGAGGAGATGGTAATTCGGTGCAGCGAGCAGGGAGTGAGGACAACTCTTGTTGCTGATCTGTTTAGCTTTGGTGTTACCCGGTCGAAGTTGAGCTATTTTGGCTCGATGCCCCTGATTCATTACCAAACACCTCCGGGAGACCGATGGGACCTCTCGCTGAAGCGGGTTATCGATATTTTCCTTTCAGCAGTATCTCTCGTAGTGATGAGTCCTTTGTGCGTATGGATTGCGTATGCAATACGGAGGGATTCGCCGGGTCCGATCCTTTTCAAGCAGAAGCGCGTTGGTTTGAACGGTCGATTGTTTAGCCTCTACAAGTTTCGCTCAATGTATCCGAATGCAGAGGAGCTGTTCACATCGTTGCGTGAGGCAAACGAGATGAGTGGACCTGCCTTCAAACTGACGAATGATCCGCGAGTAACAAGGGTAGGACGTTGGATCAGGCGCTACAGCCTTGATGAGTTGCCTCAGCTTTGGAATGTTTTTCGGGGTGATATGAGCCTCGTGGGCCCGCGTCCCCCTCTTCCCCATGAGGTGCGGTTGTATGACAGGCGTGAGCGTCGTCGTCTCTCAATGCGTCCAGGATTAACGTGCACCTGGCAGGTTAGTGGGAGAAGCGATATCACCGATTTTGAAAGTTGGGTTCAGCTCGACCTTGAATACATCGATAATTGGTCGCTGGGTCGGGATTTTTCTCTCCTTGCGCGGACGATACCAGCGGTGCTATTCGGCTCGGGGGCTCGGTGACTAACGCGGTCGCGCTTCAGCCTCTTCGAGTAAGAGGGTGCGCGCGGTTTGGTCTGCTCTTGGGGATAATCCGGGATAGGCTTCTCAGCTGAGGGGAACGATAAGGAGGGAGATGGGAACTGAAGGGGCGGGTGAGGGTACAGGTCGGATCCTTGATGAGAGGGCCATAGCGGAGCGCTTGAATCGGTGGGCGAAACGGGTTGGTGTGGTACCAGGGAGTGGCCGGGTGAATGCGGAAGAGATTAGCCGAAGACTTCTTGAGCGAGGAGTTCAGGAATGGGTCGCCGATGGATTCGCGGGCTCGGTGGTTGAGGTTGGCCGGCTCCGCATGTTTTGGCAAGATCAGGCGTGCTCAGCCCATGACCTCGACCCTTTATTTGCTCTCGGCGACAGCTGGGGGATATTAGTCGCTCTGGAGGAGCTGATAGAAAGGTGTATTGATGAGGTGCCGGGGGATGGCGGCATAAGCTCCACACTGCGGCCCCGAGTAGCAACTCTCGTCACATCGGTCGGTATGCTCCACGGAGCACTCATGACCCTGGCGACTTTGCGCAGACAACCCCTGCCAAGGCCGCTTCCTTTCTCGCCTGACACCATCAGGGCAGGGTTTGCAGAGCTTGTGAGCGGATGAGCAAGGGTGGGAAGTTGCCTGAGGCGAACTAATTGGTCGAATTTCGTTCAGTTAGGCTTGACGCGGACCGCGAGATGGCAGAGAATGCGCCCTCGAATCCGATTGGTATAAGGGAACTCGAGGCTCCGACGGGCAGTTGACGGGGATGCATACCAAGAAGCGCGAAGTACCGATGGGGGGAGCGCACCAGGTAGCAGGCTGATGCTAAAGGGCGGGACAAAATTATCGTGACGTGATGGGGAGATAGGGTGCCCAGATGAAGACTTTTTTCCAGACAAAACAGGAAGCGCTTGCGTCAAGGAAGTGGGTAGTTGTGGACGCAGCCTCACGGCCGGTGGGACGTGTTGCGTCTGAAGTGGCACTCCTTCTTCGAGGGAAGCATAAACCACAGTATACCATGAATCAGGATGGTGGAGATTTCGTCGTCGTTATCAACGCGAGCAAAGCAGTTTTTACCGGCAGCAAGCTCACCCAGAAGAAGTACTATTGGCATTCAGGGTATGTCGGGGGGATTAAGGAGGTTCGGGCCTCGGATTTGATGCAGCGCAAGCCCCAGGAGGTGATACGTCGGGCGGTGGTAGGCATGTTGCCAAATGGCCCACTAGGAAACAAGCTGGAGCGCAAACTCCGCGTGTTCGCGGGGGAAGAGCATAGCCATGGAGCGCAGACTCCTGAGGTGAGAGCGGTATATAAGTAGCGGGCGATTTGAGAAAAAGCGCCGGGATGTTTCGTTTGGCCTTTTTCGATAGTAACCTGCCGCAAGGAAAAAGTCGCCCAGAACAGCAAATAATGGAGAAGTCGCAAAAATTATGAATTGTGGCTTAGTTGAAAGCGGGAAGCGAGGAAAGGATGTTTAAAGGATCAGGAATTCACGCAGTAGGAAGGAGAAAAAGCGCGGTTGCGCGGGCGTACCTTCGTCCCGGTACCGGTCAGGTGGTCGTTAATGGAAAGCCCTTTAACGAGTACTTCGGCCGTGAGACCTCGACAATGATAGTACAGCAGCCCCTCCAGCTTATTGGCGGGGCAGATCAGTTCGATATTATCCTTAACATAGCAGGGGGAGGTCTTTCGGGACAGGCCGGAGCAGCGCGGCATGCAATCTCCCGAGCCCTGGTTAAAAGCTCAGAGGATAACAAGGCACCGCTGCGCAAAGCAGGTTACCTTACGCGGGATTCCCGCGTTGTCGAGCGCAAGAAATATGGACTACACAAGGCTCGAAAGCGAGCTCAGTTCTCGAAGCGATAGTTTGAAGGAGCTATTGTTAGATCCCCACGAAGAGTGATTGCTGTGGGGGTCTGAATCGAAGCGCTAGGAAAAGGGAATGGGCTCCTATCCTGTACGAGGATAGGAGCCCATTCCCTTTTCTGATTAATGCAAGGGGTTGGCCCTTTCCCGTGCAAGCAAAGGAAAGATCCTGAAGTGTTAGAGACCCTGGGGATAAACACTCCTGTGGACAAGCGCTGATGTCCCTCTCGGGGAAGGGAGGTTTGTTAAAGTGGTTGTTCGGCTCCTGCCAGCAAAATAACTCCTACGGCACCCATTATAATGTTGCCCAGCCATGCGGCGATGAGGGGGGGGACGATCTCCGCTCGACCGAGAGATATGGCGAATGAATGGACGACGTAATATCCAAATCCGATGCACAGTGCCGCTAGGATACTTGAGGCCATAGAGCCAGAACGTGCCGGTTTCAGGGCAAACGGAATGATAATAAGGGGCATAATGAAGCAGATGAAGGGAAAGGAGAACTTGGCATAGAGATCTGCATAATAGGAATCGACGCTCAGCCCGTTGGCCAGCTGTTCGTGGATAAAGTAGCGGAGAGACCAGAAGCTCATGGTTGAGGGATCAGTCTCGGTGTAGTAGAAATCTTCGGGCTCTTTTTTTATTGGGAGCGGAAGATGTGACAAACGCACTGAGTTCGTAGAGCCAGTGCTGGGGTCGAATCGATACTCGGTAACCTGGTGCATCGTCCAGCCAAGAAGCGGATCGAGATAGGTAACGGTGTCGGCGTTGATGCGCCGATTAACGGACATTCCATCAGCGATATCAAAACGAGAGAACCCCGAGAGGTTGCTTGTTCGCGAGTCAAATACTCCAACAGAGTAAAAGGAGTCCCCTGAACGCCACCAGAAGTCATTCTGACTGTACGCGCCATTTGAGTGTTTTTGTTTGATATCAATATTGTATATCTCACGAGCACGGCGGCTGGCGTAGGGGACCGCTATCTCGTTCAGTGCGAGATTAACAAGGCTGAGCAGGAAACCGACAGCGATAATTGGGCGCGCAATCTGAGCGATTGTCACCCCGGCAGACCTCATAGCAGTCAATTCCGCACTCCGTGACAGGAGGCCAATTGTCATCAATGTTCCTATGAGGACGGCGACTGGCATCATCAATACGACGGTGTGTGGGACCTTTAGCAAGAAATATTGGATGATGATGAGCAACCCCGAACGCTCCCCGATAATATTATCAATCCGATCGAAGAAATCGAATATCAGGAAGAGAGTTGTGAGAACTCCGAGCGCCATCCCAAAAAATGCAGCGAGGCTGGAGAGAATATATCGATTCAGGATCGTCCGTTTTGTCGTCGCATGTATCCTCATAGTTCATTCCTCCACGAGGGGAATATGGCTCCCGCGAATCGGCACCACACACGCGAAGTTGCCCCGACAAGATCGGCGATTGATGCCCAACGCTCCGAGCCAATTTGGAAGGTAAGGAGGGCCGCGATTACAGCGGTGATGAGGTTGGGAAGCCAAACCCCGATGAGAGTAGAGACAAAACCATTCTCAACGAGGGCGAGACCCATCGAAAGCAAACCGTAGTAGAGGACAAACACGGCTACACCAACGCCGACCGATAAGCCGAGACCCCACATACGTTGCGCGCGAGGCGGTTGGATCCCCAGAGGTAACGCAAGTAATCCGAGTAGTGCTGCAGCACATGGCATTGACCACCGTTGCTCAAGTTCAACCTCAAGACGGCGCCTTTTCTTACTTACCATGCCTAAGTCTATCGACGATTCATTGAAGTGTTGTTGAATCGCCGGAGGTAGTGGCTCCGTCGTAAGACCTGTGTTGCCCGAGCGACGAAGACTATCTTCAAATTCAACAAAGTAAGGAATAACCCCCCGCAGTTCTCTCACGCTGAGTTCACGGGGAGCTGTCCCTCGCTGCTTTGCCCCTGGGTCCGAGAGTTCGTCAGAGTTGAGGGTAAGTGAATTTGTTTGAAATCGAGTTGTGAGGTAATCACCCGAGATCATCTCATGTATCGAGCCCTCGTAAAGGTCAAAGGTGATCGAGCGAGTCTTCGGTCGGGAGATAATTCGACCGTTCTTGGCGAAAATAATTTTTCTCTGCCCATCGCCACGACGATCGTCAATCATCACCCCCTCGAGTTCACCGGTGGCGTCAATGATCTTCTCAGCGTAGATAGTAAGGGGACCGATCCGATTAAAGGTCCCCGCCTCCAGTCCCGCCGTCGAGGTAGTACGAGCAATATCAAAAAGAGTCTCTGCGAGGGTCTGATAGCCCCATGGTTTCAGTATAAACGTTACTGACGCTGCGAGCATTATTACGATGAAGGAGAACAGAAGGAGAGGGCGGATGAGTTGGAAGATGCTGATCCCACTCGCTCTTAGGACCACGATCTCTGAATCTCCTGAAAGCCGAGCTCCAGCAAGCATCACGCCGAGAAGAGCGGAGAGGGGGAGGGCAAACTCGAGGAATGTTGGTATGATCGAGATAAAAACCCATCCGATCTGGCTGATAGCGACGCCTTTATTTATTATGAGCGCGGAAAACTTGAGTAGGCGGATGGTGAACAAAACACCGGTGAAGGCGACGAGGCAAAGGAGGAAAAAGGTCCAGCACTCAGAGAAAATATAGCGGGTCAATCGTCGAGGTACCACGCGCCTTCCTCAAATGTTCTGAGATAAATGCCTTTCCGTTACAGGCTTGATTCGAGTGAGGTGGAGCAATTGATTGGGGGGAGTCGCCTCCAACGTGAGGATGCAGACCACGCACCTCCTGAGAGCCCGTTTTTTGGGAGATTCATAGCAGGGAGGTTCTGCGCAAAACGACCGTATATCCTTAGGTGTCGCGCCTAGGATATACGGTCGTTCAAAATTGGGTCTCCACACCTTTTTTTCGCTGGGTACTCCCGATGGACACCCTACAGAAGAGCGCTGTTCTTTCGTGAGCGGGCTTCTTCCTTTCGAATCTTCTTGATTGATTCTTTGACTTTTCTCTTTCTCCGCTCGGAAGGTTTTTCGAAGTACCGACGCGACTTGAGCTCCTTGAAGAGTCCTTCCTTGATGAGCTTCCGCTTCAATACCTTCATGGCCTTTTCGATGTTATGATCCACGGCAACTTCCATCGCCTCAAGCTTAATTCGCTCCTGACCGTCCCGTCCTTCTCGAAAATCCCGACCCTCTCGGCGGGGCGAAAAGCCCTCCCTATCACGTCGCTCGCGACGTTCGCCACTTCGCTCAAATCGCCCTTCGTTTTCCCCGTTACTCATCGAATCCGCCATAACAAAAAAGCTTCCTTACTTCCGACTCATTGTCGTTCGATCTGTGTCGGTTCCTGCCTAACCATTGAGGTTGGGGCCGGCCGCCGTTGAACGAAACGCTTCAAATGCCACAGTGCACCCTCAGGATTCTAGTGCACCCTCAGGATTCCAGTGCACCCTCAGGATTCCAGTGCACCCTCAGGATTCCTCTTGTCCCGAGAGCGTGCACCACACCCCCCCTTGCCTGACCTTACCACGTTCGGCCCCCTAGTATAAATATTTTTCAGACGAAGTAAAGGAGTGCTCGGAACCATAGTGCCCTGCTGTCATGCGGCATCCTCCCGTTCAAGAATAATTACCGTTGCTTCGGGACGACATCCTATTCGGTAGGGAAATTCAACAACGCCTAACCCCCGGGAGGTATAAACCCACGTTCCTCCTTCCCGAACCAAGCCGGCTCCGAAGCGGTGATGCCGAATATTAAAGAGTACGGGTCCGATGAAAGGAAGGTGCACCTGACCCCCGTGAGTATGGCCGCAGAGGGCGAGGTCGATGTGGCTACGCTCACCGTGTCTGGAAGCGAGGGAGCTGTTTGGGGAGGGAGCAAGGAGGCCCCGTTGGGCGAGAGAGCCGACGTGGTCTGGATTATGGGTAAGCAGGATCGTCGGTCCCGGACGCTCTCGGTGAAGCTTGGGGATTTGGGGGACGCCAGTCAGATAGTCATCCGCTCCAATAATGAGTATTGAACTTGCTCCCCGCCTAATTTCAATCTCACTATTTTTCAGCAGTTGGGCGGGGGTTTCAGCGAGTGTTGCCTCACATGCCGTGGGGTGTGCCCATCGGTCGTGGTTGCCAAATACCCAGAATATGCCGTCCTTTGGAGCGGCATGAGGTATGAGTTGTGCGAGAATCTGGAAAATTCGCTCGGATAGTTTTGTTCGAGACCGGATAGAGGTAAGCGAAGGTGAGCGGGGTGGTTGTAGGAGGAGGCCGAGTGCCGACTCGGCGATCCAGATGTAATCACCCCCGAGGAGGAGGAGATCGACCCGAGCGGATAAAACTGAGGCAAAGGCCGTTGAGATAAAGTCGGCACTGATGGCGACACCTAAATGAAGGTCGGTGAGAAATCCGATTCGATATCCGCTAAGATCGGCGGGAAGGTCTCGGACGGGAATAGAAAGCTCAACGAGCTCTAGGTCTTCTGTCGCGTCGAGAGACCGCTCGGCTGAAATCCCACACCAGCCCACTCCACCGATGGCGGTCGCTGCGCCGAGGGAGAGCCCTCCCGTGATAAAATGACGACGAGTGAGTGTCATGAAGCGAGAGGGTAAGGATAGAACCCAGAAGTTAGTAGGCAAAAGGATTATACGGCACCGCGCTCGCGAAGAGAAGATCTCGGAATTACGACGTTTTTTGTGAGATCGGTCTTCTATTCGCGGTTTTTGCGCCTCGATGCGGCGGCGAATGCTCGATCCCGGCGCACGGCAGTGGCCCATCCCCCCTCAGTAATCCACGCCTGCAGCATCAATGAATCGGGATGATTCGACTCGAGTTCTCGGAATCGGGGGCCATGCCAAAGCCTGGCACCATTCCGGGTTTCAACCTCTCGACCGATCACTGCATGACACATTTCGTGATACAGCAATGGTGGAAGGTACCTTCCATATTCGGGGCGAGCAAGCTCGCGCGCAACCCGCACCCGTTTGCCAATGATGTCGCACGAAGCGAGCACCCGTTTTTGGGGTCGAGTGCTCCAGGAAAGGTTGTACTCGGCCAGAATCTCGTGGTCCGGAAAATACTGTTGATGAAGCGTAGCCCAGATAACGAGCAACTCCTGAGGCGATGGTGTCGAGAGTCTGCGACGCCTCTGACTGAGGGAATGATTGCCATCAGATCCGGGCAGGAATTGTTGCGATTCGCTTTTGGGAGCCTCCACCCAACCGCCATTTTCGAGGGGTTTGTCACGCGCTAAGTCATTGAAAAGAGACCTTAGGTTCTGTCGATCTCCATCGCAGTAAGTCAGCGTTCCTTTTTTTGGCCGAGGGGTGGTGGCAGGGCAAGAATCTGAGGAGTTGGCAACGGTGCGAGCGTCTGTGCGTGGTGCTGAACTCATAGTCTCTCTTCCCCCGGGAATCACGGCATAAAGCCACAAAAATGGTAAAATCCTTGGCACCCTTCACTTTTCGGATGCGATAACGGAGTTCGAACCGGGCGATAGGGATAGTGCATCTTAACGAAAGAATTCTTGCCCGAGATCTCCCAAGAGGGCTCCGTCGTATAAAAGGGCACCTCGTTATAGGAGCCTACCCCGAACGACATTTACCCCGTTGAGGCGGACTGATGATGAGAGAACAGGTGTTAGCGCAGTTATCGGAATCTGTCCATCTTCTCGAGATGGTGGAGAATCTTTTAATCCCTCCAGAAGGGGGTGGGGTTAATGAGACGGTTCTCATGGGGATGCGGATCACCCTTCGAAATGTCCGCGAGGGGATCACGGAGAGTTTTGCCTGGCTTGCTGAGGAGGGACTTGAAGATGAGATGATGCGGTATGAAACTGCTCAGGAGCTTTCCCCAGTTCCTCCGTCATCCGTCATCAACGAAGTTGACGAGGGATGTCAGTTCGAAACTTCACCCCTCCTCGCGCCTAGTCCGGATGATAGGGCCGAGTTGGTAAGTAAGGCGACCGATGACACCCAAGCTCCGAACCTCTTTGAGCAAAATGATGGTACCCAGACTTCGCAAGAGGCGAGAGCGGTGCTCGAATCAATCCTGCGTCCCGAAGAGAATCCAGCAAAGGTGCTGCCACAACGCCGAACGATTATGAGCAAGCTCTCACTCGGGTCTGCTTTTAAAGAGATCTCCCGGGGAAGTGCAGGGGGCACTTTCCTTTCTGCCACTTCGGGCTCGAGGGCTCCATTAAAACCGCTTTGCGCCGATTCTCCCTTCATCCTCGATGCAATCGAGCGTATCGTTGAATAAGATTCTCTTCCTTGCGCAGGGGATACTAAAAATCGTCGCCGACCAGATCTATTCCTACGAGCCCTGATATCAGATCACCTACCTCGAGAGGATCGATTCCCACATCAATCCCCAGAATTAATAGCTGAAATCCTATCCCGACCTCTGATGGGGAGTAGTCGGGCTCATAACCTGTCTCAAACGAGGCTTCGGCGACACTGAGGGATACCCCTGAGTACGCCTCAAGCCCGATCGGAGAGCGAGGGGTAGTTCGTTGGCGAGGCCCGGGAAGCCCGGCATAAAGCGAAAGGTACGACCCTAATCCTGCTCGGATGAACTTTGTTGCACGTGCGTCAATGGCCGCTCCCGGACCAACTCTCAAACGTGCTCGGACGAGGTCGGTAACATCGAGGAGTCGGTTCGGCAGGTACCAGAGCACCCGATGAGCGAAGGAATCCTCCTCCTCATCATCATATTCTTCCACCTCCTCTCTGAGGTGTTTTTTTCTCCGCCTCTTCGAGATGGTCAACTCCTCCTCAGAGGCTATCTCACGGTCGATTACCTCACTTTCCTCTTCAGATCCCTCGGCTAAACCGCGAGATTGTGCGGCGAAAAGCAGTATCATTGCGACGACGAAGATGGCTAGGTAAGGAGTGGTTATTCGAGGTGTGAGGAGGGAGGAGGGTTTTTTCACGAAAATTGTCTCGAAGTGAGAGAGTGAGTGGATGCAGGAAATAAGAGAGGGAGGGTATCAGTTTGAGGGGAGAAGCCGCAACATCTGGCCGGCTTTGTTTCAGCCATATCCCCCTTGCTGTCGGCACGGGTCCTTGAGAGTATGAAAGATCAAGATAGGTCGGCGCGGTAAGGCCTTGCTGATGGCCGGAGACGGCTGAGCTGGAAGTAACGAGAGGATACGATTTAAAAGATTCGGAGGACCGATGCTCGACATTATCAGCGACTCCAAGGCGGCTATGCTTGCCATTATTTGGCTCTTCTGCGGAGCAATTTCTTATATGGCCTGGCAAGATATTTCGCGTCATTCGGTCCGTCTCGTTCGGACGGAAAAGTTTGACGAGCGGCTTGCGAATGGGCGGATGTTGCAAATTCTCCACGGTGATGTCGACCTTGGTGCGCGCGCTTCAGAGCAGCGTCGGCGCAGAGACAAGGACGCTCAGGAACGGGCGGAGTCTTACCACGGCTTCAAGCGTTACTTGGGAACGATGATGCCGTAATTTAGGCTCTCTTTAATCAATCAATTTCTCGGCGGGGATTTTTCGGTTTTCAACGGCTGAGTGGTGTGTAGTATGGATTCGGGTGTGTTCGCAAGTAATTCTGGAACTGCTGCTGAGAAAGCTGTGCTTCGTCGGGAGCTCGGAGAGTTTGGCATCGTGCCCTCTGATCATCAACTTGCTCAGCTTTCAGAGTTAGGCGCGCGGCTGTATGAGAAGAATGCCACCCTTAATCTCACCCGAATTCCCGAGGGGGAGTTTATCGAAAAGCACATTCTTGATTCCCTCGCTGTTGTGATGGCGGTGCCCATCGAGGGGGCAATTCGTCTCATCGATGTTGGCACGGGGGCGGGCTTTCCAGCACTTCCCCTTGCTATTTGTTTTCCGACTCTCGAAGTTACTGCTCTCGATGCGACGAGAAAAAAACTGGACTTTGTATCTGACGTTGCGAGGGGGATCGGGCTTCCAAATCTGACCGTGGTCCACGGGCGTGCCGAGGAGATTCAATGCCAGCTATCCCATGCACAAGGCTATCAGATAGCGGTTGCTCGCGCGGTCGCCCCTCTTGCACGACTGGCTCCATGGCTTTTGCCATTCGTTGCGCCGGGCGGGGTAGCCGTTGCACTGAAAGGGTCCTCTATTGCGGATGAGATGAAGGAGTATCGAATTTCCGTCAGCAAGGGGTCGCAGAAGAGATATTTAAAAAACGGGTGGCCCGAACCAGAGGTGATGACACTATCGCCGTCGCGCACCGTCGTGACCTGGAGAGTTTCCGGAGATAGGAACTAGGGTTGCTCGTTGACTACACCCGGATCCGTTATCGACGTGGTGGGCGGTACAAGATTTGAACTTGTGGCCCCTGCCGTGTGAAGGCAGTGCTCTACCGCTGAGCTAACCGCCCATGGCGTACGAGACTACTGGTTTTGAGTCGATGCGTCAATTGTTCAGCTTATCGTTAGCTCCCGGATTTGGAGCCTTTTTTTTCGAAAATTAATCGAAACTTTTTTTTCTGTCTGACGAGAATTAGACAGGTGTCTTTTGCCTGGGGGGCCGTCGGGTGCCCGCTGGCTTCTTCATGAATTTCCAATGGCCTACTGTATTCCACTCTCAATCCCGCAAGCCTTGCCGTTGCCACCACATTGTCGATGCGATGAGTTTCGAGCTCGAATTCGCGCCCAACGGGGAAGAGCAACGCGGCGAACCTTTATGCAGATAGTTGATCGGGTCGAGGGCTTAATTGCGGAGCATGAGGAGCTTTTTCGATCGATCATTGCGGAATCGTTGGCCGCTCTTGTTGTAGACGGGGTGCACACTGTTATCGAGGAATTGAGCGATGATGTTCCCGAGATGGTGGCCCGCAGTTTGGCTCGGCACGCGGAGCGGTTTGCTGATTCAGTTTGTCGACGAGAGCAGGGTATCGCGGTGCATGTCAATCCCGCCGAGCGGCGAATGATCCAGGAATATCTGACCGCTGGTTCATCGTGGCGGTGGGTTGATGACCCGAAGTGTTCGCGGGGTGAATTAAGATTAGAGATTAGCTCAGGGACGGTGTTAATCCGTTGGGGGAACCCAACAAAAAATTCGGTAGAGTTGCGGAGGGATCGAGGTGGCGAGAGTAAAGAGTGAAGGTGACAGTGTCTCTGACAAGGTCGTAGGTCAGGTTTCCAGTCTGACGGAGGCCGTTCGGCATCGAGCGCGTCGTATACTTTCCCAATCTCCAGCGCTGATGATTGAGGGGAAAATCTGGGGCATTCGGGGCGATCTGGTAATTGCCACGATACCGATTGCATCGATAGGACAGAAGGTGATCATCGAGCGGAAGGCTGGTCCTCCGGCGGCCTGTCTCATCGTCGGTGCTGAGGGGCAGCACGTCTTCTTGAGTCCATTTGATGAACTGGTGGGGGTAGAAATTGGTGCAGTGGTTCGGGTGGTCGGGCACCGAAAGAGGGCGTCGACGCAACTTCTCGGACCTGATTGCATAATTGATGCGCTGGGAGTTGACCTCATGTTGGAGCAAAAATCGGATCAGAAGCGGATAGTGGAAGTTGCGCCACGATGGCGGCTCGATGACAGAGAGGAAGGATCGGCATCGTTGATGATGACCGGTAGTTCAGTTTCTGTAGCGTCTGACAATTCAGAGAATTTGGAGAGGGCTCCGACAAGATTCGAAACCGGCATACGGTCGATCGATGGGTTGTTGCCACTGGCTGAGGGGCAACGGGTAGCGATCGTTGCGCCCCCCGGGTGTGGGAAGACATGTCTTCTTCTGCAGCTTGCCGAGTTCAGCTCGCACGATGCGCTGGTCGTTGCCCTGGTGGGCGAACGGAGGCGAGAAATTCGGGAGTTTGCTGCGCGTCTCCGTCAGTGGCGCGCAGAAAAAGGGGGAAGTGGAGGCGGGGCTGGGCAGAGGACTATCGTAATTGCGGAGCCGAGTGATGCGTCACCGATGCGACGACTGGTGGCGGCCTTTGAGGCGGTTGATTATGCCGAGCGACTTGCGAGGGAGGGAAAGCGGGTGGTGTTGATGATCGACTCCCTCACTCGAGTAGCCCGCGCGATGCGTGAAGTGGGGTTAATGCGAGGAGAGCGAATTGTTCGGGGTGGCTATACAGCTTCGGTCTACATCGAGCTGCCACGTCTCCTTGAGCGGGCTGGACCCCAAGGGCGAGGTGTAATAACGGCGTTCTACGCACTTCTTTCACATGATGAGCGGGATATCGATCCCCTTAAGGAAGAGGTACTAAGCCTTCTTGATGGTCATATTGTCTTGAGCGAATCGTTGTCGCGACGGGGAATTTATCCGGCGATTCATCCAACTCAATCGCTGTCGCGAATGGCGAGTGCCGTCGAAACACCCGAAGAGCGACAACGTCGGTTGGTGTTCATTCAGGGGTGGGAGCGGCTTGAGCGGGACCGGGATACGGTGCTGCTAGGGGGGCGACCTGACCCGGAACTGAAGCGGTTGCTTCGAGCGGAATCGAGCATGGCTGAGTTTCTGTCACAGTCCGCACAAGAGCGGATATCCCGAGAGGATGGAGTTTCGGCACTTGCGCATGTGTTGTCGGTAATGGGATAGTCGCGCGTTAAAATTAAAGATTATTGAGCCTTGCTGGGTAACCGACGGAGAAATTTGTCCCATATCCTCGAAAGGGGTAGCCTCGAATCAAGAAGAATGAGGGTTACCTCCGCGGGTAGGGATTGATTAGCTTCCCCAAATGGGGTGATTGACGCGGCCATTGAGATACCCTACCCAGGGGGTGGGGGGATAGAGAAAAGTGGGCGAGGGTTAAGCGCGCGGAGAGGGTAACCTATGGAAAGGCCGAAAATTCCCGACAATCAAATGACCGCGAAAGGAGCGTCGGTCAGTGGGCAGCTGCCACGAGGTGTCGGAGGAGCTCAGGCGACCGGAATTCGAAGAAATGCTGCCGGCGAGGATAGATCTTCAATTAGGGCGAACGAAACTGACAAAAAGGGAACCGAGGAACTCCAATCGGTGGAGGACTTTCGATTGGAGGATAGGGCGGCGGCTCGGCGAGATTTTGAGCTATCAGTATCTCGTATCGGGGCCCTGAAAAGGCGACTCTTATCACTCTCATTCAATAAGATAGACTTCTCGGGTCTTCCCGTGGACGCTGAAGCTTTTGGGATTCGGGTTGTCCTTCGGAGACCAGAGGATTCTGCACAATTTTCGGTCGGGCGTGCGCAGATAAGCGAAACCTTGGTCATGCTCTCGGTAACCGCCAAGCAGTTCGTCAATCTGTATTACTTTCTCAATTTCTACAGAGAAAATCCGATTGAGTTTGAGGAAGTTCGTTTATCTGCCATGCGGGTGCTTGATGAAGCAGGAGTTGCCGAGGGGCCTATCTTGCTCGAGGCCTCTCTTTATCGAAAGATGCCCGGTATCGTCCGACGTGTCGGCTCGGGGGTTTGTCTTTTTGAGGCTGAATCTGCGATTGAAGCGCATGATGTTGCCCGACTCTTCTTTCATGAAGAAAGCTTCCCTTTTATAATGATGGGGTCAATCGCTCTGTTTTTTTCCGAGCCGGGCGCCCTAGCCCTCGAGGATCTCCTTCTTCTCAAGTATGCTCTGCTCACAAAATTTGCGAAGCGGCACCACTCTCGATTTATTCTGTTCGGGAGTGTGGTGCTATATGCCTTGGGTATGCGACTTCCCAACATGTTTGACCTGTTGGTGGACGACAAAGGGGCGGGTCAGGCGTTTTCGAGCACCATTGAAAGATTCCTCGTTCAACACAGCCGCTCTCGGGTTGAGGTGTATTATCGCGGGCTCGGAGCGTGGACGGCAGAGCGGTTGGAGCCCTATGATCGGTGGTTTAGGGAGGAGTGGCCTCGTTTGCTAGGAGTCGAGACTCTGCAAGAGCTATTTTGCAGTCCCGGCCGTCACGCCTACTTTATGGGGCTGCGGGTAACGACTTTGCGGGACGATATTCGACGTCGTTCCTGCAGAATCAGTCCCGCAGCGTGCGCGGACCTTGTTGCTCTCAAGCGGGTTCCAGGACTTGCCCAGTATTATCCATTCGAGATTCCAGAGTTCCCCGATTCTTATTGGGCCAATTATCGGGAATACGCGATGGCGGCGATCGATCGAGCCAAGTTTGTCCGTACGATTAACGCCTATTTGAGGGAGCGTTACACGTTCACTCTTCCCGAACCGACTCTCTGGTCGCTCTTCTCTGGATAGCCTCGCTTCCCCCTTGTTGTTTGGCTGGTTTTCCTTCAAGTTTATTGACATCACTTTTGTTTGCGGGGGACTCGTCATGGTTTCATACGAAGAGCTCGGAGAGATTCTAACTCGAGAGGCCCAGGAGCGAGCCGTAGGTCTCGGTGCGGAAGTTGTGGGCCCTACGAATGCGGTGGGAAGGGTCGTGTGGTCCGAGGTAAAAACTGAACGGGCGGTCCCGGACAGGGAGCAGAGTCTTGTCGATGGCTTTGCAATTTTCGCGGGGTGTACAGAGAGTGCCTCGAGCGAAGAACCGGTTTGGTTTCGGGTCGAAGACCATATCGTTTCAGGTGGTGCCGCGGACGGAATCCCCCAGGCTCGGTCGGTAAGTCAGGGAGAGGTGCTACAAGGAGGGGATGCCGTAGTAGGGCGACACGAAGTGATAGAAGAGGGTGGTTCAATCGCTGTGAGTCGACCTATTCAGGTGGGGGAGGGGGTCAGAACGACGGGGAGTGAGCGAGAAAAGGATGCGGTTCTCATTCGGAAAGGTGAACCCTTCACTGTGGTGGATCAGGTTGCTGCGACGGTTGCCGGAGTGTCTGAGGTTCTCGTGTGTCCTCGCTTGATGGTGGGGCTCATTGTTGTGGGACGTGGGGCCCCCGCCCCGGTTGAATCGTACTCGTCGATTATCGGGCTAGTTGCCGGAGACATGGGGGTTGTTTTATCGGAAGTGGTTCAGGTCGACGGTACCGATGATGATCTTTGTGCGCAGATTCAGCGTCTTGTATCGCTTGAACTGGACTGCATCGTTGTCGCCTCTTCGATGAGGGAGCAGGTGCGAAGTGCGGTCGAGACTTCGGGTGGGTGGCTCCTGTTTGATTCGGCGGCGGCTTACCCGCTTGCCGAAACGTTCTTTGGAACTTTTCGGGGACACCGCTCGGTTGTCTTCTCCGTTCCCACTCCTTTGGTATCTTTTATCGCCTCATTGAGATTTCTCGTTGCACCTTATGTGGCGCGAGTGGCGGGGATGCGGCAAAGATCTCCGATCAAGGCACCACTTGCTCACCTTGTGGAGAAGCCCTCAGAAGGATATGTGATAGTGCCGGGTGAGTTGGAGGCCCGGCGGGGGGAGTTCTTGGTGCATGTGAATCAGGCGGCAATGCCTTCGTTAGATCCGTTCACCCGTACATCTTTTCCGGGATCGCTCAATTATTCTCCTCGCGATCCTCTGAGTGTTACAACCCTCGACCGGGCGTCGTGCTGGGTTGTGCTGCCCGCGGGAAAAAAAATAATGGACCGAGGGGACCTCGTTGACGTGGAAACACTTATGCCCCAGATATCCCGACGGTCCCTCGTTCAGACTCCTCAGCTCCCCGTCGAGGAGGGGGGCTTGATGAGTTTATGATTCTAAGATTTTATCATTGAATCCCGTCGTGACCAGAATTTACTCTCGTGAGGTATCCTTCGTAGCGAGCAATTTCGCCCCGCACGGCAGAGAGATAAGCCGTCTTGATCTCTGCGGTGATGGGTCCAAGCGCACCGGTTCCAAGCACTCTGTCGTCAATGGAGCGGATCGGCGTAACCTCTGCCGCCGTACCGGTATAAAACGCCTCATCGGCAGAAAGCGCCTCCTCAAGGGAAATGCGTCGCTCGTCGACTGGAATTGAGAGGTCTCTCGCAATCTCAATTATTGTTTTCCTGGTTATCCCAGGTAGAATCGTTCCGAGGTGCGGGGTCACCATCGTGCCTCCCTTGATCATGAAGAAGTTTTCTCCAGGCCCTTCAGCTATTGCCCCCTCGCTATCGAGCAACAGAGCCTCGTGGTAGTGAGTTCCCTGAATCTCGAGCACTGCCATGATTGAGTTGACGTAATGTCCGACAATTTTTGCATCGGCAACTGTTGAGCGGGGATGAATACGGATAAAGCGAGAAACCTTCAGATCTACCATGTCGTGGGGAAGGTAAGCTCCCCATGGCCAACACGCAATAATCACCTCAACAGGGTTACCTATCGGATTGACCCCCATTTTACCGTAGCCGTAATACACCAGCGGTCGAATGTAGCATGACGGATGGCCACTCTTTTTCACCGTTTCGACGACGGCGTCGATTAACTGTTCCCGATTCCACGGGATCGTCATGTTAAGGGCGCGGGCGGAATAGATGAGCCGTTCGATATGCTCCGGAAGTCTGAATATTGCGGGTCCCTCCGCTGTTTCATACGCTCTTACCCCCTCGAACGCTCCGCTCCCATAGTGCAGGGTATGGGTAAGCACGTGAACCTTGGCATCATCCCAAGGAACAAACGCCCCATTCATCCAAATATGCTCGCTGCGCTGTTTCATCGACCACTCCCCTTTCAAATGAGCTCGTTGGTTGAAACTCCCCCTCGGGGTAGTTCCCCGAGGTCTCTGAGACCCTGAGACCTTCCGAGACACTAACGAACCTTACCGGACTCGTAAAGAGGGCTTTCCCTTTCTGGGCGAGAACGTCGTTATTCATTCAAAGGGGGACCTTTCTGTCGTGATTCGTTCTGTTACTTGGTAAGGGGGCGCGCATGTATCGGTCCCGCTGATCAAGTGATCGGGCCAGTTCGTTACAGTACGCCCCACCCGTGTTGCCAGCCGGTTATCCCTATTCAGAGCGCTCACGTGGCAACAAAATACATCAGCTGGCGGTCGACAAAACGCCGGAAAAAGAGAAGCCTCAGGGGGTGCGTTTTCACCCTCTCAAGATATACGGCGACGATGGAGATGAGAAACTCAATTCCAAAGAGCATTTGATAGAGCCACGTGGTCGCGATCATACGGGCGACCAGATCCTGGTAATCCTCAGAGGCTCGATAGTTCGACTGGTCAGTCATCATGAGCGTGATAGCGGACATGATCGTCAGGAGCATATTTCCATCGGCAAGGGGAGATAGAAGTTCAAAAAAAACAGCCGTAGATGACCACGAATGGCACTCTCATTCAACCGGAGAATCCGTGCCTTAAGATACACCACGATCCTTCCAGGCGGGAAAAAAGAGCCTACCCCGGGTTTACATGAAAGGGGGACGCTAGTGGCAGGTTGTTGAATTTACTATTGTCGCACCATTTTTTCTTCTTGGCAGGGAGTTTGCCCTAGCTGTGGTAGCGACCGTCTTCAAAGGAATTTTCTCTCATGTCAAAGGTGTCATCTCCCCTGCACTCGCCTCCGATACCAGCCGGTGCCTGGAATGGAAATGGCAAAGATGCAGCGGATGGTGGCTCTGTCCTCTCCGGCGCCTCCAGTGGGGAGTTCTTGAGAGTTCTCGGATCCCTCGAAGATGTCGTAATGGCGGGACCTCCTCGGTTCCCAAGAGAGGAAGAGAATCCGGAGTCCCGACAGAAGCGCAGTGTAGAACAAAGGGACAGTGCCCCGAGGCAGGAGTCGGCAAAGGAATCTCAAGATGACCCCGATGAACGGGGTAAGACCGGGTCGTCAAAACGGGCGGAGACAAAAAGGAGGCAAAGGCTTCCCCTTTCCTCTCGGGCAGAGGATTCGTGGGAAGTAACCGAGCTGGCCGGGATGTTCATCCTGAAACAACCGTTCATCTTGGAGTCCCAACGGGTCGCGACTCCGGAGGATGCCGGCTCCGCGGAGTACGCGGACGAGGCAAGTGATGGCGAAGAGCATGCTCTCTCTGCAATGAGTCTTGCTGCTGAATTGGTGTCATCGTCGGCGGAGACCACCGGTGAATCGTTGGAAAAGGGGTCATCAAGGGCTGAGGGCGACGGGAAAGGCCCATCGGGTGAGGCGTTGAGCATTGAGAGGAGAGATGAAGACGTCGAAACCGTAGCCGCCTCCATCCTGGAGCAGATCTCGACCACTGGATACACGGTCCCGGGCGGCATCGCCGACCAGGAGGGGGATTTGGGACTGCGATCTCGGGCCGTGAGTGAGCTGCCTATGGGTCAACAAATGTTATATGACGCGGCGTCCGTTACATCATTGTCAGGCGATACCGCGGTTTGGGTCGCAGCAGGCGAGGAAAAGCAAACGGAAGAGGCTGTTTTGGAGGACAACGAAGAGCTTTTCCCTCAGACGACGGTTAGCGAGAAATCGGAAAGCGATGGTGTGTCGAGTGACCTTACAACCGCGCTTATAAATGAGGAAGCCGAGGGTGGCGAAGGAGAGGCGTCCCCGGATCTTCCGTTTTCAGCAGATGAAAAGCTGACCGATATTCCCACACAATTCGCAGCCGGTGGAGGAAGGATTGAGGGTGAAAATAGTCACGGGATATCGAGTCTGTCGGGCGCATCTGCATCAACGGGACGGCGGCGAACAGCATCGAGGGTTTCGATGAACGAGGGCGCTCTCTCGATGATTCCAGATGGGTTGCGTTTAAAGGAAGGAGCAAAGGGTGGGGCTGCTGTTTCAGGTGGAATTCTGACACCCACTTCTTTCGACTCGACGACATCGGCGGCGCTCGGAGGGTGGGGAAGTTATCACTCGAGCGGTGAATTTCGGGGCTCCTCAGAGCTGGTGCCTCACATCAACCGTAGCCGTATCACTCGCGCCCTTGAAAAGCTCGAGCAGGCGCTTCCTTCAATAGTGGACCCGAAAGAAGCAACAACCCTCTCCGTGCGCCTTGATCCCCCTTCTCTCGGGTCAGTTTCAGTCGAGGTCACCATTCGAGATGGTGAGCTGCATGCTCGCCTCGCTCCTGAGTCACCCCAAGTCGCGGTGATTATGCGAGAGCGAAGCCATGAGCTTCATGCAGCTCTGAGAAAAATGGGCTTATCCCTGGATGAGGTACGTGTTTCAATTGAGCATAGTTCTCACTCGTTTCAATCAGATGGATTTACCACATCGTCAGAGGGACATCGACAGGGCGCTTCGGAACATCGATCTCCCCGGGTATGGGATATCGACTCCACTCCCTCTCGAGAGCTCTTCGGAGAAGGAGTCAAGAGAGCAAGCTCTGATGCTCGGTGGATAGCCTAAAATTATCGAGGAAACACTGATAGACGAATGAGTCAAGTTATTGAAGAGAAATATCAACCAAGCAAGATAGATGGAAGACCGAACGTGACGGATCGCCGCAGAGGGAAACCATCGATGCGAGAAATGGGGGAATCATCGTGATGAACGAGTCAAAAAATATCAGAGCCCAAACCTCTATCGGAGCATTCACGGATGCAACTGTAGTGACGGGGACTCAAAAGAGTGGAAACTCTAAACAGCTTGATAGGAGCGATTTTCTGAATATTCTGGTTCAGCAGCTGAAGAATCAGGATCCACTCGAACCGATGAAAAATGAGGAGTTCGCGGTTAATCTCGCGCAATTCAGCCAGCTCGAACAGCTCATCAGTATAAATAATAACTTGTCGGGTAGTGCGGGAGGGGGAGTCAGCGATGTCTCATCGCTCGCGGGATACCTCGGCCAAGAGGTGTTGCTCGCCGACGATACGCTCACCTTTACAGGAGGAGGGAGTGATTCGATTCAGCTCAACTTGCCGCAGGCTACCTCAGGTCTTTTTCTCGAGCTCACGAAGGCCGGTCCCGCAGGGCAGGTGGAGCGGATAGCACTCCCCGGACTCGAGGCTGGCTCACATCAGGTGTCGCTTTCGGGACTGGGGGTAGCTGATGGGGACTATACCTTCTCAGTGAAGGGGGTGGGAGTGGGTGGCACTGAGTTTTCGGCCGATGCGCTGGTGGTGGGCACGGTATCGGGATTCGTACCTGGTCCCGATGCGAAGCTCGTTATCGGCGATCGCGAAGTTTCGCCCTCGCTGGTCAAACAGGTTAGGGTTCCTTCGGTCTGAGGGAATTTAAGGGGTCGACGAGGTATGTTTGGTGAGTAGTACCGACGGCACGGATGCTGTTGGAGGATGATGTGAGGCACGTCAGGTGTCAGGGAATCTTCAAAAGTAAATCCGTACGTTTAACCATCATGGAGGTCTACTGTGCCCGGAATTGTTAACGCTCTTTTCGCAGGTCGAGCAGGTATTGCCAGTCATGGAACGGCGATATCAGTTGTCGGTGATAACATCGCGAATTCATCGACCGTGGGGTACAAAGCATCGCGAGCGGAATTCGCGGATCTCCTCGCCGGAGGTCAGCCTGCGGGAAAAACAGTGGGGAGTGGTTCGCAAATTCAAGCGGTGACTCCTATCGCGGCTCAGGGAACCTTTGAATTTACCGATCGGACGCTCGATCTTGGTATCGATGGGAAAGGTTACTTTGTCGTTGCTCAGGGACCAGAGCGGTTTTATACCCGAGCAGGTAATTTCAAAGTCGATTCAGCCGGTTTTTTAGTGAATCAAGATGGCCTTGCGGTTCTCGGATTTGGCACCGATGGGTATGGCGCCCTTGAGCCCCTGAACATAAATGCTGTCGCGCAAGACGGCATTAGGTCCGAAAATGTGACGGTCACAGGGAATGTTGATGCCGGAGCAACGGCTATCGACGTGACCACCATACCGACTGTCAGCGCGGCGGGAGCTGTTCCCCCATCAACCACAACTTATGCGCAATTGAGCGATGCTGCAGATTTTTCGACGGTCGTTCAGGTATTTGATTCGCTCAGTGTTCCGCACAATGTGACCTTTTACTTTTTCAAGGATTCCGCGAACGCAAATTCCTGGGTTGTGCGAGGCTACGTCAACAGCGAGGAGGTTGATACGACTGGTACCGCAGTGGGTCTACCGAGACTCATTGCTGGGACGGTCTGGAACGGCACCAATGCGATGACGACGGGCAACGAAATCTCTCTTGATTTCAATTCGGATGGTACTCGTTCGGCCTCACCTACGGCCGGGTTCTACGATATGACCGCGGTGATACCATGGAATAACGGCTCAACCTCAACTGATCCAATTAATATTTCCCTTGACCCGTTTACTCAGTACTCGGCTCGCTCGAGTATTCTCTCGATTTCCCAGGATGGTCGGGGGGTAGGGGCGGTCACGAATTTGAACGTTGCAGCGAACGGCGAAATATCTGCGCTCTTTGATAATGGTCAGTCCTCAGTGATTGGCACTATTGGCCTTGTTGATTTCGCAAACCCGGATGGTCTCAATCGGATTGGATCCAATCTCCTGAGCCAGTCTTCCTCATCTGGCGATCCGATTATTGGTAGACCAGATGCCGGCAAGATGGGGGTGGTAAAGTCGGGTGCTCTTGAGCTGTCGACCGTCGACATCGCTAGTGAATTCGTGAAGCTCATCTCGCTCCAGCGAGGGTTTCAGGCGAGTTCACGAATCATCACCACCGTGAATCAGCTGCTGAACGATATCGTTCAGTTGGCTTAGGGCTGAAGGTGGGCCGTAGACGGGGATTCGCATCGCCGAGAGGTTGGGTGTAGAATCCCACAGTATGCGACCCCACCTTTGGTAGAGGGTGTGCTCTATCGAAGCTGTCGCAGCTGCGGTGTCGATCGGGGATTTGGGGAGTTGGTCCGTAACATTCGATTGAATCCCCTCGTTATACGCATTGCCAAGGTCCTTCATTAATTTTCCAAAAAGGGCATAGATGTATTTTTCCTCAAATGCCACACCATCTCCGTGAAAGCAGTCCGATAGTGGCCGGTCGTCCTTCAAAAGGTCACTGAAACAGTCGATAACCGCGTCACGGACCGAGATTATTCGACGGCGGAGGTCAGCAGGAGGACCATGAGGTTCGTCGAGCGTCCTATTCTCAGCGGCTCTCGAGTCTGATACCGCGTCACTAAATTCCCTGGTAGTCAAAGGCCACTTTCGCTCCTGAAGCAGGAGTAGTTGATTTTGTAGATCGAAATGCGTCCACTTTGGTTCCCATTGAGGCTCTTTGATTTCTGACCACTCGTTAACCTTGCCGAGGTATTCAAGCATAGCTGGGATCAACAGACAGGCCGCTTTTTGAACGAGTCGGATCCTGTTCGGCAACCGCAAATGGGAGACGTCCGCCTCGGGCACTATTTCCATTTCGGCTGACGGAGGCAGCTCTGGACGAGAATCAAAATGAGTCATCCGAGACACAAAAAATAAAGTGGTGGTGGCTGCAATAGAGAGTCAGCAAGCGCTATTGAACCATATTTTTTTGGGATCGTGGGCCAACTTTTAGCGTGCTTCTAAATTATGCTGACCCGGGGGCGTTCGGTGCCTTTTAAATATCCTTTTCTAATGAGGCATAACGCCGTGAGTTGGGTCGGGTATCTGGGCCTAGGGGGGCAGTAACGTGATGAGGAGTACCGAGGAGAGACGACTCTGCCATGGCTTGGCAGATGGGGCTATCTGCATGAATTTGCTTGCGGAGAGTTTGTGAGCTAAAATTATGGGGTTACCCTCCAAGGTTTTGTGTACGTAAAAAATCAGAGTAGCGCAGGTGAAAACCTCGCGGAATTGGGCTTATTTTGGCTTTCAATAATAGCCCCTGGTCGAGAGCAGGCTCGGTATTTCCTAAATTTGATAGGGCCTCCGGGCCTGGGCATCCTGCCGGATGGATGTCAGGCAGCTAATCCGCTCCTGCCGCTCCTGACCGTGCGGCCACTTTTGGGAAACAATGGTGGCATCGTTCTTGCCGAGGCGCTTCAGTCTCAGGCGAAGTCGCTATGTCAGTACGCCGAAAGAAGAGGATTGATCCGCTCAGCGCAATCCTCTTTTCAGCGAATTTTGTGGGTTGATGACCCATGGAATTATGCTGCGCTTCGTGCCCATCTCGAGCAATCGGGCTCTCAGCTGGACTTCTACCAAGGAAGTCCTGTGGTCTCAACTTTTTTCGGCGAAAGCGTCCGTCAGAAGATGAGCACGGCACTGGTGGCCGCTGAGTTCTCGGACAAGACCCGCTTCAAGCAGCTTGTCTCGGAGGTCGCATCTCGATTGGGGATCGCGGTCAATGAGTATCCGCGGGCCCGTGTTGATTATCGTGACCCGCGGTGCATCTCTCGTGCGTTAGCATCTCTAAGTTCAAGCGCTCGCCAACTATTCGTCCAAGGCTGTGTCGGCGCCGGTGGACTCAGAAACTTCATTATCGACCTTGATGGTGAGGTTGTCCTTCCCGGTGATCATGCCGCGCGTGATGTTGCCGACATCGCCGCTTTTTTTTACCGAGAGCGTCTCTCTGCGGAGATGGCACCCCTTCTACCCATAGAACAGCGAAAAAGCTTTTCGTTTGGGGTGGTCATCGTTGAAGACGGACAGGTTGTCGCAGGTCCCCGGTATCAAATTCTCGGAAGAGATCTTGATTATCAGGGTTTTTATGCGACTCCGACCAACTTGCCTCCCGACATCGATGGTGAATCGGGCGCTGAGTCATTCTCCCGCGAATGGAGAGCGGTTTTGGACAAGGGTGAGGCGATAGCTCTCGAAGTGGCGTACGCCCTTCGTGCTCAGGGATATCGAGGACCTCTCTCGATCGATTTCTTTGTCTACCAGGATGAGGGTCTCGGGACGGGGTACCGCCTTGGCGTCGCTGAGGCGAATATGCGCCGAGACGGCACCTCTTTCCTCACATCGCTCCTTCTCGGAGTCATGGGAGCAGAAGGGGTCTTGTCGAGTTCGGTTCAGTGTCTCGACCATTACCCGGTTACGCACGCTACTCTCGACGAGCTGGTTTCGCTTCTCGAAAGGAGCTCGGTTCCCCTATTCTCCGGCGAGCAGCATCGGGGAGTCGTCTTTTTAACCCCACCCATGGAGGTCGGAGGAGAAGAACGATCGCGAGCTGTCTGCGTGGGATTTGTCGAGGAATCCCCTGAGCGACTAAGGTCGCTGGTTCAAGCCTTCAAGCAGGCGGTCAACTGATCTCCGGCTGGTTTCAACCACCGGGAAGTTTAGCTTCAGCGACTTCCCGGTTCATCTTTTCCCTTTCATTTGTACCGATTGGGGGCGCATTCCTTTTGGAGCGGCTCCTGAGTAATCATCGTGAACTTTGCACGGAGTCTCATCAATGCTCACAGTTGGCTTTATTGGATGGCGCGGAATGGTTGGGTCTGTTCTTCTGCAGCGGATGCAGGAGGAGGGTGACTTTCGTGATATCGACCCTTATTTTTTCTCGACGAGCCAAGCTGGTGGTGAGGGCCCGGTAACTGGAGGGCGAGCGCGAACCCTCGGAGATGCGTACGATCTCGCCGCACTCCGGGAACTTGACTGCATCGTCACGTGCCAAGGGGGCGACTACACCGGCCAGGTATATCGCGCGCTCCGTAACGATGGGTGGAGAGGGTTCTGGATAGACGCTGCATCGACCCTACGGATGGAGAGGGATGCTATTTTGTTGCTTGATCCGGTGAACCGCGTTCATATCGAGGAGGGCATGGCCGCAGGAAGCCGTACCTTTGTCGGGGCGAACTGCACCGTGAGTCTCATGCTAATGGCGATAGGCGGTTTATTTCGTGAAGGGTTGGTAGAGTGGGTCTCTTCAATGACCTATCAGGCCGCGTCCGGAGCGGGAGCGGCCGTGATGGAAGAGGCGATGCGCCAGCATGAGGTGTTGGCAGGAATCGGTTCGTGCCACTTGTCTGAGCGTGGTGGCGCGCTCGGCGCTGAAGCAGCAATGCGCGCAGCGGTTGCCGAATCGACCTTTCCCACTGATCAGATCGGAGTGCCACTATCGTTTAATGTACTTCCCTTCATCGACAAAATGGTCGAAGGGGGACGTTCTCGAGAGGAGTGGAAGGGGCAGGTTGAAGCGAACAAGATCCTCGGCACAACGAACCCCATCCCGGTCGATGGGATCTGTGTCAGAGTCGGTGCTCTTCGTAGTCACAGTCAGGGTCTCACCATCAAACTGCGGCGCCCTGTCTCGCTCGACGAAGCAACCGATATCATCGCATCCTCAAACGAATGGGTTCGGGTTATCAGGAATGAAAAAGCAGAAACGCTACGTGCTTTGACGCCGATGGCAGTGAGCGGTTCGCTCGATATAGCAATCGGCCGGATCCATCACCTGACGATGGGTCCCGAGTACCTTGGGGCATTTACCGTGGGTGACCAGCTGCTCTGGGGTGCAGCCGAACCGCTCCGCCGGTTTCTCAGGATGGTGGTTGCCCGGGGGTAAGAAAAAAATGTATCGCTTGTGTCAATCGGAGCGAGGAAGGAGCCATATCACGGTGGTACCCTTTGGGATAGGGAATGGGCAGTATGACTTTTTGTAGGATGTAACATGGCGGTAAGGACTGAAAGCGCGAAAACTGAGCCCTCTTTGGGAGACTACTCTCAGCAGTTTGCTCAAGCGCGAGAGCGATTCGTTTCGAATCTTAAGACAGGTGCATCAAACGCCATGGATGGTCTGCTGAAGGGGGTGAAAAGCTTCGGCGAGGGGCTGGGTCGAGCACTTCAACAGGGAGTCGATTCCACGATTAACGGAGTTGGGGGGGTGGTTCTTGCGACGTTGGATTCTCAAAAAACGGCCGCGGAAAAGCGAGACCTCTTTGTCGGTGAGGCTGCGAAGGCTGTCGGTCAGGTTCAGCAGGCCGTGGGTTCGGCGGTTGAAGCTGGAGCGCATGTCGCGCAAAAGGCGGGTCAGTCGCTCGGGGAGATGGTCGAGAACGCGAGAGTCGACCTCGTCCAGAGGGTGCAGGCCTTAAACGATGAACGCCAGCAGGGGCGGGTTGAACGGTTTGTAGAGGACAGGCTCCTTGCGGTGTTTGAGCGGATCGGGGAGTCGGAGGATGGGGGTCACATCTCAGAAGGGGTAGCAAAAAGCCTGCGAGAGTCAGTGCGGGGGTTCGAAGGAAAGATGCTGGGAGAAAACGGTGACGTTATCAGTTGTATCCAGACCACAAGGGGGGCTAGCCGTCGAGACGGAATCGTTGCTTTAAGGGATCAAGTGACGGACTTTTCTGAGAGGATGAACGCCGAAATTGTGAAGGCAGAGTTGGATAAACTTCGTGGAGAGCGGGTTGAAGCGCTTCAGACTGGTGCGCCCGCAAGCACCGATGTTTCGGGAGTCATGAAGGCCCATGGAGTAGACGAAGCAGTTAGTTCGAGCGACCAACATCAGTTTATGATTTGCATGAGGGAAGTTGAGAAAGATCTGGAAAGGCGCACGAGGGTTTTGGCTCGATTTACGGAAATTGAAGGAAGCCGGGGTGCAGTATGGACAGACGAACAGCGGAATCAGTTCGAGAGGGTCCGAGGAAGTTTTGAACAGGATATTTCGGACAAAATATTTTCTGTTGAGGAGTTTCAGGCTCAGATGGCAAGTTTGGATCGGCTACGCACACCTCTTCACGAGCGGGTGCTTGAAGAGTTGGAGAAAGGGGCGAAGCGGGTCGTCCAAAAGCTTGGCGATTTGAGGAGGGATGGAGCGAGTCAGCGTGTTCAGGGCGCGCTGAACGAACTTGAGGGGAGTGTCGGTCAGGACATCAGCAGCTAAGCCGTACTAAGCAGAACTGAGCGTGAGTGAAGGTGGCTCCTCGGTTTGGACGGTACTTTGGTCATCGAGGGGCCGTTTCGGTCGACTGGGGAGGAACCTTATGTTATCTGGGGTCGTTCTTTGACGCTTTCGTGCATTCTGTCAAGGGGGCTCGGCAATGAGGAGGTACCTCAGGGAAGGTTGTTGAGGCGTTTTAATGAGGAGGTGATATGACGGAATCGGGAGATAGTTTTGATGCGGAGTTCGCGGCCTTGTGTGAAGATCTTGATCTGATGGAGGTCCTTGGTGAGCAGCGGCTGCAGGCAATTAACGAGGTGATGGATAGGATTAAGTCGTTCTTGGCGCTCGAGGGTACTGATGGGCTGGAGCTGGCGATGGCTGAGGTAAAGGCGCTCGAGCAACGTATAGCGAGCGGTGAATTTTAAGTATGCTCGTGAAGCCTGCTCCGATTTATGTCGAGTGGGCAGCACGAGGCGCCCGCAAGGGCTCTATGTGATGAGGCGTTTCTTTCGAGGCGATTGCCGCCCACCCTCGCGTGATATTGGCCCGAAATAACCGCAAGCACCTGTTGCGGTGCTTGCTTTCACGGGTTTGACCGGATTATCTGAGCTTCGCTTCGCTTCGCTCTCTGCGTCTCGACACGGTGTCGATGCTAAACTAACTCAATCACGCCATCCTTGGTCAAGGTCCGCTAGGGGGCTTGGCACCCAAGTTAGCATTAAAACATCGATATGGGCCCAGTTTTACGAGCAGAGGGGGTCGGTACGTGCCCGAGGTCTCTGACACTCCGGGGCTTCGCTCTTAAGCGACGCAAACCCTTTAATTTGCACCTTGACCAACCCTTTCTGCGTCCTATAGTGTAGCGGAGTGGGATGAAGTGGCAAAGTGTCCCCTAAACGATGTTCCGAAATGGCCGGAGTTAGCTTGAACTCACAGAAGTTTCCGAGGACACGGTGGTGTCATGGCGTTTGATGATGCATCGGGCGAAGCGGTTGGAGAGGCTTGCGAACAGGGGCTGGTGGCCTTTCGGGGGAGTTTTAGCCACGCAGTTGACGAAAAGGGGCGGGTGAGTTTGCCTTCGGAGTTTCGTCGAGTGTTACAGCTTCGAAATGAGCAGACGGTCGTGTTGACCAACTACATCTCCGACGGAGCGCGGTGTATCGAGGGTTTCGGGGTTCGGGAATGGGCGGCGTTTGAGGCGAAGCTTCGGGCGAAGAGTCGGTTTGATCCGAGGGTACAGAAACTCGAGAACTTCTATCTCAGTCGTGCGACTGAGTGCTCTCTCGATGGTAGCGGGCGAATGTTAATCCCGGGGCACCTCAGGACGTATGCAGGTCTTGAGCGAGATGTTACCTTCACCTCCTCGTTGCACGGCTTTCGGCTGTGGGATAAGCGGGTGTGGGATGTGATATTCAATGCGGCCGAAGCGGCTCTTATGGCCGACCCTTCAATTTTCGCCGCGGTGGATCTGTAGTTTCTGTTCGGGCGATCCGGAAGAGGTATCATGACTGGGGAACCGAGTGCATCAGGGGGGCAGATTCCATCAGGACTCGATGAGGGCGGGCAGGTTCTGGTGACTCGACATGTGCCGGTACTGGTGCGGGAGGTGCTTGAGGGGCTTGGTGTTGAGCGGGGAGGATCGTTCCTTGACTGCACGCTCGGAGGGGGGGGGCATAGCAGTGCGATCCTCGGAGCTCATCCGAATGCTTCTATTGTCGCGGTTGATCGGGATTTGCGAGCGGTGGTGCGGGCGCGGGCCCGATTCCAGGAAGAGGATCGTATCGCCATCCATCACGGACGATTCGGTGATGTAGGGCAGATCGTCGGGGTGAGCGGAGATGGCGAATTTGGGCTCGCGACTGATGCGCAGCTCCGCTTTGATGGTGTTCTTGCCGATCTTGGAATGTCGACCGATCAGCTCGTTGAGGGACGAGGGTTCTCGTTTCGTGATGCGGGATCTCTCGACATGCGGATGGATGAGGGCGAGGGGGTCACGGCGGCATCGATTATCAACTCGTCATCCATCGGCGAATTGATTCGGATCTTGCGGATAGGCGGGGTCGGGCGCGAGGTATCCCGTATTTCCCAAGAAATCGTCCGAGCTCGGCCGATTCAATCGGGGCAGATACTCGCTGATCTTGTTGCTCGGGTTGTCCCTCGTACCCCAGGGGGAAGCCATCCAGCGACGGTGGTGTTTCAGGCGCTTCGTATCGCGGTTAATCGAGAGTGGGAAGAGATAGAGTTGCTGCTGCGAGTGGTGCCACGGATGATGAAACCAGGGGGACGGCTCGCGATTATCTGTTTTCATTCGCTGGAGGATCAGCGGGTTACTCGACGGCTACGACAGTGGGCCGCGGGTGATACTGCTCCCGCTTCGAGGGCAGATATGAGGAAGGAGCGGCCCATCGGTCGTCTTCTCACAAAAAGTGCCGTAGAGCCGCGACCTGAGGAGGTAGAGGCAAATCCCGCATCGCGAAGTGCGCGGTTACGGGTGTTCGAATTTTTTTGATTCATTGACTATTTACCTATTTCGGTTCATTCACTATCGGGGAGGAAGCTATGGCGGTATGTCTTGATTATCAAACGGTCTATTTGCGGCGGGAGTCGAGCTCACTTGGGTGGCATCTCTGTGTGGCATCGGGGGTCATTCTCATCGGAACGTTGATGGGTCAGATCTGGGTTCGCACTGAGGTCACTGATCTTGGGTACGAGATTGCAGAGCAGCACCGTCTTCAGGGGCAGTTGACGATGGAGCGACAAGAACTCGAACTAGAGCGGATCGTTCTCCACCGTCCCGATCAGTTGAAGGAGCGGGCGGCTAATCGGCTAGGATTTCGTGCTCCTCAGAAGGACCAAGTCTTCCGGGTGGAGCGATAATCTTATCTCTTAGTGAGAGGGTTGAAGGAGTCGACTCGAACCGAGGGGGGTCGGGGAAGAGAAGACGCGAGGGCTCGCAGGTGTCACGGGAGGGGGCCATGAGGGGACAGCAATGGTGCGTGGGTTGGTTTGATTCACTTCGAGAGATGGTGTCAGAACGACAAGGCACGTGGTGGAGTCGTTTGCTCCCGGATCGGCGTGCGCAGCATAAACGAGGGGGCGGCAAGCCGAATGAACATTTCCCTCGTCGCATGCCGAACTACGCTAACGTGGTGCAGACCCGCCAATCGAGGCACCACGTCGTCGCGGTACCGGCATCGGAGGTTCGCGAGGCCCGACTCACGGTTATCCTCGTACCAGCCCTCCTCTGGGCGGGACTTGTTGTCGCAAATTTGTATCGGATTCAGCTCGCGGGAGTTGAACGATGGCGAGGGCGTGCGGAAGATCAGCAATTTAGCGAGATAGCACTCGCGGGAGAGCGGGGGGCTATTCTCGACAGGGCAGGCCGGGTGATCGCTATGTCGGTCCCTGCCGCGTCGATATACGCGCGTCCTAAATCGATCAAGGATCGCCGTGCCGTGATAGATGCGGTTGCGCCCATGGTCAGTGCAGAAAAAGCCAGCCTTGCAAAGGCGCTCGATTCATCGCAGCCATTTGTTTTCCTCGCTCGACAGGTATCGCGGAAGATAGCGGAACAGGTGTCAGCGCTGGGATTGCCTGGGGTGGGCTATTTGCCGGAATCAAAACGGACCTATCCATACGGGCAGGCGGCGAGCACCCTCATCGGTGCGGTTGGTATTGATGGTGAGGGGCTCTCGGGGATTGAGCGAGTCAACGAGGGACGGCTCGCATCGGCACCAGTGAAGGCTCGGGTGGCGCGCGATGCGCACGGAAAGCTTATCCAGCTTCCAATTGGAGAAGATACGGTTCTTGAGCCCCGGGTGGGCCATGCGGTGCAGCTCACCCTGGATATCGAGTTACAACGGATGCTCGACGAGGAGCTCGAGCAGGGCCGGGTTGCGTCGGGTGCTCGAGGGGCGTTTGGGGTGATGGTCAATTCGACCTCGGGGGAGATCCTCGCGATGAGTCAAGCTCCCTCCCCGAACTTCAACGTGCTGCGCCGATTTAACCCCCGGCATCTTCACAATCAGGCGGTCGAAGCGACCTTCGAACCTGGTTCAATCCTCAAAGCAGTTGTTGCCGCAGGAGCAGTCGAGCGGGGAGTCGTGCGGCCCAAAGAAATGATAAATTGCGAGCACGGGAGTTTTTCGTACGCTGGCCGGACCGTCCACGACGCACATCCCTCTGATACGATTTCATTTTTTGATGTCGTCGTCCGCTCTTCGAATATCGGAATGGCGAAGGTCGGCGATCGTCTCGGTCGTTCAAACCTTCATACTATGCTCTCCTCCTTTGGTTTCGGTAAACTTACCGATATCGGTCTACCGGGAGAGAGTGCGGGTATTCTTCGCCATGTCTCCAGCTGGGCACAGATAGATGTTGCAACTCATGCCTATGGGCAGGGGATTGCGGTTACCCCTCTCCAAGTGGTGCGTGCGTTTAGTGCGCTTGTGAATGGTGGCACCTTAAATCCCCTTCGGCTCATCGGGGGGCGTCCGGTGAAAGACGAGCCCCAGCGGGTGATATCGCCGAAGACCTCGGAGATCATTCAGGAGATGCTTATCGGAGTTGTAGAGGAAGAGCGGGGAACCGGTAGCTTCGCTGCAATTCCAGGAGTCCGTATCGGCGGAAAGACCGGAACTGCTCAGAAGGCACGAGTCGGTGGCAGAGGCTATCTTCCCGGAAAGTACATGTCTTCATTCGTCGGCTTTGCCGACGGCACCGATATCGGTATCACCGATAGATTGGTGCTTCTTGTAACTATGGATGAGCCTACTCGAGGCTCCTATTACGGCGGGATCGTCGCAGCCCCCGTGTTTCAGAGAACAATGAAGCGGGCTCTCGAACATCTTTCTTTGAGGACGCTCCTTGCGCCGCAGGATGATGCAACTCGGGGGATAGTGCGTTGGCGGGGGGCTGGGGGCTCTGAAATTCCCTCGTAGGCCTTGCTATTGTGCTATTGTTGTCTCAGAGACCTTGGGGAGGCAACATTTTTGAGGATGTGTCGATGATAGGGAAGGACAGATACTTCTCTTTTGAGACCGTCATTATGGGCTACCATCCTCGGATTGAAACGAAGGAGCACGCAGATTTTATTACGTCGCGCACCCGCAACTCGAAGCTTTGGTTTGTGAATAACAAGAGGCTTGAGGCATCGACGCTTGGGGCACTAGCTAAATATTCGAAGCGATACAATATTACTCTGTATGCGTTTGCGGTTGAGGGGAACCACATCCACTCGGTCATGCAGGTCAACGAGGGGAATCGGGCTCACTTTATGCGGGACCTCAAGTCCTCGATTGCAAAGGCGATCATGCGAAACGTTTCCACCTATCCGGGCGGCTCAGTCTGGGGGCGACGGTATTCGAATGAGTTTCTGCCCGGGGATGCGGATATTGAGAATTGGTTCTTCTACACGGTGTTACAACCGGTACAGGACGGGCTTGTTGAAAAGATATCGGACTACCCCGGCTACAACTGCTTCCACGATGCGGTATGGGGAATTAAGCGAAAATACAAGTGTGTTAATTGGACGGCGTACCACGAGGCGCTCAGGTGGAATCCGGTGGCTAACATCAAAGATTTCACCGAGATCTACCTCCTTGAATACGCCCGTCTCCCGGGGTACGAAGAGCTTACTCAAAGGGAGTATGCCATGTTGATGCATAAGAAGCTTGAAGAGCGACGGCGAGAGATTGTGGCGAAACGACAAGCAGAGGGAAAAGGATTTGCAGGGCGGACGGCACTACTCCAAACGCGCCCTGGATCACGCCCCCGTTTGACGAAGGTTTCAACCCGAGGCTCCCACCGCCCTCGCATTCTTTGCGTGTGCCCTCAGCGCCGAGCCGAGGCGACGACGTGGTACTTCGACATCTACTTCAAATTCAAAGCTGCGTCGAAGTCATATCGGCGAGGAGACCGAGAGGTCGTCTTTCCCGATGGGACATACCGACCGTATGTGCCGACGGGGTGAGCGTGCTTTGAGAGACGTCCACACTCATGCGAACAGCCTTTTTGTTCCGCAATCTTCGGTGGCTCCGCGGGGGGCGAGGAATAAAGAGGTAGTTTGAAGGGGGAATTGAGCCGATTGAAACCGAAAAAAGAGATAATATACCGTTATTCGTGCAGGTCATGAATGCCGCGAGCTTTGGTTGAAAGGCATCCCCGGATACTGTGTGAAAGCAACGCAGTTTTGGAAATAAGTTGTTGCCTACCCTCGGGGAGGTGAATCTTATCTTCACAGAGAATTCGGTTCGCGAAGAAGTGTGGCTGACGCGCTGCGATTACCGAACGAGATGTACTCACCAGTTTGCGGGGGTGGACGGGGCATGACCAGTGGCGTTTTTGACAGCGAGGGGAACGGAGGACGGGTAGGGCCTCTTCGAGCATCGATGGAGATCGAGCGACTCGGGGGGGTAGCTCAGGGGCCTGAACGGGAACTCTTTATTGCAATCCTGTATGATGCGATTCAGGTGTTACTGAATTCGCATCCGCTCGGGCATGGGGATGATGCCAGGCGTTATCGCGAAGCCGTATGGTGGATAGAGTCTCTCGATAATGACTACATATTCTCTTTTGAGTCAGTTTGTGAAGCACTTGGTATCGATGCCGACTATTTGAGGGCCGGTTTGCAATCGCCAAAAGTGACGAGACTTCAAAAGGTTCGCAAAGGTTCCGCTGGGGGGGGGGGCAGAGTGGCTTAAATCGTAACATGCAGTCACTTGGGGTGAGTTTGTATTTACCCCTTCAACCACTTTCAAGCCTGGGCGCGTTTCCGCGAATTTTTGCGAAAAAAAGAGAGAGAGTTGCACAACACTGATTCAGATGCATCCGATAATCGATCCAATACGTGTTACACATTCAATAAAGTTCGGCGCAGGGCTTAGGGGGATCGATTGGTTGGTCGAATTGTGGTTATCATATTTTTTGGGGTCATACCGGGCATTTTTGCCCCATCGTCTGCCGAAACGAGTCCTTCACTAAGACCATCATCGTTAAATGTAAATCTCGTGCCTCGCGCCCGATTGAGAGTCTGCTCACAAAACCTCGCAAACTATGGGATACCTACTGAGGTTGCAAAACGAGTGTTAGGTCGCGAGAGGATTCCTTTCGAGATTCGAGAGGAACTCCTTGTTCGACGAATTAAAGATGCTGGCTGCCAGGTATTGGCGGTGCAGGAGATCGTGGGGAGTTCTTGGAAGCGGGGTCATGCCGGTTTGAATCGGCTAAAAGCAGCTGTTGAGCGAGCTACGGGTAAAAAATTCACATCAGTTTTGGGTGGCGCGAATCCGGGGGATGTGAGGTGCGGATTTTTGATTTCGGAGGATGGGATTAAATTAGAGAGGGCCGTATCGTATGCCGGTGGTTTGCTACCCAAGGTCCTTTCAACTCATCGGCTCGAGCGCTTAAGCCGGGGACCATTAGTGGTACAGCTCTCTTGGCGTGACCAGCAGATAAGTATAGTTAACATTCATTTTAAATCGAAGTATGGAGGAGGTCGAGACCCGAGCCGGTTGCAGTTTGAGCTTTTACGTATGCAAATGGCTCAGCATCTCCGAGGGCTTGCAGAAGGCCACTTTTTGCCGGAGCTTCTCGGTATAGATCATTGGTTCATAGTTGTAGGTGATAGAAATAGCCGTCGAGGAAGTGCGAGTGATTCAATAATCCGGGGTGAACTATCCCTTGTTGATTTTCGTCGAGGTGGGGATGGTTATCATAACCATAACAGCAAAGAGAACGATTTTGGGGTTTTTTCAGCAGGCTGTATCGTTGACCGAGCGGGAGAGGCGGTATGTCCTGAAAAACCGCCAGGGCAAATAATTCGGTTTGATTCGGTTTTGGAGGGCGGTTTCGTAAGAGGAAAACCGAGAGGGAGTTTCAAATATCGGTCGTCCTTTGAGTGGATAGATGATATTCTCATCAATCGTTGGCGTTTATCTCAGGCTATTACTAGAGGAGAGACGCCCAGAGGCGGAGTTATTTGGGAACCTGAAGGTGCTTCAGATCATGCCATGATAAGCGTCGATATCTATGATCGATAGACAATAACTTTTGCTAAATTCAACCTCTGCCATCAGAGGTGCACTATTGACCTTGTTTAGGGGCTACCAAATTAATCAAAAGCCTCTCTTTTATCGACCAAGCTCAGAACGTGTTTCGGCGGGGTGTCAGAGACGAGGGAATCTTCGAGATCAGGTGTTAGCACCTTCGACATGATAATTAAGCCAGAGAGTTCGATCCGAGCTCTGTCAACCGTCTCTGAGGGGACTCGCAATCGGTATCCCTCCGCTGATTGACCGTCGAAAGAAATGGTCCGCGATTCAACCGAAGCAGAAATTCCCCGTTTTCTCAACAATCGATACATTCGATCAACCTCGAGACGGTCGGAGGTAGCTGCAATCACAAGAGTTGTTTTCATATCATCCTTCCTCTGAGAGAGATTCCGTATCAGGTTTCCAGCGGATTTCACCACTGAAAGAAACTGTCCCTCTGGTTTCTTGCGTACGAAGTTTAGTTTTCTAGTATCTCGATACCGATACTCCTCTCGAGAAAGCCCTCATATTCGTATCTCCGTGACCAAAACTTGAGGGGTTTTCGATCGCTTCAGGGGAGCTTCGCTAATATCAATCGTGATGCGTGGTAACGACGGACCAAATCAGGTACTCTTCCCCGATAGGTCGAAAAGGGAGGGTAATCCATGGCAACGACATCTCGAGCAAAAGTGGCCCGGTTCGTGAGCTGCTTTATTCACGAGGGTGAAATAAAGGAACTTAGCCCAATCACGCAAGGGCATATTAACGAAACATGGTTGTCGACAGTGGATGTACGTGGACGAATGGTGCAATACGTCCACCAGCGAATCAATCCAACTGTCTTCCCTGATGGAGTGCTCGTGCTAGAAAATATTGAGCGAATAACCCGCCATCTGCGAAATAGTGGCTCCTATAATTATGATGCTTTAGAACTTCTCGAGGTCAAGCAGCAAAAAGATTATGAAAGCCCAAATAGTCTGACATCATCTTCCGGACGGTACTGGAAGAGGGACGAGGAAGGGGGGATTTGGCGCACCTATCGTTTCATTGAGGGTGCCGTTGCCCATAATGTTTGTCCAAGCCCTGAATGCGCTTTCGAGGGAGGCCGAGCGTTTGGCTCGTTCCTCCGAGAGCTCACGACTTTGTCAGCGACATCGCTTCACCTTTCACTGCCGGGATTTCAGAACATCGCAGGTAGGTTCACTGCTCTTTGGGCGGCAGAGAAGGATGCGCCACAGGAGCGGGCAAAAGAGGCTGCAGAGGAGTTGTCCTACGCTCATCAGTCAAGCGAGAGAGGATTATCTTTAAGTTTTTTGCTGACAAACCCCGCCCGGGTGCGAATTACTCACGGAGATACAAAGCTTAACAACGTGCTATTCGACAGAGAATCGGGGGTAGCCCGATGTGTTATCGATTTAGATACGGTCATGCCAGGCTCCCCTTTGTATGATTATGGAGATTTTGCTCGTCAGATTGGGGTTCGGTGCTCGGAAGATGAAATTCTGGAGAAAGTTCCCCCGATTGAATGGGATTTCCTTCAGGCTGGGACTCGTGGATTCCTGGCCGGAGTGGGCGACGAATATTTTTCTGAGGATGAGTTCAAAGCATTAGGCAAGATGCCATGGTTGATTAGCTTCACATTAGGAGTGCGGTTCCTTACCGACTATCTCTCCGGAGACCGTTACTTTCGAGTTTCGTACGAGCGACACAACCTTGTTCGAGCCCGATGCCAGTTTGCGATTGCCAGTGCGTACCTCGAGGGGCAAGAAGAGCTAAGTGATGTTATCGAGCGGATGGCTCCGACTCGATAGAGTCGTCCACGGGGTCTCTGACACCTCTGGCACAAACGGTTTCGCCAAAAGAGGGGAGGACGGGGAGGTTGCTATCGAATTGGATTTGGCGGCAGAGGTTCGATATACTATAAGGCTTGCTTGGACGGGAATCGTGAGGAGTCAGCCCTCGCCCAGTAGAATTGCTCTTTTTGACACAGGCGGAACATGGTCGCATTTCAATACTCTCAGGTGGTTGTCGATAAGTGTGAATTCGTTCAGCCCCCGACGAAGGTGACTTCCGCTGAAATTGAGGACGAAATAATCGAGGTTTACGACCGGTTTGGCATACCCAAAGGCACCCTTGAGAGGCTCTCAGGCGTTTCATCTCGATTCATGTGGAGCCGAGAGACGCTACCCAGCGATGTGGGGGTGGAAGCGATTGAGCGGTTGCTCGGTGATGGCAACTTTCCGATCGACAAGGTCGATGTGCTGATCAGCTGTTCAGTAAGTAGGGATCTCTTTGAGCCATCGACGGCCTGCATTATTCACAAGAAGCTGGGTCTCTCACCGCGGGTGATGGCCTTTGATGTGACCAACGCCTGTATCGGATTCTCGAATGGGTTAATGCTCGCATCAACTATGATCGAGTCGGGGATCGCTCGGGCGGCATTAGTGGTATCGCCCGAAGTGCCGAGTTTGATAGTGGAATCTAATTCCCGGATGTTGCGGCGTGAAATTGATCGTATTTCACGCGAGGACCTTCTGAAAGTGGTCCCGGTTTTCACTTTGGGATCTGGAGCAGTCGTTTTCGGAGTGTGTCACGAACGATACAGCAACGGGGATGGGCATCGGTTTCTCGGGGGAGCGGGGCTCTCGGCTACTGAGCATACCGACCTATGCACTGGTAATGGGGATTTCTGTGTGACGGGAACCCTTGAGGAACTTTTTCCAAGTCAGCCCCTCATGCATACGGAGTCGAGCAAGTTGATATCGGCGGCAGCGAAAGTAGGGGGGCAAACGTGGCCGATGGCCGCAGAAATCCTCGGCTGGTCACGTGATGATGTGAAACACGTGTTTTGCCACCAGGTTGGAAAGCAGGTTAATGAGGCCTTTTACAAGGAGCTGGGTCTCGACTTTCACAAAGAATTTTCCATTTATCAGGAGTACGGCAACATGATCTCGGCGGCCCTGCCAGCGGCTCTGGTTCTCGGGGGTAAGGCGCGCGGTATCCAGAAGGGGGATAAGGTCGTTTGCACGGGTTTCGGAAGTGGGCTGAATTCGCTCTTTTGGGGGGTTGAGTGGTAGCGCGAAAGAGCGTCGTAGCACGGGCTGGATCTGGGGGAGAGGTCTCTCGTGAGGCAGGGAGCAGTCCGAGAGAAGCGAGTGAAGGGGGGGGTGTGTCAGAGGTCTCTGAAACGAAAAAACGTCGTGCCGGGAAAACCGCAGCGTCTCGGGTCAAAGGGGCTCGTCAGGCAGGAGGTGAACAATCCGACCAAGAGGCATCTCGCGAAGTCCAGCACAGTCCCAGTGTCGAATCACTCACTGTCGACAACCCGAGTCTTCGATATGCTCTCGAGGGGCTAAACTCGCACGTCCGGTTGGTGGGTGGATACCGAATGCATTATCTTGATGAGGGTTCGGGACCGGTGGTTGTGATGGTCCACGGAAATCCGACGTGGTGTTTTCTTTTCCGCCACCTTGTTCGCGCCTTACGCGATTCTTTTCGACTGATCGTCCCTGACCATATTGGGTGTGGTCTCTCGGAGCGGACTCCGGGGCATGTCTTTCGCGCGCAAGACCGTGTTGACCACCTCGACGAGCTGCTTAAACAGCTCGGAGTCTCGCGATTTTCGCTTGTAATGCACGACTGGGGAGGCTCTATCGGGACTGCTCTCGCGCAGCGACGGGTCGCCGATGTTGATAAGCTCGTCTACTTCAACACCACGCTCGGTGAGATAGATGAGCTTCCCCGAATCATTCGACTCGCAGCATCGCCATTTATCGGGGAAATCCTCACCAAATACACCAAGACCTTCCTTCGATTGACTACCTCGATAGGCGCGTATCATCCTCTCTCAGCCGAGGCAAAGAGGGGGTATCTGGCACCCTACGAAACGGTACTTTCTCGGCAGGCAATTTGGGATTTTGTCTCTGATATTCCTTTCTTTTCCGCGCACCCCTCGTTTGGTCAGAAGCTCAATCTTGAGGATGGGCTTAAGCAGTTGGCGGAAAAGCCGGTGAAGGTAATGTGGGGGCTGAAGGATCCCTGTTTCCACCCCGGCTTTCTCCGCAAGATGCGGGGATATTTCCCCCGAGCGGATATTGATGAGCTGCCTCACGCATCGCATCTGGTGCTCGAAGATGAGCCGGAAAGAGTCGGAACAGCGGTACGAGAGTTCCTCACCCGAAAAGCGACAGTGTCACAAGGGGCACCGAAGCGGAGCACCACCTATGGGGCGGTCCGAGCGGCGGTAGCTGCCGCTCCGGAAAGGGCGGCGGTGATTGTGCCCGCTCGAGAAGTGAATGGAAGTGACTCTCAACCGCAGGCCGCCAGTTTCTGTGCGCTCTGGCGATTAGTTCAGCAGTATCGGCGGGGTCTTTCGGCTCGGGGGATGCTTCCCGGTGATCGAGTGTTGATGTTAGTAAGCCCGGGGGTTGATTTCTTGTCGTTTACCCTCGCCATCCTCGGCAATGGCGGAATCCCGGTGTTTGTTGACCCGGGAGTGGGGCCGGATAATCTGAAGCGATGTATTGATGATGCGGGGGTGATAGGGGTTATCTCCGAAAGCAGGGTGCTTCCCCTGCGAGCACTCTGGTTCCGACAATTCCAAACCGTTCGGTATCATTGCATCGTCTCCGATGTTATACCATTACCCGGGACCTCGGGAGTATTTAAGGCTCAGTTTGAGGCGACGGATGCCCCGGAGGTCGAGCGCTCGGGGATTGAGATGATCGCCTACACCTCGGGGGGCACCGGAGTTCCTAAGGGGGTGCTCTTTACTCCTGAGATGCTCACTTCTCAGCTGGCGCTTTTCCGCTCTGAATTTGGTTTTTCACCCGGAGACGTTGATCTTCCGATACTTCCAATCTTCTCACTCTTCGATATATCGTTGGGGATGACCGCGGTGATACCACCGATTGATCCAGGTGCGCCGCTCTCATGCGACCCGTCGCAGCTCGGTGACGTGATAGATCGCTTCGGAGTGACCTCGTCGTTCGGATCTCCGACGGTATGGGGAAAGCTCGCTGCGTGGGCCGCTCGGGAGGGGCGGTCGTTTCGCTCGCTTAAACGAGTATTACTGGCGGGAGCTCCGGTCGCTGACGGGGTACTATCGCAGGTTCAGGGGGTCATTCCCGAAGGAAAGGTTACGGTGCCTTACGGTGCCACTGAGGCGCTTCCGGTGTCGGTCATATCCGCGGCCGAACGATTCGCGGTCCGGGAGCAGGAGGCGCACGAGTCTTCACTCGATGGACAGTATGGAGTTCCGATAGGTTTGCCGGTAGCGGGATTATCGCTCCGAGTAAAACCGCTTGGGACGGCGTCCTGCCCTGATGCGTGGGGTGGCGATTGCGCACCAGGTGAAATTGGCGAACTTTGGGTCGCTGGATCCACGGTGAGTGTCGGATATCTCCATGGCGCCGGGGACACGAGTTCGAAGCGATATGAAAATGGGGTGCAATGGCATGCGCTCGGTGACGTGGGGTACATAGCACCCTCGGGGATGGCATATTTTTGTGGCCGACTTGCCCATGTCGTTCACGCCGAGACATTGCTGTGCCCGATACCGGTTGAGCGGATCGTAAACGCCGTTGAGGGCGTTCAGCGGAGTGCGTTGGTTTCGCTCGGTGAGAGGGGGGCGGGAGTAGTTGTTGAGCCCCGCGACTGTGCGGCGGTCACAAACGACGAACGGCGGAGAGAGCTGTCGGAGCGCGTCCGAGATGCGTTGCGAGAAAACTCTTTGACCGGCGATATTTCAGCGGTGTTCATTCATCCTTCATTTCCCGTAGATGGTCGGCACAATGCGAAGATTTTCCGAGATAAACTCAGTACATGGGCCCAACAACAGCGGCCGTAATTTTTCATTGTTTCGTTTTTCAAAGCACTTAGTTGGATCGAGGAACAAGACGGCTCGGGAGCTATCAAGGGGGTTTGGTGAAGTCGAACGGTGACCAATCCATCAACCGCAAACGGGTTGTCGTGACGGGTGGAAGCGGCTTCGTAGGAAAAGCGCTGTGCCGGGCATTACACCGAGCAGGATTCGATGTCTTGTCGATATCACGACGCGCAGTTCTCGATCTTGAGCAGGAGGGAATCTGCTCATATCGGTGCGATCTCACTGGAGAGGGACTTCCGCTCACGGAGGTACTCGTCGGTGCTCACGCTGTATTTCACACAGCCGCTCATGTTGAGATGTGGGGCGCTTATGATGATTTTTTTCGGGCAAATGTAGTCGCTACCCGTCGACTTCTGGATGCGTGTGAGCGCGCGGGTTGTCCTTACTTTATCTTTACCAGCTCCCCGAGCGTGGTGGCGGGAGATGAGGATCTGAGGGGAGTTGATGAGAGCATTCCCTATCCGGGCCGATACCGGGCATGGTATCCAGAGACGAAGGCGGTTGCAGAAAGGGAGGTCCGATTACGCGGAGGTAAAGGGGTCGTGAAGACCATCTCGCTCCGCCCGCACCTCATCTTTGGCCCCGGTGATACCAATCTGATACCGACGATTCTTGACCGTGCCCGTAAAGGTCGGCTTCCGATCATCGGGCGAGGGACAAACCTCGTCGATGTGAGTTACATCGATGATTGTGTCGCGGCCCATTTATGCGCGCTTACGGCCCTTGAGTCTGATCCTTCCCTCTCGGGAGAAGTGTTTTTCATTTCACAGGGAGAGCCAGTCGGGCTGTGGGCATTCATTGATGAGGTTCTCTCGCGCGCTGGTATCGGTCGATTAACGCGAAGGATAGATGCCACAATTGCCTTTGGGGTTGCCGCGGTCGTCGAGGGAATTTGTCGACTTCTTCCAACCCACCCGGAGCCCCCCTTAACCACGTTTTTGGTTAAAGAAATGAGCACCGATCACTATTTCAACATTTCACGAGCGTGTGCGCGACTGGGATACACCCCTCACTTTTCGGTCATTCGCGCCCTTGAAGAGACGTTTCGAGGTGAATTCGACCGTTCGGCTTAGCGTTGAGGTCGACGCCAATAAGGCGCACCCGCCTTGGTATGAGTTGGTTACCATTCAGACGCAAAGCGTTCCCATCTCCATACCACAGCTTTGTCTGCCGTGTGAGCTACCCCCTGCCGGAACGACGGACCCCCAGAGTACGGGTGCCACCCTGAAGATATCGTCAGGCGGGTGGGAGTATCTGATGGGGTAATACCGCAAAGAGGTCAGGGTCGAGTGAGCGCGGGGGGAGGGCCCTCTGAAGCATTATCTCCCCTCGCAACAGTGCCTGCTCACGAGCCACCGCTTACCCCGGTGGAGCCTCTCATTGGATTCTACCAGCTGGATTTGGTCACCCCTGGGATAAGCCCCTTGAGCGCCATCTCTCGGAATGTGATACGGGACAACATGAACCGTCGGATAATTCCCCGTGATCGGCCGGTGAACTGGCATCGATTGCGGACCCGAGTCGTCGCTCCGTTACGACGAAGGCTCTGCAGCTTCCATCGAGCCTGGTCGCGGTCCTCATCGCTTGCCCGAGGGTTAATCGCCTGTTCTCGGAGCTCCTTCCGAAGTTTCCACTGGCTATCCGACATCTTTCGTCGTTTTTCATTCCGCAAAACTACGCTCTTTTTTGCCATGTAACGCCTCTGTAATGACCGCCCCGCAGGCGGCTTGATAGAATGAGAAAAATCGAAGCTACCTTGGTCGAAACTAGTTACCTGCTCCGGCATGTGCCTCTATCGCCGGATTAGGAGGTGCCGGCCTCGGACCGCACATCCTTGCATGCCTACGGGGAAAAGACAAGGCCGGAGATTTACGTTCCGACGCAATCACTATCGCATCATTCGCTTACCCTGTCGCGGAGGTGAATAAAGAGATCTGACACTGGGTTTGCAGGGTCGAGGGTGCGAAGGCCATATGAGATGTCCGCGGGGCTTGAGTCGGTGTATTGATATATGAAGATGTGCTCGATATTACGAATCTTTTCGAGAAGGAACGGCCACATCTGCTCTCCGTACTTCAGCTGGTTGGTTGTCCCTTGGGCGCCACTTTCGGTGATCCAAACCGGCTTGTCCAATCCGTTGAGAAAGTCGGCTACTCCTCCATCGCGGACGATATTTTCAAATTGTCGTCCATAGATATGAGCGGCCCACACATCGCAGAATGCCCCCGCTCCGGCATCCCGCATCGCGCGGTTATAGTCGCGGGTCTGGGGAAACCCTTGATTGAGCGCGGTTGTGGCGGCAATGACCGTTTTTTTGCTTGGCGCGCGGCTTTGGATGACGGAATAGGCACGAGCGAGAATGGCCACGTACGCAATCGGATCCTTGAGCAATCCGAGTGTCTGGTTCATAGAGAAGGACGGATTGTTCGGTTCGTTTCCAATCTGGAATCCTACGACGGACGGGTTATCTCCGTATCTATCAACGACCTTTTCGACCCATCGTTCGACAAAGGTACGACCACCATCACCTGCGGTCCAATTGGCGCGGTCGTTCATCCAGGAGGGGACATCGGTGACCACGATGAGAGCTGTTTGTCCGGGAGCGAGTCCTGCGATGACGTCATCGTAAAAGGAGAAGTTCTGCTCGGCCGCGGGAGTCGGTTGGACGTTATCATCCCACGCCATCAGGACCCGGACTCGGTGGATGCCGAGGGTCGAGCGAATAGCGGAGAACTGCTGAGGGATTGAGCCGAAACGTCCATCATTCACGAATGCGTTTACCGCCAGTCGCGAAGTGTCGATCTTTTTCCGTTCGATCCCATTCGCGATATCAATCGTATCCTTCACACTTGATTTGCAACCCCCGATGAGAATTGCGAGAAAAAAGGGGACAAGGGGGAGGCGGAGGAGAAGGCGATACGACATGATTTTTCCCGAACGTGATGGTGACTAGAAATGTATCGAGGGATTCGAAGCAGTTGCTCTATCTCATAAAATTGCCATGCCGTAAAATGGAGGTGGCCTGTGATTCGAGGGGCGAGGCGAGAATTGTGATACGAACGGGAGAGAGGGGTAATGATTAAGCGGTCAGTGTCGTGGTGCATTGATACCAGCAAGCGATGGCGACACTTTATTTTTTACAGCGTTATCGGGGCGAGCGGCGCGCTTCTCGATTTTTTAGTATTCAAAATACTGACCGCTGCGGGGGTTCCATGGTTGCCCGCGAATGCAATCTCGGTGACGAGTGGAATAACGAATAACTTTGTGCTCAATGCATGGCTGAACTTTCGTGTTTCCGATAGGCTATGGCGTCGATTTTGCTGGTTTTATGGGGTCGGGATGCTCGGATTGCTACTGAGCACAGTCGTGATTACGGTGGCAGTCGAGGTGTTAGGGAGTTCGGTGGATATTGCTAAGGCTGCGTCGATGGTGTTTGTGGTCATAACCCAGTACGGGCTGAACAGGAGGGGGGCCTTTAGATAGGTGCTGTGTACTCGGGTGAGGATATCCTCACATAAAAGTGGGGCAATCAATCAGTAAAGCTGCTCATTCTCAGCGGCTTTGTGTGTACTCAGGGGAAACGGGCTCCGGGCTATGGAGAGGTAAATATCAGGGGGCACTGGAGTGTCGAGTCAGCAATTAAAATCGGGTCCAAGTTCGGGAACGCAGTCGGCCCCAACGCTGCCGAGGGTTGCTGGGGCGGGGCCTGAGTGGAACCGACAACTATCAGCCGCTTTTAACTCAATCGGAAGGGCTGATGGCCGAAATGTAATAACTCCAACGACTGCTGAGGAGTTAAGACGTCGCATTAATCCATGCCATAAGAGTTCGCTAACACCCAAAGAGGTGAATGAAATTATCCGGATAGCGGAGCGTCTGAAGGACCCGCAGTACATAGAAAAGGCGTTCAACTGGGGTGGTCTTGCGTTACTCCGACAAGCGCCGACTCCGGATAAATTAGCCGAGCGAAATGACTTCATCGGGCCCCGACCGTCAGGAAAACCCGTCGAGCAGGTTGCGTGCCGGTTGGTCAGGCAATTCAATAACCCGGATGTGGCGGCTTGGATCGAGAAGTGGTCGGGATTGGCCGGTCGGGCGGTGGGTGTTCGGGTAGACCCGAATCGGATCGCGGCGATGCACGGTAAAGAAACAAGTTATGGCCATGATACCCGGGTCTCAAGCCAGGGAGCGCGCGGGCTTCTGCAGGTTCTCGATGGAACTCGGTTAGAGATAGAGCAAAAATTCCCTGCACTTCTTAGATTCGCAAAGAGTGAGGGTGAGAGGCAGATTGCTGTCGGTATTCTGTACTATGCGGATCTTCTTAAGTGGACAGAATCTCTGAAAAAAGGAAAGGGGGATGTCAGGCCGCCGAATCACCTGTCATCTCAGGATCTGGCGACAATGGGGTACAATATGGGCGATACTGATCTTTTACGCTGGTTAAAGGGTCGAATCCCTCTTCCCGGAGAGACGAGGAAGTACTTGGAGTTCGTTCAGAGGGCCTTGAAGAAGAACGATTGAGCTTGGTAAAGTCGAGCAGGGTCCAGTGTACTGAACCGACAATCTTTATTTGTCGCACTCTCTGGGGGTGCAACAGGACACACGATATGATACTCAAATCGCTTCCTCTCATCATTTTTTCGACCACCACTGCCCTCGCAGCCCCCCACGACCACTCTGATTCATCGCATCCCAACCGTCGCACCATCTCTGTCATGGGATCGTGTCTGACCCGGATAGCACAGGATAGAACGGCGATCACCTTTACTTCGACGAATCTCGCAAAAAGCTCTCAAGAGGCCTCGCGCGAGACCATACAGGCGCATGAAGCCATCAAGGCCGAAATTAAGAAACTTGGCTTGCCCGACGTCATCTTTGAGACGGCGCACTATTCAGTACATGAAGAGTGTGTCTACAACGAGATGCGGCGAGCGTGCTCGGGATTTCGGTCTCGGTTGTCGACGAGGGTTGAGACCTCGGACATCGCTCGGGTGGGGGAAGTTATTGGGGTAGCGTCTCGGCTCGGGGTAGATGAGGTCTCGGACCTCCAGATGGTCGTTTCCCCGGAGTTAATGCAGCGGGAGCGGGAGGGCTGTCTTGAACGAGCGACCCGCAATGCGGCAGCGAAGGCGGCGAAGATTGCTCAGGGGGCGGGGGTGGCGTTGGGGCGAGTACGGTCGATATCAGAAGGTGCCGGTGACAGCGGGAATGTGCCCGTTCCGTTCGAAAGGGCTTACGGAGTTCGAGTGGCGGCTGCTGACGGAGCGCCTCAGGCATCAATTGAGGCGCGACCTGTCGATGTTTCGGTTGAAATAGTGGCGGTATACGAGATCGATGAGGGGTGAAGGTGGGTATTTCGGCAGTTGAATTCGAGTGGGATTGCTCGAGCCAACTTACTCCGTTGACATGGTTCTCTAGCCCCCTTACCCTTGGATTACAGGCTGGAGGAATGGGTGAGTGAGGTTTTCCCCTGCCGAACTTGAGCGAGCGAGGTACAGTATTCACCCTTCGGCTCTGCTGCGTATGCATTCTCCCAAAATAACGCTATGAACCCTCAGACCAGTACTTCACAAGTGGACCTCCCTGCCTTGCCTTCCGGTCTTGCCCCCTCTTCCTCCCACGCGAGGGAATTTTCGGCGAAGGATGTACAGTCAGTGTTGCGGGTGCTGACAGGGGGGACAGAAAAGATTGGACTCGCACTCCTCAACTACTACGCCCGGACGGATCTCGTGCCCACGACGGGAGATAGTATGGTGAGGGGACGGCGGCAGTACTCGTACGCTGATCTCGTCTTGCTGTGCTGGCTCTTTCAGATGAAGCGCGAAGGCTTACCGGTGAACAGATTCCGGCAGGGGATCGATTACTTGCGAAAACGACTCCCCCGGCTGCAAAAAAATCCAGCCGATATGATGCTGCTCACTGATGGCAAGCAGCTTTACCTTAAACATCGGGTTGAGGATAAAGGGCAGATTGCCGAGGCGTTGACGGGTCGGAAGGCGGGTCAGTACGTGTGGGCCTACGCGATAGGCTCGCTGATAGAGGAGGTTGATAGGATTATCGCATCGCTGAATGAGAGTGGTGAGATATCCGAGGCGGCCCCAGTCACATCTCCTAAGCGGGCATCTGCCGCCTGACAGTGAGTTCCCTGGTCGGGATGATGGTAGGGTGTGCATTGTTAGCCCGCTTTTGCTATGATCGGGCTCGGCTAGTGACCTTTTTTACCTCGTCGTTCATTCATACCGGTTGTTCATACATGTCTAAATCCTCTACTCTCGGTGAAGTATTTGCGCTCCTACGGGAAAAAAAAGCGTGGTGGCTTGTTCCGATGGTGACAGTTTTTCTTCTGCTCGGGGTGCTCTTGGTGTCTACTTCAGGAAGTGCTCTTTCGCCCTTCATCTACGCACTTTTTTAGTTGTCAGAGCCCCACATCATTCGCTGGGCTACTGCGTGCCGTGGGGGCATAGCAGGGGCTGCTCAACGGTAGTAGTGTAAGCATCAGGGTGCCCTTGGGGATGTGTTCATCACGGGGGCGTCGGCTGTCAGAGGGCCTTTTTTTTCGAAGAATCCGATAAAGATTGGGACGCGGTCTAGTCCCTCTACTGTTATCTCGCTCATTGGTGAGTTTTGAGCGCTCTCTATTGTTCCGATCGGAGCTGTTGTCGGTGATGATCCGGGTGGACTTTGAGAGGATGCCGCGCTGCGAACGTACAGCTGGGCCGAGCCTCCTCCATCGAGATTAAGCGCATCTGAACATCCAATAGCGGGAGAAACGAGCAGCTCTTGGAGAGAGCGCATATCGACGGCGAATAGCCCCGAAGAGACACAGAAAACAATAATATCGCCGGAGGTCGTGATGCAGATCCCCGCACGCCTTGTGCTCACGGTGTCGCGTACACCGGGGGCGGGAGTTCCCGCAATCACGAGGCGAGGGCCTGCCTGAATGGCCTCCAGGACCCGCTCGGGGGTAAAGGTATCTCGATGAATGATACTTAATTCGGGAAGTCCTGGTGAGGGTGGTTCCACAGACGAAGGTATCTCTGAAGGAATATTCCTGAGTGGCGCTTTGACCTGAAATATTCCGCTAAGAGTGCGCCCCGAGCGATGAGGGCGGTGCTTAAGGGTGCCGCCAGAGAGGACCACACCAAGGGGGTCCCCCTTTTCATCAAAAAAATTGGCATTGATTGTGAGGATGGCACCTGAGTGTATTGCTATTTCTCGAGCCGTTAGCTGGGGGTAACCATAATCGCGAGCCGATAGCACCCGGAGCTCAGTGTGAGCAGAAGGTATCCGAGCAAAAAGAATCCGAGAGGGGAAAAGGGCGTTTGGTTGAGCGATGACCTCTTTAACCTCGATGGAAGTGGATAAGGATTGCCATTGCTCCGAAAGAATAAATCGCCCGGGGTGCGGTGTCGCACGTAAAGGTCGAGGAGGTGCGACGGGTGGGATCAGGGAGACCGGGGTCGGGTGGTTGGTGGGTGAGGGGAGTTCAGATGGTGGAGTGGCTGCCGATGGCTGTAACCGGGATAAGAGCGCGAGGAGAAGGGTCGCAGTAGAACAGGTTAGGCAACATCGACGTGTTGTCATAGGAGTGAGCTCAGGGGGATAGTCTCGTCAGCCGTTAAGTCCTAACGATTGGCACGTAGGTGATCCGCGGATAGGTTGGGGCCGAATACAATGCTCCCCGAGGATACCGGTAAGAATTAATCAGCACCACCTCTCGTCTCGATGGCGAGGAGGAGTGATGTATCGTCTCTTGGTGTCAGAGACTCTGGGGTGAGAGGTTGTTTGTATTTGGTTGGGGCGCCGATGTGGGGCGCTTCAATTGAATCGCGTGGCGAATGTTATCGTGGTGTCAGAGACCTCGGGGGAAGGCTGTTGTTGGCGGGGTGGGTGAGGTTGACCGTGGCCGCTCGCTGACGAAAGGTGCGATGTGGCGTTTTAAAACGTATTTTTCAAAAAAAACGGGGTATTTTGTTGCGGATGGGGTGCGGTAAGGGATAAAAATTAGTACTCGTTGCTGAGCATCTGGGGTGGTCGGGCCAGAGCTTGTTACTTAACGAGACGGAGATTGCCATGGCCGCAGAGCCTTTTTCTTCCCGATTGTCGGCGCTCTTGCAGCGAGCGCGACAGGCCGTGCGAGTCTACACCGCGATGGAGAGGTCCTCCGGAGGAAGCGCGGAGTCCCCTAATGAGGAAAAGGTGGCTCATGCCCGAGAGTGGCGACTATGTAATGAACTGCTTCTTTCCCGGCTAGCGAGTGTGATGGGGGTACGTCCAATCACTGCAGTAGCCCCACGGGAGGTCTACCTGATTCTTCAGGGATTTGAGGTCGAGTCCAGTATCTATGCGAACGAGTTAAGTTCGGGCCAGCGTCACCTTTTAGAGGTAGCAAAAGGGGGGGATTTCATCGGAGCGGCGCGTACCGCGCGGGAACTTGTGAGTATTCAGGCGCGTGGCTTAGCTGCTGGCGCGGTTGTGAACGAATTAAAGGTTCTACTTGCGCCCCATGCTCCTCGTTTAGCCGGGATCGATGGAGAAGAAGGTGGAGCAACTCGTTCGCAGAAAGGAACAGGCAACGACCAAGTGGCTCCTGAACCGGTCAGGACTGAACACCAATTTATTGCAGAGCGTGTGAAGGCCACGATGGCTGGTCGTGGGAAGCATGTTGATTCTACTCGAACAGGAGGAGGTTCCGAGGAGTGTGGTGACTCGAAGCAAGGTGCTCGAAAGATAGTGCCTCTTCGTCGAATGACGGCGGAGGGCTAAATAGTCGGCTCCTCGCTCACCGTAGCCCCCAAAAACCGCTCTCGGCGTTCACCATCCCGTCCATGAGCAGGAGTGGTCACATTCGCAAGTTGTCTCAGTGGCAAATAATTCGAATGCCAAATAGCGACCGATTGAAGTTTTCTCACGTAGTTGGGGTTACTGTCGCCGTGGGGATTGATGTTGGGGTAGGTGTCGGTGTTAGGGTTGGTTCCGTCTTGGGTGCTCGTATCGCGGCGAGGCACGGTCTGACTGTTCCGAGGGGAGTGGCGAAAGGCAGGCGAGTTATTCTTTGCCGATTAAACGGGTTTATTATCGTCAAAATAGGTGGGATAGAGGCCTCGTCGTAGATTGCAATCTCCTCTCCGTCTTGTTGGTGATTAAACTCTCCAACCACAACCTCTCCTTTTTCAGCGATTACGACCCGGGCAATCCGCCTCCCTCGCATCGAATAAATTGGGAGGATGGTATCAGTCTCATTGGTTGTCGGGAAGAGAAGCGCATCTCGACCTTTGTCATCTTTCATGCTGATCGGCCTTGGGCGTTGTCCCTTAGCGAGACTGGCGGGAAACGAACGGAAGCTGAGGATGCGTCCCGTTTCAACACTCTTAAGGAGAGCCCGTGCGTGAAGCTGAGAGAGAGGCCCGAAGACGCCGAGTCTTTGGCGAGTATGTGATTGGAACCGCGAGAGAAATACCCGATCACCGACTAAGCCGAAGGAAAAGGAGTTTTCGACCAGGGGCTTGGCACCGAAGATATCTCGATAAATTCGCCACGTGAGGTGATCATTGTCAGGGAAAACTTCTACGACATCCCCACTCCGATCGCCTGCGACGTTGCCCCCAATAAGGAAGGTATTTCCTGGTTCACCGAAGCTCCGCAAGATTCGGCTACCATCAAGCAAGTATCGCCTCCAGGATAATTTTTGGGCGTTTTCGGATGAACGGATGGCAAGCAGATGAGAGTAGGTCTCTCTTGTTGACGGGGCAAGAAAGGGAATATCAGTTGCGAGGTCTCCCTCAATTTTAGCACGGTCAGAGAGACCAGGGCTCGTGATGGTGAGGGTCTTGCCCCGAAAAAATGCGATATCAGACCGTTTGTCGCCGTCATAATCGCACAGGGGGTTCGCACTCGATTGTAAGGATGAGATGATGATGGCTGTGATTGACAGCAGTATTTTCGCGAGGGGCGCTCGGGATGTGCTCCTGAGAGCCGGTCTTTGACGGGTTAAAGAATAAATAGTGGATGGCAGGGTGAGCATCGGCTTGAGACGGTGACTAGGCGCGCAGGAGGTTCGGTGTGTCGCAAGGGCTGAATTCTGCCTCTTTGAAAAAAAACACCCCAGGAAGTTTGGCACTCTTGCTCTCATGGTACCCGATGTGTCGGGCATCGTACCAGATCCCTCTGCGGTGAGATAGACTGCTTGATGCGAGCGATCCCTCACATCAGCCCGAGCTCTTTGCGTACGATTAATCCCATGACCTCTGAAGTACCTCCTCCGATTGGCATCAACCGAAGATCGCGCCACCACCGTTCGGGGGAGAATTCGGTTGTATAGCCGTAGCCCCCGTGTATCTGAATAGCCCGGTCGGCGATCCACACTGCGTCGTCGCATAATTGACGTTTTGCCTGACTTACTTCGGCACGACACGGCTCTCCTCGGAGAAATCGATTGAGGGCATGATACGTGAGTGCCTCACCGAGTATGAGGCGACGACGCATCTCAGCGAGCATCTCCTGAACACCCCTGTGCTCGGCGATTGGGCGGCCAAAGGTGGTCCGGTTTCGGGCGTAGATGGTGGTGTCATGGAGGCATGCCCGCACACCTCCGAGGGTGGTGAGGGTAAGCATAAGCCGTTCCCAGTTGAGATTGTTCGCAGCCTGCATCCACCCGTGGCCAACCGTCCCAAGGACAGCATCTTCAGGCACCACTAGATTCTCGAAGGAAAGCTCAGCGGTGTCCGAAGAACGCCATCCGAGTTTGTCGAGTGTGCGAGTCACTGAGAACCCGGGGAGTGAGGTGTCTACCAAGAAGGTGGTAAAGCCGTTATAGCCGGCGGTTGGATCCGTGCGGGCGAGAACGAGGATAAAATCGGCGCGGGCGCCGTTGGTAATGAATGTTTTTGATCCATCAATCTGCCACCCGTTGGCCACCCTGACCGCTTTGGTTCGGAGACTCGCAAGATCGCTCCCGGCGCCTGGCTCAGTAAACGCATAGGCCCCGATCGCGTTACCCGTCACTGCACGGGGAAGCCATGTCTCCTTCTGAGACGGGGAGCCATATCGATTGACCGCTGACGATATGACGAGCGAGTGCATGTTTACGGCAGTCACCAATCCATGATCGCGCAATTCCCCCAACGTCTCGCACCATGCGGCGGCGAGGGAATAGTCCCCACCAATGCCCCCGTAGGCTTCATCGACGAGAATACCAAGATAACCCTGAGCGCCAAGTTGAGTGAAAACTTCATCGGGGAAATAGCCCTGCTGCTCCCATTTTTTGAGGTGGGGTTCGAGATCACTCGCCATCATGCGATGAAGGGTATCGATGAAGAGGGCATGCTCAGGGTACACTGGATGGGTCATCGGAACTCCTCGGCAAGAGGTTGCGTTTGTCGGTAGTGCTCTTTACGGGAGCGCTCTGTACCATGTACCTCGACGGGGTTTCCGTCAATGGGGGATGCGACAGGCGAGGGGGTGTGATAAGAGGACTCGATGGCGTATCGATGAGGCGCACATCCAAAAGGCATGAGCTGTGGGGGTAATCACGTATGGATAGTGAGGTGAATAACGAAGAGCTGGGTCACGTTCGTGAAGATGCGATTATCGAGGCTCTGAAGAAAGTGGAGGATCCCGACCTGCTTCTCGATATCTGGTTTTTGGGATTAATCTACAGTATCGATATCGGCGAGGCGGGGAAAGTCGGAATCGAAATGACCTTTACCACACCGCTCTGTCCCTCTGGGCCTTACCTTATCGAAATGGTTAAGCAGCATGTGCGTGCGGTATCCGGTGTCTCTGAGGTCTCGGTCTCAGTAGTATTCTCTCCCCCGTGGGAACCATCGGAAGAGGTGAAGATGACGCTCGGTCTTGCATAACGCTCGACCGATCTGCGCAGGAGGAAGGATATACGTGATGACTTTCGGACCAACCTCAGAGGAAAGGGAGTTCCAGGATGCTATCCGAACATTTTTTTCCAAGGAACATGGCATCCAAGCGGTACGACAGCATTACGGTCGAGCGGGTGAGGCATGTGCCGGAGTGCTCGATTCTTGCCGTGAATTCGGCATCTTCGAATGGGTGCAGGTGGGAGGTATACGCGCGGTGGCCCTGTTGGCCCGAGAGGTTGGACGCTCGCTTCTGCCAGCTCCTCTCGTCAGCGATGTCTTCTGGGGAGTTTTGGTAGCAAGTATCCTACCGATCTCCCCCTGGGAAGTAGGATCGGTGCTCGAGGGAAAGATTCGAGTCGCTGGTATGACAGACGAAATCCGTGTTGGAGGTTTTGTCGAGGGTGTTGTGGGGGCACAGCTTGTTGTCCGCGCCTGTCTTGATGCGGATGAGTTGCTCGTGTTCCAACCGGCGGAAGAGACATTTGAATTGGCTCCGATCATCGACGGGAGCATGGTCGTGGGGAGGCTGTCTGCTGAGTTACTTCAGCAAAGCTCACGGGTAACGCTCCCCGTGGGAAGTGCCCGATTAGTGGGCGCATGGTGGCAGATCTGCCATGCAGCCCAACTTATCGGAGCAGCCGAGCGGTGCGTTGAACTCTTTCAGGCCCACGGAAAGACACGCCACCAGTTCGGGGCTCCGATCGCGGGATTCCAGGCAGTGCAGCAGCAGGCTGCGGCTCATTTCGCCCAATTATCTGCTGCGTCGGCGTTGTGTAGCTTCGCTGAGTGGTGTGCGGTTCATGACCGCTCCCAGCTCGAACATGCGGCGACCTCAGCGTTGGTATATGCGGCTCGGATTTGCCGCCCCCTCGCCGAAGTGATGGTTCAAATCCACGGAGGTATCGGATTTACCTGGGAGTATGATCTCCATCTCTACCTTCGGCGGATTATGGCGATCGAGTTTCTCTATGGGCGCGCAACTTTGGAAACAGTGAGCAAAATGCTACGGTCCGACGATGGTGCTTGTTTTATTTGATGGCAGGAGGATGAGGGCTACCATGAGAATAATAAGTGCAGCGACGGTTTGCATCGTGGGATTGGTTGGGTTCGTGGCGAGCTTTTCTCACGCTGAAGATCGATCTGCAACGTTGCCGACGATAATGAGCCCGACCGCTCAGAATGAAGAAAAAAAAATCGTGGAGCTTGATCGGCAAAAGCAGCGGAGCGAGCCATTCAACCTAGAGGCAGGAAGGTATAGGGTAACTCATCATGTATACGCAAAAGGTACCTTTTCGGCGCGTGTCTCTTTGCTTGAGGAGGAGGGGAGTGTAAAGAGGATCCCTCTCGTTGAACGTTCCGGAAAAAGTACGGAGATAACAGAGGTGACGGGCAGTACTACTCTCGTTCTCCTCGGGCGATATCAGCTGCAACACCGACTTCGGGGTGACGAAATCTCCGGTGAGATTGTTTTCGAGCGGATTGAGAACACCCCATCCGGAAAGGGGGATTTCGCGGGGATGTATATCGGAGAATTACAGCGAGTTGATCACTTCTCTACCCGCCAGATAAATCCGATTGTGCCTCGAAAGAGGCGAGCAACTCTGATTGTCCATGAAGAGAACGAGAGGGTTCGTGTTCTTCAGGATGATTTACCAATTGAACAGGCCTCCCTGAAAGGGCCTGTTATAGTCGGCGTTGCCTCCCGCGAGGCATCCCCTGAGGGAGGACCGGGAGAGTGTCGAGAGGACAAAACGATAGTTCTTCAAAAAAGACAAAAGAGTCGTTTTTTCATGCGAGAGCTTATAACCTTCCGGTGTGGCGACGGCACCTTTGTGTGGCAGGAGCATGCTGGGGTAATGATTCGTCGGTGAGACGATAATCTCGATTTGCCCCGCGAAATGGCTTTGGGTACGCTGTCACAGATGTCAGCGGAACGGCCGACAAGTTAGTCAGAGTGCCGCCATCGCTCGAATACGATGCCTGCTCTCTAGGGTTCTTGCCATGATTGATTCGATCGCGCACCTCAGTATCGCCAGCGGGTTTACCATGGTGTCCGTGTTCCTTGTCGGAGTGAGCATGGGATTCGGAGGATCGTGGCTATTGTTCCGCCCCGGTCGACGAATTTCAGAAGTGAATGCGCTTCGCGCAGAGCTCGCGCAATGTATTTCACCAGAGTCGCTCAAAGACCTGTATGTATCGCGGGAGCAATACGACGAAGTTCGTATGCTCATCTCGACCTCGCTTGAGGAGCGAACAGCAGAGCTTGAGTCAGCCCACCAAATCATCGCCTCGTTACGAAGCGAACTATCCAAAAGTGTCTCGACGGAGATTGTGGAGAAACAATACGTGGCTCGCGCCGCGTTCAATGAGCTCAAGGAGGAGCTCAACCGCATTCAAGAGGAGCTGCGGCAGCGTTCAGGTGAAAGAATGAATCTCGGGGCGCGGATAGCGTCGCTTGAGGCAGAACGGGAGGCGCTTACCCAGCTCACCTCTCAGATGAAATTGGAATCAGAGGGGCTTGTCGCGGCTTCGCGAGATGCGTTTCGGGCGTTAGCTCAGGAGATATTCGGCGAAAAGGCCCGTCATTTTGTCGATGTGAATAAAGCTGAGATGCAGATTCTCCTTCAACCGCTTCGGGAGCACCTCACTGAATTCCGTGACAAGGTCGAAGCAACTCGCCGCGATGAAATTCAGGATATCACCTCCCTCAAAGAACAGATCGTCACTCTTCATCAGTCAAGTGCTCGGCTTTCAGAAGAGGCAAATCAACTGGCGCGTGCGCTCAAAGGTGGCTCTCGGGTGCAGGGTGACTGGGGTGAAGATCGATTGCGTCAGATACTCGAGGCAGAGGGGCTTGAACAATATATCGATTTTGAAGAGCAAGAGACGTATCGGGGCGCGGATGGCTCTCTGTTGCGCCCCGATGTAGTCCTAAAACTCCCGAATAACCGTCGTGTCGTTATCGATGCCAAGGTCTCTCTGCGCTCCTACGCTGAGTTCTTTCATGCACCGGAGGGTGCCGATAAAATGCGGCTCAGCAAGGATCATCTTCAGGCGGTATGGAATCACGTCACCGCTCTTGGAGCGAAGGAGTACCACAAGGCCGTTGGCGTTTCAGCGTTTGAGTTCGTGCTTCTGTTTATGCCGATAGAGGGAGCTCTCGCTGCCGCCTTTCGAGAATCTCCCGACCTTTTCCAGCGAGCGCTCCGGCATCAGGTTCTCCTGGTATCGCCGAGCACCCTTCTCGTCGCGTTGAAGGTGATCCGTATTTTGTGGCAGCGGGAGGATCAGGCCCGCAACGTCGAGTTCGTCGTTCGGGAGTGTGATCAGCTTTACAGCAAGTTTGTCGACATGGTCAAGGCGCTTGAGGGGCTTGAACGGGGCCTCGATATGGCGCATCGAGAGTTCTCGCTCGTCAAGACCCGACTGTGTAGTGAAACAAAACGGGGGGGATCGATAGTTGGGAGAATTGAGAGGATCCGCTCCCTCGGACTGGTTCAGTCCACCAAGGAGATCCCGAGTTCGTTTCGAGAGTGGGGAGAGATCGCTGAGGGGAGCAATGGAGAGGCGATCACCGATCCGCGCAAGAACAGCGAACAGCAGAGCGGTTTACACGAAAATAACGAGTCATCCTAACGTGAATGGTATAAGAGAGGATGCCCTCGAGAAATGTTGAACATCACTCGAGGGCGGACGGGGCCGAAAAGGGCCTGCGAGAACCCTCACCGAGATGGGAAGACCTCGGCAAAAAACCTGGGGAGGAGGCTCATCAGTAGTCGATACCTCCTACTGGGAGCACTGACCGTCTTCGGGCATGAACCTCACCCCAAGACATTTTTGGCCTCAAGGTGGGCGCTCCGAAGGGCCTCGAAGTGTCGAATAAGGGAGGCGGCGTGCTCCCTGCCTTGCGGCGAGCAGTTGAGCCCGTACATCGCTGAGCATAGTGCCATCGCAGCCCCCTCAGAGATGAACGCGAAAGATGATTCGCGAATCATCTCCCACCCTGCACGATAGGCCGGTTCGCCGAGCGAATTGGCGTCTCGTTTGAGGAGTTCCACGGATTCCCTGACGGCAATCGAGGCGTTCTCAAATAGAAAGAGAGTGGCCCCTGTGGAATCCGATGCACCAGGTTTCCTCACCCATTCCCAGTTTCCATATGGAGACAGTCTGATGAACAGCTCCAGAAAACCCTGTTGGTAGGCGTTCGACATCTGGCCGAAGAAGCGAGCCCACGGGTAGATGCGCCATTCCTCGAGCCAGAGCGAGATCTCATGTGCCTGAACGAGAAGCGAAGTCTCGTCAGGATTCAGATCCCCGAAAGGAAGTCCCTGTAAACTCTCAAGATGGTTTCCCATCAAGAAGGCGATCGCCCCCTGAAGACGGCGGAGCTCGTCGGGAACCGCTCTGATCTCTCGGACCCTCAGGGCCGTCAGGCACTTCTCAGGTTCATAGAGCTGGAATGCGGGTATTCCGACCTTGATCCGCTGAGGACCATCGCTCGTCACCTTGATGAGTCCCAGACTTGAAACTGGAACCACCCGGCCACCGAGAGCTACGAGCAGGTGCCAGTGTCGCTCTCGGAGCTCTGACATGAGCTGCTCAGCGATGGCAGCTTCGCTGAGGTGATTGCCCGGACTATTGCCCCAACTGAGGGCTTCCAAGAGGGTTTGAGGAAAGTGGCAAAGGTCTGACGCTAGGTGCGTGACCCCAGAAACGGTATCCATGAACCTTTATTCGTAACCGTCAGATTATCTAATATCCGGGGGAATTGAGTCAAATTACATCCCAAAAAGAGAAATGACATCCGCAGGACATGAGGCTTTATCGGGGCCATTTATGATCTGGTGCTGGTTCAGATTCGAGCCATCTACCTATGGCTTGTTGCGGCGGCTAGCTAGTTGATTTTGTTTGACATATGATGCCTGTCGCTCGATAATCCGACGCCTTGGCGCATCTTTTACGATGGAGAGGAGAGGTGGAGTTGATGGACAGGGGGAGAGAAAACAGGACGACCGTGATAAGTCGGTGGATGTGGGGGCCGCTTTTCGCGGCCTTCTCAATCGTTCTCTGCCTTGCCGTGCTCCTCCTCGGGGAGTTTGTCGCTCGTCAGATTGACCTTCCCGCTCGAGCGAGCTCATCGGCAGGTACGGTTTTTGACATGCCGACCTGGATGCTACAGGAGGAGAATACGGCGACCCGATTCACTGCCACGCAACCACGGGCGGATGAGCTTGCGTGGATGGGGATGTTTCGTGAGGGGGATGGCTTTCGGGTGGGGATGATGCCCAACCGAGAGATGTCCTTTTTTGATACCTTCAATCGAATACCAGAACGCAAGAAGCCCTCTTTTTGGGTCAAAACGAACTCAATCGGATTTCGCTCAGATGAGCCGCTTGAGGAAGGAGCCGTATCTCCGCTCCGTGTCGCGATATTTGGTGATTCAAGCTGTTGGGGGTGGGGGGTTGATCAGGATGCGACCTTCGGTTCGCTTGTGGGAGACGAGCTTCGCACGCGGTGGCCCGATGTCCCTTTTGAGGTGCTGAATTTCGCAATTCCTGGCGATTCCTCAGCGTACGGTGAGTTGATTGCTAAACGGTTTCTCGCCGAATACCCGCCCGATATTCTCATCCTTGGCTTTGGTGCAAACGATGCCAAGATGGTGGCGGTGGCGCATGGAGAGCAGGTTGCTCGATTTGCCTCATCATCGCTGCCATCTCGTCTTGGGCGGTGGTTGCGGGTGCATAGTGTGTTGTACGCGTCACTTGAGCGGATAATTATGCAACGCCGTCGTTCCGCGCCAGCAAGGAGCACCGCACCGAAGGTGCCGGCAGTCCCCGTCAGCGATTTTGAGAAGAATGTGGTGAGGATAGCGAGACTGGGTCGTTCAGTTGGGGTAAAGCGGACCGTGATGGTATCGCTCTGCTCGCCTCCGACCTATCAGGCCGCAATTCAGCGAGCAGCCACGCGGGTGCATGCCGGTTTTGTTAACGGGCAGCAGGTCATTACTGATGCCGTTCCGCTTCTTAATGCAGGGGCTCTCTTCTCAGAGGAGATGGCAGCAATGCGGAGTGGGTTCGGAAGAAGTCTTGCCCAAGAGCCGCTGCTCGCGGTCACCTCTGATGGTTGTCATCCTAATCGGATAGGACACCGAATGGTTGCTGATAAGGTTTTCGAAGCGATGAGGCCGCACGAAGCCGTCAAACGATGGCGAAAGAGAAGTATGGCAGGAACAAAGGTTCGATGAAGAATGGGTGAGAGAGGAGGAATGGTAACAGTTGCTATTCTCCGTGCTTGGAGGGGGAATCTGACCCGTCCGTGAACTGATACCCACGATTAATCGCGATTCGCCTGAGCTCGGCATTTCGCCTCTTTGTCAGCGGATGAGTTTGGAGCATTTCAATTGAACCGCCTCCAGAACTATCCGAAATACTCTGGAGAACCTTAAATGCCTCAAATGCTCCGTCAACTCGACCGTAGACCCGTTCGATAAGGTCCAAAGCGGTGATATCAGCTTCCGATTCGGCGGTCCGCGAGTGCCGAAGATCATTTAAGCCGAAGGCTGAGTTGGTCACAGAGGAAAGGGCCGATCCGTCTCCGAATACGATACCCGAGAGTAAGCCGAACAAAACGGTTCCTGCAATCCGTCTGGGTGCATGCCGGCGGATGACGTGCCCGATCTCATGAGCGAGAACGAATGCCTTAGCTTCATCCGAGTCCAATTTTTTCAGCAGTTCATCGGTAAATACGACCGTACCTCCCGGGAGGGCAAATGCATTCGGGAAGGATGTGTCGATGATCGTAGGTGCGAAATCAAAGTCGCGTTCTTCTGCTAACGATGCGAATCGCCTCGCAAGAGTCTCGAGGAGTGTTTTGTCTGGATGTTCGGCGAGCGGTGTTCCAAGAAAACTTGGCATAGTAGTGCCAAAGAGTGCTCGTTCCCTTTTCAGGGAAATCATCGGAATAGTGAGATCGAGTAAAAATCCGACAAGAAAGTAGCCAGAGACCAGCAGGGTTATGAGGATACATGAGAATTGCCAGAATGAGCTGTATGACGATTCGATCGAGATATTGACGTTTACCTCTGGTCGTCGCGGGGTGTGTTTCATTACATATTGGATGAATGTTACGATCCCGCCGTGGAGGAGGGATCTCTGAATTTGATAGCCGTCCCGTAAACGCACACATCCACACTCTTAGCCGCTCCCGGACCCTCCTTCCCGATAGGAGTGCATTCCACCCGGGTGTTGACGATGAGATCGAATCCGACGCTTTGTTCTTTCATCCTCAGCGTTGCTTCGCGCCGAGCGCGGTCGAGCAGCGATTCGCAGGGGGAGAGCTGACCTCCACATAGTGAAAGGAGACTTGCATGGACTAATTTGAAATAGTCCATCGCGATAACACATTCTCCCCAGACCAGGGATGAACTTTCGACCTCATCGGGTGCAAAGCAATCTCGGACTGAGGTGGTGGGTAAGTACTCAAACGCTCGTTCTCGTTCCTCTATCGAGCGATAGTGTCGCCTCTCAATAAAGGTCCCGAAGATCAGTCCGAGACCCGCAAGGATGGCGAAAAAACCGATATTGACCAGTGCGTCCATCCCTACTCCACTCTGACGGCGGTTCCATAAACATAGATCTCTGCCGCACCTGAGGTGACTGACGTCGTCGAAAATCGAACATTAACGATAGCGTTGGCCCCGAGCTGCTCCGCCTCTGCAACCATGCGCTCAGTCGCTTGAGTTCTCGATTCTTGGAGAAGTTCGGTATAACCCTTCAGTTCACCACCGACGACATTCTTGAGCGAAGCAGCAAAATCGCGCCCAAAGTGCTTTGCTCGAACGGTACTCCCGGTCACTAAACCGAAAAATTCCACGATTGTCATACCGGGGATCGTTTCGATGTTTGAGATCTTAATGGATGTCGGCATATTCATTGGCTGGGTATTCTGACGGAAGACGAAAGCAGAAGAGGTGGGGCGGGGTGTCATTCTCCACCGACTCAAGACGCAGCTTGGCTCAAAACGACGGATAATCTGATGATGTAGCCGAGCCGACAAATACTGACGTCCCTTTCCTCTCGCCCGATTGAGATGCATTTCTTGAGGAAAGGGTCGCTCTCTTCTTCATACCCGCTTCCTGGAATATCTGTTTCCCGGTGATGTGGCCCGGTACCACCTGACTCAGAGTAAATAATAGCAGATCTCCGCAGCCCCTGAAGCAATTATCGGGGTTTACTGAGTAATACTAGTCACTTGTGAGATGAAGGTGGAGTAAGTTCAAAAAGAGATTGGAGTTCCTGTCTAATCAGCCGCTTTTTACCCGTCACGATCTCCCCGACCCGTTGATTGAATGGTCCTTGGAAGTGATCCTCGATAAACTCTGACAGATCAAGAAGGTATTGATCGGACAGGGTTGGAAAAAGGTGGTGCATATCGCTTGTTGCTGCCATCACCAAGAGGGGGAACTGCTCTGTTATGTCCTCTATCCGGGCGTTTATTTTCTCAAGAATATTCTCCGCGTCCCGTGCGCGAATATCGAGCAGTCCCTTCACTGCTTTCGCCTGAAGAGGGGTGGACAAATTATCCGATTTGATGAGTCTATCGATTCTGGCGTGATCATCCTCGACGCGATTACGAAAGGGATGGATAATCGTCTGTTCGATCTGACGGTCGAATTCACGGATCGCCCCTGATAATCGGTGAGACCCAAGGCAGAGAGCTGTTTGCCCGTTGAGGGCATCACATACAGACTCCATGGCGATAGCACGAGACGGGTCCTCGGAAGAAAAAAGTTCATGTATCGTCGACTGAGCGAGGAGATAGATATCGTCGAAGCGTTGCCGCAGATGCTGTTGATCTTGATCATACGAGAGGTCGAAATACTCTCTTAGGTCTTGCAGCAAATGATGGGCTTGGAGGAAAGAGTCCACCTCGGCTTTTTGGCGCTCCGGCGGAAGAGATTCGAGCTCTGAGCAGAAGAGCGAGAGGTTCGCTGCAATCTTAACCTTTTCGGATGCGGGCAGGTTTGCCGTTAAGCGAGCGAATTCCTCAGAGAGCGGATCATACTCTCGTTGCCGGTGGTCACCATTCGATTCGAAAGGAGTTGGGGGGGCTGGTGGCATAGGAACTCTTACTACTTTCTGAGGAGTGTTCGTGTGGGCAGCTTCATGTGAACGATGATGCTCGAGTGCCGAAAAAAATCGGTAATCTGCGTTCGTCATGAGATGCAGCGTCAACAATCAAAAATGATGCGCTATAGCGAGATAGCTGCAATTCTTGAGAGACGAACGTGTCTCAACGTCTGCCTCGTGCGATAACGTCTGCGCCTCACGAGGTCTAGCATGGAGGTCACTAATGTTCAAGCACCCTTTCGGTGCACACTTTTTTCGGAGAATTCCTGATGCCTTCCCTTTTCGTGGGTGTCGATCTTGGGACGTCAGCAACCAAGGCCATTCTGATCTCTCATTCTGAAGAGGTTGTCAGCCAATCCAGCTGGCCTTTGGACGATCTCAGAGCCGATCGCGTTTTCGGCGAACTCGATGCGACAGAGATACTGAGCTCTGTCGAAGGGGCGGTCAGATGGGGACGGAAGATGGCCGATGAGCTCGGGGCTACCGTGGCAGGTCTTGGCCTCGCGGTGCAGCGCTCGGGGGTTGTGGCGTGGCGTGGCGGTGAGCCGTTGAGCCCTGTGCTATCGTGGCGGGTGGGGCGCGATGAGGAGCGGGTCGCCGAGGTCCGTGCGGATGTTGCGCTCTCCGCGAGAATTACTGAACGCACCGGATTGGTCCCGAACCCTTTTTTTGCCGGGACGAAGGTGGGTTGGTTGCAACGAAAGTTTCCTGATCACGCGGTGAAGGTGGGGACGCTTGATGCCTTGGTGGTATCGCGTCTTGTTGACGCTCAGTCCTTTGTCACCGATGACTCGATGGCGTCGCGGACCCTTCTCTACGACCTCGAAGAGGGGCGGTGGTCGGAGGAATTGTGTGGTGTGTGGAGAGTAGATAGTGCGCGGCTGCCGCAGATTGTTCCCTCGGTATGCCAGCGACGAGGGACGATAGATGGTGTGCCGGTGATTGTCTCTATCGGGGACAAGGAGGCTGCAACGGTCGTCGCGATTCGGCAAGGTGGGGGAGGGGTGGCGGCATTGGATCTGGGTACCTTGGCGACTCTGACCGTGGCTCGTGCTGAACTTCCCGATTCACAGGTTGGGATCTCGCGAGGAGTACTTTATTCGACTGAGGATCCCTCCGGGGAGCGTCGGCGGGTGTATCAGCAGGAGATTCGCTCGAGTATCGTCGGAGATGTTCTCGATTGGGTGCGGGCGAGGGTGGGGTCGGAGCTGTCATTCGACGAGCTGGTCGCGTTTTGGGAGGGGGGGCAGAAGCACGATGGCGTGATCTTCTCACTCCCGCGCACGGGGAGTGGAATGGTCGCAACGGCGGGCGGGGATGAGGGGCCCTGTTTCGAGGGGCTGAGCAGTGAGCCTGAGCATCTCGTGCGAGCCGCACTCGAGCATATTGTTTTTTCGATCTCGGAGATGGTTGTCATGGCCCGTGCACATGGGCTCATCGCGGGCGATCAGAGGGTGATAGTTTCAGGACGACTGGTGCGGATGCCGGGGCTTCTCGAGATACTTGCGCGGATATCGGGTGTGGCCATCGGTGTGAGTGATCGACCCGCTGATGATGGGATCGAGAGTAGCTCTGCCCTCGGGGCGGCGGTGCTTGCGGTGGATAGAATTCGAGGAAAGGACCGGTCCGAGGTGCATCCCTCGGCACAAAGAGCCGTGCAGTGGATAAATCCGGATATCGGCCCCCGCAACGTCGCGCTCGAGGATCGGTATCGACGCTGGATTGGGCTGCGCGATCGGGTGGTGTTGCGAAGCGAATAACGGGAATAGTGAGCGAAAGAGGAAAAAGATGGAGTTTTCATCTGGACGGTCGGAACGGAGATACAATTGGGTGCTCGATACTCACCTACACCTCTATCACGGGTATGATCTCGGAGTTTTTCTGCGAACCCTCGCCCGGCGTGTTAAGGACGTACCAGACGTCGCTCCTGATGCGATAATGGGGGGGGTGATCGCCGATACCGATCGTTGTCGCGGTTGGGAGATGGTGCGAGATGGTGCGTTTCCGGGGGTCAGGGAGTTTTCGGTCACTCAGGTCGACGGCGAGGCACTTTTAGTTGATGTTGATGGCGTGATGCTGCACCTCTTTCGGGGGTGTCAGGTCGTGACGCACGAGCGGGTTGAGGTGTTAGGAGTCGTGCCTCGGGCGGAGGTCGCGGCTGGTCAGGCGCTTAAGGCGACCCTTGACGAGATAGTTTCGCTGGGAGGGATACCGGTACTGCCGTGGTCGCCGGGCAAGTGGTGGGGGCGTCGCGGAAAGCTCGTGCGGGACGCCTATCGAAATTATCCCGAGGTCTGGGCAGGGGATATTCCGATGCGATGGTGGGGCAGAACCTTGGACCTAGGGTGGGGGCCTGGTGCGAGGAGGTGTCAACGTGTGGTAAGGGGGTCGGACCCTCTGCCAATTCACGGAGACGAAGCTCGTGCGGGAAGTTACATGACCGGATTAATGCTCGATGATTCGCACTTCATGCTGAAATCGGATATCAGCCGAGCCCTCTTCAAAACGCTAAGGAGCGCCTCGGGAAATGCTACTCCCCTCGGTCGCCCCGACTCCTTTATCACCTCGTCTCGGAGATGGCTCGCTCTGAGGTATGGAAAACAACCTAATGGTTAAATTTCTCCCTTTTCGCGAGCCACAGAGCTTCGGATTACTACTCTCCCTGGGCGCCGCCTTGAGCCTGAAGGGATTGATCGTTAAACCAGGTTGCAACGAGCGACCGGAGGATAAACGAACCAACCGCTACCACCATCAATCCCAGCGCCGCGCGGTACTGGCCGAACGCCGAGCTCAGGATAGCTCCAATGCCGCAAGCGATCATGACGAGAGCTCCGAACGCTCCGTTCAAATATATGAGCACGACGTCAGCGGCCTCGGCCACCCGATCGTCGTTATACGACGATCTTTCTGTGTAAGCCACGGCTCCGTCCATCAAACCCGCAACGAGCAAAAGAGCTCCGATTCCGAACAACATCCCCTGCATCTGCCGGCCCGAGGGGGCCACAAGCATTGCGCCGACTCTCTGTCCGGCCTGACGATACGCTTTCTTTAATCCTTCAAATTTCATAGGATTCCCTCTTAATCTCTTAAATCCAAATTGTTCCTGTGTGCCCGAGGAATTACCCCCTGACGTGGAATTGTTTAATTGTTTGCTCTCTGGCGGACCGCCAGCGAACGAATAATCTAGTCGAGTTATGGATCCTACTACAAAAAAAGTAACCTAAACCGGTAAAAAACTTCTGAAGAGGCTCTTTCGGGTACCATGTGGATCTGCTCTTGTCATGTCTATCAATACCGCCCCCCCCAACTCCTTGATCTGCCACCCGATCGGCTACATGCGAACTGGCATGCGCTATAAATTCGACGCCCCCTCGCAGCCCGACGGCTCGCCGGAGCGAGGTGGGGTTGTCGAGATTGTTCCGGGTCACCGCTTCGAGGAGGCGCTTCGTGACCTTGAGGGGTTCTCTCGGATTTGGCTCGTGTGGTGGTTCCATCGAAATACCCGGTGGCGGCCCCTGGTGCTGCCTCCCCGAGGCCCCGCTCGTCGGAGGGGAGTATTCGCGACCCGCTCCCCCCACCGCCCCAATCCAATCGGCATGACCGCGGTGCCCCTTATCTCGATTGAGGGAGGTGCCCTCACGGTAGGAAGTAACGATCTTGTCGATGGTACCCCTATTCTCGATATTAAGCCGTACCTACCCGCAGTTGACGCGCATCCTCATGAATCGATTGGCTGGCTCGAATCGATCTCGGGCAGTGGTAGCACCCCTCGATTCGCTGTTGTTTTTGCCCCGCTTGCAGAAGAACAGGTCAGATGGCTTCGTGAGGAGTGGGAGATAGATTTCATCTCTCGGGCCACCGAGCTCCTCGCTATCGACCCAAGCCCTCATCGAACCCGTCGAATTAAACAGATTACCGATGCCATCTCTCGGATGGGGTGCGGCGGATGGCGGCTATATTTCTCTGTCGAGGGCGATACCGTGATAATTCGAGAGGTCGCCTCAGGGTATCCCGAGCACCTCCTTCTCGACACTGAGGAATACACGGCGTTCTTTGATCGAGAAGCACAGCTTGCCTTCCGGGCGCGGTGGCCCCAGGCTGGTGAGGTGAAGGAAAAGCGATAGGTCGTCCGGATCAGGAAAGGACCATTACTGCTCCTCATCCACATCACCCCCCACAGTATCCCGCTTCATCTCTAAAAATCCCGGAATCCCCTCCTGCAAAATCACAAAGCGGATGATGTAGACGAATACGGGAACTCCGAGGAGCAGACCCCACACCCCAAAAAAGTGCTCACAGATCGCCAAAATCGCGAGCACGAGGACGGGGTGCAGATGGAGCATGTTGCCGACGATGCGGGGGTTGAAGATGCTTGTCTCGAGGAAGTGTATGAACAAAATGGCGGCGATCGACCAGAGCGCGAGAGCAAGGCTCCCGCCGTCCTGTGTGATCGCCATAATGGCTATCGGGACACTCGAGAAGACGACTCCCAGAACGGGGACAAAGCTGCAGAGGAACACTATAAAGCAAAGAAATGCCGCGTTCTGAATTCCCAGAAAATGAATCGCTATCCAGGTGAGCACTGCGTTCACGACCGCGATCAGCCCCTGCGCCTGAAAGGCGCGTCCGATGAGAAGACCAAAGCTGACGAGTCCCGGCTTAATCTCCCAGTAGACATGACGAAAGCGAGTATGGCTGAGCTTTTCGAGTCCAGCCCGAAGGCGAGGTACATCAATGGTGATGAGGAAGCTCAAAAGAAGGGCGGTAAAGAGCTGCATTGGGAAAAGAAGCAGCTTAGGAACAATCTGTCCGATCGAACTACCGAGGGAGGTCATCAAAGCGAGTGCGTGCTCCTCCAGTTTTTCCTGCAGCTTGCCCGCGACCTCGCCCTTCTTCCACTCAGCATAGAGAGCCGTCCGTTCGCGTCGCTCGAAAGCATTCCGTTCTCTCCGCTCCCGCCGTTCTGCGGATTCGCCGGGATGAAGCGAATCGAGCGCCTTTTGGAAGGTCGACAGAGGACCGTCAGCGGCAGCGCGTAGTATGCGATATTCCTCGAGAGTATAGGGGAGGTCATCCTTGATGCGGTCAAAGTAATTCGCAAAGAGCTCATCTGAGAGGATCGGATTCCGTCGTCGCAGGTTGAGCACCAGGTTTCGTGTTTTGGCCTGCTCCCACGCCGTGACCAAGGCTGGACGGGTTGATTCGTCTGCGAGAATTGTTGTGGTGACATATCGCAGTATCGCTCCTTCTCGCTCCGATGGAGTCAGACTCGCGAGGGGCGCGAGCCCCGGAATTTGGAACTCCTGTTTCCGATAAAAATCCTCCCACGCGCGAGTAAAACCTGCTCGATCACCAGCAAAGCGTTGCGGTGCTCGCTCTCGGAGGATCCACTCCTCAAGGGAGGGGGTCTCAGGGGAGGGAATAGCAGGATAGTCAAGCGATTCTAAAGGGTTGCTTTTGTTGAGAGTTGTCCCGAACTTTGCCGAGATGTCGTGCCTCTCAGCAAGAAAATCCTCATACGTTTGCTCCACGCCCCCCATCACCTGTCGGAAGTGTTCCCGTTGTTGCTCTGGTGAGCGAAATCGCCCGAACGCCTCGAGGTATCTCGATGAACTTCTATCCCCATACTTCTGTTGAAAAAGCCACGCCCCAAACGAATTAGTCAGGTATTCGTCGAATTGGGCCTGAGGGCTTTTCTGGGGGTTCGCAATCCGTTTGGTGAGCGCCTGACCTTGCTCAGCGAGTTGAGGAATGATGAGCGAGCCAATCCCATAGAGGGAAAAGACAAGCGAAAGAAAGCATAAGAATGCGACTCCGGTCTCAATCCAACCACGCCAACGGCTCCCTTCGAACGGGCGGCAGAGCCGCACCACGAGGAGTCGCATCGAGTAACTCAGCAGAAAAGTAAGGAAAATAATGAAGAAAAAATGCCGCAGGATGTAAATGATACCGAGAAAGATTGACCAGATAACTATCTTTTCCCACGGCAGCCTATGGAGAAATGAGCCCCGGGGGGAGGAGAGGGAATCGTTCATGGGTGTTCCAAGGTAATATGTTCAGCTTCCGGTGCTGAGGTACGAGACACAGTATCCACGCCTAGAACGAGACCGCAAGAGCGTGTTGGTCAGTGAGTGGGTAAACGGGGGTGGATCGCCAACGTTATGGGAAAGGGCAGAGAGTGGTTGCTCGTGGTATCGCGAGCCGAGATCGTGTATCCTCCCTTTTCGGAGTGACGCTGAGAAGTAGTCAGGGGGGAGGGTATGACAGAGGCTGCGGAGGAGACGACAATTGAGGGTGCGCCGGTCGACAGGAGGGTGGACGAGGTCGGGTCAAATGACGGCGGTACCGTTGGTGGATGCACGGTAGATGTGCGGGCCATCATGGCGGAGATTCGTCGCTCAATCCGCGCGCGCGCGGAGGAGAGCCGAGACCAATGGCCAACGTTTGTACCGGAGCAGGGTGCCTTTGACACCAAGGGACACCGGAAAGCGGGAGAGCTCCAACACTCTGAGGAGCTGCGGATGGTGAATCGTCTTGCGGTTCAGGGGCTCGCGCCGGAGAGTACCCCCATCATCTCGCATCGGCGAGGCCTGGTTGGCCGGGTGGTCGTCGCGGTCAAGCGACGGATTCAGCGGCTGGTATGGTCGCTCTTTCAGGCGAGTATCGACTCGGAGCGGGATTTTCGTCAACACGTGGCGAGGGTTCTTAATGAGATGGCTTTTTACGTTGATGATCGTGACGGTGCCCTTTTTTGGGAGGCGATGCGGAAAGGGGATAACGATGTGACGCGGGTGCTTCGTCGGATTGAAGAGCTGATCGACGAGCAACGTGCGATGATTGAGGGAACAGAGCGGCGACTCGATGAGCGATTGCAGGAGGGGATTCTGCACGAAATAGCGGTTCTGAAGGCTTCGGTGGCTCGCTCTGATGCGCTTGCCCGGGAAGTGGCGACGATCGATGGGGTTGTGCGAGGGCTTGAAGGTATTCTTGCCCGATTAGGACGAACGAAAGCGGGAGTTGAGGTGCAACAACCTGCACTGGTCTCGGAAGGTACGGTGCCCGACCTCTCCTATTTGCTTCTTGAAAATCGGTACCGTGGTTCGGCCGAATCGATAGAGGCTCGGGTCACGCCTTATGTGGAGGAATATCTTCGTGAAGGAGCGCCACGTGCACCGGTGCTTGATATCGGTGCTGGCCGTGGGGAATTGGTGGGTGCGCTGGCGGGACGCGGAGTCGTCGCATACGGAGTGGATCTCGACCGAGGGATGGCAGAGGAGGCGAACTCAGCGGGCATTGATGTGAGACTGGGAGACGGCATCGCTCACCTGGCTGCTCTTGAGAATGGTTCGCTTGGGGGGGTCGTGGCGACCCAGGTGGTAGAGCACCTGACCCGCGACCAGCTTCGGCAGCTCTGCGCGTTGGCCGCACAGAAGGTTGTTGCGGGGGGGACCGTGATCTTAGAAACGATCAATCCCTGCTCATTGGTCGCCCTTTCATCGAATTACTTTCGCGATCTCACCCACGTCTGGCCGTTACATCCAGACACCCTCGCGTATGAGATGGAGTTAGCGGGGATGAAGGTTCGGGAGGTGCGGTACCTTTCTCCTGTGCCTGCAGAGGCACAGCTCGCCGAGGTCGCTATAAGTCCAGCGATGTCGCCCGTTGTGCGGCAGGCTTTCGAACAGGTCAACGGTTCAATTCGCCAGCTCAACAGGCTTGTGTATGGCTTTCAGGACTACTGCATTATTGCCGAACCTGCGATCATCTCCTCCGCTCAAGAGTGATAAAGCAAAGTGTGGATAGGCAGCTTTCAGCAACGGAGAACAACATGGCAACCGTAACGATATATTCCCTCGACTATTGCCCTTACTGTGTGCAGGCAAAGGCACTTTTGACGAATCGGGGTATCGCCTACGAGGAGATCATGGTCGACTCGCGTGATACCAAGATCCGCGAGCAGCTCCGTCAACGATCGGGGATGAAAACCTTTCCCCAAATTTTTCACGGCGACGCCTTGATTGGGGGATTCTCCGAGCTGAAGGCGCGCGATGAGGCTCAGGGGCTTGACGATCTCAAAGCGTAGAGGATAGGCATACGGTCGATGGCAACACTGCGAAACGAGTATCGGGCGGGAATCTTTGTGCTGGTTGCACTCGGGCTTCTCTTCGTGAGTATCCTTGTGATGGGTCGCGAGCGACAGCTCTTTGTAGAGCAGGTCCCGTATTATGCCCGATTAACGGACACGAAAGGACTGGCGACCGGGGCGCCGGTTCGATTAGGTGGGATAAAGATTGGGCGAGTTGGATCGATCGAGTTCCCGCGCGATCAGAGCGATCCCGAGATTCGGATCCACTTACTGATTAACGAGCCGTACATCAATCGGCTGAGGGAAGATTCCGTTGTAACGATTGAAACGCAGGGGCTGCTCGGCGACCGATATGTGAGCATTACGGGAGGTGGGAAGGAGGAGCGTCTCCCTCCCGGCAGTGATATCGCGGTAAAGGATTCGCAGGAGATTAGTGCGGTTCTCGGGAAAGTTCAGTCGATCGTCGAGGACACCTCGACGGTTGCAAGGGATCTTACCTCAATCACTGGCAAGGTAAAGGAAGAGGGTGTCGACAAGCTCGTGAAAGCGTTCGAATCGTTCAACCGCGTAATAAGCGAGGTCGAGCGAGGAAAAGGTTTTGCGCACGAAGTAGTTTACGGCTCAACCGGGAAGGAGACGATTGAGGATCTTCGGGACGCGGCTAAAAACCTGAAAATTGCAACCGCTGATATTCGTGAAGTGGTGCACCGGCTGAAGGGAAGTGACGGTGTGCTGCCGGGATTGCTCGGGTCTGATGCTCGAGAAGCACTTCATCGGATCGTTGCTAATGCATCCTCCGCATCTGCCGATATCGCGGCAGTCAGTGATGCCCTTGCGAGAGGGACGGGAACCTTGGGTGCTCTCATCATGGATGCAACGCTTTATGACAATGCGGTGAGGGTGACCGATGAGGCGAAACGGAGCATACTGCTGCGACAAGCGATGCGAGCGGCTTTGCGTTCTGCCAAGCGGGAGGAACAATCGGCAGGATCGGAGGGGGCCTCGGAGCGAGAAAGTAGAAGCGAGTAAAGAGGAGAGAGAGGTGAAAGGCATGTCGGTCGCCGTCGGGAGAGCGAGGCGGACGATTGAAACGACAAAAGAGTAGGCGTAAAGGGAGCAAGCTATGAGAATAACCAAGGGGCTCACTATAGTGGGTTTAGCGTTAGCGATGGGAGGATCGGTGAGTGAGGTAATAGCGCAGAATTTTGCGACTGATGATGAGCGAGTGAGTTACCTGATTGGTCGGGATATTGGGGAGAAGATGAAGGAGAGCGAGACTCCGATCAGTCCCGCATTCGTCGCTCGGGGTATTGAAGAGGCGCTCAAGGGGACGGCGTCGGCGATTACCCCCGAGGAGAGTCAGCGGGTTATGATCGCGTTTCAGCAGGGCACTCAAGCTCGCTTTGAAAAAAAGCAAGCCGAGCTTGAGGCCAAGGGGAAAGCTTTTCTCGAGACGAACAAGGCAGCCGCTGGCGTGAAGGTCACTCCATCCGGGCTTCAGTACAAACTCCTCAAGCCTGGCTCCGGAGCCCCTCCTACCCTGACCGACACGGTGCGGGTCCATTACGTTGGTAAGCTTGTTGATGGGACTGTCTTTGATAGCTCGGTTGAACGTGGTGAGCCAGCGGAATTCGCGGTGAAGGCGGTTATCAAGGGATGGCAAGAAGGGTTGCAGCTGATGCAGGAGGGGTCCAAGTATGAGCTTGTTATTCCGGCGTCACTCGCCTATGGCGAGCGAGGAGCGCCGCCGAGGATTGGACCAAATGCGACCCTCGTGTTTGAGGTCGAGCTTCTCGCCATCGTGAAGCCAAATGGCACAGCGAAGCCAGTGGCTAGTCCGGCTGCGGCGCCGAAGTGAGGTGAATTCTCGCCGATCCCGGTCCGTTTGGGGCGGGGGTCGGCGAGGAGGGCTGATGGTTAAGAGAGAGAGGGAGTGCGTGGTGCGGGAGTCTTATTCAGGGCAGCAGGCAGGAGATACCCAGGGGTCGATACGATCAATAACGCTGCTGGGCTCATCGAGTGGGCGTAACGCCGGCGATGCGGCGCTGATCGCGGGTATCATGGACGCTATCGATGACAACCTGCGGCGGCCGGTAACGTACGAAATACCGACGCTCAATCCGACCTTTGTTCGGGAGCATTATCATCACCGGACCGTGCCGATCAGTATGTTGCCGTGGGCGCTTTCGGTCGGGATGCTCGGGGTGCCGACTCTCAGAAGCGTCGTCCGGACCGATCTAAGCCTTATCTTCGATGCGATTCTGTTCGATCGATCTCTTTATAATCCTCTCTTCAATAATATGATATCAGTCGCTCAGCTTCTACCCCGTGCGAAGCGGCGGGGCCGATTGCTTGGTATGTACAATGTGGGAGTTGGCCCGATTGATACCCCCAAAGGCGCAGCTATTCTGCGCGACCTCGGGGAGCAAATGGATTTTATCACGGTTCGCGATCAGGAGTCGTACGATATCCTGCGTTCGGTAGGAGTCACAAATCCTCGTGTGCTTATTGGGGCGGATGCCGCGATAAGTGTTAAACCAGCCGATGAGCGGCGAGTGCAAGAGATTGTGAACAAGCTGGGGATTGATATTTCCCGAGAGGTTGTCGGGATTAACGTCAGCAAATATATTGATACCTGGGTTCGTCCTCGTCGCCCATCGATGGGAAAAGAGGTATTTCTTGCGACCACCGCCCGGGCAATTGAGCGATTTGCCCTCGATACGGGGGTGAGTTTACTAATGGTGAGTACCCAGCATCACGACCTTCCCCTTACGCAGGAGTTAGCTCAACGGATCTCGCCCCGCGTACCCCAGGCGATATTGTCAAATACCGAGTACGACCACTACGACATCAAGGGAGTATTTCAAAAGCTATCGATGCTATTTGGAATGAGACTCCACGCGACGATTCTTGCCTCGTCAGAGCTTGTTCCGACGATCGGTCTCGGTCATCAGCCGAAGGTTGATTACTATTTTCGGGTGCTCGGTTTGCCCTCGCTTAATATGAGTTTTCACGATTTCGGCGAGGAGCCTCTCTACCGCCACTTTACCGATTCTTGGGAGCGACGGGCTGAGATTCGAGCACATCTTGGGCGGCGAGTGCCTGAGCTTCGAATCGAGGCGGCTCGGGCAGCGCACATCGTCGGAGCACTCAATCGCGGCAGTTCGGTCGACGAAGCTTTTGCGATCGGGGCGGCACCGGTTAAGCAGGCAGCTGCATGACGCGGGGCGGCAACGACGGGGCGATTGTTGATCTGGTGATAATTGGCGGAGGCATCACCGGATTAGGAATAGCGCGGGCGGCTTGTCTCTCCGAACGTCGCTCTCGGGGGCGCTCCTCCGGGCCGTGGTCGGTCCACCTTTTTGAGCGAGGACGGCTCGCCTCTGAAGCATCGTCAAACAGCCACTGTATCATCCATAGCGGTCTCCGTTACATGCAGAACGGCGCGGTTGGTCGGATTCTCGAATCAGCCCGATCCTTAGCGGAGCTCCGACGAGCATTTCCCGAACAGATAGCTCCTCTCCCCTGTTGGATGCCGGTCTTCGGATGGGGAACGAAAGGTCGGTGTGGCCTGACGCTCGGTCATCTCGGATATCGCGCCATCGTCGGAGCAGGTCGGGTCAACGTATCAGCGGGTCCGGGAGTGGTGCCCATTCATAAATCCCCGGAACACCCGTTGGTCAAGCGCCGAGGTGCAATCGCGGCATTCGGGTGGGAGGATGGCTGGCTGCGTGATCATCACGGATTGGTGGGTCGGGTGCGGGAACAGATCGAGTCGGCAGGGGGGGTGGTAAGGGAACAGACGTCAGTTGAGAGGATGAATCGAGAGAATGGCCGATTCATCGTGGAGCTCTCGGGTGGCGAGGTCGTCCACTGTCGAGTGGTGGTAGATGCTCGGGGACCGTGGGGGGATGAAGAGAGTGGGAACAATCAGGAGATTCGGTGGTGCGTCGGATATAATGTCGTGCTGGGCAGGGACATCAGTAGCGGGCTCGGGATTGCGGTACCAATAACGGGTGATGGTTCAAATCGAGGGCGTATGCTCTTTATCTCCCCCCGTTCCGGCGGTCGCTCAGCGATTGGCACCGGGTACCTCCCCCTTTCCGCGTGCGGGTGGAGGGAGGATCGTTCCTCGATAGGTAGTGTGTCGGGAGGTACGACGTTGTTCTCCGAGTGGCTCGCCACGCGCTCGAGCGCCACGGTTCCCGAGGAGCATCTTGCTTCCCTTGTTGATGAGGTTGCTGGTGCGGGGGTGCTTGGACTGTCACTCAACGATGTGGTTGGCGTTGAATCCGGGATATTGCCGAGACAGTTCGTGCGCCTTCGGGAGGGGCCTTCTGCCTGTGCGCCGGTGGCCGCCGATCCCCGTACCCATATCGCGGCCTGTGATGGCCATATAACAGTGCAAGCAGGCAAATATACAACCTTTCCCTCTGTTGGCGCACGGGTTGTGGCGTTGGGAGAGCATTGGCTGAGTAAGGAGCGTTGTGATGCGTGAGGAGAAAAACGTAAACGCGGGGGCAACGACTACCTCACGGCCCACGGGACTCCGAATCCTGCCCGACGAAGCGCCATTGAGAGGGGGCGCAGGACCCATGGGAGCACCTCTTGAGTGGCCTCCGGTTGCTGAACACGAGGTGCCCCGAACCCTCCGCACCCTCGCGCGGATCGTCGATGGAGGGTTGTGTCATCGGTGTGGAAGTTGTGTGGGTATCTGCCCAACGTCGGTGCTTTCGTGCGATGGTGAGGAGTACCCGACTGTCACCAATCTCTCGGCGTGTACCGATTGCCAGCTCTGCGTCAAGGTGTGCCCAGGTGATGAATTCGGTGCCGATCATTTCTACCAGTCCATCTTCGGGGTCGCATCTGATCACAACGATACCCACGGTCACTTTATCGACCAAGGGATTGCGTATGCAACCGATGCCCGGATCCGTGAGGGTTCCACCTCTGGAGGGCTCGTCACCGCGATTCTCCTCGACCTCCTCGAGCGGGGTGAGATCGATGGAGCGGTCACCATCCAGTCGGATGAAAGGGAATTGTGGCGCGGGAGGCCGATGATCGCTCGAACTGCCGAGGAGTTGATGGGGGCGATGAAATCGAAATATGCGATCGCGCCGACGAATACCCTTCTCGCAGAGATTCGTGAAAAGCCCGGTCGATACGCGGTCGTTGGATTGCCGTGTCAAATTCATGGGGTCAGAAAGGCGGCAGAGCTCGACGAGAGAATCCAATCGCGGGTGGTTCTCACCATCGGACTCTTTTGTCACGCCGCGATTGAGCACGATGCGTACGCGGTGTTGTGGGAGACGCTCGGCGATAAAGCGCGACGAGCGCGTCGCTTCATCTCCCGGATCGGAAAACACCCCGGCACTCCCTACCTCGAGCTCGATGATGGAAGCCTCTATCCTGTGTATTTTGGTGAGAGGGCGGAGGGTTATCGCCCCACCTCTATTGAAATGATTAATATCCTGTACCGGCTTTATACCCCCGAGCGGTGCCTGACCTGTTACGACGCAACCGCCGAGTTTGCTGACATCGCGGTCGGTGATCCCTGGATGGCCCCCCCAGAGGATGCCGTGAAGTTTTCTGAAGGATGGAGCTTCGCGCTGGTGCGTTCCTCATACGCTCGCGAAGTTTGTCGGCGTATGGTCGACGAGGGAAAACTCGGATTCCTCGACGTTACTCGGCGAGAGGCACTCGCGTGTAACTCTCTGATGGCGGGGGAAAAGCGGTGGCGAGCCTTTCGGGTTATCGAAACCCGCCGGCGGCAGGGCAAGCCCATCCCAGCGTATGGCTTCGAGACCCCGCGACACTCACCGAGCCACTTTATCAAAACAGAGATTCACATGTGGAGCCATCTGTTCTGCTGTCTTCCCCGTTGGCGGGGAGTAGTTCTTCGATTTATCCTCTCTCCGGTGGGCTATTGGCTCCTCTGGATGAACTTTCAGCGTCGTCAGTTTCGCTTCTGGCGACGTGACATCGTATCGAGGGTTCGTCGTCGGTTATGGGGTCGACGATAGTTGGGTTCTTTTGGGTAGTGGTAGCATCGAATAAGAGGCGAAAGTGAATCTTCGGGCTTCTTGAGAGAGCTGTTGGGGGGGGGAATTTGATAGTGGCGTATTAAGTTTTTCGACGCTTTGCCGTTGAAGGAGGTGGGCTTTGTTTTCGGGAATCCCAAGGTTCCTGCATGTGAGTCGCTTCGATTGGGAGACCAAAAAAAGAGCTAGCTACATCCATGAGGGTAAACGTGGCCTCGCAACGATCTTCAAAAACGGTCTCGGACGATGCGATTCAGCACCTTTTCGAGACAATTTGCGCCGACCACCGCAAGACGGTGCGTCGGGTTGCGCGACAGTTCGTGCGCGACGCATCAGTGATGGATGTTGAACAAGAAGCCCTTTGGGTTGCTTATCGCAAGCTGCCCCAGCTTCGGGATACGCGTGCGGTCCGGGCTTGGCTTGCCACCCTCACCCGGCGCATTGCGCTGCGACACCTGAACCGCAAGGCCAGACAGCTCGGCGATGTAAAAAGTAGCGATGAAGAGAGAGAAATCGCCTCGGATGACCAAGCAGCGACTTCGTTTTCAGAGTGGGAGGGTAGATTCGAAAATGTCTCGCTCCTCAGACAGCTCTGTGGTTCGATTTCACCCGGGGATCTCGCGATTCTCGTCGGGTTGCACGTTGAGGATCGCAGTCTTCGAGACATAGCTGGCGAGGTCGGTCTCAGTGAGGTTAATGTGAAGGTTCGTGCCCACCGGGCTCGGAATCGATTGATGAAGGAGCTTGAGAAGGGGGAAAATAGCTGAGAGAAAGTTCGGTTCTATGATGCCAATGGGTAACACCTCGAGAATGTGACTTAGCACCGAGGTTGTCCAGATCCCCGTTGTCCAAGGTCGTCGCCCCCGGGAGCTAAATCACTAAATCATCTACATTGGGTCGGCGAAGTCCACGATCGAGTTCTCTCGCAAATCGATAGCGATTTCCAGCATTTCCGTAACCTTCGTATTTGGCAAGGGCGTTCATCGCTTCCTCAACGGAGGTGGCTTTCAGGAACATCTCGCCGGCTTCGGAGCGAACCCCCTTCCCCGCACCCCTCGGTCCTACATCCTCTCCCATTTCATGCAGAACATAGGCGAGTTGGGTTCCGACGGTAGAGGTTCCAGGATGGAGGCGGGCATACTGACGGGCAAAGAGGTGATAATTGGTTTCTCGTGACCCGTTCCACTGACAAATCCCGAGACCACCAGCGGTTCGACCCGTCGATAACGCATTCTCCTGGAGACAGGTAGCGGTCAATGCAACGACTTGCTCTCGGGTGAGCGAGTGGCCATGACGGGCAAAAATGGTCTCCGCCTCCTTCATGAATGCGGTTATGGCGGAGGATGATACCCCCTTCTGTCGGAGGAATGGAGTATCCGAGCCAACAGCAAGGATCCATGGTGTCGATTGAGGCCTCATTATCGCTGGGGTGAGGGCCTCGGAACCAGTCAGAGCCACTTGTGACTCACCCTGGTGCCTTTTATCCTCCACTAGTCCCCATCGTTCAATCTTTTCCAGGAGCAAATTACCGCCGAGATTTCGACTGCTCATCTGGTCCCCCTGGGCATTTCTGAACCCGGTACATACTCCCGAACTATCGAAAACGGCAGTCACCCGAGGTGTCTTCACCTCATAACCGCCCTCCGTCGTGCGTCGAACCACGGCGGCATCTTCTGACCGTCCTCCGATCAGCGCTACCACCTCTGATTTTGACTCGAGAAGCGCGGCAAGACCTTTCCCTGTCGAGGTTACGGCCGGCAGAGGCAGTCCGATCGAGGAATCGGGTCTCGAGTGAGTTGGGGCGAGACTCATGCTCATAACAACCTTGCGAAAGGGTTCTGGCGAAATTGCAACAGTCTTTCAAGGGGTTATGTTGGAGTTAGGGCAAGACAAAGCTTAAAAGGACAATTATTTCAGATGGTTGTAGTTTATTCATCAAATATGATGGTAGTGTTGAGTTCGTTCGATATCTCGATCTACCGCTCCTGGTACCAGCTTAATGGGCGATACATCACAAATAGAATGGCCAGGAGAGCGGGAGGGCGACCTTTCCTGCCTTCTCAAATAAATCTTTGCGTTGGGAAACATGAAAGACAAGCCCCATCCCTCTGATGAGGGCAATGTGCAAGACTCTTCGCCCTGAGGCGAGGGCTTAATCGATGAGGAAATCCTCGAGACTGTCCGGGGAGATCGCGATCCCGTCGTTCGCTGGGTTGACCTCTTGTTTACCAGCCTCACAAAGCGGAATAACGTCTTCAGAAATTGCAGTTGATATCACAAAGTCGGACCGAAGCCACGCGCTGAGGTCGAGTTGTTGACATCGCTCGGAACAAAAGGGGAAAGAGGGATGAGCAGGCGATCTGCGGGCCGATTGACCGCCACAGGAGGGACATCTCGCCATGGGTTGCCCCCTTTTATGGTTGAAAGCCCTCTATGCTGCCCCGAGCATCATCCTTATTGAGAGACGATTGCCCGGCACTCGTGTCAAGCGCCTACCCTCGATTTCGACTGATTACTCGGGATCGAGGGTAGCTGTTTGACCTCTCACCTAGAATAGCGATGCAGTAATTGCTCCATTCTCAGCCGCAGAGGCAGACAGTGTGGCTCGCTGAGAGAGTATTTGGCGACGAAGGCCAGCTGGGTCGATATCGAGAGCTTCACACACAAATTCAAAGGTAAGAGGAGAACCTGACGGCTCGTCGTCGAGGAGCCACTGGGCGGAGTCCTCTTGTACGTCTTGGTCGCCCGAGAGATAGTCAGTAATTGCCCGTTGAAGCACCGCCGCGAGCAGCCGCTTTTCCGGCAACATCACACTTGAACCTGGAGTCTCAGAATTCGACCATCCTTTCATAGTATTGTTCTCCCTAATACTGCTTACATAAGTTTTTGGTTTCCGTCTTGCGGATATCTGTCATCACAATCTATCTCGCAGAACTCTTCACACCACCCACTGCAAACTCCCTCACACTGTGTTGAGCATTGTCCACCCTGGTGACCAGAGTCGCTCACCAATGGCCTACCACTTAGCTTCGTTGAATTTTCTTCCTTCGCATTGATCGACGATCGCTGGAACGAGGCCGAAAGCATCCCCGGCCCTCAAGGAGTGCCTTTTATCAAGAATACGTTTCAGATTAACCAGCGACAGCCATCTCGTCAGCCACCTCCTCTCTGAAGCCTTAGGGACTTACTCAAGGGAGCGAGGCCAACCGGCCTTTCGGTTCCCGCCTGTTTCTTCGGGAGCACCGATATTTCGTGAAGAAACCAATTCTCGAAGTTCAACCGACAAAAAAACCGGAATGGAAACGTCCCCGCGTCTGAACATACTCCGACGAGGGCTTCATCACCCTCCAGCGAGTGCCCTGCTCACGCACGAGCCACAAAGCGGTACATTCATTCCGTAGCATACGTTGCTGAACCTGACAGTCTCCGCTAACCGGACTAAACGACATTAAACATAAGAGTCTCGAAGTTATGCGATTCTATCACTAAGAGAGCGCGTTAATCTGCTTTTTTACAAATTTTTTTTTCGCCATCCCCAGCATCAGAACCACGCTTAGAGCAAAAGAACTCTTGCTCTCACGAAGGCGCATCTTCCTCCATCCCCATGGCGCTTCCCGGTGCCAAGTGGGGGGATAATAGGAGGTCTTTTGGGGGTCCACAAGGCAAAAAAAGAAGGATTCAAGAAAATTTTTTCGACGATGGGGGAATTTTTAAGTTATTGATATTACACTATTTTAAGTCGACCTTTTGTCGGATCCGCTCAGGGCGGTCGAATATCTCCCTCGTTTGCAGGCTTTCTGTGGAATTGAGTCGAAGGCCAATTCTGTTCACGCCGTTTCTTCTCTCGGTTATTCGCAAGCGATTGTATCGACCACCCAATCAGTAAGCTGGGTGATCACCGGTGATTGACGACGATGGAGCGGACTGACCCGCGCTTCGTGCATGGCATTGAGAAGAGCTCCGATGAACTTCCTTCCGAGACGGGCTGTTTCCTGCGTGATACGTTCCAGCGCGTCGCGATGAGTGAGGAGCCGCTCGGTTTGGTCTGCAATCTGGGGTACGAGCGTTGCCAATGATGCCCGCCAGCTGGGTGAGAGCGTGTAAAATCGTTGCTGCGTTGCTCGATCTGAGAAGGTGCCATCTGCAAAATAAATCGAAGATCCGGCCGCTCGCAGAGCTCTCGACAGCGCTTCGGGTGTTTCCGGTTCAGAGCGAAGTAGTGAAAGTGTCGGTAAGCCACGCAACGGTCCCGAGTTGTACGCGCTGCACACTGAATGAGCGATATGGCGGCCGAGTGTTGGGCTTGCAAGTCCAAGCAGTTCGGCAAGCTTGTATCGAAGCTGGTAACATTCAGTGGTGAGATCGCGGAGCCTCGCCTCGATCTTTTCGCTTTCTCGAATCTGAGTTACGCGGAGAGAAATGTTATCAAGAAGTAACTCCATCGGGGGGAGAAGTTCAGAAAGGACTCGGTTACTTGTTCCTGTTGGAAGGGCATCCATCAGCGCTGGGATATTTTCCGCTAGTCGAGATGCTGATTCTTCGGGGCTGACGAGGACCGCCAATGATACGAGTTGCTCAAGGATCGAGAAGCTCGTCGGCGATGGCTCAGAAAGGTCAAGAAGGAGACTCGTGAGTCGCTCGGGAAGGGTGAGTGGTGCTAGGCTCTGAGCAATCAGGTGCTTTAATTTGTCAGGTTCAGGCAGATCGACGTAGTTAGGGAAGTCCGTTGAGGAAACCGGAGTGGCGCGACCCAGCACCAAGCATCGCAGACTCGCTTCAGCGGTCGTGCGACGAACCTCTGGCGCTATCAGAAAACCGATACTGATGAGCGAGCACCAGAGTGCGAGTGAGAAGCTCAGGACAATGAGCGTGGACATTCGGCCGACCATCGAAAGGTTTCTCAATAAAGTGGGCTTTGATTGACCCATTGAAGGAACCACGGTAGCCTCAGTAATCATCGATTATTACGGGTTCCTGCTTCTTACCGAATCTCGCATCAAGACAACAGATGACAACGCAGCATTTACCTCTTCCTCGTATCCTAACTGGCATTCGCGCATCGGGCCAGCTTCATATCGGTAATTACCTTGCTGCGGTGAAGCCAGCGGTCGCGCGACAACAGGGAAATGAACTCTTTTTGTTCATCGCTGATCTTCACGCCCTTACGACGGTGAAGGAACCGCAGAAACTGCGAGAAGCGACCTACGACGTGATCGCAACCTATCTCGCCGCAGGGCTCGATCACACCCGTCACGCAATTTATCTGCAATCGGATATTCCTACCGTTACCGAGCTGGCGTGGTATCTAAGCTGCGTTACTGGGGTCGGTTTTCTTGAAAAAGGGCATGCTTACAAGGATGCGCTTGCCTCGCAGCGAGAGGTTAATCACGGGGTGCTCTACTACCCCGTGTTGATGGCGGCTGACATTATGCTTTACGAGGCCGATATCGTACCGGTGGGGAAGGACCAAAAACAGCACGTCGAGATGGCGCGTGATTTTGCGGGATCGTTCAACGCGGTTTATGGTGATGTACTCAAACTGCCGACCGCCCACATCGACGAGTCGGTGATGACGGTGCTCGGGCTCGATGGGCGCAAAATGTCCAAAAGCTATGACAACACCATTCCGGTGTTCTGCGACTCTGCCACGTTGCGCAAGAAGGTGATGAGTATCAAGACAGATTCGACCCCACTCGAAGCACCAAAGACCCTTCAGGGGACCCTCGTTGGGGATCTGTTCACCCTTTTTGCTTCCCGCGAGGAGTGGATCGACCTCGCATCTCGGCTCGCCGCCGGTGGCATGGGGTGGGGGCACGCAAAGGATGAGCTATTTCAGGCGATGAATCGTGAATTGACCGCTCCTCGGGAGCGGTATGAGAGTTACCGCGCTGACGAGCCATTTTTGCGGCAGGTCGTGGGCGAGGGTGCCGACCGGGCAAGAGCAGTCGCCGATCGGGTGATTGGTCGGGTACGTGAGGCGGTAGGGGTTTTGGGGCGGAGTTGACTACCGGGCATAATCAGGGAATATTTTACCTGTTGGCAGGTTAAATTGTGCGTAAGCATCCGCTCGCTCCCCTTTCGGACTGCGTGGGCAGTTTCCTCGAATTGGGAGATCTCACCTTCGGGCTGGGCGTGTTCTTCTGCCTTGTCATTTTGTACAAGGCAGCAGTTCTCACGTTAGTTCTCCTTCTTACTCTGCAGCAGGTGCAGGAGAAGAATTTTCCAGCGCGTTAGATTCAACGCACCCCCCAAGAGGGTTATAGGGCCGTATGCACCTCAGGTGTTTCGACGGCCCTCATTATTTTCTTCTGAGAGGGTCCTGTCGTACCAGTGAACCCCCATCCTCATTCTCCCCTCGGCTTTACTCCCCTTCGCCTCTTTGCTAGCTTCAAAGTCTCAACAAAAGGGAGATTCTTCTTTTTTTTATTCGCCTCAACGGAGGTTTTTAAGTGGTTTTTACATGTGTGGATTGGGTAGAAGAGAGAACCGAAAGGTTTTTTAACCATGCGCATTTCACTTTTTCCGCTGCTGAAATTTGTCAGCAGCTCGGCGGTTCCCCTCGTTTACGGGCGGGTGACGGTCGTCGGACGGGAGCAGCTGCCGAAAGGAGGGCTGCTCGTAGTTGCGGGTCCACACTGCAATCATATGATGGACTCGGTGATGATGGCCTACGCTCTCGGACGTCAAGATGTCTTCTTTTTGGCCTACAGCACCCTTTACGAGGGGGCACTAGTGGGGCCGTTTATGAATCGAGCCAGAAGCCCAGTGCTTCAGGCTCGATTGAGAAGAATTGAGGATGTTCTCCGGCTTGGCTTCCTCAGGTCCATAAACCTCATCCCGATTCATCGGGCAAAGGATGGTCGGGACTCAGCTCGCGACAGAGCCGAAAATCTCGCCCTCCTTGAGGAGGCTGCACGTCGGGTGGTTGCTGGCGCCGTGGTGGTTATTTACCCCGATGGTGGAAGTCCAGGAGGATATAGCCTTGATAAGGTCCAAGCCGGTGCTGCTCAGTTGGCACTCGATGTGGCTCGAATCACTGCTGAGAATCCCCCTGTCGACGTCAGCCCGGCGCTCGTTTGTGCTGGCCTGAGCTATTCGGGGTTTTTGGAGCCATTCGGCTCGCAGGTCGTCGTCTCGTTTGGAACCGCAACCCCGATAGCCCAGATCCCCGCCTCGCCATCGCGGCCAGAGGCGAGGAAGTGGCGCAAGACACTCACCGAGAGCTTCGATCACTGGCTTCGGAAGCTCGCCGTCATTGCTCCTATCAACGACGCCACCCGAATCGAACAGATCGCGGGGGTGCTGAGTGGTTTGGAGATGAGCGACCTCGAACGAGTCAGGCTTGCGTCCCGTGCTGTTGAGCGGGCATACGGCCTTCCTGAGGCTGAGAGACTCGACCTTTTCAATCGCCTGGATCGTCATTTCGATGCGCTCCAGTCGGGTTGGACTCTGCCGGGGCGAATCGCTCCAGGGGTTGTTGAGTCAGCAGAAAGAGGCGATTCAGTCGTGACATCAGACACCTCCGAACCGTGGAGTGTTTGGCGAAGCCCCCGAATGGCGGCATTCATGGTTGGTATCGTCTATCTCGGGATCGCCCTCAACAGTGTACCTTTGGCCATCTTGGGGGGAAGAACGAGGAAGATGCCGAAGTTCCTTTGGCTTCGGGGTCAACAGTTCTTCGGGTCTGCGGTTTCGGTCTTTGGAGCTTGGTATTTAGCCCTGCTCCTCAGCTCCGTAATCGTCGCTGTATTTGCTCCAGGCCTCGTGGTGCCATTACTCTCAGGGATGGCGCTCTCGGCGGTCCTTGGATACGTCGCTTCACGGCGATATCTGTGGGCAAATGCACAATTGTTTCGCTTCCTCGACCCCGACCGCTTTGCTGCGGTCGATGCTGAGGGTAAACAGTTGGTGGCCTCGGTGCTTTTATTGGTTGCGGAGAGGAAACGAGGGTGATAGCGCCGGAAAAAGGGGTCCCTCAGCCTCATGTTCTTCTCGGCATACGGCTCCATCGAACGCTCCTGTCGATCGGTGGAGCACTATCTCCTCTGCACAGCTCACTGTTTCTGCCAAGAAATGTGAGCTGTGCACCCTCTCTCTCAAATTTTAAGGTAGGAAATTCTGTCCGCGTCCACCGAAAGGCTCGGGGATATGATTATCTTCTTTTAGGTTTGTGTGGCTCTCTCTTCTCTCGAATTCAGCTCGCACAGGGGATTCTTTTTACCGATGAAGTGGTGAACGAGGTTTTCCGGTTGGTACGCTACTGAAATGTCACTTTACGCGCTCGAGAGACATTGAGGGCTCGATCCCGCACCCGAACCGCCAGCAATGCGTCAGACGGGACCACGACCTGCACAGCAGCTTTGTAGGGCAACCACGGAGTCAGCACCCGCTTGCCATTAAAAAACTGCACGGCGTCTATCCCTGAGGTCGCATCTCGCGCGCGGAGTGACACCGAGATCCGTTTTAACCGATCTGCGGAGGAGAGGTTCGCGGTCCTTGCAGCACCAGGCGAAGTACCCACATCGGCTCCTGTTGAGGTGTCATCCTGACTGCATGGGCCGAGGGAATATCCCTTTGCGCGGAAGAGATCTATCCACCGAGCGGCTATTTGATAAGTCTTCTTCTTGCTCGAGAAACGGGACTTCCCGCACATAAAGACGACATCTTCATCGAGCACCGTATTTTTAGATCCTCTCGCTCGTGTCACTGTGGGCTGGGTCTGATCAAGGATTATGTCATCGGTGAAGGTCTGAGACGAATCAATATCGGTGCCTGCAAAGCGCACGTATACGGTCTTCGGTAGTCTCTCCACCCCAGACGAGGAGAGGGTCCATGAAAGGGTGCTCCTGACACCGAATTCCGTGAATTCCTCAAATCCTCCATCATTCGATACCAAGATCTTCGTCGTCCCCGACGGGGGGAAGAGTGATAAAGGAACGACTGGATTATTCGTGAAGAGGGCACCTCGCTTCATGGTGATTCCGACGGGGCGGACCGAAAAATCAAGCGCGGTGATCCGCTGCCCCGCTGTTCCGATCACCTGCCACTGAAGCGGTTCGGATGAAAGCTGGGGAGATGCAAGCCGAACGATAAACGAGCCGGGAGGCACACCTCTTAAACGGAAATCGCCGAGGGGATCGGTTGTAACAGTCGATGAGAAAGGTATCCCCGATTGCTCAAACCCCTCGACCAATATGTTTACCCCAGCAGTCCGTCTTCCCTTAGTGGCAACTTGACCTGAAACCGAAAAGCTGGTCTCGGGTGGACGCGGAGTTGCAGTGACCACCAATGTGCTCCGGGGCGTTGGCGTTGTGGAGGGGGTCGGAGGCGTCTGCTGAGGAGAGGTCGTCGGTGATGGGGCAGGTGAGGTGGTGGGGTCGGGGGACGGGATGGTCGGAGTTGACGAGGCCAGCGGCGTGGAGGTTCGCGTTGCCGTCGGTGTAGCCGTTGGTTGGGGGGTTGGTGTTGACGCCTTAGACTCCAGACAGAACCCGTAGGCGTTCACATGAGAGGATATTTGGCTAACAGAGGCTGCCGAGAATGAAGAAGGGGGATTCGAGGGGTTGAGCGAGGTTGTCATAATCCCCTCCGTGACGTGCTCCGCAGAGAGATTATGACCCAGCTCGTGCGCGAGAATGATCGGATCCAGGGCATCTTGAAATCGTCGTATTGCCCCATAAGATGCCGCAGGAAAACGACAAACAACCCCGAGGTAGGCTATTCCAATAACTCCGTCATCAAATGTCCGATCGGTAAACAAAACTCCTACATCGGCGGCACCTCTGGTGGCATTTTGTCTAAAAAGGTCTAGGAGCGTTTCTGAGGCTGTTATCGCACTTGGGTAGGAAAGTGGCGACGAATCGAGAAAGGTGGATTCGACAGAGATGTCGATCCCCACATCGCGACCATACACCGATGCCGCTGCATTCGTTATGGTCTCTATCCGGCTGTTAGCGGTAGAACCGTACCGAGCTATCCAAAGATGATCGGCGACACTCCGAATTGAGAGGGTTTTTCCGAGGCTCGCACGTGGAGTCTTCGGCGAACTTACGCCATTCAGAGCAGACTTCTGGGTAGCCTGCGTGAACGACAAGAGGTTATCGGAGCCACAACCTTTATCGGCAAGCGCAAAATGGGGAGCTCGAACGACGCGAAAATGAGTATCGCCGTCAAAAGCGGAGAGTGCGAAGAACCGGGTACCGCCCCGAAGTCCCGAGGTCGCAAAATTAAGAGTGACTCGCCGATCCGCATCTCTGAGGGGTAAGGGGCCGCGCGCGAGCGAGCGCCGACCAGCCGTGAGCGATGCAGCGGCCCATCGGATTGCGGCCGAACTTCCCCTCCCAGACTCTCGCGAAGGAGCTCGCGCTTCTCCCCGCCAGAAACGGGAACCTTGGCCCGCCATCTGTTCGTTGGAGAGGGTTCGGTTGTTGAGGGATATTTCGGTAAGACCGGACCCGGGGAGAACTATTCGCACCGTCAGCGATCGCGATGCCGCGATCATGGCCGTATCGATCGTGTCAGAAGATCCGTGCTCAGATCGGATGGAGATAACTCGGGCCGTCCGGGGGGCTGCGAGGGAAAGAGAAGGCGCAGCTAACGTGATGAACAGCAGAAGCCAGAAAACGATTAGCCTCACTCCAGTCAGATTTGCTGCTAACTCGCTCCGACCAAGGATGTCGCTACAGCGCCCTGGATAAGCGTGCTCCTGTTCCTGCCCCATTCGCTGAGCTCCTCCGATGCCTCGGCTCCTGTGAAGCCACTCGTCTTCTTCTATAATCGTCGTAAGGTTATGCAGCCTTTACACATTACTCGCTCTTAGTGAGCTACGAGTTGCCTCAAATTAAAAGTCATTGTGATCATGTACCCAAAATGTTGATGGTAGAGAAGAGCGAGTTTCCCACAGGCGGCGTCGGCTGCGCTGTGAGCTATAACCGAATCTGGTGTTTAAGGGTTTAAAAGGAAGCGGCGTATCTGGTTGATTGTTAGTTGGCAAACAAAACATTTAACCGAGGAGTACGCCACCATGAGCAAGAGTAATGTGATTGAGCT
>JBIIHQ010000007.1:0-155556 GCA_044235645.1 Bdellovibrionota bacterium | reverse complement strand
AGCCACCCCGACGGCCGCGCCAACGGCAACCCGACCCAGCATCTCCACCACCGCCCTCAAGCAAGTGGGCACCCTCTCCCGTTCAACCGCAAGGCTCGAGGTCGTCACCTACACCATTAAGAGCTCAAAAGCACGAGTCCCCGTCAAGAGAGCGGCTCTTACTATAACCTGCACCGGCTATGGCTCCAGAGCTACCGTCAGAGCGCTTACCGATTCCCGCGGGACCGCAGTTGTTAAGGTCTCCCGGGTGAAGGGGGGGATGTCGTGTATAGCTCAGAGGAGTGTCCTCGGGCGGACTATTGCGAGTAATCGGGTTCGTTTGCGGTGATGTCGTCCGAGGGGGGCGGTAAGGATTCGTGCTGAAGCGTAGCGCTGAAGGAGTAGCGACGACGAACGCCTTTTGGTCCTACCCCGGAGCTTTGCTGTCATCCTGACCGCGGCCCGATAGAAAATATGCAAGCGGTCATTCTATCCCGTCCATGACCTCTCTCCGGGCGTCCCCCCACAAAATCAGAGGAAATAAAGCGATAGCGACAGGAGGGAAAAATTGGTTATTTTGCGCGACAGAAATAGGCAGTGAGTATGTCGCATTGCTTCATAGCTTGTGATTTTCTGCCCGACTACTCGGCATCGATCCATATGAGTATCTCATTCATGTATTGCAAAATATCCGCACTACACCGACGGAAGACCTCCGCAATCTGACGCCTCGAATCTGGAAAGAGAATCGCTCTCCGTAGAGCTGATATCATCGTGCATCCACCCCCGAAAAAACTCCAATAAAGCAGAAAAAGAGGACCCCGCCTCAGGCATGCCCCTGCGCGCACTCCCAGCTCAAGGGCACTCCAGTCTCATCGGAGAAGGCTGCCTCACCTTACACTCACATCAGCAAAGCCCCGCGCAGCCGCTCGTACGAGCCTTTTCCAAGGAACCGTTCCCTGTGGGGTCCCACGGGTGGTCGTATCTTGATTCGTCAGCCCCTGATTTTTTTCGCAGACGACTGGGTTTCTGGGGGGACGCCCGGAGAGAGGTCATGGACGGGGGGGAATGACCACTTACTTTGGCATCGACTTTGGCGCCGTCTTAATCGGTGATATCGCCAGTCAAAATCTCTCCGTCATCAACAACAGCTCCGTTACCCTTACAGAGCCCGCCGTCACCAGCTCGGCAAATCCACCCTTCTCTGCGGTGACTGGCTGTAGCTCAGTTCTCCCGAATAGTTCGTGTACCGTTGCCGTCTCATTCGCTCCCGTGAGCACAACCCCCCAATCGGCAACCCTCACCGTTGATGGACGACAGGTAAGTCTTACCGGGAGTGGCGTGGTAACAACAGCAACACCGACAGCAACTCCAAAAACCACACCGACACCGACAGCAACGCATACACCAACGGCAACCGCCACCGCCACCCCAACGGCAACCCTTACGCCAACGGCGACTCCGACTAGCACCGCCACTGCAACACCAGCAGCAACCTCGACTCGCGTGGCAACAGCCACCCCGACGGCCGCGCCAACGGCAACCCGACCCAGCATCTCCACCACCGCCCTCAAGCAAGTGGGCACCCTCTCCCGTTCAACCGCAAGGCTCGAGGTCGTCACCTACACCATTAAGAGCTCAGAAGCACGAGTCCCCGTCAAAAGAGCGGCTCTTACTATAACCTGCACCGGCTATGGCTCCAGAGCTACCGTCAGAGCGCTTACCGATTCCCGCGGGACCGCAGTTGTTCAGGACTCCCGGGTGAAGGGGGGATGTCGTGTTTAGCTCAGGGGAGTGTCCTCGGGCGGACTATATGCGAGTAATCGAGTTCGTTTGCGGTGATGTCGTCCGAGGGGGGGCGGTAAGGATTCGTGCTGAAGCGTAGCGCTGAAGGAGTAGCGACGACGAACGCCTTTTGGTCCTGCCCCGGAGCTTTGCTGTCATCCTGACCGCGGCCCGATAGAAAAAATAGAAACGACGTTCAAGTTTTCCTCCCATCTGCCGACCTTTCCTCTTACGGGGTGAGTATCTTTCCGGGCAAGCGGCACTTGAAGCGACATATTCGGCAAACATTAAGGGTGGTAGCGGTCATGCTCGGGGTGCTGATGGGGGCTGCTCGGGGTGCGGCTGCCGTGCCGGCGGTGGTGTCGGCGGGAAATGCCTACTCGATGATGGTGTTGGAGGATGGGACGCTGTGGGGGTGGGGGGCTGGCAGTTACGGACAGCTCGGCAATGGGACTCCTGCTAACAAATCGACCCCTACCCAGGTAGGGAGTGCTACCAACTGGGCGAGCGTTGCGGCAGGGGATTCTCACACCATCGCCATAAAGACCGATGGGACTCTTTGGGCGTGGGGAAGGAACGATTACGGACAGCTCGGCAATGGGACTACTGCTAGCAAATCGACCCCGACCCAGGTAGGGAGTGCGACCAACTGGACGAGTGTTGCGGCAGGGGATTATCACTCCCTCGCCATAAAGTCCGATGGGACTCTTTGGGTATGGGGGTATAACGGATACGGACAGTTCGGCGATGGGACCACCGCTAACAAATCGACTCCGACCCAGGTAGGGAGTGCGACCAACTGGACGAGCGTTGCGGCAGGTGATTATCACACCCTCGCCATAAAGTCCGATGGGACGCTTTGGGCTTGGGGGTGGAACAGTTCCGGACAGCTCGGAAATGGGACCACCGTTAACATATGGACCCCGACCCAGGTAGAGGGTGCGACCAACTGGACGAGCGTTGCGGCAGGTTCCGCTCACACCGTTGCCCGAAAGTCCGATGGGACTCTTTGGGCGTGGGGGTATAACGCATACGGACAGCTCGGAAATGGGACCCCCGGTAACAAATCGACTCCGACTCAGGTAGGGAGTGCGACAAACTGGACGAGCGTTGCGGCAGGTGATTATCACACCTTCGCCATAAAGTCCGATGGGACGCTTTGGGCGTGGGGGTCTGGCACTTCCGGGGAGCTCGGGGATGGGACTACCGCTAGCAAATCGAATCCGACCCAGGTAGGGAGTGCGACAAACTGGGCGAGCGTTGCGGCAGGTTACTATCACTCCCTCGCCATAAAGACCGATGGGACTCTTTCGGCGTGGGGGGGGAACGGTTCCGGACAGCTCGGCGACGGGACCACTGCGTCGAAGGTATCTCCCACCTTAGCACTCCTCAACTTCAAACAAACCCTGAGCACCTTCGGCATCGACTTTGGCGCCGTCTTAATTGGTGATATCGGGAGTCAAAATCTCTCCGTCATCAACAACAGCTCCGTCACCCTCACAGAACCCGCCGTCACTAGCTCGGCAAATCCACCCTTCTCTGCGGTGACTGGCTGTAGCTCAGTTCTCCCGAATAGTTCGTGTACCGTTGCCGTTTCATTTGCTCCCGTGAGCACAACCCCCCAATCGGCAACCCTCACCGTTGATGGACGACAGGTAAGTCTTACCGGGAGTGGCGTGATAACAACAGCAACGCCGACAGCAACTCCAACACCCACACCGACACCGACAGCAACGCATACCCTAACCGCGACACCAACCTCCACCGCAACCGCAACACCAACTGCAACGGCAACCGCCACCCCGACGCCAACGAGCACCCCAACAGAAACACCAACGGCAACCGCCACCCCGACACCAACTGACACGCCAACCGCGACACCAACTGCCACCCCGACGGCGACAGCGACCCCAACCGCAACACCAACGGCGACAGCAACCCAGACCTCCACCGCAACCGCAACACCAACTGCAACGGCAACCGCCACCCTGACGCCAACGAGCACCCCAACAGAAACGCCAACGAGCACCCCAACAGAAACGCCGACGGCAACCGCAACACCAACTGCCACCCCGACGGCGACAGCGACCCCAACCGCAACACCAACGGCAACCGCCACCAGCACCGCAACACCGACCGCCACCCCAACGGCAACACCAACTCATACCGCGAGTCCAACGGCAACCCTTACGCCAACCAGTACGGCGACTCCGACTCGCACCGCCACTGCAACACCAACAGCAACCTCGACTCGCGTGGCAACAGCCACCCCGACGGCCGCGCCAACGGCAACCCGACCCAGCATCTCCACCACCGCCCTCAAGCAAGTGGGCACCCTCTCCCGTTCAACCGCAAGGCTCGAGGTCGTCACCTACACCATTAAGAGCTCAAAAGCACGAGTCCCCGTCAAGAGAGCGGCTCTTACTATAACCTGCACCGGCTATGGCTCCAGAGCTACCGTCAGAGCGCTTACCGATTCCCGCGGGACCGCAGTTGTTAAGGTCTCCCGGGTGAAGGGGGGGATGTCGTGTATAGCTCAGAGGAGTGTCCTCGGGCGGACTATTGCGAGTAATCGGGTTCGTTTGCGGTGATGTCGTCCGAGGGGGGCGGTAAGGATTCGTGCTGAAGCGTAGCGCTGAAGGAGTAGCGACGACGAACGCCTTTTGGTCCTACCCCGGAGCTTTGCTGTCATCCTGACCGCGGCCCGATAGAAAATATGCAAGCGGTCATTCTATCCCGTCCATGACCTCTCTCCGGGCGTCCCCCCACAAAATCAGAGGAAATAAAGCGATAGCGACAGGAGGGAAAAATTGGTTATTTTGCGCGACAGAAATAGGCAGTGAGTATGTCGCATTGCTTCATAGCTTGTGATTTTCTGCCCGACTACTCGGCATCGATCCATATGAGTATCTCATTCATGTATTGCAAAATATCCGCACTACACCGACGGAAGACCTCCGCAATCTGACGCCTCGAATCTGGAAAGAGAATCGCTCTCCGTAGAGCTGATATCATCGTGCATCCACCCCCGAAAAAACTCCAATAAAGCAGAAAAAGAGGACCCCGCCTCAGGCATGCCCCTGCGCGCACTCCCAGCTCAAGGGCACTCCAGTCTCATCGGAGAAGGCTGCCTCACCTTACACTCACATCAGCAAAGCCCCGCGCAGCCGCTCGTACGAGCCTTTTCCAAGGAACCGTTCCCTGTGGGGTCCCACGGGTGGTCGTATCTTGATTCGTCAGCCCCTGATTTTTTTCGCAGACGACTGGGTTTCTGGGGGGACGCCCGGAGAGAGGTCATGGACGGGGGGAATGACCACTTACTTCTAGACGGCAACGGACTCATCGGGCGACTACTGATCGCCGCTCTGTTTGAACATTGGGGATTGCTGTCCGAACCCTTGATGTACCTCAGCGGCTACCTAAAGCAACACCAGGCGGAGTACTACCGTCGGCTCTCCGCCATCCGCACAGATGGCGATTGGGAGTCTTGGATCACGTTCTTTTTGGGAGGCGTAGCCACGGCTGCGGGTGACGCAGAGAAAAACATCATTGAGGTCGCCAGCCTTGTGGCCACCGACCGTAGGCGTTTGTTGCAATCCACCAAGGCTGGCCCGGCGAGCTACCGGCTGTTCGAGATGCTGCCGATGATGCCGCGCTTCACCATCGAACGCGTCCGTCAGCAGCTGAACACCAGCTTCCCCACTGCAACGATGGCGGTTAAGATACTGGAAGAGTTGGGCATCACCTTAATTCCTCCGAGAAATAGAGCTAGGCTTTTTCGCTCGGTGGGGTTAGGCATGAATTTTGAGTCAACCGCCCCTCAAGATTTCTTGAATCCCTCTCGTTCGAGAACATTTAATTTGAGGCGCATCGCTGAAGAGGTTGCTGTTAATGATGCTATTCCCGTTTGTTACCCTGGCTGCTAATACGTTACACTGAGGTGGGCTCGAAAAAAGTAGCTTTGTCAAACAAACTAAGGACCATTTTTCGAAACCTGCTTCTCCCACTGTTGGTCAGTATCGGCATCGCCTTTAACATCTGAACTTGGGAAAAACCTGCTCATTTGCGAAACCGATTTAAATAATCGCCGTATGGAGATACTTCGCACCCTCTCTCTTTATTCAGATATGCAGAACATGCCCTTTGTCCTTATCGGAGGGCATGCTGTCAATGCATATGGTATTCAGAGACAAACGGGTGATGTCGACCTATTGGTTCGAAGATCCCAACGAGAAAAGTGGCAAGAGCTGTTCGAAAAAATCCGTTACGCTGCTGATCAGTCCGATGATAGTTTTATCCGCTACAAGCCCGATACAATCGCATCATGGCCAATAGACCTCATGCTGGTCGATGATGAAACCTTCTCGAAGTTACTTTCCGATTCTCACCTGATTGATCTCGGAGTGGTCTCCGTCAACGTGGTATCACCTCGCCATCTGGTAACGCTAAAACTCCATGCGCTGAAGGTCTATCAGCAGCATCGGTATGCAAAGGACTATACAGACATTGTCCAGCTCCTGTGCCATGTGTGCACGGATCTTCGAGGTGATGAACTCCGTTCTTTATGTGCGCGATATGCTGATGAAACGCTCTATGAAAAACTAAGCAATGATATTGCCTAGTTTAAGCTGTTAAATGTCTTACCTGCAGCTTGGAAATTAAAAGGTATCGTTATGGCTCTTCGCGAAACCGATATTCTCAATCTCCCAGATGCTCCCGAGTTTATATCGCGTCCACCGACCTATTCGATCGCTGAATTCATATCCCTATGCGAGAAAATGCTACCTATTTGGAATCAGCAAAGGTACGCTTCACCGATGCCACCCCGTAAAGGTGAACCGTTTCGGCTCTTGGAAATGGAGGAGAAAGAGCGAGATCCCCAACATGTCAACAACACTCAGGAAAGAGCTATTGTCAAATCTGGTGTTCAAGAACCGGATTAAGCAGCAACCTGATTGCTCAAAGGTGAGTATCTCTCTGGCCCTTGAGGTGGGTGCTATTAACCCAGAATCCTTGGGGTTCTGCCCGCTGTTGTTAATACACTAAGACTGTGACATCAGGGCCTCGATCTCGGAGCTATTCCCTTCGAGAAAATGCTCGACGCGGGGAATCGTCCGGTAAAGGACCGGTGACGAAAGATGGCAATCGATCGTCGATTGAGTAAAACGTACCGCTTTTCTCAAATAACGATGGAAAAAGGCTATTCGCACAATTTCGAAACCGGCCTGTTGTATCACAGGACCCCAACCTCTCGCCCTCGGGCGACAAACCGTTCGACTATCTGGCTAATACTCTCGACAGCGGTGATGGTGGCGACGCTCTTTCCCGCCGACCAGAGAGATTCCTCCGAAAACTGGCCCTTTTTAATCTTCTCCCACGGTTGTCCTGAAGCGAGGGAATACCATCGGCGGAGCCATCGTTTTCGGTTGGGGGTGCGGAGCATGAATTGTTCAACAGGCGAAAAGGTGGTTCCCAGACGCGCGATGCCGGGAGTACGGATGACGGCGAGGGGAACGCCTATCTGGACCTTTGTCGTTGAAATGACATCGTCTTCGCTCGCTCTGATGATGGCCCGTTTGTACGGTTCTGGAGCTGGGGCTTCGGTCGATGCGATAAAGCGGGTGCCCATAAGAACCCCCGCATAACCGAGCGCCAGAGCGTCACAGAAGTGGTCCTCGTCGCCAATGCCTCCGGCACAGACGAGGGGAACGCCGAACGGGCTCAGTTGGGCGAACAGTTCCTCCTTCGTGTGCGGACCCGCGTGGCCACCCGCGCGGCTGTTCACGGCGATGAGGCCATCAACACCGGCCTCGATGGCCCGTTGCGCGTGCCCAAGAGTGGTTACTTTGTGGTATACGACTGCTCCGTGTTCACGGGCACGCTCCACGACAGCCGTTGGTTTGCCGAGTGCGGTAGTGATAAATCGGCATCCATGCGAGAGCGCGATATCGAGCCATGCAAGTCCCTGTCGCCGATGCTCCTCGGTCCCCTCGACGAGGACGTTGATACCGTATGGCCCGGGAGCAATTTCCCGCATCATCGCGAACGCTTCGGGGAGTGGCGTGCGATGGGTGAAGGTGAAGCTCACCGGTTGTATCTCACCGAGAATACCGGCGCGCGCCATATGAGCAACGAGATGAGGGCTCGATATTTGGTACATTGCCCCGCCGATGATCGGATAGCGAGCGCCGGTATGCGCAAGAAATCGAGCTCGCATCTCCGAGGGAGGTGTCATGGCCGTTCAATCACTGGTAATGGTCGAATGTCACTCTGGGACGGCTTCGGCCGCTTTCTCGGACGACGGCTTTCCCACCGCGGGCTCTGAAAGCAATTTCTCTATCGCCTCTATCAATCGACTTGAAGCTGGTGTCGTTGTTGAGTGAAAGTAATCGACCAGTTTCCCGTCCCGGTTGATGAGATATTTATGGAAGTTCCACTTTGGCGCGGTGCCAAACCCAAGGGTCTCCTTCGCCCATCGGTAGAAAGGGTGTGCCGTATCGCCTGATACCACCTCCTTGGCGGTCACCGGAAAGGTGACTCCGTAGTTCAATTTACAGAAAGAGGCTATCTCCTCTGCTGAGCCCGGTTCTTGGTGACCAAAATCGTTACTTGGCACCCCGATAACAACCAATCCCTGCTCACGATACGTTTCGTACAATTTCTCGAGGCCCTCATACTGACCCGTAAAGCCACATTTGGAGGCGGTATTAACCACAAGGAGTACCTTGCCGGAGAACTGGGTGAGGGGAAGGGGAGCACCGCCCCGCAGCTCAGCGAAGGAAAAATCATATGCAGAGCGACCGTCGGCGACGGCAGTGCTCTGTCCAAAAAGGGTGCCAAGAATGCTCATGAGAACTCCACACCAAAACATCAAGAAACGGCGCAACGAAGAAATGTGATCAAATGTTGGAGAGCCCAATTCTCCCATATCACTCATCATATTGCCACCTTCGGAAAGTCGATCTCGGTGTCCGCAACATGATTGAAGAAATTTGTGAGAATATTCATTGCCACCACGACGACCGTTTCAACAATCTCCGCTTCAGTGAGATTGGCAGCCCGCGCCCTCTCGATGACATCGTCGGGCACGTTGCCCTGAGTCGCGATGATTGATTCGGCGAGGGTCAACATCGCTTGACTCTTCGGATCGGAAGCCTCGCCCTTTCGAGCAGCGTGAATATCATCATGACTCAGCCCCGTCATTCCGCCAATCAAGGTATGGGCTGACAGACAGTAGCCACATTGATTGAGTTGAGCACTGAGGAGGGCAATGCGCTCACGATCCTGACCGGAGAGGCTTGTACCGGTGAGGGACTGAGTCAGGTGAAGCACCCCCTCAAGGGCGGCCGGGGAGTGAGCAAGGGTCCGGTAGATATTCGGGCAGGTGCCAAGTTTTGTTTTCAATGAGTCGATAAGCTCACGGGTTCGTCCGCGGGCGTCATGGTCAGAGACGGGGTGTATGCGTGGCATGGCGGCTCCTATAGGGGCTGTGCTGTCGAAAGTTTGCGTGATGCATCCCGAGCAAAAGAGCAGACGGAGAGCACTATTTTGGAAACCAAAGGGCCCCCGCACGTGACTAGATGACGGGGTTTGGTTCGACTGCTACCATAGGCGGACAGCCGAGCTCGGCACGATTGCGTCCAGCGGGGTGCCACCTGTCTCGGTCACGACTCGGAAATGGGGACCCTCGCCGGTCTTCGGGTCGCAGACGCTTCTTACGATGGAGTTTACCCGCCAAGGGGGGACGGGGGCTAGACCTTAAATGGATGCAAACATTTCGTGAGATAAGTGGCTAGATGAGGTCGAAGCTGGGTAGTCGAGGGCTGTCTGTTGCGTGTCCTTCGGATTAGATTTTGTGTGCGTGAGGAATCTCTCGGAAATCCGATTATGACCGAACTCAGCTCCCATCAATCTTATGAGGATTCGCGCGCTACCAACGTAGCCGGTGATCAGTTCCGAGAGGCTGACCTCTACCTCAGGTCAACGTGGCGTGCCCGGCAGGAGATAGCTGCGGATGATCTCCCCCGAACACTCGGTTTAGTCTCAGAGCGGGAAGGGGCGGCACGCCTATTTAATGCGAGTCTGCACCTTGTTCGTGAGCCCCCGACTCGAGGGCAGCTGACAGATCCCGAGCGAAGTCTCCTGCTCCTCTTTGAAACAGGTCGCTCTCTCGCTCGGCCCGAGGTACCGCCGAATGACAAAGAATCTCTGGCGGTGTTACTAAAACTCCCGAGCGACAATCCGATCCGATCGGCATTTCTTGAGCAGGTCGCTACTATCGCGTTGCGCCGCGCCTCCCGAAAGGATGAACCGTATGGTTCTAAAGAGGCGCTTGATGCGGTAGTTCACCTCCATCCAGCAGCCGGTGTATTGCTCCACCGAATATTCGTTTCATCGGTGAACCCCGATAACAGGGCGGGTATGATACGGGTAATCGGGGCAGTTGATAAAAACATTCAACGTGAGCTTTTCGAATCGGTCTTTGATACCTTTGTCTCCGAATCGCTCTCTTTCCGTTCGGGGATGGGAAGTGGAGAAGGTATCGCGGTGCTCGCCCTGCAGCTACACGATTCGATCCGGTTGCTGCAGCGGGTGGAGCGGTTATTCGATCGGGATACGCCTGCGTTTGAGATCGCCCTTACACCTTTTCGTGAACAGGCCCGCAAAAACCTTGAGCACCTTATTGTCCGTGATAGAGGCAAGACGGCTGTTGAGACGCTCAAGCGTTCTCTCGGGTATCCTCTCTCACCGGAGGAATTAGGGGCGGTGTTGAGGCCGATGATGCAGGCAATCGGCGGGAATGGGGTAAATCCCCAAGAAGTAGTCGCGTTTGCGAAGATTCCCGGAGTTCAAAAGTGGCTCAGCTCTGAATCCATGCATTCATTGCTCCTACCCCCTCCAAGCCTCGTTCAGATGCCGATAGCGCACGCAGCGTTTTCTGAGGCCTTGCAGATTATTAGGGCGGTTCCGGTTGAGGAAAGACGTTCAAATCGGGAGGCTTCATCCGCCGTGCGAGCGCTTGTCCGAATCGCGCGGTACCTGGGCAGAAGCCAGGCTCCCAGCTCATCGAGTATTCTCCGTTCAGACGAACTCGAACAGCTTTCTCGAGAAGCTCTTACCCTCGGCGAGGCAGGTGTTGCGCTGTATCGGGAGATGTTAGGGGCGTTGACCCAGCAGATGAAGGGGTGCCCCATCGCGATGCAATCCCTTTTCGCTCACCATGCGAACGGTTTACTATCGCCGACAGCACAACAGACCTTGCAGGTGGTCATCCGGGACGCCGTGTTGCTCTATCCCGAGGTCGTCTTGTGCGAAGCGGTTCGTTCCCGCGAGCCCGAAGGGGCTTTGGAGTGGATTGTTGGGTCGCTCGCATCAGCGCGAGACAGCGCAGGGAATCCAGCCGACAAAAGAGCGGATGAAATGCTCCGTCGTTGGCAGCTTCTTGTGAAAGAGCAACGGGTATGGCTGCTCGCGTGGGGAGCACCACTATCGCGAGAGCATGAGAGGTTTCTTTTGAAGGGCCTGACTCGCGCTTTTGAGCGGCTCGAGGGATCGTTTGGAGGATTCACCGATGGACAAAGGGGAGACATGGCTCCGCTCTAGACCTAACACAAGGGCATGCATCGTCATCCCCTGTGCACAGTTACCCTGTTACGCAGGTGAACCTGATATGCAAAAACCCGGAGAAACCCATGCTGGTTGAGCTGAAGATCGCAAACTTCGCCATCATCGAGGAGCAATCGGTCCTCTTTGGCCCCGGTCTCAATGTGCTCTCTGGAGAAACGGGAGCGGGTAAGTCGATTATTCTGAGTGCTCTCGAGCTTATCCTCGGGGGTAAGCCGCGACCCCACGCAGTCCGTCACGGCTCGGATGCGCTTGAAGTTGAAGCCCTTTTTGACCTGACCCGCGTCAATGAGCGAACCGTCGCAGAGCTTCCCGATTGCGCGCGTGGAGAGGAGCTGTCCATCGTGCGCACGGTCGGGGCTCAGGGTCGGGGACGGGTGTATATCAACGGGCGGATCGGTACGATTGCTCTTCTTGAGGAGATCGTGTCGCGGCTCGTTAATATCTGCGGTCAATCACACCATGTCAGATTGCTTGATCCATCGTATCATCTCGCGCTCCTCGATAGCTTTGCCGATAATGAGGCGCTCACTACCGAATATGCGGGACTTTATGCGACGTATCGGGAGCTTCTTGAGCGGCTCAATTCGCGAGAGAAAGATCTCCGCCGACTGCAGGCTCGACGGGAGGAGCTTACCACGACGGTTGAGGAGCTCACTCGTACTGACCTCGCGGTTGGCATTCGCCGATCGCTCGAGGAGCGGGTCAGTCGATTGGCTAACGGAGAGCGGCTTGTCGGGGGTGTTCAGGGGATCGAGCAGCTCCTTACCGATGAGCAGGGAGCACTTGCCGGGGTCAGGAGTGCGCTTCACCAGCTCGCTGAGCTTGGTCGGCTCGATGCCGCGCTTATGCCGATCATCGAGCAGCTCACCTCAGCGCAGCTTCTCCTCCGCGAGGGGGTGCGCGACCTCGGGGCATACGCCGCCTCGCTCGAGATCGACGAACAAGAGCTCGAACGGCTGCGCGATCACCTCGCGGAGGTCGCCCGCCTCGAGCGCAAGTACCGCACCGACGATAGTGGGCTCGTTGAACTCCTCCACAAAGCGAGCGAGGAGCTCGACACCCTTGAGGACGAGACCCGAACTGAGCTGCTGCATCAGCGGGTCGCCGAAAGCCGAACCGGTGCCGAAAAGATTGCTCACGAGCTCTCTCGTCGCCGAGTTCAGGCTGGCCGGGAGCTTGCCGCGCAGGTTGAGCGAGAGCTGGCCGAGGTGAATATGAAGGGAGCGCGGCTCCTCGTCGAACAGACACCGCAGAGCGAGCTGGGGCCCACCGGCTTCGAACGAGCCCAGTTCCTTCTTTCGAGCAATAGAGGTGAGGCGCTCCGCCCGCTTCGGCAGATTGCTTCCGGTGGTGAGCTCTCCCGCATCCTGCTTGTGTGCAAAAAGGTCCTTCGGGATCGCTCTGGGGTGAATGTGCTCGTGTTCGATGAGGTTGACACCGGTATCTCTGGAGGAGTCGCTCGCGCAGTTGGTCTGAAATTAAAAGCCCTTGCTCGCGATTCGCAGGTGATCTGTATCACCCATCTCCCGCAGGTCGCCTCGCTGGCTGATACTCATCTTCTCGTCACCAAAATTCAGGATGATCGCACTCGCTCAGTTGTGCGGTCGCTCTCACGCGAAGAACGAGTCATCGAGGTAGCTCGAATGTTGGCGGGAGAGGAGATCACCAAGGCAGCTAAAGAATCAGCACGGGAGTTGTTAGAGCTCAAATAAGCGCACATATCCAGTCGTCTGTGCCTCTTTCAGGTCAAGCTAACTACTTGATTATAGACGATTTATGTTCAAATTGTATACCGCCCACGTTAAAACGGGTTGTTTTTCTCTGCCGGTTTGCGTAGCCTAACGGGGATTTACGTTTGTTGTAATAAAATTTTGTCCAGAGGGAGTCCGCTGACCCTGCCCGATCGAGGGAGGGTATCTCCCCGTCGGGGGCGTGGTCGCTTTTGAGCGCATTCTCGCTACACCACCTCCCTGAGCGCCCTGTGCAAGGTGCGCGTTGAACGATATGCGCCATGAAAGATAATCGTCGAAGACGCCGAGCCGACCCACCTTCGAAGGGACGGGTTGTGAAAAGAGATCATCAACAATCCAGGTCGGGTTCGGGGCAAACCGGGACGACCTCAGGTGCCGTCGCCCCTTCAGCCTCTGGTCGCGAATCAGTTGGGATAAACGAACTCCATCGCATCGTCGTTGTGCTCCCGTTCAAAGGTGAGCAGCGTCAGGTCTCGTGCTCGTGGGGGTTAGGGGTGGCGTTGGTGCTCGTGATGATCGCGCTTGCGGCCGGAGGCCTGTGGGCCGTTGTCGACTATGCGCGGCTCGCGGCCTTGTCTCAGAATTACACCTCGACAATCGCTTCTCTGACCGAGCAAAAGTCATCCCTCGAGCGCAGTGCTGCTGACCTTCAGGCGCAGGTGGCGCGTATATCGTTCCGTGCCCGGGCATTGCTCAAGCGAGGGCAGTTCGGAGTGAGTCCGACGATCTCGACAGCTGCCCCTGAATCCGCGCCACAGACCAAACCTGAGGACGAATGGACCTCTTTCGGGGATGTTGGCCCATGGTGGATGATGGGAAGAGAGAACCGAGAAAGGGGAGGCGTCGGAGGGGCAGAGAGCGAATGTGCACCCTCACAGGACGGTTGCAAGCGCTCTGCCACGGCGAGCAGCACGCCTCAACGGATCAGAACTATTTCGATTGCGCGGCGGGGATTGAGCTCGTCAGTTGCATCCCCGCATGCGCTCGTCTCGCAAAACCTCCCCCTGCCCTCGGTGCCCCTCATGGTGCCGATAGCAGGGCGAGTGACGTCGCATTACGGAGTTCGCACATCCCCGTTCTCCGGTGGTCGCCGGATGCACGAGGGAATGGATATCGATTGTGCACGCGGCGCTCCGATCCAGTCATCCGCAGTGGGTATCGTGAACGCCGTCGGTCGTCACAGCACCTATGGGCTCGTCGTTGATATCGCGCACGGCGGCGATATCGTGACCCGATACGCCCATCTCTCAGCCGCCGCAGTGCGGGTCGGCATGCGGGTTGGTCGAGGCACCACTATAGGTCGGTGTGGTTCCTCTGGACGATCAACCGGCTCGCACCTTCACTTTGAGGTTCAGGTCCGAGGCAGACCCGTTGATCCAAGAAACTATCTGTTTCATGGCAAGGACAAGGGTGCCCCCGCGCAACGACCGCAGGTTCAAATGGCGGCTCGGGCGAAGGGGAATCGGCGAGTGGGGTAGGTGGGGGGGAGACTGACGACCGATGAGAACACAGTCGTCCGCCCGTGTGCACTGCTCTGCTGAGGGCATCTGTTCTGTTAATGGGAACCTCGTCAGGTTTGCGTCAGGCAAACTATCACGAACGCGAAGCGGGGATTAATCAGACGTTCCGGCAAAGGTACGCGGCGCTCTCTGTTGCCGTTACCTCGGGTCCCGCCCCAACACTCGATAGCGCTCAAGCGCCTGCCGCTCAAGAGTCTCGCGATGATCGGGGTGGGCTATGGCGATGAGGGCGCGCGCTCGTTCTCTGAGCGGCTTGGCGTAGAGCTCGGCGACCCCGTACTCGGTGACGACGTACCGTACATGGCCTCGGGTGGTTACCACCCCTGCTCCCTGGTTCAGGGTTGCCGTGATTCGACTTACCCCCGAAGTTGTTGTCGAGGGCATCGCGATAATCGCTTTTCCTCCCTCGGAGAGAGTCGCACCCCGCATGAAGTCCATCTGCCCGCCAATCCCGGAGTAGTGGCGGGTGCCGATCGAATCGGCGCAGACTTGGCCGGTAATATCGACCTCGATTGCGCTATTAATCGCCGTAACGCGGGGATTCTGACGGATGACCGAGGTATCGTTCACAAATGAACTCTCGAGCATCATCACACTTGGATTGTCGTGAACAAAGTCGTACAGGCGACGGGTACCCATCAAGAAGCTTCCGACAATCTTGTGGGGAAGCACCTTCTTCTTAGCGCCGGTGATCACTCCTTTTTCTGCGAGATCGATCACCCCCTCGGAAAACATCTCAGTGTGTATCCCAAGGTCTCGGTGCGAGGTCAGGAAGCTGAGGGTAGCGTCAGGGATCGAGCCTATTCCCATCTGAAGCGTCGCTCCATCCTCAACGAGGCTCGCGACGTTGCGACCGATCGCAGACTCAACCGCGGTAATAAGTGGAGAAGAAACCTCGTGTAACGGCACAGGGGCTTCGACTCCGTAATGAATCATCGAGACAGGAATGATGCCATCTCCGTGGGTGCGCGGCATGTGTGGATTTACCTGTGCGATGACGAGCCGGGCGGACTCGATAGCGGCGAGAGAAATGTCGACGGATGTCCCGAGTGACACATACCCGTGACGGTCAGGGGGGGATACCTGGATCAGCGCAACATCAACCGCTACTGTCCGAGATCGAAATACTCCTGGAACTTCGCTGAGAAACACCGGAGCGTAATCAGCCCGCCCTTCGGCAACGGCTTGACGGAGGTTGGATCCAACGAAGAAACAGGTGGTTCGAAAGGTATTTCCCCATGCTGGGTCCGCATAGGGAGCGGGCCCCTCGGTGTGAATCTGGACAATCTGCATATTGCACAATTCGCCAGCGCGCTCCATCAGGGCGTTGATGAGGACGGAGGGGGCTGCGACGACGCTGTGGATGAAGATGGTGGAGTTGGCAGGAATAAGGGATACGGCTTGGGAGGGAGAGACAAGCTTCATAGTAAGGATTCCTCCGGGGTATAGACATCTCGAAGCGGGCGCTTCGGGGAATAGGGGGGAAGGAGCAGGGACTGATCGCCCAGTGGCAGTATCCTCTCGCGGAAACGATCCTGATAAGCCGATCGTGGCTCGGAAAGCGAGATACGTCTCAGGGGCAGCCTCCGGAGCCGAGGCTACTCCATGTGAGGAGCGAAGAGAAGGGGGGCAAAATGAGTCGAGGAGGTCTTACTCGGTGGCGGGGTGGCTTAGGTGACATTTGGAGCGATTTGGGGGATAACCTTCGAGTAGGGTGTTTGGTACGGTGCTATTCGTGATGGCACCGTTGATGCATGGAGATTCGGCTGTGGTACGGGTTGCAGAAGAGGTGGGGCATCAACCGGACGGGCGGACCGCGAGTACCGGGCCGACCGCGAGTACGGGGCCACTGGGCTTGAGGGACGGAAGGCTTCCCGAGCCTCTGGGAGGCGCTCCGCAAGAATGGCGAATCCTCAACGGTGGAAAGGGTGAACTGGGGCCTTCCCCATACTTCCGCGAGTTCCTCGGTACAGGCCAACGGTCCCTGTCAAGCAGCCCGTCTCCTCAAACACCCAATACCCTCCAGATACAACCACCGACCGAACTGATGGAACTGATGGGAAAACCGCTTTCCGATGTTCTCCAGGGCCTCTCGAGGGTGCTAAAAAGCGGAACGGATCCGGCCAGTCCTGAACAGCCATCGATGCAGCAATTCAAACTCGGGATGGTAGTAGCGGGTATGAGAGAGCTCCCGCGCCAAATCCAGATAATGGCTGCGAAGGGGGACTTTGAATCGGCGAAACGAGAAGTAGAGAAGTTACAGGTGGCGCTCCGGCAAATAGATCAATCGAGTGCGGGGACGGGTGGGGGTGTGTTCAGAGGGCTCGAAGCGAACAGAGCTTTGCAGGCCGCCGATCGATGGCTTGAGGCCTGCAAGGAGCGGCTGGAAGCGCTCACCGCGTAGCAGGGTGGTGAGAAAAGATTGCCTGTTAAATCAAGCGCGCTGTTTCTCGGCCTATCGCCACAGAACATTTCCTCGACCTAATTCTTGACGGAACCAGTCAATGATGCGTGGCCTGAGTGGGACCGGTGTGAGGGACCTTCGCCGAAAATATTGAAGCTTGCCTGAGGGTGAGTTCGTCGGGTTCTGGCTCCGTGATCTGCGACAAGTTCAAGTCGTAGGCCGGCAGGAGGTGCACAGGCTCTCCGTGGGTAAAAAGCCGTGGCGGGGCCCGATTGCGAAAAGGGGGCTCAAGGGGTTCTTCTGGAAAGGGAGGATGATGAGGTGGGAGAAAGTTCTGAAGAGTCTTTCTGTTAACGGTACCGGGAGTATTTGGTTTGCAACTGTTGACTGGAAGCACCCGTGAGCAGTCGGGAAAAATCCTCGAATTTTACGAGAGTACAGCTGGTCGCTCTGCGGATAACCCCCAACGTCCCCTTTGCACTTCCCCCGCCACTGCCGCATAGTGCTCCTCGAGCAAAAATAGCCCCCCAACCCGAGGAGCAACCTTCCCCATGGCACCCCACCCTCAAGCCCCCCAACCTACCTTTTTAATGCGACTTCGCAGCGCGACTGTGTGCTCTCTTTTTCTGGCCAGCTTCGTCGCCACTTTGCTAACTCTCCCCGCAGCCGACGCGGCCCCATCCCCGAGCGCTGCCGACCTATCCCCCATCGCCTCCCGCTTCACCTGCTCTGGTATTCCCACCGCGGGCGACACCAGTCTCCTTGATCGAATACAGACAGCGTACGCCAAGGTGACTACCCTTCACGCGTCATTTGGGCAAGTCGCCTATCTCTCGGCGCTCGATGTGCAGGAGGTGAGCACGGGGCGGGTGTGGTATCAGAAGCCGGGCAAGATGCGGTGGCGTTACGAGTCGCCCGAGGTTCAGGAGTTCGGGATTGCCGGTTCGGAGGTTGTTCTTTACCAGGAGGCCGATCATCAGGTGATCGTCGATGCTGCATCCAGCGTACTCCTCTCCGATTTGCCGGTTTCGTTTCTCCTCGGGCTGGGAAATCTCAAGCGAGATTTCACCCTCCTTGAGTCGTGTGCGGGTGAGGGGGGAACGATGATCACCGTGATACCCCGAGATGCAAAGTCGCAGGAGGGAGTACGTCTGCTCAAATTGGCGATAGCAACAGACACCCTCCGTCCCCTCGGTGCCGAGGTCACCGACGAGGCAGGTAACGTCACCACCATCCGCCTCGTCGCACCCATCTGGAACGGCGCCGTAACCGAAAAAGACCTCGACGTCGTCTATCCGAAGGGAATAGATGTCGTCGACCGTCGGAAGGGCGAGCAGGGCAGGTAGGGCCAGTATAAGCGCAAACCTTTGCTGGGAGGGGCATCTGCATGGAATTTCGTCCGTAGGGGCACCTTCAGCTTCCCCTTTATTGATTGATCCCAAGCGGTAAGGTACACTCATGAGTCGCAATCAGCGCAGCGACCTGTTGGAGACGGCTGTAATCGCCCTTGGCCGCTTCACCTTTCATGCATACCTCTTCCCTTGGCTGTACCATGACCCCCCCCACCTCTCGTCCGAAACGTGTAAGCTCCTCCGAGGGACGGGGCTCGTCGCGCACTGGTAGCGTAACCCGCCCGAGGGGAGCGTCCTCGTCTGGGGGGGCAGTGGGAACAAGAAGGGCAGGAGAAGCGCCTGTTGTTCGCCGCTCGGTGCGCCGGGTGGTCGGCTTGTTTGTCGATGGACCATCGCTCGACCGCGCAGCTCGGCGGTTGCTCCGACGGGTTGATTTTGGGGCGTTAATTCGGGGAGTGTGCCCGGGGGCAGCTCCAGTCGTAGCGCGGTACTACACGGTTATTCCCTACGAGGATGATTCACGGCACCGTTCGTTTCTCGATGCAGTTCGGGGAGCAGGGTTTGATGTCATCGTCAAACGGCTTCCACCCAAGGGAGTTAATCGGCAGGTGTCGGTTGACCCTGATATCGCTGCCGACATGATGGCGTTTGCGTTTGGTCACACTGATTTTGCTCAGTCACCTGAGCTTCACGACCTCTCCTTACGTTCGACGGCTAATGGTGTCGGAGCACAGTCTGATAATGCAGACGCGGAGGACACCCGCGAGGTGCGACGATGTGTCACCATCGTGTGTCCGAGTCGTGAGGTCGCGTATCCGTTGTGGCTCGCCAAGCAGGTGGGCGTTGACACGACGACCGCCGATTTCAGTAAGTTTGCGTCGGGTGACTTCATGCGCACTGCGACGAAATGGATGGACCTCTCCGATTCTGAGACGATCTGGGTTCCCCGAGATTAGCGATTGGGGGAAGGGAGCAATAATTTAGTATTGTAATCCGCAACGAATAGCCGGGGGATCGCTCGTTGTTCAATGGTTTCTCGTCTCCCGACTTACCCATAGATCCCCCGCAACCTCTGACGAATATTCTCCCTTCCTCGTGTCATCTTCCATCCATATCCCCTTGATGGGGCCCCGGTCGACCCGTATAGTCCTTGCGAGTATTGAAGTACGAAAACGGGAGGCGCATGGATAGTTCTCACTATCGTTCTGGAGTTCGAGAAGCTAGTCAGGGGGGAAGTAACGAGCGAACGCAGCCGTCTTATCGTTCGTCATCTTCTCGCGCTGATGGGGGGAGAGGGGAGGGGGCCGCCCCTTTCGCGAGGGTTCTCCCGCATTCTCGAGAGGCGGAAGAGGCGCTTCTCGGAGGGATTATAATCGATAACGAGGCGATGAATTCCGCCCTCGAGCGGGTTAAGCATGAAGATTTTTATGACTCCCGGTATCAGCAGATCTTTCGTGCGATGGCCGAGCTGTCTGACCGACGCGAGCCCATCGATTTCGTCACTCTGCAACAGAAACTCCGCTCGATGGGGGTTTTTGAGTCGATAGGAGGGCTTCCTGAGCTTTCTCGCCTCGCTGAGTCCACGCCGACCTCAGCGAACGTGACATATTACGCGCGACTCGTGAAGGATGCCTCGACCCGCAGATCCCTTATTAGGGAAGCGAGCGATATCATCAATGAGGCGTTCAACGATGAGCTTTCGCTCGAGAACTTTCTCGATATCGCGGAACAAAGGATTCTCGGGGTCAGTAATGTACGCTCCGGGAAGGGATTTATTAAGATCGGTGAGATTGTTCAGGACTCAATCTCCGTTGTCGAAAAATTGTACGAGAGGAAGCAGCCGATAACGGGTGTCGGCACGGGCCTTACTGAGCTTGATCTGCTCACCGCAGGATTCCAACCATCCGATCTCATTATTATCGCGGCTCGTCCCTCGATGGGTAAGACAGCACTTGCTCTCTCTATCGCGGGTCAAGTTGCCGTTCATCAGAAGAGACCAGTGGGGGTTTTTTCACTCGAGATGTCGAAAGAACAGCTGGTGCTCCGACTTCTTTGTGCGGAGGCGGCGGTAGACAATTCTCGCGCTCGGAACGGGCGGCTGCAGGAGAATGACTTTCCGCAACTTGTCCAGGCGGCGAGTATCCTCAGCGAGGCGCCCCTCTTTATTGACGACACCCCAGCGGTAACAGTAACCGAGCTTCGCGCTAAGTGTCGTCGTCTCCATCGGGAGCACCCACTGTCGCTCGTCGTTGTGGACTATTTGCAGCTGATGCGAAGCCCCGCGTACATGAAGTCGCGGGAGCAGGAAATCGCTGATATATCACGGTCGCTCAAGGCGCTTGCGAAAGAGCTCAACGTGCCGGTGGTCGCGCTGTCACAGCTGAATCGTTCGGTCGAATCACGAACTGATCGGCGGCCAGGGATGGCGGATCTTCGCGAATCAGGGGCGATCGAACAGGATGCCGACCTTATCATGTTCATCTACCGAGATGAGGTCTACAACAAGGAGACGACGACTCAGCGTGGGATAGCGGAGCTTATTATCGCAAAGCAGCGAAATGGTCCGATTGGAACGGTCAAAGTACACTTCAAGCCCGAATTTACCCAGTTCGTCGACCTTCCCGGTGACGAGATGTTTAATTTGGATGATCTCTTCGAAGAACCAACCCCATCAGCTCCGCATTCGGGCGGTGGGCTGCCCACTGCTGGTCGCCGGCCCATCGAGGATCCCTCGCATGATCCGTTCGGTGAGGTGCTCGGCGATTTTGAGTTTGAGTGATCGTCGAAGGGTGCCTTTGGAGTTTAGCAGAGGAGCAACTCGGGATGGTCTTCAGGTGTGAAGATCGATATCTCATGGAATTTCTGGTGTCGTTCTCGCCTCTGTTTGACGAAGCACGATTGCTAAGGTACCGTCCCCATGAAGAACTTGGAGAGGGCTTCGCAAGGTGGACATCATTGTCCGCGTCAAGGATGCGAATTTCATCGAAGTTTCCATTATTTGACGTAACCGCGCTTATATTTTCTGTATCCTTCCCGCATGTGGTGGTGACATGACAACAAGTACACAACAACTTCCCCGCGTTGCCTATTTCTGTATGGAATTTGGGCTCGACAATTCGTTTGCCTCATACTCGGGAGGATTAGGGATCCTCGCGGGAGATCACCTGAAGGCTGCGCATGACGCGAAGGTGCCGTTGGTTGGTATTGGCATTCGGTGGAAGCAGGGCTACCACGATCAGGCGCTCGATGAAGAGGGGCGGCCCTATGATTGTTACCGCGCTCGCACGTACCCCTTCCTGATTGACACTGGTATCACCGTCACCGTACCGATTCGTAAGGCCTCGGTCGTGTGTAAGGTATGGAAGGTTGATTGCTTTGGAAATGCGCCGCTGTATCTGTTAGATACCGATGTCCCAGAGAACGGGAATCGGTGGATTACCGGGCAGCTCTACGGTTGGTTCGGAGAAGAGCGGGTAGCGCAAGAGTTGGTGCTCGGAGTCGGGGGGGTCAAGCTGCTGAAGGTGCTTGGGTTCGAGCCCGATGTGTATCACTTCAACGAGGGGCATGCAGCGCTTGCGGGCCTCGAGCTCATACGGCAAGAGATGGAGAAGGGCCGATCGTTTCACGATGCGTGGCGTACAACTCGTGAGAAGATCGTGTTCACCACCCATACCCCAGTCCCGGCTGGAAATGAAACTCATCCACATGAATTGCTCGCCTACATGGGTGGGCAGCTGGGTCTTTCGGTCGAACAGATGCACGAAATCGGTGGCACGCCCTTCAACATGACGATAGCCGGACTGCGGCTGTGCCGAGGAGCAAACGCAGTGGCGCAGCTCCATGGAGAGACCGCCCGTGAGATGTGGGCAGGGGTCGATAATCGCCCGGAAATAGTGGCGATAACCAATGGTGTTCACAATCCGACGTGGCAAGCTCCTGAGATAGTGGACACCCTTCCCCGACCAGAAGGGGTATGGGATGCCCATCAGGAGCTAAAAAGGAGAACGATCGATCTTATCGCGGAGCGTTCCGGTGTGCGATTCGATAGCGATACCCTCCTCATCGGCTTTTCGCGACGCGCGGCTACCTACAAGCGGAGCGATCTTATTTTTGCAGATGAGTCGGTCATTGGCCCCCTGCTCAGGGATCGCAAAGTACAAATAGTGTTCTCAGGGAAGGCGCATCCTCTTGACGAAGGGGGCAAGGCGATCATCCATTCGCTCACAAAGATGATGAAGCGGTACCCGGAGAGTGTGGTATTTCTCGTGAACTACGACATGGAGATTGGAGCGAGCCTCACGCGGGGTTGCGATATTTGGCTCAATAATCCACGCCGTCCGATGGAAGCCTGTGGCACCTCTGGGATGAAAGCGGCGATGAACGGTGTGCTCAACCTCAGCATCCTCGATGGATGGTGGCCCGAGGCGTGTAAGCACGGGGTCAACGGATGGCAGATCAGCGATGAAGCGGTGCTCGCTTCGACGGAGGAACAGGACAAGCGGGATGCCGCCTCGCTCTATAAGATACTTGTCGAAAACGTAATCCCCACATACTACGGTGACAAAGCAGCCTGGCAAAAGATGATGGTAAACAGCATCGAGAGTACCCAGGAGGTCTTCTCTGCGGATAGGATGATTCGAGAATACTACGAGCGGCTCTATAAGCGGGGGTAAAAGGGTAGTATCGGGGGGGCGTTATATGGGCGCTCCCTCGAAGGATATCGTGAGAACCGAAGCCAAAGAGAAGGGAGGGGGGCCGGCACAGTATTATTGCCGAAAACACCGACGGTTCGGTCGGGCTCTCTTTTGTCTTTCAGAATATGAGGTCAACCCCGGACATATGTCATCTTCCCTCTTCGGAGGAAAAAAATTAATTCGGCTGAACATTGAATGGGGGAACGTTCTGCCCCCCGCTAGGCGATCCATTAACGCCGTGATACCCTCACGGGATGCCACGCCCCGTCCCTCTCCTCCCTCCTGTCCCCCCCGTTTGTCCCTCCGGTGAACGTTCTATCCCTTCGCCATGCTCCCGCCCGTCAGTCATATCTCGGCTCCTCTTTCTCTGGGTCTCCCCCTTTATCAACCGGAACGTCTCTCGTCCGCTTGAGTTTGAAACCTTGCTGGAGATTCCGGACGAGTTCACGGCAGCTGAGCAGATCGCCCGATTGAAAACAGGTCTGGAGAAATATAGAGGGCGGCACATGATGCTACTCCGAGGGCTCTTCTGGAGCATTCGGTGGGAGGTCCTTCGGGTTTTTCTGATCTCAATTCTCCTCCTGGCCGCGGGTTTAACGAGTCCTCTGGTCGTTCGGCAACTTCTTCGGTGTCTCGAGGGGACGGTTTCATCGTTTCCACCCGGAGCCGCTTATCTCGCGTCTTTTTTGGGAATCACCCCCCAAAGTGGATCCGCGATAGCTCTTTCGTTCGTCCTTTTCGGGATCGCTATTGTTTCGATGATATCGGTCCACCACCTTTTCTTCCACCAGAAGGGCGCAGCGACCAAGGCACATACATCGCTCCGGGGGGTGTTATTCGAAAAGGCGATGCGGCTCGCCCGCTCTGAGCGGGGTGAGGTGAGTAACGGCCAGATCATGAGTCTGATGGCAAACGATACAGGAAGGGTGATGACCTGGCTCACCTTTCTCCACTCGCTCTGGTATCACCCGATGCAGATTGCGCTTGCGCTGGTGCTTTTGTCTCAGATTCTCGGTGTCGCTGTTGTGGGTGGTGTTGCCGTTATCGGCATATCGGTCGCAGTCGTGGCGTATTTGGTTCGAGTGCAGAATCGTATCCGCAAGGAAGTTCTTCGAATCGTTGATAGACGGGTTGGCATCACCGCTGAGGTGGTAAGCGCTATAAGAACGGTGAAGTTTCAGGGGTGGGAGGCGCCGATGCGGGAACGGATTACCGCGCTTCGCAACCAAGAGGTTCAAGGGCTCCGTCGGATCGCATGGTTGGGAAGTCTCGCCGGTTTTGTCGGTAATAGCACTCCACCACTGGCCCTCGCGGTCACATTCAGCATTGTTGCGCTTCGAGAGGGACATCTTGAAGCTTCGACGGTCTTTCCCGCAATGGCGTTGATCCTGTTATTACGATTTGCCTTCAACCACCTTCCTGATTCTTTTAACGTATTTGAGGCGATACTTTCGCTCAGCCGAATCGAGCGATTTCTCGCCCGTGCCGAACATCAGCCCTTGGTTCCCGAACCCTCGATGAACCATGCTATCTCGCTGAAAGGGGTCCAGTTCACCTGGGATTCGGGGGTAGTGGCACTCTCTGTTCCTGAACTGACGATCGCGCGGGGTGAGCTCGTCGCCGTTGTTGGAGGGGTGGGAGGTGGCAAGAGTGCCCTGCTTCTCGGCCTGTTGAACGAGATACCGACTGCGAGCGGCTCCGTGCGAATAAGTGCTCAGCCAGCGTTGGTAGCGCAGCATCCGTGGGTGGTGAGCGACACGATACGAGCCAATATCATCGCAGGACGCCCGTATGATGAAGAGCGATATCAGCGAGCGATCGGCGTAAGCGCTCTGGTAGTGGATCTGGAGTCATTCACCGCGGGGGATGCTACGATTATCGGGGAGCGGGGGGTTAATCTCTCCGGGGGGCAACGACAGCGAGTTGCGCTTGCGCGGGCCGTTTACGCACGAGAAGAGATATACCTCCTTGATGATCCGCTAAGTGCGCTTGATCCCGCTGTCGCCAATGTGGTGTTTGATGGTCTGATTGAAGGAGAGCTTGCTGATACCACGCGCATAATGGTGACTCATCGGTTGGAGTATGCCCTTCGTGCGGACCGGGTCGTCGTCATTGAAGGGGGACAGATTATCGAGGTAGGAGCTCCCCGCGATCTCATAGCGAGAAGGGGGCGATTTGGGGAATTAATCGAGCTTCATGGAGAGGTAACCGCCGCCCCGGAGCAACCCGAACTGAAAGGAGCATTGCCTGCGCTGCTGTCAGATAAGGAGGAGATTCGGGCAGAGAGTGGAGAAGCGATCGCGTCAAACGGGACCGAAGTTCGGGGTGAATCGCGCGAAATGCATTCGATCATTGATGCCGAGGAGCGCGAGGTTGGGGCGGTAGGATGGGATGTCGTACGACAATTTTTGCGATGGTACGTCCCTGGCGGAGCAGCGTTATTACTCGGGGTGGTTGTTATCGGGCGGCACCTGGCAACGATAAGTGTCGATCTCTGGCTCGCATCGTTCTCGAAGGGACCCCTGACGTCGGTGGCGCACTTTATCCTTGGTTATGGTGTTCTTGTTTCGATTCTCGGAATATTCCACTTATCGCGGTGGTACCTGTTTCTCTCATCGGGACTTCGTGCGGGAATCACGGCGCATACTGCACTCCTGCGCTCCGTTCTCAATGCACCAATTCGCTTCTTTGAAGCAAATCCCGTCGGTCGGATTGTTAATCGATTCAGCCGGGATCTCGACATGATAGAGAGCACTCTTCCTCGGATGTTACTCGATCTTAGTTCAAGTGCGCTCGAGGTGGTCGGGGTAACGGTGATGCTGATTTACGTTGAGCCGCGGGCAATTATTTTCCTGATACCGATATTCATCGGGTACTATCGAATTCAGCAAAAGATGCGACCAACGGGACGAGAGGCGCAGCGGCTTGAATCTTTGGCAAGTTCCCCCATATTCGCCCATTTTGCCGAATCCCTGAACGGAGTCGACACCGTCCGATCGAGCGGACTCGCATCAGCCTTCGGGCGACGGCTAGGGGTGATGATGAATAACCATTCCCGAGCATCGTACTCGCTGGGTGCATCAGCACGATGGGTAGGGCTTCGGCTCGAACTGCTCGCGGCTTTGATTATCTTGGGAAGTGGAATCTCGGTTGCCCTCATCCCGACGGACGACCTGAGCCCCGCGCTCGCCGGATTGTTGCTCACGTACACCATCACAGTAAGTGGTGCAATGAACTGGTTTGTTCGTGCCCTTATTTTGTCAGAGAGTTACCTGACCTCGTGTGAGCGGATCGGGGTGTATGCGGCGATTCAACCTGAATCAGCGACACGGGTCCTCCCTCCGAGTCATTGGCCGACCCGAGGGGAGATTACATTTTCGTCCCTCACGGTTCGGTATCGTCCCGAGCTTGAACCATCCCTCGTCGATATTTCCCTCACCATTCCAGCGGGGACGAGGGTTGGCATCGTCGGTCGTACCGGCTCGGGCAAGAGTACAATGATAGCGACCCTCGCTCGATTTCTGCCGTGTAGTAGTGGAGTCATCGCGATCGATGGAGTTGACATCGGTAACCTCGAACTCGCCACGCTGCGGGCAGCGCTTTGTATCGTTCCGCAGGAGCCCGTTCTGTTTTCAGGCGATCTTCGTGATACCCTCGATCCGTTCGGGCAAGCGACCGATGCCGAGATAATGACGGTCCTTGAGCGTGTTGAGCTCGGATCTTTCGTCCGTACCTTGCCCGGACTCCTTCAGTATCAGATACATGAAGGAGGATTAAACCTGAGCGCTGGACAGCGACAGCTCCTCTGCCTTGCCCGAGCTCTCCTTCGTGGCAGCAAGATAATCATTCTTGATGAAGCAACCGCAGCGATCGATGTGGAGACCGATAGCTGTATCCAAAGGACAATTCGCCGTGAATTTATCGGCTGCACAGTCCTCGTTATCGCGCACCGCCTCGGTACTGTGATCGATTCAGATATGATTCTCGCTCTCGAGCGAGGACGGGTCGCTGAATACGGCAGTCCGGTTGAGTTACTCAAGAGGGAGACTTCGTTCGTTGCGGGGCTGGTGCGGGAGATGCAACGGGGTTAACTATTGAGTTTATCACTGCTGTCGGGGTTCCCGAAGTTTACGTTTTCTCTCAGTCATCATTCTGTAAGTGTGCAAAAGCCGTTCCACGGACAAGTTGAGGGTAGGTCCATCCGCCCAATAACGTCCAGTTACTCCCAAAATTCGAGCTAAAAGAGGCATGATTGAGTTGAGTGACCTGGTATTAGCGTTGACAGTAAAGAAGCAAATGAGGATAAGCAGCCATCCTGATGCGCCCATGTGGCGCCAAGATTTCGAGTCGCGAACGTATAGCGACCGCTCGAGAAGCAGGAGCAGTTTTTTTAAAGGTCGATTTCTTGCCACTCCTTCATGAGCTGAGCGAGGTGAGGTATTCTGGAATGCTGAAAGCATGCTTTGTTGAGAGGAGAATTCTCTGAGAGAGGCTCCGAAAGGTCGCCATATGAGAGGGAAAAAAGAAGGTATTCCTTCGATTTAGGTGAAAGGTCCGATTGGATTAAGCCGAAGCGATGAGCGCAGTTGTACAGGGAGCTCATCGAAAAATCTGTCAAAGCGATAACCATAAACCAAATCTCTTGTGAAGGTTCTTTAATCGCTAGGTTTTGAATGACGAGGCCAAGGTCTCTCCAATCTTGATAGTCCCACCTAAAGTTTTCACTCTGAAAATAGACGAGGTGCTTACCGTACGTCTTTCTGATAAGGGGCTGTTTTGAATACCGAGTCTCCCCTGGAAAGAATTGATGGTTGAGGTAGAGTCCTCCCACCTTGTTTGTGATAACAGGAGAGCTCTCAGGAATATCCGTTCCTAGTGACTTCAAAAAATCATCCCACGACCTCCTTGTGATAGGCGTTTCATAATTCCGATAGAAAAAGATATCAATTGCAGACACATGGTGAGCAATAATAAAAGAAAGCACACAGATGGCACTGGAAATGGGGACCTGCAAACGGTCGGGGAGTCGCAAGGAGAATTCGTGAGTTAAATTCAGTAAGCTCATTCCGATTGGAATGAAAATCCATGTGTTGTAGCGAGAGCCAGTTAATGGGTAGAGGCCGAGAAAGTAGAGTATGAGCTGTGCGGTAAAAATTGTTGCGGGGAAAATTCCCCAGATGCTTTTCCTCCTGATGGAGGCTAATAGGCCGAGGCATGTGAGCACTATTAAAATCGAGGCTAGGCTCTCTGAAACAGCAAAAAAACCCTTAAAAACGCTCAATAAAACTCGCCAGAGAGACCTCACATCAGGAGCGACGCTGAAAGCAGATGAGGAGGAATTATTGTATAAGTAATCAATCCAACCCCAAATCATCGACTCGGACGATATAAGAGAAAGCGGTATAAGCAATGCTACTGCCACGAACAACGCGAACCAGGTGATGTGTCTGGTTACTGATATGCGGAGGTTCTTACCTTGAACGACAAAAGAATGGATAAGTAGGGCAAGAATGGAACATCCAACAAACAGATATCCGGAATAGTGAAGAGAGCAGCAGAGGATAGCTATTGCCACGAATATACTGATTCGCCTCGGGGAAGATCGGTCGGATAACATCAGAAGGGAGACTGAGAGAGCGTAGAGACAGCTCTGAAAAATGGCGTAGTTTCTGATTGAAAATGAATATGTCACGCAAAAAGGTGTCAGCAGTTGTAATGATGCGAGTGAGGCGGCAGAAATTAGATTACGCCCCATGAGTCCGAGGATGAACGCAAGAACTACTGAGATTATCCCTGGTATGATTGAGAAGAGGCGTTGAATAATTACTTCGTTGCTTCCGCTAGTTACGATGTGGCGTATGATATGACTACCTGGGGGATGAAGCTCTCGGCCGCTTCGTTCAAGAACCTCAGTCAAACTACCTGCATCGGCTATATCAAGGTGCATCAACTCGTCTGGATGGAAGTAGTAGGTGTCAAGAGGCGTAACGAATATGAAAAGTGAGGCAGTGACGAGTATTGCTATTTGGCTTAGTAGGACAGGTAGTCTAGTCACTTTGAGCTCTTCGTTAGCGATTTTTTAATGGTGGCAAAGGATGTTCGCGATGCGGCCAAGAAAGGTATCGGTTTCATATCCGAATCTTATGAGGGCTGATTGAAAAGGTTGTACGCTTCGAAGAGCACTCAAGAGTATTAATGGTCGAGCAGGTGTTGACAGAGCTATTTACCAGGTTGAAGCAGCTGAAAAAGCCTCGTGTTAGGTTCTTTTACAGCGTACGAGGTAGTGCAGTTGCGGATTTACTCCGATCCTCATTGAGGAATTATAACGCTCCGTGATGAGGTGTGCACCTGTTCTCTCGTGCGTGCTCTAAAGCCCTTTCTATCGAGAATTCCGATCCCGGAGGGCCGGGAAGGTCGCCGTTAGCGGAGCTCCAATTAAGATGAAGGTTTGGGCTTGATTGAAGCCCAAACCGGTGTCCGTGAATATGCTTTTGAAAGGTGGTCCGGTGGATGACGGTGGGCTGCCGTGCTACCTGGCTTGCAAATAAACTCGTGTATTGAAAATGGACATTTTAAGGTCGTATATAAGCGGTGCACCCAGGGCGTCCTTCCACTGAGGTTTCCTATGAACCAAGACATGAGGGAACGTCTTATTTCATGGAGGGTAGAATAGGTAAACGGTACAGCACTGTGGAAGTAGCGCCATTTCTCTCGGAGCATCGAGCGGGTGGGTTGAGTCGCTGTGAGTAAGTGAAGCGGAGTGGGATTAGCCTGAGCTACCTTGATGCGCTGATAAGGAGGTCAAAAGACTCTGCTTCTGGTGTTGCAGAGCCGCAAGGATTTGTCGAGGTTCAGCAGTCGCTAGTTTTAAACCGTTGTCATCTTAGGGATACTACTTTTTGATGGTATGACGATTAAAATTGGAGGTTTAAAATGGGGGAATATATGGGCCGATTTGACCGATTTGATAGTCAAGTGTCGGTGAAGCTTTACGGTGATGGGTGGGATCGATTTAATTGATATTGACCCGTTTTGCTCTCTTTCAAATTGATAATGCATGGATTCTGAGCTCTGGAACCGGATCGTTCATTTTCGGGTCGGGTCGGGGAATGATTCATTCGACTTTATTTCGCGACTAGCCCGTGATAATCGCTGGTCAGCCGATTTCGCGAGAAGAGTTTATCGGGAGTACCTTCACTTTATGTATCTAGCGGTTCGTGCTAACCATCCGGTCACACCGTCAGACGAAGTGGATCAGGCATGGCATCTTCATCTTACGTATAGCCGTTCGTATTGGGACGAGTTCTGTGGCGCAGTACTCGAGGAGGTTGTTCACCACGATCCGACACGGGGAGGGATTGATGAACGACATAAGTTTCGGTCCTGGTATGCCGAAACTCTTCAATCATACGAGGCGACTTTTGGCTATCCGCCGCCACCAGATATTTGGCCACGATTAGTAACCCGATTCGAGAGAGCCCCCGATTTCGTGAGGATCAATACCCAAGATTTCGTTCTTGTTCCGCGCTCGATAGTGTTGGGAGGGGGATTCATCAGCATCGCCGCGGGAGCGGTGGGATGTGGGGTGAATCCGTTTATTTTTGAGGCTAAGACATTTCTCGTCGGGTATCTATTGGCGTACTGTATATCCATCTTGATTATGGTGATGGGCTCTCGGATTGGAGGGGCGGGAGGACGAAGGATAGCGTGGATTCCGCTCGGATTTGTAATCATCATAGGGCTAATTCGAATTTTGTTTGGGCTGATGATCGGGGAGCCGGTCAAGTACCTTGTTTTTATCGAACTTTGCGGAGTTTTGGTCCTATTTTCTCTATTTGAAAAAAAGTACACCGGGAGAGGTGGAGATTCGGGATGTGGAGGGACCTTCGGATATGGAGGTTCCCACACGGACGGTGGTTCAGTTTCAGATGGGGATGATGGTGGCGACTCGGGCTGCGGAGGATGTGGTGGGTGTGGAGGCGGGGGTGATTGAGATTCGTATTCTGCGCTCTCTCGCAATTCTCGATCGGAATAGAAAACGGTCATCGTGAACGCCGTCTGGTTACGTTCGCTTTTTCCTCAAGGATGACTTCCGAACCTCGACACAAATGAAACTCGACAGTTAGTGGTGAATCAAAAGAGGTCTAACTGAATAGGTCCAGTCCACCGCTGAAGCTGCTTCGCCCGCCTTCCGAGGGTATCCCGGACCGTCCAGCGAAGAAAAGCCGCGAATGGTTCGTCGCATGTTTCTTGAAAAAGGTCCTTAATTTGTTTCTCAAGTTCGTTTAAGGAACCCTCTTTAAAAAGGGATGCGGCGTAGATTACCTCAAGTCTCTCGGAGACCCCTAAGGGAATTTCACTCCACTCCGGGTTATCGGAGGAGATGTTTTCAAGGATTGATTCGAGCGACGACGAGACTCCTGCCACAGTCTCGTGCAAATGTTTCAGCAGGTCAGGATCGCCGATTCGGGAAGCGATCTTCCAGGCTGAATTCCACGCGTCGGCAAATGTGTAACGCGCCGATTCCCCGTTATCGTCTACGGAGATGCCAATTAAAATTGACTCGATATCTTGACGATCTGATGAAAATTCTCCTAAAAAGTGAATCCCGGCATGGGCATCAATGGTAGCGAGATTTCGCGAAAAATCGAGAATGTGAGGGGTATCGTTGAAGTGATTCTCAAGATGATTACTGAGTAGTTTCTCCACCAAAAATGCATCCCCCATGTGTATAAGGTCTTTGCATCGCTCCAAACCATTTTGAAGAGCATCAGGACGACCAGATTCAAAGAGGTTTGATATTTCACGGGCTATGGTGAGCCGCGCCTCCCGGTAGCCGTGAGCGACATTCTTCATAGCCTCAGCGATATCGGAACTTGATTGTTGACGGTCCACTCTGTCTCTCACGTGGTAAGGTCGGGATAAGTTTTCTTTCGGGAGAAGTCAAAGATGTCTGGTTTTACGATGGGAAAGTCATCAGTATACCCGAATCGACTGTCTCTCAAACTCTCATCAAATGTCGCAGATGTGTGCGTACTTTGCAAGATGAGGGATATGGCATCCGGGGAAAGATGAGGATGGTAGCGGAGGGTACCTGCCCCATTACAATTACTCGAAATAACTTTGAGGCATATGCCTTCAACGGTTGTTAGCTCTTCTCAGCGTGCTGGACATTTTATTGTTGAGCATCATCGGGTAGTTTTCGGCGGGGCAATGTCACCGGCGGATCGAAGCCTACGAGAGCGGTTTGAGGCTCCGAAGCGACGTCTTTCCTGAAATTGCCTGCACCATTTCTATACTCACCTGAAATGAAGAACTAGTTGCTCTCTCAGAATGTAACGCAATCCTCGAAGACGTTATCCCCCAACTGCGCGGATCAAAAGATGGGTGATATCAACGATTCCCCGTTCAGCTACCAAGACAAAGGAGGGCAGAGACGCAGCGGCTAGAGTTAATCCTATCGCGACGGTTATGGGAAAACTGATGAAGAAGACGTTAACGCTTGGGACCGTTCTCGAGAGGATACCGAGGACGAACTGAGTGATGAGGAGGGTTGCGATGATGGGGCTTGCGATCAGAATGCCAAGCTTGAAAATGATGCTGGTTGCGGCGGCGATCTGAAGAATGAGGTTCGGGGAGGGGGCAAAAACGCCGGGGGGGAGGGTGCCCGCGAGTCCAGATGCGGCAATTATCACGGTATGATGTCCATTGATGAGGAGAAATATAATGATAGCGAGGTCACCGTATAGTTTGCCGAGGCTGGACGATTGGTCGCCGAGGCTAGGGTCAAAGAGCTGGGCTGCCCCAAGGCCCATTGCCGTGCTAGCTAGTGAACCAGCAAGGTGAGTCGCGGCGACGATGACTTGAGGCAGAAGCCCAAGGAGGAGTCCGAGCGCGACCTCGGAGGCGACCATGATAACGATGTCGCCCCAGCCGGCAGGGACAGCGGGGACGACCGCGCTGGATAGTGATGCACCAGCCAATACAAGAATAGCGCTTGCGCGGACGGCTAGTCCCGATGTGCCCTGCCCGAGGCCCGGTATGAGGGAAAAACAGATTGTAAATCGGACGAGATAGAGAATGAGGGAAAATCCGATGTCAATCCGGTTAGCGAGAGCAAGGATGGTGGCATCGAGAGCAGGATTCATGGGACTGGCACTCGAATACGGATTATATTATCGAATTAACTGGGGGATTTGTGAGTAAATGCTCTGGGTGAATAGAACAAGTCTGCTCACCATAAAGTTTCCGAAGAGCATGAGTGCTATGACAAGTGAGACGATCTTTGGAATAAACGCGAGGGATGCATCGTTGATCTGGGTGGCCGCCTGAAAGATGCTGATGCTCAATCCTGCCACGAGGCCGAGCCCGAGTATGGGCGAGGCGATGAAGACCGATGTCTCGATCGCATTCTGGGTGAGCTTGAGATACAGATCAGCGCTCATATTCCTCCCGTATTATAGGTTCGCACGAGCGAGGTGATGATAAGATGCCATCCATCGACAAGGACAAAGAGCATCAATTTGAGTGGCAAAGAGATGATAACTGGGGGGAGTGTTATCATACTCATAGCCGTCAGGACGGACGAGACCACCATGTCAAGAACGAGAAAAGGAAGGGCTATCATGAATCCGATCTGAAAAGCGGTGTTGAGCTCGCTTATGACAAAAGCGGGAATCGCCGCGTGGAGAGGGACATCGTCCGCGGTTTTTGGTCGTGCACTTCGGGTGACCTCGAGAAACAGAGCGATATCTTTTTCGCGGGTATTCTGTACAAGAAATTTTCTTAGCGGTGCGCCTGCTTTGGTGAATGCCTCCTCCTGTGACATCGTGCCGTCAAGAAACGGCCGAATGCCATCGCCGTACATCTTCATGAAAACGGGCTGCATAATACCGATTGTGAGGAAGAGAGCGAGTCCGGTGATAACGGTATTGGGGGGTGCTGACTGGGTGCCGATCGTAGTGCGGGTCATCCCCAGTACAACAGCAATCCTCGTGAACGAGGTAGTGGTGAGCATAATCGCTGGGGCGAAGGTGAGGAGGGTCAGAAGGAGTGTTATCTTAATGGTCGATGAAACGCTTCCATCGGATGCGAGTTCTGATCCCCCGACAGAAAGTGAAAGCGCGGGGCCCTGTGCATCGGCGATTTGGGTGAAGAGATCCGAGCAAAGCAGGATAGCGCTGAAGATGCCGATTGCACCCGTAATTATCGCCCTTCTTTTAGAATATTGCATCGGGCATTTCATAGGATCGCGTCTCCTGGATGTGTCCCCTCGGAGTTATTCGATTCGAGCTCATTCGCTCTCAGGATTTCATGAAACGGAACAGCAGGGCGGGGATCCGTGGGAACGATACTGACCTGCTCAGGTCCCACAGCGCAGAGGACCGTTTGGTCTCGAACTTTAATGAGACAGAGACTCGTTCGGGGGGTTAGCATGATTCTCGTGGTGACCTGTAGTTCGGCCTGAGATTGCCCCGGGGAAGAATACCCGCGCTTGCGGATCCACATCCCGTACCCACCAAGGAGCACGATAAAAAATGCGACGGCTTTTGCTTGAGATGTGAGAGGAATTGTTGAATCGAAAGGCCCCTTTGCGCTTGGGATGCCGATGCCCAGGGGAGTAATGTCACTCGAGGGTGTTGAAGGGCTTGTATCACGAGGTTCCTCACCGTAGACATTCGGGGTAAGAAACAATGATGAGCCGAGTACAATTAACCCGATTAATGTGCGATGTTGGCGAGCGAATAAAGAGGATCTGGACATTTAGCGAACTCCCCCCATCCTATCCTCTGGAGAGAGGATGTCGGTTATACGAACCCCGAATTTTTCATTAACGATTACCGCTTCGCCCCGTGCCACCTGTTTGCCATTAATGAAGATATCGAGCGGTTCTCCGGCCATCTTCTCAAGTTCAAGAACCGATCCTTGGCTGAGTTGCAGAAGATCCTGAATCGTCATGCGGACTCTTCCTACCTCAACCGTCACGAGGAGTGCGACATCCATCAAGAAGTCGATCGTCTGGCTCGACCGCTCGGTCATACCCGGCTCATTCCAGATATCGGATGAGAGGTTGGAGATATCGTCGGCAGCGTCCGCTATATTTCCTAATTCTTGCTCGAGGTCATCCGCCATGAGAGAACGCTCCTATACGATTTCGATAATTTATTAGGTCTCTTTTTGGTATGGGTCGAGATACCCGTAGTGCTCGGTTTCCCTGGAAACTACCGACGTGGCCGTAGAACTTCGGCTCTCCTTCAATGAGCACCATCGATTCATCAGCGGGGCTGGTAGTGAGAGGAAGTATGTCTCCCTTCTCGAGTTTCAGAAATTCACGGGGGGTTGTAGACCCCATCGCGAGCTGAACACTCACCTGGGCAGTCGTCTGTCGGACGTTATGCTCCATCCGTCGGATGAGTCCCGAATCAACCTCGAGCCGAGATACCTGAAAATTGGTTGATAATTTCCCTCGGATCGGTTCCAGCATCGAATACGGAGTGCACAACGTGAGTGTTGCGCTTTCGCTCTCGAGCTCAATCTCAATAGTTACTATAATAACGACATCGGTTGGTGGCACGATGGCGACAGCGAGCGGGTTGTACTCTGAGCGAACGAATTGGAAATCGACTGGGTGTATCGGCGCCCACGCCTCTTTGAGTACCTCAAGGGATTGCATGACAACGCGCCCGATGAGACGAGTCTCGATCGGAGTATACTCACGACCCTCGATTTTAACCTTCCCGGTACCAACTCCGCCAAACAAGCTGTCGATGATCGCAAAGACGAGAGGAGCAGAGACAACCATCAGCGCATTCCCGGTAAGGGGCGGCATTCTGATGATGTGGAGGGATGAGGGAAGGGGGAGCTTCTTCATAAAAGCCCCAAATTTAACCATCTCCACCGAGCCTACGTTGGCGAAACATTGGCGGCCGAGAAACTTGGCCAGGTGTACCCGAAACTGACGGGCGAAGCGATCATGGATAAGCTCCATGGTCGGCATCCGTCCGCGGACGATCCGCTCCTGATTGGCAAGGTCAAATCGTTGTGCGCCACTGGGATCCTCAGGGGCGATATCACCGAGGTCAGCGGAATCGCCATCTGAGAGGCCGCGGAGGAGAGAATTGATTTCGTCCTGAGATAGTATCTGGTTCATTTATTCAGAACCTCGCTGATGAGAGGATGAAGTGCGGTAAGATGCGGTCGGGACGAGCTGGACAATCGCTATCGGTCGGCTACCTTTGAACGTGGTGCACGGAGTTTCGGTCGAGGTGAATATCCGTGGATAAGGGAGGTGAGTAGTAACGAGCGCGATTTGCTGAAGGTACGAGATCTTCTTCGAAGATGTTTCCCCGGGACAGGATCTAATCGATATGCTCATAGCGTCAGAGTTTTGGGGTATCATCGCATTCACTCGTTCCCTCAGACCGTCGGGGGTGGTGAGATCTTTATCGGTGAGGTACAGCTCGGCGCCGTCGTGTCGGTTTATTGACAGGCTAGACATTCTTGGAGAAGAGTGAGCAAGAACAGGGCCATTCCCGCTAGAATCCTCCGGAACCACTCCCAAGGAGAAACTCCCGGTGGAGACAAGCGCGAGGAAGAAGCAGAAGAGCAGGGTCATCAGGTCGCCGAAGGTAACCATCCACGACACTCCGAAAGGGGTAGTGAGAGGCGAAGCTGGCTCGCGCCGAGTCCGTGAGTTTGAGGGTCGGGATGGATCGTCGAAAAGGATTCCCATAGTGGCTTCCTCACGGCAAACGAGATTTTTCTATTATTGCGTGAGCGGGCTCTGTCATGCCCTCGACTAGTTCGACCGAGAAAAATGTATCGGGAACCCTGGCAGAAGCCGCATGCGCGATAATTGCAGTGTATCGTCGGAATCCGAGGTCAACGTTGCTAGGATCGAGGGGAATGAAGATCCGAGCGTAGACATCGTGGTGTGAGATAAGTTGCCAGAGGGGAACAAGCCCATCTTTTGATGGTTCTGCGCCATTGAGTTTGAAGAGATCAGCGAGGGAAAGCGCTGTAAGAGGTCGCGGCTTTACTGGCGAAGGGTTGGGTGACTGGGGAGAGGGTTGAACAGAAAAAAAACCCACCGTAAAGGTAAATAGAATGAGAATGAGCGAAGTGTACTGCATCGTAAATCGCTCGTCGAAGGTTGCTTGTGGCTGCGAAAAGGTTCTTCGCCTCCGGGGAAAGAAACGGACAGGGGATGGCAGGGAATGGATGTGATTTCCCGCGATAGCACCTTCGCTGTCATCAGGATGAGACAACACAGTCTCTCCCTCTGAAATGGTCGCTGAAATGGCCAATTCCTCATCCATCTCCTCACCCTTCGAACGAGGTGCCGACGAGGTAGGTTCGCAATCTTTGAGTCAACAGGATTGGCGATTCGAGTGAGGAGAGTCCGCAAACCCCTTCGATCGTGATCCGCCGAAGCAGGGTCTCCTGTTGATTACGAGCCCGAAGCTTTCCGGCGAGGGGAAGGAAACAAATATTGGCCGCGAGAGCTCCGTAGAGTGTGGAGACGAGCGCGAGCGACATCGACGGTCCGACGAGCGAAGGATCTTTGAGCGACGAGAGCATCTGGATAAGACCAATCAGAGTACCGATCAGGCCCATCGCTGGCGCATATCCACCCATCGCGGTGAGAACCCCCGCCGCGTGCTCGAGCCGATCCTCAGCGCGGTACATCTCATTCTCAAGAAGGGGACGAAGGTCGTTCATTCTATCCCCATCCGCTGCGATTCGAAGCCCCGACCGAAGAAAGGGATCCTCAGATCGAAGCGCTGCGTGTTCGAGGGTAAGGAGTCCATGTTCACGGACACTATGAGCAAGTTCGACGATGAGTTGTGCCCGCTCGAATGGCGAGGGGATGGGCTGCTGAAATGAAGCGATCAACGATCGAACACAGTGATGAATATCTGCACCTGAATACTGGAGAAGAGTCGCCCCGATCGTCCCGCCGAGGACGAGGGCCACGCTGGGGATGTCAAGGTATTGGCGTGCGGTGCCTGTCGCGAGGGCGATACCGAGAACAAGCGCGATGAGCCCCGTCGCTGTGACGACTAAGCCGAAGGGGGTGCCTGAAATTCGGGGCTCGAGGTCATCGTGGTGCGAGAGGGGAGCTGTCATAAAAATGACTCATTCAGAGGTTGACGAGAGGGTTCCAGCAAAAGACATGCCTGAAGAGGCGACACCCGGTCGAGTGGACGTGAGAGGCTAGTCGCGGCTGCAAAAGAGAGGGAGGAGGAGTGCTGAGCGTTTAGGACCTATCCCGGGAACAGTCTCGAGGAGGTCTCGGAGCTCGGCTCTCGTGCGTAGCTCAAAAGGGGTGCGAGAAGCCTCTTTGGAAAGTGTTTCGGCGAGAGCGCGAGAGGCGACGGGCAGCAGGAATGTGGTTCGAGGGTCGCGAATGAGGCGAGAGGGGATGCACTCTCCTCGAGCAAGAAGATCCTCGGCGTTCGCGCTTTCAACCGCCGGGATGGTGGAAGGAGAAGTCGGTCTTAGGAGGAGAGGGAGCTCTCGCAGCGCAAGCCCGAGGGAGGTCGCAAGCCCAATGATGGCGAGAGGAGGGACGGTACGCCGTGAAGTCATGGTAATTCGCTCCGAGGTCGTTATTATGCTGGAAGAAATCGGACTAATTCTCCGACCGGGCCGATATTGGGCATCTTGACGAGTGAAGTTTTATCGTGAAGCTGGTACACTAGTGGCGTTTGTATTCGACAAACCCGACCGGAGTTCGGTTATCGACCCCGCTTTGTCTTTTGTTCTCTGAATGATGCCGAGCCAGAGGAACTCATCGTCACCTATCAACTGCGACGCAAACGGCACCTTTGGCCTCGTCCCTGGCGTGTGTGCGGCTGTTGCCGAGGGGTCAGCGACCTGGGGCAATCCGAGCTCGATTCATCAGGCGGGCCAGCGGGCCCGCGCGGTAATTGAGGAGGCGCGCGATGCGGTGCGGGAGATAGTCGGAGCTGGACCCCGTGATGCGGTGGTCTGGACGAGTGGCGCGACGGAGGCGAATAATCTCGCGCTGCGAGGATTTGCGGAGGGGGCGTTGCGAAAAGTCATCGTATCGAGCCCTTTCGAACACCCCTCGGTACTAGAAACGGTGCGTCACCTCGGGGATCGCGAGGGGTGGTCGGTCCGACTTCTCCCTGTTTCGGGGCATGAGCTCTCTCTTGAAAAACTCGCTGAAATGACCGAGGGGGCGGGCATTATTTCGGTAATGCTTGCCAATAACGAGACGGGGGTCATTTATCCCATTCAATCAATCGTTCGGGAAATTCGCAAAGTGAACCCTAGTGCGATGATTCATGTTGACGCCGTACAGGGGGTTAGCAGGATTCCAATCGCAATGGCGGAGTGGGGGATCGATGCGATAACCCTTTCGGGGCATAAAATCGGAGGCCTTCAGGGGGGCGGGGCGCTCGTATTGAGGAGTGGGGTGCTTCTCGAACCAGAGATGACAGGGGGGACTCAGGAGGAGGGAATGCGAGCGGGCACTCAACCGGTGGCGGCGATATATTCGATCCATTACGCCCTTCGGTGGATAGCGTCCCATGGTGGTGTTTCGGGGCGGGCCGCGCGGATGCGGGCTAATAGGGAGGCGTTCATTGAGGGGCTCGGGAAAAGTGGCGGTGTTGAGCCCACGGTGTCGCCGGTGATCCCGACGGTGCCCAATACGGTGAGCCTTCGGGTTCCCGGAGTTGCAGCGGATTTTCTCGTTGTCGCGGCAGACCTGCACGGCGTACTTCTCTCGAGTGGGTCGGCATGCAGCTCCGGAACCCAGCGACCCTCGCCGGTGCTCCTCGCAGCAGGGCTCTCGCAGGAGGTTGCCCGCGAAACGGTTCGGGTTTCGGTGACTGATGACCCCGACACTGAGCGATTTTATCAGGCGGGCACGATAGTCGCTGAGTGTATCGAAAGATTGAAGGGACGGGCGTTATGCTCATAATACAAGAAAGGTAATATCGGGGGTGTGTCGTATGAGTGGTCGTGAGCAGACGTTTCCCGAGGGCGCAGGATCGGTTGTTCGCTCGCGGGATGGGATGATAGCAGTTGCAATGTCTGGTGGAGTTGATTCCTCCGTGGCAGCTCTGCTCCTCCGGGAAAAGGGGTATCATCCGGTCGGGATATCGATGCAGGTATGGGATTATCGGAATCACGGTGGTTCAAGTTCTCGAGCCACCTGCTGCGCCCCGAATGATTTTATGGACGCCCGGCGAGTGGCCGCAAAAATAGGAGTTCCTTATTACGTTTTCAATTTTGAGGAGGTTTTTCGGAACGAGGTGATTGATCGGTTCGTCGAAACGTACGAACGGGGTGAAACTCCTAATCCGTGTATCGATTGTAACCAGCGGGTGAAGTTTCGAGCATTAAGGGAGAGGGCGGGAGCGGTTGGCTCAAGAGCGGTTGCAACAGGACACTATGCCCAGATTCATCGGTCGCCGGAAGGATGGCATCTGTTACGGGGCGCCGACCCCGAAAAAGATCAGAGTTATTTCCTCTATAATTTGACCCAGTCCGATCTCGCCGAAACAATCTTCCCGGTGGGGGCGATGTCTAAGTCCGAGGTGCGCGAGATTGCCCGCCAACACGGGCTGGTAACCGCTGAAAAGCCCGACAGCCAGGATATCTGTTTTGTTTCAGGCTCCGTTTCGGCTTTTGTTGATAGGATTGGGCGAGCCCGTCCGCAGCCGGGAGATATTCGTTCGGTGACGGGCGAGGTCCTCGGGCGACACGAAGGGGTGCATCACTTTACGGTTGGCCAGCGGCGGGGGCTTCAGATAGGAGGTGAGGCCGAGCCGCTTTATGTCGTCACCATCGAGCCAGATACGCGAACTGTTATCGTCGGCCCTCGCCACGCTCTGGAAAATCGGAGTTTCGAGGTGGGTTTCGCGACCTGGAGCACCCCGAATCCACCTGCCATTGGGGAGACGATTTCAGCGCTTGTACAGGTTCGCCATCGGCATCGGGGGGAAAAATCTCGGGTGACGAGGGTGAATAGCGATACATTTCAGGTAGAATTTGAGGAAAGCTGGGTCGCGGTGTCGCCCGGACAGGCGGCTGTGGTGTATAGTATCGATAACCGTGAGGTGCTCGGAGGGGGCAGGATCGTACGACAAAAGTGTGCGGTGTAAGTGGGTGGTGAGTACGCTACCTGAAGAGAGATGTTGTCTGGGAAGAGGGGGAAAGGATGGCGGGAGACGACGATTCAGAGGCCCCATCAGGACCGTACGATAAGTCGGCCGTCCGAACCGGTAAGGCGGGGCGTCGGGAGCTTTTCGTTGTTACCGTCAAGAAGAAAAGCCGTACTCGGGTGATTGCGACCAGCCAAGGCACTGACGCTGCGAGCGAGGTTGTTCGCGACAATCATGGTGAGATGAGTGCATTGACGAAAGATTCGGTTGTAGACTCAGCGGGCTCTACTGACCGGGGAGTCGAGGACAATGGGGCAGCGGGAGATGGCGGATCCGGAGCGCGGGTAGTTGTTCCGCTCGGTTATCACCAACGGCCGACTCTTCGGTTGAAAGGAGAGCCTTTCCTCAAGCCGGAGGATGGTGTAGCGGGAAAGAGGGGACGGATCGTGCCCCGTCGGCGTAGTGGTCTTATTCAGGAACCGGGAAACCTTCCTCCGATCGAGCCGATAGCCCCGTTGGTAGCGGGGGAGGAGCCAAAGGAGTTCTTCGAGCGAGCTTTTCGACATCGGTTCTACGATATGGAGATGCTCGAGAGGGCGCTTACCCACCGCTCGATGCACGTCACGGCGAGGGACTCCGGTGACTATGAACGACTCGAGTTTCTGGGTGATGCCGTGCTCGATCTGGCGATGGCGCATCTGTTGCTCGAAGCACACCCCGGAGCAACCGAAGGGGAGCTCTCCAAACTGCGGGCTGCCCTCGTGAATACGAACACACTCGCCGACATCGCGCGAGAGTTGAATATCGGCCCGATGATAAAGCTTTCCCCCGGAGAATTTGCATCGGGCGGGGCAGATCGGTCCTCGATACTTGCGGATGTGATGGAGGCGGTGCTCGGTGCGGTGTATCGGGAGGCGGGATTCGAAACGGCGCTTCACAGTATCCGCAATCTTTTTGGGTTCCGTATCGTCGAAGTGTCGCCCAGCGATCCAAAGACGGAGTTACAAGAGTTGATGCACGCGCTCGGGCGAGAGACCCCTAAGTACATCCTCGAGCTCATGGAGGGTCCAGAGCACAGCCCTCAGTTTGTTTCCGCTGTTGAGGTTGGTGGCGAGGTGCTTGGGAGAGGACGGGGTAGTACCAAGAAGCTATCTCAGCAGCAGGCTGCTGCTGAGGCCCTTTTGAAGGTACATCCAAAGGGAAAATGATCGTGGGGGGAGCTCGCAGAAACGAAAGAATGAGGAGATAAAAAAACAGCGGTGAATCAGTGAGTCCATGGCGATTTATCGATTCATGGCGCAGTGGATGCAGTGATATTTGGTTGGTCCTGAAAAATCCACCCCCGGGTATTTTAGGACTGCTCCAAGCGGATGAAATCGATTCAAGCGCGATTTCACCCGCGTCGCCCAAACGCCTGACGGCGTTTACCGGACCACCCATGGTCCGGAGTACCCCTGAAAAGGCATCTTTTTGAGCACGAGGCGAAGAAAGATGCCTTTTTCAGGGAGCACTATGTAGTACCTGAGGAAAAGAAAAAGAGCAGTTTATGGCCCGCAGAATTCCCCTTGTCGCAATCGTTGGTCGAACCAACGTCGGTAAATCCACCCTTTTTAATGCCATCGCCGGTCGGCGCCTCGCCATCGTTGAAGACACTCCCGGGGTAACCCGCGATAGATCATACTCTCTCGTCAAACGACACGGTTTCCTCTTCAATCTCGTGGATACCGGTGGAGTTGTTGGTGACGAGGATGTGACGCTTCAAGCGTTAGTGCGGGAACAGGCAGAAGTTGCAGTGGGTGAGGCGGACTTGGTCATCGCGCTTTTTGATGGAGTTGAGGGGGTTCATCCTCTCGATTGGGAGGTTGCTGACCTCGTTCGTCGGTCGGGTAAGCCAATCCTCTGGGTGGTTAATAAGTGCGAAAAAGGGGAGCACCAGATCGCCGCCTCGGAGTTTCATGCGCTCGGTGCAGAGGAACTTCACATCCTTAGCGCCGCCCACTACCAGGGTCTCCGTGAATTAATTGAAAAGATCGAGATACATCTTAAGCAGACGGCGGGGAAGCTCGCGACCGAAGCTCCTGAGGAGGAGTTGCCGGTACGGGTCGCGATAATTGGAAAACCAAACGTCGGTAAATCGACCCTGATAAATCGAATTCTCGGAGAGCCGCGCCTCGTAACCTCAGATGTCGCGGGGACGACCCGCGACAGTATCGATGTTAAAGTAAGGCGTGAGGGGCGCGACTTTGTTTTCGTTGATACGGCGGGATTGCGGAAACGGGCGAAGGTCGAGGACGGTAGCGTCGAGCGCTACAGTACCTTGAGGACCCTCCGTGCCGTGGCGGGTTGTGATGTCGGCGTTCTTGTCATCGATGCAACTCACGGCATGCCAACCGAGCAGGACGCTAAAATTGGCGGTATCATCCATGAGCGGGGCAAGGGGTTTATTGTCGTTGTCAATAAATGGGATCTCATAGAGAAAGACCACACGAGTGTGCATGCCTTTACGGCGGCAATCCGCGAGGTGTTCAAATTCGCTAAGTATTGTCCGATCATCTTCGTATCGGCACTTACCGGTCGGCGGTGCCCATCGGTTCTCGAAACAGTTGCTGAGGTCTACGATGCGAGAAAATTGCGGATAAAAACCTCAGACCTCAATCGTGTTCTCAGGGCAGCGTTCGATAGACGTCCACCGCCGGTATATCGGGGACAGCCGATAAAGCTTCAGTTCGCCGTTCAAGCTGGTATCGAGCCGCCGACCTTCGTACTCTTTCTCAACCATCCCTCGCGGCTCGGGTTCGGATATGAGCGATATATAAAAAACGCGCTTCGTGATGAGTACCCATTTCCGGGGGTTGATATCAAGATTAACTTCCGTAAGAAGAGTGCGCGTGAAGAGGCTGACGAGGCAGCGGCCCGGAGTTGAGGAAGTATAGCCTCTTCACTGAGCGTTAAGGCGTGGTACGACAGATAAAGGCAACCAGGGAGAACGGTGCATGGAAGCAAAGGTGCTGGTCCTCGATTTTGGATCACAATATACCCAGTTGATCGCGCGACGGGTTCGCGAATTGGGCGTTTACAGTGAGGTTCGACCCTGTTCAGCGCCGGTTCAGTTTGAAGGAGTTCGTGCCGTCATACTCTCGGGTGGTCCTGCAAGCGTCACGGGTGAGGATGCACCTCCCTTTGATGCAGGATGGCTCCGAGGGGACGTTCCAGTGCTCGGGATCTGTTACGGTATGCAGCTGATGGCTCAGGTCGGAGGTGGATTGCTCGGACGGGGAGAGTCACGCGAGTATGGGCACGCAGAGCTGACTGTCGAGCGTTCGAGCGACATATTCGAGGGATTTGAACTTGGCTCCCGCACCCCTATGTGGATGAGCCACGGCGATCACGTCGAGGCACTTCCGACTGGATTTGTCCGATATGGAACGAGTATCGGAGCACCGATAGCGGCGATGGGAAATGTTGAGACCAGGCAGTACGGGATCCAGTTCCATCCCGAGGTCGTTCACTCCCCCCGTGGTCGGGATGTTCTCGGTAATTTTCTCTTCCGGATAGCGGGATGTGAAAAGAACTGGAATCCAGAGGACTTCGTCGAGGCGGCCATTGCAACAATCCGCGCGCAGGTGCCTTCGGGGGCTCAGGTCGTGTGTGGTCTCAGTGGAGGAGTCGATTCAACCGTTGCAGCGGTGCTCGTTCATCGAGCGATAGGAGAGCGGCTCCATTGTGTGTTCGTTGACAATGGGCTTTTGAGAAAGGGAGAGGCAGAAGAGGTCGTGCGTAATCTCGGGCCTGAGGGGCTCGGGCTCCATGTGATAGCGGTCGATGCTTCGGAGCGATTTCTCACCGCGCTCGCTGGGGTGACCGATCCCGAGCAAAAGCGCAAAATCATAGGTAGAACATTTATAGATGTTTTCGACGAGGAGGCGCATCGCATCTCGAACGTCACCCATCTGGTCCAGGGCACCCTTTATCCCGATGTCATCGAGAGTATGTCGGTCCGAGGGCCATCGGCGACGATAAAGACTCATCACAACGTTGGGGGTCTTCCCGAGCGTATGAAACTTCTTCTGATCGAGCCGCTGAGAGAGCTCTTTAAAGATGAGGTCCGCGCGGTGGGAGCATCGTTACAGATCGCAAGCAAGCTGCTAAAGCGACAACCGTTTCCCGGCCCGGGATTGGCGGTGCGAATTCTCGGTGCGATCAATGAGGGGCAGCTCCGTCTTGTGAGGGAAGCCGACGCGATTATTCGACATGAAATGGAGGTAGCCGGATTGCTCGATACCGTATGGCAAAGCTTTGCGGTTCTTCTACCGGTTAATTCAGTGGGGGTTATGGGTGATAACCGCACTTACGAGCAAGCGATAGCGATTCGGGTAGTGAGCTCTGATGATGGGATGACTGCTGATTGGGTGCATCTCCCCGAAGGACTGCTCAGGCGGATGAGTAGCCGCATTTGCAACGAAGTACCCGGTATCAATCGAGTGGTTCTTGACATCTCAAGTAAGCCTCCGGCGACGATTGAGTGGGAGTAGAGGCAGGTGTACAGAGACGAGTTTTACGGTGACACCGAAGTGATAGGGCGATGGATGCCTAGTCAGTGAGGATACATCGATATCGCCGGGGACTATGTCGGCGAGCTGAGGAATCTTCGAAGGAAAAAATCCACACCACCTCTCGGGTTGGTGTGGATGATGGAACAAGGGGAGGCCTCATCCGAACAGATAGAAAGCAATGTCGCTGCCCTCAGACACGAGGTTTTGCATGAATTGCTTGACCAATCTCCGTTCAGGTCGTCGGGTGCGTATCTGCACCTCGACACTGGGCGTAAACAATATTCGGACGGAGATCCAACCGTTGACTCTTGCCATTATTATAAAACCGACGAGGGGAAGCTTATCACAAAGCAACGTTGAAAAGATCTATCTCGTTACGAATATCTAAAAAAACAAGCATTGCCGATTTTAGGCCGATTTCCTAACTGGTCGAAATCACCGAACGAATTCCCGAGGGGGTTGGGATGCGACCTGCGTTCCACGTGACCGAGATTCTTTGATCTCTCCTCTTGTTCCCGGGAAAGGGGGGTCGTAGCCCCCTCGCGGTGGCCGATGCTCGTGAGGAGGTGGTTGACAGGCCTCTGAGGGCTCTATGAGAGGGACAAAAGAAATTACGAGAAGGGCTCTCGATGTCATGAGGTGACAGGGTGGAGCTGAGTGGGCTCTAGGACGGCCCCGTACCCGGATTCCTGAATACATGGGTGATTCTCCGTATCCCTTCCCTGTCTACAGAGGCGCATGTTGACCACGCAGATTTGATGCCATTACCTGTCTTGCGAGCGATAAACGAGCACATTCGCGCCAGAGGGAGGGCGATTTCACGACCAGTGGAACTTTGACTTGAGAGATGGTATCAGGATAGGTTGTGAGGAGCAGGGTGGTGAAAAACTTGCTCAATCTGTGCAGAGTCGCGTCGGGGGCGGCCGCGCGGTTATTTGAAGAACAGCGCTGGCAGGGGTATGCGGACGGAAGGACATAGAGAGAATCCCTCATCGGAGGCATTCGATGATAAGCAAAAAGTCGGAGCATCGTTGCCCCAAGAGGCGCTCGATCCCGAGCGAGGACGGCACATTCTCGAGTGTCGAACCTTCGATGAATTCGATAGCTTTGTGAGTGCCCGTGAGGGGCTTCCTGAAATTAGAAAACTAATGATCCATCGGTTGAGCTCTGATGAGTACCGTTCAAAAGGTGCTCGATTGTTCATGACTGTCGATGGAAAAGGTGGTTTTGGATTGATCGGGTCAGAGCTTGTTTCGCTTTTTTCATATCCCGATGCGCATTATGGTGCCTCTCTGATGGACCGAGCTATCGCAGAGGGGGCACGATGTTTATCGTGCTTTGATGTCGATGATCATCTGCCCCGCTTTTACCGCTGCTTTGGTTTTCGTGAGGTCGCACGTCAATCATTTAATCCACAGATGGCTCCGAGCAGTTGGATGTATGAATCTCTCGGCCAGCCCGATGTGGTATGGATGTCTCTGGTATGAGTTACTCTCTTTTCAATCCGGCACCTCAGATTCCACTGTTGGCAAGTGTGCCCCATAGTTCCTCTGTCATCCCCGAGCAGGTAAGGGACCAATTTATAGTTACTGATGAGGAGCTCCGTGAACAGCATCGACTTCTGGTCGATTGGTTTACCGATGATTTGTATCAGCCGATCGTTGCGGCCGGTGGTTGCCTGATGCGATACGATATTAGTCGTTTTGTGGTTGATCCCGAAAGGTTCGAAGATGACAGTCGCGAGATTATGTCAACTCGGGGTATGGGTAGTATTTATACCCATGGGTGTCAGCTTCAGCGCTTGAGAAGGGAGCTCAACTTAGAAGAACGGGAAAAGTTGCTCGCGATGTATTATCGGCCCTATCACGAAGAGCTCATTCTGCGGACCAAAAACTGCCTGGAGCGCTTTTCCCGATGTACAATCATTGACTGCCATTCTTATCCCGCAAATTCGCTCCCTTACGAATTGTCAGGGAATACTGAGAGGCCCGATATTGTTATTGGCACCGATCCAATTCATACTCCAGTCCTAATCGAGAAGCTCGTCGAAACAATTGCCTCAGATTGCGGATATTCCTTCGGTATCAATAAACCCTTTTCCGGCACGTATGTGCCCCTCCCGCTTTATAATGACCCGCGGATAAGCGCTTTTATGCTCGAGATCAACAGAGCAACCTACATGGATGAATCATCAACGAAGAAATCAGGGGGGTTTGATAAAATGCGCTCTTGCATCGAGGCTATCGTGTCAGCGGTGGCCTTCTCCTCTGATGACAATCACGGCATCCGATCACCATAGGTGCGGCAGAATGCGAAGGCGAGCCGCCGAGAGAGTAAGTCGCGCGGATGTGTGGAGGTACCGACGACTTCTAGACTAAGATAGGCCCCCTTGCAAGATAAACTTTACAAGGGGGGGGCTAAACCTTCCTATTGAAGCGAGTGAACGACGCCGAGATCTTCGAGAAGGATCGAAAGACCCCTCGGCCCATCCGTTTTGTATTTCTCGATAAACAGGTCTTCGTGGGCACTATCCACGGTGTGGAAGTGACACCTCTCCAGATTGATGTACAAGTTCATCAGTTTACCCGGGTTGGGAAGATGCCCTAGTACATAATAGCCGCGATCATCGCGATGATGACGCACAAGGTAAGTCATGGTCCGATGACCCATGGGCACCAGGGCGATTCTCAGATCGTTCATCGTCAAACCTAAAACTCCTAAAGGGTAGCATACAAATTGAATCTCGCACATGACGTCCGAATGATCAATTTATCACGATAGGCAGCTAACTGGGTCAATTATACAAAATATATCGATATTCCTATCGATCTTGATCGAGAAGAAAAAAACTGATTTTATATCTTCGAAAAGGCCCTGAACATTCTGTGGAATGTCGGACGCATGAGATCTTTGCCGCTCATTCGAGTTTTGGATAGAGAGTGGGATACTCCCTTCGGGTTCGTCCGAGTAGTCGAGGCGACAAACAAACCACACATCTTCAACCCCGGTTATTAACTCGATCTCTGCACGGGCTAAAAGGTTGGTTACGAGATTACCGAAAGGGTAAATCAAGATGTTATGGTTACTTTGATTTAGGCACATATCAATCAGCATCCTTCCGGCATGCAGCGCCTCCTTTCTGGGAAAGAGTCAGGATAAGACCTACAACAATACTATTTAGGATATCTCGCAGGATAATCCGGTCAAAATCGCCGAATTTTCATCAGAACATTCTTCAATTACTCTCGTTCATAGCCGGTGAGTTCGGGCCTGTTCTCGGTACCTCACCTGAGTCGTGGCATGACCTGTTCCATTCTCGAGTGTCGCTGTCGTGAGCGCTGCCAATAACGTCACTAAATGACCGAGATGGGTCAGGACGAGTGGGCCCGCTGAATACAGTTCAGCGCACGCACAACAGATCGTGGGGTCGGAAAAAATGGGGTGCGCTGGCGATACTCGAGGAACGGCGTGCCAAACTGTCTCGCGAGTCGGCGCTCCCTCATGAGTGGACCCACCACACAGTAGAAGGTGAATATGAAGGCTATGATCGCATGGTCGATATTCCATACTGGCCCGGTGCATGATACCAGCGCCATGGCGAAGTAAACGGGGTGACGGCACATGGTATAGAGACCATCAGTCGGGAATGATGGATAGTGTGGTGGCTTTCCTTTCAGCACCGACGTCCAGCCGAGAAGGCCCATTTGGATTCCAAGACCAGCCTTAACCATGGCCACCGTTAGAAGAATTCACGAGGAAACGTACAATAATTCCCAGAAGGGTCTAATGGTTGTCGGAGGCCTCCAGTTGGTTTGTCCGAGGTGAGACCAGAGCAAGAAAAGTGCAATTAATTGGAGAGAGGCGATGATTACAAAAGTGGTGGTAACGAGGTGTCGCCCCGTTTCCCCAGGAATAAGAGCTGCCATATACCGACGTCCCCTGGTGCTGAGGAGTAGAGAGTGCGGCACCGGGAAAAGCAGCGTGATACCGCAATCCCAGACGACTCCCAATCGCGGCGTTTGCATCGGGAAAAGACCCGTCATCTCGCCGTGCAGCCCGAAAGCCATCACCAAGACGGCGCCGAAAAAACTGGTGAGAGATACGAACCCCGATATCAGAGCAAGAAATTTGACTCGATTAAGAGGGCGGTGGAAAAGTTTGGGGCGGGACATGAGTATGATATTACCACCGCCGGTTTGGGAGTAAAAGGTGTGTCTAAGTGGTCTTGAGATTGGAGACTTGGTATGAGAAGAGATGCTCAAGGCTTGCTATCTCTCGGATGCTAATATTTCGGTGGGGTGAAGTGTCTGCGATACTGTCGCTCTCCGAGGATATGATTCATGCTGGGCGTAGTAGGATTGGTCATTATTACCTTTGGGACAATCGTTGTGCGTATTCTTCGTTTTTCTCTCGTCACGTGCGGTTTTTTTGTGTTGTCTTGGGCAAGCCCGCGCTTTCGGAGACATGGGATCTGCCAACGGAGTTGAATGACAGAAATACGAATGTGACGTTTGTGGTTGACTCGACGTGGCACACGGTACGCGGCATCACAAAAAATATCTCCGGAAGTGTTCGGCTCGACGATGCCAAAGATTCGCTCGCAGTAGCGGTTGATCTGAGAGTTCCGGTGAGGTTTTTTGATACGAATTCAGAGCTCCGGGATGATCGTCTGCGCGAGGTGATGGCGGCGGATGCATTTCCAGAGGTTCGTTTTGTATCGACGAGATTGAGCGAGGAGTGCAATCCCTCATTGATTGATAAGAAAGGCAGCTGTCAAGGATCGTTGAGTGGCATCCTCTCCATTCGAGATGTGACCAAGACGGTGTCGCTACCTGTATCTATTCAATCTACCCCGCATGGGTATCGAGTTGAGGGAGCCTTTACGACTCGGTGGGAAGACTTTCACGTCGAGGACCCCTCTATCATCGTCGCTCGATTAGATCCCTTCGTGACAATCTCGTACCAAACAATGATTCCTAAGAAGGAGTGACACCCATGACCTTCATCAACGCAATAGTGACAGAAAGAGCCCCATACTCCTACTCAACAGATGTGATTACGGAGGCTGCCGGGGCCTGGCTAGCCTCTTCCCCGACGGAACGGGCCCTCTTTCAGAGGTTGAGCTCTTCGACCCGAATTGAACGCAGAGCGTTTGCGATACCTCTTCAGGAGTTGATAGGGCTTGCCGGTCCTCGGGAGCGAACCAAAATATTTAACGAGGTCGGTGCATCGATGCTCTCAAAGGTAATCAGGGGTGGGATAGACGCCAGCGGGTTGGAACCCTCGGGCCTTCACACGCTTCTGATGACCTCCTGCTCAGTCCCGAGTATCCCATCGATTGACACCCTCGCTATCGCGCACGTAGGTCTATCGCCCGCAATACTGAGGGTTCCAATATTTCAATACGGGTGCGCGGGAGGGGCGATCGGACTGTCGTTGGCACAGAGGCTGTCTCAAAGGAGCGGATACACGATGCTGACCTCTGTTGAGCTGTGCTCCCTCGTTCATCAGCCAAATGATCTTCAGGGCGGGGCGATTGTAGGTGCGGCACTATTTGGCGATGGTGCAGCGTCGGTGGTGTTATCTGAGAGACCGGGGCTATTGGAGGTAGTCAGCTGTCAGTCATACCTCATCCCGCAAACAGGGGATCTCATGGGGTACGCCATTCACGACGATGGCCCACATTTGCACCTTGATCGTGAGATACCGCATGCGCTCCTCGAGGCTGCACCTCGGCGTATCTCTGATTTTTTGGGTTCTCTCGATCTCTGCTCGAGTGATATCAAGTGGTGGATATTTCATCCGGGTGGCGCCAAGATCCTGTCAAGCTTGGAGGAGACTTTTGAGCTACCACGAGAGCGGACGAAGTGGGGGTGGGACTCTCTCAGAGAGAACGGGAATATGTCATCAGCCTCTATTCTTTATGCTCTGAAATCGTTTGTCGATGAGCGGCCGTATCGTCGCGGGGATCTCGCGCTTATGCTTGGAATTGGTCCAGGATTGACCCTGCAGGTAAATCTTTTGAGGTGTCACGGGTGACTTTTCTCTCGTGGTTCCTCTTTGGGTATAGCCTGCTTGAGCGATCGATCGAGATTATCGTATCCAGAAGAAACCAACGTGCCATGAGGTCTCGGGGATTTGTCGAGAGTGAATCACCGCTCGGCATGAGCGGGATGATCCTTATGCATGTTGGGTGGTTTGTAAGCCTGATTATTGAGGCAGATTTTTTTTCTGCTGCTACCGGGACCCCGCTCCGAATAACTGCAGCCACCATTTTTGTCGCGACTCAGGGGCTTCGTGGGTGGACGTTGGCGACGCTCGGAAAGTTCTGGAATGTTTCGGTCTATACGAACCGCGGTGTCGAGGGATCGTTTGTGGCGAACGGTCCTTATCGTTTTATCCGTCATCCAAACTACCTCGTGGTCATTTTAGAGTTATTGACTCTCCCTATCGCGGGAGGTGCGCCGGTTACTGCGGTTGTCTTCACCGCGGTGAATGGCCTTCTCTTGTGGCGTCGCATTCGTTTAGAGGAACAAGGTCTGTTCGCCGTACCCGGATATCGGGAGGTGATGGGACATAAGCCTCGGTTTCTTCCGTCAGTGAAGCGTTCGGTCATCGCATGAGAAGTCATGCATCCTCGCCATCAGTGATCATCGTGGGTGCGTCGCTCGCGGGAGCGGCGGCGGCGATCGAGTTGGGAAGAAGGGGAGTTTCGGTATTGCTCGTCGACAAGGCGACATTTCCGAGGAGAAAGGCGTGTGGAGAAGGGCTGTCCGCACGGGGAAGGTCTGAACTGGAGAGATTGGGAATTTCCTCTGCGGAGCTTCTATCAATAGGGTGTGAAGTTGATGGGTATCACATCGAACACCGGGGGACGGTCGTGGAGGTGGCAGATTCGGGGGGGGGACTGGGGGTTCCTCGGGAGAAGATAGATGACCTCGTGCTCCGTCAGGCACTTGGCTGTCAAGGGGTTAGTCTTCAAAGTGGGGCCGTTCTATCCTCTGTCACGCGTCATCGCGGGCACTTTGAGGTGGCGTGGGCAGGCGGTGCGGCGAAGAGTGAGTTTCTCATCATCGCTGATGGAGGCAGATCCTGGAGTGCTCGGGCACTCGGCCTCTCGGCGCCCATTATCGCGAAGCCACGGTACGGGACCAGTTCATCGTGGCGCATAACGGGTGGCTCCTTACGACCCTTTGTCACCGTTGTGCTTGTGAAAGGAGGAGAGGTCTACATTACACCGCTTCTTGATGGGCGATGTAACGTCTCGGTTTTGGGAATCAAAGATCTCGTTCAGCGTGCCTCTCACATCGATTACATCAGAAATTTGTTGGGATGTTCGCCACTATTGTCGGGCCTTACCTGGCAACCAATCGGTATGCCACTTGGGGCTGGGCCTCTTAACTCGGGCTACAGAGCGAGCGAGATCGATGGTGCATTCCTCGTTGGTGATGCCTGTGAAACCCTCGACCCCTGTGGAGGCTTTGGAATGACTCACGCCCTCATCTCGGGGAGAATAGCCGGGGAGTGTGTTGAGCGTGCTCTCGGAGGGGCCTCGGTTGCCGAGGAGTTGCGTCGGTATGCGCTCGAGAGAGAGAAAGCCGCTCGGGACATGCGTGGGTTCACGCGGATGACCGTCGTGATGATGGGCTCGGCGATGGGGAGAGCGGTGCTGCCGACAGCGGCGCGGCTGGGCGTTCTGAGCCTGGTGTCCCAGGCGGCGCATGCGCCATCGAGAGGCTCGCTGGTAGAGCGAATTTTGCGATGTTTCGGGTAAATAAGGTGGCAGAGTCAGGAACGATAGCTTCAGGACGTTTCGAGAGCCCGCTCCACCTCTTTTTTTCCTTCAAGGTCGCAGGAGGAAGATGCGATGGTGACACGCACCACGGAACGAATGGCGAGCGCGGTAAGTTCGGTGAGACACGAGGAAGCTGACTCAATCAGCGAGAACCGGTGGAAAAACCAGGTAAGGTGCAGGGTAGAGCGGCGGTGAAACCGTCTTCCCTGCACCATCTGAAGGTCAGGACTGGGTCAGGAAGGCACCTTCGGCCTTCCAGGGTTTGGAGAGCGTCTCCTCGAAGATCGCGGGAGGGGCGAGGAGGAGGAAGAAGGCTCCTTCTCCACTCTCGCTGAGCGTCCTCGTGAGGAACGCTTTGTTGACTCTCGGGGGGGGGGCGAAGGAAACAAAGACTCCTTGCTCCACCTCTTGAAAAGTCACCAGATCCGAACCCAGTCGGTTCGGTTCGACATTCGTAATCAGGACGGTTCCTGAATACCGACAATCAAACCATTGCCCCTCCAGTGTGGGAGAGGCGAAAAATGCCACTTTAACAGGGACCGGGGTCTCTGCGAACATCTGATGTTGAACTGCATCGAACTGGATGAGCAAGCTATCCTCTTCGGTGCTTTGGACATTGAAAAGGGTTTCGAGGCTGACAATCATGGGATTTTCAAGAACGTGGTGTCACGAAATTCGCGACTCCTCGAAGACACCCCTGTGCCGCCGAGGAGTCGCGCTTTCCCCTCTATCATGTCACGTGGTCTTGCCAATCATGACTGACGATTACGACGCCCTCTCTCAAAGATCCACGAACAGAAGCTGATTTGGGTCAGCTGCCTCGTATCTCTGGTGTACCTCCCATTTTTTCAGGAGGCACCTATCATCTACCCCTATTTGCGTACTTCGGAAGGGGAACCCCCTTGCAGTTTACTGGTGGAACCCTTCACAGAGGGGTATGCGAGAACGGTTGCCCGAGGTGATGTTAGGAGGAAAGTCCCTTCAGATATCCAACTAGTCAATCGGGGATGATTCTGCAAATCCCTCATATATTTCCCGATGCTATCATCAAGGGATAGGCTCGTTTATCTGGCCGAACCGAGCGGGGTGAATCGCGAAGGTGTCTTCCTGCGGATAGTGAGGAAAAGTGATGCCGAAGAACTCCGACGTTTGCAGGTTCAGGCCGAATAGGTGATAACCCAGGGATCGGAGGAAATCTTCGAGCGGTCGGTGTTTCTCAGGAGGGTGAGTGGTGAGGGTTTCAAAGATGATGTGAGGAACCCACCGTCGGATTGTGTGCTCGGCGCCTCGCAAAACGTCAAGCTCCATCCCCTCAACATCTATCTTGAGACAATCGACCCGTTCTAACGGGAAGGAATCGAGGGTTCGGATTTCAACGGCGTGAGTCGTGTGAGAATATTTACCGTCGCAGAGCACTGCATTTCCAGCACCCTCATCAGTAGCGGGTGACACGAACATCTCTTTGGGAGTATCTCCAAGTCCGAAGGTAAGAATCTCAACCCGGTCGATAAGTCGAGGATTTAGTTCTAGGTTGCGCCTTAGCTTTTTTACGATCGCAAGATTAGGCTCGAAGGAGTAGACCCGTCCGGTCGGCCCGGCAAAATGGCCCATGAGAAGTGATTGATAACCTGCGTTTGCTCCGACGTCGATGCAGGTGTCTCCTGGCCGAACAAGGGTGCTCAGCGCAGCGACAACGAGTGGCTCCCATATCCCATGAGTATGGACGAACCTATCAATAAAGTTGTCGAGGTCGCACTCGAGTTGGAGTCCGGCGGTAATGGTAGGGAGATAGGGGATAACTACGGGACTTTGGGAAGAATCAGACATGGGCGATCCGCTGTCATCTGGGAGATACTTTCCTTTTGATGACCCGGAGAGGACCAATGATGCGCGGCTTCAATGGGGGATAAAATGGAAATAAAACTTACCTGTATGTTGCGAGGATAGTATGCTTTTTTCACCCGTTCCTCTTCTGTGCGGACTCTCGGTGGGTCTGATTCTTGGCCTAACCGGAGGAGGTGGCGCTATTCTCGCGGTCCCCCTTCTGATTTATGTTCTCGGGTTTCGGGTGAATCAGGCGGTTGCGATCTCCCTCGGGATCGTGGCTATCTCATCCCTTTATGGAGCTATCGCGCAGCGACGCGGGGGGCAGGTGTGGTGGGGGACGGGTATTGCGATAGGTTGTGGTGGGATCCTTGGCATTCCGCTGGGGATGTGGCTCGCGAACCGGGTGTCCGAGCGGATGACCCTTCTCTTGTTCGCGGGGTTGATGGCCTTTATTGGAGCCCGGATGATATTTTCTCGGCGTGGGCCGAGAGCACCGAGATGGTTGCGGTGCCCTGATTCGTCGACCGGAGGGAGGATAGCCGTCGGTTGTGGATTGCGATTGCTTGGAGTCGGTGTTGTCACCGGAACGCTGTCGAGATTGTTCGGAGTAGGAGGGGGATTTCTTATAGTGCCCGCATTAATCGCAGTTGCTGGGCTCGGCGTCGCTGAGGCAATGGCGACGTCGCTGGTGGCGATTCTTATTATTTCGACGATAGGTCTTGTATCTCATGCGCAGACGATACTCTCAATTCCCTTGATGGTGCCTTCAATCTTCCTTGTCGGATCTCTCATCGGGGTTCATGTCGGAGTCCGATTTAAGAGTCGCATCGCACCCCGACTGTTGCAGATTCTCTTTGGAGTGATCGTGCTCATCGTTGCGGGCGTGGTGATTGTTGCGAATATATGAATGGTGGGGCAACGCCGTGGAGGCTTCTCTGATCATTCCTCTTCTGCTGTCTGTTCTCTTCCCCACATCCTCGCTAACGTTTTCAGTAATCGCGCCGGTATCGAGGATTCGAAATCATCTTTCCTCCCCCGATATCGGAATTGCACTGGTGCTCCATCCCTACCATACCCCTCGATTGTTACCCCGACTACGGGGTATCCCTCCGTTGCCGCATCCTCTGAGATTGGTTCATGTCGGAAGAGTTTTGCCTCCCGTGCGAGCTCAAGGAGCCTAACGACCGGAGCAGCGGATATCGGTCCGGCGATAGTGACCGTTTCACTAGGATGATGAATCTCCGGGGTAGGGGAGCCCACCGGCTTGTGAGCTCGTACCTCATTGAGCGTGATTCGAATATCGCGTGTTCTCTCAAGAGAATCCTCTTTGAGTGGCAAGGTCGAGACATGTATCTGTCCTTCAACCCAATCCTCATACTCGACTTGCTGCGCCGACTCTGGGGGGTTAAGTCGGATAACAAAAGCCCCAGCGACTCCCATGCAGCTCACAAAGAGCGCCCATTTTGCTAAGATTGTTGAGTATCCATTCGTCGTTCTCACCGATCGACCTATTTCTCCCGACTAGTGGCTATTTTTAAGGAACTTACCGCTTTTGCGGAGGCTCAATCTGCTCGCAAATAAGTTGCCGTGCTCGCTGAAGAAGCACCGCAGCCTCGTTGAGCGTCGGATCATCGAGCACTAACTCTGCGAGCTCGTTGAGTATCCTCCCGACACGGGGGCCCGCAGGTACCCCAAGGGCCATGATATCGTGGCCGTTCACCTGAAGCTGGTCAACCGGGCGCCCTTTCAGTCGATTTTTTTCCGCGGTAACGAGAGCATCGAAGCGGTTTACCCGTGTTATGTGGTCCTCGTCTGACATAACAGGGGTTTTATCGGCATCCTGAAACGCTCGGAATCGATCAAACTGTTCACCGAGGTCTCGAAGTATGCGACGCACACCGGGAGGGCCGCAATCAATATTCCGCATGTGATTTCGAACGATGAGTGTCACATCGCGCACCTCATCGTTTGAGCATTTAAGCCGTGTTAGAGCCTCCTCGCATAGCTTTGCACTCACCACCTCGTGCCCGTAAAAGTGACGATTGCCCTCGTCATCTATCGAGAGGGTGGCAGGTTTGCCCGTATCATGAAAAAGCGCTGCGAGCCTCAGTGTGCGGTCTGAGGCCGGGGTGCGCTCGACAACTGAGAGTGTGTGGTTAAACACATCTTCAACATGCCAACGATTTTGATCGCACCCAACACTTGGCATCAGCTCGGGAAGAAGAAGCGGTAATGCTTCAATCTCCCTCAGGGTGTAAAACGCGGCACGGGGGTGCGAGGAACAGACGATGTGGACAAGCTCCTCTCGGATTCGTTCAACACTTACCGCAGATAGTCGGTCGACAAGCTGTCGAGCCGCTTCCATTGTGGCGTGATCGACGGTGCGTCCTGACGCCGGTCCGAATCGAACCATGCGGAGGATACGAAGAGGATCTTCCCCGAATCGAGCGAGCGGTTCAGCGACGGCACGGAGAATGTCGTGCCGAATATCAACGAGTCCATCGTACGGATCCACAACTGCCCGTGTCCTCAGATTGAACGCAAGAGCGTTTATGGTGAAGTCTCGGCCTGATAGATCTGTCTCGATCGAATCTGAGAAAAGAGGATCATTGGCGGGATTCGGTAAACGATAGGTGGTGAGTTCAACTGGGGTATCGTCCGCAAGGAGTGCGGTAATGGTTCCGTGGCGCAGACCGGTCGCATAGGTGCGTATTCCCGCACGAGAGAGCCGTTCAAGAGCGACCGACGGTTCGAGACGCATCGCGATATCGATATCGGTCGGCGTGATGCCGAGTGCCGCATCACGAACAGCTCCACCCACCAAAAAAAGGCCAGCATCTTCACCGAGCGCATCGGACAATCCACTGCACCGGGCAATAAACGGAGAGAGCTCGACCCGGATGCGGTCAATCATTCGAGCGTCAGATGGGAAAGGGGCACCAACAATCATATAGCAACGCGGCCGTTCACCGGTGAAAAGTGCCGAACGCCCTGCATTTAGCTCAATCGCCTCACTTAACTGGTCGGGTGTTCGGCGGTCTTCAAGGCTGCATCAGCAACGAAGACCTGATTGTTAAGCTGTTGACAAAGATACTCTCGCAAGCCGAAAGAAGCTTCCTTGGTCAGTCCCGATATGGTGCACATATGATCTCCGGCACTCACTGGTATCAGCAGTGATACGTTGTACAGGCCGAATATCATATCTGAGAAGCCCCGGCGGACCAGTATATCGGCAACGGGAAGGAGTGGCACTGAGGCGTATACTTTGAAGAAGATTCCGCGCTGAATCAAGAGGCGAAACCCTTCAATCTGATAGGAAAAACTTCGCCGATAGAGTTCCCAATAAGCGATGCTAAGGATGAGGCCGACCAGCGCAATCCGAAAGACAGTGACGTGCACGCGGGTGAAGGGGTCATCCATATGACCGAAGCCGGCTAAACCGTGAATCATAATAAAGGAGATGAATGCAATCACGCCGAGAATAATCCACCCGTAGCTTTTTCTGACGGAAAAACGCATCGCAATAGGATACTGCTGGTCAAGATCGACCTCTCGATTATACCAGAGGACATCTCTGCGCTGTTTTGCGGGCGCCGAAAGCTCTTGGGCGGGCTGGGCAACTGATCCTGAGAAACCAACCGGAATCGTCTCTGAGACCCGTTCTCCCCGTTCTCGGGAATGGATGGAGGAGGGGGATGTCGTCCTTTTGGGACGACGTCGCGCAGATCGCCTGGATTCTATTCGAGGTCGCCGATAGGTTGGGGTGGATACAGAACTCACGGATTTTAAAGCTCCTCTCTCAGAGTTGTGCCACAAGGAAAGCCCTCCTGTGGAGTTAATGGCGACGGACCGAAATTCCTTTCGGAGATTGACCTCCTCCTCCTGAAAAGGATGAAGGAAGCCCTTTCCGGTGTCAGGGATTATGCAAGTACTCTAGCCCAGAGGGCTCCGACTGACGATATGATTAACCGGTAAAACGGCCCTGCCGCTTTTTTAATGCGCCGGTAACGAGCGGACTCATCGCCCGAGGATGTTCCTTAAACGCAGGGGCCACTCCCGAACTGGGCTACCCCGAGGGAAAAAACTGCTCTGGTCGCAACCCCGAATCTCGAGGCTGAGGGCGGACATCAGCAACCAACCTTCTTAACCGTACCTAACAACCAAAGAGGCTCCCACCGATCTCCGCGTGACTTTGTCGATTCGTCATCTGCCTATCATGCAGCGTTATCTTTGATCGACGTGATATAAGTTTCTCGGAGGGCCTCAGGACACAAATAATACCTTTATGTCCAATATAAGACCACAAGGGGGAGAAGTTGGCAAGGGGTACGGAGGACTTTTTGGTCGATGTATCGCCAGATAGAACAGCTCGGGAGGTCGGTTGTCGGTGGTCAACAACCTTGCAGGACTAAGGGGATACGGGTACCCTCCTTGGCCGGGGACTGAGGTGCCGTCGTGGGCCCGAACGGGCGTTTACATTCGAGGTAAGGTCATGAAATTATCGGTGGTTATCCCATGTTTTAATGAGTTGACGACGATCCGCACTATTATCGAGGCGGTAAAAGCGTCGCCCGTTCCGGATAAGGAGATAATTGTTGTCGATGACCGTTCGACCGACGGCACTCGTGAACTTCTCAAATCGGATATTGAGCAGCTCGTTGATAAGGTCGTCTATCACGAGGTTAATCAAGGAAAAGGGGCGGCGCTTCGGTCGGGGTTCGCGGTCGCAACCGGAGACATCGTGGTAGTGCAGGATGCTGACCTTGAATATGATCCACAGGAATATCCAATCCTCATGGAACCGATCGTACGTGACCGTGCTGATGTAGTATACGGCTCGAGATTTATGGGTGGGGGGCCTCACCGAGTTGTTTATTTCTGGCACATGGTGGGTAATCGTTTTCTGACCCTCCTTTCGAACATGTTTACTAATATCAACCTTACCGATATGGAGACATGTTATAAGATGTTTCGAAGGAGTGTGCTTGACAAGATAACCATCGAGGAGGACCGGTTTGGTTTTGAGCCAGAGATTACTGCAAAGGTGGCAAAGCTGTCGGTTCGTATTTTTGAGGTAGGGATTTCCTATTACGGTCGAACCTACGCCGAGGGAAAAAAAATTGGATGGCGCGACGGGTTCCGAGCGATATACGCTATCGTCAAGTATAACCTTGCGTAACGAATCGCTGGGTGTTCCGAAGAGTCTCCCCGTTTCTGCGGGGGATTCCCGTGGTGAGTCGCTCCCCCGCGAGGTCCCAGCTTTCCTCGATGAGAGTGGTGTTCTAGGTCATTTTAAAGTTGGCTTTTCGCGGCTCGATGATCCTTCCCTGCCGATCTGAGTTCCCGTATGAATGAAATTGCCTCGTGGGGGATGTTTCCCCCTCATTCTGGTTACGGGATCGCCCAGCTCAATTTCTCGGCATGCGCGAGGACAGCCTCCCGTGTCTCATGGCCAAAAGAGGGAACTCTGCTCCCGTTCGGCTTGGGACGGAGCTACGGCGATGTCTGTCTTAATACAGGTCACTCTGTTCTGCCGATGCGAGAGTTGCGATGTCTTCGTTCCTTCGACGAGGCGACAGGAGTGCTTCGGTGTGAGGCGGGGGTAAGTATAGGCGAGATCCTGTCAGTTTTTGTCCCCCGGGGTTGGTTTGTTCCTGTTACCCCCGGCACGAAGTTCGTTACGGTGGGCGGGGCAATCGCAAATGATGTCCATGGTAAAAATCACCATCGTTCTGGGACCTTCGGTCGATGGGTAAGGCGCTTGATGCTTGCCCGCTCAGATGGCACCGAAACAGAGTGCTCCTCTGAAAGTAATCCAGATCTCTTCGGGGCGACTATCGGAGGGCTGGGATTAACCGGCGTTATTCTCTGGGCTGACATTCAGCTGACCAGGGTGGCGGGTCCGTGGATGATGATGGATTCGATTCCCTTCGGACACTATCGGGATTTTTTTTCTCTCTCTCGAGAAAGTGAGCAGCGGTACGATTTTGTGGTGGCGTGGGTTGATTGTCTCGCGCGTGGTGGACGATTGGGGCGGGGGGTTCTCTATCGGGGTAAGCACGCGACAGAGCCGGGCCCAGTTGCGCGTCGGTTAGCCGGAGAAAAGATAGTCGTTCCATTTACCGCCCCGCCATGGTTGCTTTCATCGTGGTCAATGCGGGCATTTAACTCGGTGTATGGAGCGTTAAAGGGGTGGCGGATCGAAAATCAGCGGGTGCATTACGACCCCTTTTTCTACCCCCTGGATGCGGTGGGGAGGTGGAATCGGCTCTACGGGCCCCGAGGCTTCTTGCAGTTTCAGTGCGTTGCGTCGCAAGATGCGGTGGGGGAAATTCTCGATGCTTTGTCGAGAAGTGGCGCGGGATCCTTTCTGGCAGTCCTGAAGGAGTTTGGAGATATGCCATCGCCCGGTATCATGTCGTTTCCCCAGCCGGGGGTGACCCTCGCATTGGATCTTCCGATCACTGGTGAGGATGTGTTTCGATTGGTTCGCCGTCTTGAGGATATTGTGGTCGCCGATAGGGGACGAATATATCCCGCGAAAGATGCTGTCATGCAGCCAAGGTCGTTTGCAGCTTTTTTCCCGCGGTGGCGAGAGGTGGAACGATTGCGGGATCCCCGGATATCGTCTTCATTCTGGCGCCGGGTCACCAAGGGGCTATCGAGTACAACCGGGTAAAGGATTAGTGGACGTAAGCAGATGGAAACAAATGTCGAGATAATCGAGCCTCGCAATTTTGGGGGTGATGTGGCTGATGAGTTGGTTTCGCTCATCGGGGAAGCGGTGGCTGAACGGGGAAGTTGCTCGATAGCACTCTCAGGAGGGACAACTCCGGGGGCGGTATATCGTGCCCTCGGGCATCCTCCTCGGGTGGCAGAGGTCCCGTGGGATAAGGTGTCTCTTTTTTGGGGAGACGAACGCTATGTTCCCCACTCGGATGATCAATCAAATTATCATATGGTCCAAGGAACGATGCTTTCGGGGTTGGCGGTTCCTCCGAAACTTTTTCCCATCCCTACCGATCTTTCCGACTCAGAAGAGGTGGCGCGGCACTACGAGGCGACGATTCGAAGTGCAATCGAAGGGGATTTTCCTCTATTCGATATCGTACTGCTCGGTCTGGGTGATGACGGACATACAGCTTCGCTATTTCCGCACTCTTCGCTCCTTCGGGAGGAGAGTGAACGGCTGGTAGCGGTGGCTACAAGCCCCAAAGATGGAGTGACCCGAATCACCCTGATGCCGCGAATTCTGATGGCAGGGCGGCGAATCCTTTTTCTGGTAAGTGGCCAAGCAAAAGCAGATGTAGTCTACCGAGTGGTGAAGGGTATTGGTTCAGTTGATGAGTGTCCGGCCCTCCTGTTCGGGGGTGTGGCTGATAAGGTGACGTGGTACCTTGATAGTGGGGCGGCCCGTAAGCTTCAGGAGGCGGGGCGCTAGTTCGAATCAATACCTTTTAGTCGCGAGGGGCATAATCCCCGCGTCGGTACCGTGGTCTGCTGGCGTCATTGAAGGAGCTGCATGATTTCCTGGCGTGTAAGCGATTCGGCAGAGGCAATTAGGGGGGAGCTCAGGGCATGGCTCGCCGATCATCCCCCGCCCACCGCCAATCGGGATAGTAGCCTCGAATCGTTTGTCACGGTTGGTCGAGAATGGCAACGTCAGTTGGCAAAAGGGCGCTGGCTCGGACTTCACTGGCCTGTTGAGTTCGGAGGACGGGGCCTTACCCTCGTCGAGGAGGCGGTGGTTCAGGAGGAGCTGGGTCGGGTGGGTTCGCCGCAGGTGTTGGGGCTTTTCGGGCTTACCATGGTAGGGCCGGTGCTCATTACTCACGGAACGGATACCCAGCGACGGCGCTTTCTCGGTTCGATCCTTTCGGGCAAGGAAATCTGGTGTCAAGGCTTCTCAGAGCCAGGAGCCGGAAGCGACCTCACTGCAGTGTCGCTAAAATGTGAGTCGGTTGTTGATCCGATGCGGGGCGAGGGGTTTAGACTCAATGGGTCTAAAATTTGGACTAGTTTTGCGCATATCGCCGATTGGTGTTTCCTCTTGGGGCGCACTGGTCGGGGGGAGCGACCGCATGACGGGTTGTCATACCTGTTAGTCGATATGAAGAGCCCGGGTGTCACGGTTCGTCCTCTTCGCCAAATCTCAGGCGAAGAGGAGTTTAACGAAGTTTTTTTCGATGGTGTTTTCGTACCACGAGAGCACCTCGTCGGTGAGGTTGGAAAGGGTTGGTCGATAGCCCTGACGACGCTCCTGTATGAAAGGGTTGTCCTCACTTTTGCTCGCCACGTTCAATCGGAACGGGTACTGCAGGAGCTGCTAAGCCCTGTTTGGCAAGCACGAATGAGCGATTCGGATCGGGCTGAGCTGGCGACTCATGTCGCCACATTCAATGCAATCCGGGCTCTTGCCTACCACCATGTCGCATCTTATGCGGGAGGAGGCTCTCCGGGGCCGGAGGGTTCTATTGATAAATTGCTTTGGAGCGAATCGTTCCAGCAGCTTGCTGATTTTCGCCTTCGTCTCGAAGGGGTAAATGCTATTATTTCCGAGGCCGATTCTGCCCATTCCCTCCGCTACCTGTATTCTCGAGGACGTACCATCGCGGCGGGAACCTCGGAAATTCAGCGCTCAATTATTGCGGAACGGCTCTTAGGGTTGCCCCGTCTCGTCGTAGGGCCTCGCCGGCATACTCCGGTCACGAGGAATGAAACAGGCTAGGAGGCGAGTAGGAAATCGAGGGCGTCGCTCATGGCATCGTCCTATCTTCTCCCTGAGGTGGGAAAGGCGATAGCGAGCGGCACTCTGAGAGACGTTGAAATCTCATCTGCAATCGTGCGAAGGCTAATTCGGCCCCAGAGGGTAAGACTGATAGTGATGATTCCTATCGCTCCTGAGGCCATCATGACGGCGTCCATACCGCTACTTTGACCGACCAAGAGGAGACTGCCTCCCACCATTGCGAGGGTCCAATACACCCATCCGGAGATGAAGAGGTACTCGAGGGCAGCAAGCGTGAGCGCCGGAGATCGGCGGATGGGAAGAGACTTCAACAGGCGGAGACAGTCAACGGCAGCCGGCAGCTGCCGCCGTTCCCCCCGTAGCGTCGATTGCAGATTCGCCGGAGCGAAAACCCCGGCTGAACGGGAAGAATTCGTTCCTACAATCCGCACTTGGGGGTGGATCGCCTTCAAAACGAAGGGAAGCAGGAGGTTACCCCGCTGGGCCGAATGAGATTGAAGAAACCGAAAGGTATCTATCAGTTCATCACTCCGGTAGAAGGTGGTCGCCGGGTTGAGTGCGATGGGGAGTCCTGAGAGCCGCGAGGGTCGAAGAAGGATATTCTTGCACATGGTCAGCCCGGCGGAGGCAAACGCTGAAAGAGAGGCCATCAGCGAGGACGACCGAGTTGACCCGTGACGCGGCGAGACGAGAGCGACTCTTCCATCCTCCTGAACTTGCTCTACCACCTCGGAAAGGAGTCGAGGTGACCACACCGTCCCGGGTTCCACCACCGCCAGCCAATCATAGGCCCACGCTCGTTCTACGAGCACCCGCACAATCTCCCAATGGTCCGAGTGACCTGTCTTGACGATTCGTGCCCGTGCCCCACTCAGTACCCCGGTTACGGTGGCCGCGTCATGTGAGAATTGTTCGCGGGTCCCTATGAACACCTCAGCGGAGAAGCTTGGATTCTTTCGTTTGGCGACGGCAATCGCTGACGTTATCGATTCGAGAGAAGCTCGAAATTCTTCTGGAAGCGGTCCTTCGGAGAATTCTTCCCCTTCCGGGGCTGGCAGCAAAATCGCGAGGGAGCTGCACTCTTGATTGGCGGGCGAATAATCGGTCCTTCGAGTTGCGCGGGTACGAGCACTGCGTTCGGTCTTGGCAGCGGATTGGGATTTATCGAGCCACCGAATCAGGAGGGGTACAAGAAGAGTGCCAGAAAGGGAGCTGAGGAGCCCGCCGATAATCATCCCCGTGCTGACTAGAAAAGATAGTTCCATACCTCCCCCTATCTGAGATTCCATGCCTTTTGGTTCAGTTGTCGCACGCCAAAATAATTCATTTTTGTGAAAAGGGGGAGAGAGGCCCCACTCGAGAAAAATCCCGAAATCGATCTTCGGTTTGGCGAGGCTATCTTGACAGGGGGAGGGTGAGGGGCAACCATGCCAGGGTCGTTATGAACACTAGAGGATAGCTACCTTATGCGATTACCTTTTTTCGAATGTTGTCTGCTCGTCGGTCAGACAAGAAACCAATATTCTCGAGAGGCTCTCAGTTCTAGCTCGCCTCGAGGGAGGGCCCCCACTCCAGGTGAGGCACTCCGAAGGATGACAACAATCCTGGGGGTTCTCGGAGGGATGGCTTTTTCAGGGTCGGGGGCGTGGGGGGAGGTAAAGTCCCTCGATGTGCACAAAGTGACCGTTTCCGGAGCCCGTCGAATCGCGGAGGTGGCTATCGTTTCCCAGCTCAAGCATACGAAGGGAGCGGTATCCCCCGACGAGCTATCAGAAGATGTAAAAACCCTTTATCGGACCGGCTTTTTTGACCGAGTTTCTGTCCGCGTAGAAGGGGGGGACGCTCATGCGACTGTCGTGTACGAGGTCACGGAGAAACCGGTTATCCGCAAGATATTTGTGACCGGCAACAAGGAGATCAAAGAGAGTGACCTTTCGGGGGTCTTCAGCCTCGGCACTCGCCGCTTCCTTGATAGGGCTCGGCTCGATGGGATGGCGCGAGCAGCCGTTCAATATTATCAGAATAAGGGCTTCTACGACGCAACGGTTGATTACGCGGTGACCTCAATTTCGCCTGATCAATCGGATGTTACTTTCACGGTATCGGAGGGGAGTCGATTCAGGATTCAGGAGATCCGGTTCCGGGGGTTGAAGGAGCTCGATGGTGATGACCTTCGATCGAAAATCGAAACGAAGCGGTACAAGTGGTGGAACTCATGGCTATTGGGGACCGGACGGCTCAATCAGGAGCAGCTTCAGACAGATAAATCGATCGTTACTCAGCAGCTTCTTGATCATGGACTCATCGATGGCACGGTGAGTGACCCTGCGATCGAGAGGGTTGATGATCACTTGGTGGTGACGTTCGATGTCAACGAAGGGGGTCAGTATCGGGTTGGTCCGATATCAGCATCTGGCGATCTTGTGAATGGTAGTTTGTCGGAAACCCTCTCGGGGATATCCCTCTCGACAGGTGACGTATTCAATGCGTCGGAGGCGAGAAAAGATGCATTTGATATCAGTGACAAATTTTCGGATGTCGGATTCGCATTTGTGAACGTGGTACCCCGCACCAATGTGAACCGGAACGACAAGACGGTTGGAATCGACTACTCCATCGCGAAAGGTGAAGAGGTGTCGGTCCGTCGGGTGACGATAAAGGGCAACTCCAAAACCTATGATAATGTGATTCGTCGTGATGTGAAGATACCAGAGGGTGGGATCTACTCCTCCTCGAAGCTGCGACGTACCGAGACCTTGCTCCGGCGGCTCGGTTATTTTGAGGAGGTGACGATAGGAACTGACCCGGTTCCTGGCCGGTCCGATCAAGTTGACCTCACCCTGAATGTTCGGGAGGCTTCAACCGGGGCGTTCTCAGCGGGGGCCGGATTTTCAACGACAGACGGGGCTATTTTTAACTCCAATATTTCCGAAAATAATCTTTTCGGTACGGGGAGGCAGGTGGCACTCAATGTTGACGTGGGAAGTTTGCGAAATAATGCGGTTCTTTCGTTTACTGATCCCCGACTTAATGACTCCTTGCTCTCTGCCGGGGTCGATCTGCAGCATGCGACCCGCGAGCTCATCGACTTCAGCCGAGCTGCCACTGGGGTTGGGACTACGTGGGGCTATCCCCTCGAGCCACTCCTCGGTTCGTGGGCGCAGGATATCAATGGAAGTCTTCGATACGACTTTATGTCAGTCGAGATTCTTAACGTGCAGGAGGCAAATGCATCTCCTATCGTCATCGAATCGGAGGGAAAATCGACGATTTCAGCATTCACGCCCCAGATCATCAGAAATACAATAGACAACCCGCTCAACCCGACGAAGGGAGTCAGGCAGTTGTTCGGAGTCGAATTCGCTGGATTAGGAGGAGAGCAAGAGTATTATCTTGTGACCGCCGCAAATAGCTGGTACCGGCCCCTCTTCGCGCTCTCGAATGGGCCAGTGATCTTCTCGATGCGGACCCGTCTTGATTATGGGGAATCTCTCACCGATGACCGATTTCCGCTCTTTAAGAGATTTTTTCCGGGGGGAATAACTTCGGTCCGCGGTTATCGTAACCGAACGCTTGGCCCCCGAGACGACCAGGGCCGTCAGTACGGGGGAAGTAAGGAGCTTATCAATAACGTCGAGCTTATTGTTCCTCTTATTCAAGCTGCAGGGATTAACGGGGTCGTTTTCTACGATGTGGGGGAGGCGTTTGATGATGATGCCTCGATCGAACTCTCAGCGTTGCGCCGGGCATACGGAGGGGGGATCCGCTGGGCATCGCCGATGGGTCCCATCCGAATAGAGTTCGGTTTCCCGGGAGATCGGCGACCAGGGGAGCGTGGGATGGTGACCCTATTTAGCTTCGGAGCTCCACTCTAAGGCTGCGGGTGACCGAAACGAGGGGGAGGTGGGATTGCGCTGGAGGGACGCAGTTTGGTATCGTCTCGGCGTTCGAGAGAGGGGGGGCCGTGGTGTGTGTGGCCACTCGGATTGAGTGACAAAAAGGGGATTCATGGGTAAAGAAGCTCGGTGCGGAAGGGTGGCGTTGCGGGTGGTAGCGGCTGCCATGTGGGGGAGCGTGGTCTTATTTTCGGGAGTCGCTTTTGCGGAACAGCAAATTTCGGTGGTTGACGTGCAGAAGGTTATCACTTCATCAAAGGCAGGTCAGCGGGCACGTCAAGAAGTCGAGGCCGAGGTGAAACGGGGAGAGAGTCGAGTCGCGGCACTCAAAGGGGAGTTCGAATCGCTCGAAAAGAGCATGCAGAAACAGGCCGAGCTTCTATCCGGGGCTGCTCTCGAGGAGAAGCAGGGGGAACTTCGAAAAAAAGAGCGGGCACTCCGTGTTGCCCTCGAAGATCAGAGGGATGCAATCGCTCGTAAGAATCGATCTGAAGTGGGGAAAGTTGTTGGTAAAATTGATGGGATCATCAAGGAGCTCGGGGCATCTGGTAAGTACGGTGTCATCCTCGATGCCAACCCTCAGCTTGTCCTTTATTATGACAAAGGGATCGATATCTCGGATGTTGTTGTCGCCAAGCTCGATGAACGGAGTTAGGTAACCCGAGAGGGAGTGGCTAATGTCCCAAAAGGTGGCGTTACGGACTTATAGCGCGATTGCGAGGGTATGACGGTATTGTAGACAGTTTGGATTAGTAGTTTTTGGGAAAGGTAGGGGGCTAAGTAAGGTGGCAGAAAAGGTAGTGCTTGACGTTCGGCAGATTCAGGAATGCTTGCCTCATCGGTATCCGTTTTTACTGCTCGATAGGGTTACAGAGTTTGTGGACAATGTTGAGGCGGTTGGTCTTAAGGCGGTAACGGCGAACGAGCCATTTTTTCAGGGGCATTTTCCAGGTCGGCCGGTCATGCCTGGGGTTTTAATTATCGAGGCGATAGCCCAGACCGCTGCTGTTCTGGCGAAGATATCTTCGGATGGCATCGCACCTGGAAAGACGGTGTTTTTAGTTGGAGCTCAGGACGTGAAGTTCAAGAAACAGGTCGTGCCTGGGGATGTCCTTCGTATCCATGTTCGTTCCGTTAAAAAAAGGCGTCCACTGTGGGTGATGCACGGTGAGGTAACTGTTGACGGGGTGCTCGTTGCGTCGGGAACGGTTAGTGCTGCTGAATCGGATTAGGAAAAGATCATGAGTCCTCAAAGTAACGTGGTCTCCGTCGAGGGGGTCTCGATTCATCCGATGGCAGTGGTATCCGATGGAGCTCGGATTGGTAAAGGGACCACGATAGGGCCTTTTTCGGTGATAGGGCCGGATGTGGTGATCGGGTGCGATTGCACGGTCGGTTCCCACGTGGTGATAGATGGACATACAACCCTCGGGGACAATAACCGAATATTTCAGTTTGCCTCAATAGGAGCGCCTCCCCAGGACCTCAAATATCGTGGAGAGCCCAGTAGGCTGAGTATCGGGGATGGTAACATCATGAGGGAGTACGTGACGCTCCAGCCGGGTACCCAGGGAGGTGGTATGGTCACCTCAATCGGGGACAACAACCTCTTTATGTCGACCGCTCACATTGCTCACGACGTACGGGTGGGGAGCGGGTGTGTTTTTGCGAACTCTGCGGCTATAGCAGGGCATGTGTCGGTTGGAAATCGAGTGACCGTGGGTGGCATGGTGGGGGTGCATCAGTTTGTCCGCATCGGTGATTACGCGATGATCGGGGCGGGAGCTATGGTAGCGAAGGATGTGCCTCCGTTCGCGATCGCCCAAGGGGACCGTGCGGGGCTGGCAGGAATCAATAAAATAGGTCTCGAGAGAGCTGGATTTTCGGATGCTCAGATCGCGGAAGCTCGGTCAGTATTTCGAAAGCTTTTTTTGGGAGCTGGGACGTGGCAAGAAAGGCTCGAATCGGTGGGAATGGGTGAATCCTATGGGGAGCTTGTGAGGCTCCTTATTGGGTTCGTCAGATCCTCGGAGCGGGGGGTGTGCCTCATGAGGTCTCGTGGTGGGGATGAGGGCTAGAGAAAGGTCAAAGAGGTTGTGTAGTGGGGTATGCAGCTCGTCACGGGTAACTATGACCGACATCCCGACTCAGGTTCCATCAGCACTCGGCATTATCGCGGGGAATGGGCAGTTTCCTCTTGAATGTTTAGACGAAGCAATTCGGAGAGGTATGTCTGTTGTGGTGGTAGCGCACCGAGACGAAACCGACATTGCTGTTGAAAAAAGAGGAGTTCCGGTTCGGTGGGTGCGCGTTGGCCAGCTCGGCACGATTATCAAATTTTTTCGGTGTCATCGAGTCGCGTCGGTAGTGTGTTCTGGAGGCATCCGTCGAGTGGGGATATTCCAGGGAGCTCGTCCCGATTGGCGTGCTATGCGGGTTATCGCTCGAGTGGGGTCGGTTCGTGATGATGAGATTCTGCGAGGTATCGCTGACGAGTTGGCCCGCGAGGGGATGTCAGTTATCGGAGCTGAGGAGCTTTTGGCCGATAGCCTCCCCGGTCGGGGCTGCCTCACCCGCCGTGGGATGACGGGTCATGAGAGGCGAAGTGCTGAATTGGGGTGGCACGCCGCGGCGGTGGTAGGGACTCTCGATATCGGCCAAACGGTGTGCGTGAAGGATGGGGTAGTTGTCGCAGTAGAGGGGATTGAAGGAACTGATGCCACAATCGAGCGGGCGGGTCGTCTTGCGGGAGCCGGCGTTGTCGTTGTTAAGAGGGCAAAGCCCCAGCAGGACCTCCGACTTGATCTTCCTGCTGTCGGGGAAGGGACGATCACAGCTCTCCGATCAGCCCGGGCTGCCGGAATTGTTCTAGAGGAAAGAAGGGCTCTGCTCTTAAAGCCTGATGCCATCGTGCACGCCGCGAACACCGCGGGTGTGTTTATAGAGGTTTGGGCGGATAATGTGAATGGGCACGATTAGGAGGATGGGTTCCCAGAGATCGAGGGAAGGGCCGCGAAGAGAATCAACTGAGCTACCAGAATGATAGCAAGGCCAATAATAAAGGGGCGCTTTCGTGTTTTGTGTCGCCACATGATCATGCCTAACAGGAGGCCAATACTTCCTCCGGCCAGGGCAAATCCAAGAAGGAGGTTTTCGGGTACACGCATTTTCCCTCCCCGTGCAAGCGATTTATCCACACCACAGAGTACCAGGGAAGAAGTGTTCAACGCACCAAGGATGGCCCACGCTGGCGTCACCCGAAGTATGACTAAAAGTAAAAATAGGACCCCGCAGAGCACTGCTCCAGCTGAAATGTAGTAACGAGCAGAAGGGAAAAGATGGTTTCCCATGTGATCTCTTGATGGTTCGCGCTACTTTGAAGGCCTACATCCGCGAAGCAGATGACAACCCATACCAGGAGCTCTTTTGGCTTTTCACTCCAATGTCATCAGAACGATAGACGAAAAGCGATTGTCCCCCAATTTCGATGAATGTGCGTGCCTCTGTGAGGGGAAGTGGAAAGGAGTTACTTAAGAATATACAACCTTTCGGAAGCTCCTCGGCAAGCTTTTCTTCAAGGCGAGCCATGGGGGTAGGAGATAAGAATGCATAAACACACGAATGCGTCCCGAGATGTATGTCCCAGATGGAGCGGTTAATAATAGTCACATGAGGGTACCACAACGAACGAATCCGGGAGAGAAGGAGTGGCAAATATCCGATCTCGTATCCAACAAAAGATATCTCAGGAAATCTCCGTGCAAGAGCAAAGAGCACGGAACCGGTTCCTGAGCCAAGATCCGCAAAATCTCGGGGTCGCTCCGCACTTAGTATGGTGGCAAGGTGTTGAAAGACAGCTCGTCGGGAAGGATAGAAAGGTATCGGCTCGCGAAGGGTCGGCCAGAAGATCATAAGGCTGATAAGGAATCCGATGAAAGGAAGAAGGGAGCCAGTTTGGAGATTTAATCCTACAGGAATAAGGATATTGCACAGCTGCCATGGACGAGAGAGCGACAGGAGTCGAGAGAGACTCAGTGCAAAAGCGAAATGAGTGACCGTCACGAGTGTGTGGTTATCAAGACTGCCCAGGAGAGTTCTCGCAACAATCTGGATGCCAAGGGTAAAAAATAGCGAGCGGATAGGGTGGAGCGTTTCGCTTTGATTGGAGAGAGAAGTCTCCCGGCGGCTCGCGGTGGAAAATCTCCTTTGACGAGGTGGACGGGTCATAGGTCTACTGTCATTGTCCCTTCTGCATCTCCAATTCCGCTGCGTAGCCTTCGGCGAGCGCGAGAATATCGGCGTGAATTGCAGGAACCGATTCCGAGGCAGCCTTGAGAGCGAGAAGTTTAACTGAAACAGGTGCAAAAGTTGACCGAAGGGCTCGAACGACGACGCTTCGGATGCCTGGATCATCATCATCGAGGAGGGGAAATAACTGATCCGTAAGCTCTTTTATCCCACGTCTCTCGATAATCTGCACAACGGTGCGTCGGATGTTGGGGTTGTCGTGAGCCAGAAGAGCCTTGAGAAGCTGTTGTTCCTCCGAAGTGGTTGGTGTGGAAGCTGTTTCTGAGAACAAGTATTGAAGGACTGGTACGAGAGACTGCTCACCTCCGGTGCCTTTTTGCGCTATTGGAAGAAGTTTGAGGATTTTTTTTGCTGGTGTTTGACGATCTCTTACCGGCGAAAAGGGAGAGGTTTCTAGCGCCACTTCTGGGAGCGCCGGGTTGTCGGCACTCGACTCTATCATTGATGGGGAAGAGCGACCAATCGTCCCGGCGATGAGCGTTACACCCACCAGCAGTCCAAGACCACCAGCGACGAGCCACTGGGGAGCCTTGGCCTTTTTTCGCGCTTCGGGGGGAGCGTTGTGAGACATCAGGTCGGCAAGGCCCCGACCTGTGGCAAATGTCTCGGTGTAGGTAAGTGCCTTGACTAACTGAGCTGCGGAGTTTGGTCGCTTCCCGGGTTGGGGAGAGAGGGCGCGTTCAAAGGCCTTTTTTAGATGGGCCGGCATGACACGTGACCGCACTGCGGGGAGGGTTCGCGAGTTGCTGAGGATTGATGCTTGAAGTGTTGTTGGCGTGTCTCCTGTGAAGGGAAGGACTCCTGTGATTAATTCAAAGCAGGCGACAGCGAATCGGAAGAGATCGGCCTGAGCGCTCGGCCCCTGGCCTTGAAGCTCTTCAGGAGAGATGTAGCCACGCTCGGTACCCTCAAGCCCCCCATGCGTAACGACCTCAGGGAGAATTCCTGGAAGCCCGACGTCGACGATTTTTGCAGTGCCCCCCGGGTCAATAAGGACCCGCCGCAGGCTAAAATCACGATGATGGACACCGACACTGTGAAGATAATCCAAGCCCGAAGCGACCTGTTGCATGTAATAAACAACGAGGGGATGCACGAGTTCTTGTTGATTTTGGATCAACTCGCGCAGGGTGATCCCTTCGCAAGACTCTGTTACGAGAAAGATGTTTTGTTCATCTTGTTTGACATCAATGAGCCGGGAGATGTGCGGATGAGATGTCTCGCGCATTGAGTCGATCCAACTCTGTAGCTGAATGATGACACCTGAATGAGAGGAGCCCCCAGCAGCCAATTTAACAACCCGAATTTCTACGAGGGCTCCGCACGGAGCAGTGGCTGAGAAAAGTTGGTCGGGGAGAATTTCCTCGTTAATGTCGTATGGTGGGCAAGAGATAGTGGCCACGGACGGCTCCTTCTCAAATCTAGGTGAGGAGTTAGCGAAAGAGAATAATCCCATCGTCCCCGCTGATAGAGGGAATAAATGAGAGCGAATATCTGCTCGCTTTAAGATGCCACGCAGGCCCCATACTCTTCAAGGACTAGTTCTCGCACCGTGCAAAATCTGCAAGAACTGGGTCGGCGGTACAAATTCAAGCACGCGGTTTGGATGAGGCTCCGTTTTATTAGCAGCAAAGAAGAGGATGGTAGGAAGTCCCTGGATTTGGAATTTTCGCTGAAGCTCGAGACTTTCCGCCGTTTCTTCGGTGAAATCAATTTTCGTTACCACCCAATTATTGGCGAGCTCGCGGTGGACTTCTGGGTCAGAAAGGGTCGCTTCATCAATTTGTTTGCAGGCAGCACACCAATCGGCGAAAAAATCCACAAGTAGTGGTTTACCCGTGAGGCGAGCCTCGGTTAAACCCTCACTGAGCGAGTAAAACCAACTGAGGGAGGAAAGAGATTCCTGCCCATAACTTTGTGGCTCCCTCTGCAGCGGAGAGGAAAGGAACGTTGAAATCACTACTGCTACCAGCGCTGAACCAAGGAATCGAAGGGCCCGATGATGTTGGCGGTAACTCTCTCGAATTAGCAACAATGAGCCAATGGCGACACTAAGGGCGACGACGGGAGAGGGAGCTGGAAAAGGCATCCAAGGCCGCACGAAGAGGAGGGCCACCGTTAAGAGTCCGATAGCGAGGGTAATTTTGATGAAGGTGAGCCAGGGGCCCGAACGGGGTAACTGTGAGATCAGTGGAGAAAAGATCGCTAGCACCAGAAAGAGGGAGCCGATGCCGAGAGAGTACGTAAAGAGAAGGGCTGCTCCCCAAAGAGCGTTACCTGAAGATGCGGCTACCCCGAGGATCATCGCAAGAACGGGGCCGATGCATGGGGCAGCTACCAGACCGCTCGCACCTCCCATCAAGATTACCGCTGGGATACCACTTCCACCACCTAGTCGTGATGCAGCTCGCTGAAGTCCAGAAAACAAGCGAATTGTCAGAATATCGAGCTCGCTACACGCCAGGAGCACCAACATGAGGGCAAAAGGAAAGACGAATATGGGGCGCTGAAACACCGCGCCGAACAGAAGACCTGCCCGAGCCGATACAACACCGAGTGCGGTATAGGTGAGCGTCATACCGAAAACATACGCGACGGCGCGCCCAAAAGCGCGAAGTCGAGAGTCGGTTCGTCTGACTCCGATTATCGAGAGAGTTATCGGAATAAGGGGGTAAACGCACGGAGTAAGACTGGAGAGAACCCCTCCCACATACGCAGAGACGAGCGTTCCAAGATTCCAGGAATCGGAGAAAAGGGCCGTGTTCACAGAGAGCTAAATGAGGGCAGGCGGGGGTTTTAAAACTAATCTTATTCGGACTTGCTCCAAGAGCTTGTTTCGAGGTCACGGCTCGGGGTGCTGGCTTTTGGATGAAAGGTTCCGAATATGCTAACGAGGGGCGGCTGAAAGTCTCACGAGCTCACCCACCTTATCTAACTCGCGCTCGAGAGATGCAAGAGTAAGTCGATCTTCTGGAGAGCAGCTACCTCCCTGCCAAGTCTTCCAGATCATCGCCTGATATTTTTCAAGAGTTATCGCGAACGATTGTCGAATCGTGGAACCAGCCTCCTCCTGTTCAAGAAGGGCACGCCAGTCATTGAGCCGTTTTTGCTTTCGGGAGAGGGCTTGACGGGTAATTGGTGGAAGGTAATAAGGACCACTCATATGGTGTTCTCATGAGCTAGCAGAATAGAATTATAAACGGATCAGCCGAGTTTCGACGACCGACGAATATTTGCCATAATTTTGCGACGCGGGGTAGAGTACGACAAGATATCAAGTAGCTCTCCGGAGTGCGATAGAAGGGGAGAACTAACCTACACGGAATCTGATTCATTCACGAAGGGGGGAGGAATGCAGGCTGCCACTGCGGTTTATCCGGGATCGTTTGACCCATTCACCAACGGACATCTTGATATAATCTCGAGAGCGCTTCCCTTTTTCGAACGAATCATCGTTGGGGTTGTTTGGAATCCCAACAAGCAACCCCTTTTCTCCTCAGCCGAGAGGGTGGACATGATTCGGCAGGTCTGTCAGAAATTTGAGGATCGCGTCGAGGTGCTCAGCTTCACTGGGCTGTTGGTTGATTTTGTTGAGAGCCACGGGGCTCGGGTGGTCCTGCGGGGACTTCGGGCGATTAGTGATTACGAATATGAAGGTCAGCTTGCGCTTACTAATCGTCATCTCCGTCCTGCGATAGAGACATTCTTCTTGATGGCTCGGGAGGAGGTTTCGTACGTCAGCTCCTCCATGGTAAAGCAGGTCGCAATGTTCGGAGGAGACGTATCGGGGCTCGTCCCTGCTGTTGTGGCAGAAAGGCTTCGAGCGCAAGAAAGTAAAGTGGAGGTCTCGGAGAAGAATTGAGTCCGCTTACCCCGCAGCCGACGCCAGAGGAGCTCTGAGGGGTTGCCGTTTTGGCGACTCGCAGTTCTGAAGGTTCGAAACGGCCTCCTCGCTACTTCTTCTCATCTCCTGATATTGGTCCTCTTTCGGGGAAGACATATTCTTTCGTGCTCAAATCGACTTGAACTTTTAAACTCTCCATCGACCGATTTTCTTACCTCTGAGCAATCACTCCCCAGTGGACATCCATCTTAAGTAAGCTAATGTAGGGAGGACAGATTGGGATGAGAAGTGTACGCACCCCAATCGCAAGGAGGTATCCGCGATATTCGTCGCCATCGATAGTCGGCGATTCTATCCGGAGACTACCGTCAACCGGAGGCTTTAGTCATCTTCGTCATCATCCTCAAAATCTTCCTCGTAGTCTTCATCCTCATCGTCGAAGTCGAGGTCTTCATCATCCTCGTCTTCATCGTCGTCCTCGTCCTCTTCCTCGTCCTCTTCCTCACTCCCCTCGAAGATGTCGGGGTCAATCTCTTCAAGCGCTTCGGTGACCGAGGAGATCATCGCTGCAAAGTCTTCGACGGCAAAATCGTCTGACTCGATCACGGATTCAATGGCTGATCGCACCTCGGTTATGATGCCCGCCTCTATATCAGATGCCCTCTCTTCGTCTTCATCTTCGTCGGACTCTTCGCCAAGATCCTCTTCAATCTGCTCCTGGAGTTCAGCGAATCCCTCAAGAAGTTGAGAAAGTGCTTCGGTGATCTTTTCTGTGGCTTTGGTGCTCATAGTATCTGCTTTTACAAACGTCTCTGCCTTAATAAACGGACTGCTTCTTCAGGGTCCTCTCTCCGGAGTATTCCGCTCCTATATACATCGATGGTGCGTCGGATGGTTTTTTCGGATCGAAACCAATAGGTTGCCCTCCGAATCCCTTATACTTTCCTCCCACCTTTGCGCTCTTCGCGTGTTCCGCCGCCTCGGGGGCGGCTCGACAACCGGTGGAGTATAACACAAGAGGAATTGTGATGCACCACCGCGACATATCGCTACCTTTCGATGACGGATAAATTTAAGAGATATCGTTGGCATGGTAATAATCATGCAATCGAGGGATCAAGGGGCTAAGTAAAGAAAATCCTGAAATCAAAATACAAAAAAGGGGGTGAGGTAACGACGTTATCTCCTTGCACTTCGTCTCTTGTTGATTGTTCAATACCGAGACACAGATAGAGGTGTAAAGCGGGGATGACGTCGGTTCGCAAGAGGAGGGGGGATGAGTTATCAAACGATGGAAGGGTCTTCTGGAGAGATGTTGTATCTAAGCTCAAAGAAAGCCAACTTTTTGAAAAGGCTTCGCAGGTGGGAAGTGAAAGCGCCCTTGCCTTCGGATGATGTTTTATTTTTACCATCATCACTCGTCGCGGGAATGATAGTAGTGGCATCCGCACTGCTTGGTGGTTGTGCGGCTACCGGAGTGACTTCAACGCATCTCGGGGGGCTTCGTTCAGTTGTCCTCGATGAACCGGGTCTTCTCTCCGTTAATACGGTTGCCGTGGCACCTGTTGTGAGTGCTGGCGATGATGGTGCCTTGAGCGAGGCTGAGCTCACTCAGGAGGTGGTAGATGCCATGCGGGAGGAGTGGGGAAGTGAAGTCATATCCGCTTCAGAAGGGTCAGGAGATGGTGTTTTTGCTGTCAGGATCCGACATTTAACGTCTCTGAAGGGGTCTGCTGTGGGGGCAATGCAGCCCGCCGAGGTCGAGTGCGAAATGACCCTTCGAAATATGCGGACTAAACGGGTTGTTTGGCAGGGGAGTTACGTCTTTAACGACAGGCCACTCAGCGATAACCTGTTGCAGTTGAAGAAGCGACAAGAAGGGGGGGGCTCGGGATGGAAAAGTGAACATGCCCTTCTTCGGTCGGCATTTCGCGCTGCCGCGCGAGAGGTCGCCGCTCAACGTGAGCGATTATTCCTCCGCCGTGATGGGTAGGACGAGGCAGTAGCCTGGACGCCCGCCGAGGTATTAAGTTTCTAAGCTCCTGTTTTGCATCTTCCTTCATCAAAAAAGGGGGAAGGTAAATCAGGGAAAGTGATTTGTTGAGAGAGGGGTGGCATCGCCCGCCGATTGACGGTGTTTTCGAGCGACGTTGTCCCTCATGTGAGGATCATATTCGCCTCCCTGGAAAGGAACAAATTTTGACCATGCAGCGAAAAAACGGTGCAGTAAGGATCGCCCCGGCGCGGCGCACGACTCAGCGTCCGCGTTCAGCACGGGTCGAGGGCATAAAGCGGATTCCAGCAAAAAAGCGGGATGTAACGGTGTCTGAGCGTCGGGTATGGCGCGGGACTGCCACTTTGCTCCTTGGAGGAGCCTGTCTTCTTGCGGCCATCATCGGCAGTGAATTGATATATAGTGATCTGCCGTGGCTTCGAATTGGACATCTGTTCGGGCCCAGTGGCGTTGCAATCGGGGGATCGATGCTTCGCTGGTTTGGGTTTGGCGCATTCATTTTACCGGTGTGTTTTTGGTTGTTCGGAACCCGGACCCATCGAAAAAGTTGTTCAGAACTTACGTCCGCTCCTCCACCGATGACGTGGCGGTCTGTCGCGGTTTCGGTGTTGGGGTCCATGTTTTCTGGATCGCTGCTCCTCGGACTTTTTGCGGGGGCAAGAGGGGGAGGTGTGGTTGGTGTTACCCTTGCTGAACATCTCTCGGGTCTCATCGGTCCCGGAGGTACGTTTCTAGCGGCCAGTTCCCTCCTCTTCGTTCTTGCTCCGCTGATCACCGGACACACGATGCTGGCCTCTTCAAAGATGGCCGTCACGCGGGTGGGGTTCGGAGCCCGTCATGTTTTTGTGACGATGCCCCGGGCGCTCGTATTTTCACCTGTCCGTCAGATGTCTCGATTCGGAGTTGCAGCTTCGCGGCGCATCGTTCAGATGGGGCACCGTCTTTTTTTCCGTTCTCCCGAACCTATCATTCTCAAAGCAGTCATTGAGCAGGGTCGGCCACTCGTAAGCTCGCCAAAGCGACGATTGCTCAGGGAAGCGATCGATTCCTCTGAAGAAACATCTCGGACGATAACGGAGGATCGTCGCATTCCGATTGCGGTATTGCCCCCAGAGTCCGCGCGACGGATCCCCCTCAAGGACAGGGTGCTCGATAATTATGTATTCCCCCAGGCGAAACTTCTTGCAGAGAGTGACCGGCAGCATGAGGGTGAGGACGGTCAGGAGCTACAACTCCGAGCGCAGCGAATTGAGGAAAAATTGGCTGACTTCAATATCAAGGGTCGTATTGTCCAATACCAGCGAGGCCCAGTGGTTTCGCTGTTTGAATTTGAACCGGCACCGGGGGTTAAGCTCGGTCGGATTGTTTCCCTGCAGGACGATCTGGCGATGAGTCTCCGGGCCTCCGTGGTGAGGATTGTTGCTCCGATTCCGGGTAAAGGTACTGTGGGTATTGAGGTTCCCAATCCGCGCCGGGATGTCGTCAGATTGCGTGAATTGCTTGAGTCAGAGGAGTCTCAGGGGCATCAATCGAGACTAGCGATACCTCTCGGAAAGGATATTTCTGGTTTACCCGTTGTCGTTGATATCGCGACGATGCCTCATCTTCTTATTGCTGGTGCAACGGGAACCGGAAAGAGTGTGTGTCTCAATGCGATTCTGGTTAGTTTGCTCTATCGGGCCACGCCTCAGGAGCTCGGTCTGATTATGATCGATCCGAAGGTGCTCGAACTTTCTGTATACGACGGAATACCTCATCTGAGGGTGCCGGTGGTCACGGTACCAAAGCAGGCGAAAGCGGTGCTCGAGTGGGCAGCCAAGGAGATGGATCGGCGATACCGATTAATGCAGCGGTTCGGGGTTCGCAATATAGATAGTTTCAATCGGGTCGTGAGAGGGGAAAGTGACCCGGAGGAGAGGGGAGAAAACCAGTCGGAGACTCACCCTTCAATGCAGGATTCCTCGGATAATGATGCTGATCGCGATGGGGTGATCGGCAGAGACGATGCGCCGGCGATTCCGGGTGATGTTGTGCAACCCCTTCCGAAGATCGTTATTGTCGTGGATGAGCTCGCCGATCTTATGTTGCAGGTGGGACGAGATATCGAGGAGCTCATAACGCGGCTTGCGCAGAAGGCAAGGGCTGCAGGTATTCATCTCATCTTGGCGACCCAACGCCCATCCGTTGATGTGATTACTGGACTTATTAAGGCAAATTTTCCAGCACGATTGTCGTTTCGGGTAACGAGTCGAATTGATTCCCGCACAATTCTCGATTCGATGGGAGCTGAGCGTCTTCTGGGGAAGGGAGATATGCTCTTTATGGCCCCGGGAGCCAATCCGCTTCGTCGGATACACGGTGCGTTTGTAACCGATGCCGAGGTAAATCGAGTTGTGAATGCGATAAAGTCAAAAGAGGGACCGCGGTACGACGAAACGATAGTTGCGTTCTGTGAGGCGGCGCTCCGAGAGGATGGTGGTGAAGGGGAAGAGGGAGCCGAAGGGGAGGGGGAGTACGATCCGTTATATGATAAAGCAGTGGAGCTCGTAGTCGATAAACAACATGCATCAACGTCTCTCGTTCAGAGAGTTTTTCGAATCGGGTATAATAGGGCCGCCAGGATCATCGAGCGAATGGAGCGGGATGGTATTGTGAGCCAGATGGATGGGGCTCGGCCTCGTGAGGTGCTTGTGCACCATAGGCCTGGAGAGGGTGTCAATTGAAGTGAGATAGCTTCGTTGATGGGGGTACTCAATCAAGAGGTATCTTTGAAGTGCGCGGGGGATGTCGTTGAAAAGGACTGAAGCATGACACACGTTCCACTTGAAAGTATTTTTCTTGTATTTGCCGCAGGGGTTGTCGGAGGTGAGCTGAGTCAGCGATTACGATTGCCAGAGGTTGTCGGTCAGGTTTTAGCGGGGGTTTTGCTCGGGCCGGCGTGTTTTGGGTGGATCTCGGTGGGTGAGACCCTTGGGGTGCTCTCAGAGGTTGGGGCGATGCTTCTTCTCTTTTTAGTGGGGCTTGAGACGAGCGTCGATTCACTCCGCAAGCTTGGTCGGATGCCACTTGTTGTCGGAAGTGTCGGGGTAGTAATACCCTTTTGTGGGGGGTTTTGGTGGGCGTGGTCGCTCCTCCAACTCGCCCTCCCCGCGGCCCTATTTGTGGGAGCCGCATTTGTCGCCACGTCTGCAGGTATAACTGCCAAGGTCTTACGAGACCTTGGTGTGCTTCATCGGGCCGAGAGCAAAGTTGTGCTAGGGGCTGCCATTGTTGATGATGTGCTCGGCATGTTAGTTCTCGGCGTAGTCGCAGCACTCCAATCGGCTGACGGGCTAGCGGTATGGCCGCTGTTGGGAGGGCTTGCACTCTCGGTCAGTTTTATCGGTGTCACCCTCGCGGTGGGAGCCTACGCGCTAAGGAAGAGCCCCCGGATCCTCGATATTCCACTGGATCCCCTCTCTCCCCTCACCGTATCGCTTCTTATTTGTCTTGGCCTCTCGGTCGCCTCGTCATACGTGGGACTGGCCGCAATCATCGGAGCATTCATCGCGGGAGTAATCGTCGCTGAGCATCCGCAGAATAAGCCGATTACTCTTCAGGTCGAAGCCGTAGGGGCTTTCTTGATACCATTCTTCTTTGTGATCACAGGAGCCATGGTTTCAATGAAGGGATTCAAAATAGACGAACAGGGTCCATTGCTCCTGGTGGCCTGTGTCCTCGCAATCCTTACAAAGTTCGTAGCCGGTTTTATTGGCGCTCGGCGACTTGGTAACCGCAGCGCTGTTATCGTCGGGGTAGGTATGGTGCCTCGAGGTGAAGTCGGTATCTTAATCGCGACAATTGGTCGTAACCAAAATGTTTTCGGTGAAGATATTTTTGGGATGTTGGTCGCAATGTCACTCATCACATCTCTTCTCGCTCCGCCGATCCTGCGTCCCCTCGTCGCCCGACATTAGGGCTTTCTCGGCAAAAGCCCTCGGCTCAAAAAAATGCCGAGGGATGCAAATGATCCGCAACTTCCTCCTTTCTTTGTCGATAATGGAGAGCCGCCGTACAAGGGTGGTCCTCGCACGCCTTGCGGAGAGCAAAAAATAATCGGGTAGCAGAGTTGGGGAATCAGTCGCAGTTGGAGGACGTTATGACAGGTGAGATATCTCGGATGGAGGTGCATCCGAAGTTAATACACTCAGCATTCCCCTTGAAAGGGGTATCAAGAAATCATTCTGATGGCGGTATTTCTCGTTTTGCCGAGTTTCGTCATATCAGGGAGCTCTTCAAGATAGGACCAAACCCGGCTGACAAAATGAGACCGGAAGTATCGATGAATATCGGGGAGCTTCTGACGATTCAGCGGGCATTCTCGGAATATGCCATGAGAGTTGAGGTTTGCGCTAAGACCGGAGAGGCGGTCGCGGGGGTCGTTCGACGACTTCAGCAGGGAGGCTAGTCAGGTTATGGCAATCGGCCACATAACGACTCGAGGTAAGACTGTTCAACGAATTCAGCACGCTCGGTATCTGCGCATTGGGAGGCTGATTGCTCAGGTTCGGGTTCGATCTCGGAGAATCGATCAGGCACGGGCAGAATTTCGGGAGATTCTTGCGACTGCAGAACAACTATCTGCCCCTCTGACGTGCAGATGGAGTGATGCTGGCGGATCGTCTTCTGTGACGGAGATGAGCAAACCTCTTCAAGCCCGGATTCGAGATGGGGTGGTTGCCGCTCATGAGGGGCTTGCGAGCGGGGCCGACCGGCAACATCGCATCGCTGGTTGGGAAAAGAGGCTGCAGCTCCTTCTTGCTGTAGCAGAGCGAGCTCGGGTGCGAGGCGTTGATCAGGAGGTGAGAGCACAGCTCTTTTTTTTACGACTTCGCGAGGGAGTTGAGCTAGCCGATTGGCAGAGTCAGGAAGACAAGACAGCAACAGGTATTGGATGCAAGCAATCCGATCTTAGTGAAATTCAAAAGGATCAATGCCCTGCTCTTTCTGGATCCGTGTCACTCATGGGGCAAGATGGCTCCGGCTCATTGGCTTGTATTCGGCGAGAGGGGGGAGTCCTCTCAGAGCACCGAGGTGCTGAGTCGATGGGTGATGAGGGGCAAAAAAAAATACGTGAGCAACCGGGACGCATGACTCCTCCAAAAGAGAATCCCATCGCCACGGTGGTGCTTGATCTGGGGGATATCATCGTCTCAGCTCCGCTGCCGGAAGCGACAGGATCCGTTGAGATCCAGCATTCAGCGCATCGGGGAGTAACGGTTCGGGTAAACGCACCGAGATGTTCCCCGGCATCGGTATCACAGGATGTCCAGGAAGCGATTCGAGCTGCCCTTATCGGCGAGAAGGTTCGGGTTGTTGCTATTGATGTCGTGGGTGATAGTGAAGAGCAAAGGAGCAACACGTGACAACGACCCACCCCCAGTGGCTGCTGGGTATTATGATGTTTCTCGCGGCGTTACCCCTGCTGGTAACATGCTGCACCTGTTATCTCAAGGTGAGTGTTGTCATCAATCTCCTAAAGGGCGGACTAGGATTTAATTCGGGTGGAACGATGGCGATAGAGTTTGCGTTATCCGCATCCCTTGTTGCGATAGTCATGCATCCGATACTCGTTCAATCAGCGAAAAATTTAGATAATGTGCCACCTCTCGCCCTTGATAAAGCACCACAACTGCGGGATTTGGCTGCATTGCAGCCGGCAATCGAGCCGTGGCGAGCATTCCTTGCAAGGCAGGTTGGTACCGCTGAGCTCTCTGCCATGAGAGAGATTGCCATGACCAGGCACACAGAGCAGTCTTCAACGTCGAACAGCTCATCGCCAGACACAAGCGACCGAAAGGAATCAGCGGTCCAGGAGCCGCCGTTAGGGAGTCCCATTCCTCTGCGAGTCTTGTTTGCTGCTTTTGTTGTATCAGAACTCCGGGGTGCGATCATTATCGGGGTCATGATCCTTATACCGTTTCTCCTGGTTGACCTGATTATTGCAAATACCCTCACAGCATTGGGATTAACCATGGTAAGCCCTATCAGTATCGCCCTTCCGATTAAGTTGCTGCTCTTTTATGCATGTGACGGATGGATTCTGATCAGTCGGACTATCTTTTATTCCTACCTGTAGTAATGGACGACGTCGTGATGATTCTTGAATCTTTCGGTAATGATATTTGCAGGATCCTTGTCATTGTCTCGATACCCCTTTTGCTCGCGGCAATTGTATCGATGTCGGTTTCCATTCTTCAGGCAGCTACACAGCTTCAGGATCAGATGTCAGCATTTCTCATTCGTATGGCTGTTTATGGCATCGGTCTTGTTTATTGTGGGCCCGTCGCATGGCGAGGTATTACGCAGTTTACTGTCCTTTGCTTTCGGTCTGCATCTGTCATGGCTCGGCAGGGATAGTCCCGTCACGAGTAATCGGAAAAGAGGAGTGTCATGGATCTAGTGGCATTTGTATCCATCTCTGTCCGTGGCTGGGCCATCTGGCTTCTGGTTCCTGGGCTATCAAAGCGCACCGTTTTTGTTCTCGGGATTGTGAGCGCTCTCTGCGTCTGGGATTCCGCATCTCTGCTCCCGGCATCAATCGGCATAAACGGGTCGGTTTGGGTCCATTCGCCCATATCGGCGATGCTGAGGGAGTGTGTCGTGGGCATCCTGCTCGTCATTCCTTTTCTTATTCCGGTCTGGTCTACCGAATTGGTGGGCGGGATCGTCGACCTATCGACGAATCTGAGCTTTGCTTCAATCGTCAGTCCGATGGCTCCGAATGGCTCGAAGGGTATATGGTCGGCGGTTTTTCGCGAATTAAACTGGGGCACCTTGGTACTCCTCGGCACCCTACCTCGGATCATTGTCGCCTTCGCTGAGTCGATAAACACGCTTCCACCGGGGAGTCGGCTCGTTCGTATCGCCTTGGTCGAGAGGGTTACTGCTGCATGGTATGACGCGGGTCTTTGGATCGCCAAAACGAGCATGCCTTTTCTTCTCGGGTGCATAGCTATCGAGATAATCTGCGGACTGGTATCACGATTCTCGCTATGTCAGGAAATCACGATAGGAGTTCACCTGATGAAATGTGCTCTTAGCTTTTCTCTTCTCTATTATCTTTTCTAGGGGAGAGGTCGAGGGAATCGAGGGGAAGGGTTGGGAGTAGTAAACTGCCGGGACTACCTTGGATAAATGTAGGTAGCCGAGCTTAAACGGGACATCTGGATGGATGAATAGATGGAGAAGAGATTCCCCGGCTCTGCTAGACATATAAAGAAACTGCGTGAAAACGGAACGACCGTCGAGTCTGCTCAATTCCTTGGGAGCGTTTCGGTAGTGCTGGTTGGAGTGCTCAGTTGGTCGAGCCATCGGTGGATATGCTCTCCTGTCGTCTCCATCGCCACTCAATGTTGGGGTGGAGGTGCGCAGGCATTGGATTCCTGTCTTCGGAATATATTGACCGAGGACTGGGGGGGGATAGGAATGATCTTCGCAGGTTGCTCGGTAGTATCATGTCTCCTCATGGTTGCTATAAAACGTCCCCGCCTGCAACTCGATCGTGTTGCCCCGAGTATGTCTCGACTGACGCCGACCGCGTGGATAGGTCGTTTGCGTCGTTTACCTCTCCAGCTGATAGGTTCGCTCAGCGCATTGTCTCTAGGCTTTCTGGTTTCTTGGTGGATAGCGGGAGATTTTATCCAGAGGGGATTTTTCTCTCTGTCCGACACAGGAGTCCACGCACTTTTATTCCGCTCGTCGGTGGGCATCGGATTATTTTTGGCATTGGTGGGAGCAGCTTCCTTCAGCACTGGGTGGTGGCGTTTTAGATGGCAGACAATGATGACCGGGCAAGAGGTGCGGCAGGAGCAAAGAGATGAGTGTGGTGACCCATTGGTGCGGGGACAGCAGCGTGGGCTTCACCGTGCGATGCTTCGAGAAGATTTGGTAAGGGCGGTGAAGCGATCGTCGGTAGTAATCGTGGCTCGCGCCAATTGTGTGAGGTAAAGGAGGTAAAAGTGGTATCCACAGACCAAAGTTTATTGGGGGGATTTGCGGGTGGTTCAAAAGGCCCCTCCTACCGTGGTGCCGTGGCTATTGGGTATGATGCCGCGGAAGATCATGCTCCACGGATTGAGGCGCTGGGGGCCTATTTCAGCGCCGATGAGATCGTCACTATCGCACGGAGCCACGGGGTGCCGGTCATTGAGCAGAGCGCTATTGTTGATGGACTTTTGGAGTGTGGTTTGGGCGATTATATTCCCACTGAGCTTTTTCGGGCGGTGGCTGCCGTGTTTCGGGTGCTGGGCATCACGGAATAGGAGTATCCTCCTACTCTCTCTTCAGGCGAAGCTTCAGATCCTTAAGGAAATTTGATTGACTCGTCTTTTTCGAAAAGTTGAGAGAAGACGGGTCAAACCAGATGGTCGCGGTCGTATCGAGGGGCGCTCCCGGACATTGGATGTAACCCCGCAGGTAGAGAGGGCCTGAGGTCGCGGAACGACGCGATAACCGGGCTACCAGTCCTGATGGCAAGGCCGATAAGGTGGAAGAAAAGAGGGTTGTACCCTTAGAAAAAAGGCCCCTTCTCGAGAAGCCTGCCTTGATGGAAAAGGTACATTGCTCGCCGAGTCCCGACCCATATTCGTCTGACACAGAGGGTCGCAGAACTATCCGGGGACCGGCTATGAGTAAGCGGATTCTGGTTGTACTACTAGCTGACCCCGAGCCACCCGAGTTCGGTGTCGCCGTGGGAGTCGGATTCGGATTCGGCGAGACAGAGGCCATGCATGAACCATAGGTCTGGACATGAGAAGCTATCTCGTTGATTGATGATGCAGAAAAGGATGATGGAGGATTTGAGGGATTCAGTGATGTCGTCATGATTCCGTCGGAAACATGGACTGCGGAGAGTGTATGACCGATCTCATGAGCGAGAATGATCGGATCGAGGGCATCTTGAAATCGTCGTATTGCCGCATAAGATGCCGAAGGAATACGACAAATAACCCCAAGGTAGGCTATCCCGATAACCGAATCATCAAAGGTTCGATCGGTGAAAAGAACTCCTGCATTGGCAGAACCCTTGAGATTCTGATTGCTAAAGAGTTCGAGAAAACTCTCGGGATTTGTTATCGAGGCTGGATACGACAGGGAGGAGTTGTCGACGAACTGTGAATCGATTGAGAGGCTCATGGCGAGGTCATTGCCGTAGATTGCTGACGCTGCATTTGCGATTGTTTGAATTCTGGTATTTGCATTCGCACCGTAAAAAGCCGACCACCTCCAATCTGCGACGGTTCTTAAGGTCAGTTTCTTGCTCAGATTGACGGCTCGGGCGGAAAGGGCACTTGACGGCCTCGATCGCGACGAAGTTGATAATTCACCGAATATTTCTCGCGCATGTTCCTCAAGGTGCCCCTTCATCGGGCATCCCTTGTTGGCGAGAGCAAAATGCGGAGCTCTTACCACTTTCAACTTCTTGGCCCCCTCACCCCCGCTGAGTGAAAAAAAACGGGTCCCTCCCCGTACCCCGGAGGTCGCAAAGTTGAGCGTTAGCTTCTTTCCAATTACCGAAAGATCGGGGGAAGGGGTGACATACTCTGCCGACGGCAAAAGCCCGGCTTGCTCCGTAAGTGATGCTGCTGCCCACCGTCTACTGGCGCTGCTCTGTCTTCCGGCGTCTCGTGAGGGTGATTGGGCGTAGCCTCGCCACAGGTTCGAGGAGCTTAATGAGGTTGGTCGATTTAGTTTTATGGTTGTTACCCCGTTTCCTGGGAGCCACAATCGAAGGAGTATTACATTCGCTTTGGCAATAGTGGTCGCTGAGAGAGTTCCAGAGCCACCATATTCAGTTCTGATGGATATTATTCGCGCGGAGCGGGGGGTACCAAGGGCGAGAGAGGGGAGGAGAAATACGCAACCGACAACTGCCGTCGTAACCCACCCTACGAAGAGAGCGGCAGGAGGGAGGTGCATGCACGAGCCTTTTGACCTTAATGACCTGTCTCCCATGGAGACCAGACGAGTCGACGTGTTCTTCATGAGGGACCGCCAAAAGTTCGTGGGGAAGAGCGAGCAGCACATTTCTTGGTGTCTGCCTCCGTCTCCCTATTGTACTCGACCCGGGATGTCGATACCACTTGAATCAACAAAAGTTTTCAGAGGCGACATATTTCAAAGAATCCAGATATCTACGACTTCTCAGCCAAAGGGTGGAAGGACGCCGATGGGCGAGGTATCCCGTTCGAAGGAGTGCTTCTTTAATTCGGCCTGCATACCGCTCATTGCGCGTTCGTGCAGATAGGCATCATGGAGAACGAGGGAGGTTATGCAGGTAACCCCAAACCAGACCCATCCGATCGCATTGAAGTTAAACAGCATGCTCCAATGATGGGCTGACGCATCTCCCAGGATCGTTCGGAGTGCTAAATGGGTGAGGAACCAGCCGGTAATGCATCCGATGACGTACCATCTAATCTTGCGGGCCGAATGGTGCAAAATAGTTGCGGCGTGAATGACAGCATATCGGCGTCCATAATCGCCGACGATACTGAGAAGGGGAGCGCAGATTAGTGGAATCCGCACAATGAGGTAGCCCACCGAGCCGAGGGTCGTCGCGAGAAGCACGCCTTTTGTCCCCCGATGTCCGGACCCGATAAGGAGAAATAACCCGACGATGAAGCCCATCGAAAGCGCTCGTCGAACCAATTTGAGGAAGATAAGCCAACTAGTCGAACATGAACGACGGATCGCCCGGGGGGTCTGCTCGCACAACTCAACGAGGTCGAGCGAACCCGAGAGGAAAAGGATACGGATGGGAAGAGCGCATATCCCTACGGCTACCGGAAAGAGAAGGACCCGAAGTATCAGAGCGATGCCGAGCGGAAAGAAAGGGGCGATAGCAAGCGGAAGATCCCAGAGCATTCCGCTTCGTGCAACGACAGCGGCAGAGGCCTGCTCCATAAATGAGATCGCAATCAGAAGAAATGAAAAAAGAGTGATGTGATGTATGAGATACCCAGGTCCACCCTGACGAAGGAGGGTCAATGGAAAGACGAGCTCATTAATGAGCGTGGTTGTCTTGATGGGGGGTTGCATCCCCTCGGAGGGGGTGGGGGATTGCTCTCTGTTACGACTTTGCAGTCGCGTGCATTGATACGAATGAAGATAGCCGCGGGGGGGGGTTGCGAGGGGACGGGATGAGCGCACGCGGTGTTGTGATGATCGCCGGTGCGTTGAATCCGCGGTGGCAGCGACAGAGAGAGAGAATGCGTGGGGTCCCCGTCGAAGAGTCGCCATCAGCGCCTCCCTGGGTAATGAGCCGTGGCAAATGGCTCGGGGGTATGTGGTGGGTCGCTCGAAATGCTGTCCTGTGAGGCCCGTTCACCTGCAAGGCAGCCCGGTCCAGAGTCCCCTCTTCGATGGGGCGCACTCAGGACCGAGCAAGTGATCTGAATCAAAGAATCAGGCACCACCGTCTCCGCAAAGAACTTTGTATGCGAGATGGCACAATGCTCACCGAGTGATGCAGTGCCTCGAGTTTCCCCAGCTTAGCGAAGGTTTTATCTCGTGTCAGGGGTAAAAATACAACAATTAATGTTTGATTTATGCGCCTTTTTCGGACGTAGAGAGGCTCTTTCTCTGTTCATTAAGGGAGCTTACGCTCTGATTTCTCTCTTTCGATCCCCCCAAATTCCCCTGATACTGGAGGTGATAACCCCCTTGTTATGAGGTCGCTACGGCTATGAACGCGAATCAGCGGACCGCACGGAGAGATCAGCGATTGGCTCCCCCCTCGAGTCGTCGGTTCCCAGCACTCATCTTCGTGGCGAGTGTCGTGTTGGTGGCAGGTGGGTGCGCGCGGGACCACACGCAGCGATTTTCTCGTCAGAGTGGAGATCGACTCGGCGAGGAGATATTAAGGGAACGTCCCCGGGGAGAAATTCCCGCCTACCGGGAGGTTCCGCTCAGACATATCCCAAAGCCCTACCAAACCCATACCGCCATTACATCTGATTTCAGGTGGCAGAGCGGGATTCAGCATCATCAGGTTGGGGATCACTCATCGGATGATGATTCTCATTTCGGTGGCGGTCAGGATTGGCCTCACAGTTCCCCTGAAAAACAACCACCTCGTCGATCACGCGTAATTGCCTTTCTCCCAGTTTCAGGGAGGTTCGCTACCATGGGTCAATCGGTGGAACGAGGATTTCGTTGTGGTCTCGCGGTTGGGGATGACTCAACTGAAGTGGATGTCTCGGTCCTCGATGCCGGCATAGAGGGAGATGCGCCGATGAGGGAACTCGAGGCGGTTCTTTCCAACCAGCCCGCGCCAGAAGCGATCATTGGTCCGTTTCTCTCGTCTCAGGTGGCGGAAGTTGCTTCCCTCGCAAGCGAAAATCGAGTTCCGGTGTTCAATCTGTCGAAGGCAACCGCAGCCCGAGATGGATCGGTTCTCGACCTTGGGTTCTCCCTTCCGACACAGCTGAGAGGATTGGTTACAGATGGCATTGTCCGGGCGGGTGTCACCCGATTGGCGATTGCTCGTACCCAAACCCCCTTTTCAGATGAAATAGTTCAGGAGTTCCGTCGCTCGTTGGAGGGAAGTGGGGTGTCAGTGTTATTCGAGGGCTCATACGGGGAAGGCGGGGAGTTTGAGGGTGTCGAGGGGGTAGTAAAGAGGCTCGAAGAATTGCCTATTCAGGGGATATTCGTTGCTGATACGGTTCAGGGAGCAAGCCGACTTCTTTCCTCAATGGGGAGTTCGCTTCGTCGACGTATATCGGTATTTGGACCAGGGGCATGGTTCAATGCTGCAGCACTTCGTGCGACACAGGAGGCATTTAGTGGGGCCATTTTCCCGGTTCCCTATATTCCTGACAATCGCAACCCGTATAGCTCTGTCTTCAATCGGTGTCTCTCTGCGAAGCGTCATCGTGGTGAGGATTTCCTATCTGCACTTGGCTTCGACGTTGGCACAATCATTGCTGGACGATGGAGAGGACTCGGGGGCCACGACAGAGAGTTCAAAGGATTGACGGGAACATTCGTGCTCGAGGGGACACATGTCCGCCGAACGGTCGCGATCGGTACCTTTAAAGAAGGGGTAGTATACTCCTTTAATCCAGTCATTCGCTCTCTTGACGATGTTCTCTCTTAGCCGTGCGAACGTCGCGGTGATGAGAATGTGATGAAGGGTTTACGATGAAGAGAGGTGAGGTCCCGTCACGCGCTAAATCGAAGAGAACGCCCCATAAGTGGGAGTCGCTCCCCCGTGAGTTACTTGTTCTCCCTGCCAAGGATCTCGTCGCCTTCCCAGCGGTCATGATGTCATTGTCCGTCGGCCGATCGGGGAGTATCGACACAGTTGAACGGGCGTTGGCAGGAGACAAACTCGTTTTTCTGGTCGCGCAACGGAACACAGAGACCGATGCTCCGACAGCTCGGGACCTGTATCGGATCGGCGTTATTGCCAATATTGTGAGAACTCTTCAGCAGCCGGACGGTCGGTACAAGGTTCTGATTCAGGGGCTCGTACGGGCTCGGGCACGTTCGTATCGAAAGGGAACATTTCTTGTCGCGCAGGTCGACCCAATCGTTGCAAGGGAGACTCCTGTTTCGCGAGAAAATGGGGAAATAGTGCGCCGTATCAGAGAAAATCTTCAGGTGCTCGTCGAACGGGAGCATCTTCCCGAGGAGCTCCTCTTGGTGACCGAACAGGTGAACGATGCGGGAGAATTAGCTGATGTGATTCTCGCACATTATCGGCTCGAACTCGCGCAGGCTCAACGAGCTTTGGAGGAACTCGATCCGATCCGTCGCGTTGTGATGACTGATGAGATTATACAGGACGATCTCAGTAAGCTTATAATCTCGGAGAATATTCAGAGTCGGGCGCGTGATGAGTTGAATCGAGGCCAGCGGGAGTATTTCCTCCGGGAACAGCTCAAGCAAATCCAGGAAGAACTCGGAGAAGGTCAGGAGGCGATAGAGGATGTCGCTCTTCTAAAAAGGACTCTTCAAGCGGCAGAGCTTCCTAAATTGGCGAGTCAGGAGGCGACAAAACAGCTTTCTCGTCTCGAGCGGATGTCTCCCGAGGGGAGCGAATATGCGCTTCTGCGGACGTATCTCGAATGGCTTGCGGATCTTCCCTGGCAGAAACGAACCAAGGAGCGTTGTAATCTGGCTCAAGCTTCGCGGATACTCGACCAAGATCATTTTGGTCTGCAAAAAGCAAAGGAGCGAATACTCGAATATCTATCGGTCAGAAAACTCAATAAGAGTCAGCCCGGTCCTATCTTGTGCTTTATCGGACCTCCCGGTGTGGGTAAAACATCGCTAGGCCGGAGCATTGCTTCAGCCCTCAACAGAAAATTTTTTAGGATGTCGCTCGGTGGTGTTCGTGATGAGGCGGAGATCAGAGGACACCGCCGAACTTACGTCGGCGCCCTTCCTGGACGTATTATTCAAGGGCTCAAGCAGGCCGGTTCGAAGAATCCTGTTGTTGTCCTTGATGAGCTTGATAAGGTGGGCACTGATTTCCGGGGAGATCCTGCATCTGCACTTCTTGAGGTTCTTGATCCGCAGCAAAATAGAGAATTTCGGGATCATTACCTGAACGTCAATTTTGATCTATCAGAAGTTTTGTTCATCGCTACCGCAAACACGGTCGATACAATTCCTGATGCGTTGCTCGATCGACTCGAGGTGATCCAGATAGCCGGCTATACCCTTGAGGAGAAACAAAAAATCGCGGAGAGGTTCATCGTGCCACGTCAGATGGCGGAGAATGGCCTCAAACCAGGCCAGATTTCCTTCGCGCCCCACGCCATTACCTTCATTATTGAACGGTATACCGCAGAGGCAGGGGTGCGAGGGCTTGAACGAGAGATCGGCGCTTTGTGTCGTAAGTTGGTTAAGCGGTTTGTTACCGATGGGACCCTGCCGAAAGAGGTCACGGTGTCAGCGGTTGCAGAACTATTGGGCCCAACGAAATTCGATCCCGAACTACGCGAGAGCGATCATACCATAGGATTAGCGAGGGGACTCGCGTGGACCGTCAATGGTGGTGAGATAATGCCCGTTGAAGCATCTGTCGCGCGAGGATCTGGAGTGCTCAGTTTGACCGGGCAACTTGGTTCTGTGATGCAGGAATCTGCGCAGGCTGCGCTCTTTTACGCGAGAGCCGACGCTGAATCGCTCGGGTTGGACCCCCACTTCTTTTCCAAGCACGATTTTCATATCCATGTTCCAAGTGGTGCTACACCTAAGGACGGACCCTCGGCTGGTATTACCATTGCGTGCGCGCTTGTGTCCGCATTGTCAGGTCGACCGGTATCGCCCGAGTATGCGATGACCGGGGAGATGACCCTTCGCGGCCATGTACTCGGCGTGGGCGGACTGAAGGAGAAAGCTTTGGCTGCGCTGAGATTCGGCGTCAAGCATGTGATCATTCCTTTTGACAATATTAAAGACCTTGACGAAATCCCCCGTGAGCAGCGGGAAAAGATCCACTTTGTTCCGGTGAAAGAGGTTGCTGAGGTTTTACAGCTCACCTTGCTTAAAAAGCAACGAATAAAGAGACGAGGGGGGGCGCGAACAGTCAGTGATGGTGGTTCGGTCAAGCGACGGGTTCGGGCTCCTGCAGAGGAGGGAAGCCCGCAGCACAAAAGGTCGAAGAGTGCTAAGTGATTGCCGGATCCTTCTCCCATGATAATCAGGTATCAGAATTGTTTGTGGATTCGGCATCAGTCTATGTTGATGCCCAGTGATCGGTTGAGGCGTTATCGTTGTCTTCAAAAGAAATCTGGTTCCCGTAAACTGGCAGAGATGTCTCAACATGAATTGACACCAGTGGTGATACCCCACTGAGCAGGTATCGTTTGGGAAGGGCAATACCGAACTCGCGCCAGTCAAAGCTACCGTCTCCCGAGAAGCAAACGTGACAAGGGGTTCGTCTCACAGTGCCAAAGATCCAAACCATCTGAGAGACCGCCCTGATCGTGAGAACGCCATCAATCTGGACGGGCATCGAGTCTCCTACCCCGAGGTGCTCGATATGGTCGATCCCGTCAATTCCTAAGATTGTAAACCGGGCTCGAGGGTGATGAAGACTCTGGCATAGAGAGTGGAGTGACCTATTGGCCGCGAGGGTGTTCGTCCTAATTCTATCGAGCGGAAATACGATCTGGCCGTGAGGAATTTTTGTTCCTGCCGACTCGTCGAGGGAAACAACACCGGAGAACCCCTCAAGAGAGCCGTTTATTGTTGTCCAGCGGGTTTTTATTCCGAAGGTGACGGCAGTATTTTCTTGCAGAATCTGCGTCGGAAAAACAGGAGATGCTCCATCTACGGTACCTGTGGTTAAAACGGCTATGATCGATGAATCACGGCGAGAGATACAGACAATGGTCATGACAACCCCTCTTAACCCAAATACGGTTTGCTTATAGCTCCTTGAAAGGGTCTCATTGAAGGGACTTCAGTCAGGTGCATCGGTAATCTAAAACAAGAACTAACTTTCTAGTACACCGTTATTATACCGACCATGAGCTCCCAATTTCAAAGAAAATCTGTGGTATAAATAGAACACGGATCTCCGATAGTCTCTGAGTGGTGAGTGGTGGTACCAATCATCCCCTGTTATTCAGGGGTTGTCGGCGAACTAGTGCAATGATAGATGAATGGTCGGTTGTTTGAGGGGAAGGAAATATTTCAAACAGCTATCGGATGATACTCGTTGTGGTAGGGTGGGGATAAGTGTCAGATGTAATTGAACAATTTATAAGAGCTGTTAACGATACTGCCAAAAAGGTTCGGGAAGAGTACCAGCATTCGCCGTGTCTTGTCTTTCATCACAATGACGCCGATGGTATCGCTTCGGGGGCGATCCTCTCCGCGGCGTTTGCCCGTCTTAACATGCGGGTTGCCCGTTACTGCCTCGAAAAGCCGTTCCCTGAGGTGGTTCGACGTATTCTCGAGGAACGTGACGAGAGGCTTATCGTTGTTGCTGACTTTGGCTCTGGTGTCATATCGCAGTTTGTCCGTTTGCTCCCACCGGATGGAAAGCTTCTCCTGCTCGATCACCACCAGTTAGAGGAGGGATGGGGAAGGGGGCATGCCCCCCAGTCCTCGCGAGTTTTCCTCCTGAACCCCATTACTCTCGGAATTAATGGGTCACGTGGGGCGTGTGCTGCTTCTGTTTGCGCGCTCTTCGCTGAATCTCTCTCTCCAGATAACAGGGACCTGACGTGGTTAGGGGTTTTAGGATGGCTTGGAGATGGGCACCGAGATGAGGGACTTAATCGCGTCGTGTCGGCTCGCGCGTTAGAGGGAGGCTCCCTTTCCCGGGACGCAAGGGGAGTGTTCATGAAGGGCGACTATTCCCTGACCTCGATTGTTGACGGTGTGAATGCTCTCGGCGCATTTGATTACCAGAGAGGTGGTCCCGATTTCGCGCTCAAGGGGTTATTGAGTGGCGAGATAAGGGGAATGCTCCACCTGGCCGAGAAGGCGCGTGGGCGATATGCTGAGGGGGTCTGGGGGGAGGATGGGATTATTCTGCAGCATCATCTGACGGCGCCCATACAATGGTTTTCGCTCGGCGATTCATGCTCTGACTTTGGAGTCAAGACAGTGGGGCTGGTATGTGAAGACCTTATTGCGCAAGGCCGGGTTGATCCTGACCGGTACCTCGTAGGATTTCAAAGAGTCCCAAATGCTATCCCGGGTATTGGACCGGTACCGCTCAATCAGGTAAAAGTATCGATGCGTCTGCCAACGGGAATTGCCGCCCAGGTCTCTGGAGGAGCTGCCGCTCCTCTCACAGAGTTGTTGCCACTTGTCGCCCGCTCGATGGGAGGGCTTGTTGATGGATGTCACCCCCATGCGGCGGCAGTTTCGATAGATGTCGGTCGAGAGGAGGAGCTCATCGGACTGCTCGCGGAACTACTGGCATCGCCGTTAGTGAAAAGGGGATAGAAAGAGAGAAAGAAATAGGAATATCTCAAGGCGAAACTTTAGCCTCTGATAAATCGAAAATAAATTGAAAGGGATGAGAGGACCAAACCCTCGGGCAGAGGCTCAGATAACTGAACAAATCGTTCAAAAACAACCAGTGGAGGAACTATGTCGCTGAATAAAGTATTGCTTATCGGTAACCTGGGAAAGGACCCAGAGGTACGGCAGGCAAATTCAGGAGTTGCTATATGTACGATGACGGTTGCCACAAAGGATCGTCGGAAAGATCAAAGTGGTAACTGGAGTGATCATACCGAATGGCATTCAGTCGTGTGTTTTGGGAAGGTAGCTGAGAATTCAGGGAGATTTCTGCGCAAGGGTCGGCAGGTGTATATCGAGGGTAAGCTACAAACCCGAAAATGGCAGGATAAAGAGGGGCGCGATAGGTACACGACCGAGGTTGTTGCGGACTCGGTAATGTTTCTCGGGAGTAAGCAGGAGATCGGCTCTGATAGCGACTATCTGTCTGAAGCGCCAATGCATGAGACGCCGATGGCCCAGGTGGGGAATGCGCCGGGGGTTTTTGCATCGCTCAAGACCGCGGACTCTCTTTCGACAGTCGCCCCATCAGGAGATATTTCGTTCGATGATGACGATATCCCCTTTTAAAGTTGGTATCCCTTGAGGAGGGAGTGAGGGATAAATATCGAAGTTAGGTCGTCAAGCAGCGGGATGTTCAAAAGGAGGGAGTAAGAGATGAGCAGTCGCTCATTTCCCCTCTTCTTGGAACGGCTGTTTGGCGATTTTTTTTATTGAGGGGAGAGTCATTTTCACATCCCGCTCTATTTTCGAATGTATTCGGTTCATTTGTATCGTAATTATTCCCCGCTTGTGAACCTCCAAGCGAGTATACGCGACGAAAGGGTGATAAATTATTTGCGCAGTGAGAACGTTTTTCCCCTCCACGCACCGTTTCGAATCAAGATTCTCAGAGCAGATTTTGTCTGATTGACCGATTACCGTCCCCTGATTACTTAAGAGGTGGAAGCAGCATGGTCGATCGGGTTGTTGCTCACCGGGTCGGGGGAGCATATTCGCGTCGGTTGTTGCATCCAGTTGGGTAGTCAAGCTGTCGTTGTGAATACTTGCAAAGGGAGGCTTTATGAAACTGCGTGATTTAGTGCCGTGGCGAGAAGAAACGAAGGGGCTAATCCGATTAGACCCAGTAACGCGACTACAAACCGAAATTAATCGGCTCTTTGAGGGGTTTTTCCCCGGATTTGCCTCAGATATCTCCTCTGAACTATCCGAGCGAAGGCTTGCCTATTCGCCTCGGCTCGATCTCAAGGAGAGTGAGAGGGAGATAGTCGTCCGATGCGAATTGCCCGGAATATCAGAGAAGGAGATAGATATTTCTCTCGGTGACGATTATCTCACCATCAAGGGTGAGAAGCGATACGAGGAAGAGAAGACCGAGGGAGAGGTAACCTACCACGAAACCTCGTACGGACGATTTGAACGGGTTGTACCGCTGAGCTGTGCGATAAATCAGGAAGCGATCGATTGTACACTCAAGAATGGTGTCCTTCGCCTTGTGCTGCCTAAGAAAGCGGGTGTCGAGAAGGGCGTTCGTAAAGTGTCGGTGCGCGCCGCGTAAAACTCATCGAAGCGCAGACGTTGACCTCATCATTGAGTGGGGCGCATGTTTGCGCTTAGTTGAGACTCAGTCGGTGTCGTCCTCTGACTCATCGTTGCCATCACTCGCAAAATCGTCGTTGGTCAGATTTTCCCGTGGGAGCTCTCGCTGAAAAACAGGAGCCTCCCCTTCTGTGCTTATACTCACCCCCCGAAGAATGGCCCTAATCCCCATGACAAACTCATCCTCCTCGGGGAGGTCAACACACTCGGCGATACCGAAAGGCTGGCCCTCTATACGTATCGAGGACGGGATGGGCGAAGAGGCCCACCAGAGAAGGGCACCCCGATGCTGGTAGGGTGTTAGCGATGCGTAATCGAGCCCAAAGTGACTCAGGGTTGCGAGCCGTTCCTCCTCCCCCGCCTTTGTGAGGATTCGGTCTACTTCGCTTTTGGGTAGTGCTGCCTCGGCTAGTTTAAGAGAGAGGAAACGAGCGATAGTATTTCGCCGGGCAACGAGTCGCTGCCAGAGGAGGTAATCGATAACATGGTCGCTCGAGGGCAACTCACTCACTTTTGCGTGGAAAAGAGCTCCGCGACCGAGCGCGGTGCACAGTCCTACCGATGCAGCACTCGCAAGTCCCGACACGAGACGCGCTTTTTTTCTTCCGTTGATCAGTTCTTGTGGATCAATCGCTACTGATAGTTCATCGCCATGGGCAAAGATAAAGAGGATGCGGATACCACTCGTGAACAGAGCAACAGCGGCCGCACGAAGTCCCTGAGAAAAGGAGGCTCCGAGGGGATAGTCAGCATCGGGAAATGATGCCCAGTGGATCCCGAGCCTGTGGGCGTCAAGTCGGACGATGATGTGCATATCCGGAAGAAACGAGATATCAGGAAGATTCTCGAACTTACTGAGGGCTCGATCGAATTCGGCGAGTCCGCGCCCGGTTGCTCGTGTATGTTGATGCCCGTTCGTCGAGATATGTCCTGGTGAGCGGTGTGGGGGAGGGGAGGAGGGTCGTGCGGGGATTATAGATGCTTCACCCGTTCGATTGGTTGAGGTATGAGACGGAGCGCTCCCTCCGCGAGAAACGGGTCGTTGAGGTGCGCGATGGCCCTGCGGTCGCAGCTTGAACATGAACTGGTCCCTTCACCGATGGAAACTTCCTATGGGCTCGTGCCGATAACAGGTCAAGGTGGAGCGATTATCGTTCGCCACCCTCCTGCCATATTCTCTTGCCTAGTCACGCTATCTCACGAGCGACCGGATGGAATCCTCCCCTGCGCCACTACCTCGAGAAAAACTCCTGAAACAGGGCGCCCACGCCCTTTCAGATTCTGAGCTTCTCACGGTTTTGCTCGGATCTGGCACGAGAGGTCGGCATGTTTCGCAGATTTCTGAAGTCGTTTTAGAGGTCTTCAATAGCCCTCGGGAGGGGGAACTCAGTATTGCTTTGAGGAATATAAAGGGTATCGGCTCGGCAAAGGCGGCGCAGCTCGAGGCGGCGGTTGAGTTCTCCCGGCGACGGATCGCCCCCCGCGGGTATCGGGTGAAAAGCCCCAGCGATGTTGCACCGCTCGTTGGTTTCATTAGTCAGGCGAAACAGGAACATCTCGTTTGTTTGACTCTTAACGGAGCCAACGAAGTGATCGCAACCAGAGTGGTGACTATCGGGCTCGCCAATATGTGCCATTTGCACCCGAGGGAGGTTTTCAGCGATGCTATAACGGACAGAGCATGTTCGATCATCCTCGCGCACAATCATCCATCAGGTGAGTTGAGTCCAAGCCCCCAGGATATCTCGATAACCGAACGGATCAAACAGGCGGGGGAGCTCCTCGGGATTGGACTTCTCGACCACATTATCGTTTCCATTAATGGACACCGAAGTATCATGCAAAAGTGATGACGACATGGTTGGAGCACAAAGAGGGGGGGCGCAAGGGTGACATGACGCAGATGGAAACAGAGTATGATGGAAACAGGGTATAACGCCATCGCTCGAGCGATCGAACTGAGGAAGTCAGAGGGGCTGCCCCTTGTTGATCTCTCGAGGGCGGATCCGATTGGGTTTTTACCGCCATTTTCGACTGAGCTCCTTATTGAGGCTTCGCGCCGATATTTTTTGAATCGAGATTATCAAGCAGACCCGCAAGGCTCACGTGATGCGCGGAATGCGATTAGTGAATGGTATCGCATCAACCATCGGGTCGAGCTGATGCCAGAACGTATTATCATTACCGCAAGCACATCTGAGAGCTATCAATTGCTTTTGCAGAGCCTTTGTCCCGCGGGGAGTACGATTCTGGTCCCCAGTCCTTCGTACCCCCTCCTCGATGAATTCGCGCTTCAACGAGGAGTCTCAACCCGTGGAGTTCCGCTTCGGCGTCATGCCCAGTGGCGGTATGCGCCTCAATCGTTTGAGGGATTTCTCGATCAATCGGTGGCAGCTGTTGTACTTGTCAGTCCGAATAATCCCACCGGCACGATTGTGGGTGCTGATGAACTAATCGCTATTATTGAAGTGCTAAAACATCTTCCCTACCGTCCACCTCTTATCATCGATGAGGTATTTGCGCAGGCTTTGCACGGCAAAGAGCGTACCTGTCACTACCGTGCGATGGAAACTGACTATCCTGTTATCCTCCTCAATGGAATCTCAAAAAGCTTCTGTGCACCCGATCTGAAGGTCGGCTGGATGGGGTTGAATGAGGCAGCATGGAGGCAGTACGGCTCTCCACTGGTGTATGCGAATGATCTTCTTTTAAGCTGCTCGGGACTAAGTCAGTTCCTGATGGGCGCGATGATGCGGGAGGGGAAGCACTATCTGGCCACCGTCAATCAATCGGTCGCCCTTCGATGTCGGAGGACGCTGGAGTTACTCGGTGAGCGTCATTGGTTGAGGGTATCTCTACCCCAAGGAGGATGGATGGCCATGGCTGAGTTGGTGCCCAACGGGCAGTGGCGAGCAACGGGTGGGAATGATGAGCGGTTTTTTGAGCGTGCGGCGACGAATGGAGTAGTTCTGCATCCCGGCTATTTCTACGGGGTTCATGAAGCAGGTGTGTGGGGAGCGTTTTCCCTTCTCAGCGACGAGGAGGTACTCGCTGAGGGACTGGATATTCTTGAGAAGCTGTTGTTGTAAAGTTTTGTCAATCGGTCGACTGAGGTGGAATTTTCTGACCCTTGGAGCTCAGAAAATTGCAATTTGAGAGGGCACTCTGGACCGAGGATGATAAAGTAAGCGCCATGAGCCGTTTGGGAGATGCGGATGGAATCGCAATGATAGCGCCTCCATCCGCTTGAAGCTATCCTAAAAACCCATTGAGGGGTCCTTGGGATAACCTATTTGGCTGGGATAACCTATTTGGTTGTGAGCAGCCGATCAATGATTCCTTTGAAGTGCTCAAATGGATATGCCCCCGCGATCTTCACTCCATTGACGAAAAAGCCGGGGGTGCCGTGAACTCCTAGTTTCTTTGCCTGTTCCTGGTCAGCGGTAACTGCTGCTACTACCTCGGCCGATGCCATGTCTGTTTTCCACTGCTCGAGATTGAGGGCGAGCTTCTTGGCGGTTTCCTCGTAGAACGCCTGCCCTAGCTTCTGCTGGTTCGCGAAGAGCGCATCATGGAACTCCCAGAACTTGCCCTGTTTCCCAGCAGCAAGAGCGGCTTTTGCAGCCGGTGTGGCTTCATTGTGAAACGGAAGAGGAAGGTTCTTGAAGACGAGCTTGACGCTGTTTGGATAGGCCTTCAGGACCTGCTGAGCTGTTTGGTTCCCACGACTGCAGTACGGGCACTCAAAGTCAGAGAACTCGACGATGGTCACTGGTGCGTCTGGATTACCTTTGACGGGGCTTGCGCCGATTGAAACGTCCGCCCGGTTTTTAAAGGCATTCTCGAGTTCCTCTGCCTTTTCCCGCTCCTGCTCTTCGACGGCAGCCTTTTTCATGGCGGTCACGAGGGTCGCCCTTCCATCCTGAGTATCGAGAAACTGCTTCACCTGATCGGCAAATTTGGGATCGACCTCGGCGCTTGATTGGCCCCCAACGAGCACCATTCCCCCGAGGAGGGCGATTGCCAGAGATGTTACAGACGCGAAGCGACAGAAAGACGTTTTGCAGGATGACCCCTTCCCTGAGGGGCTTTTACAGGACGAAGATTCGGACAGCGACATGAGAGCTCCTTGGACAGAGTGCAAAAATTTGGTACTTTGACGACCTCGAACAAAGGTCGGACGGGCGGCTTCTGTAGGGGACGCCCGAAACGGATGTCCGCGAGGGTAGCACGGCCGGATCTGTTCGACAATAATCCATCTGGATGTGAGGCTTTGTAGCGTACGGTCCGCCGCATCATAGTGGTATCCGAAGTATTGAGGGTGCCGATTGTGGTCGGGGAACCGCGACGATAATGCCAATCAGAAGGAGAGTAAGAACGCAGTTCCGTCGCTCAGCCGTTTCATCGGTAGGCAGGTGGGCTGAACGATGTACGTAATGTCAGCAATGGTGAATTCATGTCGATAACAGCGAGTCTTGAAACTGGTCGGGGCACCATCATCCTCTCACTTACCCCCCAAGAAACCCCGAAAACGGTAGCGAACTTTGTGAATCTGATTTTGCGGGGGTATTACGACGGTCTTATCTTTCATCGAGTTATCGCGGATTTCATGATTCAGGGTGGCGATCCCGAAGGAAAGGGGTTTGGCGGGCCCGGTTATCGATTTGAGGATGAGTTTGTTCCGACGCTTCGCCACGACCGCGCGGGGGTGCTCTCGATGGCGAATGCGGGGCCGGGAACAAATGGAAGTCAGTTTTTTATCACTCACGGACCGACGCCGCATCTCGATGGGCGGCACACCGTTTTTGGTCGAGTAATCGCAGGGCAAGAGGTCGTTGATGCTATTCGCCAGGGGGATGTTATCGCCAAGGCGACTGTTTCCGGGGATGAGGGTGAGGTTGAGGCACTCCTCGAAAATGGCTCGAGCTACCTTGCTGAGTGGAACGGCATCCTTGATAAGCGGTATCCCCGGAAATAGAGAATCCATCGGTTTGGGCCCCCAAAACACCCGCCACGGTTTTTTCGGAACGGCTCCAGGCGGATGAACGCTCTCGGGACGATGTTCGCTGTTTCAGGTCTCGTATATTCCTCGAGTCGTGAAACCTATTTCGATCAAAAAAGGTGATCTATGGAAACTCTTACCACAGACGCAATAGGTGCGCTCGTTGAACGATTCCGAGCTGAGGCGGCGAGTGCTGAGATCGGTGCGCTCAAAAAGGAGTGGCTCAGCAAAGATGGTATTCTCAAGGGGCTTTTTGCCCGATTGCGCGAGGTTTCTGCTGATGAACGTCCCGCTGTTGCGCAGCGGTGCAACGAGCTGAAAGCGCTTGTTGAGGAGGCAGTTGCGGAAAAGGAGCGTCAACTGGACGAGCGACAACGCAGAAATCTCGTGCAGAAGCAATTCTTCGACCTCTCGCTTCCCGCGCGCTCGCCTGGGTTGGGATTTATACACCCGATCTCACGGGTGGAGGAGACCGTTTCAGCAGTTCTTCGTCAGCTCGGCTTTGTTGCGATCGATGGCCCTGTTATCGAGACTGAATACTACTGCTTCGACGCGCTCAACATCCCGCAGCATCATCCTGCCCGTGACCTTCAGGATACCTTTTACACGGATACGGGTCACGTGCTTCGTACTCATACCACCTCGATGCAGTCGCGGACTCTCGAGGCGGGAGCGATGCCGGTACGGGCTATGGCGGCTGGGGGGGTATATCGGAACGAGGCAGAGGACGCCTCGCACACGGCGTTCTTCCATCAATTCGATTTAGTGTGGGTCGAGAAGGGACTCACCCTTGCCAACCTCATGGGGACGATTCAGTTCGTTTTGCGAGAACTTTATGGGAAGCGGCGCAAGGTCCGATTTGTCCCGAAATACTATCCGTACACTGAACCGAGCATCGGCGCGCAGGTGGAGTGCAGCGCGTGTAAGGGAATAGGATGTCCTCTCTGCGGTGGCGCGGGTTGGGTAACGGTTGCGGGAGCGGGAATGATACACCGGAACGTGCTTCGGGAGTTCAAGTACGACCCTGATAAGATAGCAGGATTTGCATTTGGATTTGGCACGGGACGGCTCGCCGCGCAACTGTGCGATTTCACCGATATCCGGGAGCTTTATCACAACGATCTGCGAGTTTTTGCGGGTTAAGACGCGGTTGCTCCGTTATTCTGCTCAGACCTGTGGTCTGATGGAAATTTTATTTCCTTGAATCTTAACTCACTCGATTCTTACTACGATACGCGAGTACACCATGAAGCTCTATCTCTCCATGCTCAAACAGATGCTCGACCTTCCGACGGCCGAAATAGGCGAGATTCGCACTCATCTTGATGAGGCGGGCCTCGAGGTTAAAGCAATCGAAACAACTGAGGCAAAAGACACGGTCTTTACGATAGAGACCCTCGCGAACCGGGCCGATCACGGGTGCGCCCTTGGTGCTGCTCGGGAGCTATCAGCGCGTCTCTTGATTCCCCTTCGAACTGTTTCAATCGCGACCGATCTTCCCGAAAAGGGGGTTTCGATTCCAGTGCGGAATGACACCGCGCTTTGTACCCGGTACGCACTGCTCGAGATGAGCGCGTCGGGTGAAATGGCTCCCCGCTCTGAGGTCTTGGTGCCGGGAGGAGCGCAGCAGGGACGTCATCCTCTCGTTGCCGTCAGCAATTACGTCTTGATGGAGCTCGGTCAACCGACCCACGTGTTCGATCGGGATAAGATTCAGGGCGAGATCGTTGTCACGGCAACGACTCAGGAGGAAACGATAACCGCTCTCGATGGGAACAGTTACCGGGTTCCTTCGGGGTCGGTCGTGATTCGGGATCGATCCCGAATTGTCGCAGTCGCAGGGGTCATCGGGTGCTCGAATTCGATGGTCACCCCCGAAACGCGGCGGGTGCTTGTTGAATCAGCTACCTTTGACCCGGTGGCGATTCGAAAAACGGCTCGTGCTATGGGTCTTTCCACCGATGCTTCGCATCTGTTCGAGCGGGGGACCGACACTGAGCAGGTGGTATTTGCGCTCAAGCGGCTCGTGTATCTCGCCCGAGGAGCCTCGGGGGTGGTTAAGGATGCCTCATCGGCACACCCGCTTGGTCTGACTGTTGTCCCCCCGGGGCAACGAGAGGTGCGCAAAATTACTCTCCCCTATCAGCGCGTGCGGGATGAGATGAATCTTCCCCGATTGAATGAAACTGAGGTGACCTCGCGCCTCAAATATCTGGGATATACCCTCGATCCCGCGTCAAATTCAAAGCAGGCGGTGGTAGTGGTCCCATCCTGGCGACTATGGGATGTCTCTCATGAGCAGGATGTCGTCGAGGATGTTGTCCGAAGTATCGGGCTCCATCGGGTTAAGATTGAGCTGCCTCTCCGAGAACCGGTCATGCCGGAGCGTTCTCCCCGCGAGGAGGTTATCGGGCATATGAGAACCCCCCTTCACGGGAACGGCTTTCACGAAGTGATCACCAAAGGGTTTTATACTCCGACCGATATTGCACCGCTCGAGGAGCTTTCTCCTGGGTATCTCGAGCAACATGTCAGGATCAGTAATGCGATCGACCGGAGTAACGCTCTTCTGAAAGGAACTAACATTCTTCATATTGCGGGGCTGCTTGAACATAACCTCCGCCACGGGTCGACATCGGTAAAATGTTACGAAGTGGCGCGTCTCTTCAGCAAAGAGCGTCATGCCCATTCGCCTTTCGAGTTTGAGCGAGAGGTCCTCTCGATCGGAGTGGGGGGTCGATGGTATACCGAAGAGTGGGGGCGTGAGGATTCCATAGAGGACAGGCTGCTTCATGTAAAAGGGGTGCTGTTGGCGATAGGGCGAGGACTCTTTGTTATTCCCCAGATTGTCAAATCGCGTCATTCATGGCTGCATCCTGGATATCAGGGTGAGCTTAAAATTGGCTCAACCCGGGTGGGAGCGTTTGGGTTGATCCATCCTGATATCAAGGCAGCGCACAAGTATCGGTTCGATCATATCGTTGGTGAGTTCGATCTTCACCTTCTGATGAAGGTGATGAAAGAATTCTCCGCCAAGCAGGTCGCCAATACCCCTTCAATCCGGCGCGATATCACTCTTGCGATCCCAACCCGCGAATGGAGTAGCGTGGTCGTGCACAGTATTGAGGGGATGAAGCTCGAGTTCCTCACGGCGGTTCAGCCGGTCGACCTTTTCTTGAAGGAGGGAGAGGACGTGCGACGGGTGACATACCGGCTCACCTTCCAACACCCTGATCGGGCCCTCGCGCACGATGAGGTTGATGGGTGGATGGCGTCGGTGATCACGCACCTTCAGGAGCAGGCGAAGGTATCTCTCGCAGGGTGAGGGCCGAACGGAGAAGTACGCGGAGTCAGGGCTGAGAATATGGGAGTATGCATGATGCAGGTATTTTTTGCTTCACGGCGAGAGGAACAAGGGGTGGGGCTCGTTCGCCGAGTAGGGACGACAGTCCGGCGGGCAGCAATTGCTGCGCTCCTTGCGTGGACCGGTTCATCCTCCGTTATCGCACAAGACACCATCACAATCGTCTCAAGCCTCCCCCGCACCGGTAGTGCGAATGCCCAGACAACCAGCATCGTGAATGGGATTCGCTTGGCGATTGATGAGGTGGGTGGTGTTGTGGCAGGAATGCCAATCCAATTCGAAGACTGGGACGATGCCTCTCCCGAGCGGGGAGCCTGGGACCCGGTCGTCGAGGGAGGAAACGCAGATAAGGCGATAAGCGATCCATCAGTCGTCGCGTATATTGGGCCGTACAATTCGGGGGCAGCAAAGATATCGTCACCGAAGCTCAATCGCGCTGGTCTGGCGCAAATTAGCCCGGGGGCATCGTGGCCGGGGCTGACCAAGGAGGGACTGGGAGGCCCGGGAGAGCCACGGATGTATCGTCCGAGTGGAACGGTTACCTTTTTTCGGACGGTGCCTGCAGATGATATTCAGGGACCGGCTGGGGCTCAGTGGGCAAAAGACCTCGGTAAGACGCGGGTCTTCATCCTTCATGATCGCGAGCTGTACGGAAAAGGTATCGCTGATATATTCAACAAGACAGCAGTCGCGATAGGGCTCGAAGTAGTTGGATTCGAAGGAATAGACACCAAGGCGGCGAACTACAAGGCGCTTGCCAATAAGATCCGCGCTACCCGCCCGAGTCTCGTGTATTTCGGGGGAACGACGCAATCGAATGCAGGTCAGGTCGCCAAGGATCTTCGGGCCGCGGGAGTTGATGCGGCTTTTATGGTTCCCGATGGCTGCTTCGAGCAGGCGTTTATCAGCGCTGCAGGAGCGGAACAGCTAAATGATAGGACCTACGTCACCTTTTCTGGTCTTCCTCCCCGGCTCCTCAAGGGGAAAGGGAAGGAGTTTTACGATGCCTACAAGGCGAAGTTCGCTAGCGAGCCGGAGGGGTACGCAGTGTATGGTTACGACGCTGCTGGTGTTGTGCTCAGGGCGATTGCGAAGGTAGGCAAACGGGATCGCGCTGCGATACTAAAGGCGCTTCGTGAGACAAAGGAGTATCAGGGGGCGCTCGGAACGTGGTCGTTTGACGCCAATGGCGATACCACCCTCGAAGTTCTCTCGGGGAACATCGTCCGTCATGGGGTGTTCGAGTTTCTATCAGAGCTCAAAAAACCGTAGGGAGGGATCCGTGCGATGGGGCGGTGACAGGGTAATACATTGAAAGAAGGCCGGGCATGTCGCTCCTCCTCCAACAGCTCCTTACCGGGCTCGCCAACGGCGGGATTATCGCTCTGATTGCGCTTGGGTACACGATGGTGTACGGGGTCGTTGAGTTGATCAATTTCGCGCACGGCGATGTATTCATGCTGGGGTCCTTTCTCGCCCTCACACTGGTGGGGCTTTTTGGAGGCCATTTTATTGCTGATTACCCGCTTGGCACCCTCATTATCCTCCTTGCAGTCGTGCCTCTCTGGTGCGGTACGATCAATGTGGCGATAGATCGGCTCGCATATCAGCCCCTCCGAGCGGCACCGAGGCTCGTTGCACTCGTTTCGGCTATAGGGGTGTCTTATATTCTCCTCAATGTCGGCCTTTTTTGGGGGGGGATGCCTCTGTCTGTGTTCGATGGAGGAACGGCAGCAGCGGCGCCGAAAGATTTCCCCGCTCTAATTTCAGCAGCACCAATCTGGGACGGAGATGTGTACGTGTCGTACCGAGATCTTTTCGTCTTTGCAGTGACGATACCGATCCTCGTGCTCCTCTCGTTTCTCGTTCACGGCACCCGATTCGGTCGGGCGATGCGGGCGGTAGCCCAAGACCCGATAGCGGCCCAGCTCTGTGGTATACCCTCGACCACGGTCATACGCGGCACCTTTTTTCTCGGAGGTGCGCTCGCGGGGTTTGCGAGTGTTGTCTACGCCATTTACAACAATACGATCTTCTTTCAAATGGGATATCGGGTTGGGATGGATGCGTTTACAGCGGCGGTGTTGGGGGGGATCGGAAGTCTTGCAGGAGCGTGCGTCGGAGGCATAGCGATCGGTCTTATCCGCGCCCTTTCCGATCAGTTTCTCGCAACGAGCTGGACAAACGCAGTCGTCTTCTCAGTGCTCATTCTCATTCTTCTCTTTCGGCCGAATGGGATACTGGGCCGCGCGGTTCGTGAGAAGGTGTAATCGAAAAATAAAGGGCGCGCAGCGAGCTGCCTTTGGGGAGCTTTGGTCCAGCTGCGGTCAGGGTAACGCTCCCGGATGTCGTTGCCGGTCAGATTCCCATAGTACTTGTAGTTCCGATATCCTTTGAAGCCCGCCTTGCATGGGGCGATTCTACCGCCCCTCTTCGCCCGAGGTCTTTGTTCCTTCTGTTCATGGGCCCGCAACAAGTGATCCCCAGAAAAGACCTCAGAGCAATTTTATGTTTGATTTCTGCCATGCGCGGAGAAGTTCTGGGTTACCGAAGTAACGGATGCCCCAATCCCGTCCCCACGCCGGGATACTTAGCGATAGCAGGTGCCGAGCTCGTAAAACTCAATCGCTCCGCCGCTGGTGGAGCACTTTACCCCAATCTTAACGCCATTTGATATCAACGACCCCCCGGTACAATACCTAGTCCTCTCCTGACCGACATTGACACAATCCCCATAATTCCCCTGGCCTCCATAGCCAGCGATGGGGCAGGTCTTTGACCACCCACCAGGTTTCCGGCATTCATACGGTTGGGGGGCTGGAGCCTTCGGTTGGGGGTCAGGAGCCTTCGGTTGGGGGTCAGGAGCCTTCGGTTGGGGGTCTGGAGCCTTCGTCGGTACCTCCCCTCCCGTCGGACAACAAAGCCCCTCAACGTAGCTACACGCTTCGCCGGTCCAATTGTCAGAGAAGCAGTCAACAGTAGCCGACGTGGGGGTTGCTTCGTTGGTGTGCATGAACCCCCGCGAAGTTCCGGCACAAATCTTTGAACCGGGAACCTCGCAATAGGCCGAGTGCGTTGCAAGGAATTCGCCGGGTTCGCAGTTTATCCTCGAAACGTATATCGGGCCCTCACCCTGGTTCGAAACTTTTCGGCACTTGGAATAGTCCACTCTCACGCTCGCAGGAGTCCGCTCAACCACCAACGACGAAGTGAGGTCGTTGAAGTTCTGGGTTGACGCGTTGAGACACCCGGCGTCTTCCGTGAGCGTTATTGAATTACCCGTGAAGTTTTCTCCATCGTAGAGTGTTACTTGCGTTCCGGGGGGAATGCGGAGGGACGACAATTGATTATCCATGGACCACCCCAATTCCCCCGAGCCAAGTTCAGCCATTGAGGCATAGCGGCCTGGCTTGATGGTGGCGACGAAACCAGGTTGCTGGTCCCCGAACGTACAGTGCTGAAAGAGGGTGATACTATTTGGATCTGGCACAACCCGTACCACTGCATGATTCACAAGTGCTGGAGAGCTCCCAAATGTCCAGCCAAACAATGATATCTGTGGAACGGGCTTTTTTGTGACCACGGATACCCAGTACGGCTTGGCAGGATTCGGGTTTGGATTCGCGTACTTCCAACCAAAAGTGTAACCGGGTGAGTGGGCTCTGCCGCTGGGATGAATTCCGTTTGCGTCTGCGCCGTCGGGAGGGATAATCCCTTCAATTTGGCTCTTCGACGGACGGGTCGCATGCGAAGCGATGCTTACGCGAACATCTCTTTCACCGACTTTCGACTCTACGTTGCAGTCGCCGAAAACGCCTCTTCTTTTCTCAAACCTGCCGGCTGTCTCGAAGTGTCTTCGAGCAGAATCATCTGAGGAGCTTGCGAGCTCCGGATTGCATTTCTTGTAAGTCGTTACATTGAACCCGGCTGGTGCTTCCTCGCTAGTCCCGGTGGCCTCCGAAATTACGCGCTCGAGGTCACCCGCACTGCTCCAAAGCCCCCCCTGAGTAATCCCTGGGTCGTCCTGAATCGCCCGAGCAATCACCCGAGCGCTATCACCCAGCCGCGTCTTGGTGACATAGGCATTGGCATAATACGCCAACCCGACAGTGACCACCGCTGCCATCGGCAACAGCATCGCCGCTTCGAGGAACATCATGCCCCGAGAATGTCGCGCCTGCTCTTTTTGCGAAGACGGTTTCCTTAGCAAGGAATCTTTTTTCACCTTCGAATCCATACCGCGGAACCTCCTGACTACTCGCCGTGACCTGTGAAAGACGTGCCTCAACCCGCCCATGGCGCCCCTTCGGAGGGGGGCGGGGGGTGTCGAATACTCATAAGAAGAGGGTAAGCCTTCACCCCCCCCTCCGTCAAATGATATTTGGGCTATGTGAATACGGCGTATGAATCCTGCTCCTGAGAGGAGGCGGTAGGGGGGCTCGGGTCGGGTCGGAGGTCCAAGGTGCCAGCAGCTGCATGGCTGTTTTGCTGAGCCGAATTTACAGCCAAAAAAAAGAATATCGAAAGAGTTCGAACCGCCCTCGCGTTGCCGCCGGGTAAAAGCCGCTGCAGATCAGCGATATAGCCTCAACCAAGAAAAATCCCCGCCTGGCACCCTGCGCTTCGGTTCGTCATGAACCGTCCCGATCCCCCCTTTTTGCGCACTGATTCCTCTGAGGGGGCTTCTCCTCCACACTGAGGCGAACCCTCCGGCGACGGTTTCGGCGAGAAGGCTTCTCGGCAGAAAAACGGGTGAGGGCACTTTTTTCGTCAGAAATCTTGACTTCAAGTGGTACGGCGTTCTATGATGAGGGGTCTTCTGACATTCCAACGTGAACTGCATCAGCATCGCACTGGCCTTTGCCCTTGGGCTCTTCACCACTTCTCCTGCAATGGCAGGGGGTCCAGGAAACAATCCCGGAGCGAGGCGTCCCTCGACCTCACCCGTGATCGTTTCGCGGGCGGGGGGTTACTCGAATGGCCGAGTACCCTACTCGGTGGATTGTGAGCACAGGGGGGTCAATTGCAGGACTGTGAGCCCGCAGTGATTTCCGCAGGCTCTCTTGATCTTCGAGATTTGTGTGGCTTCTCGAAGCTGCGTAGGTGGGAAGACAAGAGGTTTGATTGCACAAGGGGCTCCGTTTGTACGGTGCCCTTTTTTTTTCGGACGTTTTTGCGGATGTTTTTTTAGGGGTTGTTCTGATTTTGATTCTCAATGTCGACGCGTCGAGAGGACCGCGGAACTGCCGTTCCCTCGTAATGTCTAGGCGTCTCATCCGAAGAGAGACCGTTCTAATAAAGAATCGAAAAGGTAAGCCCGACGCAGAATTGTCTGAGTGCTTTCACCTACAACCCCCAGATATCGAGCGCATTGAGAGCCGACTCGTTCGTTGTCGAGGTATCTCCTCGCATCTTCTGCGGAGGCAGCCATCGGGGTTGCGGTTCGGGGGGCCGTCGGCTCGCCCTTCTTGCGATTGTGAATCCTCATCAAAAAAACACAGGAGTGAAGCCCTCTTCGCTCACAGAGCAAGGGCGAGTTATTCGACCTTCGAAGGTAGCAGGGGATCGGGAAATTTTGTTGATTGGACGAGATAAAACTTGCTTAGTGTGAGGAGGTGTTCTAATATGTGGGAGTGTTAGGTTTAATGAAATGCGTTATCTCCTTCTGATTGCCCTCAGCCTGGCTTCCGTCACTCCTGCCCTCGCACAGGGTCGGGGAGAGCGTCTGCCGGCCACCGAACCCGGTCCGACTCTCGCTCCGGCCGCCTGTATCCGTACCAACCTCCGCGGAGGGGGTTCGGTTGCGAAAGGGGTTGGATGTACTCAGCCAGTGAGTCTGAGCGTTTTCGATACGAAGCAGCGGTGCTCTGCCTCGAGGGTGCGTTCTTGCCCCCCGAAGTCGGAGGGCTAGACCTCATTGGGGTTCCCTCAAGGTTCCGGTGCTCTTTGGACCCTCGTGGACCTCCGGGAGATCTGCTCATACAGGCGCCTCAGATGAAATATCATCCGAGGCGCCTGTTTTTTTTGTATGAGCTTCGGTCGTCCATTGGGGGTTGGACCTCCTTTCAGACGCCCTTCATCACCCACTAGTCAAAGAGATAGCTTCATTGGGCTGGTTGGTCCGGTTCAATTCCTTACTGTTCCGGTAAAGAGGCGAACAATTCATCCAATGCTCTGTTGTCCCGACGGTATGGTCTCCAGGGAGATTCGTCCTGCGCACTCGGGGCCGCCCCTTGTCGGGAGTTAAAGGCCCACCGCTAAGGCAATCGCGATCTTCTATCCCCTGGTGACGACGGTCGCGCCCATTTAAAACAGCTCCCTCTCATGCGTATTTTCACGAATGATCTAAATGAGTGTGCGTCCCATGACAGAAATCCCTCGCTTTCATTTCGGAGCATGGACGAAATCGGTCGCTTCTCATCTCTGCTGAGAGGCGGGACGAGTAATTTTTGAGGCCACGGTAGATTTGCCTGAGATGATAATTTATCATTCAGCGCTTTGGTTTTTCGCCGTATGTATCGTCAGCGTGTCACGATTACCTCAGCCTCGGCCTCTCCTCGGGAACCGTTGGTCGTTGCCGCACTCGTAGTGGCGCTCGCCATCCCTGCCGTCGTCTTCGATGATAGCAGGCGGCAAGTTCCATTAGGCCCCGGTCACTCCTCGGTTGAGAATCTTTCGCCGCAGGCGAGGGCATGTTACCAGCAGCCACGAGGCTGCCAGCTACGCTCGCATCATTGAGAGGAGCGTAGTTCCGATGCCCCCATCAGAGTTGTTCTCGAGGTATCACTCAAAATCTGCGAGGTGGGGTGTGCTCCTTTGCTGAGTTGGTTTTCGGCGACGATTTGGTTTTCATCGGCGCCGACGCAGGAATTTTCTGCAAAGGCGCCGTTTCTTTTTCTAGCCCGTAGGGAAGTGCGAGCGTGAATCGCATGAAGTGTTAGGGGCCAGCAAAGGCTCGCTCACCGCAGTCGCATCTCTCACCACTAACAGGGGTGTCTTTGATCGCAACATTCCTCCGGCTTTGAGCCGACGGTAAGTGGTCGGCGGCGTCGGTGCTCTCGGAGTCCTCGGCGATACCGAATGATGGCATAACGGCGCTGTCGGTGGTGGCGAGCCTCTCTGCGAAGGGGGCTCCAAAATTTACTTTTACGGGCGTCGGTTCAAAGGGTATGGTCACTCACTAAAATATTGTCGGATCCTCTAAGAGCTGATTGACTGTGATCAAAGATGAGTTCGATGGACTCAGCAATCTGAGGTCGGGTACTGAATGATTCGGATACTCCTGCCCGATGGCTCGTAATGAGCTGTCAGGCAAAGGAAGAGGATAATTTTGTTTGATCGGATTAAGGGCAAGGTGTTGGTGGAGAAGGGGGGGGATAAATCGAGGATTCCAATTAATTGTGAGTCGCCACCCCCCGGCATCAGCCCGGTTATCCCCTGCGACCGCTCGGCTTTACCTTTTCGTCTCCCGTTCGCGCGAAGGGAACCGCCCTGAGAGCCGTCCCTGGGCTGGGCGTCACATCACTCGTTACGAGAGCATCGGCACCTTTGATCTCGTCCTGAGCACCCCTTTCCGCATCGTTCTTTCCTGAAATTCCAGTCCGTTTTTCAGCTCGCATCGCCTCGATCAACCCAAGCTGCTGAATTAATCGATTAGTATCGGTTTTTCGGACATCAACACTACCGGGAGAACCGCCTGTTGCGCTTCCGGTGTCTGTGTTCAGCACGATAAAGGACGCGTTGCCCGCAGTGAGTTCTCTCGCAATATCGAGTCTTAAAAGAGCGTCTCCTCCCTTTCCAGCGACTGCCTCGATCTGGGCCCGCATACTCGCGAGCATATCGCTTCCCGACTTTGTGATAGCTTCTTTTTCTATCTGTTTTGTCTCGAGCATGAAGCGGGCCTCCTCGCCGATTCGTTCTCCCTCTGCTTCGGCGGCGGAGATCACTTTACTCGCCTCTTTAAGCGCAATCTCCTTTTCCCCGTATTTACGCTCCTCCTGTGTCTTGCGTGATTCACTCTCCCGCTTGATCGCTTGTTGTTCCCGTTGCACGTTGACGAGCATCGTCTGGTAGGTGTCATCGACCTGTTCTCCCGCACCTTCATCCCCCTCCCGATATCGAACGAATCGGGGATTGGCAACTGAGAGCTGAATGAGTTCGAGCCGATACCCACGGAGTGCCTGCTCAAGGGTCACCTCGAGTTCTCGTTTCACTGAATCGAAGGTGCCCGCTTCATCGGTGGCCGGGTTCCTTGGTAGATTACCCGGAGTGGGCACCTCTTTTTCAACCCGCCGCAGCTCAGAAGAGAGGTCTGATGAGACAAATTTTCGGGTCGCTAATCGGTTTGCGAATTGGCGCACCAGAGCGCGGACCTGCGAAACAACGAGTTCGCGGATCTGCTCATCGGTATGGGCCACCGAGGTGACGAGATCGCGCAGCTCGGCGGGGTCGCGGGAAATTTGGTAGATAACCGTCACATCAAACGCGACTTCGTTGCCATCACTCGACCGAGCAGCCAGGGGGCGGTGGGCACCCTCGCCGGTACCCCATGATTCAGTTCGCTGGGTATTTGTGAGCCGAATAAGCTCCTCCCACGGCCACACGAGCACTTTTCCCCCCGGTGAGATCACCTCACTACCAATCCCTCCACCAATCAGGCGGGGAATTTTCCGGAATTTGAGCGCGACTTCGGTTCCCTGCACCTGCTGAAACCCGATCGAGGGGACGAGATCGCTTTCGAGTCCGATTGTTTCACACCCCGCCACGATACACAGAACCGACCCAAGGGCCATTGTTCGGAGCAGGGGTTGCATCGGGCGTCGGGGGCGGGGGAAGAAGGGTGAGGTCATTGTGAAGGCTCTCTTGAATGCATTGGTTGGGATGGTGCAATTGATGATCTGTTACCGCACCTGTGCGACACGCCAGAAAAACAATTATTAATTACGGCTGAGGGGCCGGGACGTTCGTTGAGGCGGGGACAGCGTCGCGCCGTGGTTCGCGGACCACCGAGCGACGGAGACTATTGACCGTACCGACTCCCGCCCCTTCCTTCGGTGGCATGAGCCCCTCAACCCATCCGGATAGATCGTATGGATTCAGGTCACTGATGACTCCCCCCTTGAGCGAGCGGAGGAGCGGGGTAAGCTGCCGTGCAACGTAGATATCAGCTCCTTCGGTTGTCGCGAGAAGATCCGCTCGTTGTCGATCGATATTGGCGCGCGCCTGGGTGACCATCGCATCACCCTCAACCCGAGCCTTCATCAACGTCGCCTGTGCCTGCTCGCGAATGGCATCAGCGCGCACCTGCGCATTCTTCGTCACAACCGATATCTCGCGGTCGATATCCGCAATCCTTTTTGCGGTGACAGTTTCTTCTTCAGCCAGACGCCGCCGCATAATGCCAAGGACGTGCTCGACCTGTTGGAGATTTTTCTGAAAGATTGCCTCCTCGATCTGGGGGTTTTCGTACACAAACCGACGGAGCAGGACGCTGCCCACCTCAAGCCCAACCGGAGCCAGAGCGCTCCGCAACGCGGTGGCCCCTTGCTCCTCGCGTTTTGTTCGTTTTTGGTAGTCGTAAAACTCTTCAGCTGTGAGATCCTTGAGCGCCTCAACGAGGTGTTTGGTTGTCGTTGTCCGAACCATCGGCACCCAGCTTTCAGGTGATGCTCCGACATTGACGAGGAGGCTTCGAGGGCCACCCCGACCACTTTCGTCAGGTGCGGTGCGGAGCCGGATCATCACGGTGAGATCCAGGTTCACCGTTACCCCATCACTCGATTTCACTGTCAGTGGAGGAAGCACGAGCGTCCCAGGCTGTTCCGAGCGAGCCGCGTTGAAGTGTATCGGGAGCCACGTGCTTGGAAGAAGATGAATTGTGCCGAGGAACGGAATGTTGCCATGGTACCCCGGCTCGAGGGCATGATCAGAAAATCCCTGCTTGGGTCCTATGACCGTATCGAAGTATATCTGGCGAACGCCGATCATCCCGGGTGGAACGACGACGCCGAAGATAAACATCAAAAAGGTCCCGACGGCAGCCACCGCCGCGAGCGCTACGAGAAAACCGAGCGTACCTGCCCCTTGTTGAGAGATTCGAGTTGACATTTTGTAAGGTTGCCAGATGGGGAAACGAGGGTGGATTCGGTGCATGGGATTACGGTACATGAAGGTAGAGGGCTGAGAATTACCAATAGCAGAGACTGACGGGGAGTTTTTTCTCGGAATAGTTTTTAGTTGTGAGGAGGCATTCAACGGCGCGCGCCCTCTCACGGTTTCGACCACCGCGAGGCAGGTACCGCACCTAGGCGTTCCCTTCTCGCGTGCCATCACTCAGAGGCCTCTATCACAAACGATTGAACGACTGCTGGCAAGTCCTCTGTGATATCTTTTTACGGCTGTCTCATCGCCCCTACCGCCGCGACGATCTGCTCGACAATCTCGGGATTGATGAGGGTCGAGGTATCGCCAAAATGTGAGGTGTCACCCGCTGCCAGGGAGCGAAGTATGCGTCGCATGATCTTGCCCGAACGAGTTTTTGGAAGTCCCGGAACAAGAATCACCACCTCAGGGCGTGCGATTGGTCCAATAATCCGCGCGACGGTTTCCTTGATCTCGCGCGCGAGATTATCGGCGGACCGGTCGGTGAGGTCGACGATCGCGTAGGCGTAGATCCCCTCTCCCTTTATCGGATGGGGGTATCCCACCACCGCTGATTCAAGGACTTTGGGGTGCTCATTTATCGCGTTTTCGATCTCGGCGGTGCCGAGTCGATGTCCTGATACATTAATGACATCATCAACCCGACCCAAGATTCTTATGTAGCCGTTCTCATCCCTCTTCGCGCCGTCACCCGTGAAGTAGAGCCCCGGATACTGGGAAAAATAGCTCTGACGACACCGTTCATGATCTCCGAAGGTCGTCCGCAACATGCCGGGCCACGGAAATCTGATGCAGAGGTTTCCCTCAACACTATTGCCGGTAAGCTCCTTGCCAGTCGTGTCGACGATGACGGGCTGAACACCGGGAAGGGGCAGGGTCACGTGTGCCGGTTTTGTCGGGGTTATTCCCGCGAGCGGGGCGATCATGATTCCCCCCGTTTCAGTTTGCCACCAGGTGTCAACGACAGGACATCGCTCCTTGCCGATATGATGGTGATACCAATGCCATGCATCCTCGTTGAGCGGTTCGCCGACCGAGCCTAACACCCGGAGCGAGGAGAGGTGATACGGCTCGATGTGATCGTTGCCGAGCGCTTGGAGAGCCCGTATCGCGGTTGGAGCAGTGTAGAAGTGAGTAACGTGGTGCTTGTCGATAATCTCCCAGTAGCGACCGGGATGTGGGTAGGTGGGGATACCCTCGTAGATAAGGATGGTGCTCCCCGCAAGGAGGGGGCCGTACGTCACGTATGAGTGCCCCGTTATCCATCCAACGTCAGCGGTACACCAGAAGATATCCCGCTCGCCTGAACCGCCTGACCCGTGTCCGCTGCGGCACTGAAACACATTCTGGAATGTGTACGCTGTGTACACCATGTAGCCGCCGACGGTGTGAACTACCCCCTTGGGCTTTCCGGTCGAACCGGAGGTGTACAATACGAAGAGCATGTCCTCGGCATCGGTCGCCACCGCCTCGTGGGTCGGTTCCGACGAGGCCAGCGCTTCGTGCCACCAGTGATCACGGCGCTGTCCCCGTTCGCCCTTCATCATCGAAACTGTAGCTCCCGTGCGCCTGACGACCAACACATCGGTGACCTCAGGACAGCCCAGCAGCGCCTCATCTGCTGCCGCTTTGAGCGCCACCTCCTTTTCGCCCCGATACGCGCCATCGGCCGTAATCAGCACCCGTGCGCCGCAGTCGTTGGTTCGCTCCCGAAGCGCTTGGGGAGAAAAACCACCGAAGACGACCGAGTGGACCGCCCCAAGCCGTGCGCACGCGAGCATCGCGATGATCGCCTCTGGTATCAGTGGAAGGTAAATAGCGACCCGATCTCCGTGCCGCACCCCGAGCCGCGCGAGCGCCTGCGCGGCACGGCAAACTTCGGTGTGGAGCTGTCGATAGGTGAGTGTGCGGGACGGCTCCGGAGCGGCACCGGTGCCGTTGTTCGGTTCAAAGATAATCGCTGGCTGATCTCCTCGGGTGAAGAGATGCCGATCGAGACAATTCTCGACAATATTGAGCTTTCCCCCGCCAAACCACTCAACTCGCGGCTCAGAAAAATCGTGGGAGAGCACCACATCCCACCGTTTTCGCCAAAAAAACTCCTCCGCAATCTGCTCCCAGAACTGAGCTGGGTTAAGGATGCTCTTCTGATATTCGTGAATATATCCGCCGAGCGAGGTGATGGTGGAGGACATAGCTTGCTCCTTGTGGTGAGGCAGGACGTGTTCAGAGTCGCGTTGGGTGCGGTGAGAAGAGGCCCCGAAATGAGGGGGCAAAAGAACATACTCAGTTCCGAGCGAGGTGCGAAGATGCCCCAGCGCGGACGGCAGCGCCTCGAAATCGGCGCTTGGATCCGGGGGGTGAAGCGGGTTATAGCACCGGTAGGGGGAGGTGGGTAGTCCATCTGAATCGCCAGAGGGCACTACCATCGCTGAGACGCTCATATCCTCAGAGTGGTGGAGGGCTATGCTCCCCATCCCCATGTCTCAGAGTCATAAAAGCGGGATCCCCAGGCGCCAAGAGGGGGTGCGGAAATCGGGCGGGAGTTAGTAAGACGGCTGATTCGAAGTCGATTCGCCCGGCAGGTAAGTGAACTATATAGCCGTCGTTGGAGAAGAGGAATGGTGTCAGCAATCCCTCCTCCCCGGGGTCTCTGATACCTCGTGTGCCGAGCAAGCACTTCGATTCGAGAGTTTTTTTGAGGTTATATGTCACACGGGGTTTGGTTCGGGGCATATCTCTCAAGAGTGAGAGGTCGGTGAGGTGTGGTAGGTCCAGAGGGAACGTATCGTGGTGAGTAATACCTTTAGGTTGGATAGGTTGGTGGGTGTGGAGTCTAGTCCAGCGTCCCAAGCGCCGGACACGTCGTCGACCGTGACGAGCGTTCCGAGGTTCGATCGTTTGGCGGTACAAGCCGCTTTGGCGGGGAATTCAGTTACGGCCGGTGGGGCTTGGACCAGTGGGGGTTTGAGCGGTGGCATTTCCGCGGACGGTGGCATTTCCGCGGAAAAGAGGGAAGCACTTGCGGCGTTGCGGAACTATCTTCAAGTGAACGATTCCTCAGCTACCGTAAGCCTTCCGCCGTCGATTTTCGCTCAGCTGTTCCCAGATTCAATAGCCTAAGCCACCACCCCTTCCTCAACCAACTCCCGAAACCACTCCGGCATAACCCCACCAACCTCCCCAACCTCCGTAAACCACGATACCCCGCCATATCCCGCCCCCTTCAACTGCTCCACGAGGCCTGGTAGCTCCCCGGCCATATAAGCCGCTACCTGTGGCGAAGGGGAGATCATCTTGAGGAGCACCTCTGTCTCCCGATATGCCACATCGACCCCGAGGGGGCCGAGGGTGGGCAAGTGGATCGTCATTCGGAGGCGGGTGTACACACGATGATGTGCCGTGCCTCCATCGCCCGCAATCTCGCTTCGATCCATCGGGTGCTCAACCCCCTCGCCCGAGCGGTCGGGACGATGGGGGGTGCGAAGCAACGAGAGCTCGAGCGGGACAATCGGGGTTTGGGTGCCGAGGGTGGTGAGGAGGTATGACGGTTGGTTGAGCGATTCAAAGAGGCGGTTGTACTGGTCGAGGATTGGGCCAGCCTCGGTGACGAGTCGTTGAAATCGGCGGGTGGCCTCGTCCGCGGCGGAGCTGTCGTCCGATGATTTGGTTCGGGGAGTGGGGGCAGATTGCTTTCCACCGTCAGCGGCCCGCTCGGCTATCATGCGAACCGCTGCTTCGACGAGTGACCGGAGTGAGGTTTCTGGAGGGGCAGATTGAGGGGGAGTTGGCGGGATCGGTGTGGCGATGGGGAGCGCGGGTTCACGGGAGGCCACCATTCGGGCGACCTCGGGTCGGGGGCCTCCAACTCCGTAAGCAGCGGGAATATGGTGAGTGCGAGAGTGGGAGAGTGGCGCGAGGCCCGGGAGGCGAGGATCGGGTCCAGGGGTGGGTTCGGCCACGTTGTTTCCCGTTTTTAGGGAAATTTTCTTATCAATCGGCCCTTTCCGTTCGAGCACCTCTCGGAGTGCCAAAAGGAGCTCCTGGAGTGGCTTTATCGAGGCAGCGGAAAAAAGATCTCTGAGGGTACGGGGAGTTGTTGTCGCGAGCCCTGGGCCCCGATTCGGGTGTGAGAGTATCCGCAGGACCCGCACTATTGTTTCTTTATTCCCGTGATCAATCGAGGGAGGTTCGATCCGGACTCGAACGATATCCCCAGCCCGCGCATCAAGGGAGATGGTAAGGGGAAGAAATTTTGAGTGTATCCCTATCCCGAGTTTGCCATCTTGGGCGAGCACCGTCGTCGTAAGTTCGGTTCCCCGCCCGTTGTCTCGGGCAGCCCCGTCGCGCGAGGTCCCAGGAGCGGAGTGAGTCGGAAATGGCGCGCGGATATCATCGACCATGGAGTTGTCGAGGAAGAGGTTCTTTCGCGAGAGCAGTCAGCGGTGCAGGGAATGCAGATTTCGTCTTCTTGTGTCGCATAACCCTCCCCGGTAGATGCGTCATCGCCCCGAGGAAGTTCGGATTTGTTGAGGTGTCAAAAACAAATGACACGACGGTGGTATCCGGGACTTCCTGGGTCAACGAGAGTTTGAGATAATAAGGCGTTTGCGTAGTTCTCGCGATTTTCTTTTTTGTTTCGATTACTTCAGGGGAATGTGTATGGATTATCAGGAGGAACGGAATCATCGTCGATCGGGGGGTATCGGAGGTTTTCTGAAAAGAGTTGTGCTGTGGGTTGTCATGATGGTGGCGGGAATACTCGTCTCGACCCTGTTCCTTGCGTTCGCTGTCAGTGGTGTCATTACCTTGTTGGGAGAAGAAGGTCAGGAGGTTAAGAATGGTTCGGTCGCGGTTATCGAGGTAACGGATGCTATTTCGGATGGGTCGAAGATACTGAAGGCCTTGTATGAGAGCGCTTATAATCCAAAGGTAGCGGGAATCGTTGTCCGCGTTGATTCTCCCGGTGGTTCGGTCGGCCCCTCTCAGGAGCTGCACGATGCGATACGACGGCTCAGGGCGAAAAAAAAGATCGTCGTCTCGATGGGTTCGGTTGCTGCATCAGGAGGGCTTTATCTCGCGTTATCAGCGGATAAGATTTTTTGCCAGCCGGGAACATTAACGGGTTCGATAGGGGTTATTATGCAGACCCCGAATGTGGCCTCAATTGCCGACAAGGTGGGCTTCAAGATGATGACCATTAAGAGTGGCAAGCTCAAAGATGTTGGTAATCCGTTCCGACCGATGGAAGCTGCCGATCAAGAGTTCCTCTCTACCGTCATCAACACAACGTACGATCAGTTCGTGAATGCGGTCTGGGAGGGTCGAGAGAAGGCGTTTGCCGAACGAGGTACTACTCGGGAGAAGATGCTTGAGTTTGCCGATGGGCGGATTATCCCCGGATCCACTGCGAAGGAGGTGGGATTGGTTGATGAGTTTGGTGATGTGTATGATGCAGCCCGTGCGGTGCTTGCGATGAGTGGAAAACCGATTCCTGACGATCAACTCCCGACTCTTACCCATCCGGGACGAAAGTTGATGAGGTTTCGGGAACTATTTGAGGCAGCGGGAAGCGCCGCCTCGGCGGTAAAAAAGATGATGGTCTCGGGAGGCACTGAAATTCTGTACCAAGCACCGGTATGGTAACAAAGAGGAACCTCGACAGAGGGGTGTACTTTGTTTCACCGTGAGTTAGGATTCGAGCATCTGATGCAAGAGAGGGATGTTGGAAGCTAGGTGGGGGGATGTCTATCGAAACCTCTCCCCAGGTTCCGCTATCTCAACAGAAACATGAATGCTGGCAAAGGAATTAATTATGAAAAGACGTTCCGCGATTTTTCTCCCTTTCGTGGCGGTAGCAACGCTCGTTATCCCTTTAGCGGGTGCTCAGGCGCAGAGTCTTCCCACAAGCACGACATTCAAAAAAATGTGCCGCACTGTCAAGACCGACGTTGGGAAGGCGTTTCTGTACAAGACTCAGATTTCGAACCACATAAACCGCTTTGATCCCCGGGCTGCTGGTCCCACCCTGATCTGTAATCGTGAGTGTCCGTCGTTCCCCGCAACGCTTGTGTACTCAGATGGAGCAGTGGCAACTCGTCTTGGATACTACGGAGTATGGAATGTAACCCGTCGTCCTCGAGCGTACTGTGCTGCGGGAGGAGTGCCGAGGTGCTCGAACGGCGATATCGCGAAAGGCGCACGGGCGCGTGGAACGAATGCGAAGACCCGAGATGGTTTTGTCTATCTCCGGATGAATGGCGGAGTATGCTATCGGGTTAATCCCCTTGTCAGCCGGACTGGCGAGGCCCAGTAGGAGGTGTCTTGGGACTCGGCTGAATCTCATCGCGGCCGAGCCCCACCTCTGGGGATTGTAGGGGGTAAAAGAGGTTGTGGGTAGGCTCACGACGGGTACCCCCCTCTCGCAATAACTCTGTCATCTCATGACCGCCGCTCAAGCGTAACAGTCTTCACATGGACCCGCGACTCATGATGATACCCGGCCTCACCAAAGCTCAAACTGACCATCTTTGCTGTTTGGCAGGGTGAGGGCTCAATTTCGATCGTTGCATCCTCGCCGGTATTTTGCTCCCTTCCTTTCTGGCGAAAACACTCCACGCCGTCCGAATCGCTGATCGTAATGTTCCAATCGACCGTCATCGGCCAGAGCCGAGCCTTTATCCGAGTAACGGGTGTCGGAGTGTCGAGGACGATCTGAAGAATAAGTGGATTGACGTTGGCAGGTGTTCGGACAAGAGAGAAATCGCTGTCATCGAAAATATCGGCGACAGAGCCGATGTCGAACTGGGAGTGGGTGATAACGGCCCCTCCCAAGGAACCAAGCTGCAGGCGGGTGGTGATCGGTTTGCGCCGCTCGGCGAGTTCCCGCTCGAATATGCCTTGTGCCTCGGGTGAATATCCAAAATGGGCGGCAAAAAATCCAGGCCTTCCATCGGGTAGATTGAGGACTTCAATCGGTTCAGACAGGAAAAACTTGGGATTGAGGCGGAACTTCTTCCACTCCTCTTCGGTCAAAACGATAATAGCGCGCTCGGATATGCCAGGACGAAGAGTTGCGTTGAAGTCCTCCACATTCACGAGCGATAATCGTTGGTGCAGCGGGCTCGTTGCGTCCCGAACAAAAAATTCGTTGAAGCTATCAGCACCATTGGCCCACGAACTTGTCAGCAGAAGAGATGCATCGGGATGATGGGAAAGAAGGTGGGGCAAGAATGATTGATAGAGCTCCTTTGTTCCCCAAGCCATCCCGTAGAGGCCGTAATCGCTAAACCAGGTTGGCCCTTTCGTGATGGCTTCCCGAAGAAGATTTCCCTGAAAGAAAGCGAAACCAACTCCGAGAATTGATACTGTGGCGGATCGGAGGGCGGTTGAGGAGATGAGATTTGCCGTGACGTCAATCGAAACTGCCACCAGCAGCGAGACCGGCACGAGGACCGCGAACACCCGCATAATCATGACGGGAACGATGAGAGAAGCTGCCGTTGACGCCACCAAACAACCGAGCAGGATTCGATAGTTCCGATCTTGCCATCGCCACACCGAAATACCGATTCCACTCACGACGAGCGGCAGAACCCAATACCCCACATAACCTCGCCCTCCCCACAGGTGGCGCACGGCATCGTATTGTCTGCCCCCCTCGGGAGAAAACCAATATGATAATGAAAAAGAGTTCAGGTACGACATCACTGCGAGTCGGACCCGCTCGGCAGTGCTCAGGCCCGGAACATACCAGTGCGAATTGATGACGAAGAGCTGCTCAGCCATTGCCCCGGGACTTCGCTGAGAGAAGATCAAAAACGGGATCATGAGGACGAGAAGGATGCCACCTGATGTCACAGCGCGACGCCACTGCCGTCCGATGAGAATCGGATTGAGGAGTACTATCGATAGAGAGGTCGCGACAAAGGCTATCGAACCAGAGAAATGGGAGTAAAAAAGGAGTGCACCGGTGATAGGTGCGCCAAGAACTGCTCCCCGATCGCTATTAAGCCAGCGAGTTACCTGCCAGAGGTACATCGCAAGAAAAGGAATAATCAGAGCTGTCTCAAAAACGGTGCGGACATGGAGAAACCACACGGGGAGTGAACCGAGGATTGCAACAACAAGCCACGGTTCCTTTAATCGGAGAGCATCCGTGGCCAATCGAGACATTGCAAAGAGCCCCGGAATCGAGAGAATGACCGTTCCCGCGCGCAACGCTGCGATACCATTGCCGAACATCATCACAAACGGAAGGTAGAGGTACAAAGAGATCTGCGGAACCCACCGTTGAGGTGCCTTCTCATAATAGAGCGGAAGAAACCTCCCCGAGGCATCCGAAAAATTATGAGCAATCAGCTCGTGAATCTTGTTCCCAATGTACGCCTCATCGCAGAAGAAATAGATAGGAAAGTCCTGAAGAAAAAGAAGATGAGTGATGAGATAGCTGATGAAAGAGAGAATGGTGAGAATACCAGTGAGACGAGGACGCATGGAGGACACAGTAAGAGATACAGAGGGCAACCGAGGAAGAAGGGGGGGAAGCGTCGGTTGCGTTGAGGATGAGTATAGCTGATTGATGGGGGAGAGGGAGAGGTCCGTTTTCTGGTTGGCCTCTGACGAGGCTGACGCCGTCAGTACGAGCGGGAGGAGTGTACTAAGCTGTTCAAAAAATCGTACGTCTTGTGCTGCACCACTATTTTCTCAAGTTTTTGGTCAGGATTGACGACGGTAGTTGGGAGAGGTCGCGGGTTTGAGCTTAGGTACTTAAAGGGGGAATCTGTCGTCGCCAAGGAGAATAAAAAAAATTATTCAACACGCCTGGAGATAGAGGGAGCGTTTTTTAGGGATAAAGCACTAAAAATAAGAGTAATTTTTGGATCAGAAGAGCTATTTTGTGGTTTTGATGATAGTAGCTGCTCAAGGGAAGGTGCTAACGCTGAAGCCGAAAGATCGTGTACGATACGTTGTATCAGAGCCTCGGGGCAGTCTTCGTGGAAGGTACATGATGCTTTCAGAATTCGTGAGAATGAAATGGGGTTTGTGATAGGCGATTCAGTGTAGGTCATGGGTGCAGGAGGATGTGGTATGAAGATTGAAGGGACGGATTTGGTTGATGTTAGTTCAGCAGGGCCGGTTTCATCACAACTTCCCGACAGAGCGACAATCGCGTCCACGAGGATTTATCCGCAGGTGGGACAGTTGCTCCAAGCCCTCCAAGGGGATGGCCCTATGGAACTTGGGGAGGTGGCTGGGAGGTCGTTCGCGCTCAAGCGGGTCGTTGGTGGGATTCAGGTTTCAATGGAGAGTCCTGCGGGAAAACAGATAGCGGTCCTCAGTCCGGTGGGAGAGGTCATAGGATCTAGTGGGGGGGATCCAAGGAGTCTAAGCAGATTGATCTCAACCGCACACTCGCTCAGCTTCCCAAGGGTTTGACCAGTCTGAGGATGAAGCGTTTTGAACCGAGCTCTGGCTCGGGGGAGGTCTTTGCGGCTACCAATTTACTCCTCAACCCACTAATTTCACAGGTTTCCGGTGGGCAACCTACCGGTACTATCCCCCCCCCCCCCCCGATTTGTTTGCCTCTGGGAGGGAACTTGATGAAACCGTGAGTCGATATATGTCATAATTCGAGAGTGAGGGAGACTGTTGGACGCCCGTAGCCAAATTTTGGGCGAGGTTGGATAAGCGCAACCCTTGCAAATACCAATTGCCGACCTCCGCGACACCAAGGAGGAATGCAAGGGCAACGGGAATAAGCAATGCTGCCTCAATAAAGAGTAACCCCTGGTCTCGGCGTCGACACGTCTCGTTTAAAATGGATCCAGGAACTTTACGATTTCTTTTCGTCAATCGCTCCAACCAATTAAATTTTACCGACATCCTCCACATCCTCATCAAGACCTCCCGAGTTTACTTCTCCCCTCCTAAGGCTCCGGAAATAACAGGACGCCGTTTTTCAGGTACTCAAAGTGAGTCCCCTCAAGGCATTACAAACACTAACGCCGTTCCTTGATAGGAATGTGGGCCCTTTTTCCTGAACGGTGCCTTACGGATATCCTTTCCTAATGAGGCATAACGGATGAAGCACAAACGGCATGAAGCCGGGTGGCACTGCTCATTGATTTCTACACGAGCGAGCCATTAAACGAATATCTTTCTCAAAGCCTCTCTGCGCAAAATGCCTTCTACTCGGCCATTCCTACTTGCATGTTGCTCCCAAACATATCCTCAGCCTGGTACCAATCATATGACCATTCGCTTCCGCCGACCATTTGTTCGCCAGGTTCAACCCGCACCGCTGATCATATAGGTAGACGTAGTCGCCCACCCTGAGGTATCTGCCATGCGAGGGAGAGTAAGTAATGAGGCCGGAATGTGGGGCTGGTGTCATTGGAATGGTTGGGACGATTGTCGAAGAGCCTACCACCATTTTTGGCGATTAACTGTCCTTTCCTCCTCATACCTCGAGACGATCATCGCCCCTTCGAGGGGTTACAGTCGGGCGACGATTGACCACCTGGGAGCCATAAGGTGCATGTTTGTTACTTAAAACTTCGACTCGCGAATGGGGGTAGGGGGGGGAGACTCGCCCCTCACATTGCACCCACCTGAATCGATGACCGAAGGGGACTACCCCCCTGATCAGTCCCTTCCTCGATTAAGGCGTCATCCGTTACGGTGCCTTCCGCATCAGCCACCCTCTCCCGATCCATTCGCTCAGCCTCAGCCGTTCTATTTGGCACTATCCGCAAAAACCGATGCCGGAAAACGCGCCACTCACTGAGCATCCACTGGACGCGGTCGCTTGCGGTTGCTTTCGCGTACTGATGAAGGATATCTAGGAGCTCCTGCTCGTCGCCTGGGCGAATGGGAGATGTTGTGACTGACTCGCGGTTCAGTCGGTCGGCATATTCGTCGAGCAGATAGAGAGTTCCCCCGGTCATTCCCGCACCGACGTTGTGCGAGACTTCTCCGAGCACGATGATGGTGCCCCGAGTCATATACTCGCAGAGATGGAGGCCTGCTCCCTCGATGACGGCGGTTGCGCCGCTATTACGGACTGCAAAGCGATCGCCCGCGGTTCCGTGAGCAAAGAGCACCCCGCCCGTCGCACCGTACAAGGCGCAGTTGCCGATGATGACGTTGTGCTCGGGGCGGTAGCGGGCTGTCGCTGGAGGTTTGATGATGATCGCGCCCCCGGACATTCCCTTACCAACCGAATCGTTTGCCTCCCCGGCGAGGGAGAGGGTAATCCCCTCGGTCAAGAACACACCGAATCCTTGGCCGGCGCTTCCGGTAAACTGAAGATCGATCTGCGGCCAAACGATCAGCTGTTGCCCATATGTGTCAGCAACGCCATCGCTGTCTGCGATGATCGCGAGCCGCGCGTCGCGAACCTTGCGAGCGATGGCAGCGCTCAACGGAGCCCCGATGGACCGATCGGCGGTAGTAATGGGGTACGCACATCGATGGGATGCCGAGGGTTGATGAACGGAATGCTGAATCACCGATCCTGACGTCCCCATCCGGGAAATACCCTCGATAGTACCGCGACAATCAAGCACTATGCGCTCATTGAGAGGGGAGAGCTCGTGGACATTCAAAGACAGCCCGCGGAAGCCACCGGCGGGACGTGAACGGAGAAACTCGCCGAGGTCGAGGTGGCGCTCGTGGCACAGCGGTTCATATTGAGGATCGACCTCGAGAAGATCGGAGCGTCCACAAGCCTCCTCCAGAGAGCGCAAGCCGAGTCGGGCAAGGTGATGTCGCGCATCCTCAGCGAGGTGATCCATTAACCGAACGATCCCGTCCACCGTTCCGGAGTATTTGGCTTTGAACTTCGGATCATGGGTGGCGATACCGGCGGGACATTTGTTCTTTTCGCACACCCGCGCCATCACGCATCCTTCGGCGACAAGGAGCAGTTTTCCGAAATCAAACTCATCGGCACCGAGAAGCGAAGCGGTCACGATATCCGCTCCCGTCTGGAGGCCTCCATCGACCCGAAGCCGCACGAAACCCCGAAGGTTATTTTCGACCAATGTCGAGTGTACCTCGACAAGCCCCATCTCCCACGGGAGGCCCGCATGCTTCATCGAAGAGAGGGGAGAGGCTCCTGTGCCTCCGTCCCAGCCTGCGATGTGGATGATCTCAGCTCCCGCCTTTGCGACCCCAACGGCGATCGTCCCGATGCCCGATCCAGCGACGAGTTTTACACTCACCTTTGCCTCGGGGCGGAAAGATTTCAGGTCGTGGATCAGCTGCTTGAGATCTTCGATGCTGTAAATATCGTGCTGGGGCGGGGGAGATATCAGGTCGACCTGTTCATCTGAATGTCGGGCACGCGCAATATCGCGACCAACCTTCACCCCCATCAACTGACCACCTTCGCCAGGTTTAGCTCCCTGCGCTATCTTGATCTGAAATTCATCTGCAGAGACGAGATACTCCGCGGTAACCCCAAAACGCCCCGAGGCGATCTGTTTAATGGTGGCGGTTGACCCATCGATAAAATAAAAGGGATTTTCGCCCCCTTCACCGCTGTTGCTCCGCCCACCAAGGATGGTCATCGCGAGGAAAATATCCCGTTGGGCCTCTGCGCTGATTGCGCCGAACGACATCGCCCCCGAGCCGAACCGGGCGGTAATCGCCCGAAGCGGTTCAACCTCACCTAACGGGATCGAATTGTCCCCCACTTGCGAACGCAAGAGATGGCGCACGGTGACTGGAACATCTTTGGTGAGCTCATCGAGGTACTCCCGATAGATGCGAGCCGCTTCAACCTGTCCCTCATCGTGTGCCGCTGTGCGAATGAGCCGTTGCAGAAGCCGCGAACGGAGATTTGTCATCGAGTGGCGTTCTCCCGCTGCTCCCTTGGTGTGTTCCTTGTACTGGTACGAGCTTGGGAAGAGCATGCGCCCATCGTCGACACTCGCTCTATTAGCTCTGGTTACGAGCCGCTCTGCGATCATTGGGAGAGTGAGCCCACCGATGCGGGACCGGAGTCGGGGAAAAAACTCATCAAGGAGCTGTTGGCTTATCCCTATCGGTGTGAAGAGCTCGGACCCCTGGTAGCTTCGTACCACCGAGATCCCCGCCTTTGACATTATCTTGAGAAGCCCGTGCTCGTACGCTTGGAGGAGCTTTCGCTCGTTTGTCTCGGGGTCGGTTCCTGCCAACTCGGCGACCGTCGAGTTGCGGGCGTACGAGAGCGCCAGCGCAGGACATACCGCAGCTGCACCAAACCCGATAAGCATCGCAATGTGGTGAGTCTCAACGACCTCGCCCGATTCAACGATAATCGATGTTGCGAGGTTTATCCCCTGGGTGTTGAGCGCGTTGACGACCGCTCGTAAGCCCAGCAAACTTGGTACCGGCGCCTGATTTGCATCAGCACCCACATCGCTCAGGATAAGAATACCAGCCCCTTTCCGGACCGCTGCAACTGCTTCGGTTGCAATACGGGTGAGGGCCGTCCGCAAGCCTACCTGGCCGTGGTCAAGGCAAAAAAGAAGGGAAATGGAGGCCGCACTGGGATATAGCTCGGCGAGCGATTGGAGCATCGACCGACTCATCAGAGGTGAGGGGAGAAGTATTCCTTGAGGGGGAGGAATAAGCTCCTTTGGGGCAAAGATGTTCGGTCGAGGTCCGAGAAAGGTTGCAAGGTCGGTCACCATTCGCTCTCTCAGGTAATCGAGGGGTGGATTCGTTACCTGCGCAAAATCGTGCGAGAAATAATCGAACAGGGGCCGCTCCTCATCTGAGAGAATAGCGAGTCGAGCAGTATCTCCCATTGATCCTATTGGCTCTTTCCCCTCCCGAATCATCGGGACGAGTATCTTGTCGAATATCTCCTGATTGTGACCAAAGAGTTTGTAAGCTGACTCACTCAAGGGTGGGGGCGTTCCTTTTGCCGGGGGTAGCGTCTCGAGCCGGGGGTCAAGAACCGCTGTTTTTACATCTGGTGACTGGCTTGGGTCATCGAGCGAATAGGAGCCGTTGTTGAGACACACCCGAAATCCTCGTCCTGCTCGCAGAATTCCCTTTTGAAGAATCTTTGACTCATCGATCGTAAACGCTCCCGCCTCTGACGCGAGATAGATGAAATCGTCCGTGACCGCCCACCGGCACGGCCGGAACCCATTTCTATCGAGCCGCGCGCCGATTGACTCGCCATCGGAGTAGGCGATAAGGGCAGGTCCATCCCACGGCTCCAGTGCCCGAGCCCAGAATTGGTAATAAAAGTTCTTCAGGTCGGCAGGAGGCATTAAAATTGCGAGCAAATCCTCCATGTGGGGGATGCTGCTTCGATATTTGAGCGCCTCAACCATCTCGTTGAGACTTCCTGAATCGCTGATGCCCTCATGGGTCAGGAGCTCATCAGGGGGTAGTCCAAGGGCACGCTCCCGTGAGAGAGCCCACGCGCGGTTTCCCGCGATCGTGTTGATTTCACCGTTGTGCCCGATGAGGCGGAACGGCTGCGCCTTGTCCCACGAGGTTCGGGTATTCGTACTGAACCGGCGATGAAAAAGAGCAAAGCGGGTGGTGAATGCGGGATTTTGGAGATCTTTGTAGAATCGGGGAAGATCGCGCGCATTCGTCAGCGCTTTGTAGACGATTGTTGTAGTTGAGAGCGAGGTGAAGAAAAACTCCTGGATGATTCCCGAGCCTCGTTCTCGGGTTCGAGTTCTTTGCTTCGCCATATAGAGAAGCTTGTTGAACGCCTCGTCAGTCCGACAGTGTGAGGGGCGCTCGATAATCGCATGTTTGATGCTCGGCAGCCGACTGCGAGCATCGGTTCCGAGCACTGACTCGTCACACGGCACATCGCGATACTCAACGATCCGGAGCCCCATAAACGCGAAGGTATCTTCAAAGACTTGGAGAGCCAACCGCGAACGAGCCCGGTCGGCAGGCATGAAGAGGGTTGCTACTGCGATGTTTCCCCGCTCATATCCCAGAAGGTCGAACGGAATGTCGGTCATTATTCCCGAGCCATCGCCCGTGATACCATCGGCACCGCATGCGCCTCTGTGTTCAACGCGGCTCAAAGCCTCGAGTGCTTCGGAAAGCACTTCATGAGTTCGACGTCCCGAGCGGTCAACTATAAAGCCAACTCCGCACGCCGAACGTTCCTCAAGCCGTTGGGGTGAGGGGCTGAAGGGGACAGGAGAATCAATTGAGTGGCGGAGGGCACCTTGATGGGCGCAAGCGGACTGCTCCGAAGGCAGGGGGGAGGGGTACTCGTTCATGGATACCTCAAGAGAAGTTGAGGATTAGTTCGATTATGTCGAGAAAAAAACAGCACTACTAAGAGGGGAGCCACGGCCCGCGATACTAATCCAATCCGAATTAGTTGTCTCGGGAGGAGCCCATCAACCCCACGCTACGATAGAACAAGGTAAAACGGTAGGGTGGAAGAAGGACCATTTCACGGGGTGGGAATTAGGAGTGGTGTATTGTGTCCAAGATAAGACATCGAGAGCTGGTATTGAGAAAGTTTCAGGGGCGGTTATTTTCAGCTCGAGATCTTGTATGACACCGGGTACTTGGATTATAACTTCGGTGGCAATAGCTCTCGGGCCTCGAGCTGCTGTGCTGGCGGGTCGCCAAGTGGTAAGGCACCGGGTTTTGATCCCGGCATGCGCAGGTTCGAATCCTGCCCCGCCAATTTTATTATCCCCTCGCGTTAGTAGCCTCAGGGTAGTGGGGGGCAGGTCGTCGTGGCTGAGCGAGAGGGCTCGGCTGGATTCGGCTGCAAAAGGTTGTTAATTCGTTCGGGGATCTCCCAAAGACCGTCCTTCATTCTCGATAGGAATCCGGTGTCGCGCAAACTCATAATTTTTTCAGGGCGGTCAAACCCGGCGTTTGGGCGCGCGATCGGCGAGTCCCTCGGGATGGCGCTGGGTGGGCTCGAGGTGGTTCCCTTCAGTGATGGGGAGCTGAATGTTGATATTAAGGATAACGTTCGTGGAAGAGACGTGTTTATCATTCAGAGCACGTGCATGCCCTGCAACGAATTCCTCATGGAGTTACTTATCACCCTTGATGCGCTCAAGCGGGCCTCAGCAGCCCGAGTGACCGCGGTAATGCCATACTTTGGCTACGCGCGACAGGATCGAAAGGTCAAGCCACGTGTTCCTATTACTGCTAAGCTCGTCGCAGATCTCCTGACGGTCGCGGGAGCTTCTCGCATTTTGACGGCGGATTTGCACGCGGGGCAGATAATGGGGTTTTTTAATATTCCCGTCGATAACCTGAACGCATTTCCGATTCTTTGCCCCTTCATAAGATCGAATTATGGTGGTGCCGATGAGTTGACGGTCGTATCGCCGGATGCGGGAGGAGTTGAGCGAGCCCGTATCTTTGCAACACGGCTCGACAATACGCCGATGGCGATCATCGACAAGAGGCGGACTCGACCGAATCACGTTGCTGAAATGAAAGTGGTGGGGGACGTGCAGGGAAGGACTTGTGTGATCGTTGATGACATGATCGATACGGCATCTACCCTCTGCAAGGCGGCCGCTACCCTCGTTGCGGCGGGAGCCAACCGGGTACTCGCAGTGGCGACCCACGGAGTGTTGTCGGGGGAGGCAGTGGAGCGCATCGAAGCGTCCCCCCTTGAGCGAGTAGTGATTACCGATTCGATTCCCCTAGCGGAGGAGCGGATAGCTCAGGGTTCTAAGATAGCGATTCTTTCGATTGCCCCCCTCTTTGCGGAGGCGATTCGGAGGATTCATGGAGATGATTCAGTGAGCAGCCTATGCGAGTAGGGTGACTGTTTTTTTCATGATATCGGGTGATTCGAGGGAGAAATACCCTCGGCTATGAACCGTTTGCCGTTAATTTATAGGCCCAAACCACTTGAAACTTTCGTTGAAATAGATATCATCGGGGTCCGGATAGGGTCCGATGGTGCCGAATGGTATGACGTTGGTATTCATCGGTAGGGAAGGTGGTATCGGGCACGGTAATGACCCGAATGTGCCGGCACGGCCGAGGAGAATCCAATCGAAAGGGTCCGCATCTCGCCCCGAGAAGCATAGCTGGGCTGCACAGGTCTGGTCGCTGGAACGGGCATTCGAATAAGCGGAAAGTCGGAAAGTAAGGTATTGATTTCTTTGTATAAGAGGGTAAGGTGGCTGATTTTACGTTGTCAGTACAAGAGCGGTCGGATTCGGGATCACGGGCCTGTCGCGCCCTGCGACGGCAAGGGGAGGTGCCTGGGGTAATCTACCACCGTGGAGAGGAGTCGGTTGCAGTGGCTTTGGGGCTCAAAGAATTTACTTACCTCGCCAAGCAAGCGAAGCCGAGCCAGGTGTTTACCCTCAAGAGCGAAAGTCCAAGAATTAACGGACGGCCAGCGCTTGTCCGTCACATAGCGAGAGATTCAGTCAAAGGCCAGGTGCTCCACGTGGATCTTCAGGCGATGCGTGAAGATGAAGAGGTCTCGCTCGCAGTTCCGGTGCGAATTGTCGGGGAAGCCCCGGGGGTGAAGATTGATAAGGGGATTCTGTCGCTTCTTGTGCACGAGGTAACCGTCTCGTGTCTTCCCAAGAGTATTCCAGCTGAAATTCTCGTTGATGTCAGTCAGCTCGGGCTTGGTCAGAGCATTCATGCTCGTGACCTTTCTCTCGGAGAAGGGGTGAAGTTGGGGGATGATCCCGAAGAAACCATCGTGACGGTAGTCTCGGCAGGGGCGGCAGAAGCTGCAGCAGAAGCACCCGCTTCGGCAGCTCCGGCAAAGGGAGGGGCTTCTGCAAAGGGTGCGGCAGCTCCCGCGAAGGCAGCAGCTCCTGCTAAATCTGGGAAGGGAGGTAAATAAAAGCTTGGGGGGGGCGACTGACTACGGGGGCACCATATGTTTCTCGTCGTAGGTCTCGGAAACCCCGGTCAGCAATATAGAAATACTCGCCATAACGCTGGTTTCCTGGTAGTCGACGAGATTGTACGCCGATCGGGGGTGTCTGGATGGCGGAATGAGCGGGATTCTGAGTTGGGGCGATGTAGGCTCAATGGGGAGGAAGCGCTCCTGGTGAAGCCCACCACCTTTATGAATCGCAGCGGGGAGGCGGTCAGGCGGATAGCGCATTTTCATCGTATCCCCCTCAGCCATGTCATCGTGGTTCACGACGAGCTTGACATCCCTTTCGGCGCGATTCGGGTAAAAGTTGGAGGGGGAGATGCAGGGCACAACGGCCTGAAGTCAATTACCCAACACCTTGGTGGCCCTGGTTACTGTCGAGTAAGGGTTGGTATCGGGAGGCCGTCCCACCCCGACATGGCAGTTGCAGATTGGGTTCTTGGGGCGTTCGGAGCGGCGGAGGCCACGAACCTCTCTGAGGTCATCGAGAATGCAGCTGAGGTGATAGAGGAGTTTGTGCGGGGTGGCCTTCAAAAGGCGCAACAGCGAGCGAGCGGGAGGCTTGGAGCTCGGGGTCTAAAGAAGGAGAGCTAAAATCTTTGAGGATTCAGAGCGGACTGGGCATCGGTGAGACGGGTATTAACGAAGAGATACCCTCCCGGTAACAAATGTCGGGTTTGGTAGGCGGATTCGCGAGAAGCGGATTTGCTGTGGTAATTAAGGTGTTAGGCGGATATTCGATATCTGGTTAATTGAGCGACAGGGGTAACAAATGAATAAGTATGAAGCGGTGGTAGTCTTTCCAGGAGCATTAGGCGATGATCTCATCAAGGACGAGTCAGCGCGGATCCAGTCGCTTATCACTTCCCGAGGAGGAACCACGACTTCGGTGGCAAGTTGGGGCAAGAAGGATATCGCCTACTCAGTCAAGGGGAGCAAGACGGGGACCTACACCGTGTTTTCATTTGACCTACCGGTAGCCGAACAGCTTACACAGATTGTTCTTTCTCTTCGGTTAATGGAGCGGGTAGCAAAATTTCAGATTCATAAATTGAGTGAGCGAGCCCGAAAATTCCAGGGAAACCCAAAACGTCATTCAGGGCCGCTGACTGATGACGGCGAGGATGATTTTTCAGAAGACGAGTAGGAATAATGGGCATAGTCCCTTCAGTGGCTCTGCGCTGAAAGGGTCAATAGTGAAGAGTCTCAGCGAGCCTTATAGATGGTCATTGCCGAGAAGCGATTAAAATACAGGCGGGGTTGGCGCGAGAGCGAAGTAAGCCACCACCAATCAGTAAGGAGTGCATCATGCAAGTAATACTCTCAGAAGATTATCCCTCACTCGGGTACGTAGGGGACACGGTAACGGTGAAACGGGGCTTCGCCCGAAATTTCCTCATTCCTCGCGGGATAGCAGTGGAGATCGCCTCCTCCAGTGCACGGGTACTTGCGCATCGCATGGCTCACATTCACGCGATCAAGGCCCGGAAGCGAGCAGATGCTGAAAAATTCGGCGGGAATATTGCTGGTATAGTTCTTGAGTTTTCTCTCAAGTTTGGAGAATCTGGTAAGAGTTTTGGCTCAATCACAGCTCGGGATATCGAGGAGGCTCTGGCAGCGCGCGGCTTCACAGTCGATCGTCGGCAGATCAAATTGAGTGAGCCAATCCGAATGGCCGGTGATTATCGAATCCAGGTAAAGCTTCATTCTGAAATAGCAGTTCCGATCACCGTTTCCGTCATCTCAGACGCAGCTGCAAAGGCGCTCTCGAAGAAGCGAGAGGAAGAGCTTGCTGAGGCTGCTCGGGGATCGTCAGAGGCATCATCTGATGATTGATGAATGTGTCAGCTGAGCTTGGAGGCACTTAAAATTCGGTTGGCAGCACTTTTGTTTTTGGGTGTGCTTTGGCCCGGGTGCACCAGTTCGAAAACAAACGAAGCAAATCAGGACCGGCGAGCCAAGGTGCCGGTCGTTGTGGCAGTGGGTGGAAGTGCTCATCGCTGGACGGTGCCCTCAAGTGAAGAACGTAATCCAACTCCGTCTGAAGACTTTCTCTTCTTCCTTTGGGTAAAGCTGTCCCGAACGCCCACCGACTCAGTGAGGGCAATCGCGGCAATGAAGTTTGACGAGACCTCTCCCGATCGTCAGGGCTTTGCAATTGCACTTTCTCGGTCGGGGGGAGGTATTCGGCCAGAAGTGTACTGGAAGGACGCTTCGGCCCGGGGAGGGTGGTATCCGTTTCCAGAAGTAGGGGTATCACCACATCGCTGGACACTTCTTGCTCTCAGCTATCGGTCCGGAAAATTTTTGGGCCTTCACTCTCTCGTTCGCGACGACGAGGGAGGGCAAAAGGTGAGCGAACTTGGAGGGCATCTCGTCTCCGCGCCCCCCCCTCAGTCCACAAAGCCGATCATAATAGGCTCAGCGACTTCGACATCTTCATTTCGGGGAAAGATAGGTCCTGTTGGAATTATCTCGGGGCGAGGGCTGGCAGAACATATCTCTGATATCTTGGCAGCTATTGATCGGAATCCTGGGCTGGCTCCTCCCGTGCCTGACGGCCTTAGGCTTAATATGTTCATCAGCCGGCGTGAACATGAGAGGTCGACTGATCCGGAGAAAACCGGACATGGAGCGAACCAAGGCGTACCGCTTTTTTCTCCCATACCGACTCACGCAAGATGAAGATACCGCGCTCTCAAGAACAGAAGTACTTTTCTGATGTCGTAACGTCTATACGGCGCCGTCGCACTGAGGACGATCCGCGAAAGCGCGATCTATCTCCAACAAAGATTGATCGACCTGGAGTCTCTTTTCTCCTCGCGAGACATTTTGGTTTCTGTTTTGGAGTTGATAATGCTGTTGAGGTAGCTTATCGCGCTCTCTCTGAGAATCCGGACAAACGGATATTTCTTGTGAGCGAGATGATTCATAATCCCGCGGTTAATGCGGATCTTGTCGAAAGAGGTATCCAATTTTTGCGCACGAGTGATGGCAAGGAGATCGTACCTACGTCGCGGCTGCAAAAAGGAGATGTTGTCATCGTTCCTGCATTCGGGGCGCCGCTGGCTGTTATGGAGGAGCTTTCCTCGGCAGGAATTGCGGTAACTGCGTATGACGCCACCTGTCCCTTTGTTGAAAAGGTCTGGCGACGAGCGGCTCAGTTGGGTAAAGATGGCTTTTCCCTGGTTGTTCATGGGAAGGGATACCATGAGGAGACACGGGCAACATTTTCCCGGGTGCAGCAGTGTGCGCCAGGGGGCGTCGTGGTAAAAACTCTTGAAGAGGTAGATAGGCTTTGTCTCTACATGAGGGGCGAGGGTTCGCGGGAGGGGTTTTATAGAGATTTTGGTGCCAAGATAACTCCAGAGTTCGATCCAGAAGTGCACCTCAGACGGGTTGGGGTAATCAACCAGACAACGATGCTTGCCGAGGAAACGAAAGAGGTTGGTCGGCGTATCAGATCGGCTCTTATTGAGAGGTTCGGAGCTGATACGATTCAGGAGCATTTCGCAGATACACGAGATACGCTCTGCTACGCGACATCAGAGAATCAATCAGCGGCGCGGGCCTTACTCTCTGATCCGATGAGTAGCGTGAGCGACCTTGCGATCGTCGTGGGTGGATTTAACTCCTCGAACACCGCTAATCTCGCGACCCTACTTCGCAAGAAATTCGTTACGTATCATATCAGAGGAGCACAAGACATAGGGGAAGATGGCGTGGTCTCTCACCTCGCACCTCATGCTCAAGTTGTTCAGACGGCTGATTGGCTTCCCTCGAACCGTCCCGTTAGGATTGCTTTGACGGCTGGGGCGAGTACGCCCGATGCGGAAATCGAGGGGGTAATGTGTCGCATCGAGGAGTTGCTGCGACAAGACTTAATATAGACATGCATCGAGGAAACTAACGCTATGAATAAAACCCGTCCTTACCGCTTATGCGGTTTTGGTAATGCGATCGTTGATATCTTTGTTCGGGCGCAGGACGAGCACCTGTCAACGCTTTCGCTAGAGAAGGGGTCGATGAGGCTTGTCGATCAGGGTGAGCAGGCCGGACTCATCGAGCGATTGGGGGGGCAGATTGAGACTAAAGTGAGTGGAGGCAGTGTTGCCAATTCGGTGGCCGCATTTGCTCAGCTCGGGGGGGCTGCCGCTCTGATGGCAGTGCTTGGAGATGACGACTGGGGACGATTTTATGTTGACGAATGTGGCTCAATGGGGGTCTCTTTCGTGGGTGCCCGGATCGATGCAGGAACGACAGGTACCTGTCTTTCTGTGGTAACTCCGGACGCTGAACGAACCATGCGTACGTGTCTCGCCGCTTCGGCTCTCCTGAGCCCGGAGCATGTTCGGGAGGAGGTTCTTTCCGACTCTGAATGGATTTTCGTTGAGGGATATCCCTTCGCCAATCCCGAATTTGGACGTCCCGCGACCCTCGCTGCGGTAAGAGCGGGAAAGCGCCTTGGTACGAAGGTGGCGCTTACCTGCTCGGATGCGTGGGTCATTGAAAGCTGTCGGGAGCCACTATTGGAGGCGATAGAATCTGTTGATCTTCTTTTTGCTAATGAAATCGAAGCAATGACTCTCACCGGTGTGTCTGATTGTGAGGAGGCATTCAAGCGTCTGTGCCGGATGGTACCGGGGGTAGCTTTAACTCGGGGCGCTCAGGGGGCCTGGGTGTGGTACAATGGAGAGGAGGCGAGGGTTCCATCTCCTGAGGTTGTGGCGATTGATGCGACGGGAGCAGGGGACATGTTTGCTGGGGCATTGCTTTACGGGCTTACCCACGGGCTGTCGCTCGAAAATGCGGCGCTTCGTGCATGTTCTATGGCTTCTCAGGTCATAACCCAGATGGGAGCAAGGTTCTCGGGGGGAGCGCGCCAACACTGGGACCTCTTGTGATGGCAGGGCCTTTTGGGGCGATATGCAACCGATTGTGATAGGGGTAGAGCTTACTCGGCTTTCGTTGTTGGTTGGAACGGTGCGGGTAATGTCGTCATCTTTCTACTAACGGTGGCCCCCCGCCGGGAGGCTATCTGTCGTTTTTTTGAGTAAGATATCGTGTCGCTTCAGGGACTTCTCAAAGGTACGCCAAACAATCCACGCGGGATGCTCGTGATTGCGGGTGCCTTCCTCGCGGCGGTAGCGCTGTGGTATTCGCCGGAAATTGTAGCGACGTTCGCTTCGAAAGGAAAAAATGGTGAGGCTCCCCCTGCAAAATCTCAGGAAGTAGCGGCGCGTCAGCTTGCTGACAGAGTGGTCAAGAGAAAGAGTGCCGACCCTTTTGACGCCGTGATTGGAAAGTTTGATGCTGGTGAGTACGATAAAATTACAGCGGCGGGGGTCGAGGCGGGGGTGGTGCCGAATTTGGGTGACTCGGAGCCTCAAGGATTTCTCTCGAGGCTTTTTGCGCCTCTTCGGCCGAAGAACAAGGGCCTCAAAGCACTTCGTGGGGATAAGCCGGCTCAGCGAAAGGTGCTCCTGCGGGCTCTCAAAAGCGGAAATCCGACGTGGGAGGTACTTCAGCTTCCCGTCGTTCTTACGACGATCCAGCGAGCAACCGCGGAGAGTGAGTCTCTTTTTAAAATGCTACCTCCTCAGAATGTTGATTCTCGGCTCGCGGTTCGTAATTTCATCGCAGGTTTGGAGTATTTTCAGGGAAAGGAGATTAGGTCGCTTTCACCCCGCGAAGGTCTTCAGTTTCTTCAACGCATCGACCGCGATGTGACAGACTCGCTTGTGCGGGAAAAAGTTGGCAGAGATATTTTTAATGTGTGGCGTAACGTCTCGCTTGAGACGTTACTAGCCGATAGCGGTTCTTTTGATTATCGAGAGAACCTTTCACCTCCTTTCGTTGCGGACCTGATTGTCACTTCAGTAAACCTCTCGGAAGAGGACCGGAAAAAAAACCGTTCCTTGCGAAGAAAGCCGAGGTGGAAGGTCATGATTAGCGGTTTTGTCGAGTCGAAAGCGGCAACTCAGGTGGAGCTCCTCGGACCAGGTGGCCTGAAAAAAAGGGCATCTCTTCCGGGTAGTAGAGAAAACGGGGGGAGGTGGCGACCGTTTAATTTTACGACAACTGAATCCCCGTATGGGCAATTTATTATCAGAGTCTCAGATGACAAAGGCGCCTTCCTAGAGAAGTTTTATCATTTTATTAGAATAGGTCAGAGATTCCGTAATTCGAAGACTGGGACTTACCAGTTGCCGACGGTAAATACAACGGAACGAGACCGACCAATCGATAAGGCGCTGGATAGGCTGTTCCTCGTCAGAGGTCCTCGCATTGGAGGCCCAGGCATGGAAGCGACACAGCAGCCATCTCTGGGTAATTACGATGCGCCGCCCGACTCAGTACCCTTTTAGGGATGTACCCCAAAAAAAAGGGGAGCTCATTTGCTGATTCGGATGCTTGTCGGACATGTCCTTGCTCGGCGCGCAGTCCTATATTCGTGTTTAATTGGTATGGGCTTTATCGCGCCGTTTACGAGATGCGGGGTTAGTTTTTAAGGCGATCCTCTCAACAACCAATGGTTGAACGAGGTAATTGTCTATTCGATACCACTATTATCAGCTTTTTCCACCCGGCTCCGGCTCAATCAGTACTCTCCACTAAAGTTTTACAAATCGGCGAACCTCAACGACCCCGTTCCGCGTCATACTGAGGGACACATACTGGGGTTTTGCGTAGGGGCTGCCGTGCGCTTGGGAATCGAGGGATTCTTCAAGCGAGTTCGAGGGCGCCGCATAACGGTGCAGAGAGACTACGGGCTCTAAGGAGTCCTTACAATGACCAATCTGTTTCACTACACGGGGTAGGAAGTCATGGCGTCGCGAGAACTTGATCGGAACATTCCGAATTCAAAAAACCATTCGACCATAGGTGGTCAATCGAGGAGAGGATTCTATCCGAATAGTAAAGTCCAGCTCGGATCTGCCGAAAGTCTGCGAATCTTGATTCAAAATCGGCCTAATACGTTCACTCAACGAGGAGGGGATTCGGTTCAGGTCGAGCTTCTGAGTGAGGGGTTGCGCGCTCGTGGATGTGAGGTGGTTGTGGACCTGAATGGTTCGCAGGACCCGGGCGGTTTTGATTTAGTTCACCTCTACAACTTCGCGACAACTGAATATACCGAGCAGCTCGCAAAACGAGCCTATGCTGCTGGTGTTCCTTATGTGGTGACAACTCTCTATGAGGAGGTGCAGTTCTTCCACAATCAATCGCACCTTGTTGCCCAGTACCTTTTTGACTACATACGTGCAGGCCAGTCAAAGCGTTGGTGGGAGCGGGCTGTACTTGACTTATCCGCAGCACCGATGGCTCGACGATTTCCGGCTGACTGGATCGTCTCTCATGCAGCAGCTCTATTTCCGAATGGTTCAAGGGAGACGGCCTCGATCAAGAGAGATTTTCCCGACGCAGAAAATCTAATCGAGATTCCGCTCGGCCACGAGGTGGGAGCACTTGTCGGTCCTGAGCAATTTATCGCCGAATATGGAATTAGGGATTTTGTCTTCTGTGTTGGCCGTTTTGAGACCCGTAAGAATCAACTCATGTTGTTACGGGCTCTCGAGGATTCGGATATTCCAGTGGTGCTTGCGAGTGGAGGTTTTACCTATCAACCGGAATACGATCAGGCGATCAGGAACTTCAAACGGAAAGGGCAGACGATTATCATAGAGAGAGTCAGCCCTGAAATGCTGTCATCAGCATATGCTGCATGCCGAATACATGCTCTTCCGAGTTGGTATGAACTTCCGGGGCATGTATCACTCGAGGCAGCCGCTCACGGAAGGAATATCGTTGTAACGGATACTGGAACCCAGCCGGACTATTTTGGTACGAATGCATTTTACTGTCAGCCGTGGGATATCGAATCGATTGAAGCAGCAGTGCTTGCGGCCTGGAACGCCCCCGTTCCTGAGGGGCTTGCGAGAGTGGCGAAAAGTTATTCATGGGAAACTACAGTGGACAAGACTCTTGAGGCATACCGGAGTGTCGTGACGAGAACGGGACATGTGAGCGCAGAAATCTCCTCTGCTCCTCAATCGAATGCGCAGCAGGACTCCCGCGAGGTCGAAGGAGTAGTAGAGGCTCTCTTGGGCCAAGCACAAAACGCGGCACGCTCAGGGGATATGATGACTGCCCAGCGCATTGCGAGTGAACTATCCGAGCGCCACCCTGATGACCTCGACGTGCTTCGTTTACAAGGGGGTCTCTTTATGGTTACTGGTCGTTTTGATGAAGCTCAGCATGCCCTCGGCCGGGCTCTTGAGCTATTGTCGGGTGATTCCGATCTGGTGACTGCATTTATGGTGTCGGTTTCGCGAGGAGAGTGTGGGGTGAGGCCACTAACTGCCGCGGTCAAACTATTTGGCCCAGCGGACGGGGCGACAAATGCCAAAAGTCAGGCAGACGTTGTCCATAGTAAGGACGCGTTGGCGGATATTGCGAAGCCATCCCAACGGCCCGCTTCGGAAGTCACACATCATTCGCAATCGTCGACGGTAGATAGTCGACCGTCATTAGGTGATAAGGAGATTGAAAATGCTCTCGCCGAAGCTGAGCTGCTGACACAGCGGGGAGAGTATGCGAGTGCCCATAAGATGCTTGATCGCATTATCGCCATTAATCCCACAAATGCTCGAGCTCTGAGGTCGAAGGCTACAACTTTCCTCGTCGATAGGAAGGCTCCAGAGGCCATCCCCCTTTTCGAGGCAGTTATCGCAATCGATCCTGTCGACACCCGAGCCCTGACGGGGCTTGGCATGAGTCACGTCGCTCTCCGACAGCATGCGGCTGCGTATTCATATCTTGTTCGCGCACTCAGGGGAGATCCCAGCCAGTCAATTGCCCTCATTAATCTGATGGAGTGTTCGTATATTCTCAACCGTTTCGATGATCTCTTACTCGCTCTTGAGACCCATCTTAATTCACATCCGAGGGATAAAGAGATGCGATATTGTTACGCTGCAGCACTGTATCGGAGTGGAAAGATTACGGAAGCGAAGCACGAGGTTGAAGTCGTCCTCAGAGAGGACTCCTCCCATCGGGGGGCGAATGAGCTTGTTGGTATCTTGGGGTCAGTTAATGAGTCGCCCCAGCAGACTGACGGGAAAGGTGGGTCAATTGATGAGCAGATCGGAGAGCTCGAAATACTTAAAAAGAGGCATGAATACAGCACAATATTACAACGCTGCGATCAGCTTCTAACTCAGACAGTCACCGACGGCACTCTTCGAGAGCGGATCATGATCCTTAAAGCTGAAAGTCATGCCCTCTCTGGGGATGAGGAAGACGCAAAGGCGGTCTACTCTCGAGTTCTTGAGAGCAACCCTCAGTCTAGTCGGGCTTTGAGTGGTCAGGGTGCTCTCGCTGCTTACAGAAGCGGCTGGGAGCGAGCAGAGGAGCTCTTCTCTCGCGCGAGGGATCTCGATCACCGAAATGATGCGGCGTGGGCAGGTCTTGGATTGTGTGCTCGTCATGGTGGTAGATGGGAGGATAGCTGGAATGCGTTCCTCCGTTCTCTTGATATAAATCCCGAAAATCTCGGAGCCCTCTATGGAGCCATCGATGTCGGTTATCATCTTGGACGGCTCGCAGATATAGAAAAGCTTATCTGTGACTATCTCAACCTACACTCGGGGGACGTGGAACTGTTGCTTTCTCTTGGGGAATGTTTGTTGGCCCAAGGTAAGCAAAGCGAAGCGGAGGCTTGTCTTGAAAAGCTTGGTTCTCTCGAGCCAAATGGTGAGCGGTATCGTCAGTTGGCGGTAAGACTCGCTGAGTCACGAGTTGGGAGCGAAAACCGCCAATAGGTAAAAAACTGGGGCAGGGGGTATTTTGATGGGAGATGAAGTAGCCATTCGAATCTGCTCACGCGCTGTTTGAAGGTGAGTTTTTACATGAATGTGCTTCTTATCAATCAGTATTGGTTCGCGAAGGAGTGGCGAGAGGATGGACATCGTGTGGTTTCGATTGGCCGGTATCCTTACCTCGACGTCGACGTCCCGTATGGCATTTCCCACATCAATCACATTCTCGAATACTATCTACCTGATTTTTCTCCTGATGTTGTCGTCATTTTCGACGATAGTACACCACTTTCGATTTTTGGCCTCGATGAGCTGAAGCTTCCAATCCTCTTTTACTCTGTTGATACACATCATCACTTTGTGCGGCATCGCGAACTAAGTCAGGCGGTTGATAAGACTTTGATCGCGCAGAGTGACTTTCTTCCGTTCTTTGGGGAGAAGGACAATCAAGTCGAGTGGTTGCCTCTGTGGGCATCGGTTGAATATGAGGGATCCTTAGAAAAAGAAATGGATGCATGTTTTGTCGGAACCCTCAATCCGACTCTCAATCCTCGTCGGGTGGATTTTTTTAACAGGTTACAATCGTGCGCTCCTGTGACCGTTACTACCGGTTCATTTCAGAATATCTTTCCCAAGAGCCACATTGTTATCAATCAGACAGTAAAGGGGGATCTCAATTTCCGGGTGTTTGAGGCGATGATGTCTGGGTCTCTGCTTTTAACCGAATCAACTGGAAATGGGCTGCGCGAGCTGTTTAAAGAGGGTGAGGTCCTCGTTACGTACACCCCCGATGACCATATGGATGCGGCAGAAAAGATAGCATATTTCCTTGCTCATAAGGATAGGGCGCGTAGTATTGGTGAGGCAGGTCGAGCTGAAATACTTCGCGCACATCTCCCTCGCCATCGAGCTGATTTGGTCGGCAATATGTTGAGCACTCTTCGCTTTCAAGGAGGGCGACATCGACACCTCGGGATGATGACAAATCACGTACACTTGGCTTTAAGTAGACGCGCGCTTCCTCATGCTGCTCTTCGGATTGAGGCACTTGCAGCCGCCGGGCTCGCGCTTGAACAGGCGATCGCAGCGGGTGAACAAATAACGCATACCCAGGCCACGTTGGCAGTAGTGGGTTGCCTTGAGTATGACGTTTTGCAGCATTCCTCGGCGGGTGCTCGATTGATTGATCGGGCGGTGGAGGCGTGGCCAGGATCTCCGGTTCTTGGGTTGGTTCGTATCTGGAGGCTCATGCAAGAGGGTCGAGAGGGAGAGGCGCGGGGCTATGCAACTAGCACCTTTATTGGAGAAGCTGACCAGATCTGTTTTCAGGCTCAACAGTTGAAAGCTCTGATCACTGAGATGTACGGAGAGTCCGCGTAGTTCGTCCGAATGTTGAAACGAGGCGCACAATCGGGGTTACCATGAGACTTGATGGCCCACGTGGCGGTAACGTATCGCTTGCTGTTGATGCGAGGCTTTTTGATTATCCGGAGTTGGGGGAACGAGGAATTGGACATTATGTCGAGCCACATCTCCGAGCGACTTTCCGGAGTGGTGCTCCGCTCAGTGTTACCTTAATCGTTAACAGAGAACGGCACGTGCATCCGCTCGTCTCTCGGTTATCTGAGGAGTTCGGTGCCCGGGTCGCAACGCTGGAGGCGGTAAGGGATGAGGTTTTTGATATTGTGCACATACCCGATCCGATGACGATTCTTCCGGGCTATGATTCGCCTCTTCGGAGCCGTCCCCGTTCAGACATCACGACAGCCCTTTTTTATGACCTGATACCGCTCCGGGTTGCTGACCAGCACATCGACCGGTGGGATCCGCGTTCTCAGGAGGCGTACCTCAACCGGCTTGAACAGGTGGTTGCAAGTAACTGTCATATTTTCTCAATTTCAGACTGTACCCGTTCCGATCTCATGAGAGTTGCGGGGATCTGTCCCGATCGGATCACGACCATCTATGCTGGGTGTAATTTTACGGGCGGGCGTCAGGGCCAAGAAGCGAACCTGGAAGTTTTTCGCTCTGTTTGCGCCCGTCACGGAATACGGCTCCCATTCTTTTTGATTGTGGGAGGGATCGAGAAACATAAAAATTTTCCGCTTGCGCTCGAGGCGTTTACGTTAACGCGGAAGAGCCATTCGTGTCAGCTTGTGGTCGTCGGCAGTTTTAGCGATCCGTTTAAACAGGCGTACCGAGATCTTTGTCGAGAACAGGGCATACCCGATGTCTTGTTTACCGGATTTCTTCAAAAAGAGGAGCTTCGGGCTCTCTACGATACCACGACGGCGGTGTTGGTACCCTCGTTATACGAGGGGTTCGGATTCCCAGCCCTCGAAGCCATGGAACAGGGCAGCCCCGTGATCGCGAGCTCGGCGGCATCATTGCCCGAAGTTGTCGGAGATGCGGGACTTTTGTTGCCCCCGACTGACCCGATGGCGTGGAGTGGCGCGATGCGACAGTTGCTTGAGCGCCCCGGTAGTCGAGAGGAGTACCGAAAAAAAGGGTTGGTTCAGGCTGGACGATTCTCATGGCAGCGGAATGGAGAGCAGGTCCGCGAGGTTTGGGATCATCTTCTGAACGCCAGGCAGGTCCGCCGATTCCTTCAAGCTCACCCCTGAGATCGCGTTGAAGTCTGATTTTTCACTACGGAAAAGTTGGCTCTTTAGCATGTCCGATAATTAACGATTATCGGACATAAAACTGGTTCGATCGATAGGAACGTACTACGTACTACATAATAATTTGCAGATGATCAGAGGCTCCATCGAATTCGAGGTGACAAAGTTTGTCGATCAGTAAATCAAATTTTGCTCCGGATCTCGAAAATGTACTCTCCGAGATATTTAACTATCTGAATTCACAGCCTATCTCGCCTAAGTCTACGAAAGGGGTGTTTTGGCATGTTGTGTGCTCAGTTCGAAAACGTTGGGTTGGCGTAAGGGATTGAATTAATGATCGCGAGGCTGGTTTCAACGGGTGCTATCCTTCGGTTCGAAGGAGCGGTAATGGGTAAGTCGGCGGGATTAAAGAGACCTCGGACGATTGGAAGTATAACGAGATTGTAAGCAGTGGGGTGGCATATGAAAAAGGTAGTGAGGAAGGAAAAGGGTTTTACGTTGATCGAGGTGCTGGTGGTTATCGGGATTATAGGAATTTTAGCGGCGATTGCGGTTCCACAGTTTGCCTCATATCGAAAGAAGGGATACGACTCGATCGCCCGTAGTGACCTGAAGAATGCTGCTACGGCTGAAGAGGCTTTGTTTGCCGATGAAGGAAAATATGAAGGTTGTGACGGTATAGGATGTCAGGCTGTTCTTCCTGGTTTCGTCCTGTCGAAAGAGATGCAAAATGGGTCGCTGGTGATGGCAGCCGTGGGAGAACCTGCAACCAGCTTCACGGGTTCGTCCTCACACCCGAAGGGTACTGGTGCTGATAAGCCCTTTCTGTGGGATAGCAGCCAGGGAGGGCTACAGTAAGGCAGGTCCCTGTTCTGAATGAGAAGGGGGAGGATAAATCCTGTCCACCCCCTTCTCTCTTGTCTCGCGTGCGCCTTCAGGTGGAGCGGCATCAGAGGGCTATGGAAGGGGCTCTCGACTCTCAACGACTCACACCGTGCTACCTCTCCCCTCATCTTCGGCCCTTCTATCAGGGGTCGAGCTTTACCCTTCAGGGCGGGCAGGTGGCACTTGCTCCCTGGCCAAGAAAGAAGCCTTGTAATGAGACGGTGAAATAGCTAGTAAATCGGCTGGCCAAAAACTCTCCCTCCTGGTTTACCCCCTGCATTCTACACTGCACGACGTACGGCTTGTCCTCTTTTTTATCGACGGAAACGAGGTCGTGGCACCAGATCCCTGCCGCCGGATTGCTCTGATTGCACCGACACTTCTTTCGTTGAGCAGCGCTCGCATTTGGGGGCAGAGTACTGCACGACGTGCCTCCGGCGGGCTCTTTCGGCCGTATGTCAAAGAGCACCGGGATTGGTGTTGGCGCCGCTTTGCTAATCGGCGGAACGACGGAGAAGTCTGTTTGGTCAACGGGTGGAGGAGTTCCTGAGAGAAAGACGGGGTTTTGAACCTCCCGAGTTATCCGACTTGCCCCCCCAATCTTTATCCTGCGGAACTCGGCCATCCTAATCCCGTTTTTGATTGAGACTACTCTCTGAAAGACCTCACAGGTGTATTTGCTTTTACCTTGGAAACTCGGTCGCACCCGCCACGAAATTCTCATCAGCCTCTTACTGCCCTTCAGCTTCACCGCCCGGGCAGCTTGGCCACAAAAGGTGGGTCTTGAGCGGGAGGGATCGAAGCACGTGGCGGTGAAAGCATCGGCGTATCCACACCCACATTTTCCGGGACGCGACTTTGAGGGGTCGAGATCGCACAGGTCTCTTCCGCAGGCGAGTCCCCGGTCCTCATCCTCATCTTTATCGAAGGCGTTGTCCGGGCAGGGCGTTGACGTTGGAGTTGCTGAAGGTACTGGGGTCGGGGTTTTAGAAGGCGTTGGCGTAGGGGTATTCATCGGGGTCATCGTCGGAGTTCGCGTTATCGTTGGAGTCGGCGTTGACGTCCGGGTCGGTGTAATCGTCGGAGTCTCTGTAGCAGTTTGAGTCGGAGTGATGGTAGGCGTAGGTGTCGCCGTTGCCGTGCTGGTTGGTGTATTTGTTGGCGTGTTTGTTGGCGTACGAGTCGGTGTATTTGTTGGCGTCCGGGTCGGAGTATTTGTCGGTGTGGGGGTCGGAGTTACAGCACTGAGCACGAACAAGACATCATCAAAATTCGGGCTTGGTGGAAGAGTGACATCCGTTTCAAAGCCAATTTGCCAGTTTGCGCCATTCCATTGTTGATTGAATGGCCCCCCGTCTTGGGTCTGAATTCTCGTGGTATCATTGATGGTAATGTTTGCAACAGCCGTGCATGAGTTTATTGCGTTGAACAGTGGCCTTGCACTTTGGCCGGGTGCCAGGGTAATGGTAGTCTGCCCGTTCGCCTCGAACTTACCATTACCACCACAGGTTCCGGCAGCGGAGTTTGTGAATGTCTTCGTAATTGTGATGATGTAAGTCTGGCCAACCGCGCTCAATGTGTCGCCAATGACACTGATATACTGGGCGCTGGCTACTCGCGCAGGTAGTGCACCGAAAAGGGCAATCCAAACCCAAACCCAAAGGCCTACCCAGGCGCTCGGCCGCGGATTCTTACCTCGCTGATTGAAAGACGGTGTCAACTTGCTTCTCCTGCGAATCTCCATCCTTTGCTCCCGATACCTGTCACTCGTTTCCACCGCCTTTAATTATTCCAGCCCTTTGGTCCGAATCCAACTTCTTCTTCCAACCCATGCCCCCCCACCGGTCCCCATCTCAAGGAACGTCCGTCAACCCCCGAAGGGTAGCTGCGACTATCACCGACCCCAACCCGAAGGTTATGCCGTATCCCAGCCCTGCTGCTGCATGAATGACCCCCGGAATTTCGTCATAAATAAGTCCATCAGCTACCTGAAGAGCGGAAAGATCAGGAATTATTGGAAGAATCGAGCGAAGTATCGGCCAGGAGCTTGAATCAACCGCTGTCGTGAGCCACGGGTGCGAGCGGGCCGCGATCCAGATACCGAGGGCGAACATGCCATTGAGCACGGGGGTGACTACTACCGCCGAGAAGAGGATCGTGAGTGCTGAGACGATGGCCACTTCGCTTATTCCGTAAGGCACCACCCAGAGAAGGCGCAAATCGGGGCGACCTTCGAGAAGACCTGCATATCCGACGACAGCGACCACCATCAGGGTGTACAGCGTGGCTGCGACGGAGGTCAAGCCGAGAAACTTCCCTGCGAGGAACTCCCACCGTCTCATCGGTCGCGCGAGAAGAAGATAGATCGTCTTGCGGGTGAACTCCTTTTGCAGAAACGTCGAACCTGCGACCATCACGACGCCGATTGATACGAGGGAGGCGGCGGCGAGACCAAGGTGCTTTATTACTGCAATCGGGTCTCCGAGCGTTGCGTGGGCGTAAGGCGTCACGACAAGTACCAGGCACCCGACAAAGCCAACCGCGAGCGAGAACAGCTTGCTTCGGAGTGCCTCGCGAAAGGTTAGTCCCCAGATGGCGGCGATTCGACTTCTCATCTCCTACCCTCCGAACGGGCTGTTGAAGGATCAACGATGGCGAGGTAGAGCTGCTCGAGGGTGGGATGCTGCTGTTGAAAGGAAGCGATCGGAAGATTTTTCTCGAGGCATCGCATGAGTGTTTTCCTCGCCTGATCCTCATCGGTAATAGTGATAACGGTCAGCGAGCGCTGCCGACGACATGTAAACTCAGCACTCGGTTGATCGATAACAGCGGCGATATCCTCAGAGCTGAGAGCAGCCCCGATTGCTAATTCATACCCGTGGGATGGGTGTTGACCCAGATCATCACACGAGAATACTCCACGAAGTTTCCCCTTAACCATAATCGACACCCGGTCGCAGAGAGCCTCAACATCATTCAGGATATGAGAGGCCAGAAAGAGTGTTGTGCCTGAGCGTCGCTCCTCTTCGAAGAGGGTTCGCATCTCGTGGCGGCCGATCGGATCGAGCCCTGAGAACGGTTCGTCAAGGATGAGCAATCGGGGCGAGCTCACGAGGGCGTGACCGATGGCAACCCGCTGAAGCAGCCCTTTTGAGAGAGTTCTCAATGGCGACTTATGGCGGGAAGAGAGTCCCACCCGTTCGAGTGTATCCCCGACTACCTTTTTGACCTGTCCCCCACAGATTCCAGCCAACTGAGCACCGAGGGATATTGCTTCTCCTACCCGAAGATGGTCATAGAAATAGGGGTTTTCGGGGACATATCCGATGGGGCGTCGCGACGAAGGATCTCTGTTGTCTATCCCAAAGAGAGTTATTGAGCCCGTTGTCGGGGTCACGAGCCCCAGGATATTCTTGATGGTCGTCGTTTTGCCCGCGCCATTATGACCGAGAAAGCCGAAAGCTTCACCCGAGGCGATTGAGATAGAAAACGGCTCGAGTGTAGGGGTTCGTCGCCATGTCCAAGGATGGCGGCGAGCGTAGCTGAGATTGTCTATTTCGACCGCAGTGCTCACGGTGCCTCCCCTCCCCTTTCGGGTCTGAGCTGAGCGACGAGCTCATCTCGACGTCGCTCGAGGGCCGCGCGTGCGTGCGGATTTTTCTCGGTTGACAACAGGAGATCGAGGAACGCAATACCACTTTTTGGGCCAGAGATCGTGGCGAGATTCTTCGCAGCTAGTCGCTTAACGAGGGGGAAGCTCTCGGGATGTGCCGCTGCCGTGGCGAGGTCATTCTGTGCAGCCTTGCTATCTTTCAGAAAGTAGAGAGAAAAGAGACCTCGCAGGTAGAAGAGAAACCAGTCCCCTGGATGATTATCTATCGCGGCTGAGAGGTACATGATCGCCTCCCGAGGGCGTTTGAGCTCCCACGCCAGCATCTGGGCGCAAAAGAGGGAGATGTGTCGCGCCTTGGGATTCAGCGCCAGGATACTGCTGCAGAGGAAATCAAGCCGATCGATATTGTGATCTCCCTCTATGTGAGATCCAAAGTAGCCGGTTGTCTTGAACCAGAGGAGATCAGCGGCTGCGTGGTGGTAGCCAAGACTCACGAATCGAGCAAAATGAGGGGTCGGTACGAGCAACATCTCGCGGGCCTGACTCCGGTCAAGGTGTCGCCGGATGGGGTGCTCGTGCATGACCCGATAGGTCGCGTTTGTTGCGATGGCGGCGATGACAAAAAGGGTGATAGTTAGACAGTGTTTCATCGTTGGGTTGAGGTTCCACCCTGGTGCAGCTGCGGTGAATGGACGCACATACCATCGGGGCAGATGTCGGCGCTCCAGGTTTTTTCCTTGAGGAGGAAGGACTCGAAATGAGCAATCGGAATTCGTCGGGTCATCGGGTAACAGTACCGTATGATTGTCCCCCCGCCTCAATTTGATACACTGAAGCTGGATTGTCTTCTCGGTGAAAGGTCGATCCTTGTGCGATAAACTTAGGTTATATATGTCTCTTGCCAACCGCGAACTCTCTCTCTTTCCGCGCCCCGCTCGCCCTTTTTCTCAACGGGCACTCACCACTCCACCGTCGCCAATTCGGCGGCTTGCTCCTCTGGCGGCAGAAGCGCAGGCGAAGGGAACAACGATTATTCCGCTCAATATCGGGCAACCAGACATCATTCCCCCGCCCCAGTTTGCGGAGGGTTTTCAGCGAGCGCTTGCTGCTTCGCCAGTCATTGCATACGAGCACTCGCAAGGGAGCGCTTCTCTGCGGGCGAGCTGGTCAGCATACCTCAATCGCTCACTTGGGCTTGAGACAACCCCCGAACAGTTTCTTATCACAATGGGTGCGAGTGAGGCGTTAATTTTCCTCTTTATGGTGTGCGCCGATCCGGGGGATGAAATCATCGTGTTCGATCCATCGTATGCGAATTACATCAGCTTTGCGGCGATCGTCGGTGTCCGTCTCGTTCCCGTTGCATGCGACGAATCAACGGGATTCCACCTTCCCTCAGATGAGGAGATTGAGGCGGCGATTACTCCCCGCACCCGCGCGGTAGTGATGTGTAATCCCAATAATCCAACCGGGACGGTGTACACCGAAGATGAAATTCGCCGGGTATTGGTGGTGTGCGAAAAACACGGGCTCTACCTGATTAGTGACGAGACGTATCGTGAATTTGTCTACGACGATCGGAAGCCGTGCTCCGCGCTGATGGTGGCGTCGCAGAGTGAGCGGGTGCTGGTGGTGGATAGTCTCTCGAAGCGGTATAGCTTGTGCGGGGCTCGAATTGGAACGATCATGACGGCCAACCGCGAAGTGATACGGCTCTCGATGGTGATAGCGCAAGCACGCCTCTCCTGCCCCACGCTCGAACAGGAGGCGGCGCGCTATCTTCTTGATACTCTCGATGACGAGTATGTAACCTCGGTCATCGCGACGTATGAAAAGCGGCGTCGGGCCCTGCACGATGCCGTCGCCAGTTACACGGGCCTCCCCAGCCGACTGCCAGAGGGTGCTTTCTACCAGATGTTGGCACTCCCCGTCAGAGACGCTGAGCATTTTTGCTCGTTCCTGCTAAGCGAGTTCTCCTGGGATGGAGAAACGATCTTTCTTGCGCCAGCCGATGGGTTCTACATAAAGCCCCCGGTCGGGCAGGCCTTCGTGAGGATGGCGTATGTGATTGATGAAGAACGGCTGGAACGGGGGGGAAGATTACTGGGTGAGGGTATTGTTGAGTATCAGCGCCGATTTCCGGGAGAGTTTGGGTGAGGGTCGGTGGTAATGCTGGTGAGGCACCATCACGTCGGTTTCGAGGAAAGATGGCCCCGTTTTATCTGCTTCCATTTCCCATCAATTCGCAGGTGAGAGACGGCATCACCGGAGGGGGTAAGCTCGAGGAATGAAGGTAGATCGTTTTTTGAGCGAGAGGCCCCAAAGTCGTGGCGAATGAGGGGGAATGGTTCATCGGCGATAGTGGATGGGATAACGGGAGAGTGACCGACGACGATTGCGGCGACATCAAGGTGTGCGCAAAATTGCGCGGGGTCATTTATGCGAGCCGTCCATTCTCGAAGCCTCAGAGGAGACGTGCCATTTTGGTCCAAAAGGAGGCATAATTCACTGTCCAGGGCATCGGATCTCAGATCGGCGGAGAGCTGCTGATCGTATCGGGTGAGCGTTTTGGTCGCAAGCGAGGGAAGACCGGCATCGGTGACCGGAACGCCTGCATGAATGTAGAGCACCTGGCGAGGGGAGCGATATGCAAGTCGAAAGGCTCCGATCATCCAGTCCACCAGATGCTGCAGATCGTCATGCGAGGTAAGGGTGGCGATCATCTCATTCAGCAGGGCATCGGACGCTTCGCTTTCGACGAAATCAGTGATGCCGAAAATAGTATCAACTTCCCTCTGCAATCGTGGTGCGCCGATTTCAGCGAAAATCTGTGACCGTCCTCGTCGAGAAAAAAGATCACGCAACGCCAGTCGAGAGCCCCGCATTGCGCGGACAAAGAGGAGATCGTGATTGCCCCATGCAAGCTGCCAGTTGCCACCTGCATGCAGCACGCGCAGCTTTTTGAGCGCTTCGAGAGTCGATGGTCCTTTGTTTACGATATCACCGAGGAAATACACCCTCGCGTCAGAAGGTATGCGCGCGGCGATAATGTCGAGAGCGATGGGGTCGGCATGAATGTCGGGGATGGCATATTCAGCTGTCGTCATAATCGGAGAGTGTAACCCACGAATGTGACGAAGCGAAGGGTGGTAGTGACTGGAAGGTCTGGGGTGGAAATGATTCAGACTTTCCCTTTTTTTTGCTGGGGCGCTCCGCCAGGGTCCAGCGAAGCAACGGGTCTTTTGGCGATCCTTGCCCCCGCGGTGAACCATGAGAGGGCGCCTTCAGGAGGAAAAAAGATGCTGAAGATCCGCACGGGTTTCGTTTCGGAGCGAGATCCGAAAACCCCTGCTCGAAGGAACTACCCGGGAAAGTAACCGTTTTTTGATAATGATTGAGGGTGGTTCCCATTATCCAATGTCGGCGGAGATTGGGTTTCATAGGAAGGGTTGACTTCGATCTGGAATATGAGGCACTGTTTTACTTGCAAGACACATTAAACAATGTCGGTTCAACACTTGGTTTCTGATTATCGGCGACTGTTTCAGCTTCGTGCCGAATTCGAGGCGGCGGTGGGCGACAGACCCGAAGGGCTGACGGAAGCTCTGAAGGGAGTCATTGAGAGGATGACGCTTGGCCCAATCGACTTTGTCGAAAGGTACGAGGAGCTGGCCCTTTCCTTGGGAGGTCGCTTCAGGTTTCAGATAGCGAGGGCACTGATTGTTGGCGCAGGAGGTCTGAATGCGGCCGTCGAGATTCGGCACCCGGTCTTCGTACCAGTGATGGGGAGGCGAATTGTGGGCGCGATTAATCACAACTCGGAGGTGAACTTTCTCCTGTGGGAGTACGTTCGATCTCTTCCTGCGGGCTCCGATGAGGACCTTCGCACCGCTCATGCGGCGGCGGCGTCAGTGGGTCAAGCTTCTGGGATTGACCCGAAATTGGGAGACTTCTTTCGGTTTTTTTCGCAGGTGCCGCCTACCGAGAGGGACCTTGATTTGGTTCGCTTGGTGGGCCCGTGCTGGACGGTGGAAGCCGAGGAAAACGTCCCTGAATTGAGGGCGTTTGAGGCTGGCCGTCATTTGCTCCTCGCGGCGAATCGAGCCAATCCAGAGCAGCAGTGGGTTTTGGAGAAAGCCCAGAAAGCTCTCAAGGAGGGGATTCACTGGATGGCTCACCGGCCTGACGCTCCCTAGCTCGCCCCGTATGCTCGAAGCCCACTTCCGCTCTTGGCGGGGTGGGCTTTCCTTTTTCCCTCCTCCCCCTCTCTCCACCTTTCCCCCCTTGAGCCCCCACCCCCGCGATCGTATCGTCACATCATCTCGGGCGTTTCTTGTC
>JBIIHQ010000022.1:0-14503 GCA_044235645.1 Bdellovibrionota bacterium | reverse complement strand
GTGGAAGAGGCAGCGATAATGTCGGTGGAGGACGCGGAAACGACAGAGTAAACGGAAATCAGGGCAACGATAACGTCTCAGGTGGAAGAGGCAGCGATAATGTCGGTGGAGGGCGCGGAAACGACAGGGTCAACGGAAATCAGGGCAACGATAGCGTCTCAGGTGGCAGAGGCAACGATAGTGTCGGAGGCGGACGCAGAAACAACAACGCCAACAGAAATCAGAGGCAGAGGTAGCCGCTCGGCACCAAACAACCCCCTCTGGCAGGGGGGGTAAGACGAAGGAGAGACAGAGGAAGCGACACCATCAGCGCGGTCGCTTCAGCCAGGGACGGCTCGTAAGGACGAGACGTAAGTGGCGAGAGAGGGCGCGGCCAAGAAAAGTGATGGGGCGCATGAGAATGGGCGAGAATCACTTCGACAAGAAGTGATCTTGATTCTCCACGATGCCTCAAACCAAGATGGTAGTTTAGACACCCTGCGTTCGTGTAGCGCCTCCCACCTATACCGTTCTGCTTGTCGACTGTCAGCACATATCTTAGCGAACTCAACGGTCGTGCTCGACTCGAAATCAACCCGAGGAAAGGTCTGACAGGCGATGAAAGCTTGCTCACTCGAGGCCAACGGGAGGGAGGTGATCCCGGCAGGAGATACTAATTATTGTTGTATGCCCACCAAGGTACGTCTTAGATTCCTCCTCGCACTCGAAATCGATATCAAAGCACCACATCGTGGCCTCGGTTCGACGCGGAGGACAGACTCTAAAAATTCGGGAACCCAGGGCAATCGGACGATATAAGGCCCTTATCGAACCTGAGCGATTTCCTCCTCCCTACCATCTCCGCAAAAAAGTGGACTAGCATCTGCTCCGCCGCAATACCATATCCATGACCACCAATGCAGCCATCGCATCAACAATCGGCACGGCTCGCGGCAACACACACGGGTCGTGTCTTCCGGTTGCTTCGAGCATGATTTCTTTTCCGTCGCAGGTCACCGTTTGTTGAGGGCGTGATATCGTGGCCACTGGCTTGAAAGCGACCCGAAAGACTATCGGCATGCCGGTTGATATCCCTCCAAGCACTCCGCCCGCGCGGTTAGTGAGCGGGGAAATGGTGCCGTCTTGGGATACGCCGAACGGGTCGTTGTGCTCACTCCCCCGCATTGTGATGGCTCCAAATCCCTCTCCGATGTCGAATCCTTTGACGGCATTGATGCTGAGCATCGCTTTACCGAGCTCGGCGTGGAGCTTATCAAAGACCGGCTCGCCCAGTCCGACAGGACATCCGGTAATGACCCCCCGAATGATACCGCCGATAGAATCTCCCTGGCTTTGGACTTCGCGGATTACTTCCTCCATCCGCAGCGCCGCTTCTGGATCGGGGCATCGAACCGGTGATGCTTCAATTGCTTCGGGAGATACATCGAGCGGGTCAATCCCCGTGCGCACCGACCCAACCTGCTCGACATAACTCATGAAAGAGATGCCATCAGAGAGTCGCAGATATTTTTTTGCTATCGCACCCGCCGCAACCCGCGCGAGTGTCTCCCGCGCCGAAGCCCTCCCGCTCCCCCGCCAATCGCGGACACCGTATTTTTCGGTATAGGTAAAATCAGCGTGCGAAGGGCGATAAAGAGTCTTCAGAAGATCGTAATCATGCGACCGAGCATCTTTGTTCTTCGCTATAAGGAGAATCGGCGTTCCGGTGGTCTTGCCCTCAAAAACTCCTGAAAGGATCGCGATAGTATCCTCTTCCTTTCGGGGGGTCGTGAGATCACTTTGACCCGGCTTACGGCGGTCGAGCTCAGGCTGGATATCAGCCTCCGAAAGTTCAAGCCCTGGAGGGCACCCATCAACAACTGCTCCAACCGCACCACCGTGGGATTCACCGAAGGTCGCGAGCCGAAAGACGGTGCCAAAGATGCTGCCGCTACTCATGATCCTCCCTCGACCCGTTTCCGAACAATATCAACCACCGAATCGGCAGAAATACGCTCCTGCTTCGTTGTATCGCGGTCCCGAATCGTTACCATGCCATCCGACAACGTCTCGTGGTCGACAGTGACACAGAAGGGAGTACCTACTTCATCGTGTTTTGCATAGCGCTTTCCGATCGACTGTTGTTCATCACACTTGGCGTTAATCCCCGCCTTGAAAAGCGCATCAACAATTCGTCGCGCCGCTTCCGGTTGACCATCCTTTTTGACGAGCGGAAACACCGCCGCCTTGATGGGGGCAATCCGCGGATGAAGTTTCAATACAACCCGAGTCTTCTTCTCACCATCAGCATCGACCCCCTCCTCTTCGCTATACGCGTCGGAGAGAAGACAGAGTACCCCTCGGGTCAGTCCCGCTGCTGGCTCGATAACATACGGCGTATAGCGCCATCCTGCCTTCCCGGTACTCGGGTCATTTTTCTGCTGGTCGAAATAAGTGAGCTTGACTCCTGAATGCTCAGCGTGCCGACTTAGATCGTAGTCGGTTCGCGAGGCAACCCCTTCAAGCTCATCCCACCCCCAGGGATACTGGTACTCGATGTCCACACAGGCATCGGCATAATGAGCAAGCTCATCCTTCTCGTAGACCCGTGCCCGGAAATTTTCGCCGTTATTGGCGAGCGATCGCCACCATGAGAGACGCTCGTCCACCCAATACCGATGCCACTCTTGCTGCGTTCCCGGCTCAACGAAAAACTCCATCTCCATCTGCTCGAACTCGCAGGTACGAAACACCAGCTTTTCGCTCTTTATCTCGTTACGGAAGGATTTACCCTGCTGAGCGATACCGAACGGAACCTTCATGCTCGTGCTCTGAAGGACGTTGAGAAATTGCACGAACATACCCTGCGCTGTTTCTGGACGAAGATAGATCACCGATTCGTTGAGATAGCGATCGTAGAGCTCACGGAGCTGCGCCTTCTCTAGCTGCTTCCCAGCTACCTCCTGGATGAATCCCTCCATCGGATCAACCGGGCCAATCGAGGTCCGGAACATCATATTGAACTGTCGCTCGTCGGAGAGCTCGCACGACCCGCAGACAGGACACACATACCCGCACGCTCCCACTACGCCCGCCTTCTTGAGACCCTGGCTTTTTCCCCCCACATGAAAGACGACCGAATCTCCCGGCGTTGCTCGGGGAGCCTTATCAGCACGAAACCGCTCTTTGCAGTTGTGGCAATCAACAAGGGGATCCGAAAATCCTGCAGCATGACCACTCGCCCGCCACACTCCGGGGTGCATCATAATCGAGGAATCAATCCCGACGACATCCTCCCGCTTGAGCACCATCTCGCGCCACCACTCTTGAGCGATATTTCGCTTGAGTTCGACCCCGAGGGGACCGTAATCGTACGCTGACCGCAATCCACCGTATATTTCGCTGCTCTGATAGATAAACCCGCGCCGCTTGGCGAGCGATGCTATCGTTGCAAGGCGGTCGTGTTCAGCCATGATAGTCTCCTTCTCGAGTTTTTTATGTGAATGACCAAGGATCGATACCCGTGACACCCGGCGCATCCAGAAATGGACCCACCAGCCCACTACCCGAGCATTATTCAACTCCAACGATATCTGTCAACGGCGGTCTCAAGAGACGCTGACGAGCCTCCTGAGCAAGCTTCGCCAGCTCAGGATGAGTTACTCTCAGCCGAACAATCTGATTAAGGTGATCAGCAGTCTGTGTAACGAGCCGCGAAATATCTCCATCGGCAACTCGCGCGAGCCGAAGCAGGCTCGAAAACTCCGCCCACGATTCACACTCCATCCACGTCATCACCGTCAAAGCAGCATCAGGAAGCACCATCGTCTCCGCTGCAGTGGGGTTGTCGTACGATCGCTTGACCCGATCAACTATTTCCTGGAGCTTCTGATATCGCTCTTTCGGGATCGGATTGGGCTTGAGGTTGAAATACGATCGATGCGCATCCCCCGCGATTGAAGCCACAAGGCCAGCGAGCTGCGTCATCGGGAGGTCCTCAAAAACAAACTCATGTATCGCCTCAGCAATCTCCAAAACAAGGGTCGTACAAAGCTCGGCAGCCCATGTCCCTTTTTCGGTCAATCCACCCCGCTCGGGGTCGATAAAGCCGAGGATCCGAAGCCCATTAAGCGCCTGTTTCAGCAACATCTCCTGACGCGTCTCAACCGCGTCTGCCTCTCGAATCATCCTATTGAGACGTTTACGGGCCCGCTTGCTCGCTTCACCCGCGAGCGCTGACACCTCGTTTTCAACAGATACCGCCTCATCACGCAGGTGCTTGGCATGCTTCCGATCGAGAAACGCGGCAAGACTCCGCTGCACGGTATATTCGAGATCATCGACGTTGCGGAACTTCAGAAGGTTCAATACCGTTGACGGTGACGCGAAATACGCCGACGTCAGCGGTTCAGCCGGCTTGTTCGCGATATCATGAATAACCCGAGCATCTGAAAGCTGCGACGGAGCCACCAGGCAGATCCCGACCGCATCCTTCCCCCGTCGCCCGGCTCGCCCCGACATCTGCATGAACTCAGATGAGGTCAACACCCGGAACCCATCCGCGCCTGCCTTGCTATGAGCGGTAATCACCACCGATCGGGCCGGAAAATCAACCCCCGCCGCAACAGTGCCGGTGGCGATCAACATCCGAAGCACCCCTCGCGACATCAACTCCTCGAGCAAAAGCCGCCACGGAAGAAGCTGTCCCGCATGATGCGCTCCCACCCCTGTCTCAACGAGCCCCTGATACTGCGGATGCTCAAGGATAACCTCCGGCGGAAATGAATACCGATCGATGACGGCGTGTATCTCTTGCCGCAACTCACGCTGGGCCTTTTCGTTTAATCTTCCTCGCCGCATTCTGCCAATAAACTGGAGGTCCGCATCACACTGGCGCCGCGCACTCCGGAAAAGGATAGCTGGGAGCAGGTTATCATCGGAAAGAAATTCGAGTATTTTTACAACGGGAAACTCTCTCAACATAACCTATCTCCGATTACCTCTGCCCTGGAACGAACGCTGGTCCCGCCTTTCGGACTGAAACCTTCCACCCTTGAGCCGCATACCACTCGCATCAAGCCCCGCACCACCATAGAATTTTGCCACCTCGGGGAATACGCCCCCCGAGGAGTCTCTTAAAGGAAGCACCCCCAATTCGGGGTGAAGAAATCCATACCGAAGCTCCACAGGTCGCTCTTTTTTGGTCACGATGTGACAAGGCTTACGGCGCGTATCTGAGATCCAATCCGCTATCTCAGTCGCATTACTAATGCTCGCCGAGAGCATCAACAGAGTCGAAGCCTGGGAAGTGAGAATGATACTCTCCTCCCACACTGGCCCCCGCTGTGGATCGGCGATAAAATGAACCTCGTCGAGGACCACGAGCGACGGGCGCTCTGACCCACGATACAGCTCGTTTCGGTAGATTTCCGTCGTGGCAACGACACACTGCGAGTCACCATCAACCTTACGGTCACCGGTAAGAAGTCCCACTTTATATCCTAAAGGCTCGAATCGGAGCTTCAGGTCAGTATATTTACCGTTGGAGAGCGCCTTGAGCGGCGTCGTGTAGACCGCCCGCTTCCCCATGGCTAGTGCTGCTTCAATCGCCTGAATGGCGATGTAGGTTTTTCCGGCCCCGGTCGGCGCAACGACGAGGACATCCTCCCCCGCACTCGCATGTTTGATAGCTTCAAGCTGAAAATCATCAGGAACAAATGTACATTGCTCCGGCACCCCGATCCCCGAAAGAAGCCGCCTGCGGGCTTCCTCGATATGTTCACGTTTTGACATGTGTTGCTGTTCTCTCACGGTAGGGCGATTTGTGCCGCCATGTTATAGTCATGCCCCCTTGTCGGGCAGTTGTTTAAAAATCAGGCTGGTGCAAAAGCGACGCTCCACCCCATTCATTTCCTAAAACCACTGTCTCCCTCGGATTCGGTGCTCGAGGTCAGCTGGTCACCATCCCCACGATTCTGTTCTCTCCTTTCCCTGAGTAATTCAAGAAAAATTTCAAGCACAAATTCCGGGCATGCCAAGAGAACCCGAACGACGAACCCCGCACAGAGCCTGACGAGGCCGACGATCACGTATGCAGCCTCCTCTCCAATCATCTCCCTTCCTCACCCTGGACGCTCATCTCTCTCCACTCTCATCCTCAGCAACCGTTCGTTTCTTTTTTCTCCAACCCTCAAAAAAACTGAGCGGTTCGGCAAGCAAAGTAAGGACGCAGTCAAAAATGAACCAGCCAAGTAGCCTGGCTAAGCTGAAAATTACATGAGATATTCCCTCTCCTATCATCCATCACCTAGGTCAGGTCATACCGACACGAAATAAATTTCCGCACCCCTTCCTCACACCCTCTCAAGTCCTCAACGCCGCACTGCGCTGCGATCTGTCCATCAAAAAGCGCGACTACCTTTGACACCATCGGAATCAGTCGGCGCAGGTCCTGGCTTACCACTATCATCGAGGTCTTTGACTCCCGCTGAATCTCAGCAATGAGCTCCATAATCACGGAGCTCGCGACGGGGTCGAGCCCGCCAGTAGGGTCGTCAAGAAGGAGGATCTGGGGGTCAACGACGAGGCTACGCGCCAGTGACACCCGACGACGCATGCCCCCGCTCAGCTCGGCGGGCATCTTTGCCCCAGCCCAATCGAGCCCCACCCGAGAAAGGATACGGGAAACTTTATCAATAACCTCGCCCGCCACACCGTTACTCCCCACTCCATCCCCCCGCTTCGTCCGCCGGATCGGCACACTACCTCCGACGAGCGGAAACGCGACATTGTCGAACACGGAAAGGGAATCAAATAGAGCCCCCTCCTGAAACATCAGTGCAAGGGGGACCTTACCATTGTGCTTCGTGGATATTGAGACCGAACCTGATGAGGGGGAAATGATTCCCGCTATCGCTTTTAGCAAGACACTCTTTCCCGAGCCACTTGGACCTATCAACCCCCAAAACTCGCCAACCCCGAATGTGCACGAGACCCCGCGCAACACCGGTTCTCGCTGAAAGTCAACCCAGAGATCCTCGACAGCAATCGAGACTGGTGTAAGGGAACCTGATTCAGCCACAAAGCCCCTCGCTCGTCTCGTCTCCACCGATGGTATCCGCTAATCTGGGCATCCCTTCAGGCTCAAAACTCCCATCCAAAACGCGAGCAAGAATCGACTCCTGCTCCGCCAATCCCTGCGCTCGGCAGAACGTTCTCGACCATGCGTATCCCTTCGCCATCTGCGAGGCAAGCTGCTTGAGCCGTCCCACGACAGATAAGGTTGGCCGACCACTTTCAAGCAAAAGATCGCGATACCGTACGAGCACCGCCACCATTCTTTCCGGGTCCTGCCGGAGTCCACACGGCTGTCCCGTGACAATATCGGTAAACACAAGGGGGTTGAAAATTGCTGCGCGACCGACGTAGAGGCCGACAACCCCCGATTGGAGCCGTTCGGCAGCCGACGCCGCATCACAAACATCTCCACTCCCACAGACTGGGATCCGCACTGTTTCAACAACCTGACGCACAATCTCATAATCAGCGCTTCCGCGATATAACGCGGACCGGGTGCGTCCATGCACCGTGACTCCCTCGACCCCCTCACTCTCGGCGATTCGCGCTATCTCGGGCGCATTTCGCGAGCTATCATCCCACCCCGAACGCATCTTGATCGTCAGCGGAATTGAGACCGCCTTTCTTACCTCACGGAGCATTGCCCCGAGGTGAAGCGGCTGTCTCATCAATTCGCATCCCCCGCCGCGACGAACAACCTTCGGAGCAGGACACCCACAATTGATATCAACGAGGTCAGCTCCGGCTTGCTCAACCATCTTTGCTGCATCCCGCATCCGGTTAATATCATATCCAAATATTTGAATACCTACCGGTCGCTCCATCTCCGCGAACCGCATCATCTCAAGGCTTCGTCGCCCTTCGCGGGTTAACCCCTCAACGGAGATGAACTCACTGACCACTAACCCGAGAGCCCCCGGATTTAGCTCACGGAGAAGCTGGCGGAACGCCGAGCAGGTCACTCCGCTCATGGGAGCCAACACAAGACCGGGAGCGACTCGCAGGTCACGAATTGAATACGCAGGGATAATACCGTCAAACGAAGAGGACATATGAGAACAATTACTACCTTACTAGATCATTTTTCCAGAAAAGACCTAGTCCCCATCCAGACACTCGCGCACTCGCGCCCCAAGCTCCTCCATGGTGAACGGCTTTTGCAGAAACACACTCCTTCCCGCATTGAGAAGTTCCTCCACCCGAGCGGCTCGGCTAAAGCCACTCATTACGAGGATCTTCATGTACGGGTGAATCGACCGAATTTCCGAGAAAACTTTATCACCCGTGACATTCGGTAACACCATATCGAGGAGGACCAAATCAAAAGGAACTCCGCTCTGGCACGCCGCAATCGCCGCCTCTCCCGAATCAACAGCCGTGACCGTATAGCCAAGCTGCTCAAGTCCGAGCAGGACGACATCTCGAACTGCACGGTCATCATCCATGACGAGTATGCGTTCCCGCCCCCCAACTGTTGCCGCCACTGACACACGGGGCTCAGGAATTCGGTCTAAGAGGTGGCTCTCCCTGGAACTCTCCTCGGGAACGCACTGCCCCCGCCCTAGCGACAGATCCGGATCCGAAGCAGCCCCCGAAAAGAGAAAGGTAACCGCGATCTCACCGTCTCCGCATCCCCCTTCCCCCGGATTCATTTCTGCCCATGAAACAGAAACCCTTTCGGAGTGGCCATCTGCTGCCTGTGATCGAGCAGTGAGAGAATCGACAATGCGGGCAACACAATCCAGCCAATGACCATCCCACCCGCAACATCGTATCCTCACCGACACCCTCATGTCGGTGGCAGGCTCTCCTGCTCCCCCCTCAGATAGAGCATCTCTCCCCGGACTAAGCGAGAGCGTCAGCGTTCTGACCTTCATTCTCGATTCACAAATACCAAGGGAAAAGTATAACAGATATTCAGCAATTCGTCTATCTTGCCCTCCTACCCAGAGGGGATTGGGGGGCAGATCGACCTCAACCTCAATGCCACGAGGGAGCACCGATTCCATCAAGCCAGTCACCTGACGAATGAGTACGCGGGCATCGCTCGGATCGAGCGACAGGCCCTCGCTTGGTTGCGCGATATACCCGAGGTTGGCGGTCAACGCGCCGACCTGACGCGACCCTCTCTCGATCGCGCGAAGCGACTCACGATGCGCTCCCTCTTCCGCTAGTACCATTCTCAAATAAGCGACGTGTCCGAGGATTCCCGTTACCCCGTTATTCAGATCGTGCACGACTCCCGCCGTTACTCGCTCGAGAAGACTCGCCCGAGAAAGGCTTTCAATCTCACCACGAACTCCCGAACCTTCACCTCGATCTCTTCGAGAAACACCCTCACTATCCGCCCGATAGCAACAGAAGCCAGAAATTGTGTCTCCAAGTCGGTGAACAGTCAGTTCAATGGAGGATTGCGACAACTCAACTGGGTGAATCGTGCAGTTAATTGGAAAATCAGATCGGTTCGCACTTAAAATCGCCTCAGCTAGCTCCGGAACGGCGAGAGATAGTCGAATCCCCGACCTTGCAGCAGTTCCGTACCGTTCTCCCCCAAGCCACTTTAAAGCCGCTTCGGAGGCGAACTGAACCAATAAGCTCTGGTCAGTCACGACAATCCACCCCAGGCCATCCCCTCTCGTTGTTTTCACCGAACTCCTCCGAGTTTCTTTGTACCTCACGGCAATAGAAATTATCCCCGCCGAAACATTCGCGACATCACGAGCAAGGTACGGGCTGAAGCATTCTCCTGCAACCACCTCTCCAAAAGATCCGTCTCACACAATCGCTAAAAATGTCCTTTCGGTGGTGTTTATTCAACCGCACAACCCACTCACATGCGTACTTTGGGAAATTCCACAGGGTAAATTCCTTACCCCAAGAATTTATGCTGGACATTAGTATCGACCTTTGCATTAATAGAACTTCGTAGGCGGACGTCACCCTCGATTTGTAAGGGTATGGATGACTTACGTTACCGTTGGTAACAAACCATCAGCGGCGAGGGAGTGACATCGGGAGGTATTGAAAGGAGCCATCGTCGAAGGAGCGCTCCAAGGCGAACAGCTGGTGCATCATACATGTGAGCCTCGGCGTGCTCGTTCCTCACGAAGAATTCCTCTCCCCGGGGTTATGCGTCTTTTTCAAAGGGGACCTCCGGTATGCCATCGGGAGATGTTTTGATGTGAGCTGTCGTAGTGCATTGATGATCGTCGCGTTAAGCTGTGCGCGACTTTGAGATCTGCGCGAGAGTAGTTCTGGGAAATGCATCAGGGATAAAAAAGTCGGGTAGCCGTAGAGAATGGTGGCGTCACAGGCACGAGGTACTGGGGCAGAGTGGCGTAGAGAGTTTAGTCGCTTTTGAATGGTAGGATGTTATGTCGGAGACGCTTCGAGGGGTCGTTAAGTGGTTCAATGATGCGAAGGGATTCGGGTTCATTGAACATAAAAGTGGGAAGGACGTATTTGTTCACTACTCTGTTATCCAGTCCGAGGGGTTCAAAACCCTGAAAGATGGTGAGACCGTTGAGTATGAGCTTCAAGAGGGTGATAAAGGCCTCAATGCGGCGAGAGTGTACAGGCTCGTCTCAAATGAACAGCGGCCTGCCTCCGAACTGAAGGTCGAAGTTACCGTCGAGGAACCACGGGGATTATCAGCGGCATCAAGCCTGTCCGTGGGCGCATCAGCGCTTCGGCTGGAAGGATCGGATGGTATCGAAAGAACCGACTCCAGCACATTCGACAGCTAGGAGCGTCTCGTAACCCCTCGCTCAGCGGAGGAGTGTTCACGAAGAGTGCGCTCGTCATTTGCTCTTTATGAGCCTCCGCTGTGGGGGGTGACGGTCATCGATAGCCCGTTAAAATAATCTCCCCCGGCCCCTGTCTCGTTCACTGTACGGCGAACGAAGTCGCTCGTTTTATTGCGACAGCGGGTCGTTAACTCTGCTTGGCACACCAGACGACGATCTTCTCCCTGACCCTTGCCGAGATAGGGATTCCTCCCGTCCCTGAGGAGAGGCTAAAGCCTCCCTCCGTGCCAGTGTATTCAGTATTCAGCACCGGCCCCCCATGACCCCCCCGACCCTCTCCTCCCGTGCCCGCCGTATTTTTGCCCTCTCTGCGCTTGGCATTATGATTGGGCTCATCGGCGTTCCTCGCCCGATAATCGGCACCAATGACGGAACCATTTCCCTCTCCTTCACTGACCTCCGGGATACCTTCTCCTCTGATAGTAAGTGTTCGGAATCGGTCGAAGCGAATGGGTGGCATTACTTTCTCGACAAATCCTCTGATGCCGTGAGAGCGGGCAACAAATACACCACGAGCGAACTTCGAGGAATGGCCCTCAAAAATACCTCCTCACAAACGATCATCGTCATCGCGAAGAACCCTCGTTCACCGAGGATGGCAAGATCTCGAAGAAACTCGTCTTGGGGAGACCTCTTCATCAACACGAGTGGACTCTCGCTCTCAGAGGCGAGCGACATCCGCCGCCTTTGCGGTATTCGTTTCGCTCGAAAAAACGGCGCCGGCGTTGGTCGTTTGGGCGTTTATGGAGATGTAAATGCAAAGGGAACCTCGGCTCCTCGGCGGATTTTTGGGACCAATAAAACGGGCGGTCCGATCCATCGTGTGCAGACGAGACGTGATACCGTCGGAACTCGGTGTCACTCGGCGGTTTTTTCAGCCTCGTCCAACCGTTCTCCCCGCCTCACGGTCATTAGACGAGGAATGTATGTGGGCCCGATCTCTCTCCTCTCTGAGGGACAGGCACTCGCTGAGGGTTTTGATCAGAGGAGGTTTCCACGCAGCGCCATCATAGCCTTTTCGTTTGACAGAACTCTCCTCGAGAACGCATCTGGGTGTTCAAGCCCCGAGCGAGCTACCCCCTCCGCACGACTAGTGGTCACACCAACTCCAACAGCTACCCCTACCGCCACTCCAACAGAGACTCCAACACCAACGCCAACAGAGACTCCAACACCAACGCCGACCGAAACTCCGACACCCACCCCAACGGAAACTCCTACATCGACTCCGACGGAAACTCCGACCGCAACAGCAACCCCGACCGCCACTCTTACACCGACGAGGACTCCGACCTCCTCACCCACGCTGACGGCAACCCCTTCCCCCCAACCCACCCCGATAGTTCCAAATGCATGCTTGAATGCAGCACCGATTGGGTCGAGATTTGGGTCGTCTGGTCAAGGATCAAGCCTTTGTCCGACACCGGTTCCTTCGCGGTGCGTGACCGTCAAGCCAACCCTGAAGATGAAGAGGCTCGCTCGACAGCTCGGGGCTGTTTCCCAAAAAATCTCCCATTCATGGAGGGAGGACATTCAGCGAGCCCGGACTATTCGCGGATGCTCAGAACTTGCGAGCTTTCCGCTTGAAACCCAGTCTTTGGCCCACCAAGGCAAAATTTCTCAGGAGATTTCAACACATCTTCTGAAACCTGTGAGACTATGCGGGAATACATGTATTGTTCGGAACTTCAACCGCGAGGTCACCCGAGTGAAGGGAGTTATCGCCCGGTATGCCAATGATGCAGCGGCTTTAGCCCGTGATGTCGTCAGCTGCTCTCGACCAGCCGGTCTCCCAGGCTCGAGTACTGGCACAAACCGAACAGGAAATCGTTTACAGGGACTCCTTAATCAGGTGGCCAAACTGGACACGAGGTGTCGCCTTTGCAAAAAGTGATCTCAGCCGAATGAACAGCAAAGATTTGCTCCCCCGATGACGACCCGAATCGAGGGTATGGATCGTGCCTGAGCCTCATCGGAGGGGGCCCTCTGTCGTACCCTCGCCGACCCGTTCGAAGAGGTCACCGAGGAACGGTCGAGCTCCATCGACCGGTACAACAACACCCAATTGAATCAAAAGATTCTTATTATCACGAAGATAATTCCTAACTGCGGTTGACTAGTGGCACTCGCTCCGTTACATTCTCCTCATTTAATCTTGGTCACCCAAACGGGGGTTGGCCTTCCCCACTCAGGGAGAAATCTGAGCCATCCTCATTTTCGCGTGAGGACCTTCGAGTCAGTTCAGAGAGAAGTTCGGTATGTTGTCCAAGCAGTCTTTCCAGCACGTGCGCCACTTTACTTTCCAAAATAGGAGCGCGGTCCTTGCTGCGACCTTGGTCGCCACGCTGGTTGGACTCCTCGGAGCTCCCCTTTGTCCCGAAAGCTTCGATACCTCTGTCATGTCGGTGACAACCGAGTCCCTGAATGACACCACAGCGTTCGATGGTCGGTGTCAGGAGGTTCAACCGGAAAATGGCTGGCGATATGCCATCGATGGGGACCTTGATGGAATCGGGCAGGGTGATTTGAGTGCAGGAGCCGAAGTTTATGGTCTCGCGACCATGGAAACCCCCTCCGACATCTTTATCGCCATCTCGGGGGCATTTGCTCCACCAGGGAGCACTGCGAGCCAAGAATTAGGATTGAACCCGACCTGGGGCGATCTCTTTATCAATTTCTCGAGTCTTCCGTTCGCTGAGGCAAGCGCTCAGGGTCAGCTTTTTGCGGTAAAGTTTGCGCACGCGAACAATTCAGGGGCATCTACCCTCGGGGTTTACCGAGATGTGTCGGCGAAGAGCGTGTCGGAGGCGAATGGCGGCTTCGCGAGCTATGAGGCTTACAACCAGGCGGTCCTACGAGCAGGGGGGAACCCTCGATACGGCCCGAATTGCACTAACACGTCGATAGATATCAATTACTTCGGCCCTTCTTTCAGTCTAAACGTGGTATCAGATGGGCGCTACGCAGGGCCTATCGTGCCGCTGCCACTACCTGAGCTGAGTGCTCTCGGCCTAGATTCCAACCGTTTTCCCAACGGGTCGACGATAGTTGGGTTCTCGTTTAGCAAACAGCTTTTATCGACGGCATCGTGGTGCGTTACCCCGACTCCTGTGCCCCTCGGGGCCAACGCTCTGGCGATTGAAACTCCAACCCCCACGCCGTGTCCCACCCTTTCGGTAACGCCCACAAGGACTCCAACGAACACTCACACACCGGGCCCGACCCTGGCTGCATTCGCCACCTGGACTCCTCTCCCGACCTGGACTCCCGCACCCACGTGGACCACGGTGCCCACGTGGACCCCGCTGCCGACATGGACTCCACTGCCCACATGGACCGCGACGGCAACTCGGACAGTAACTCCAACAGCAACTCCCTCAGCCACTCCGACCGCAACCGCCTCCTGTACCTTCACGGCGTCCCCGACACCAACGGCAACGCATACTTCAACCGCCACCGCGACGTCGACCGCGACCAGCTCGGCCACTCCGACCTTCACCGCGACGGCCACGGTAACCGCAACCGCCACACGGACAGCCACCGCAACACCAACGAACACAGCTACTGCCACCCCAACGAGAACGGCGACCCCGACTTCAACCGCGACCAGAACGTTCACCCCGACCTTCACCGCGACGGCC
>JBIIHQ010000006.1:0-164381 GCA_044235645.1 Bdellovibrionota bacterium | reverse complement strand
GATCACCCCTGATGGGACCAGGGGTTGGACGCGGTTCTTAGGAGGGTCGGGGAACGAAGTCAGTCGCATCGTTATAACTGGTATCGATAGTGGCATTTTTGTCGCCGGAGACACGACCTCTTCAACTGTCGACGGACAAACTGTCAGAGGGGGCAGGGACGCCTTTATTACTAAGTACAAGCCCGACGGGACGAAGGATTGGACGAGGCTTTTGGGGGGGGACGGGTTAGAAGAGGGTGATGGTCTCGCGATTGACAGTAATGGGGACGTTTATGTGAGCGGACTAACCGCCCCCACTTCCGCCTCTGGACAGGAGGGCTCAACGAGTGGTGGAACAATAGGAGCGACCCTCGATGGGCAGACGGTGAGTGGTCAACAGGATGCGTTTATCACCAAACTTAGCCTTACTGCGGCACAAACCATTAACTTTCAGGTCTTTGAATTGCCGAACTAACCGTACGGCGTGACCGGTAATCCTTGGATGCTGATGGTTCTCAGTCGGACCCGTCTGATGGAAAGGGCCCAGTGATGGGGAGTTCTGCGACAAGCGCACGATAAAAGGTTTTTGATGGTTTTGGTCTCAACCGAGCGACAATTCGGTGTATTTTATCGCTATAGGGCTCGTCCTCGGCGCAGTCAAAGCGCCGTTAGCAGCGAAAAGTTGAGGGTAAAGCGCAAAAACGGGTGTCGGGCGAGCGAAGAGTAGGGGTAATTTTGCGCCTATCCACGAACATTCGCCGTTTCTCAGGCCGACTCATTCGTCCGTCCCCCGTTCCAAGGACCGTCATTTTGACGCGGATCGGAATTGCGCTCAATGAAAGTTTGATTTTGGAATTGGATGCGGGTTATTCTTAGAGAACAGAACGAGAGTTGTTTTGGCGATAGGGGTTTGAAGAAAAGGGAACGGGGTTGCTCTGGCGACAGCCCACAGAGCGGATTTTAAGTTTCATGGGGCGAGGGCGGACGTGTCTGGGACACCGCCGTGAGGCCACGATGTAAAACGGAGGGAGACGAGGCTCGGTATGGCAGGTAAGCGAACAACGAAGACGCGAGGAGCTTTGGCGAGGTTAGCGCAGCGAGGAGCGCAGTTCCTTGAGATGGCGTTTTTGACGCCGGTATTGGTCGCAATCGGGGTCGGGGTGGCGGAGCCTCTCGTGGTAATGCATCGGTATAACGGGGTGTACCATCAGCTGACCGAGCTCGCCGACGATGTTCGTTCGAATGGCAATGGGGCGTTCCTTGGAGATTTCTGGAATAAGGGGGAGGGGGCCGAGTACGAGGCTTTCAAGGAGGCTCGCAAGAGCATATCCGATAGATTTGCATCGGCGATGGCCGGGACGAATGGGGTGTCTTTTAAGAAAGTGAAGCACCTCGATAGGGTGGGCTCTGTCGATAAGTGGGAAGAGCTCAATGTGGGTTATTTACCTCCATTGACCTCGGCACTTGTAGAGGATTGGAATGATAATATTCCTGGTAATTCAGCAGCGCTCAACAACGCGCACGCGTGCGGGGTAAAGGCAGGGGGTACATCGTCAGACGATGAGGATGAACTGCTGGGCGAGTTTAGCGCACGGAAGATTGCTCGGGGGCATGATGAGTCTTCACCGCAACCGAAGGGTAAGGTCGTCGGGGAGCGCGGAAAGTGCCATCTTAAAGAAGTGCCAGCGGCTGAATTAGCGTCCTGGAAGAGCCTGCCGTCGGTGAGCACCAAACTTCCGACAGAACTAGCTGCGGCGGTTGAAGTAAGGGGCATTTTCGGTACCTATCCAATGGTAGTGGCGGTGCCTTTCTATCCCCGAGTAGCCGAGGTGGTGGCGGCACAGGAGTGCTCACCGCAGCTGACGAGGGGTAACTGGGGTGGCTGGAGCGCGGCCTGTGGCCCAGGGACGAGAACTCGAACGGACGGCGACTCGTGTGGTAACTCGTGGAACTTCACTCAAGAAGGGTGCCAACCGTGTAATGTCGCGACATCCTGGGATACTTGGGAGTCTAGTAGAACTTGGGTCGAAAACTTTCGGTGTGGTTCGACGGGGAGTTCTTGCTACGAGAAGTGCTCAGGGGTTGCTTGTTTTAGAAGGTGCTCGAATGTGTGCGTTCCAGTGTGTAACGGGTGGGTCCAAGATCAGTCCGTTTGCAATACGACGAGGACTTCGGGTCACAATAGCTGCGGGGGCACATGGTTCTCGGATTCAGACAGTTGCTATACTGTCACCCTCGCTGTCAGCCGCAATCACAACGGCTGTTTCACCCCGACAACCAAAATATTGATGGCGGACGGGACGCGGCGTGAGATAGCGACGCTGAAGAGGGGGGATTATGTCTGGAACCCAGTTCGTCTGCGGGAGATGCGGATCGAGTGGATGATGGTCGGTCCTGAGGCCAAGCCGCTGCTGGAGATAGAGTCCAACGGTAGCGCAGTGCGGGTCACCGATGGGCATCCGATGTTAGTTCTTGATTCGATTGACGGGACTGCTGGAACAAATGGGGACGGCTTGGGCGGGAAGGGCAAGGCCACGGCTGTCAAGGCGCAGGACGTTGCGGTGGGTGATCTGATGCTTGGGGCGGATGGAGAGTTTTATCCGGTGACGGCGGTGAGAGTCCTTCCGGTGGAGGCGGGGCAGCAGGTATGGAACCTTAAGCTCGTTACCGAGTCGGAGGAGTTGGAGGATCATGTCGTCGAGGCTGATGGTATTCCGACGGGGGATATCACGGTACAGCAGCGGCTGGCCGGCGTGAAGAAATAGGCTTGGAGAGGGATTCGGCCAGTAGGTGCAGGATCTCTCCGCGATGAGACAATGAATCTTGAGATCGATGCGAACAGAAGGAGGTAATCGACAATGACTATTTCCCCGACCCCCCGTAGAAAACTTTTCCGACAGAGAGGCGCAGCACTTGTGGAGGGGGCAATGCTCGTGCCGGTCGCGTTGAGCGGCTTCATCGGCATCGTAGGATCAAATGCCTTGTACCAATCGCATCGGGCGGTATCCTGGGCGGTTAATCAAGCGGTGATGGTGAACGGACTTCGTCAGACCCCGACGACGACGTCAGTGGGTAACCAGAGGTGGTTCAGGGTGACGTTCATTCCTGATGCAAATGGCGGCACCTACAGCTGGTCTCTCAATAATCCGATTCCGGGGGAGTCGCGAGAGTGCAAGGGGGGGCAGACTGATGTCGCGTGTGCGGCGTGGATATCGATGACAACCATGGGACAGTTCATCAATGCGTCACTTGGTGCCTCGAGTTTAAGTCGAGTAGATTTGGCGGTGACGTATGATGATCTGCCGGTCGAGGCGGGGGTTGCCCCAAGTCTCGGTCGTTACCGCAAGGTGACGATATCGGCAACGGGGCACTTTGATAATTCTGTTAAATCGAGGATGCGAAATGCATCTGGTCTCGGAAATTTGCTCCCTTCGTTTTCGGTGACCCGAACAGAGGCCATTGGGTAGGGTTCAACGGGTGTATGATGTGAGAGGAGGTGTGATGGGAAGCTCGTTGCGAAGGAAGATGGGCAGCAATCGGTGGTTGCGGGAGTCCGGCAACGTGATTGTGGGGGCCCCGTTCATGGTGATAGGCCTTCTGATGGGTTTTGGGGTCACGTACAGCGGGTATCGGGTATACCAGGAAAACATTGAACAGGATCGTCGTGCGCGGAGCATTGGATTAGCGGCTCTCAAAGCTTACGACCTGGCTGGGTGCGAATATGACCACGTGAATCGGAATGCGGGGAGGGTCAGGTTTGCGGTTGATGCCGCGAGGCGAGCGATGGATGTGGAGAATGTGGAGAGCATGCCACTTCCTTCGATAAGTATCCCCGCGGGGGGAACGAGCGGGCCGATAGAGGCGGTTTTTGAGGATTCTACCGGGGCAACTCGAGGTAAGGTGACGCTTCGTTTGGGGAGCGTGGACGACATGTCCGACGGTACCCTCGGGGTGTTGAAGCCGTGTGTTACTGCTACGACCTATCTGAATTTATCAACCCCTCAGGTTGATGATTGGCTACCAAATCAGCCGTTCCAAGCACCGTTGATTCCCGCGGACTTTGACTGGCGAACGTATTTGGCATCGTATCCGGATCTGACATCCCACAACCCCCCACTCGACACCGAAGTAGAAGCTCGGAGGCACTTTGCGCTTTACGGGGTACACGAAGCTGGGCGCACCGTGTGGACCCCGCGTCATCGAGAGGCGCACGAGTTCATTGCGGCAGAGGTGACGGTCCACGGACTGAGCTCAACTGACCGCAGCGGCCAATTCGCGAAACTCTTTGGGGTGAATACATTGTCTCGGAGCACGTCGAAGGCGATAGTGGTTCGGGATGTTGGGGTCCAGCCGTTGCAGGTTGATGAGGTTGAGATAGGAACATCTCCCCCTCCATTTAAGAAGCCGGTGCTCGATCGCTCCAAGGTGAGTTACACTATGTCGATGGATGTAAAGTTAGCTCAGGCTGGAACCGACTGGCGGAACATTTTCAATTCGAGTAATACGGACTGCTGTAACACGACTACGCGTCGCCCCGCAGTATTCATCAGCGGAAGTAATACCGGTCAGGCGAGCCGAATTTTGATCGTGCACGGGGCAAACCCGAGCAACGGGACATCTTTTTGGCCGGAGCATGATCGAAATGGGGACAATAGGCATGCCCTTACCTCATTTGCCGCCTCTCCCGACGGCTACTTCAACGTGACATGGACGGTCGACCGAGGAACGCTGAAGACTTATATAGATGGGGTACTAAACGTGCAAGCCACGACAGGTGGTGACTTTACCTGGGGTGAGGAGAACTGGCGATGGAATGCGTATCTGACTCAATTTCCTAGCCGGATCCAGAATACGGCGGGGTCGGTGAAGGTTAAGAACGTGTTATGGTGGAACCGTCCCCTCACTGCTTCGGAAATTCAAGCCTTGCAGGGGTCGCGGGGTCCTCAGGTCCACTTCTTTGAGGTTCCGTAGGTCCGATACGGTTTTGATTGGGGAACACCGGAGGTCTGATCGGAAGGGAAAACTAGTTAGGGCGTTTGGGAGGCTTCACGGCATGACTGGGCGCTCCTACCGACCTTGGGTAACGGTGGTGAGCGCGCTACACCGGAGCGATTCCCAGGGCCGAGGCTCGGCGTCTTAGGCGAGCGGTCTTTTCAGCTTTTTTATCTAGTCGTTCTGAAGTCTCTTCGCTACCCTCTTTTCTTGAGAGCGGTGCTTTTACTTGAAACGGGCTGCCATGGACTATCGCAAACTCCTTGTTCCTGCTCTCCTGATTGGCATCACGGTGGGAGCTCTTCTGCTTGTTGGTAACAGGGAAGGGGGGTCGCCCACATTGCCCACCAATAGCGACAACCCCGAATCAAAAACCGGAGAGCAAACCCAGACTGCTCCCGCTCAGACTGTTCCCCCCCAATCTGCTCCCGCCCAGACTTCATCGCCACGGGAAGAATCTCCGGCATCAGAGGGCTCTGCCCCTTCGCTACCTGCGACACCATCACCAGGGGCTCTCCCTACCTTAAGGAAAGCTGAGATAAGACTGCCATCAATGCCAGAGTGGTACGATACCGCCATTCTCGATGTTCCGAAGGAATCTCTCGATCAGGGTACCGATCCGACGATCGGTGCTCGAACGAGGGAGCTTCCCGTGAGCGGTCAGGGGTTAGCGCTCAGGGTGAAGTTTCGAAACACCGGACGTTGCACCCTAGGAGACCTTGATATTATCAAGAACGGGATGCTATCCCCCCGCGCCAAGCTGTTGCTGACCGTTGAACCGTTGGGTCTGAACAAGGCTGAGGCGGCAGGGGCCGTGGAGGTGGGATTAGACACAATCGAGGGTAAGGGCGCCGTTAAGGTTGTTGTACCAACCCCAAAAACTCCGACCGTTTACGGGGTATACCTCTGCCGGGACTCTGATGATACCGGCCTGTGTGGCGCAAAATCGCTCATCCCTCCCGGAGCTCCGCCGGAACCGAAGACGGTATCAAGCGCGGCAGGAAATGTGCGCCCAGCGGATCCCATATGGTACTTTAATCCGGTGGTCATTCGGGAAAACAAAATCACAGCGTTCAAGCAACCGTATAAGGAGCCCGACTACTACAAAACTCTGGGAGCCATGATCTTATCGATCGTTCCAGCTCCTGTATCCGGTCGGAACCCGATAGACCTCATAAAGGAAAGTAACGACATTATTCGTTCAGGTAGCCTTCAATTGGAAGGTTCTGACGCGACGATCGATTTGCCCAGATTTGAGCAAAAACGGTGCGATGAACTCACGTTCCCCACCCCGACTGCTTCTATCTCACAGCCTGAGGACGCCAAAGCCCCCAACGAAAACAAAGGGTGATGGGTTCGGCGGGTCGATGGGAGAGCAGCTACCTCGATGACGAGGGTGGCTTTCCCTCTTTAGCTGCGCACAGGCACTGTGCTTTCTTATCGAGGTCCTCCAGGTGGGGAGAGCTCCCTGGATGGCCCCCGTCGTCCTGGACGACTTCAGAGGGAGATTTTTGCGGCCTCACTCAGAAAGTCATGATTTTTTTCTCCCCTTGCTTTCGCAAGCCTGGGTCCTTCAAGTCGCTACGCAAAGGGGGACGGGACCAGGACAACGGCTGCGAAATTGTCGTATCTCGTGAGTAAGCCACGGCGTCGATCAGCGTGGAGGAGCCACCGTCACGTACCCCCATGGTGCGCCGTACCTCAGAGGAGCACTATGCGGGGGGGGATATTTAGTTCCCTTCGACTCTCCAGGCGCGAGCACCTTTTGGGAGCATCTCTCGAAAATAACGGTGCATATGCAGAGTTAATTTCTTGAATTGCTACCTGAGGTGCCGTTCTGCAAAATGGCATCGGCTTTCTCGGTAACAAGGGGCTCTCAGGACTATTCAGTCGCCCACCAGCCACCTTCGTAGCCCCTACACGTTAAACCGAAAATGCACGACATCTCCGTCCTGCATCACATACTCTTTTCCCTCGACCCGCATCTTGCCTGCTTCTTTCACTCTGACTTCGGAGCCGCACTGAACGTAATCGGTGAAGCTAATAACCTCTGCGCGAATAAATCCGCGCTCGAAGTCGGAGTGGATTCGTCCGGCGCACTGGGGGGCCTTCCATCCCTTGGGGGCTGTCCAGGCGCGGGCCTCTTTGGGGCCTGCGGTGAAGAAGGTGTTGAGACCGAGAAGCTGATAGCCTGCGATTGCGAGGCGGTCGAGCCCGGAGCCTTCTAGGCCGAGCGCCGCGAGGTACTCGGCACGCTCTTCGAGTGGAAGTTCGGCGACCTCTGACTCGACCTTGCCCGATATAATGACGAGCGGTGCGCGTTGTTTGTCGGCGATGGTGGCAACCTGGTCGAGGAGATGAGTCCCACCCAGCGTGGGGGTATGGCCAACGTCGGCCTCATCGCAGTTGGCGACGTAGAGGACCGGCTTGGCGGTGATGAGGCCACTCAGGACCGCGGAGATCCGCTCTGGCTCTCCCGAGAGATCGACGGTTCGTGCCGGCTTCCCCCGCGAGAGGTGGTCGTTGAGGACGTGGAGAAGGTCCAGCCTTGCGCGCGCCTCTTTGTCTCCAGATTTGGCGATTTTTTCGAGCTTCGCTATCGCCTTTCCGACGGAATCGTGGTCTGCCATGATCAGCTCCGTTTCGATCGTATCGATATCGCGAGCGGGTGACACGGCACCATCGACATGGACAACGTTTTCATCATGAAAGCACCGGACGACGTGGGCGATTGCATCGACCGAGCGGATGTGACCGAGAAACTGATTCCCGAGTCCTTCTCCTTGCGAGGCACCCTTGATAAGCCCAGCGATATCAACGAATGTCACCTGGGTAGGGATGATTTTTTCCGACTTCGCAAGTTCCGCGAGGGTGGTCAGCCGAGCATCCGGAACGGGAACGGCACCGGTATTTGGTTCGATGGTGCAAAAGGGAAAGTTTGCCGCTGCTGCTTTTGCCGAGGTGAGGGCGTTGAAGATTGTTGATTTGCCGACATTGGGGAGGCCGACGATACCACAGGTAAATCCCATAACTAAACTCGTGAACGGAAATAAAAGATGAGTGATAGCTCCTCAAAGACGAGCACTTGCCGCATCATACACGGAATCGGCCCTGGTGACATATTTTTGGGCTCGTTCGTGAGGAGGTGACTTGTCGGAAGACGACAGGTGGTGAACAATTTTGTCGTTAGCCCTCCATGGAGCGAGTATGAGTGTTCTCGAGATTTTACTAAACCTTAATCGAAAAGATAGTTTGCTTGCGACCCTTCGGGCTCGTCGAGCTCGGATCGAGCGGGAGTTTAACGATAAGGTTGCTGCGGCCCGAGAGCTGGAGCGGGGGATGCGTCGGGCGGTTGCGGTACACAGCGAGCTTGAGGGGAGGGTGCGGGGAGAGGAGCGGGCTGTCGCTGAGGAAGAAAAGCGGCTGGTCGAGCGACGAAAGGCGCTCTCATCGTTCAGCAATTATAAGGTCGCTCAGGGTGCTGAGAGGGAGATAGAGGCTTCGTCGCGCGAATTGCGGGCCCGGGAGGAGGGGCTTCTCAAGGGGTTCGAAGAGCTTGAGTCGGCGCAGAAGGTTCGCTCCGAGGCGGAGGATGCCTTTGCCGAGTCGAAGGCAGCGCTTGAGTTGTTGGCCGCATCGGGTCGAGAGGCCATAGCCGGGATTGATTCGGAGATCGGGATAATCGATCGGGAACGAACGATTGTTCTGGGTGAGCTTGCCGATGAACCGCGTCGAGAATACGAAAAGGTCGTGAAAAAGCATCCAAGCGATCCGGTTGCAGAGATACAGGGCAGTGTATGTAGTGGATGCCGGATGAGTATCGGCCCTCAGGCGGTGCTCTCGGTCCGACGAGGAACGATTACCAGGTGTCCTGGGTGCGGGCGGATTTTGTACGCGTCTGGTGAGGACACCCATCAGGCAGTTGAGGGGTGAATAATTGCGTGTGTTCTCGAGTGGCCTGGCGACTTTCCTTCGAGTATAATAAGGAGGAGAACGTGGGCCGCTGTTCGCTGGTCTCTTCGGAGACGAGAGGAAAGTCGGGGCTTCATAGAGCAGGTTGGCCGCTAACGGCGGCTCCGGGTGACCGGGGGAAAGTGCCACAGAAAAGAAGACCGGCAAAGTGGTTTTGCCACTCGCACGGGTGAAACGGTGGGGTAAAAGCCCACCAGCGGACGGGAGACCGTTCGGCTTGGTAAACCCCAGCTGATGCAAGGCAGGAGGAGTGTTCCCGTCAGGGAAGAGGGTTGCTCGCCCTCTGTGCTTCACGAACGCCGCTCGAGTGCGCTAGCAATGGCGTACCTAGATGAATGGGCAGCCCTTCTGGTAACAGGAGGACAGAACCCCGCTTACAACCCACGTTTTCTTTTCCTTCCTGAGAGATTCTTTGCGAGCTGTTTGGATCAACGATGGTGCCCCCGTCATGTAACGGAGGGGTTCCTCTCGAGGGTGCGTGCATGGCTTCACATCGGTTAGATGTTCGAGAGAGGGTAGCTCACGAGTTGCATAAGGGATTCCAGGCCGCGACTCTGGGAGGGGCGGCTCTTGTCGGTTTCGGAGCGTTTAAAGCGTGCCAGGCCGTGCGGAATGCCTATTATCTGTATCCGCGTCCGACGCTAACCGCTGCGGTGGGTATCTTTTTTGGTGAGTTGAGGACGAATGTGTCGGTCGCGCCGAGTGTGGTCTGGAGGTGGTCGGTCGCGCATCCGGCTATTGTCATCGCAATCGTCACAGCCATCTGGATCATCTTGACCATGCTCAATAACCTTTTTTTGGCTCGTCGGATTGAAAAGACTGCCAGCCAATTTCTTGGTAAGATGAGCGATGAAGAAATGGCCCTCCTCAAAGCGAGGCGGAGCCTACGCAGGGACGACCTCTGACCCTGATAACGGGTTGATTCTCAGGTAAGCCACATTTTTTCACCCTCCTACAGGACGATTCCAGCAAGGGCTCGCTCATCGCGGAGCTGTTTCCCGAATTCGTTGTCGAGAAAATCAAATAGTGATATCTCCTCTGAGCGTAAAAAGCCACTCCGTTTGCGCACTTCGTTGCTGAGGAATAGGTCGATGACGGCCAGCGCCGAGGCTGCGGTTGTCAGCTGAATGGCACTGAGGTGTTTGTGGTTTACTACTCGGTTGTAGATGGTGCTCACGTAGGTCCGCTGTCGGAGGTAGCCATTGGCGGTGCCCGTTGCCTCGGCAAAAACAAGAACTTTGTCCTGGGCGGTGGTGGGAATGCTTCGCTCAAACACCTGACGAAGGGTCTCCGAGTCGTTGCTAAACCTCAGGTCGTGAAGCAGGAACTTCATTAATTCGCAGTGACCGACGTGCCTAATTGATTTGTACTCAAGGGAGCGAACCTTGCCCACAAATGATTGGGCGAGGGTACCCAATCCACCCGAAGTATTGAAAGCCTCGTATTCGTCCCCATCAATGGTGCACCGTTCATAACCCTCGAGGGATTTGGTGTGAACGATCGCGCCATCAGCGATCGCCCTTCCATCCCGAATGTACTCATTAATGAGACCCTCTGTTGACCAAGTGAGGTTGTATTTTAGTCGATTCGTCGGGTATATCGGAAGAGCTCCCACCCGGAGGGTTGCTGAATCAACAACATCGAAAGTTCTCATGAGGTGAGCGCCCGCTATACTGATGAAGCCGGGGGCAAGCCCGCACTGGGGCATACACACAGTTCCAGCTCCGCCAAACTGATCGTGAATGGCCTGCGCGGTTGCTACATCCTCGGTGAGATCGAAATAGTGGACTCCGTTCGCAACCGCCCGTTGAGCGACCGCGAGGGTACAGGTGAAGGGAAGAGCACTCAAGACGGCATCACAGCCGCGCAGGAGTTCATCGGTTGCTGCTTGGTCCGAGAGGTCAAGTTTGTGTGCTGATGCCGTCGCGCAGAGCATCGCGACAACGTGCGCTCGCTCGAGTCTGGCATCGCACACTCTGATGGTGTACCGACCCGACTCCGCAAGAAGCGATACGGCTGCTTCACCGACCTTCCCTGCGCCAAAAATTGCGATCGTATGCATGATATCGTGCCCACAAAAGGAGACGTCAGGAGCATCCCGCCATCTTCCGCAGTTGCGCCATTTCACTCGCAACCCCTTCGTCAGTTTTGAGAGAAGGGGTTTCGAGAATAAAGGGAATGTGACGCAGCTTGGGATGGGTGACGATATTTGTGAGCGTTTCCCAACCGATGGTGCCTTTCCCTAAATCCTCGTGGCGGTCGACATGGCTGCCAAGCGCCGAGCGGCTGTCGTTGAGGTGAATCGCCCCGATGGCATCAAGTCCCACCGATGATTCAATCTCGTGGAGAAGGCCTGACAGGTCATGAGCAAGGTCATACCCGCTCGCCCAGAGATGCTGGGTATCAAGCGCGAAACGAATTCGAGGATGACGACCCGCATGGTCGTAAATGCTAACCAACTCTGAGAAGCGCGAGCCGATGATTTTTCCACTTCCTGCCGAAACTTCGAGGAGAAGCGGAGCAGAACCACCCGCCCGCTCGAGCGCGGCAACAATCGAGTCAGCTGCGCGCTGATAGCCCACCGATTCATCTGGTTCATCTTTCAGGCTTCCAACATGAAAGATGACGCCTTCACCGCCTATTCTATCGGCAAGTTCAAGGTCATGGGATAGCGAAAGTTCGGCAAGATGTCGTTTTGATTGATCTGGATTCGCGAGGTTGATGAGATAGATTCCGTGAAAGAACACTTTTTTGAGGCATGACCGATCCATTGCCGCGAGAAATTCTTTCTCAACACCCGGGGAGAAAGGCTTCGTGTTCCACCGTTGAGGAGGCGATGGATGGATTTGCATCGTATTGATTCCGACCGCCTGGGCTCGTTCAAGGGCCTTGATGAGGCCGCCAGCGGCTGAGATGTGACAGCCGAGCAAAGGGGTATCAGTGGTGCTGGTCGTTCGCATGGTCAAGGAATTGTAGATGGGGTTATTGCAGTGGATCTGATGGGCGAGTTATGGCGAGGTGCGGTCATGCACCGCCATTCAGTGAGGGGATTTATCACGGATAAGGGATTCAGGACAAATCGTCGTGGCCCATAGAAACAAGGTTTTTGTTTTTGATATGAGAAGGGGAATTCTACACGGATTTCCTTGAACTCTGAGGAGGTGAGATAGTCCTCGGAATTTTCCCGTTGACCAGCACTTTTTTCGATGGTGTACTCTGACCAGGGAGGGTAACCGCTCGATGCTCGTGAGTTTATCCTTCCAATTGGAAGGGATAGTCCAAATGAGGAAAATACGATGGATCGCTTCAAGAGTAGTGCAGACAAACTCGGTCGTAGAGTCCGGATGATATCGCTTGTATCGGTTGTCATGGTACTGAGTGCGAGCGTTTCGGGATGTTACGTAGCGCGGGCGACCGGGGAGACTTTTGAGGCCGTCGGTGTCGGAATGGGTCGGGCCCTTGGCGGTGTTTCGCAAGGGATGGGTCACGTAGTGGCGGGAACAGGGCGAGCGGTCACCAGAGCAGCCAGCGGTAATCAAGGACCAGCACCCCGAGCGGTCAGCGCCGACGGTGACCTGATCTCCGATGATAGTCGCGATTTCAGATTTTGATGAGAGTTCACGAGGGTGTCGTTCTCATGTGCCGTGCTAAATTGGCCTCACAAACCATCTCATATCATCGCGGTGGCCGGTTTGCCGTCATCACAAAAAGGGGTTAGGCTTCGAGGGCTCTGTTGATTCAGGGAGAGGTCGATTTCCGGATACCCTTCTGAGTACGAGGTTTGTGATGACATGTACGGGAACCCTTCGAATATTCACCCTTGAGGTAACTCCAGTTGCTCAGAACTGTCGGGTACTGGTAGATGATGCGCAGAAACGAGCGATTGTAGTAGACCCAGGCGGGGAAGTTGATGTAATCAAGGAGCTTCTTTCGCGAGATGCGCTGACCCTCGATCAGATCTGGCTCACCCATTCGCATTTTGACCATTGTGGGGGTGTCGCCGAGCTCAAGGAGGCGACCGGCGCGGTCCTTTTAGCTCATCCCGGTGAATCGCTTTTTCGTCAACATGTGCTTACCGCTGTCGAGCGTTGGCAGCTCCCTCTCGATGGATTTCGGAATTGCCCCGAACCGGATCGAGCGCTCCTCGGAGGCGAGCGATTGGAGTGGAGTGGATATACCTTTCATGTCCTGCCGACCCCTGGACATTCCCCGGGGCATCTCGCCTTTTATTGCCCGCAAGAGGGATTCGTTCTGTCGGGTGATGCGTTGTTTCAGGGCTCTATCGGTCGCACCGATCTCCCCGGGGGAAATCACCAGGAATTAATTGAAAGCATCATCGGACAGCTGCTCTCTTTGTCGGATTCAACTCAGGTGCTCTCAGGCCACGGTCCAGATACGACGATAGGCCACGAGCGGCGGTATAATCGCTATTTAGGCGAAACATTACATAGTTCCTGAGCCATTCTTCTCGTGGAGAGCTCCTGCACGGTGTGCGAACGAGCTTCCGATTGGTGGCACTTTGTACTGCGTCTTCGATCCTCTTGTGCTGGACCAAAGTCTGCATGACACCTACTCCCTCTCACAAAATCTCTCCCCGGTCTCCCCGTCGCGTCCTTCTCGGCGTAACGGGGTCGATAGCCGCATACAAAGCCCCTGAAATAGTGCGCCGATTACAGGATGATGGGTGTGAGGTCCGGGTGATAGTTACCCACGCCGCTCGACAGATCGTTGGGCCCGCGCTCTTTGAAGCGCTTACCGGCACCTGGTGCATGGGGGAGTTTTGGGACATAGGCGGGGGGAGAAGCGGTCGAGAAGGGGAGGGTCGGGAGAGCGATTCTGAAAAGATTGAGATCGAGCATATTTCGTGGGGGGACTGGGCAGATTGTCTGATTATTGCCCCTGCTACTGCCGATTGTCTTGCGAAGATGCGACTCGGGATTGCTGACACGCCGTTACTTGCGACGGTGCTCGCCGCGCGTTGCCCGATCATAGTTGCTCCGGCGATGAATTGTCACATGTGGGGAAGTGTTCCGATTCAGGAGCATGTCGCTGTGCTTCGCGAGCGGGGCGTGATCTTTGTTGGACCCACTGAGGGCTCTCTTGCGTGTGGATGGGAAGGGTCAGGTCGGCTGGCTGAAGTTGATGCGTTAGTGGGAGCGATTCGGGAGGTGGGGACTCCCCAGACGTTAGCGGGACACCATATTGTGGTGGCTCTCGGTCCGACTCGCGAACGGATTGATCCCGTCCGCTACATCTCAAATCGATCATCAGGAAAGATGGGGTGCGCGATTATTGAGGCTGCCAAGGCGCGGGGTGCTCTTGTTACAGCGGTTCATGGTCCTCTTTCAGTGCCGTTGCCGTATGGTCTAAATCGAGCTATCGAGATTGAATCTGCCCGAGAGATGGCAGACGCGCTCGATACAGTTATATGGCATAGTTCACCGGCAGTATCAGCTGTTGTGATGGCTGCGGCGGTCGCTGATTACCGACCAGCAGTGGTGCTGTCGGAAAAGCAGAAGCGGGGGGGCGACGATGGTGGAACCCGCTCGCTCGTGCTTGAGCAGAACCCCGATATAATAGCAAACCTCTCGCGTCGTCGAGGGGGAGTGCGGAGTCCTCTTCTGGTAGGATTCGCCGTTGAAACAACCCCTCATGGAGCTGAGCTTATCAACGAATTTCAGCGGAAGCGGCGAGCAAAAGGGGTCGATCTTTTGGTGGGAAATCGGGGAGACGATGCGTTTGATCGTGACTCGACTATAGCGTATCTGGTGGGTGAAGAAGATACCCAGAGCAGGCGGGTTGAGGGTACCAAGAGAGCGGTATCGGGAGTTATCATGGAAAGACTTGCGGAGATGCTCTGTCTAAAATAATTGCAAACATCTCTCCGATCCGCGCCTATTAGAGGAAGGGGATGACCGAGCGGAAACAGCTCGGAGGAAACAAATTCCGAGGATATTGAATGGTCGCAGAGGTTACCCTATCGAGAACTGAACTCCTTAAGACTATCGAGGTGATTGCGCGACGATGGTATCCTCACGGAGTGCCACGGGCACTTTTTGCTGCGACGATAAACGCCGCCCATAAAGTGCCGTATCACACTGTCGTCGAGGGGCGGGAGGAAGCGGATATACAAGGAGATCCCGCCATCCGTGCTGCGTTTGTGGTATCAGCACCTATCGATGATGATGACCGTGATTTTTTGATGAGAGCGGTCGCGCAGGGGCTGAGGTGGAGATGGGAAGAGATTGTCATTCTGACGCTGGATAAGCAGGGAGATTTACCAAGTGGTGTACCGATTGTCGTGTGCGGTTCGGTGATGGTAGGAGGCTCAGCGGGTGATCAAACGCACGGAGCTGACATCATTTCGACGGTCTCGCTTGCCGATGCGCGCCAGTCGCGCGATGCAAAGCGACGATTCTGGGGGGATTTGCAGAGGCTGCTCAGCGATAAGGGGTGAGGTGGGTGTCGATTGTTCATGAGCACTTCTCTGAGGGGAAGAGCACGGTTTATGGAGCTGCGTATGTGTCTTTCGGTAAAGCACCTGAATGCGACATTCGGTGGGCGGATCCTCCGAAGTTTGGACGTGACGCGTACGGTCGTGCTCACGGTGGCGAGTGCCTGTGTGTTGGGAATGAGTTCAATTCTTTCAGGTGCTCTGGCGCAGTCACCTACTCTCCCCACACCTACCATCGGCACCACAGAGAACGGGATGGGGAAAACAGATACGAACCCTCGTATTTCATCCGGCCACATCGTGGTCATCCCCACCGATATGATGATTCTTCCGGGTACGGCGCATCTGATCGAGGGAGCCATCCGCTCGGCTGAGTCATCTGGGGCAAAACTCGTGATTGTCGAGCTTTCAACGCCGGGGGGAATGCTCACCTCAACGCAAGCAATTGTGCAAACTCTTTTGACATCTCGAGTTCCGGTCGTCGTCTACGTATCACCAGCAGGGGGAACCGCCACGTCGGCGGGGCTCTTTGTAACAATGGCGGCTCATGTCGCGGCGATGGCACCGGGTACGACTATTGGCGCAGCTCATCCTGTGGGAGGACAGGGAGAGAACGTCGAGGGGGATATGCGAGCAAAGATAGAGAACGCAACGCTCAGTATGGTGCGCTCCATTGCCAATGAGCGTGGCAGAAATGCAGAGTGGGCTGAAAAAGCGGTAAAAGAGAGCGCATCGGCGACTGCGATGGAGGCGGTCACCCTTAAAGTCGTCGACCTTGTCGCTGAATCGCGGGCAGAGCTGCTTCGACAAATCGCTGGACGTACGATAAAGACCGCTGCAGGAGCGGTCGTGCTTGAGGATTATTCCGCGCTTCCCGTCACGTTTGAGGAGTTATCGCTCCGAGGGCGGGTTGTGAATGTGCTTGCAAACCCAAGTGTGATAGCGCTCCTCTGGGTCGGCGCCTCGGCGGGGCTCGGGGTAGAGATCTATAATCCTGGGTTGATACTACCCGGGGTGGTAGGGGTGCTCTGTCTCTTGGCAGCATTAAGTGTCTCCGAAGTGATTCCCATCACGGCGATGGGGGTCACCTTTCTCGTCGCGGGTGGCTTGCTACTGGCCCTCGAGATGATCGTGCCCTCGGGAGCGTTGGCAATTGGTGGTATTATCGCGATAGCTCTTGGGGCGCTCACCCTTATCGACGTGGCTCAGGCCCCTGACCTGTTTGTGGCTTATTCAGCAATCGCGCCGGCACTGCTGGTGTTGGTTGGGATAGTTCTCACGATCGGATGGAAGATAGCAGCGACTCGTCGTCAGCGCCCATCGGTGGGTTTTGGGGCGTTAACGGGACTATCTGCCGAGGTGGTTGAGGCGCGTGGATTAGGGTGTCGGGTCCGGGTACGGGGCGAGGTGTGGCTTGCTTCTGCCTCTGAGGGAGAGGAGTTTCGGGTCGGCGACAGGGTGGTTGTCGCTTCGCATGAGGGTAATGTGTTGATTGTCAAGAAAGGTGGGTAATGGGTGCTTTTTTACCGGGAATAGTTCCAATAGCGGTTGTCTTGTTCGCGCTCGGCAAGGTGATGATTCGGGTCATTAACCAGTATGAGTCGGGGGTGGTATTTCGTTTAGGACGGCTCGGTCCAGTAAAGGGACCAGGTCTTCGATTTATCCTTCCGTTTGTCGACCGGATCGTCATGGTTGATCAGCGAACGATCAACTATGATGTTCCTCAACAGGATGTTATCACCAAGGATAATATCTCGGTTAAAGTAAGCGCGATTCTTGCATTCAAAGTAATGGATCCGGTCGCGGCAGTGGTAAATGTCGACAGCTATCTCGCGCTCACGAGTCGCCTCGCGCAAACGACACTGCGAAGTGTCTGTGGACAGGTTGAGCTCGATGAACTACTCGCGAAGCGGGAAGAGATTAACGGACGGATCCAGGATATCCTCGATCATCAGACAGCGGCGTGGGGGGTGAAGGTATCCATCGTCGAGATCCGAGATATTGACCTGCCCCAAGACATGCAGCGGGCGATGGCGCGGCAGGCTGAGGCTGAGCGAGAGCGGCGGGCAAAGATTATCAAGGCAGAAGGGGAGCACCAGGCAGCAGAAAAGTTGACCGCCGCCGCTGAAATCATGAGCAGAAACGATACGACGATCCAACTGAGATACCTCGAGACGCTTCGCGATATCTCGGTTGATAAAAACTCGACTATTCTCTTTCCGCTGCCGATCGAATTTCTCAAGGCGTTTACGAAAAGAGGGAGCGAGGGGAAGTAATAGCCTCGTTATGAGAGGGTGCTTATCTCGCTCACGCCCCAGCCATCTCCCCCAAGATCTCCTCAAGAACGGCGAAATCGGCCTGCATCTCCTGCGGAAAAACAGGTCGATCGGCGATAGCGGCAAGTTGAGGGGGCATCGAGGGTTCAAAGCCGATGGCGGTGGTGACGACCTCGGAAAATTTTGCGGGGTGAGCAGTGTGAAGGAAAATACCGTGCTCATTGGGTCGTAGCTCAGTGGCGAGAGCGTGATATGCGACGGCGCCGTGAGGGTCGAGGATATAGCCGGTTGTCTCATACACCTTCCGCATGGTGGCGATGGTGGTGTCATCTGAGACCGCTAGACCCGAAAGAGATGCTCGGACGAGGTGCGGGTCGTTACCGTGGAGCGACATCACCCGGGGCATATTATTTGGGTCGCCGATATCCATCGCGTTCGAGATCGTGGCGATGCTTGGTTGCGGAACGTAGGGCGCACCTGCCAGAAAGCGGGGAACGGCATCATTGGCATTTGTTGCTGCGATAAATCGGGTTATGGGAACCCCTAGTCGCTGTGCATAGAGTCCTGCGGTAAGGTTCCCAAAATTGCCGCACGGAACCGCGCATACCCACGGAACAGGTGATGAGGTGCTGCCCCATGAGCGCCGCTCTGTCAGTCGTAACCATTCCTGATGCGCAAGAAAATAGTAGAAGACCTGCGGAAGAAGCCGCGCGATATTTATTGAGTTTGCAGATGTGAGTCCGAGAGATTCTCGATACCGGCTGAGCGAGAGAGCTTTTTTTACAAGCGATTGACACGCGTCAAAGGGCCCGCTGACCCGAAGAGCAAGGACATTTTCTCCGAGTCCCGCGAATTGTTTCTCCTGAATCGGACTTACCATGCCGGCAGGATAGAGAACCACCACATTCACCCCTGGCCGCCGCCAGAAGCTGTGGGCAACAGCCCCGCCGGTGTCTCCCGATGTTGCCACCAGAATCGTTATTCTGCGCCCCTGAGTCGCAGCGATACGGGTCGTCACAGCGGCAAGAAATCGAGCGCCAAAATCTTTAAACGCGGCGGTTGGCCCGTGGAACAGTTCGAGCGCGGAGATTGAGTCGTTAATCGGGATAACAGGCGCACCAAAGGTGATAGCCTCGGCGACCATCTCAGCAGTTGACATTCCTTCAATCGTTCGCCCAAACAGATGCTCGGCAACGGTTATGCAGAGCTCGGCCCGGTCCATCGCGGGGATTGCATCCCAAAATGGCGGAGGAAGGGGGGTTATCCTCGGTGGAATAAAAAGCCCCCCATCGGGGGAGAGTCCAAGGGTCACTGCGTGGGAGAAGGGAACGAGGGTTGTTGGATCGGTGGTGGTGATAAGGTCCATGGTACCTCTCGGTATTACGAATCGGCTATTTCAGGGGAAATAATCGAAATACGGGGGGGATGTCGAATTATCTGACCGGTGTGCGCCGTCGCGTTAATAGCGTGGGTCGCAAACGCGCCCTTCATTGCGTGACCGACCTGCTCTGCAACCTCGAGCGATGGACACAACGAAAAGAGAGACGGACCCGAACCTGAAATCGTACAGTTGTACCCTCCTGCGTCAATCGCCGCGCGCTTAACGGTGTCACTCCCGGGAATCAGGGGGAGCCGGACTGGTTCAGCAAGGTAATCGACAAGGGAGGAGGTGATTAATTCGTGATTGTCTTGATAGAGTCCGCAAAGCAATCTTGCGAGCGCGGCGCTCTGCTTAATCGTGGTGGCCAGGGGTACTTCGCGCGGTAAAACGGACCGGGAGACCGCGGTCTCAAGAACGAAATCAGGATTAATGACGGCATAGAAAAGGGACGATGGACATGGAAGCTCGACAAAAGTGAGTGGTTCGTACGAGGCGACAAGGACGAAACCGCCCAGTAGTGCTGGAGCGACATTGTCGGCGTGGGCAGCGCCACATGCCCGCTCCTCCCCGATCATGGCGAAGCGAACAAGCTCGCGAGGTGGAAAGGGAGAACCGATAAGAGTGTTGACGGCGAGTGCTGCAGCGGCACTGCTTGCCGCACTCGATCCCATGCCACTTCCCAGCGGGAGTCCTTTCGTAAGCGTCAGTCTCACTCCTCGCGTGATTCCCCGCTCTGCGAGTAGTGCGGCAGCAACGACTCCGATGCAGTTGCGCTCGGCATCGACCGGTAGCTTGCCCCCATCTCCAGATATATGCGCAATCGTCACTCCGGGAGCATCGCTCCATGAGGCGAGTACCTCATCTCCCGGCCCCGAAAGGGCGAATCCCATAATATCGAACCCCGGGCCGACATTGGCGACCGTCGCGGGGGCAAAGGCGATGATGGTATCGGTAGTCATAGTATCGCACGCTGAGATAATGGGTTCGAGCAGTTGTCGGTTGGCAGATTATGGTGGGGAGTAGATCGAGAACCGTTCTCAATGAGGTAATAGCCCCTCCCGGTAGATCAACTTGCCAACGCAACCCGCACAATGTCGGCAAAAACGCCCGCCGCTGTTACCGCTGCTCCCGCCCCCGGGCCCTGAATAACCAGGGGGCTTGTGTGGTACCGTTCTGTCGTGAACGCGAGGATATTGTCGCTCCCTGATAATGAGAAGAACGGGTGATCGAATCCGACCGATTGGAGCGATACCGAGGCACGGGTACCATCGAATTGCGCGATATATCGGAGACGGCGCCCCTGTTCGTGTGCATCCGTCACCAGTTGTTCAAAGGCCGTATCGTAATCGACAAGACGAGCAAGAAACTCCTCCGCAGTCGCAAGCGAGCGGAGAGGTTCGGGAACAAGATTTTCAATCACGATATCATCCAGCTCGAGCTCAAACCCCGCTTCCCGGGCGAGAATAAGGAGTTTCCGGGCCACATCAAGACCACTCAGATCGTCGCGAGGATCGGGTTCAGTAAAACCTTGCTCGCGGGCGCCCCGAATGAGTTCGCTCATCGGCCGACCGGGGACGAGCGTGTTAAACAGATAACTGAGGGTCCCACTCAGGACTGCGTCAATCGTCCGTATCGAGTCACCGCTGCGACGAAGATCGTTGAGGGTTCCGATCACAGGGAGGCCCGCGCCGACACTTGTTTCAAAGAGAAACCGTGAACCGGGGAGCTTCGATGCCTCTTTAATGAGCCGATACGAAACCAGAGCCCCCGACTGTCCTTTTTTGTTTGGGGTCACCACCGCGATATGACGCGAAAGGATGGAGTGATACCAATGAGGAACCTCTTCGCTCGCGGTGCAATCGACGAACACGGAATGAGGAAGGTTGAGGTCAATCATTCGTTGGATGAAGGTGGAGAGATCGGCCGGTTCGCCAATCGATTGAAGGAGGCCCTCGGGATCGTCGAGCGGAATACCATCCTCGTCGATCACCATTCGGCTTGAGGTGCTCAGCCCCACGACTGAAAGCTCAACATGATGGTCTGTTTTGAGGCTATCACGATATTCAAGTATCTGTTCGATGAGCGTTCTCCCGATAAGCCCATGGCCGACAATGAACACGTTCAGGGTGCGGAGGTGAGAGAGGAAAAATCTGTCGTGAATCGCGTTCAACGCTTTTCTTTGATCGAGGCGTCGGATGACCACCGAGATGTTTCTCTCCGATGATCCCTGGGCGATCGCGGCGATATTGACCCCGTTTTCTGCGAGCGAGTGGCAGAGCGTGGCGGCAACCCCGGGAGTATTACGCATCCCATCTCCAACAACCGAGACAATTGCATAGTCGTCGTCGATGATTGGGGGATCGATAAGTGATGAACGGAGTTCGTACGAAAACTCCTGACGAATCGCCCCCTCGGCGACTGCCGATTGAGCAGGTCGTATGGCAACACAGATCGTGTGTTCCGAGGATGCTTGGGTAATAAGTATAACATTAACCTCGGCAGCCGCGAGCGCCCGAAAAAGACGCATCGCCATCCCTGAAACTCCGACCATCCCGCTTCCCTGAACTCGAACGAGTGCGAGCTGATCGATCGAGGATATTCCCCGTATTGCCTCAGTCGCATCGCCGGGGGTTGCCCCGATGACGGTGCCAGCCGCTGCCGGATCAAAGGTGTTTTTTATGACGAGAGGAATACCCCGGGACATCGCCGGCCGCATGGTCGGAGGATAGATAACCTTTGCACCAAAGTGCGAAAGCTCCATCGCCTCTTCATACGATAGGTAGGGGACGGGAAATGCCCGCCGAACCTTTCGGGGGTCGCACGTCAGTACCCCGCTGACATCGGTCCAGATCTCGATCTGTGAGGCACCCACCGCGGCTCCCGCGATTGACGCCGTGTAATCGGAGCCCCCTCGCCCAAGAGTAGTCGTTTCACCGTTTTGAGTCGCCCCGAGGAAACCTGTCAATACGACGACATCGGGGTGGGTCGATGCAAACCCTCTGATTCGAGCGAATGTCTCATCGTCGTGGACGAGCGCGTTGCCAAATGACGCATTAGTAAGTACCAAATCCCGAGCATCCGCAAAGGTTGCGGCGATCCCCTGATCAGAGAGGGCAGCGGCTACGATCTGCGCGGAGAGTCGTTCACCGACGGACATGACGGCGTCGAGGGTTCGGGACGACAGCTCCCGAAGAAGGTGGACCCCGGTAAGACGCGCCTCAAGCTCATCGAAGATCTGGTCTATCGACGATGTCAACGGGTGTTCGCCCAGGGGGGAGGAGATGTGGTTTTCGGGCGTGGGAGAAGAGGAGAGAGATGAGATCGCTCCCCTCGCAGTTTCATGATGTCTGAATCTTAGCGCGGCGAGCGCCTCCCGATACGATGGATCACCCGCAACAGCTGTGCGAGCGCTTCTTATCAGATCGTCCGTCACCCCTTGCAGCGCGGAGACGACAACGAGGGGATGCGCCCCTCCGAGTTGTGCGAGGCGGATTATCTCTACCACTGCGAGAATTCGATCGGCATTCGCTACTGAGCTTCCGCCGAACTTGAGAACTTTTGTGGTCATGGGTAATACGATAAGGATGAAATGCTACCCCAAACGGCCCGGTACAAAGACTAAGGCCCCTACCGTCCCATCAGAAACGGTAATCCAATTAATTCGTTAATCCTACATCACTTCAGTCAAATTTTGAATGGGCCGATGCCGATTTGCTTGATGACGAGCGGCTCAGTTGAGCCCGAGCATATCATTGAGCGCCTGACAGATGGCTTTGAAGTGGTAGAGGTATTCGATATCGGAGGAAGAGAACTCCTCGCCAGGCATCTCTAGATGAGTTACCCCTATGCGACGAGAAAATCCCAGTATCCAGCTGATCGAGGCGACCTCTCGTTGAGGAGGGCCAGGCAGTCGAGTCCTCCAGATGAGGGGACGCTTTGCCAGATAAGCGCGGGTTACAATGAGGGACTTATCGTGGAGAGGGGCGGGGGTAATCGAAATAGTCTGGGGATTGCCGACCCACATCACGGGAACGAGTTCGCGGGAATCGGGGTTGAGAGTAAAAATGACGACAGCCGAGAACCCGGCAACTGAAATGGTGTTCTTGATGAGCGGGGATAGTAGCTCTGGTGCCGGGCCACCGAGTGGCATCCGTTGGTATAAATCGGTGAGGTCGTCACGACACGCTCCTTTGCACCGGGATATGAACGGGTTTTGACGAAGGACCGGATCTTGTTCTCGAGCACTCCTCAAGAGCATTGGATCGGAGCTTACCCCAGCAGAACAGAGAGAGGGAATCACCCGTTGATACTCCCGAAGGAGCAGTTTTAGGTCGTCTGGGGAGGGGTTCTCTGGCAGGAGCTGCGCTGCGGAGGGCCAGCTTTCCTGGAATGATGACCACGCATCAGTGGCTCCCGGATACAGAAGCTCGCGACGCGTTTTTGCTAAAAGCTCAGAGGCTGCGCAGATCTCCCGTAATCCCGTGACTGATTCATCCACGCTCCCCTTAGATTCTGCCGGATCTGTTCGTGGGGTCGGTTCGCCGAGAAGCGGGAGCGTCGCGAGAAATCCCCACCGCATGAGAAGTTTGGAGGTTAATCGAAGAGGGGTGAATCCCAATACTTCGCGACACGCCAGCTCAAAGCCATCAAATGATTTGAGATCAGACATCATCGCGCAATACTCATCAGGGAACGAGAACGCAATCAGAAGGTTCCCCATTTGTCGAGCTATGCTGATTCCAAACAGGGTGGAAGCAGATTCCGTTTGTTTCCCGCCAGAATAGGCGGTAACACTCACCTCGAGGGTTTCGAGTATCCGATCGGCAAGAAGAGAGGATGCTTTCAGGTCCGGAATTGTCTCGACGGCTCGGGAAACGATCGAAGCAATCGAGCGACTTGGCACGCAACTAAGGATTTCCTCGGGATTTTTGAGACTTGACACCCCGATGCCGAGGGATCGACCTCGAATAGCCAGCTCTTTGATAACGAAGAGGTAGAGAGCGATATCAAGCCGGAGTGTTTCGACCAGCTTTTCCGGGGTCTCATCAAACGTACCCGTGGCGAGGTCTTGAATTAGTTCATGCCCAAATTGGTGATTGACCGGGATCCATTTCGATTCTATCCGGTTGACGACACGCTCAAACTCAATAGCGCTCCACTGGGAATTCAAGATACACCCCCTTTTTGGATCTCGTACCGATCAACAGACAGAGCCCCGCTCCGATGGTGGCGGAGGAAAAATTCCTTCTGGTTCTCTCAACACGCTGATGTACTCCCCAATTCCATACCTGACATGAATCCGAGAGCGGAGAAAGCGTGGTCATCAACATCTCACCGATGAAACGGGAGGGAGTTGGAGGATTTACCCTCTATGGTACTTCGAGATGAGGTACTGGTGGAGAACTTTCTTTTTTCTCCTAGAAGATGGGTTACATGAGGAGACGCCTTTTGCAAACCAAATTCGGCCCCCCATGGCAACCTTTTGACGGTCATCAGGAGCGTGGGCACTTCTTGGGGTAATCGGCGCCTTTCTGGGCCGGTGGGAGCTGGCACCCTTCTTGCTCGAGTGGTGAAGCCCTGTTTTATTGTGTCAGTAGTCTGGCGCGGCTCGGTTCCACGTCATCGGAAGCCGCGATTTTTCGGAGCCACTCGACGAGTTAGATTGGCCGAACCGGATCTTTGTATTCTCCTGAAGATGGGTCACGTTAGTTTTTTTTGATGAGTTTATCCGAAGGCGAGACTTCGCGGAGCAATCGTGGCTGACTATTCATCTCCAGAAGAGCGTACCGAACTGCCCATGGGGCGCCGACTGCAGGAGATGCAGCGGGAAGGCCGGGTGTACTTCTCGAGTGAGGTGGCTCAGATCGCAACTCTTGCTGTTGCATTTCTTGTTGCAACACGAATTGCTCCGAAGTTATTTGCGGGTTTGAGGGAGATTCTTCGGACTACACTCGCATCTCTCCCTCAAACGACAGATCTTTCAACGAACAATATTGGGCACTGGTTTGTCGAATCGTTGTGGCATGTCGGCCCATTCCTTCTGTTACTCCTTTTTATCAATAGTATTGTTGCAAGTCTCGCGGTGATGATTCAAACGAAGTGGAACATCAAAGCGTCGATTATTCGTTTTCGATTCTCCGCTCTTAATCCCATTGCGGGGATTAGACGGATTTTTTCCCCAGCGGGCTTCTTCACAACTCTGAAGGCGATAGGAAAGCTCGCTCTCGTCCTTCCTATCGCTTATTTTGCGATTCGATCTTCGACTCAAGAGGCAGTCATGTTGCCATTTCGAGGCATTGAGGGGCTTCTGCTCTTTGCCGGAAATGGAATGACCATTGTGTTCTGGCGTTTGATAGCGGTTTTTGCGGCGATCGCGGCCATTGATTATGTCTACGGGAAATATCGGTGGCATCGGCAGAACAACATGACCAAGCAAGAGGTCAAGGATGAACATAAAAACATGGAAGGTGATGAGGCAACCAAGCGCAAGATGGTTAGCAAAGGTCGAGCGCGCCTTGTTCAAAAGCTTGCCTCAGCGGTACCGAAAGCGGACGTGGTGATTACCAATCCGACTCATTACGCAGTTGCCCTTCGATATGATCGTTCCAAGATGGGGGCTCCGGAAGTCGTTGCAAAAGGAACGGGATACCTTGCGTTGCGGATCCGCGAGATAGCCAAAGAGGCAGGGGTGCCGATCGTCGAGCGCAAGTTACTTGCCCGGGCACTGTATGCCTCCGTGAAGGTCGGTCAGCAGATTCCCCACGATCTTTACCGAGCAGTCGCCGAGGTCCTTGGCTATGTATATCGACTCAAGGGAGCAAGCGTTTCAAGGTAGTTTTCAAGGCTGAATCGTCTATTTACGGGGAAGGATCATGGCAGAGTCTCGGATGAGGATCGCACAGTCACTCGCGATTCCGGCATCATTGATAGGGGTTCTTCTGATCCTTGTTCTGCCCCTGCCGACGGCTCTCCTTGATGTCTGCATCGCGCTGAATATAACGATTTCTCTCGTTATCCTCTTCGTGTCTCTCTATATTGAGCGGCCTCTCTCATTCTCATCCTTTCCGGCGCTCCTCCTTGTTACCACCCTTTTTCGGCTCTCGATGAATGTTGCGGCAACACGACTCATCCTCCTAAATGGGGATAGAGGGCATGAGGCGGCGGGAAGTGTCATCAAGGCTTTCGGAGAGTTCGTAGTAGGCGGTAACTACATTATCGGTTTTGTGATGTTTGTCGTTATCAGCATCGTTAATCTCAAGGTCATCACCAAGGGTTCGGGCAGAATAGCGGAGGTCGCCGCCAGATTCACCCTCGACGGGATGCCGGGGAAACAGATGGCGATCGATTCCGACTTGAATACCGGTATTATCAAGGAGACAGAGGCCCGTCAGCGAAGAAAGGAAGTTCAGCAAGAGGCAGAATTCTATGGCTCCATGGACGGAGCTGCCAAGTTTGTTAGTGGAGATGCGGTTGCTGGGGTCTTTATCACGGGGATCAATATCGTTGGAGGTCTGATAATAGGGGTGGCTCAGAAGGGGATGGATTGGCTCACTGCCGCCCAAACCTACAGCCTCCTTACCATTGGGGACGGTCTGGTCAGCCAGATCCCCGCGATCATCATCTCCACGGCGGCGGGGCTCATCGTTACTCGAGCAGGGTCGGGAGAGGATCTGAATGCCGATGTTTTCCGTCAGTTATCCGGCTCGGTACGGCCACTCTTTTTGACTTCGGCGGTATGCGGTGGCTTTGCGCTTGTTCCGGGGCTCCCATTTTTCCCGTTCATGCTGCTTAGCGTGGGGGTTGCGGCGGTTGGCTTTGTTCGACGGCGCGTCATAGCTGAAGCGCTCGTGAAACCGCCGAAGATCGAGGCTGCTCCCGACGAAAATGCCCCTAAACCGGGAAGTACTGAGGAGGTGTTGGGATTGCTGGGTCTTGATACGCTTGAGCTTGAGCTCGGTTTTGAATTGGTGCATCTCGTCGATGGTGGTGATCTTGTCGAGCGTATCAGGAATCTGCGTCGACAATTTGCCACGGAGTACGGATTTATCGTTCCGCCGATCCACATTAAAGATAATGTACGGATTCCTTCGGCTGAATATCGGCTGGTTTTGCGAGGAGCTATCATTGCGCGGGGTGATCTTAAACCCCGATATCTCCTTGCGATGGACCCTGGTACCGTGGCATCCCCCTTGCAGGGTATCCCGACGAGGGAGCCGGCCTTTGGGCTCGATGCCTTGTGGATACCTGAGCACGATAAGGAGCGTGCTCAGTTTATGGGATATACCGTTGTCGATTTAACAACCGTTGTTGCGACGCATATGACCGAGATTATTCGTGGTCATATGCACGAGCTGCTCGGACGGCAGGAGGTGCAGCAGCTTCTTGATAATGTTGCCAAGGATTCACCGAAGGTGCTTGAGGAGCTCGTACCCACGCATCTCTCAGTCGGCCAGGTGCAACAGGTTCTCCAGACACTGCTTCGGGAACAGGTGAGTATTCGTGACCTGAAGGGCATTCTTGAAACGCTTGGCGATTGGGCGCCCACCGTAAAACACCCTGAGCGATTGGCAGAGTTTGTTCGCAGACGCATGTCCCGGGTGATCACGGCACGCTACACCAGTCAGGCAGGGGTATTGCCACTCGCCTCGATAGCAGCGCCGGTAGAGCGTCAGTTGGCTGATGCGGTTCAGCAGACTGATGAGGGCAGCTTTCTTGCGCTTGACCCTCCATTCGCTCAGTTGATGATAGGAAAGCTTACGAAGTTGTCGGAGAAGTTTTTGGAGCAGGGCTATACTCCTTTATTGCTTGTACCCGCTCATCTGCGGGCGGCACTGGCCCGATTTTGTGAAAGATTTACCCCGGGTTTCGCTGTTATTAGTCACAGCGAGGTTGCGCCGAATGTGCGGGTGCAGTCCCTCGGGGTGATTTCGATGGAGGGATAGGAGTGAGATGGGAGGCTGTAGTCGGTTGTGACGATATTTTGTGTATCGAGCGTGGGTAAATTTTATGAGCCAAACCTGGGTTGGGGAAGATGCAATGATGGATGAAGATGGCGTATACCGGGGAGGGAAGACGGGCATCCCCCGTGTGATGAGCATCACCAGCGGGAAAGGAGGAGTAGGCAAGACTAATACGGCGGTGAATCTTGCTATCGCGCTCGCTGAGCGGGGTCGGCGCGTTTTGCTCATGGATTGTGATTTTGGGTTGGCAAATGTCGACGTGATGTTCGGTATCCGTCCTTCCCAGACACTTGAGCAGGTTATCCTTTCCAATCTTCCATTGAAAGAGGCGATAGTTGAAACACCCCACGGTGTCTCTTTAATCGCGGCTGCATCGGGGATAGAGTCGCTCGCGGTTCTCTCGGTAGAGCAGCGGATGCGGATGTGTGCGGAGCTGGAATCGGTGGCGAGGGGATACGACTACCTACTCATCGATACGCAGGCGGGTATTGGTCCAGATGTCATGTATTTTAATGCGGTTTCCTCTGAAGTTCTGGTTGTGATCACCCCAGAGCCAACGTCAATCGCGGACGCCTATGCGCTGATAAAGGTCCTGGTGGGCCATTACGGTGAAACTAAGATATCCCTCGTTGTCAACAATGTGAGTGGGTTTGACGAGGACCCGGAGCGGCTTGCACGCAGAGCAGCAACAAGATTGATGCACTCTTGCGAGCGTTTTCTGCGAATTCGAGTTTCATATCTCGGTTTTATTCCACATGATTCAGCAGTCTCAGCAGCAATATTGCGAAATAGACCACTGTTAGAGATTTTTCCGACCTCTCAATCAGGATTGTCCTTAAGGAGATTGGCAAAACGTGTCGATGAGGTGTCGGAGGGGCCACAAGTGCGTGGCGGACTTCAGTTATTCTTCCAGGACATTCTCGCTAGGCAGGTTGCTCTGTGAGTGAAGTAATGGCTCGGAAGAACGATCTCCGGTATGTGCGATTCGCGTTTGCGCTTTTCGCGCTTATCAGCCTCATCGTTGTGGGCGTTGAGGGGTGGCGACACGATATTGGGCTCGGAACGCTCGCGGTGAGAGCCGCTATCGTTATTGTTGGCATCCGAATTATTTGCGCGATAGTTGTCGGAGTTTTGAGGAGCTATGAAGAAATTCAAGGCAACTAAGGCGAAGACAACGGCGATTGAGGCCTACCGTTCGGTCAGTGAGTACGAGCGGGAGGACGTGATCCGTAGTTATCTGCCCCTCGTAAAACGGGTTGTTCATCGCCTCTCGGGTCGCTTGCCCAAGGAGGTCGATGTTAAAGAGATGCTCAATTCCGGCATCATCGGACTTGTCGATGCGCTCGAGAAGTTTGATCCAACTCACGACACTAACTTCGCAACCTACGCCCAGTTTCGGATTCGCGGGGCGATTATCGATAGTTTCCGGGCGCAGGATTGGCTTCCTCGCACCCTTCGGTATAAGGCTCATAAAGTTGAATCAGCCTATCACCGGATTGAACAACGGATGGGGCGTCCCGCAACGGATGAGGAGGTAGCTGGGGAGCTCGGCATTGAGCTGGACGAGCTTCAGCGACTCCTGAGTGAGGTCGGCAGCATTGTCATGTTGAGTTTTGAGGAGCTCGGATTCGGGCACGGAGAGGACCGCTTTCAGGCAGACGAGGTGCTTCCGAGCCGTATGCGTGATCCCTTGAGCAGAATACTGGGGGGAGAAAAGGTCGAACTCGTTGCGCGCGCCCTTGATAGGCTCCCCGAGAAAGAACGACTTGTTATATCGCTCTATTTTTATGAGGAGCTCAATCTGAAAGAGATTGGCGAGATCCTTGGGGTTACGGAGTCCAGGGCATCTCAGATTCGATCCCGGGCTCTCATTCGATTAAAAAATATCCTGCGCACCGCTCGATAGGTCAACTTGTTATTCCAAGCGCATGCCGGGTTGTGCGTACTCAAGTCGGGGCCGGCTCACCACTTTGTATCACCGAGAGGCTTGAACCAATCGGGGAGGGGCTGGGGCTCCGGAGGGTGTTTGGTCTGTCCACTGACCGCAGATGTTGGTTCGGTTCCCGGGAAGGTATCTTCTCGAGCATTATCCCTCTGGCGGTCATCACCTGGATTAATTGAGGACGAGCTGTCCCGAGCCCCCTCTGGCGAATCTTCAAAGGCGATCCCATCCCCGAGCATCTCGAGAAAATCCTCCTCCTGCCCATCGCTCCTCTTCTTCGAGTCTCTTGAGCTGTGAGAGACCGACTGCTGTTGGTGGGGTCCGAGGGAAAGCTCCTTATCGAGCCGTGGAATAACACCGACAGATGTCCTCGATTTTGTCCGTTGGAGGTATTTTTGCTTCTGGGCGCTCGCTTTTGACGCTGTCCGAAGGAACTCGCCAATCTGTCCTCTCTGGCCCGTTATCTCCTGCGTTTGCGCCTCCTGTTGCTTTTGCTGCTCCTGCATCTGGCGCTGCTTGTCCTGCGCGGCCCGAGCATTTTGCTCCACTATCTGATTCGTGCGCTGAATTTGTGCCTGCTCGTTTGTTTCCCGGTCAGCGATAATTCCCTCGAGCATCTGTTGATCAGCTTCCTGCTTCTGTTGTCGCTGCTCTTCCTGCTGTTTTTCGTGCTCGGTCGAAAGCGCGCCATCTTGACCCATTGCCCCGTACGCTGATTCCGCCTTTTCGGGTGGAGGAGGACCCGTCTCTTCAACTCCTGCCGCCTTCACGTTTGTTGCGTTGTCCTCGAGGAGGGAACGGCTCTGGGGGAGTTGTGACTGGTGCTCAGGCGAAGTGGCAAGGGCAGTGCTCCCTCCCAATGCCTGCTTTGCCTCCTTGACCATGTTGTGGGCGAGGACGTTATTTACCATTTTAAGCTGTCGAACCAGCTCTCCTTGGGAGATGGTACCATTTGCGTACTGGCTCATCAGGTCCTGAACCTTGGACTGAAGATTCGTATTTTGACCTTTTAGTGCCGACGTCTGTTCCCCTTTGCCAGGGGGGAGAGCGCCTCTGGAATCCCGGGTTTCAGCAGGACCGAGCTCGCTGCGGCCAATTCTACTCTCGGACGGCATAGACCCCGCCGAGGAGGGGGGGTCCTTTGGTCGAGAGCGGTTCGGTGAGGTGTTCTGAAGGTCCGAGCGGGTGCCGACTTCAGCAGGAGCTCCGAGTGAGGCTGCTGAGCTTTGTTGTTCAATGGAGGACTCTGTCACCCCGTGTGGTTGGGGCTCTCGATTCTGTGAGGTCAAGGGATCTAAAGTGGCCATAGCCGGCGATAATGTTTTCGAAGAGGTGCATCCCAACGCGGGGCTCGCATCTATGTCGCCCTCCCTACCCGGTAGCTGACGGGAGGTGCGCTCCCCCGTAAGCTGGGCGACAAACCACAGTATACCATTCTCTGCAGTTTCTCGCGAAAGGCTCCTCTTGAGGTTATGGAACCATCGAGAATCTCAGTAGCGTAAACCGCCGAAAACCCACATATTCTGACGGTGGCTGCCTCCCGGTGACCTTCGGTGCTGAAGCGTGGGCATGACTAACAATCACATAGCGTCTGCAATGAGAAACTTTCAGACACCTCCAGCCCTTATCCCCGTCGCGCTGATAAGTGTCGCGACCATTCTCCGTATCTGGATTGCTGCGGCGTCCGTGGGGTCGAGTGATGTCGCGGCATGGTATCAATTCGCGGTTGCCATTGATGAGGATGGATTGTGGCGGCTGTATGCGCGCGATTCGCTCTGCAACGTACCCCCCTTGGGTGTGCTTTTGGTGTGGGCTACTTATAAGATCCATCTCGCAACAGGAATCGCGTTTCCTTTTATTCTCCGGATTCCGGGGATCCTGGGCGATGTGCTAACCCTTACCCTGATAGGATTCAGGTGTCGATTGCGGTCGAGGCTCGTTGGTATTTGTCTCTTCGGATTCGCCCCCGTGCCACTCCTGATCGCGGGGTATCACGGCAACCTCGATTCGCTCGTCAATTCGATGGCGTTTGCATCCGCAGTGGTACTTCACTCGGGGGGGAGTGTGTTTCGGGCTGGATTGATTCTTGGGATCGCAGCCTCGATAAAGCTGCCACCACTAGTATTCGTGCCGGTTGCCCTTTTCGTGGTGGGGTGGAGCCGTTGGTGGGTATTTTTATTGGGGGTGGTAATTCCCCTCATTTCGGTGGTGGGTGGAGTCATATGGGGTGGCTGGCCATTCATTCAAGATGTTCTTCAATATCAGCCACCTCTTGATATGTGGGGTATCACCGTCTTTCTTACGACAATTCTCGGTCCGTGGCGATCTGAGATTTCAGGATTTCCGCATATCATCGCGACATTGTACGCGCTCCCGGCGAAGCTGTTGATTCTGGCTCTGCCCGTTTTCGTTATGAATACGCTTCGAAGCACCGATATTCTTTTTGGCTTTCTCCTCGCGTTCGGCGGATTTCTCATATTTGCCCCTGGATTTGGCCCTCAGTATCTGGTGTATCCGCTCCCCGCGCTCGTGTTGCTCGCCCCGCGGTGGGCCGCGCGATATCTAGCAGCTGGGAGTTGTGCGCTGATTGCCCTCTACAGTTGGTTTTTCGTTGGCTATCCGTTTGCTTCGAACCACAATTCCACCGCGCCGCTCCATGTCAGTTTTCTGTACTACCTGACGTGGTGTGCAATCACGGGCGGGGTGGGAGCAACTATTGGTGAGCGCTGGACTCGGCGGGGAGATAAAGTTTCCTGAGTGGTGGGGAATGTCTGCCCGAGGGCAATCGGGAAAAGAGCCACTCACCAAGGCATCCTTTACACAGGAGCGGTCTCTTGTTGCAGCCAAAGTGAGATATCGCGGGGGAGGAGCGGTTCTAACGACTCGCGAACGAATCGGTGATAGGCATTAATCTGACTCCGTTCCTCATCGGATAGGAGCGAAGGGACCACGAGTCGCCGGCAGTAGGGTACCAAACTCAGGGGGGAAAACGAGAGAAATTCGCCGAGCTCATGAGAGGCTAAGTCAGGGCGTTCGGTCACGAGCAAGAGGTTCTCAATTCGAATTCCATACGCACCTGGTTTGTAGTAGCCCGGCTCATTGCTGACGACCATGCCGGGAAGCAAGGATACTGACCGTCGACCCAGTGCAATTCGCTGTGGCCCCTCGTGAACCGGAAGGTAGCACCCGACTCCGTGACCGGTGCCGTGCCCGTAGTTGAGGCCATGGTTCCACAATGGCGCACGAGCGAGCGCATCAAGGTCGCATCCATCGGTTCCTGCCGGAAAAACGGCGCGCGCAAGGGCAAGGTGTCCCTTGAGAACAAGCGTATATCGTTCTGCTTCCTCGGGGGTGGGATCACCGAGGTGAATCGTGCGGGTGGCGTCGGTGGTGCCGTGAAGATAGTGTCCTCCGGAATCGATAAGGAGAAGTGCTGACGGTGTCACCGATGATGCACTGGAAGGGGTCGCGGAATAATGCACAATCGCTCCATGAGGGCCAAATCCAGCGATAGTTGGAAAGCTTGGCCCGCGGTAGGTAGGATTCTGAGAGCGAAACTCTTCGAGTTTCTCGGCGAGGCTTAGTTCCGTTATCTCCGTATCTAAGACTCTCGTATTGAGCCAGTGAAGAAGCGACGTAAACGCAGCTCCATCGAGCAGATGTGCCATCCGCATCCCCTCCAGCTCGACGGGGTTTTTGACCGATTTAAGGAGGGTTATGGGGGACGGGGCTCTGATAACGGGGGGAGTATTACTCCTTTCAATCATCTCAATGATCGCCGCATTCGTCGAGAGCGGATCAATAATCCAAGTGCCTCGGTATTCCTCGAGGGAAGAAATAAAGTCGCCATAAGGTCGTACCGTTACTCCCTCATGAGCGAGCTGCGCGACAACCTCGCGGGATGCGATTGAGAGATTCAGATATGCAACGGCGATATCTGACGAGATCACTGCATACCCAAGGGCGAGGGGGTTGAACGGAATGTCGGATCCTCGAATATTAAAAAGCCACGCAACCGCATCGAGGGCTGAAATGGGGTGTATGTATGATAACCCTTCACGCGGAAGAAGGGTTGCGAGGTGTTCCCGTACGAGAGATATCTTATCCGCGACTGATATGCCCGCGAACGAGAGGGGATGTATTGAGATGGGATCGGCGGGAAGGGATGGCTGGTCTTCCCAAACAGCATCAACGAGATTGTGTGATGCAAGGATGAGTTGCCCTGACACCTTTCCAAGTGCCTTCGTCAGCCGTTCGCGGTCACGAACTAAGATGGTATGTGGATCAACCGCAACGGTCATTCCAGAGAAGTGTTCATCGATAACAGTTTCGAGGGTGGGTTCTCCCGCGATGCCTAATCGACAGAGCGAGATGTCAGTTCCTGCGAGCTGCTCCTCGGCCTGAAGGAAGTAGCGAGAATCGGTCCACAACCACGCCCCAGTTTTACCGACCAGAAGATCGCCGAGTGATCCGGTGAAGCCGGAAAGATACTCTCGACGCTTCCAGTGGTCAGGCAGATATTCGCTGAGATGTGGATCGGCAGAAGGGACGAGATACCCATCCCACCCTGCGTCTGCCATCTTCTTCCGAAATCGGGCAAGCCGAGTCGGGATAGAGGGTGCGGGAGAGTCGACTGAAGGGGGGGCGAATGAGGGAGATCTTTGCATGAGAGTGCGGAGTGAGAGTTGGTGAGAGAGGGCGCAGAACCGACTCTTTTAATCAGACAGCATTAACGCACGAATCATCGCGGATAAAAACATGAGATTCGAATTGGTGTTACCACAATCGTCCCACAGAGGTGCCTACCGAAGAGGTCAAAACGTTCAGAGCGCGCTGTTTATCCACAACCCCATCCACAACCCCATCCACAACCTCATCCACAACAACAGTGGTAAAAACCGAAAATCGGGGTGACCGGATTTGAACCAGCGACCCCTAGTTCCCAAAACTAGTGCTCTAGCCAGGCTGAGCTACACCCCGACGCTGTTCAACGCCAGGACTATATCAGGAGGATGAGCTCGATTCAAGTGGTGAGTGAGATTGGATCGGGAAAGAGAGCGAAAAGCTTTGATCATTGGGTGCGCCCGCTGGTGCCAGTCAACCTCATTTTCGCTTGCTATGAAGGACGCATGGTAGTACCTTCTATGAGGTTTTTCTGTGCGGCGATTAAACGAGAGTCAAGGGAGTTTTATCGCCGTTGTGAGTTGGTACGACTCGGCACTCAAGCGAGACAAATCACACAATTAAAGGGGTATGCAGCGATGGCTCGGCGAAAGATTGCGTTAATTGGAGCTGGTCAAATTGGGGGAACACTCGCATTGCTGGCGGGGCTCCGGCAGCTTGGCGATGTAGTGATGTATGATGTGGTCGCGGATCTTCCGCAGGGCAAGGCGCTCGATCTGCTTCATCTGGCTCCCGTTTTTCAGTGCGATTTTTCGATAAAGGGAACGAACGACATAGCTGATATCGCGGGTGCCGATGTCTGTATCGTCACTTCGGGGCTTGCCCGTAAACCTGGCATGAGTCGCGACGATCTAGTTCGAACGAATGCTGAAATTATCCGGACGGTTGGCGCGGGGATTAAGGAATATGCGCCCAACGCTTTCGTCATCGTGGTTACCAATCCCCTCGATGCGATGGCGTGGCTGATGCGAGAGGCTACTGGGTTCGCCCCATCGAAGGTCGCGGGGATGGCAGGCGTTCTCGATTCTGCGCGATATCGCGCGTTCCTTGCTGAGGAACTCAATGTGTCGGTCGCTTCGGTGTCTGCATTCGTGCTCGGCGGTCACGGTGATGACATGGTGCCGGTGCGGAGCTTCACCACGGTTAACGGGGTTCCGGTATCTCATCTTGTCTCCGCTGAACGGCTCGACGCGATTGAGAAGCGGGTTCGGGGTGCGGGAGGAGAGATCGTTGCGCTCCTGAAGACTGGCTCGGCTTTCTATTCGCCGGCTGCCTCAGCCATAGAGATGGCAGAGAGCTACTTGCTTGACCAACGAAAAGTGGTTGCTGCTGCAGCATCGTGCACTGGACAGTATGGAGTTACCGGCGGTCTTTATATCGGAGTGCCGGTGATTATCGGAGCGGGGGGTGTCGAAAAAGTTGTCGAGATCCCAATCTCTGAAGGGGAGCAAGCAGAGCTTGCGGCGAGTGTTGAGCGCGTTAAAGGCCTTATCGCGCTCCTTGGGTAATTCATCACCATGTTCAGTCGGTGGTAGTATCGTACAATCTGAGACGAGGTACATCATGACAGCGACTTCCGCAGCGGAAGCCTCCTCCGGAGGATGCGCGCTCTCTTCAGCTGATAAATCATTTCTTCTCCGACGGCTCCATTCACTTACTGGGATTGTGCCGCTCGGAGGATTTCTGCTGTTCCATTTTTTCGAGAATGCCTCGGCGCGTCGCGGGGCTGAGGCATTCAACGAAACCGTTGAGAAGATAGCCTCGATGCCGTACCTGATGGTGGCTGAGTGGGCGTTGCTTCTTCTCCCACTCATCTTTCATTCCGTCTATGGTATTTATATCACAAGAGCGTCGCGTCCCGTGGTCGCCCAATACACCCACAGCCGGAATATCGCGTATGTTCTCCAACGGATCACGGGGATAGTGGCGTTTTTCTATATCGCCTACCACGTGGTGTCCACCCGGTTTTGGGCACTTTTTATTGCGGGCCGCGAGATCACCTTTCAGGATATGGCGACCAAGCTGTCGGTGCCGTGGGTGTTCGCGCTTTATATCGCCGGGATCATATCGGTGGTGTACCACTTCTCGAATGGTCTGTGGAGCTTCTCGATAACGTGGGGGCTGGTCCGGTCTGATGTCGGACAGAAGCGACTTGCGTGCGTTAGCATGGCGATCTTTGCGATTCTTTCGATAGTCGGCATTGATATTCTATCCGCCTTTGTCTTCAAGCAGAGTATTCTCACCTCTCTTGGCATTTAATCGGGAGAAGGTCGAAGAAAACTGATTTTCTGTGATATCTTACACTACCAGGGTATTTCGGTATGGCATCATCCCCGTTTGAAGTTATCGTTGTTGGCGGAGGTTTGGCAGGATTGGCGGCGACTATGAAGCTCGCTGAGCTAGGAGCCTCGGTCAAGGTGTTCTCAGTGGTCCCGGTGAAACGGTCCCACTCGGTGTGTGCCCAAGGGGGTATCAACGCTGCGGTGAATATCCGGGGAGAAGGGGATTCGGTTGGCGAGCATTTTGATGACACCATCTATGGTGGGGATTTTCTGGCCAATCAGGAGCCGGTCAAAGAGATGACCGCCATGGCGCCCGACATCATCTTCCTCTTTGACCGGCTCGGGGTCCCCTTTAATCGAACCGCCGAGGGGAATCTCGATTTTCGACGATTTGGGGGGACTAAACACCACCGCACTGCGTTCGCTGGAGCGAGCACGGGGCAGCAGCTATTGTATGCACTCGATGAACAGGTACGCCGTCGCGAGGTGTTGGGGCAGGTGCAGAAGTTCGAATACTGGGAGTTTCTGTCGTTGGTGAAGGACAGTCATGGCGTATGTCGTGGGATCACGGCGGTAAATCTCGTTAATCGGGAGGTTAAGGCGTTTCGCGCCGATGCGGTAATGCTGTGTACCGGTGGTATCGGTATGCTCTTCGGAAAATCGACGAACTCAGTGGTCAACACCGGCTCTTCTCACGCGAGTGCATACCAGCAGGGAGCGTATTACGCGAATGGGGAGTTCATTCAGGTTCATCCGACCGCCATCCCTGGTCTCGATAAACTACGGCTGATGAGTGAGTCGGCGAGAGGTGAGGGGGGACGAGTTTGGACCTATAAAGATGGCAAGCCGTGGTATTTCCTGGAGGAGAAATATCCTGCCTACGGTAACCTCGTTCCCCGCGATATCGCAACGCGAGAAATCTTCGATGTCTGTGTTCGTCAGAAGCTCGGGGTCAACGGCGACAATATGGTGTATCTCGACCTGAGCCACCTCTCACGTGACTTTCTCGATAAGCGACTCGGCGCGATTCTCGAGATTTATGAGACGTTCGTCGGCGATGACCCGCGGAAGGTTCCGATGAAGATATTCCCAGGGATGCACTACACGATGGGTGGCTTGTGGGTTGATTATAACCTGATGACCAATATTCCTGGCCTTTTTGCCGGGGGAGAGTGCAATTTTGAGTATCACGGAGCAAATCGGCTGGGAGCTAACGCACTTTTGAGCTGTACGTTCGATGGCCTCAAGGGGGGACCAAAGATCGCTCAGTACTGCAAGGGGCTCAAGCAGCGGAGCTGCGACTCAGAATCGTCGATATTTGACGCGGAGGAACGACGGATGACCGCTCGGCTTGACGAAATAGCCCAGATGCGGGGGACGGAAAACGCCTATGTCATACATCAAGAGCTTGGTCAGATGATGACCAACAACGTCACCGTGGTTCGACGAAACGACGAGCTGAGGGGCGGTATCGAAAAGATCCTTGAGCTCAAGGAGAGGGTCGGTCGGGTGGGAATCGGAAGCTCAACCTCGGTTTATAATCAAGAGCTGCTCTTTGTTAATCAGCTCACCAACGGACTTGATCTCGCTCACGCGATCGTCGAGGGGGCGTTGCAGCGGGATGAGAGTCGGGGTGCCCATTATAAACCAGAGTTCCCTGAGCGTGATGATGAAAACTGGCTCAAGACAACAAAGGCGGCCTACAGCCCAGCCGGTCCGCAGCTCAGCTATGAAGAGGTCGATATCCGATTTATACCTCCCCGGAAACGAGTATATAACGTGGATAAGACAGCATCTGCATAGTTTCGCTTGTGGCGGCTATTAGGCTGTTAGCGGAACAGGTTAGCGAACTCATCTGATCACGAGATAAAAGGAGCACCATCACCATGAGTCATGCAGAAGAAAGCACATCGGCACCAAGTAACTCGTCACATTCGCATACTGTTGCCGGCCACAGTGGCCGAAAGATTCGGGTGAGGGTAAAGCGACAGGACAATCCGAGTGCACTGCCCTACTGGCAGGATTTCGAGGTGCCCTATCAGCCGGGACACAACGTCCTCTCGCTTCTGATGGAGCTTAGAAAAAATCCGGTTGATATCACGGGGAAACGGGCATGCCCCATCGTCTATGATTCAGGATGTTTGGAGAGTGTGTGTGGGGCCTGCTCGATGGTGGTTAATGGGAAGGCGAGGCAGGGGTGTACTGCGCTCGTCGATCAGCTCGAACAGCCCATCACGCTGGAACCGATGAACAAATTCCCGGTGGTGCGGGACCTGGCAGTTGATAGAAGCCGGATGTTTGAGAATCTTAAGCGGGTCAAAGCTTGGGTCGAGATTGATGGGAGCCACGATTTAGGGCCAGGACCCCGACAGAATCCTGCCGAGGTGCGCGAGCGGTATGTGATGTCAACGTGTATGACGTGCGGGGTTTGCCTCCAGGTTTGTCCGCAATTTGCGATCGATAACAACTTTGTCGGAGCGCAAACGATTAACCAGGTGCGTCTCTTCAATAGTCACCCCACGGGTGCCTACCAGAGCGATGAGCGACTCGATTCGGTCATGGGGAACGGCGGCGTTGAGGATTGCGGGAACGCCCAGAACTGTGTCAAAGCCTGCCCAAAGAGCATTCCGTTGCACGAGTCAATCGCCTCGGTAGGTCGTCAGGCAACCGTGCGTGCGTTTAAAAAGTTTGTGGGGCTTTGATTATGGGCAACGGGGAGAGGTGAGAGTTACTACCCACTCAACCGAAGGAGCCCGCGATCATTCCGTTCAATAACGCGATTCGTTGTTGGAGCTCATTTTCAGAACAGTTCGCTTGGCTTTGTATCCCCTGGTGGCTATTAAGCTGGGCGTAGATCGTTGCATGTGAGCGATTAAGGCGGCGGTGGCAAAGAGCAACCAGTCGCCTAATCTCTCGTGTTAGAGCGGCTTTTGTCTCTGTATGGGCGCGTTTTTGGGTAAGCCTTTCGGCGACCTGTTCTGATATCAGCATCTGAACATCGATTCCCTGTCCGGGGGAAGAGGTAAGGGGGTGGGTTGGGATTGGGAGCAGAGAGCATGAGTTCCCCAGGGTTCCTTCAACGGGGAGTATCGTCCCCGAACTCACTTTGCTCCCGTTGACGACAGCCCCATGGACGATGACTGATTGCAGCCCATCATTGGTTGATTCGAGAACCTCCCACAAAGAGGCTATCGGCTCCGAGCGCTCAGGTCGCTCCGTGAAATCCTCTCGTACCCCCTCCCGGTCACGATGATCGATGCAGTGCTTAATCTCGCTTTCTATATCATAGGCGAGCTGCTTAAGGGTGGGATCTGCGGGAAGGTAGCAATAGGCAATCGCGGCCACCGATTTTTCACTTCGGTGAGGGTGGTAACGGGTCCGGACTAGTCTTCCGATAAATTGCCGAAAATACATCTTAGTCCGAACAGTTGTTGCGTAGACTCCGACTTGAAGCCGGGGAATATCGACCCCTTCGCTCACCATGTTGCACGCAACTAACCACGGTTCGCTTGATTCGGTATATCGCTTCAGATTCTCAGCGGCATCGCTATCTTCTGAGAGCACGAGAACCGGTTTTTCGCCGGTGATAGAGGCGAGGGCTCGGCTCAGCTTTCGTGCCTGCGATTGATTTGCCGTAACGACAAGGCCACCAGCATGTGGGTTCTGTTCTCTGGTTGCCAGCAGAAGGCGATGAGCATCGCGGAGAAGAGGAGTCATCCATCCACTCTCAGCGCTCACTGCAGCGCGCAGTCGTCGAGCAGAGGCAACCGGATCGAGAGGATCTGAAAAGGCTGCGACTACCTCCCCTCCATCATCTCGCCATGATACTTCTCCTCCGTACGTAAGGAACGCGGTGGGTCGGCATACTCCCTCTTCAACAGCACGGGAGTAGCCGTACGCATAATCAGCACTACTCACTCCGGACTCGTCGTACCGAACGAAGGGAATAGCGGCGTTATCGCTTCGGAAGGGGGTACCACTGAGGCATAATACGAATCGCGCTTCAGCGAGGGTGAAGAGAATAGCATCTCCCCATGAAAGCCCATCGCCTGCGTGGTGTACCTCGTCGAGTACAGTGCATGACTGTCGCGCGATTGTTCGAAAGAAAGAGGGGTCTTGAGCGATCTGCTGATATGTGACGACGTATCCGTGAGTCTCCCGATCGCGAGGCGCTCCATCCTTGGTAATTGAGATCTCAAGATTTAACCCGACTGCCCCGGCAGCGCGAGCCCATTGAATTTTCAGGTGAGCGGTTGGGACGATGACAAGAATGGTGGGTGTTCGGAGTCGTCGATGCTGATGGAGGCACACAGCGAGAGCAGCGGTCGTCTTCCCAGCTCCAGGGGTCGCTTCCCAGAGGATAGATCGCTCGCCACGGGTCACCGCATCACGATAAACGCCGAAAGCCTCCTGTTGCCAAGCTCGAAGCTGGATAGTTGTACGTGGGGATCGGGGCGAGGAGTTTCGCATGTGGGACGGTTGCCAGCTCGATGCATGCCAAAGAGAGTGATAAAGGCCGGCGAAACGTCGCCCGATCCTTACGGTACAAACCTGTTCCTCGCCAGGAGACAGAAGGGGATGCACCCCCCAGCTCTGACCTTGGAAACACAAAGCGGAGGGTAAAAATGACAGTGAGTCTCGCTCACTTCGGAATTCTTACCTCAGCGCCTGCATGACCGCCTCAACGCACCGCTCCTTCGAAGGGAGAATAACTGCCTCAAGTGATTTCGCGTAAGGCATCGGAATCTCGAGGGATGATACGAGCTCAACTGGCGCATCGAGTTCATCGAACGCCTTGGTACTAATCAAGTGGCTCAGATACGCGCCGTAGCTCGCAACCTGGTGTTGTTCCTGAATAATAACAACGCGATGAGTTTTGGCCACCGAAGTGAGGATAGCGTCCTCATCGAGTGGGCGCAACGAGCGAAGATCGAGGAGATCCGCCGCTATTCCCCGTTCCTTAAGCTCATCGGCGACTTGCAATCCAAGGAATACATTCTTCGACCAGGTGATAATAGTGACATCGCTTCCCTCTCGCTTAAGATCTGCTTTGCCTATCGGTACCAGGTATTCTTCCTCAGGGACTTCCCCTTTGAGGCTGTAGGTTAATTCGGATTCAAAAAATACTACTGGGTTGTCGTTACGGATTGCTGATTTGAGCAGCCCTTTCATATCGTGCGGCGTTGCGGGAGCAAGAACGATAAGACCCGGAGTATATGCGTAAAAATGCTCGAATGAGTTAGCGTGTTGAGCGCCCAGCTGGTACGCCGCGCCTCCCGCACCCCGAAAAACAATCGGACACTCGAGCTGACCGGCAGACATAAGTCGTGCCTTTGCCGCGGTGTTCAGAATCTGGTCGATCGCAATAAGTGAGAAGTTGAAGGTCATGAACTCGACGATCGGGCGGAGGCCGAGCATGGCTGCTCCGATCCCAAACCCAGCGAAGCCGTTTTCCGCAATGGGCGAGTCAATAACCCGCTGTGGACCGAACTTATCCAGCATCCCTTTCGAGCACTTATAGGCACCGTTGTATGCACCTACCTCTTCACCGACGAGGAAAACCCGCGAATCCCGCTCCATCTCTTCAGTCATCGCCTCTTTGAGGGCATCTCTGATTGCTATTTCTCGCATCGTCTTCTGCTCCACTCACCGTCCCCCGGAGACCATCGCGTTTTCTTGATAACGCCACGCGCAGGAAACTAGTATTTTATTTGGTATTGCTGCCTTCAGCGTTTCTTGCCCCTCGCCTGACTACGCCATGACGTAATCGCCAACAGTGGCGGGGTCAGGCATCGGTGATGCTTCAGCAAATGCCACGGCGTCGAGTATCTCTGCTTCAATCTCAGCGTCAATCTTCTCTCGTGTTACTTGCAGCCCGAGTGCATCGATCTTTGATCCGAGGGTCGCTATCGGATCACGGGAGCGCCACTCGTCCACATCGGCTTTACTTCGATACGTCGCGGGATCTGCCATCGAGTGTCCGCGATAGCGGTAGGTGCGGGCCTCAATGAGGGTAGGTTGGCGTTTGTCGCGAGCCCGCCGGACGGCATCGAGTATGCAGCTACGAACTTTGAAGATGTCGTGACCATCGACGGTATCGCGCGCCATCGGATAGCCGAGCGCCCGAATCGAGAGATCGTCAGTGGCCGCAGTTTTCTCGAGCGGAGTGCCCATAGCGAAATAATTGTTCTCGATTATGTAGACGACGGGTAGCTTCCAGAGCGATGCCAATGCGAGCCCCTCATGGAACGGGCCAATGTTGATTGCGCCATCCCCGAGAAAGCAGAGGACGACGCCCCCGGTCTCGTTGACGATATTCGCGAACGCCATTCCCGCGGCTACTGGGATCTGCGCTCCGATGATCCCCCATCCGCCGAAGAAGTTCCTGCTGGCATCGTAGAAATGCATCGAACCGCCCCGACCCTTGGAGCACCCAGTCTCTCTCCCCAACAGCTCGGCCATTCCCTCCCGGGAGCTCCCCCCCCGCGCGAGGTAGTGTCCGTGACAACGATAGGCGGTGATTATTTGGTCCTTATCTTCAAGAACCGAAACAGCACCCACAGCGACCGCTTCCTGTCCTATGTAGAGGTGGAGAAAGCCTCCAATCTTTCGCTCGGTGTACAATCGGGCCGCCTCTTCTTCAAATCGGCGAATTCGCAACATCCGTCGGTATAGGTCAGCAAGGGTATCGTGGTCCATGATGCGATCATCCGGTAAAGGTTGTGCGAGGGGTGATGGTGTTACGTCGTCCTATGTGAACTCCCCCCGCTATCTCTGCCACAAAGGGCTGAAAGACCCCAGAAGACTACGGAACCTTGGGCTTCAGGTCAACGTCACCGACGGATAGACGGCGTTTGGTGTTCGGGGTGTAGGCAGCGGAGGTAAGCTCTGCCATCATAGGGGGGTGGTCGAGCGCGCGGGTGGGGTTTTCCGCTCACTCCTCCTTGGCTGCACCCCATCTCTGTCCACCCTTGACTCACATGCCCTATCCTCGCCACCTTCTTGCTGTCGACCCCAGCCTAACCTGTTCGGGATGGGCGCTCTTTCGAGTGATCGACTGTGCAATCCTTGGGGTAGGAAATCTTCGTGCCTTACCGCCTCATCACGTGTTGCCCGAGCGGCTTGCCGACCTGCAGCGCAAGGTGCTCCAGACCCTCGAGCGGTGTGATATCGGTGATGATGATGTTGTCGTCTGTGAGATGCCCACGACGATGCGCGACCCGAATGCTGCGACGAAAGTGGAGCAGGTACGGGCGATGTTTGAAGTGTTGTCGCGACTCCGGGGAGCGCAGGTACCAGGAAGAATAAATCCCCGTTCAATCCATCACGAGCTCCTTGGTATGCGGGGTGCTCAAAAAAAACGCGATACCGTCAAAGCTTCGGCGGTCGAGGTAGCGCGGTCTCTTTTTGGGCAACAGCTCGCAGCGATCGGTTTCGATGCGACGTCGCCAAATCTCGGCCGAAATCAAGATATCGTCGACGCACTCCTCGTTGGTCACCTCGCGGTGACCCGCATACGCTCGGCGGTGCTGGCAGGTGCCAAGATAACTGAGCTCTTTGCTCCGCGAGGAGGGAGGCGCCGCGGGGTAGGGGTTGGGTCATAGGTTTATGAAGGAGGCTTGAAAGCCTCCTTAATCCCGTCGATTGCGACTTGCGCATGCCTCCGGCGGATTTCGGGATCACCGTAGTCTTCTGATTCTCTCAGCTGCTGAACAAGACGATAAAAATCGAGAAACGGTTTGCCCTCTCGAGTCGGTTCGAAGGGGAGGGCTTGATCGATATTCTGGAGTTTATGATTAAAGGTAAAGAATGGGCGTGTCGGCTTACCAACCTCCTCCTGCAAAAGCTTAACAGTTCGATAGAGCCAGATGTGTGCTGCAGGGGAGAGGTAAGACGGGGGCGAGCTGGCATCAGCGAGCGCGAATGCCTGCCCCCCCGCCCGACGTAACACGGGAGCATCGTAGAGTGGAATAAGAGAGCAGGCATCAGTAAGTGTCTCGAGCCGCGGAAGAAGTGTTCGGATGTGGTAAGCCTCGCTAAGTCGATGCACCTCTTGACTGATTTCCCAAAGCTCCGGCCGCTCGACCTTGGGAGGTGAGTTCTCGGGTTGCTGCGACCGTGGAAAAAGCCATATTCCACCTCGAGTAGTCTGAGGAGAGGCCGCTTCAGCTGCTGCGTCCGCAAGTGCGTTGAGGCAGTGGGAGAGTATGAGATATGGGCCGGGAAGAGGTTCGTCGGAGCTTCGCGTTCTAATCGTGATGGCGGGCAAAATCCCCTCCTTGTGGGCCACCAGATTCGCTTCCCCCGCGGATTTGAAGTGCTGAGAGAGAATACGCGCGATCTGCGCTCCGTCAATTTTTCCGTCCGCAATAATCCGACAATCGGGAAAACCATCCTGCACCTCGGGGCGGCACATATTTCCGAATTTGAGTTCAAAGCAACCCTTACGGTCGTTGTGGGTGAGGGTAGCCAACAATAGATGACCTTCGGGAACGTGGCCCCGACACCTGTTCGATCTATTCCTAAATTGAGCCGTTGGCTGGTCGAGAAAGTTTTGATCACGATCTCCGCGATAGTCGGGGACCGTTATTACCGCGCGAAATCCTCTCTCAGAAAGGTGATGAGGGGTAAGGTGGGTACTGTCGAAGATCGCTGCGACAGGATCGTCGTAACCAGCAAGCCACTGGTCGGAGTGATGGGGAACAGGCAATGATGGGACTGCTGCTAGCCGCACAGATTGCTTGTCGTCTACGAACCCATAATCCGGCACCGAAACCGATATTTGAACGGAACCAAAGCGCTCCCGAGCTTCGATAAGGGCAGCTTCGAAAGCATGAGCGAGCGGATCAATCTGTTCCATTACCTCGAGCCATGAGCTGAATGCGGTATCAGGTACGGGACGAAGAGGGTGGATCTGTCTCGAATGAGGCAATGAGAGCGCCTGCATGTCGGGGTATGTCATTGGTGGAGTAACTGACTGCCGGTCTTCGGCTCGCAACCTGTCCTCTGGTGATGGTAAAGCTTCGGTTGCGGATTTGAGTAGCTCTGTAATCCGATTAACCCGTTCGTTATCGTCCTCGAGGGTTCGAAGGAGGGAGTCGAGCCTTTTGGCCGCCCATCTCAGTGCCTTGACGGTGTACACATCAACGTAGTGGTCGCCGTCTGGTCCGTTGAGCTCTTCGTGAGACGGCGGGGATGGGGGGAAATTTCCTCCAGTAGCTCGGATGTTGTTTGCTTTTTTATCGCTTCCCTGATCTTGGTGCGTAGTCATTAATGTCATTCCTCGTTTGTCACCTGAGCAATCGCAGGCTGGTTGCGGATGAGCGCCGATGAGGGTGTATGGGGAGTGAAGAGGCGATAGTCGATAAGAGAGGGGCTCCTCACGTGGTGTAGAGGAGCCCTCGAGAACCGGATCAACCAAGGATGAGGGGGATGAGCGACCCGACAAGGGCACCGGCAAAGAAACCCTCCAAACAGCTCAGCGGTTCGTAGAACCTAGACTTTCGCCCGCACGCCCAACTCAGGAGGCCAGCGCTGATGAGGAAGAGGGCCAGATTGACAACAAAGCCGATCAGCGGCCAGCCACTGCTCCCAAGGATAGTAGGCAACACTAGTCCGAAGGCAAACCCAAGGGCACCGAAAACGCATCGCCAAAAGCGCATCATAGCCGAAAAAACATTAAAAAAATGGTATCCCAAGTCATCACCACCGTCAACGCTGCCTGGGTTCCCACTCTGAGAAAGGAAAGGAATCGTAGGCTTGGTTTGTGAGTCACTCCAGCTGTTCGATGGGTCAGGTGGATATTTTTCTTAATGAAAGGGTGCTGTCCCGATCCTATAGGTTTGCTGAGAAAAAAGGGAAAGACTGTCCGCGAACCATAAGCATTTCGAGAAAGAATGGACTCGCAGCTGTTCCCGTGATTAATCGCTTCGTTTCTTACTCCCGATAGCCCCTACCAGTGATCGCTGTGGCCTGAAGAAGTCATTCCCTTTGTCATCCACGATTATAAATGCTGGGAAGTTCTCGACCTCGATCCGCCAGACGGCTTCCATGCCGAGCTCTTGGAAGTCGATCGGTTCTACCTTCTTGATGCAGTCGTGTCCGAGCCTCGCGGCGGGGCCACCGATAGAGCCGAGATAAAAGCCACCCCACTGCGCGCAGCTCTCGGTCACAGCTTGGGAGCGATTGCCTTTGCCGAGCATCACGAGCGAGCCTCCGTGTTCCTGGAATAGGCCGACGTACGGGTCCATCCGCTCAGAGGTGGTTGGGCCGAAGCTGCCTGATGCGTACCCGGCGGGGGTTTTTGCAGGCCCCGCATAATAGATGGGAAACTTGCGGAAATAGTCCGGAAGGGGCTGCCCTTCTTTGAGCCGTTCCGCGAGTTTGGCGTGCACAATATCGCGTGCAACGGTGAGAGGTCCGTTCAGCATGATGCGGGTCGAGACTGGTAGCTTTGAGAGGGTCGCGAGAAGCTCAGCCATTGGGCGATTGAGATCAACGGAAATCGCCTCTCCCCCATACTGCTCGGGGTGGGCGGGAAGAAACCGCTCAGGGTGTTCCTCAAGCTGTTCGAGAAAGATGCCGTCTTTGGTAATTTTGCCTTTGATCTGTCGGTCGGCCGAGCAGCTGACCCCAATTCCCACCGGGCATGAAGCTCCGTGCCGAGGTAGCCGAATGACGCGAACATCGTGAACGAAATACTTTCCTCCGAACTGCGCTCCGATACCTGATTCCCGTGCCCACTGCTCGCACTGGATCTCCATTTCGCGATCTCGGAATGCACGACCTCGTGCGTTACCGGTAGAGGGAAGGTGATCGAGATATCCGCAGCTCGCGAGTTTGACCGTTTTCAGAGTCATCTCGGCGGAAGTCCCCCCGATTACAATGGCAAGATGATAGGGCGGACACGCGGCGGTTCCCAGACCCGTGATAGCCTCACGGACGAACGCCTCAAATGAGGTGGGATTCAGTAGCGATTTATTTTTCTGAAAGAGATAGCTCTTATTCGCACTCCCCCCCCCTTTCGCGATAAAAAGAAACGAATACTCACCCCCCGTGGTCGCGTACAGATCGATTTGTGCGGGAAGATTATCTCCCGTATTTTTCTCCTCAAACAGCGAGAGTGGCGCAAGCTGCGAGTACCGAAGATTACGCCGCTGATAGCAGTCGTACACTCCTCGTGAGAGCCACTCAGCATCATCGACGCCGGTGAATGTATTCTCGCCCTTTTTCCCCAAAATAAGAGCAGTTCCGGTGTCTTGGCATGAAGGAAACTCACGTGCCGCAGCGATCGTTGCGTTCCGAAGGAGTTCGGTTGCCACAAATTTGTCATTCGGCGAGCTCTCGGGGTCGTCGAGAATTGCCGCGAGCTTCTGAAGGTGAGTGGTTCGTAGCAGATGCGACACATCGTCGAACGCCGTATCCGCAAGCAACTGCAGCGCTTCCGGTTCAATAATTAATAGTTCGCGCCCTCCGACGACCTCAGAGGATATACCGCTGGTTGAAAGTTTGCGATAGCTGGTTGTGTCATCGCCAAATTCGAATAGTGGTTGGTACTGAAAGGTCCCCATGTCGTCCGTAACCTTTTGAACAAAATAGTTTAGCAGGATGGTAAAAAATGGTTTCGTCGGAAGGATTGTGAGAGTTTTGAGGAAGTTGCGGTCAAACTATCAAAGTGGGCAACGGGAAATCATTTTTCACTACTCCGTGAGGTTCCAAACCCTTTATCAGGATTCTTAACCCACATGATACGTGTGGGGAGCATTGATTACCACCCTCACTATCTCTGAGAAAGGGCAGTGCCCAGTTCTTCGAGTTATTGCATAATTTTTATCGATTTCGCATCTAACAAGGGTAAAACCTCGCCTCGTCCCCGGGAACGACCCGACGATAATTCTCTCAATCAATGATGACTTCGTTAGACTTGCCAGCCGACCAGCCAGAGCTCCCGTCGGGCTCTTTCGTCGGAGGGCGATACCGAATTGTACGGCCTCTCGGCCGGGGGGCAATGGGCGGGGTGTTCCTCGCGCACGATACGGTTCTCGGCGATGAATTAGTGGCGCTCAAAGTATTTAATCGAGGAGGACACGCATCGGAGGATGGGTTCGAGCGTTTTGTAAGGGAAGCTCAGCTCGGGCGGAAAATAGCTCATCCACATGTATGCCGTGTATTTGACCTTCAGGCTGATGATGCGCTCATGTACGTCTCGATGGAGTATGTACCGGGGCAATCCCTTGCTCAGAGGATAAAAGGGGGAGCTTTGCCTGAATCTCAAAGCGTTCCGCTCATAAAACAGATCGTTGAGGGACTAGCAGCGATTCATTATAAGGGCATCGTCCATCGAGACCTAAAACCCTCTAATATCCTCGTCACTGCCGGGAATACCGTCAAGATAATTGACTTTGGACTAGCCCGTTCGATTCAATCCGATTTGACTGTTACCAATGCTCTCATGGGAACTTCCCTCTATCTGGCTCCCGAGCTGTGGGATGGCGCTGACCCCTCATTTGCGAGCGATATGTACGCACTGGGGGTCATCTTGTATCAGATGGTAACTGGTACCGCGCCGTGGAAGGGGGACAAGATGACGGAGATGATGCAGGCACATCTTGAGCAATTACCCGTCGCTCCATCTGAGATTGTTACGGTGTCGTCGGGTCTCGAGGACCTGATATTGAGCCTTCTTGATAAAGACCCTACGAATCGACCTTTGTGTGATGACGGTCTTTTCAGTGAGGTAGCGGGGGTAACCCTCAGCACTCGGCGTCAATCTGGAGCCTTTGCTCAGCCCACAATCAACGACTCTCTGAAAGAAGGTCCCCTCGCAGCAAGTCCTTTAGCAATATCCCGATTGGTTGAGCCTGCCTCAGGAGTGTTTCGTCAGATGGGGGTTGAGCACTCCTTTTTGGCCGCCATGTTGCTTGGGGCGGTGGTATGTGCAGCAGCGATCGTTTCTGCTGTTTTTCTACATGTCACTCTCAATGTTTTTGGCTCATCATTCGAATCCCCATTGACGATGGTAGGGGGATACGCCTCTATCGTAGTGACGAGCGCTCTCGTATCGACAGCGCTATCCCGGGGTGCATTTCGGCTCGGATTAACCTCGAATGAAAGGGCGGTCAGAGAGGTGCTTGTGCGGCACATGCGGGGAGTATCACTCCTTATCTGGTTGTCGCTTTTTGTCCCCGCGACCATCGCGGCGTTGCCTTCGTTATCGACTGAGGTTTTAGCGCGGCAAATGGTGACGACTGTATTCGGCGCTGCAGTGCTTTTTCTCCAGATAGCTGCCCTTGCGCCAGTTCAGTGGGGTGTTTCCTCGGTAAACCTTGGCGAAATCCAAATCTGGGTTGTATCTTCACCCCCGTCGCTCTATTCGAGTTTAATCTCGTATCTTGCCCTTATTTTGTGGGTGTATCTCATCGGAGGACTGTTGAGGCCACCTCGAAGAAAGGTTTCTGTGCAAGAAAAGGAGGAAAATCGAGCGATAACGGGAAGATTTGTAATGATCCTCGCAATCGAATCAATCCTCAACATTTTACTCGATATCTCGGGCGCATCCGAGAAGCTTGTGCTCGGTGAGATGATGCTGTATCTCTCTCCCGCACAGTGGATATTCTCCCTCATTAACCTCTCGTATGTGTACTGGGCGAATCTGAACATGCGACGAGGGGGTCGCAGGTAATTAGATAACGCCGATAAGTTGCTACTCATGTTCAAAACCACTCTCTCGCTATATCGTTTGGTTTTGAACGGGGGAAATGGTCCTCTTTCCGTCACTAAGGCGAGAAGCTCAGCCGCTGTTTTTCTTTTCCTCTTCCTCTGCACGTCCGCGTATGGCGCAGGTGGGGAAGAAATCGAAACATCCTCAGCAAATCCTCCGCGCTGCCACCACGGATGCTGTTTCGTCCCGAGCATCGAGCTCAATGGTGAAGTGCTCTCACTCCGGGGTACCAGCACCTTCCGATATTGGGGATTTCGGGTTTACACCGGAGCTCTGTATGCACCCCCAACAGCGCAATCGCGCGATGCTATCCGCGGGGAGGTCAGGAAGAAACTCGTCCTCTGTTATCACCGATCGGTGAGCCCCGATCAGTTCCGCGAAAAGTCGCAAGAGGTGCTCGAGGATACCCCGGGAGTCGAGCTTGCGGCGCTGGAGCCTCAACTCTCTGCGATTAACAAGGCCTACGTTGGCGTCAAGGAGGGTGATCGCTACGCAATAACCTACGAACCGGAAACAGGGACCATGAAGCTGTGGTTCAATGAACGGGAACCAGAGCTGATAGCGATATCAAGCACGGCATTCGCTCGGACTTATTTTGGTATATGGCTATCGGAATACTCAGTGGGGAAGGAGTTTACGGCCGAGGTGTTTGGGGAGAGGGGGTAAGAGAGAGAAAAAGCCGCTCGGCGCAACGGGAGGAAGTCTCGCGTACGTTGTGGGGTGGAGAGGCAACCGCTGGTGGCCTCCCGGGGTGAGGCTGATAGAATCAGGAGCCTTAGCATGGTCGAATGGCTCCGATGTATGCTCCGGCCTCTCATTCTCCTAGGGGATTGGGAAGAGCCGACGTAGGCGATTTCATGAGGCTGTTCTGTGGAGGGGGGAGTAGCCTTTTGACTCATAAATCATGTCCTCGAAATTTATGACGGTCCCTTGTTGAGTGTGATTTAGGGTGTGAAGAAACCCTGAAAAGTGTAACGGGGTTCGGCGCAGCCCCCTCGGGGAAGGGAGGGGGCGAGCAGGGGGGAGGGGTGGAGGCTTGCGTAGCAAGGGGTGATGGCGAGAAACAGGGAGCCAACGGAGGGACCGTCAAGAGTCCCGCAGAGGGCTCTCCGCTGTTGAGAGCTTTGAGTAGCTGGTCAATCTGTTTGCGGACCGATTTTTCTTGGGCTAAGAGGCGTAATGGATTGAGCTGGTTGTGCTGCGCCTTCAATCTGAGCTTGGTCTTCTCGTCGACGAAGGGAGAAGCCATGATGCGTGAGTAGGGAGTCACGGGGCTCTTGTACACGCGACGTGTGTTCGGCTTTTTACGAGCACCTTATCGGCGAGCTTAAAGCTCGGAAAAAAGTGGTTCATCAGAGGGCATACGATGTCGCGGAAGTAGTAATTTACCAGAGGGGCAAGCTCCCGATGGTCGAGACGCTCGTACCCAAGCCAGCGACGGGAGACTGAGTTATTCCTCTGCTCCACGTGTGCATTATCGTTTTTCTTGTACTCTCGTGAACGGGTAACGTGTACCGGTGGGAGTCCCCGAGATGTGCGCTCATCGATGAAATACCGCAGCACATGCTTGTTGAGCACTTCAGTGCCGTTATCACAGTCGTACCCTTTGATGGCAAAGGGTAGCTGTCTTTCGATGTCCTCGATTGCATAGACAATCGGCGTAGAGCCCTTACCGAAAGTCGCTCGCGTTTCGGTCCATGTCGATGCAAGATAGACCATCGTCAGGGTATGAACATACTCCCCGAGAGTCGACCCGCCACAGTGGGCAACAGTGTCGCTTTCAAGAAAGCCGGGCTCTTCGATGCGCCACACGCTCTCTTGAATCGGTATTTGCTCTCGAAATCCCCCCTTCTGGGTAAGTGACTTCCCCTTGCAGCCTTTGAATGGCTTAAGGATACGGTCGATCGTAGAGGCGCTCACTGAAAGGAGAAGCTGCTTTGTTTCGGGAGCATACGCCCCCCTTTCTTGCTCAAGGTAGTCAATCCATTCCGGAATAGCCGCCTTCAGGTGGCGCGAGCACATATAGCGAGTCGTCTTCCAAAAGTCTCTCAGAGCCTTCTCAAAAGAGGGGTCCCCATATCTCCTCGCTCTCCCCCGCTTGCGCGGTTTCCTTGGCCGACCTACCTCCTTCTTCGCTAAAAGACGACGGACATGCCGCCGGGAGACGCTCAGTTGCTCACAAAGCTCATACAGTATCTCCCCCTTCTCCTTCTTGCCACCACGGGCATAGCGCCCACGAAATACCCCAACAATACAACGTTTCTCTTGCTCGTTCATTCATGCCTCCTACGTTTCGAGGACATGAATTTTGAGTCAACCGCCCCTCAAGATTTGCTGAATCCTTTTCGTTCGAGGACATTTAATTTGAGGCGCATCGGTAGTCCACAAGCTGCCTTGATTACCCCGCCTCACATCTGCTACCCTTCCTCGAATGCTCTTTAAGTGTGAATCCGTGAATTTGCAAAGAGCGCTGCCAGATCTGTGGTGACGTTGGCAAGATTGGTTGAGACAGGGGGGGGTGTGTCAGATGGGCGCACGGGAGCTCTCTTTTAACTCAATCGTTTGCCCGCGCCTACTCTCGCCTGTTGGCCCTTCCGCTTCTTCCGTCGTTTCCCTTACCTCGCATTTGCACACAGCCCTGCTCTTCATGGTTCTGGACGGGCGCGTTCTTGCGTGTCCTTATTGCCGGTATGACGAGAGCATGCTGAGTGGCACCGATGATGCCGATCATCAGGGCCGCTCAATCATCAAGACCACGCACTCACAGGAGACCTCATCCCTATGACTCAACCTAAACACGTTCCTCGCGAATGGAAGGAGATGCTTGACACTGAGACTATCTCACGGTGTATCTCGCGGATGAGTTACGAAATCCTCGAGCGAGAGGGAGATATCTCCCGTCTTGCTATCGTTGGGATTAAAACGGGGGGAGAAGTTCTCGGGAAACGGATTCAGCATCGGATACAACAGATTGAGGGGACCCTGGTTCCGTTTGGTGTTATCGATATCACCCTCTATCGGGATGATATTGGGGTGTCCGAAACCTATCCAACGATCAAAGATACCGACCTTCCGTTTCGGGTGACCGGTTCCCGGATCATTTTAATTGACGATGTTCTCTACACTGGTCGCACGATCCGAGCGGCTCTCGATGCAATTATGGATTTCGGACGCCCGCAGACGGTGGAGCTGGCGGTGTTGGTGGATCGAGGGCACCGAGAGTTGCCGATACGCCCTGACTTTGTCGGCAAGAATGTACCTACCTCGAAGAGCGATATGGTGCGGCTACGAGTTTCTGAGATGGGGTATCAGGATGCGGTCTATCTGGTGCATCGAGGAGGCGATCGATAATCGGGGAGCGCGATCGTTCGGCTGGCGGTCGGGTCTTGAAGGCCTGATTTGAGCTGACGGGCGGTCGTGCGCTCGGGACGGAGCAAGATGGCTCAGCAAGGGCCGCACTATAAGGGCACGGTATGAGGGCACACCTTCTCGGAATTGAGGGAATGCGGGTGGAAGATATCCACACCCTGCTCACCAACGCGATGACGATGCATGAGGTGTCGGAGCGGGTGATTAAGAAGGTTCCGACGTTACGGGGTCGGACGGTGATCAATCTCTTTATGGAGCCGAGTACCCGAACTCGCACCAGTTTTGAACTGGCGGGTAAGCGGCTCTCTGCTGATGTAGTCAATATCAGCGAGTCGGCGAGCTCGACAAAAAAGGGGGAATCGCTGCTCGATACCGCAATTACGCTTGCTTCAATGTCCCCCGATATTCTGGTGGTTCGGCACTCAGCGAGTGGCGCTCCGCATCTTCTTGCTCGCTATTTGTCATCGACCTGTGTCGTCAACGCGGGAGATGGTACTCACGAGCACCCAAGTCAAGCCCTTCTTGATTGTTTGACCCTGATGCGCCATTTCGGAGAGGTTCCAGTGGGAAAGACGGTTGCGATCGTCGGCGACGTCGCGCACTCGAGGGTCGCGCGAAGCAATATTCTCGCGCTCAGCCTGCTCGGAAATAAGGTACGCCTTGTTGGCCCGCCGACCCTTGTTCCCTCCGATCTTGCGCATGCACGGTGTTTTGGAAATCGCGTGACGGTCCATCATTCGCTCGGAGAGGGGATTGCGGGAGCGGATGTAGTGATGTGTCTCCGGTTGCAGCGAGAGCGGATGACTCGGTTTTTTATTCCGTCGCTGGAGGAGTATGCCCGTCATTATGGAGTGTCGGAAAAGGTACTTCGGATTCACGCTCCCGATGCAGTGGTGCTGCATCCGGGGCCGATGAATCGGGGGGTCGAGATTGATTCGGATGTTGCAGATGGGGAGCGCTCTCTCGTTACCTTACAGGTGCAGAGCGGGCTGGCGATGCGGATGGCGATTCTTGTCACCCTCGCGGCCACGAGAGGAGCAGGAGCGGCAGAGAGTAGTGAGGGGGGATCGATATGAAGGCGGTTGTTGGGGGATATGTCGTTGATCCAGGTGGAGTGGGCGAAGGGGCGTTTGACATCTTTATTGAGTCGGGAACGGTCGAAGCTATCGCGCCGCACGGGTCAATCGTTCCGAATAAGGATGATGAGATCATCGATGCACGCGGTCGGTGGGTTCTCCCGGGACTGGTCGATATTCACACCCACCTGCGCGAGCCGGGACAGGAGTGGAAGGAAACAATAGACACGGGAACCGCTGCGGCGGTGTTGGGAGGTTTTACGACGGTGTGTTGTATGCCGAATACCCTCCCCCGCACTGATAGTGCTGAGGTAGTGAGCTACATCAGGGGCAAGGCGGCCGAAGCGGGGCGCGCGCGGGTGTACCCTATTGGTGCGGTTTCAATCGGCTTGGCGGGGGTTGAGCTTGCGCCTCTCTCTGAACTGACGGCGGCGGGATGTGTTGCGTTCTCCGATGATGGTGAGCCGATATCTGATTCTGGGTTGATGAGACGTGCCCTCGAATGGGCGCGGATGCATGATGGGATCATCTCGTGCCACGAGGAGGATAAGCAGCTCAGCCACGGCGGGGCGATGAACGAATCACCCCTCTCGTATCGGCTTGGTATCCCGGGAATGCCGCGGGTTGCCGAAGATGTCATGATAGCCCGAGATATTGAATTAGCTCGTTTAACGGGGGGAAGGGTGCACCTGTGCCATCTTTCGACCGCACGGGGTGTTGAATTGCTGCGGCGTGCGAAGAGCGATGGATTGAGGGTGACGGGAGAGGTGACCCCGCACCATCTTGTTTTCACCGAGGATAAGGTGGGTCTGTACGATACTGCCTACAAGATGAGTCCCCCGTTACGAGAGGCAGAAGATGTGGCGGCTCTCCGGGAGGGGCTTGCTGATGGGACGATTGATTGTATCGCGTCAGACCACGCCCCTCACGATCCTGATTCGAAGCGGGTTGAGTTTGTTCGGGCTACCTTTGGTATTCTCGGATTGCAGACGACCTTGCCGATTATTCTCGGGCTTGTCCGTGATGGAGTGCTGACGAGAACCCGAGCGGTGGCCGCAATGACCGTGGAGGCTGCGAAGTGCTTCTCGCTCGAAAGACTGGTGCCGGGAATCGGGACACTGATAAAGGGAGCTCCCGCTGATATCGCGGTGATTAATCCCGATCGCATCTGGACATTGTCGAGTGATCGGATTGCATCGAAGAGCAAGAATACCCCTTTCCTTGATGCGGATATGCAGGGGATGGCGGAGCTTGTGATGGTCGCGGGTAAGGTGGTGGTTCGTGAGGGGAGGCTCGTATGAGAGGTATGGTACCAGCAGTGCTCGCCCTCGCGGACGGCACCGTTTTTCGGGGATACGGGTTCGGTGCGCCTAGTCTTCGCCCCTCGGTCGGAGAGGTGGTCTTTAATACCTCGATGTACGGCTATCAGGAGATTCTCACTGACCCGAGCTATGCGGGGCAGATTATGTGCTTCACCTACCCGCATATCGGGAATGTCGGGTGTAACGATGACGATGTTGAGAGTGGGCGGGTGTTTGTTGATGGTGTTGTCGTCCGCGAGGTCAGCACGATCACCTCTAACTTTCGGGCTCGACGGTCTCTCGGTGAGTATTTGCGGAATGCCGGGGTGACTGGTATCGGTGGGATCGATACCCGAGCGGTTACCACTCACCTTCGTTCCCACGGCGCACAGATGGGGGCGCTTTTTGCGGGGGAGCGAATCGCGGTTGACGACCTGGTGTCGATGGCGCGGGCTGCCGGATCGATGGAGGGAAAGGATTACGTTAAGGCGGTTACCTGTGTAAAACCGTATGCGTGGAATGAACTCCCGTGGGATCTTGCGCGAGGGACTCAGGAAGTGCCGTTTGAATCGCTGGTGACCAGACCGCACGTTGTTGCGGTGGATTGTGGAATTAAACGCCACATTCTGAGGTTGCTCGTTGATGTGGGATTTCGGGTGACGGTCGTTCCTGCATCGACCTCAGCCGATGCGATTAAGGCGCTCCGACCTGATGGGATTTTTCTCTCGAACGGACCGGGCGATCCCGCCACGCTCGATTACGTGGTCGAACCGGCGCGGGCATTGCTTGGTACGGTGCCGTTTTTCGGTATCTGTCTCGGACATCAGATACTTGGACAGGCGGTGGGAGGGAAGACGTTTAAGCTCAAGTTTGGGCACCGAGGTGGGAACCATCCGGTGAAGGATATTGCGACTGGGAAGGTTGAGATAACAGTCCAGAATCATGGGTTTGCGGTCGACCAGGGTTCTCTCCCGAATAACGTGGTGGTGTCCCACGTCAATCTAAATGATGGCACGGTTGAAGGGCTCGTGGTCCCGGAGCTCCGTGCATTCAGTGTTCAATATCACCCCGAAGCATCACCCGGCCCGCACGACTCGCGCTATCTGTTTGAGCGGTTCTATCAGACGGTGGTCGGTGATCGGGTTCATGCGTGAGCTGGAATAAAGAATCGGAGCGAAGGAACGGCTATGCCAAAAAGAAGTGATATTTCGTCGATACTCCTTATCGGATCAGGCCCGATCGTCATCGGTCAGGCGTGTGAATTCGACTATTCCGGCACACAGGCAATTAAGGCCCTCAAGGAGGAGGGATTTCGGGTCATTCTCGTCAACTCAAACCCTGCGACGATCATGACCGACCCCGAATTTGCAGATGTGACCTACATCGAGCCGATCACCGCCGATTATGTCGAGAGCATTATCGCGAAAGAGCGACCAGATGCGGTGTTGCCGACGATGGGAGGACAAACGGCGCTGAATGTTGCACTCGAGCTTGATGAACGGGGTGTGTTCGAGCGGTATGGGTGTGCCCTCATCGGCGCAACTGTCGATGCGATCAAGACGGCTGAGGATCGCGAGCTGTTTCGGCAGGCCATGGAGGAGATTGGCCTTGCGTCAGCGCGATCGGGAGTTGCCCGATCCGTGCGAGACGCCGAGGTAATCGCTGAAAAGATCGGGTATCCGCTCATCCTTCGCCCCTCCCGGACTCTTGGTGGTACTGGTGGGGGAATCGTTGAGCATCCGCAGGAGCTCATCCAGAAGGTCTCGCAGGCTCTCTCCGCTAGTCCAAATCGAGAGGTTCTGATCGAGCAATCGCTGATCGGTTGGAAAGAGATAGAGCTTGAGGTAATGCGGGACCTCAAGGATAACGTAGTGATCGTGTGCGCGATCGAAAACTTCGATCCAATGGGGGTACACACCGGCGATTCCATTACTGTGGCTCCCATACAGACCTTAACTGATAAGGAGTACCAGCTTCTCAGAAACGCGGCAATCGCGATCATCCGAAGGATTGGTGTAGAAACTGGCGGATCGAATGTGCAGTTCGCTCTCAATCCGAATACGGGCGATATTATCGTCATCGAGATGAATCCGAGGGTATCTCGAAGTTCGGCGCTTGCCTCAAAAGCAACGGGTTTTCCGATAGCGAAGATCGCGGCCAAGCTCGCGGTGGGGTATACTCTGGATGAAATCACCAACGACATTACTAAAGAAACACCGGCCTGTTTTGAACCATCGATCGATTACGTCGTCGTCAAAATACCCCGATTTAACTTCGAAAAGTTCCCTCTTGCTGAAACGACCCTCGGGACACAGATGAAATCAGTGGGCGAGGTTCTATCGTTTGGACGAACATTTTCTGAGGGGTTGCAGAAGGCGATCTGTTCGATGGAGCTGGGAAGTGCTGGTTTTGATCGGGAAAAATGGGCACGTGATTTGGGACGCGATGAGGTGCTTGAGGAGTGTCGATTGCCCCGCGCCGAACGTCTTTGGTATCTCGGAGAGGCGCTACGAGCGGGGAATTCGGTCGCTGCGCTGAACAAAACGACGGGAATCGACCCGTGGTTCCTGAGCACGATCCAATCGATTATTGAGGAGGAGGAGGGGCTCCGAGGGCGTTCGCTCTCCTCCATCGAGGGTGATGAGTTGCGATCCCTCAAGCAACGGGGATTCTCGGATGCGCGGCTGGGCGCGCTCCTCGGGTGTCACGAGGCAGAGGTGCGCGAACGACGTCAGACAATCGGGGTGCTCCCTTCGTTCAAATCCGTTGATACTTGTGCCGCTGAGTTTGAGGCATTCACTCCATACCTCTACGCAAACTACGACGACCACAACGATGCCCCTCCGACCGATCGCCGAAAAATTATGATTCTTGGCTCTGGTCCAAATCGAATCGGGCAGGGGATTGAATTCGACTACTGTTGTGTTCACGCTGTTCAGGCGTTGCGGGATGATGGATACGAAGCGATTATGGTCAACTGTAATCCAGAGACCGTATCGACCGATTATGATATCAGCGATCGGCTCTACTTCGAGCCGTTGACGCTTGAATCGGTGCTCGCAATAGTAGAACGGGAACGCCCCCACGGAGTGATTATCCAGTTTGGAGGGCAGACACCATTGAAATTGGCCGCTGAACTCGCGGCTGCTGGTGTGCCGATTATCGGTACTTCAGTCGAGGCGATAGATATCGCAGAAGATCGGGAGAGGTTTTCTGCGTTGGTAAGAAAGCTCGGATTGCGACAGCCGGAGGGAGCACTCGCCCGCTCGGTTGATGAGGCAGTTGCCGCAGCACGTGCGATTGGCTTTCCCCTGATGATCCGCCCTTCCTTTGTGTTGGGGGGCCGAGCGATGCGGGTTGTAACGACCGAGGGGGAGCTTCGATCGTATATGCAGGAGAGCGTTTCGGTATCCCACGATCGTCCAGTGCTCCTCGACCGGTACCTGACCAACGCCATAGAAGTTGATGTTGATGCGATCCGAGATGGTACTACCTCTCTGGTGGCGGGGGTGATGGAGCATGTTGAGCGGGCGGGGGTGCACTCGGGTGATTCTTCATGTTGCATGCCGCCGCATACTCTCTCTGATCCGGTTGTTGCCGAACTCAAACGACAGGCGTGCCTGCTTGCGGAATCGCTTGAGGTGCGCGGGCTTCTGAATGTTCAGTTTGCGGTTCAGGGAGGAAAGGAGATCTACCTCATCGAAGCAAATCCCCGGGCGTCACGCACGGTGCCGTTTGTGAGTAAAGCATCGGGGATACCGTGGGCGAAGGTAGCGGCGCGCGTCATGGCGGGGAGAAGCTTTGAAGAGCTGGGAATCGATGCTCTTTTGGGGAGTGGACCAAAAAATCCTCCCTATTATTCCATTAAGGCATGCGTATTTCCCTTCTCGAAGTTTCGAGGTTTTGATCCGCTGCTGGGGCCAGAGATGCGTTCGACTGGGGAGGTCATGGGTATTGATACAAGCTTTGCGGGGGGGTACGCCCGTGCGGAGCTTGCTGGAGGTGTGCAGCTTCCGCTCTCGGGGGGTGCTTTTGTCAGTGTGAATGATGGGGATAAGGAAGAGGTGGTAGCGGTAGCACGTCGGCTCTCTGAGCTCGGTTTCTCGCTTTACGCGACCGCGGGCACTGCCGCCTTTTTGACATCGCATGGAGTTGCCGTCTCAACTATCCAGAAGGTTCGTGAGGGTTCGCCTCACGTGATTGATCTTCTCGGCTCGGGAAAGATATCGCTTGTCATTAATACGCCAGAAGGACACGGGACCTTCCTAGATTCTCGCTCAATTCGACTCGTTGCAAATGAACTTCGGATACCGATATTTACCACGGTTGCAGCGGTCGCGGCAGCGGCAGAAGCGATAGCGCTCCTTCGGGTACCGCACGAGCGGACAGTGGTAAGCTTGCAGGAGTACCATGCGCGATTAGGATAACGGGGGTGCTGATACGGCTCCGCCGGATGCAGCAGACCAAAAAATCACCTCGTTACATTTCATCGAAATGCATCCCAATTAAGATGATCGCTTTAGTCAGTTTGTCTCCAGTCCTCTGGTGCGCCTCGCATGAAAAAGTTTGCGAGATCATCGATTGAGCTTTCTCGGGTGATGTGAGTGCTTGGGTCTGGTTCTCCGAAATTGAGCTGGTCGAGGAATTCGTCGAGAGAGCCCTTCTCCCCCTTACCTTGGATCGCTTGACGACGGGCCCGAGTGAGTAAGTTTTTCATCTCGGTCGACTGTCCAGCTATTTTTTGGACGAATTTCATCTCCCCTAGTGAAACCTCCCGCCCGAGCGATATTTTTTGGAGGATATCAAGAAATGTATCTCGATTGTTTTGGGATATCATGATGACGCTCTCGGAATAGTTCGGAGTCTGTGGGCACCGGACCTCCGTTACTGCGAGAGGTTGTGAGAGTGCGTGGCAGAAGATGTCTGTGAGATAGAATAAGAGGAAAAATCGATTTGTACGGATTACGAAGAGGGACTGCCAACTACCAGGCGACTCACTTCAACGGCGCGTCTTCTATGCTGTCTTCGCCTGCTCATGTTTAGTGAGTATTAGGTTCGGTGACCGAGATCGTCAATCGGTAAATTATAGATAGCCGTTTTGGTCGTCGTCCTCACGAACAGAGAACCGAGAAACTCGCTCCACCAATGCAAGCGCACGATCCCGCATAAGTACAATCTCTCTCTCGTGTGGCTCTGCGCGGGAGAAGCGAGCGGTATTGATATCGTCGATGAGCGTCAGTAGGTCAAATTGAAGACCAGGGTCATGAATTGTTGTTCGTACAAGGGCTTTGAGGCTCTCACCACTCGGAGGGGCCATTCCGTTTTGCACGAGAGCGGTGAGGATCCGTCCGAATGTGAAGGAGAGTTCGTTAATGGTTTGGCATGACGCGATCTCCGCCTTGGTTGCTGCGACGGAACGGGGACGATTGCGTCGAATTCGGATGGTTGTGAATAGAAGGAGGGCTATCCCGCAGAGCGATGCCGTCGCAAGAAAGAGAGCGAGGGGTAACCCCAGATGACGGAAAAGATCCGAGATAGATGAGGAGGGAGGGGAATAACGGTCTGCAGGAGCCTCGGTTGGTACGGGAACTGAGGTTGGTTGTAGGGTCTCATGTGCCAGGGAGGGTTGCGGTGTTGGTTGGCTCGTGGATGATGGCGGAGGAGTTGGCAGCTCTCTCCTCCCGTGAACTTCAAAAGTAATCGGTTGAGAGGTGGTAACCTGATAACTCGTGGTTGCAGGATCAAAGAACGATATCGAGACCGGAGGAATGGTAACGATTCCTCCGGAAAGGGGTACGATAGTAAGAGGAATCGTTCTCTGAGTGACAAGTTTGTCTCCGTGAAGAACGGTCGCCGTCTGACCCGCTTCTTCGTACACGCGGAAGGACGAGTTCGATTGAATGAGTGGACGCTTCCACGAGGAGATATTTCCCTCGCTCGTGAGGGTGAGGGTAATCGTTTTTCCCTGTCCACTGTCGATCGGTATGTCGTCGTACGTTGCCGTGATACTGGTCGGTCCGACAAGGGGCTGGTTGGAGTCCCAGAGGGGAATATCGGCTGGAGCGGGGGGGAGAGGGGCTACCGAAAGGGGGAGAGGCTGCGCACTGACGGTGCGTCGTCGCGTTCGTTGGGGAGCGCCAAAAAGGTGGCGAGAGTTTGCGAAGATATCAAATGGATCAATCGCTCCCGGAGGGAAAGGAGCCCGCGAACCCCTCTCAAAAACTTTGGGATTAATCGTGAGCTCAGGAAGGGTAATCTCCCCCGAGGTGAGGGGAAATAGGATTCGACGAACCGCGACAGAACGATAGCTTTTCCCCCCGCGACGGACCGTTGATTCGGCGGTATTTTCGTTTGGTTGAATCGACCAGAATTGATCGAACGTGAGGTCGGGAATGGCGAGCTCAGCTATCGGAAGTTGTGTCAAAAAGGTGAGCTGGTATTGGACCTGTTCACCCCGAAAAGGCGTGCGTGAAGAGATTGATTGCTCAAGGATGATTGTATCGTCACTCTTCGTCGAGGGGTCAGCAGCGGTGACGGTGACGGTGAGGGGTTCGCTCTTCTGACGAGACCCTTCGATCGATATTTCCAGAGATGGCACGGTCAAGGTTCCCACCCGCCGTGGGGTGATTTCGAACAGCAAAGAGGTCTCTTGCTGGAAGACTCCGTTGATAATCTGGATGGCAGTTTGTGGGCCGATAAACCGAATCGCAAAATCGGGCGAATCTGGAGTTGAGGAAATCGTCGGCTCTCCTCTGCCACGAACCGTAATCGTGAGGGTAAAGGTGTCATCGATGGTCCCCGCTCGAGGGGAAACCTGCGTCGTCAGTGATTCCGCACTGACAAGAGGAGCAAACAGGATGGCGAGGATCAGGACAAGATACCGACCGACGCCACGGGGAAAGACGGGTCGAGAATGACCGGGGAGCAAGGAGGTCGGGAGGTCCGCTGCCATGGCAAAAGAAGATCCAGAAGGTTCACCGCGTTCTGGGATTGTACGCGGAGAGGACTGTTCGGGGAATACGGGCTCGGGCGGTGAGGGGATTTCTCGAGGGAGGATGCTAAGGGGAGGGATGTTGCTCTCGGAGGTCTCTCATACCACCCACCAGCGGGGGCTTAGTTACCACGACTGTCCGGTCCGCTGTTCTGATAAGGGGTCGTAGTAGCGTCGGAGGAGGACTGGTGCTTCGGGGAGGGAATTGAGCCAATCGCGGGCTTGGGCGGCGGGGAGGTGATCGTGGGCTTCGGTGCCGCCCTTCACTGACGAGCCCGCCGAGGTGCGGGTGGTCTTATTGTTTGTGTCCGTCTGTTGGGTGGTTGATTGGGCGGGGGACGGTATCGGGGTTGAATGTCCGCTCGTGGAATCGTTTCCCTCGGCAGGATCGTTGGCCACCCCCGAAGAAGGTGGGGCTGTCCGTTCTGGTTGTTCGCGACCGGTATTATCACCCGTTCGGTGTTCGTCATCGCCTGTCTTTGGGGCGTTCGCTGGTGTCTCTGAGCTTCCAGGATCGGAATCGCTTGGTTCATGAGCAGAGCGATCGGTGGGCGAGCTCTCCCCATTTGAGCCACTCTCCCGCTGCTGATTCTCTGATGATTGCCTCTGGTTCTTCTCCTCTGCTTGACTTCGAGTGTTCTGGTCCCGCTGCTTCTGCCTCTCCTGCTGTTTTTCATCCTCAAGGAGCTGCTCGGCGAGCGCGCGATTTGCCGTTGTTGGGATGTCGTCCTTTCGAAGAGCGAGTGCCCTGTCGTAGCTCTCGATTGCTTTCGAAAATTTCTTGGCCGCGAGCTCAGCATTCCCTCGATTAAAGTGCGCCTCAAAACGCTGCGAAGCTCGGGGAGTCATCGAGGCGAGCTCATCGAATAGCTGAGCCGCTTCATCGTGCCGTTGTAACCGGAACGCGGCACTCGCCTGCCCATGGAGGATATCGCTATCCGTCGGGTCGTTCTCTCGAGCTCCCCTAAATCCCTCGTAGGCAGCCGCATATTCACCCCGTTCATATGCGAGGTAGGCCTCACGAGCAGTGGTTGGTGTCGAGGGGGAAGGGGAATCGGCGCGTGCGGATAACGCCGAACATGGGACAAGAAAGCACCCCCACACAACGAGTAACCAGGATCGGTGGTGTCCGGTCATGACAATAACCGAGAGTCCCGCGAGTATCGCTAAAGCGAGGAGCGGACCTACTTCGTCATACACCCGAACAGTGCGAGCACTCGAACTACCCCGATCGTCCCGGATCACGTCAGGAATTTTCGCCTCGAGAAATGGTGCAAAATCGTCATCGGTGGCGACAGCGCGAGCGGCATTTCCTCCCCGTAGTCTCGCGATTTGGGAGAGGGTATCAAGTTTGAGGGTCGTGATCACCGTATTGCCCGCATCATCCCGAAGGTGATGACCTCTCGCGGTTATGATCGGAGCTCCCTCGGGGGTTCCAAAGCCGAGTGCTTGAATCGAGAGCTCTCCCGCTTCTAATGACTCGAGCGAGCGATGGGTGAGAGAGAGGTCCTCCCCGTCAGAGAGAAGTATGAGGGTGCCGACCGGACTGTTGGTGGCAGACTTACCAGTCTCAGCAAGAGAGGGGGTAAGCGCCCTCGCGGCCTCTCTGAGGGCAGCTTCTAAACCACTCCCACCACTCGAGATAAAACTTGACTGAACCGACTGCACGAACTGTCTTATCACTCCGTAATCCGCGGTGAGGGGACAGTAGAGGTGAGCGGATCCGGCGAAGAGAGTCAATCCGATCCTGGTACCTGCTCGGTGACGGGATACCCAATCGATGATGTCGATCGCTTTTCTCTTTGCCGCCCCAAGCCGCGAGGGAAGGGCATCGGCTGCCTCCATGCTGAGGCTCACATCGAGAACAATCATAAGATCGTGTTCCCGCTCCGAGACGGATATATCCCGAAAGCCACGATACGGACGAGCGATGATGATGAGCAGGAGTGCCATGAGGACAGGTGGAGCGATAATCCTCCGCCATGAGGTACCCCTCGGTAAAGCGCCCACAGAGGCAAGTCGTGCATCGCGATTTTGCTCGAGTCTATACAACAATGCACCACTGACGATGCCGATGAGGGGGACCAGAGTAAGTACTACAGCGTGTCGAAATCCCCATTCCATAGCTTTTATAACCCTCGCTGGACCTTTAGGGGATTTTTAAAAATATTGTCCGTGCTGACACCAGGATCCCGACATACAGAACGAGGGCCACCGTGATACAGAGGGGATAGTATTCATCGACCAGTAATTCTCGTTGGCCCTCACCACGCGATAACTCAAGCGCCTCGATACGGTCATAGACCGCCTCGAGCTGCTCCACCGATGATGCGTTCGAATAGGTTCCCCCGGTTGTTTCAGCGACTCTCCGCAACAGGCCTTCATCAAATTCGGCCCCCTGAATGCCCTGCAAGCCGCGAGTGCCCCCTATTCCGATGGTGTGAACCGTTACCTCAAGATCACGCGCGACCTCTGCGGCTTTCTGGGGGGAGACAGAGCCAGCGGTATTCACTCCATCGGTCAGAAGAACCACTGCGCGAGAACGGGCGGGAACCTCGACTGCACGCTTCACACTGACCCCTAACCCATCCCCGAGAGCCGTACCATCTCCTGCAATTCCGACCCTGAGACCCTTGACGAGTTGTGCGATCAATCCGTGGTCGTGGGTAACCGGGGATTGCACGAATGCCGATGCACCAAATACAACGAGGCCAATCCGGTCGGTGTGTCGACGCTCGAGGAATGACGATACGACCTGCGTTACCCCTGCAAAACGGCTGATAATCCCGATCGGCGATTCAAAATCAATCGCCTCCATACTGCGAGAGATATCGATCGCAAGGATAATGGTGCGCGTTTCACGAGGTTCTATCTGATCAATGACGGCAAAGGGGCGGGCGGCCGCCAGCGAGAGCAGAAGGATGATGAACCCACATCCTCCCGCAAGAATTGGAGCCCGGCATCGAAGCCGAAGGCTTGGGGGTACCGATTGGAGAAGAGACGAGAACGGGGTGAGGATGTGGTGCGGAGTCCTACGCCGTACCAGGGCGAGGGTCGCGACGAGGGGGGCGATGATCAATGCCCATGGATTATCCAATGTCATTGCGACAGCCTCCGCTGGTGCTGTTGATCGACATCCGCTACCGCAGGGCGTTGTTCAGGAATAGCCTGATGACTGAGCGCAACAAACAACAGCCGAAGCGCACCGATCTGGGTGCGCGGTATGGTGCTCTCCTCGTCGAGGGAAAACTTGGCGGATTCAAGATCCGCCAATATGGTCGCGATATCTCGGATCGTCTCACGGGGATGTGAGCTTGCTAGCTCACGAAGCTGGGTCGATCCCATCGAGTGCACACCGAGGTGATAAGAGGCGTCGATCGCTCGTCGTGCAATCAGGGATACAGCGATACACTCCTGCCGTGAGAGCACGGCACCTGGTCTCCTGTTTTCAATCGAGGAAAGTTCCCGAAGAGCAGCATCGCATGGGGATAGCGAAGGGAGACTCCGGCGACGCGTAATCCAGATGGTAAGGCAGCCCCCCAAAGCTACCGTAACAACAAGCGCGACCCATGCGAGCCAACTGGGGGCGTAAGGAATGTACGGCACCGCGGTGATGTCATATGGGGTGGGGATGGGAGGCGCAGCGGTTGGAGTCATCGAATCCTCGCCATACGGGTTCGGAGTAGCTCAACGAAAGGGGCCACTGGATCGCGGTCGATGGTGATCAGCTCAATCCCAGAGCGCCGGCACACCTCGGCCAGCCCCTTCTCGTGACGAGCGATAGTCTCCTGTACAGCGCGACGGGTTGTCCGAGATGAGGTATCAATAAGGACCGGGGTTCCCGATTCGGGATCGATAAGTGACACAATACCGGCCGAGGGGATTGATGCAGCAAACGGGTGGCGCAGTTGTACGCAGATGGTGTCGTGGCGGTGGGCGATGCGTCGAAGATGGTGTTCACAGTCAGGAAGAAAGAAATCTGATATAATGAACACGATTCCCCGCTTCCTCTGGTGCTGCATAATGGCATCGATTCCAGGACGCAGATCGCTTGTTGCTCGAGATGTGGTGGGCCTAACGGGTTTGTTTTGATAGGTGGCGATACGTTCGAGAGTGGCCTGTCCGTGAGAGCGGGTCCTCTGGGGAGCGCGGTACTCCTCCACTGAACCGCCACAAAGACATAACCCCACCTCATCGCCATGCTGCATCGCAACCGATACGACGAGCGACGCAAATAATTGCGCGCGTGCGTTTCCTTCTTGATCTTGGTGGTTGCGAGGCTGTCCCGCGATGCTACTCAACGGAACTCCGGTCGAGAGGCTTGTGTCGAGAAGGACTATCATCGAGAGATGGCGATCCTCCTCGTACGATTTAACGAGGGTATTACCGCTTCGAGCACTCGCCTGCCAATCTATTCGTTTGACATCATCCCCCGGTTGATACGAACGAAGCTCTGAAAAAACCAACCCTGAGCCCCGAAAAGCACTCCGGTAGCCTCCAGAAAGGCCACTTCGAACAAGATGTTTTGTCCTTAGTTGAAGCCGTTTTATCTCGGGGTGAGGGAATATCGTTTTTTTCATGTCAAAGACGACCTCGTCGTGCACGGTGTTCGGTCACGGGGTGCTCACACTCCGAAGGATCTGACGAACGATATCATCTGCCGATATTCCTTGTGCTTCTGCCTCGAAACTTGGAAGCACACGGTGCCGAAGCACATCAGGGGCGAGATCGATCACATCATCAGGGGTCACAAACGCCCGACCTCTCACATAAGCAAGACTCTTTGCACAGCTTTTAAGGGCGATACCAGCTCGGGGAGATGCGCCCCAATCTATCATCCCTCCGAGTCCGTGGGCATCTCCTCGGCGGGTTGCGTGGACGAGTGACACAATGTACGCATCGATGCGGGGATCGGAGTGCACTGCTCGGGCGCCACGCTGCATCTCTGCGAGCTGTTCGGGGCTGATCACCGCGTTTGGGGGAGCACCCTCATCTTCTTCAGTCACCATCCGCAGGATCTCGAGTTCCTCATCGAATGATGGATACGAAACGATGATCTTCATCAAAAATCTATCGAGCTGGGCTTCGGGAAGTCGATATGTTCCCTCCTGTTCGATCGGGTTTTGGGTTGCGAGGACGACGAAGGGAGAAGGGAGGGGGTAGGTCTCCTCACCGATGGTAACGCATCGCTCCTGCATCGCTTGAAGAAGCGCTGATTGCACCTTGGCCGGGGCTCGGTTTATTTCATCTGCTAAGAGCAGATTCGTGAAGAGAGGGCCCTTTCGGGTGACGAATTCACCCGTTTGGGGTCGGTAAACCTCCGTGCCGATAAGGTCAGAGGGGAGGAGATCGGGAGTGAACTGAATCCGCCCCATCTGCACCGAGAGGCACCTTGTAAGAACCGATAAGGTACGCGTTTTGGCAAGTCCGGGAACTCCCTCAAGGAGGACGTGCCCTTGCGCGAGCAACGCCACAATCAACCGCTCGATGAGGAGATCCTGACCGACGATAAAACGACGAAGTTCAGTCGTCAGGAGATTAACGGAGTTAAGCACTGAGGATAGGGAATGCGACATGGTGAATCTGACCGAAAGTTGAGGTTTTCCGTCCATTCGATGAGTTCAGTGGAAGGAGCTTACTGAGTGGGTAATCGGTCTGAATGGCGTCTTGATATGATAATGGGAATCGTGGGGTGCGCAATGGGGGACGGCACGTTGTTGGATCAAGTTCTGCCGAAAACGGAGATGAGGGCACTATCCGGACCGTTGAGTTATGCGGCTCTTTTTTGCCTCCGCTTGCGATTAAAAAAATCATCAGGAATCGGGCCTGCCAGCTGCTCAAGCGATTCTCGCTTTATCCGCCAATCAGCCCCGAGCTTGAAACCATGTAAGGTTCCCTCTTGCAGAAGAAGATAGACCTTGGCACGGCTAATCCGGAGTATCTCTGATACTTCCGCGACGTTCAACAACAATATGTTCTTATCCATTCGATTCTCCTGCTTCTCTGCCCTGCGGTTGTCGCGCTGGAGCAGCACCGATTGGTAATTCGAGATGGATATGCGCTTGAAGAGCGAATTCTGCCCTGGTGTGGTCACATTCGGAGTAACAACCGCTCTTTAGGTCGCGTTGTGGTGATATCAACAATCAATTCACCCCATCTCGCCAATGAGTGGCTAAACGACGGTATTACCCCCGTTCTTGATATTCCTGCTCGAATCTGTCTGCTTCGGTGCCGTAATTTTTTTTCACGAAAATCGCGTCGGATGATCCGGCAGAAGGGGTAGGTGTACCAACGTGCAGAGTGATGGATTTTTTTGCGAAAGGGGGAAACCGATACGAGATTCCCCCGTTGCGATTAAGGCGCTAGCCCTGAAACGGGAGAACCTTCCCGGGATTAAAGATACGGTGCGGATCGAGCGCCTCCTTGATAGCGCGCATGACCGCGATCTCCTCGGGGGAGCGGGAGTAATGGAGAAAATCTCGCTTCAGGAGCCCCACGCCGTGTTCAGCGGCGACACTTCCGTGGTACCGAGCGACACACGAAAAGAGTGTATCATCAAGGAGGTGACATCGTGCAAAGAAGACATCATCTGACATCGCTGGTGGCTTGAGGAAGTTGATATGAAGGTTACCATCACCGAGGTGGCCGAATATTGCGGGCGCAAAGGTCGGCTCGCATTCGCGCGCTCGGGTAATAATCTCCTCAATAAAGGCAGGAATTTCGCTTGATCTTACCGACACGTCATTCTTGTGGATGGTGTAGTGAGAAGAGAGGGTCTCGCTCACCAGTTCGCGGAGTGACAGAAGCTCCTGCGCCTGAGTGGTCGACTCTGCAACTACCATATCGGCGACGAGTCCCCGTTCGCAGGCTTCGACAAGAATCTCCTCGACAATATCCCTGCCATTGGGAGCCGATGGCATCTCTGCCTCAAGGAGCGCATATGCGGGATAGCGTTGAGAGAGGGGGTCGCGCTTCTGCTTGAAAGTTAGCACCGGTTCCAACGCCTCGCGCATGACGAGCTCGAAAAGATCGAGAATCACTCCCCGGTCACGACAAAATTCGAGGAGAGTGGTGGCTTGAACCAGGGTATCCAGCCCCGCCCACACCCGAAGAGAAGGGGGGGGAGGTGTTGTAAGCCTCAGGGTCGCTTCAGTAATGATCCCGAGGGTGCCCTCTGAGCCGATAAACAGCTGCTTGAGATCGTATCCCCCTTGGTCCTTAATAAGCCCATGGCCACATCTGAGAAGAGTCCCATCCGCCAGCACCGCGTCGAGTTGGGCCACGTGGGCTCGGGTCATGCCCCATCGAATTACCCGGATCCCCCCGGCATTCGTGGCAATGTTACCCCCAAGCTGGCTTGACCCTTTTGAGGCGAAATCGATTGGTAGGAAAAGCCCCGCCTCATGAGCCGCCGTCTGGAGAGCCTCTGTTGTCGCTCCTGCCTCAGCCCGGATTGTCCGCTCTGCCGTGTCGACTGCGATAATGCGATTCATTTTTTCCAGCGAAACGACTACTTCGCCCTCTGATGCCGTGGCACCCCCAGCAAGTCCGGTCCGCCCGCCAGAAGGGACGATGGGATGCCGAGCCTGGTGACAGAGGCGGACAACGCTCTGAACCTCCCCAACGGAGCGGGGAAAGCAGATGCACATCGGTGCTGGCTCATAGTCCTTTAGCCAGTCCTTTCCATATGATAGACAGGATTCGGTATCACTCCGGGTCGTACAAACGCTCGAAAGGGCGATCAAAAGGTCAGTCGAGGCAGGGGACATATCAGGTAATGCTCCTCGCATTTAAAAAAATCCTTTTTTCGCTATACCTCTCCCTGAAGAGTGTGTAAAGTCGGGTCGTCGTAACTAAAACATTGATTGGTATAAGATATAGCAGAACCAAACCAAGTCTTTGGAAGGATCAGAGGGAGAGAGCAGATGATAAGGGATTGCGGGGCACGGCGATCATCTCCTGGGGACGAAGGGGTTAGGGGTATGTATCAATTTTTTTTACTTTCCATCGATTTTATGAGGGCGTGGCGAACGGCACCGAACCTGTCTTGGGTCCGGGCTGCTCGGGCACATCGCTCGGGGCTGTATGATGCAGCGGTGGGGCAATACAAGCGAGGACTTCTGGCAAGTCCGAATCATCCGGCGGCGTTCTGCGCGCGGCTTGACCTCGCACAATGCCTCGTGACACTTCAGCGATTTCAGGAAGCCGAGGATCATTTGAGGCTCCTGATAGTCCAACGTCCAGACGACAGACGCCCCTACATCCGACTTGTCAAGCTCAAGATGTGGCAGGGCCTTTTTCATGAAGCAGGGCTGATGGCGATTCGGGCCGCGAAACGCTTTGCACCGGATGCTGAGCTGATTGGCCTTGCCGCGTGGTGCTTCGTCAGCGCGGGAAGTTCTCGCGAGCTGCTTGACGAGGTATTTGAGCTTGAGCAGGGACTATCGCCAGAGGAGCGGGCGGGAGAATCGGTCATTCAGGCGGCAAGAAACTGGGACTGGTATCGTCGTGGCGAGCGGAAGGCCTCGGTACAGGAGCTGCACCGTCTCTCGCATTCTCCCCGTCGTCAGTCGGTTGAAGCGATTTTGGCCTACGCTGAAGTGTTGATCGATTCGGGGTTGGTGAAAGAAGCTCGTGATGAGCTCAATAGAGTGTTGACTTTGCGACCAGGCTATCCGTTAACGACGGCGCTTCTCGCGCAATGCTACCTGAATCCCAAAAGCTACAAGCCAGAATTCGCCGCGCAGCTGGCTCTCGATGCATGCCGGGGTTCAGGGTGGCGCTCGGCTCAGTTGCTCCATCTTTCCGCTGACGCTCAATATCGAAGAGGTGAGTTCTCAACCGCAAAGATTATCGCGGAACGCGCGCACCAAGAAGCTCGTCTCGTGACGAGCCGATATCCGAAAATCGCCGCTCTCGAGGAACTGATATCTGACCTTGATACTCAGCGGATGTAGCGGAACCAGACCTGTTTCCTTGATGCGTATAGGCCGCGATGGGGAGGAGGGTCTAATTGGGCAAAAGGGCGACACCGACGACAACACCCGTCGATAAACCGCATTAAAGCGATATCGAGGGTCTCCATTGCCCTCTTGGTGGCTTGCCCCTTTTCTCTCAACCGTCCTACCAGTACTTCTCGAAGTGAAGATTTCCCGCCTCCTTTTTTGAGTGTACCGTGAAGCCCTGGCTGACGGTGACTTGCTCCACTGCATCGATCATCGCCGGGTTGCCACATAACATAATGTGGTGAGTCTCGGGCGTATACGGAGCGAGCCGTTCCTCAAAGAATCTGGTCACGTGACCAGGGAGTCCTGATGCGGGTGGGGCTGCGCGACTGACAAACGGAATATACCGGAAGGAAGACCCTCGGGCTTCCTGCAGCTGCTCAAGCTCATCCCGATATCCGAGATCCTCGAGGTGACGGACCCCGTGGAGCAGAGTAATAGTCCTTCCCGGAATCCAGGTTCCTTCAAGTCCCATCATTGAAGTAAACGGAGCCAACCCCGTGCCGGTTGCCACGAAAATGAGGTGAGCAGATGAGGGGACCGGAGCTAGAGTAAAGTGGCCGGTTACCTTGGGGCCGCAAAAGAGCCGATCGCCCTCATGTAACATCGCGAGTCGAGATGTCAGCGAACCATCAGGGACAATAGCGACATAAAATTCAAAGTAGTCTCGAACGGTGGGTGAAGAACCAATCGAGTAAGCGCGCTTGATCACCTTCGTCGGTTCCGGCACGGGATCCTCCGCTGGAAACGACGCGGGACGGGGAGCCCCTCCCGGAAGTCCGAGGGCAACGTACTGGCCCGCCTGAAACTCAGGAACCCCCGCATCAGGTTCTACCCGAAGGATGACAAGTTCAGGGGTAACATCGATTCGTTTGATAAGGGTGGCGTTGAGCATGGCTATCGAAAAGTGGTGACTCAGTTGCAACGGGATGTAGAATCCGTTTCAGGATAGGGGGAGCTGATTCTCCGTGACGAAGACAAAGCCACGGGCAGAGAGGCATGAAGGACCAACCTAAAAAGGTACCGCACGTGGCCCACCCCTGTTCTCGTAGTCAGCTCTCACTGGACAACAGTGCCGAGAACGTCCCCCAACCCTTCTTCTCAGACAAACCTCTGGTCATGATTGGTCCCCATCCTGCGTCCATATACGACAAAAGGAGGGGGTGGTCCGAGCGACTGTTGGGCAGCATAAGTAACGGCTCCTCACTCACCCAACAGTAAGGTAAATCTTCGCCCGTGGCAACCTTCCCTGCTTGACGTATCGGATTCCTGTCAGAGAATCTCGCTGACCGAGCCCAGGTTCAACTCGCGGGAGTGAGTAACTCCGGCGGTATTGTGGTGCCTTGGAGGTCGCTGACGGTCTCCTTCAGAATTATCGCAAGCGTCTTACCTTTGAAGGCCTTCCTCTGGATCCGAGAGCGAACCTTCGACGATTTAATCTGCTTCACACCATCTCTGAGGTGAGAACGAAGTCTTGCCTGGAATTTTATCCAGATGATTCTCTCCCGCTTGATGCACTTCTTCTTCGCAGCCCCTCTGCGCGCACCAGAGCAAAAGTTTTTGCTCGTTGTTTTCCGAGAGGAATCACCGAACACCAGCTTCCTCGATGGATCCGCCGAGACTGCACGCGCCGTCTGGGGGGCCGAATAACGGTTGCTATCCGCTTTCATCGCAAAGACCACTCCGCCTCCGCTCCCACCCGACCCTCCTCCGCTTCCAAAGACGCCGGAAAATACCCCAGGAGCATCGTCAATGAGCTTGCTCAATCCTCCTATTGCCTTCGCAAAATTTGTTAACACCGACATGCCGAATATATTCCCTGCTGAGCTCGCGAGCTTATCTATCGATGTATCGCTCAAAGAAACGGACCCTTTTGTTATCAGGGCGGTGCCAACGTCATCTACCAGTCCGATCGCCAGGTTGAGCGGATTATCGACAATCGCCAGCACCGCCTGAAGGAAATCGCCCGCCATCAAATTCGTCACCAAGTCGACAACAGCAATGACGGCCTGGTAAGTGCTCGCCACAAAATTGATAGCCTGGCTCACCTTCCCGACCAGCTCTATCAGCTTGAGGATTGAGCCGATCCCTCCAATGCTTCCCCCGAAGCCCAACTTACTCAAAAAACCCTGGCCGCTCGAGAATACGGTTGAGAGGCTCGCTCCACTGAAGAAGCTGTTCAACGATTGAACTGCGGTGTCAAGAAACGGAATATCGACCAAGTTGAGCAGGTTTGCTTGGTCGATAAATCCATTTAATTGGGTTGTAAGGGACCCTATGAGGCCATTGGCATCAGGAATCAGGGTGTTGGTAAGATTACTGAGAGTAGAATTAAAGCCGCTTAAATCAGAGGTGAAGGTCAAAATGTCATTAGCCAGGGCGACATACTCTGCCGAACCTGGGACAAGGGTCGTCAAGGTCGCTTCCGCGGCGCTCAGCAAATTAGTTGAACTTGCTATCTGCGTGATGAGGCTTGCCTGTTGGCCGAGGTAGCCGTTCAAAGTGTTCTGAGCGAGCTGAATCGCTTGCTCGGTGTTCGGGATCGTGGAATTGGTGAGCGTGTTGTAGGTCGAGATAGCGGTGTTCAGCAGATTGCTATTTTCGTTGGCCAACCCTGAAAGTGTGTTGACCGTCGTTTGAGTGATTGGACTATTGAGGACCGACGAAACGTTATTGAACAGCCCGCTGGCCAGATTGTTGAATCTGTCCAACTGAGTGGTGGATAACTGCCCGATCGTCGCCTGGATGTCTATGTTCTGGGGCTCGGTCGTCATTAACGCAACGCCGGTCGCTTGAGCGGATACCTGACCGGAGGTGGCCTTAATTCGAGCCGCACGAGCAGCGAGGAACTCTTTGACAAATTCGGAAGAGTTCAACTCTTGAACGACCGGTGCAAACTGTGGTCCAAAATGGATCAGAACCTTCCCTGCAAGCACATTGGCTTGATCGTCGAGCTGTTTTTTCGTTTCCGCAACGTCGTCAACGAGCTCTGCCTGGAATTTTGACACCTCTTTGACGAGCGCCGACTGCTGATTTTTGACGACCCTCTCCATCGCCCTGAATGATGGAAGGGTTTCAGGATTATCCGCAGCATCAGACGGGAGGGATCGAAAAATAAGCGCAAACGATGTTATTACCAACAGCGCTCGACTAATGGTGGTTCGTGTGTGAGCCATCACGACACTATCGTCCTTTCCAAATGCCCAACTCATAGAGCGCCTCCTCCTCACGCAGCAGTAGTCGATTACTTGAATGCCGCCTCCGGCCTGCCCAAACCGCCCGTTCACCGACTCATTAGAACATCTTCCTCTCGTTATGCTCTCGCTACCCTGATGAGTGCGCTAGGGACAGCTGTTCTTCTTTACAAAATCTATCGGGCTGTCGAGAGGTTGTCTTGATTTTCGTTGCTCCGGTCGTGCCGAGAGGGTACCTTTTATGAGGGATTACGTACAGTTTCTGAGTGCCTTCCGCATAACCTTGGGGAGGTGGCGTGCCGATGGGCGGGATGGAACAATTCGGGGGGGCAGGCTCACGCTGTGGGGCAAGGGCAGCGCCTGGCTCAGAATGCCGACATGGGGGGATTCTCACGGATGGGGACAGTGATGATGAGAGGGCGAAGGCATCTGGTGGCGCTGGGAGCAGGACTACTCGTTCTCTCCTCCGTTTCAGTAAGGGTCAGTGCGGAACCGCTTGAGGAACTTCTGGATGAACGACCATCTCCTGAATCGCTTGACTTCCGGTCGAAGATGGAGCGTTCGGTGAACGAGGCGAGGGAGGCGGCGGGGCGTCTCTCTCCCCAGTACCCGACAACTATTCGCCATTTGCGCTTTGAGGGTGGCGTCCCGTTTGCCGATGCTCAGGTCTCGAACGAGATGATGGAAAAAATGAAGAAGGCGGCCATCGAGCAGGGTAAAGGAACGTACAAAGAGCTGATAAAGACAGCGGAGAAGCGAGTGAAGGAGTGGGAGAGCCCACCTGATTATGAAGAATGCGCGTCATCGAACGAGGAAAAAATAGATTTTGCGCTCGAAGATCTCCCCGGAGAGGAGCAAGTGGTAGGCGACATACTTTTTCTGGCTGATAACCCGCCGCTCAATTTCGAGGAAAAGTTTGGGGAGAACGTGCAACTGCAGGTGCTTAATCAGAAATCATCCCCAGTAGCGCGAGGCTTCGCCGAGAGTTTACAGCTTTCCTGTCTTCCGTCACGGATTCGTCTCACTAATAGGGCTTTGTATCGATATCAGGGCGATGCCGCTCTGGAGCGATTCGAGGTGAAGGGGGCCAGTCGTTCGACCCGGGCGCCAACCCCGTCAAAAAGATGATCATGGGGGGTCACGTGAGCGATGAGCGAGAGCGATCGGTGGGGAATGGTGATGTCAGCAGGGAGTTGGAGCGCAGGTGGCAAGGAGAGGGGTGTTGCTATCAGGACAGGGGGCATAATGCGTGGTAGAGGGCGACCGTTTGGTTCTCGGATACAGCCGAGGGAAATGTCGAGACTGATTGCACCGCTGAGGGGGACAGCCATGATTGTGAGAGATTTCACGGGAGCCATCTTTGGGCCTACGCATCGAAGATTGGCTCTATTGAATGTTTTTATCGTCGGGGCCCTTTTGCTGAGTGTCCTTGCGACCCCCAGTTTTGGTCAGGGGGTGTCGATTAAGGAGGAAGGAGAGCGGCTCGAAAAGTGGCGACTTGGCTACGGCGAAGAGGAGGTTCTCTCGGGTGCTACGGAATCGGTCAATATAAACGAGGACAATTATTCAGGGTATCTTGCAGGTAATTACCTCGGGACGGACGTCGTGAGCGGACCTTCCAATTACATAGTTGACACGGGCAAGGAATTCGCTAATTTCTTTCAATGCATGGATTTTCGCATTATTCCAGGATGTTGGTGTGGGTTTAGAGTGTTTGGAGTGTGCGTCCCCCTGTTCCCTGCATACGAGTATCGAACTCCAGTTTCGCGGTACGAGGTGACGCGACAACCGTTCCAGAGCGATTACTGGCCTACCCCCATTATGGCTGTTTTTAGGGGGTTAAATCCGAATCCCGGGGTGAGCTTTCTCCTCACATTTCTCCGCATGTCGGTTGTTAAGCTCGCGTTTGCTGTTCGTGGAGTCAATATAGAATCCCCAGGAAAAGAAGTTGAAAACGTCCTGAAAGCAGCCATTTCGACGGCACTCCAGCCGAGTCATAACGCGAATGATAGAGGACGTGGTGCTGCGATGACAGCAGGGAGAGAGGCGAGCGTCAATTTACAGATGTCTCCCCTCAGATTGCTGTCCGAGGTCCCGGGGTTGAGCCTCATGTTGGTAAAGACTCATATCAACGATGGGGCTCGGCTAAAGTTTATCCCGAGTTGGTCTGCCGATCCGGTGCACTTTCTCCTCTCACGGGCGCCAGCGACCTCTCTCTTTGTCATGCCGTTTTTTAATCCGATCTACGCCGTGATGGGTATGATAACGCAGGTCCTTAATCTCGGTGGACAGATTATCGGTAAGATCAATAATCTTGAGAGCACTTTCAGTAGCTCCCTGAAGATTACGACCGGAATGGCTGGCGATATATTTCCGAAGACCCTCGATGCCGTTGCTCAGAAGGCAGCCGAGACTGCGGTTAAAAAGCTCGGCTTCAAATTTCCTCAGCTTAAATTAACCCTCCCGAGTTGGTTTCCATTCAATCTTCACCTGAACACTCTCTCGGAGCCGATGGCTGCGGTGGCAGCGGCTCTTCGGGTGGGGAAGAGTGATTGTAACATCCTGGGGTATCCGGACCTGTATGCACTGGGTGACACAGATGGAGTCGGGGATGACCGAATGCAATACCTCCGTGGGGACGAACTTGGCGGTTTTAACTGTGAATATCCGGAGCTCGGGTTCGAAGAGTTTGGCAAGGCAAATGTTCTCGAGCGTCCCGCCAAGGTAATCACCATGTCTCATTGGAAGCGGTACTCAGGCTGTCCCCCATGGACATGTATCGATGGGTCTTGTCCATTCGAAAAGATAGACAAGCAGGACAAATGTAACCCAAACGTTAAAAGTCGTCCCGATGACAAGATTAAGAATGCGAGTGTTCCTAGTTGGCCGTGGGAGAAGCCCTCATGAGGGTGAACTACTCTTTGAAAAGGTGGGTTGTCCTGAATTTTTCGAGTGGCGAAAAGACGGAAGGGAGAGGGGCTAGGGAATGCCGTTGATGAGGACAATTTGTGAGACGGGTAAAACCACTGAGTTGGGTGCAGCCGGGGAAGAATATGAAACCGTTCCGAGCATTGTTGTCGAAAAAGGGGGCCATCCTCGGGGGGACCTTTGGTGCGCTCGTATGTTGTCCCGCTGTGGCGCAAGATTCGATGAGGTCGCCGGGCGATTTCTTCTCTCCGAATTTCATGAATGAGGAGCGGTTAGAGGCGACGAACAAAAAACCAACCCCCGCGACCTCACCATCATCGGAGAAGGAGTCCGATGGAGAGCGCACTGAAGGTCAAGTTGATTTTTTTGGTTCCCCAGCGGAGGCGACAACGACCCCCACCCCGACGAAGGGGGCAATCGTCGGTGAATCGGAGCAAAAGGTGATATCGGTGAGTGGCTTCATTGCGGGAAAGTCAATAGGGGAGGCGCTGGTAGCGGTAGCCGAGATCGGACGATTTTTAAAGGATCGGGATATCCCAGTGCGTCATTTTTCGGTAGTCTGCAACGTCTTCGATTATACGAAAGCGGTGGGAGATTCCTTCAAACGGGTCGGCGAGAAGCCTGAGCTGCTCGACGGTTTTAACTGGATATCTCCACACCTTCGGATGATCCACGAGGTGCCCAAACGGTACAAGGTAACGCACTCTCCAGTGTGGTTGATTGAGACCAAAAAGGGGGAGACGATAATCGAGGGAGGCGCTCCTCCACTCGAAGAGTTAATCAGCGATCAGGGGCTCTTTGAAATTCCGCAGGGAGGAGAGGAGGTGAAGGAGCTTCCTCCGCCCCCGGCGTTCATCGGTAGCAGCTCCCAAACGGCCGCGGGATCGGCCACCCCCACTTCTGCCGTCATTCCCCCCTCAACACCGTCTCGATAGGGGTATCAAAATCACCTGTTGTGCCGATCATGCCTTCCCGCTAGGGTGCCCCACAATTGGTTTTTTTGGGGGAGCGATTATGCATGCTGGAGCAGGGGGAGATAGTATTTTAGGTTCTGCACATCGTCCTCAGGGTGGCTCGGCGGTAGCCGGGGGGCTGTCAGATTTTACGCAGCTCTCCCTGCCGTGGGAGGGATCGGAACGAGGTCGAGGGATCACGGAGGCGGTTACTCATGAAACCTTGGGAGCCGACTTTTTCCAGCCACGCTCTCGTCGAGAAGACCCGCAATTCTTACATCTTTTGGATGGTATGTACGCTGGGGCGCTATACGCTCTTGCTCTCCGAGGAGAGCACGTTGAGGAAATGATAGCGCGTCGGGAGGACCTTATCTCTTTTTACCGCGCTGCTGCTGATATTCCGATGTTGAAGGTCTATGGATCAGCTCGTGATCCGGTCTGGCATCCAGCGCTCGAGCTCTTTACTGATGAGCTCGCTCGGTTGTCAGTTGAGAGGGGAATATCCCTGGGAAATGGGGGTGGGGCGACCGGTGCTATGGGTCGCACCATCCATGCGTGGGAGCGTCATCTGGAGGGGAAAAATGATCCGGTGGCGAAGATCGTTTGTGTTCCGCTCCAGTTTCTCGAGGAAACATTCGAAGCGCGGATCGAAGGAGTTAATGCGATGATGGCACCAGGCACGCCAGCGCTTCCCATCCGCACAAGCCTTCTCCATGTTGTCGGTAATACGCTTGGTAGTCTTTATTATCCAGGGGGGTTTGGAACTATCGAGGAGTTGTTCGTCGATCTCGTGGGTCGACAGTTGTCACGGCCGATTCACACAGTTCACAGTCACCGCGAGTCACTGGGACCGATCTGGCTTGTCAGTCCAGAGATCGTTGAAGGGCGAGGGGGATGGTATGAGGGGTTGAGTCGATTTCTGGAGGGCTCTCAAGCCGGAGGTGCGGTAAGTCATCCGGACCTTGCGCGGGTTCGGCTTCTCTCACTAAACGACCCGCGAGGTGATGCGCAGCTTGTCGTGAATGAAGCGTTGGTATGTCGAGATACGACCGGTTGTCGTTTTGGATGACCCCGCCATCGCGAGACGGCGTTTTGTCTTATCTGGGGGCTCTTTCCCTGAGGAAAAATTGTGTCTCCCGGTAGCCCCTCCCCACAATCGTGTAGTAATCTTTGCGCGTCCCCCGCGCGATAAAGCTGCTCATGGATGCGCTGGAGGGCCTTTGAGATACACCGAACCCTGACGGTTTTCCTTCTTGAGAGTATTCTCGTATGACAACTTGTTCGCCCCACATCGCTGCACTCAATAATGTCGGACAGTCTATCTGGTACGATAATCTTTCCCGTGACGTGCTCCGCTCTGGAGAGCTGGCTACGCTGATTGCCCGGGGAGTGTCAGGGTTGACGAGTAATCCCACCATCTTCCAAAAGGCGATAGGAGAGTCGAGCGATTATGATGATGCCATTCTCTCCCTCCTGCCCCGGTATGGGCTTCATAGTGCGGAAGAGGAGGAGAGGGTTACCGAGCATGTGTGTGAGGATCTTTTCGTCGAGGATGTGGGGTCTGCGTGTGACCTTCTCAGGTCCGTCTACGACTCCACCGATGGTGCTGATGGGTACGCAAGTCTCGAGGTCTCGCCTAGTCTAGCTCATGATACTGCGGGAACGGTGGCGGCTGCTGAGAGATTGTGGGCTCGACTAGCGAGGCCAAACGCGATGATCAAGGTGCCGGCGACTGAGGCGGGGATACCCGCTATCCAGCGGCTCCTTGCTCAGGGTATTAACGTGAATGTGACCCTGATCTTTTCAGCATCTGTGTATGGTCGGGTCATGGAGGCCTACCTCTCTGCCTTAGAGGATCGGGTGGCGCGTGGTGAGCCAGTCAGAGGAGTCTCGTCAGTAGCGAGTTTTTTTGTTTCGCGGGTCGACTCTGCTGTTGAGAAAGAGCTCGCGTCCCGGGGACGTTCAGATGTACTTGTTGAGGTACTCGGGAAGGTCGGGATCGCAAATTCACGCCTTGCCTACCATCGATTCCTCGAAACCTTCCACGGTGAACGGTGGGATGCCCTTGAGCGAGCGGGAGCTCGTGTACAACGTCCTCTCTGGGCGAGCACAGGAACAAAAAATCCTGCATTCTCGAAGGTTCTTTACGTCGAAGCGCTCGCCCGCAACCATACGGTGAACACAGTGCCTCCACAAACGCTCGAAGCAATTTTTGAAGGGGTACAGCTTACCTCCTCGGGAGGCGAGGGGTTGGACGAAGCATCTCGGGTGATGGGAATGCTCAGCGGAGCTGGAATTGACGTTGAACGAGTTCTGTCCAATCTACAGGTAGCGGGGGTTGCAGCGTTCGCAGACTCTTATCAGCAGCTGCTTTCGGCGGTGAAAGAGAAGGTTGCGCGGTTGCGAGGCTCTTTGTAGAAATTTCCAGAGAGGTGGGGGGCCGCTTTGCCGAAATGAGCGGACCTTTGTTGAGTGGTCACTATCCGGTGATCGGAGGATCAACCAGGTAATCAATAGGTGAGAGGGTATGGTAAATCCGTTTGCTGAGGGGGAAAATCGAACCCTGAAACCGCCTGCAACCGCGTTAGTGATCTTCGGCGCATCGGGGGATCTCACCAATCGAAAGCTCGTTCCAGCGCTGGTCAACCTTGCACAGGACGAATATCTGCCTCCCGGATTCATCGTGATCGGCGTGGCGCGTCGGTCCCTGACGCACGACCAATTTCGTGAGTCCCTCTGGGAAGGGGTCAAGAAGTTCTCCCGTCGGACGATTAGTCGTGAGGTGTGGGATCGTTTTGCTCAGTCGGTTTTCTATCAATCTCTCGATGCGGGTCGCGAGGAAGATTTTGTGGCGTTGCGGCGGCTCCTTGAGGAGCTCGGACAGCAACGAGGGGACCACTACAACTATCTCTATTATCTGGCGACAGCTCCCCACTTTTTTGGACCTATCTCCCACAACCTGCGGGTCGCTGGCCTTGTTGCAGAACCTGTCGGTGGGATTCGGGCAACCTCATTGATTGTGGAAAAGCCATTTGGGCATGATCAAGATTCTGCGGCGGAGCTTAACTCCCTATTGAGAGAGAGCTTCGCAGAGGAACAGATTTATCGTATCGATCACTACTTGGGTAAGGAAACCGTCCAGAATATTCTTGTCTTTCGCTTCGCCAATGGAATATTCGAGCCATTGTGGAATTCGCGGTATATCGATCATATCGAGATCTCGGTTTGCGAGGATATTGGGGTTCTCAATCGTGCCGAATATTTCGATCAGAACGGAATTACTCGCGACATAGTTCAGAACCATGTCCTGCAGATGCTCTCTCTTCTCTGCATCGAACCACCAATATCACTCTCTGATGCCGATAGTATTCGCAATGAAAAGGTAAAAGTATTGCGACTCATTCGGCGTATGACTCCAGATGAGGTCGCTCTCAACACCGTACGCGCCCAGTACACCCGTGGATTTATCCAGGGAACCGCTGTTAATGGGTACCTCGAGGAATCCGGGGTTGCGAATCACAGTACGACGGAGACCTTTGTGGCGCTTCAATTTGAGGTTGATAACTGGCGGTGGGCGGGGGTCCCTATTTACGTGCGGGTCGGGAAACGGCTTCCCAAACGGATCACTGAGATATCCGTATTTTTCAAGGAGGCTCCCCTGTCGCTCTTCAAGGGGCGTCAGATTGATGAACTCCCTCAGAATGTGTTGACGATTCAGGTGCAACCCACCGAGGGAATTTCGCTCTCGGTGAACTCAAAGCCTCCTGGGCCACGGATGCGAGTGCGTCGGGTGGAGATGGATTTCAATTACGATCACTCGTTTGGGGTAGCGTCGCCCGAGGCGTACGAGCGATTGCTGCTCGATGCGATGAAGGGAGATGCGACACTTTTCACCCGGAACGATGAGATTGAGGAGGCGTGGAATCTCTTGGCTCCGCTTTTTGATGCATGGGAATCAGATCGAGCGCCGCAGCTGTATAACTATGAAGCTGGCTCGTGGGGGCCTGCTGAAGCGGCTGCCTTGCTGAGGAAGCGGGGGCACACCTGGCGGCGATTGTAGGAATCTCCTCGGGTCAGGGATTGCGGTTTCCAGCGGTTAGGTGAGGTAGCGGTCTTCTCGCAGAAAATCACCGGGCAGAAGTAATCATCGGGAGAGGCACCCATGGCGATTGTCATTCCATCAGTATGTGTAGAGATGGGTCAACTGGGCTCGGCATTGTCCCGCGCAGTCCGTTCTATTGAGGAGTTGGGGTATCTTCGCGCCGCTCACTCGAATCTTCTTGTGTTTCATCATGAGCTCGGATCTGATGAGCTGGGAAAATGGATAGACTCTCTCACCTTGGTGAACCCGAGTCGAGTTTTTGTAATCTCAGTGAAGGATGACGCGGCGGATATATCGCTTGATGTTGGTGGGAGGTGTCATCGAGTATCTCCCTCCGTTATCCTTTGTTCTGAGGTCGCGCAGATCACCGTTCCCCGCCACCGCATCGCAGAACTACCCAGCGTTTTGCGGGCGCATATGTTATCAGGTGCGCGGATTGAGGCTGTGATTTTACAGGAGTCGATTGCCGATTGGGTCGAACATCTCACCGGGGCTTTAGCGCAGACGGTCTACCTCGATAGTCGGGTGACTGCTGGCGCGGCTCAGGCGGTTCCGCGGTTCTGGTACCGAAAGGAACGGGTTATCGATTGTGCATGGATGTGGCTTAGCCCCTGGCGTGACAGTATCAAGCAGGCGTTCGATCGAGCCGATCTGAGAGAGCGTCTCTCTGCAGTAAGCCGAATTGTTTTTCGGATAACGCCCGGCGAGGACGTGTCGCTTCTCTCACTCCTCCTCCTCCCCGGGTGGATTCAGGGGAGACTGGGGCTCGAGGTTCGGGAGGTACGTGGGGATACGGTTGTACTGGCCACTGAGGACGGTCGTTTCGTCGAGTTTGTCTTTGAGGGACCCTCCTGCGGAGAGGGGGAGCTCGCTCCCGAGGGTATGGTGGGGGGAATCTCCTTCATTGGAAAGAGCGGAGAGCCGTTCTTGCAACTCAGGCGAGCCGGGAGCCTTCTTGAGGGTCAGTTTGAGGAGCGAGGATGTTGGGCTCCGCTGCGGCGTTACGACGGCCAGGAGAGTCGCGAATTGCTGGAACGATATTTTTTGATAGGGGCCTCGATGACTCACTATCCCTCATCGTTTCGGAATGCAGTCCGTTTATTGGAAGGGGGCGTTTTTGCGCTCAGTTAGGTGGCCCTCAAAAGCATATCCAGGACTTTTTCGGCCTCGCTTCCGTGCGTAAGATCGATTCTTGACCGTGTTTACGGGAAGGGCCGAGAGCCGATCTCGCGGCTCCTTGATTAAGGGGAGGCAAGGAATGGAGATTTCACGGGGTACTCGGGTGGCCGTGTTTGGGGCAACGTCTGATATCGGTGCTCAGTTCGTAGCTGAGTGTGCCCAACGGGGAGCCTGTCTTTTCGTGGTCGGACGCGATCGGGATGCCCTTGAGCGGATCGCCGATGATGCACGGGTGCGCGGTGGCGGTCCGGCCGAGATGGTAGCATCCGAAGAGTTCGATTTTTTGAGTCTCTCTCAGATTGAAGGGCTTGGTGAGCGGGCATGGACAGCGCTTGGTGGAATCGACGTTGCAGCGATTTTTTATGGTGTACTATCCCCGCCGCCCGCTGAAAGAAGACTTGCGCCGGTTGAGCTCGAGGAGCATATCCGGGTAAACTTCACGAGTCCAGCGGCGTTGCTTTCCGCCATCGGGGCGCGAATGGCTGAGGCGCATCAACGAGATGGGTCTACCAGAGGAGTGCTTGTTGCGGTGACATCGGTCGCAGGTGACCGAGGCCGGGGGAGTAATTATCCCTATGGGAGCGCAAAGGCGGGTTTAAGTGCGTATTGCTCGGGCCTTGGTCAGGCATTGGCTTCGCGGGGAGTTGTAGTGATTGATGTGCGACCAGGATTCGTCGCCACAAAGATGACGAGGCACCTTAAGATCACCCCTCTTTTTGCGAGTCCCGAATCAATCGCTCGGGGGATGCTGCAAGCCATTCATCGAGAGACTCCGGTTGTGTATCTCCCCTGGTTCTGGCGATTAATCATGGGGGTCATTGTGCATATTCCGAGCCGGATTTTTCGGAAGTTATCGATCTAGCCGATACAGGCTGTCGAGAGGTTTGGTGCAGTTATCATCTCAGAGCGGGTGTCGTGTTTTCTCTTCTTCCTCGATCGGTCGTTTTCGTGCTCACTTTTCCGTGGATGGTCGGATGTGCTCTACCTCCTCGGTCGCCTGAGGGGCCTCCTCAACGGGGAATTGAGCAAAATGAGGTTAAAGTCGCCACCCTCACTGAGAGAGGCATCGAGGCCTTCCGCGCTGGAAACGGTGACGAAGCAGTTGAACTCTTCAGGATGGCATACAAGCTCGCTCCTGATTCGATCCCGATAGCGCGCAATCTCGGTACCGCCCTCCTTCAGATCGGGGCATTCGAGGATGCGGAGAGGATATTTTCCTCCCTGATCGAGCGCCGTCCTCAGGATCCTGACCTACTATTCTCTCGAGCAAATGCCCGTCGGGGTCAACATCTTTTTCGACCGGCGCTCGATGATTATCGACAGGCGCTCGATTTTGCTGAGGAGCTTGTGTCCTCTGACGATAAGGGGCGAGATCGGGTAGCAACCATCGCACGCACCCTTGCTGATGCGCTATTTCGGGTTGGATTGTTGACTGAGAGCCGATGTGCATCCGAGAGGGTCTTGTTGTTCTCTTCCTCGAGAGACGACATTCGTCGCCATGCCCGCCTCCTTCGCGGGATGGGCTTATACCTCCTCTCCCGTCAGGCGATTGAGGGGCGAGTTACCCAGGCTGAGTTAGCTCAAGAGCCGACGCTTCTGTTCGAGCTTGCTCTGGCGGAATTCGCGCTTAACGAGTCCGAGCGATTTGAGAAACGGAGGTCGGAGGCGCTATCCGCGGCGGCGGGGGACCCACTTCTCAGTGCGCAATTTAATGCTGTTTTCCAGCTTGCAGACGAAACCGCAGAACCAGATATCTCAAAAGGAGCGGCATTTTTGCTTTCGGAGCGGCTCTATCTCCCCGATATCATGGCGGAGCGATTACTCGGATTGACCGAAGTACCTTCAAATAAATCTGAATCAGCACTATGACGGAGCACATCTTCACCTTCGAACCAGGAATCGACGAGACCGCCCCTCTTTTTGTTTTTGTTCACGGAAGAGCGGGAATGGTGGGGGTGATGAGCGGATTTTCGCGTTCCGTTCCGGTGGGTGTGGCTAGGCTGTTTATCCAGGCTCCCATTCCCGATCCTATCGGGGGGTTCTCGTGGTGGCTGGTCGAGGAGGAGAGTGCGGATCCTTGGAGGGCCTCTTATCTTCTCGATGATATCCTTCTAACGGCGCTCACCAAACTCGCGATAAAACCGCGATGCATGGTCGCGCTGGGTTTTTCTCAAGGGGGCGCGGTCCTCGCAATGGCTCTTCAGCGAAATCCCACACTCTTTTCCGGGTTGGCGATGCTTGCCAGCTTCGTTATTCGCTCTCCCATCCCTGTGTCCTCGGGCGGTACACCCGATATCTTCATCGCACACGGGGAGCACGATGAGGTCGTGTCCCTCGCGGCTGCGGAGGAGGGTGCCCAGTATCTGAGCGGGCTCGGGTGGCCCACCACCATGGTCGTTGATTCGGTCGGCCATAAAGTTGGGGTACAGGGTATTCGAGGGCTTCGTGAGTGGGCAACGCGGATGGCGGGAGATGGGATTATTCGACCACAAAATTGAGGAGACATGTGTATGCGACTACTTAATCTTCTGATAACTCTTGGATTTGTGGGATTTTGTACCGCGTGTGGAGGGGGCGGAGGAGATAGCGAACAGAGTTCGAATGCATGTGGTGCCATCGGGTTACCGACCAAAATTATTAACGGTGACTCGTGTGCAGATATCGGGCGCTCCCCGATTGTTCGAGTTGGTGCTCTGGTGCGAACAGGTCAGGGAGTTGAGGTATCGCTGTTTTGTACCGGCACGATGATAGCACCTGATACGGTGCTTACCGCAGCGCACTGTTTTTTGGGGAACGACTCGAGAGTTAGTACTGGTATCGTCTTTGGGGAACAGGGAAGTGCTGAATACGTGCGGGCGACACAGGTTTCGCTTGCTCCCGGTTTTACACTCAATGGAGAGGTTGACCGCCTTTTCAACGATGCGGCAGTGATGAAGCTTGAACGTGCGCCAGGTCTTCCCACCTTGCCTCTGCTGGCATCCCGCCCTCCAGTAATAGGGGAGCTCGGGTTTGTGTATGGGTACGGTTTGCGGGACGTCAATGATGAGGAGGGTGATACCGGTGATTTTATTTCGCTGGAGGCAGGGACTATGACGGTGGAAACGGTCACCCCCGACCATCTCTTTGTCCTCTTCGGAGGGGGCGGCGTGAACGTCTGCAACGGTGATTCGGGAGGCCCTCTCCTTGTATCAGTTAATGGAAGACTTGCTATCGCCGGGGTTGTTTCTCAGGGGAACGTTGAGGGATGCGCGGCGGGGGATTTTACAACCTACACAAATGTGCAGTCCCCGGCGGTGCAAAAATGGCTGGAGAGTGTCGCGCCGTCCCGAGAACGCGCCTAGCGGGAGAGACAGAGAGCGTATGGGAGGTTGCGTACGGGGCGGGGCACTATGTTCATCGGGGCATTATGTCCATCGGGGCATTATCTTCATCGGGGCACTGTGATCATCGGTATCTCGCTAGGTGCCTCGTTCTCTGTGCCAGGGGACAGGTGCCTCGTTCTCTGTGCCAGGGGACAGGTGCCTCGTTCTCTGTAGCAGGGGATTCTCTGTGGCAGGGGAATCGTGGCAGGGCACCTCAGTGGACCTGCGGAAAGCAGCTCTTCTCCGAAGGTCTGGTGGCCCCGGCAGGACTTGAACCCGCGACCTACCGGTTATGAGCCGGCTGCTCTAACCAACTGAGCTACAGGGCCACACTCCCCCTACTGTGCCACCAAAGGGCGGAGGAATCTAGAGTCTTGGTTCCATTTTATTTCGTTTAATGTGGGGGGCTCTTTGGCAGTGCTGTTAGGTGGCTTTGAGCAGGAACAGAAAGCAGGGAAAAAGAGGGGCTGGTGCGAAGAACACCAGCCGCGGGTTTAATCCACTTTCGGGGGACCTGGAAGCATATAAAAGCCGAGACGTATCAAGGCTCTCGCTTTTCGTTTGGCACGCCACCGTTCAAGGTGGGACTCAAGCCACCCAATCGGCCCAGTACGGCTGTGCCCTGTGCGTTGACGGCACAGGATATCCGCTGAATCGAAGCACCTGATCCCCGCCCTTGTGAGAGTTTCGTCTCTCATAAACCTCATTGTAAACGCTGTTTCTAGGATATCCTTTCGTCTTTTGTTCGTCAACGACGATGAGTGCCCTCTGGCCTCTGAGTTTGTGAAGGACGGTCATTGATGGCTATCTCCGTTGAGCGCGAGCTGGAAATCAGAGGCACGCGAGGGGAGTTCATCGGGGCACGTGACTGATGGCGCCTCTTTCCGGGGCCCCGTCCGCCAACCCAGCCGGATTTGCGCTTCTCAATATCGTTTATGGCTGCGGTGACCACCTCAGCGGGCCAGGATTTTTTGAGCTTTTCCCGAAATCCTCAATCCACTGGCTTCCGAGCATCTTGCCCGATTCATCTCAAGGGGTGATTGTCACATGATGTAATTCAAACTCAGTATACATCTATAAAGTAGTCCAAGTCGCACAATACGTATCTTGATGATGCATGTAGCGCACCTATCGAGCTCCGGCGTATGGCGAAAAAACAGCTGGTGAGTTTTGTCACCAGCTGGGGGGAAAGAGAACCGCTACCGTTGTCAGATTGGCAACATAAGAGGAATCAACCTGGGCACCGGGGAGAAGAGGACTTGCACCGACGTGGCATCGTCAATGCCATGTATCCAAGCTCCTCTGTCTGATCGGCCTGCAGTCGAAGGACCCAAGCCCGTATCATCCCGAAGGGGCGCTTTCGTACAAGGGAAGCGCTTTCGCGAAGCCGTCTCGCCTCGGCGAAGAAGGGCTCGGCGGTTGCCATCAACTCGTCTTCCATAAAACCTTTGTTAAAGATTTCTTGTCGATACCTCGAGAGCAGCCATTGTGTCAAGCAGATGAAGTCACCTTGTACCGAGGAAATTCGCTGGCAATCCGTCATGTTCTGCCGACAACATGCCACGAAGCACACTGAGTAACCAAATTCCGACCGCGCGCTATTATCGGTGGTTCAGGGGAGATTGTGTGATGGTTGATGGTGGTGCACACCTTGTTGGTGGGGCTGCATGGGTGGAGATGGGTTTAGACCAGCACTATCTCCCGTACACGATAACCGTGCGCGAACTGTACAATCCTCCGAGCACCGAAATTCGTTTTTGGTCGCACCCAAAAACCTCCTTGATGCCATGTCGCTGGGCGATATCACCGATACCGCGCGCATCCCACTCCGCGGTGAGGTCTATCCTGCCAGTAGGAATGCTTACCCGTCTGGTGGCGCCGCTCGCCTGGAGGGGGCCCAAAGGGGTGCCCCGAAGGTTGGTGCAGTAGGGGGTCTTAATGTTGGTGTAGATAAATCCGGGATTGCACCCCGTCGCGATGAAAACGAGCGGGGCAAGGAGACGCGTTGTTGTCCACCGCCCAAGACCAGAGTAAAGCAATCGAACGAGACTGGTGGAGATCCTCTGCCGCAGTCGATGCGACGAATCTTCCCATCCAGGAATATATCCCCCGTGGTGGCTAATCCCCATATACGATTGTATCCCGCCGGGTATATGCCCCTGCCAGATAGGATGTTATCCCCAAGTCCATATGGTGAACGATGGAGATATTTCCCGCATCAGCGGCATCTTTTGTTCCGGCACTGCCCCAGGCGAACAACCAAAGAACCGAATGAGTCGAGGCGATGCCGATTTTGCTGCCGAGTTTGGTCCCCCATACGTCGTCATCCAAGGGGACCCGAATCTTTGTATATACGCACCCCGTGAGCGGCAGCATCAGAATGCTGAATAGCACAAGCAGGGTATTCCGAGGTGCCGATCGCCGGGCCATGGGAGAGTCGTCTTTTGTTCGGCGAAACATTATCATGGGCATTACCTGATAGGTGACCGCTCCTGCGTAGGGGGAACGCTCCGGAGTATCGGGTCGAGAGTGACGCGGAAACGTCGCGTCGCCTTCAAGACACCCTACCACACTCTCCGAAGAGTCGATACTCAAAAACCCTCACTGAGCGTGGACCGTTTTCCGAAGAGGTGGGAGGCATTGGGATAGGGGTTTTGCCTCATTCTAGACCCCGATCCCGCGAAGATGTTTCGCCAACACTCCGACCGCCGCCACCGAGGGGGTCCTGCTTCCATTAATCTCCTCGACGATATTCGTCAGCATCTCATAATTTGGGCTGCGACGAATCCGCTCTGAAACATCGCCTGGGGAGAGGATTCCCATCCCAACAAGCCTCTCGGTAAGATATGAGAGTTGGCGACGAATATCATCGTAGGTGCTGAGAAGTAGCTGATGTTCCCACTTATCCTTTGTTTCGGGGAGTCGAGTGATAATCGCATACGGCGCGAGCGAGAGCTCTGCGATAATTTGGGCATCGACAGCCGAGATGAGTCCGACCGATGTGCCGGTACGTTGCGAGATTCGAATCATCTCGAGCAGATTAACGATGACTGGGATTATCGCAATCCGACGGGCCACCCCCGCCTCAAGTCGCTTTTCAAGTAACCCTCGATATCGGTTGTTGCAGAGCGCACGATTTTCCCCTACCAAAATATCGTCACTTTGGTCAACGCAACCAAGAAATGCGGCTCGATACTGAGATACCATTCCCTCGAGCGAAAGCTCGTGCCCATGACGGGCAATCAGCCAGGCGGTTACATCCCGGAGGCTACCACTCACTTCACGTCTCGAGGTGAGAAAAAAAGTGTTTTCATCGGAATTGTCGAACGTCGATAGGGCTGACCGAATCTCGCTGAGCCCCAAAATTTCGTCTGCCGCGAGGGCACACTTGATGACCGTTAATGGAGGGACGGAATGGTTGGTGCACATGCGGTGCACGAAGGTTATTCCGACCGCATCGACGAGTTTGCTCGTCACCTCCGTCGCAATGATGTGGTTCCACAAAGGGTGCCTAAGAATCTCCTTGGAGAATCGGTGGCGGACGGTCGTCGGGAAATATTCTGCGAGGTATCGGCGGAATATGGGATCTTTTATCAAATTTGAGCTGCCCAAGATATCTTTGATCCACATCTTGACGCTGGCTAGGCAAACCGAGAGCTCGGGGCGTGAAAGTCCCAAGTGGCGTCTGTCTCGCTCCTCAAGGGTGGCATCATCGGGGAGGACAAGGTGACGTCTGCTCACGTACCCGAGTCGCGAGAGGTGACGGAGGAGTGAAGTAACGTACGACAGGCTCTTCTTAGATCGATTGACCGAAAGGGAGAGCATCACCGCATGACTGCGATTATGATCGAGAACCTGCTGAGTAACCTCATCAGCGATCTCGAGCATTAACGCATCGCGCTGCTCGAGAGTTATTGTTCCCTCCTGAATAAGACCAGCAAATAGGATCTTAAGGTTGACCTCATGGTCTGAGAGATCTACCCCAGCCGAGTTGTCGATCGCATCCGTGTTGAGCGCAACTCCCGCCATGCCCGCTTCAACTCGCGCCCGTTGGGTCAGACCGAGATTACCCCCTTCACCGATCACGCGCGCACGTAGTTCCGTCGCATTTATCCGTACCCGATCGTTGTGACGATCGCTCACATCGCTATGCGACTCTATCGACGCCTTAACGTAGGTACCGATTCCACCGTTCCAGAGAAGATCACATGGTGCCTGAAGTATGAGGTTAATGAGCTCCTCCCCGTTCAAGGTTGCCGGAGTTTCCTCGGGCACTGCGAAAGCAGCCCTCATTTCTGGAGTAAGCGTTATCTCTTTGTCGAAACGTCCAAAAACACCACCACCTGTGCTAATAATATTTTTGTCGTAATCAGTCCAGTTTGATCGGGGCATTTCGAAGAGCCGCTTTCGTTCTTTGAAAGACGCAGCGGGGTCGGGGCTCGGATCGATGAATATATGGATATGATTGAACGCCGCGATAAGTTTCGCTTTGTCACTCATGAGGAGTCCATTTCCGAAAACATCGCCACTCATATCGCCGATGCCAATTACCGAAAATGGGTCTCTCTCATAGTGGATACCGAGGTCATGAAAGTGCCGACGAACGCATTCCCACGCTCCTCGGGCTGTGATGCCATAGAGCTTGTGGTCGTAGCCTTTGGAGCCACCTGAGGCAAACGCATCACCGAGCCAGAACTGGTATTCATTGACCGCTATTTCATTCGCGATATCGCTGAAGGTCGCCGTTCCTTTGTCAGCGGCGACGACGAAGTACGGATCTGGTTCATCATAGATGACGAGGCCTTGCGGATGAATAATCGCGTCACCGACCCGATTGTCGGTGACCGACAAGCATGCCCTGATATACTCGCGGTAACATTGCTCGACCGTTCTGTATACTTCCTTCTGATCCTTGGGGAGATATCGAATCGCGAAGCCTCCCTTTGCTCCATTCGGAACAATGACGACATTCTTGATCCGCTGGGTATTCATCAGACCGAGCACCTCGGTGCGATAGTCATCATTCCGTTCGCTCCATCGGATTCCGCCACGAGCGACAGAATCAGCTCGAAGATGTGTTCCCTCGAAAAGAGGGGAACGGATGAAAAGCTCAAACTTCGGCCGTGGCTGGGGTATGATGTCAATCTTTTCGGAGTGAAGCTTGAGGGTGAGGGCACGCCCTTGTCGATGGAAAAAGTTTGTCCGCACAGTGTGTTTGATCAAGGAGAGGAGAGATCGCAAGATGCGGTCTCTGTTGATCTCGCGAACAGAGGCGAGGAGTTCGATGCACTGCTGTTCCAACGATTGAAGAGCGGGGGTGCGATCCTCTGCCGTGCCAAACGCCGGGTCAAAGCGAGTTATAAAAAAGCGCCACAGTAAAACGGCCACCTGTGGTTCAGCGACGAGAGCCTCGAAGATAGCTCCTCGGGTCGCGAACTTAATTAGCTGCCACAGGAGGCAGGAATAGGCCCGAAGAAGTCCAATTGCTTCCACGTCAAAGTGATCGGTGATAGGAGTCGAACGAATCAGAAGAGCGTTGAGGAGATCGTTCTCTGCACGTCCCGCAATTATTTCACAGAGCCCGTGTGACACCGAGGAGGGGAGTGCTATCGATGAAGACCCAGGTGAGAAGACGGAAGAGGATTCGGGCTCGGTATCAAACTTAGGTCGCACGAGCATACGGTGAATCGCCACCCGATTGAGCTGGTCAGGTACAATCTCAACCGAGGAAACGGTGAGCACCTCAAGCCCCATATTCTCGAGAATGGGAAGTGATTTACTGAGGGGAATATCTGCTCCTTGATTGTAGAGGACCACCGTTGCGGTCGCTGTCTCGTCATTCGAACCCCCAATTGCTGGAGACCGAAGTGGATGACGTGGTTCAATGCGAGCGGTCAGAGGGGATTCTTTCGTGAGGGTGCTCATAACCTCAAGGTCGGCGACACACTGCTCTACCGAGAATGTCGCCTGATACTCGGGGGGAAACGCTGATATATACTCTTCAACAAGAACATCGCTGCTCGGAAGCTGCGGATGAGCAACGATGGCAGATCGGAGATCTCGCCGCCATGTCTCAGAGAGCTGTTCGAGTGAAGAGCGTACGGCGGACCTTTTTGAGTTCGATGCAGTGGCCATGACTAATGGATATCCCTCGTGTTTTAGGGGAAATTAATCTGTGGGAATTCGCGCCGCCTGATCAATTAATGATAAGTTTCAGAGGGCGTTAAGACTGTTTGGAAGATAAGACGTATCAATACCGAGAGTAGATAAGATTCAGCGGAAATCGATTCCGCAGCGGGTCGCTACGAACGATAGGAGCGGACTGCCGGAAGCATACACGGTTTTTATGACATGAACCACTGAATGGATTGGTAAAAAAGAATAGGCAGATGTCGGTCTCCTCGTGTGAGATTATGTTTGATGCCTCCAGTTTGAATGATTGCGTGTGTGTCTGGTAGTGAAGTAACCAATTCGTTGAAAGGGAGACTGGCCTTGCCTCGGTGAGAACGGAGATGGTGACGGTGTTCTCCTTGGGTGCCTGAGCGCACGCTGAATAACGTATGCTGGGTGACACCGTCAAAAAACAAGGCGATTTAGCCCCGCAATTTTTGCGGTCACTGACGGCACTTTGAACATTGTGCTTGAGTACTTTTTTAAACTAACAGGAAAAAAGTTTTTCCGAAATACCTCTTTTGCGAAGTGCATCTCGTAACAGCTCGAAATGATTGGAACGAAACTCTGGCGTTTTTTTGGTGCCAAGGGGTTGACATGCGTGGATCAACTGGCACGGGTGTTGCCTTGTTGACGGTCATCGGGATTTTCGATTTGGTTCATGTTTGGGAGGCATCATGGGTCTGGCAGAGTTCGGGGGCGAGAAAGGAGTGGCTGATCGGTCAGGCATTCGAAGCGGGAAAACTCAGCTGTCGTTCATGGGTATGGCGAGCCAGTGTGAGGATATGCACCGTATCTTTTCGGTCATTCAGCGGGTTGCAACCACGAGCTCAACGGTCTTAATTCTTGGCGAGAGTGGCACCGGTAAAGAATTAGTCGCCCGAGCAATCCACAAAGCAAGTGGTCGAGCGGGGAAGTTGGTGCCCGTAAATTGTGGCGCGATTCCGGAGGATATTCTTGAAAGCGAGCTATTTGGCCATGAGCGGGGCGCATTCACGGGTGCGGTCACCTCAAAGGTAGGGCGTTTTCAGCTTGCTGATGGAGGAACAATCTTTCTCGATGAGATAGGAGAGATGAGCCCAAAACTGCAGGTGAAGCTGCTTCGAGTGCTGCAAGAGCGAAAGATAGACCCAGTTGGGTCAACCCGTTCAGTCGACGTAAATGTAAGGGTTGTCGCTGCAACTCATAGAGACCTGCGCGAAGAGGTCCGTCAGGGTCGTTTCCGAGAGGATCTCTTTTATCGGCTCCACGTAGTTCCAATCTCTCTCCCCCCCCTTCGGATGCGAGGAAGTGATGCCGTACTTCTCGCTCAATCATTTATTGATGGAGCCTGCCGTCAGAGTGGCAGAGAGCTCAAGGTATTCTCTGATTGTGCCACAGAATCTCTTTCGCGCTACGAATGGCCCGGGAACGTACGAGAGCTCCAAAATTTGATTGAGCGGATTTCGGTTATGCACGAGGGACGGATTATTTCGTCAGCGGACCTCCCCGATTATATGGTTGACACGGAGTCGCCATTAGCTATAGCCACCTCGACAGAATCGTCTGAAAAAGGGGAATACTCGCCTGGTTTTATAATTCCAGAGGGTGGGGTCGATTTTAATGAAATGGTCGATCATCTTGAGACATCTCTGATAGTTTCGGCGCTGGAACGCACTGACGGAAATAAAAAAGCAGCCGCAGACCTCCTGCGATTAAATCGGACAACTCTCGTGGAGAAAATCCGAAAGAAGGGGCTTGATGCGTCACTTCCGAGACGGTTGTCTGAGCGATTGGTCGCAGTATCATCCAGCGCTCAGATTGATGGCGATATCGCGTAAGGATGACTTGGCATGAAGGGCTCCTTTCTCCGAAATATTGCTTGCTGGTGGGTCGGAAACGCCCGGGCAATCTTAGCTCTTACTTCGATCGTTGTAGTAGCGGGGTTAAATGGGGAAGACGCGAGTGCACAACACGCAATAGAGGTACAGCGACTACATGCCGATGGAAAATATCTGGAGAGCTTGCAGGAGTATGATAAAATTCCCAAACGAAGGGTGACCGTCGATGCGGTGGTAGCTGCTGGAAAAAGTGCGTGGGCTTTGGGCTTGCCAACAAGAGCATTACAAGAGTTTGATGCAGCGTTGCGAGGACGGGGGCTCGATTCTTTGCAGCGCGCTGAGATGCTTCTTTCTGAGGGTATCATCCATTTTCAGGAAGGTGAGTTAGAGGTTGCTCTCCACTATGCAGAGAAGGCGGCCGAAGCTGTTCCACGACCTCACCTGCTTCGCGCGCGGGCACTATTGCTCGGGGCTGAATCGCTTACCAGGCTTGGCCGGAACGCAGAGGCTGAAACACGTTATGGACAGTCTCTCGAGGAATCTACCGCAGAGGATCGCCATAATGCGCTGTTTGGACTTGGGACAGTGAGATTACTCCTTGGCAAGACCAAGGAGGCACGAGAGGCGTTCGAAGCAATCCCGACGGAGAGTGAGCATGCCGCCCATGCGGTGCGCCATCTCGCTGAGCTGGAGTTACGTGAGCGGAATATAAAGAGGGCGTACCAGTGGTTAATGAAGGGGCAGAGGGAGCATGCCACCTTTTTCCTTGATAGCTGGGTTCAATATGCGCTCGTCCGATGTGCGGTCGCTCAAAACGATCTGAATTTGGTGCAGGATCTGAGACGCGTGGCGAATGAGCGCTTTCCCCCCTCCGATGGGTGGGTGACCCTTCTCAACGCAGAGGCAGAGAGCTTTATCTGGAGTCAGATCAGCGAAAGGAGCCGACGGGGAGGCTAATGGTGTCACGAAAAAGGGGGCTGTTGGTCAATGCCGTCGTGTGAAAGGAAGGTACATAATTTAACCAACTCTCTCGGGTGAGAGTTTATGAGGGACGATACGGAATGCCACTTATTCTTGTGATTCAAGATGATCCGCAGATGCAGAAAGTGGTCACCCTTGTTCTGCAACGCGCGGGATTTCAGGTTGCCACCTATCCAGATGTCGAATCAGCGGTCGAACGACTCAGTGATGAGGAAGTTCATGTGGTGATAGGGGACGCAGCAACTCCGACGGCTGCTCATCACTTATTAGTAACGCTCAACGGTCGGGGTAACAGGGCACCCGTGATTATGGCGCTAGCGGGCGCGACGGTTTCTTCGGCAGTCGAATTGATGCGCGAAGGAGTCACCGACATTCTTACCAAGCCATTTTCGGGGGATGATTTGGTGCGAGCAGTCTCACGACTGGTGGAGGGGGGATCTACCTCTGGAGTGATATCGAGAAGGCAATCCCCGCCAAAACGGGCCATTATTACCCGCGATCCTCTTATGATTCGGACTCTTGAGATTGCCGGGGCGGTCGCAAGGAGCGATGCAACAGTCTTGATTCAGGGTGAATCGGGAACCGGAAAGGAGTTAATGGCAAGGCTCATCCACGATTCGAGTCCTCGCCAGCACGAGCCGTTCGTTGCGGTTAATTGTGCGGCTTTACCGAGTTCATTGTTGGAGAGCGAGTTATTTGGCCACGAGAAGGGCGCATTTACGGGAGCTCATGCCCGAAAAATTGGCAAATTTGAGTTGGCTCATCGAGGGACGATCCTTCTTGATGAAGTCTCCGAGATGGAGGTGCTTCTCCAGGCGAAGTTGCTGCGGGTGCTTCAGGAGCGAGAGGTTGACAGGGTAGGAGGGCGTGAGCCCGTGGGGGTGGACGTGCGCGTCGTCGCGACAACGAATAGGAATCTCGCCGAAATGGTGCGCTCGGGAGGGTTTCGCGCCGACCTTTACTATCGATTAAATGTGATTCCCCTCACGCTGCCGTCTTTGCGTCAACGTCCCGGAGATATTGCGCTTCTTGCGGAATATTTCATGCGCCAGATCCTCGGAAAGCAAGCACCGCCATTGACCCAGGATGTCATTGCGATGTTACAACAAGCATCGTGGCCCGGGAATATTCGTGAATTGCGGAATGCTGTTGAGCGAGCTGCGATTCTTGCTCAAGGAAACGTACCTCGCCAAGAGGATTTCTTGATGGAAATTCATGATATTGAGAGTCATGAGTTGATGAGACTTACGCAGGTTTCGGGAGAAGTTTCGGTCGGTGATTCAGAAGTACATACGATTGTCGACCTTGCTCGACCGTTGGCTCCGCGATCGTCAGAGAGCATTTCATTCGACTCTCGGGAGAAGATTTCACCCGTTTCAGACGGGCAATCCATCAATCGAGAGGATCCATCCCTCGTGATTCGCTCTGGAATGACCGTGCACGAGGTCGAAAAAACTTTAATTTTGGAGACGCTCCGTTCAACCCGAAACAATCGCACACAAGCTGCAACTCTTCTTGGGATTAGTGTCCGAACTCTGAGAAATAAGCTCGCCGAATATCGACTTCCCGACGAAGAGGACCACGGGGAGGCACCCGATATGCTTCATGCTGAAGCGTCGTCTGGATGAGAAAAGGGACAGAATTCTAGGGGTAAATTTGGTCATTATCTCCTCTCTCAAAGAAAAAGGCTTCAATCGAGCTGGAGGAAAACGCTATGGTTGTGAGGAAGGGGCCGCCAGTTGAAGAGGCTTCTATCTCTGAGACCTTCCGCGCAAAGGTCACTCCGTTTTTTCCAGGAGTGAGCCATTGACTGCATCACAAAGGAATCAGCCGAAAATCTTGTCGCGCCAAATCTATGGTTACCGTTTTAATTGAAATATTTCGCCGGCAGATAAAGTCACTGCATTGCAATCAATCTCAGTGGAAACAGACCAGACTCCTGAGTGAGGATTTGGCTGACTACCGAAGAAGGCTGATGTCGGCATTTGGCCCGGCTTCGGCATAGGCAGAGCAAAGCTAACTTTGTGGACCTGCCCTGCCGATAGTGTGCGATGCAATTCTACTGATTGAATAACCTTGTAAAGCCCGCCATCTTTGGTCAAACGAGCAGGATTTTGAGGATTATTACTCCAACAAATCAAAGATATCCTCGCGGATCTAACCTTACAGGTGCGTCGCGCAGTTATGGTTATAATTCCTTCAACCATATCACCGGCGCCATATTGTGATCGATTCAATGATACTGATGCTTGTGCCAGACAACGGGTATAAACCTGAATACTCGCCACAAATAAGCAGGCGAGAACTATCAGCGAAAGCACAACAATCGTGGGAATATTAATGGAAGATCCTCCAGAGCTATAACCGAATCTGGTGTTTAAGGATTTGAAAGGAAGCGGCGTATCCGGTTGATTGTTAGTTGTCAAACAAAACATTTAACCGAGGAGTGCGCCACCATGAGTAAGAGTAATGTTATTGAGCTTTCAGGTCGAGAGGGGACAGGGGATCCTTTGAACGCCCTATTCCGTGCAAGTGCGCGAACCCAGATAAGGCGCGGCAATTAACTTCATCGGATATCTTTCCATCATACTCGGAGCACCGGGTATGCTTAAGCGAAAACTCATCGAGGGATTAAATAAATATTTTAGGCTAATGCGTACCCGAAGTCGCGAGATCGCGGATGACATGGGGAATGTTTTTGGAGTGTTGCGCGAGTTAGATCAAAAGGCGAGCGCCATAGCTGACGAGACTCTCGTGGCGGTGGGTTGATAGCCGAGGGTACCGGAGCGTTGCAGTGGATGGCACTATATTCAACACCGACCAGGGCGCTCATTCAAACAATCAAAGTGCCCAGCAGAGAATCATCTTTCACCACCCAGCGGGGGGCCAATGAGCCGCCTTAATCTGGTATTTACTAAACTAACGTGCTCGGCAGATTCGGCATTGGGTACTAAGGGCTCCTACCTGATTAACAAGATCTCGGAGCCGATTTTCGGTCCGTGGAGCACCTGCAGGACGGGAGGATCCGGAAGTGCACCGTACGACATCGCGGGCCAGGTTGCCTGCATCAGTTGCAAACGCCGATATCAGCTGCTTGACAGAGCCAACCTCCCGGTTGAAATTTCGCACGATGCAGGAATCAGCACATACCCGTACCGGTTTGAGGAGGTGACGGTTGATCGCATTTCGAACTCTCGAGATATGACGAGAGCTCTGTGCTTCAAGAGGTCGCTCCGCGACTCGTCGGCATCCGCGATTGGCCCGAGCTCTCTTTGAATCAGCGGCCCAAGACGTTGCAACACCTGCTGATGCCCCTTTCAACTGAGCCGCAATTCGCTTCATCTTAGCGGTCGGGTTGACCATTACACACGGCAATGAGGTCGGGGTCGGGCAGACGCTCATGGAGATTTGAAGGTCCCCTGAAGAGGATCCAATTGTCGACATCTGCACGCATCCCTCGGGGGATATTGCGGTCGGCTCCGGGGTTGGTGTCGGAGTGGCGGTTGCCGTTGGTGTTGGAGTAGCTGTGGGGGTCGCCGTAGGAGTCGGTGTCGGAGTGACGCACCACGATGCGAGGGTAAGCAGCTCTCGCTTGAATGAGAAGCCAATAAGTTGAGCGGTGGAGGGGAAGTTTGTTGGATTAAATCCGTCCGCGATAAGCTGTTCAACGGTCAAGGGAGTAATCGGACCGGCATAGGTGCCCGAAGCTATGACGTTGAGGCTCACAGCAGGCCCAAAGTAGTTCTTGTCGATCGCGGTGTTCGTGCAAACTGGACCATAATGCACTGAACCGCCGCGCGCCACAACGAGATCCTCGTACATCTGAAAGCTGAGGGGGCCGCTGTTCGCTGCTGCGACACTCTTCGCCGATACGTCTCGGTACACTCCGATTTCTGGTACATCCGCATCATTCGCTGGTGCAAATCGGACTGCGAAGAGGGTCCCACTCCCGCTTGCATCGGGGAGAGATTGACCCGAAAAATTGAGAAAGAGGTCGCCCCAGGCGACGGTACCACCAGAGACGTTCGCGGGGTTACCGGCAAGCGGAATACCCCCAGCCACGACGATGGTAATCTCAGAGGATCCCTCCTTGAGGGCAAGTCCGTAAGACTCATAATTCGTGCCGAGTCCCATCCCCGAGAGGCCGTCCGGGCCCCCATCGGGCGCATACCGCCATCCATCAGCTGAGACCCCATCATCACACCTCCCATCGAAGGCGGTTGAATCATTGATACACTCAGCAGAGAGAGACAGCACCGAGGTCGATATGCTCTCTGGACAGAGCGGAAAACCGCAAAGCGCTCCGAGAATCGCACCGAAAATAGTGACAACGAGGGGGGGAAATGTGCGGGCGATACGAACAGAGAGCATCGGGGAGACCATCGAAGAACAGAGTAAGATCGGCCCGACGGGGAGCTGCCCACGTTAAAAGGACCAACGGGGGATTTTTAATCTAAAATGTCCCCAAGATAAATACCCAAAATGTTCTCCGTTCTTCCTTTCCTCCTCTAATTACCTCTTTAATCCCGATGATGGAGTTAGCTCCTATTTTTTCTCCCCCATCGATTGTCGTAGTAACTCGAGAGCTCGTTCCTCGTCAGATCGCCCATCCGGGGGAGTCCCCTGGCCTTGACCCACCTCCGGGACACCGGGTTTTAAGAGTTCGGGGGGCAGGGTTACCGAGTTTTTGGGTTGGCTCTTCGGAGCCTGTCGAATGGGAGTTACCGATCCATCCTCGCCGAATGCCAAGTCCTGACCAGCTATCCACACTCGAATGCCCTGTGGTGTTAGCACTCGATACCAACCCCCTGTCTCTCGCTCAACGGTCACCCGGGCCCCTCGAGGGAGCCGTTCGATCACAGGAGAACCTCCGTTGGGCTCCTCCCGACCGAGCGCCGGTCCTGCGACGATCGAGGCGATTGGTACATCTCGATCGGCTTGAAGCGAGCCTGCCGGAGCACGTCGGGCTGGCATGGGAACAACTGCAGAGGAGGCCGGATATGGAGAACGGGATGGCCGCTCCGAGGTTGGGTACTCCATCTGCTGATTCCTTCGTTGCTCAAGACGTCGAGGTACATAGCGGGATGGACTGTAGGGCGAATTTGAGGACGGCATGCTCCGGGGTTGCGTTTGAGGGCTGTTTCCGTCGCCGTAACCGCTATTGAGGTAGTTGTTGCCCTGCTCGCCAAGGAACTCGTTCAATCGCTCTACCTCCGTTTCGGCGGTCACCAGCTGACGTCGCAGCTCCTCGAGCTCAAGTTCAACCTCTCTGTTTCGGGCGGTAAGTATCGAAACCTGCTCTCGAAGGAGGAGAAGCTCCGCATCGTTGGGTTTGGCGGTGGGACGGGGCGTATCCGTCTTACGGGCGGGCGCTGGTGTACGAGTCGGCGTGGGTGGTTTTGGTACAATTACTGAAGAAGCGACGGTTGGCTTCGACGTCACGACCACCTGAGGAGGGGGCACCTTCGTGGGGGACACCGGGATATTCGGCGAAACTCCAGCCGTTGGACTTATCTTGGGAAGAGTCGCCTTCTGAGGAGAAGCGGAGGGTATCGAGGCGGTAGTCGGTCGTGGTTGTGGGTTAACCGGTTGTGTCTGTTGGACCTTTCTCGTGGGAGATGGTCCCGGTTGTGGGGTCTTCCCGGGAGACGGCACCGCTCGAACAGAAGCCTGCTGGGACTGGGCTTTTGATGCGGCTTTTTTCAGAAGCTCCTCCTCCAGCCGTCGCATCTCCTGTTCTTCTCGCTGCAGAGCCGAAAGCGACAGCTGCTCTGGAGAGGATGGGTTCTTTTTCGATTGAGACGGACCTTTCTCCTTGGCTGGCTGTGCAACAACCGATGGGACGGGGGTGGCCTTATCAGCCGCCACCGTCACATGAGGGAAACCAAGAACGATGGCCACAACCACCCATTTTTCCATTCGCTTGTCCATGGTTACCCCTTGTAAGAATGGAAGTCTGATTGAATCTCGATATTCTCTCATCGGTACCCCTGGCTTATCGGACCTCTTTGAGAGATCTTTTCAGAAACGCTTAAAGTCGCTCGAAGACATTGCCTTATGGGAGATCTTCACCCCTATCCTTTCTCGATACACTCTGTCTTTTGTCTCGTTCGAGCTGAACGACTTGCCGAAAATGGTAGGGCGCGGATATGCCACTCATAATGATCTCAGTATCACTGCTCGCTGCTGTGCTTATCTCAACCTTCCCGATGTCGAGTAGCCGGTCCAAGACTGATTGCCGCACCTCAATGGCACGGATATCCTCATATCGAATTCGTACTGCCACTTGAGACATACTCAACACGCCGTGTCGAGCCTCAAGTCCGCGGGGATCAAGGGCATATCTGACGTTATAAATCCGGTACATTCCTTGCGACAGCGCCCCGAGCGGGAGAAAGATCGCCAGGGGCAGGCTCAGGTTAATTCGAACCCCAAGAAGGTCAAAAAGAGGCCCCGTGATGATGGTTGACGGAAACGTCAACGTCAGAAGATAAGCGACGGGACAGAGTAACGTGAAGGCGATAGCGCTGAGTGCCTCAGAGCGCCACGATTTTGGAATGGTTACGACTCCCCCGGCCATCTGCTCCGTTCCTTTCGACCATGTTACCCCTCATCGGCGCGGCGGCCGCTCAACGATACGGAGTTGAAAATATGTAAGCAAACAAAGGACTCACGGATTATCGTCCGAGGAGGCTGATCACTGCAAGCCGAGTTCTCGCTCGATGTCATCAAACCCACCCTTCGACTCGTCCTCGAAGGCATCTACCTGTTCGTCTTCTCTCGAAGGGGCCACAACGCCATCGAAGGGGCTCAATTCGTCATCTATCAGCCTTGACCGCCCGGACGGCTTTGCAGCCACTACCGCAGCTCGGGAAGTCGGTAACTCCTCTTCATCTTCGTCCCAGCTTAACGGAGGTTTTTCGGATGAGGTTGTTGTTTTCGCATCGATCGGCCGATTTGGTGTCATCGAGAGGTTCATCCCTCCCCCAACGACGCGAAATACTGCGAACATCCCGATTGCGAGTGTCATCGATATGATGTGGGTCCTGCTCCGAAAAGGAGCTTGAAGGTCCTGAACTTCAATCATCGCCATATCAACAAGTTCTCCCCGAGGATCGTATCAAAACTAAGCCAGTGATATTATATCAATAAACGGGTGAGGAGGGGAGGGTTAAGCTGAACAATCGCTCCTTCCTCGAGCTAATCTTTTTTACTTGTCGTTGAGGGATATGAGGTCCCGGGACGATTGCGTCGCCTAATAGAAAGTTTCCGATTGGCCGCTACATCGCCCGAGAGCTTTGAACAGCCCAGCAAACGGGGGCGCGGGACGAAGGAGGATGTCTGATGGGTCAAACTGGAAGAGCCGGTCCTCCGGACGGTGCGGAAGCGCATCTCCCAGCTCGAAGAGATATTCAAGTGCGGCGTGCGCTCGATTGCCGTGGCGGAGCTCCCCATCGACGGAATAGGCGCTCGAGTCGCATTGGTAATAACGCATGAGAAGTTTCGTAAAATCGCTGACACTGAGGTGGGTGCGCCGCGCCATCGCGCTGATCTGAGTGAAGGCCCGACGAGCCTCGTGTTCGACGATCAGAGGAGCGGGGGTCGGCGGGGCCGTCGTACGACAATAGTCACGTAGGTCCTCGATCGTCCCGGGAATCGAGCACCGGGTGTGCCGGGTAAAATCGGTGAGGTGGATTGATGCCTCTCCAATCGGGTCCCCATCGATGAGGGCCACCATAACGGCAAATTCCTGATCGGTGATCGGCAGGTGCTCGCGAACGCTCGAAATCACCGAAACGGTCGCCCGGTGCTGATCTCGAGTCGTTTCGGGGATATACTTCCCAATATCGTGGAGAGCGAGGGTCAGTCGAATCAGTTCAGGGCGAACCCCGCCGGGAAGGGGATGCGGGGAAAAGTACTTGTCGAACTGGCGGATTACTGCGTGACTATGGTCGTCGAGGCGATACTGTCCGGGGAGGCGGGGAGTCGTTTCGTAAAGGAAGGCGAGCCGCGGGTGCATTTTGAGGGTGGCTATCAGCTCATCGGCAGAGCATCCGCGGTTCAAAGCTGTCGCGATTTCGGTAGCAATAGGTGAGGGGCCCTGGGTCAGATTTGCAAAGGGAAGCGGGTCGGGGGTATTCGCACAGGGTGGGGGCAGGGAGGGCTCGGGAAATGGCTCAGAGGAGGAAAGAGGGGTGCTCATTGAGGAGGGTCGTTTTGACTTTTTGTGAATGAGGGGCGCCGTTGTGAAGCCGGTGCCGTTACAGTTCTACGCGGGAGAGCTACTTTCATCCCCCTCCGTTACCTGTCATCCTAACCGGTGAAAGGTAAGAGGGTAAGATATGTTTTGTCAGCGAAGCAGTGCCGCGGCTTGTGGATGTTGATTCTCAACTCCAGAATGGTTGTTTCAGCCCGGACCGGTGGAGCCCGTGTTTTTTCGGAGGCGAAAAGGTGAGCAGTAACTTTAAGGTGGGGATTCTCGGGGCATCGGGCTATACGGGATGCGAACTGCTTCGGCTTCTATCCAACCATCCTCGCATAGAGGTCTCGGTCGTCGTCGGTCGCTCCGATGCGGGAAAGTTGATGAACGAAATATTTCCATCGCTCGGTGGGGTGGGGAGGCTCGCTGTTTCGGCAATTGAGGATGCGCGCGACGAACTCCTTGGATGCGACCTCGTTTTCAGTGCATTACCCCACGGTCAGTTGGCGACGCTCTTCAGCGAGGAACCCGAAACTCTCTCTCGAATAGAGCGCCTTGTGGATCTTGCAAGCGATTTTCGACTGAAAGATGCACGGGGATATCTTCAATGGTACGGTTCTCCGCACCCCTGTCCCGAACTCCTCTCAGATTGGGTCTACAGTGTACCGGAATGGTCTCGGGAAGCTGTGGCAGCCTCGCGTCGGGTCTCGAACGCGGGATGCTTTGCGACGGCGTACATTTTAGGGGTCGCACCGCTCGTGAGGGAGGGGCTTGTCGAGGGGGCTCTGACGGGTGTTGGGATCTCCGGATCATCAGGCGCGGGCAAGGGGCTCAGTCCTCGCCTTCATCTGAGCCATCTTCACGAAGATATCGTCACCTATCGGGTTGGGGGGCATCAACACGGGGGAGAGATTGAGCAGTTTGTGCGCTCCATCACGGGTGGACACCTTCCTGGTCCCGTTTCGCTTTCGACCGTTTTGGCACCGATGAGCCGCGGATTACAGGTGATAGTGACTGCCTGTGCATCGGCTCGCGCGGGAGCTGCTATCGTCAAGCAGGCGTTTCGCGGAGCGTACGACGGGGAGCCATTCGTGATTGTGCGCGACACGGCACCCGAGACAAAGCATGTTCGCGGTGCCCATCGCGCTGAGATTTTCGCACAATTCGATGACCGCACGGGACTGATTACAGTCATTACTGTCATAGATAACCTAGTTAAAGGGGCGGCAGGTTCGGCTATTCAAAATGCCAATCTAATGCTGGGGCTTGATGAGCGATTAGGGCTGCCGACGGTCGCGATATATCCGTGAAGCACTGTGGAAGAGAACCTGAACGATAAAAATACCAACAGAAGAGAGGAACAGCATGATTCGGTACGGTGATTCGAACGAACATCTCGCGTGGTTGCCGAAGGCGGAGCTTCTCATCGAGGCGCTCCCGTATCTGCACCGATTCGGCGGTGCACGGGTGGTGGTGAAGATCGGAGGTGAATTGGCGGGAGATGGCGAGGCTCTCATCAATTTCGCCCAGGATGTTTCATTGCTTCGCGCTGTGGGGATTCATCTTGTTATTTGTCACGGAGGGGGGCCTCAGATATCGGATGCAACCAAACAGCTCGGAATCGAGCCGCAGTTTATTGATGGGATGCGGGTAACCGATGCTCAAACCCTCGAGGTTACCCAGATGGTGCTGCTCGGAAAAATACGGCAGCGAATTGTCGCGGAGATCGCGAAGGTAGGCGGTCGTGCAATTGGATTGTCGGGGGTCGATGCCTCGATGATTACGGTCAAGCCGATTAACGAGAAACTAGGATTTGTTGGTGCGGTAGAACATATCACAACTGACCCGCTCGAGCGTTTACTCGCGGGGGGATATCTGCCAGTGGTAAGCTCTCTTGGCACTGATGGGAAAGGGGGATGTTACAACGTGAACGCCGATGCTATCGCAGGAGAGATGGCTGCAGCTCTCGGGGCAGAGAAGTTGGTGTTTTTGACAAACGTCCCTGGCATTTATGAGGATTTTTCGCGCAAAGAAACCCTTATCTCAGAGATCGATGGCACAACGCTCCGAGCGATGCGTGAACGTGGCATTTTCTCGGGTGGGATGATCCCGAAAGTTGACGCGGTCCTGCATGCGCTCTCGATGAAGAGCATGGATGTCCATGTTCTCGATGGTCGCCAGCCTCACGCGCTCCTCCTTGAGATGTTCACCCGACGGGGAATCGGGACGATGATATTCCCGTGAATATCGCCGAGCCGTTAGGCGACTGCGATAGCCATGTTACCCGAGCTGTTGTGAGGCACCGCTATGAGACATCTCCTCAAAGACACCGATCTCACCCCCGATGAGCTCCTCGATATGGTGCTCGTCGCACGACTCATTAAACGGCGCCCCGCCACGGTACGAGGGCGGTTGGCTGGATGTAGCGTTGGGCTCCTGTTCGAGAAACCATCGCTTCGGACCCGAGTATCGACCGAAACAGCATGCGCCCTTCTTGGTGCGCACCCGGTCAGTCTCCGAGGTGATGAACTGCATCTGCATCGGGGAGAGACCGCCGCTGATTGTGCCCGCGTATTGTCAGGATATCTCGATCTTTTGATGGCACGGGTTATAAGCCATCAACTGCTGGTGGATCTCGCCTCGGTGAGCGAGTTGCCGGTGGTAAATGGATTGTGTGATTGTTTTCATCCACTCCAAGCACTCGCCGACCTTCTCACCATCATCGATGGCTTTAACGGTCGACTTCGAGGAGTTCGCGTCACCTATCTGGGGGATGGGAATAATGTCGCGACCTCGCTGATGCTCGCAGGGGTGATGGTGGGGGTCTCGGTTACCCTTTCATGCCCAGAGGGATATCAGGTACCCCCCGCGCTCCTTATCGAAGCAGAGCGAATTGCCCGAGTATCAGGGGGCGCGGTCGCTCTCGAGCCCGATCCGACCCGCGCGGTCGCGAAGGCCCAGGTGCTCTACACTGATGTGTGGACCTCAATGGGCGATGAGGGAGAGGAGGAGATGCGACGTCAGGCGCTGCAGCCGTACCAGATCAACCGAGAACTCGTTGCTGCTGCCCCCTCCGATGCCATCGTTCTCCACTGCCTTCCCGCTCATTTCGACGAGGAGATAACTCGCGAGGTTTTCGATAGTCCGCAAAGTCGGGTGGTCTCGCAGGCGCATAACCGCCTCCCCACCGCAGCCGCGGTGTTTCTCTTTTTGTTGAACAGGGAGCTTTTCTATCAGGTGAGAAAGCAGTACGGCGACGTGGCCCTCGGTTAGTGCCTCTCCGTGACCTCCCACGATGAATGTAAGGTTATTCCTTACCGATAGGGCATCTGATCGTCATACCACTCCAATTCCTTCCCATCATCATTTGGATCGTCGATTGGCTGGCTTGGTCGCAATTCAGATTCAGGTTGATCCTCATTGCCAAGTCGCTCTGAGTACCACGTGTCAGGATCATCAGGGAGCCCTTCATCGGTAAAACTCTCATGGCTCTCTAATCCATCGTCACGCATTGAGGAGGGTGGAGAGGATGGAGCGGGACGCTGCGAGCGGTCACCACGTGGCTGCTCATCATCCCATCCGATCTCGGGGGATGCATCGCCGTCGGTTGGGAAGGAGGGGCGGCGCCCGGTTTTAGGGCCTCGGTCCCCCTCTTCGGTATTCCTGACCTGACCTTCAGACGTCGATACCTCACCTTCACCTTGCGATGAGGAGGTCCCTTCCGAGAGCTCATCCCTCTCGGGTTGCGACTCCTCTTGCGCCGCCTCCCCTTGATATGAGGCTTCAGAGCAATCCTCAGTCGGCTCCGTTCCTCGGACAAAGAGCTCGGTTACGACCCTATCTTTCGGATAGTCACCTGAAGCCCGACACAAAAATTCGCGGTCCAGCGGAACTGCCTCGACCGACGGAGGACGGATAAAATCCTCCTTGTCAACGAGAGACTCAGCACACTGCATAAATCGAGCCCACGTGGGCGCAGAAGCAGCTCCGCCGGTAAGTCCTAACGGCGAATTGTCATCGTAGCCAGTCCACACTCCAACCGCGAGTCGAGGAGTAAAGCCGACAAACCACGCATCCCGGGTGTCGTTCGATGTGCCGGTCTTTCCCGCAACGACCCCCTTGTATCCCATTCTTCTGATGACCTGAGCGGTGCCCCGTTCAATGACCCCCCGCAGGATATCGGTGACGAGATAGACGGGCCCCTCCTGGGCGACCACGGTTTCGTTGTGGGTCGTTGCTGAGAGCTCTTCCCCCTCGGGACTGAGCACCACATTGAAGATGCGGGGTGCTACGAGGCGGCCTCCGTTCGCAAGAGCCCCGTACGCTGCGGTCAGATTCAGGAGCGTCGTGTCAAGTGCTCCGAGCGCAAGCGCAGGGAACTCTGGTACCTCAGGGCTGACCGCAAACTGCCGAAGCGTATGCGCAAGAGCGGGGATTCCGACCCGTTGAGCCACATACACTGCGGGGATATTCAGCGATCGCTCGAGGGCGTACCGAAGGGTTACGTCACCCCGAAACTTTCGATCGTAGTTTTTCGGGGTCCACTGAGACTTATCAAAGAGGGTTATCCCTGTTGGCTCATCGGAGAGGATGCTGATAGGGGTGGCGACTCGATAGCTGTTGAGGCTTCCATCAAGGGCGGTAAGATACAGAAACGGCTTGATCGTCGAACCGATCTGCCGCCGCGCCATCGCGATGTGATCGAACTGATTGGCGGAGAAATCGCGCCCTCCGACCCACGCCCGAACCGCACCGCTATACGGTTCGATCGCGACGAGACTCTGCTCGAACGACCGGCCATGCTGCTTTTTCCGAAGTTTAGGATTCCCCTTTTCAAGCGCGGTGATGCTTTCGCTCACCGCCTGCTCTGCACACCGCTGAAGATCGGGGTCGAGCCAGGTGTGCACCTGCACCCCTGAAACAGCTGCTGCTTCGATATCGAACGACTCCCCGATATGTTTCTCGATCGCTGCCACAAAAAATGAAGCGTCTTTTTTTCGGAAAGGCGCAGGACCAAGGGATATCTTCTCAGCGGTTGCAGCAGTGTGCACTTTTTCAGAGATAAACCCCTGATCGCGCATCTCGTCGAGTACTAGGTTTCGCCTGATGGTTGCTTGCTTGATGTTTCGACGGGGCGAGTAAGAAGATGGCGCTTTGACCATACCCGCGAGAAGAGCTCCCTCAGCGGTGGAGATTTTGGTGACATCTTTTCCGAACAAACTCCGTGATGCCTCCTGCACCCCGTGAACCGCGACCTGCCCTTCCTGACTGAAATATATCTCGTTCAGGTACAGCTCGAGGATCTGTTGTTTGGTGAGTCGGCGTTCGAGGCTGAGCGCGGCGAACATCTCCATGACTTTTCGGCCAAGCGTTTTTTTCGGGGTAAAAAGGATATTTTTCGCAAGCTGCTGAGTGAGGGTGCTTCCCCCCTCAATGAGCCGTCCTGCAGAGACGTTTTTCACGATCGCCCGAGCAATCGCGACAGGGTCAACGCCAACATGGCGATAGAACCTCCGATCCTCAATCGCGAGAAAGGCATCTTGAAGATGTTGAGGAATCTCCGCGAGGGGGCGGAAGCTGCTTGCCCGAACCTCGGCGCTTCCCAGTGGCGCTATTGCGGTCGGCTCAAGGGTGATCGATGAAAGGGGTTCATCAGTCAGAGATGTGATCTCTCCCGACGTTGTGTTGACCTTGAGTGTTCGGGAGGGAACCTCCTCGCTTGTCGCATTTCGATACGCGCGCGTCACGACGGTGAGGGTTCCGCCACTGTGAGAGAACTCACCAGGGGAGAGGGGCCGCGAAGAGGTTCCCGCAGCCACGCCTGGCGAGGCTGCGGGAGATGAGGCCGTCAGGGAGGATCGTTTCTCGGCGGTGTTGGTGGGGACACCCGGTTCAGAGGAGCCACCCACCTGGACATATCTATGCGCCTCGAGCCGATTCTTGATCAGTTTTGCAGCTTCGGTGCCCGAGTGAATCTGGGTCGGACCTGAAAGAATCATTGCAAGCCCCCCCTGCTGCCTTCCCGCCAGCCTGTCCCCGACCTGTCTGTCCACTTTGAAGAAGGTAATGAGCGCGGCAATTCCGCCCGAGAGGCTGGCAAAGATAATGATGGCACGGAGCGTTTTCATGCGGCGGATGGTAGCACGAGGGGAGTGGGGGTGGAATATCGGGAGGGCGGGAATCACCTCGTCACACAGAGAGGCTCCTGGTAATGAGAGGAACAGTCCGTTGGTGCGGTTCAAGCGCGTTCGAGCGACAGAAGGGGTGAACGCACGAGCCAAGATGGAGGTAAGGGATGGCACCGAAGGTAATTTCGGTGCCAGTTTCCGAGTTCAGAGAGAACCTTCTTCACTGTCCAGCCATCTTCGAAGACAGCTGTTTTCACCCGCGAATGCGACCAGTGATTCAATGTGCTCTTCATGATCCAGCCTTGGATGGAGAGGCTGGGAGTTGTGGGCGAGCTGGGCAAGATACGAAGCGAACCCTCCTTGCCAGGTTGGCTCTATCCGCTCAAGCCTTTGATCGAGAAGTGTCTTCTCCCTCAGCAGCTCGCGGGCCAGATCCACCAGCTGCCCAGCCGCGCATAGGTGCGCATGAGCCCGGAGGAGTTCCGATTCGAGAAACTCGATCTCCTCGCCGTCAAGCTGGGGTCCCCTATAGACGAGACGGACCAGTAGCTCCGGAAGCGGCGAAACAGGGTCCACTCTGATCGGCTGACCCTCCTCGCTCAACTTCTGCATACAGGCCCTCAGCCGAACCGCCTCCCTTTCAACGAGGTAGTCGATTTCGTCTGCCGAGTCCGTCAGAGCAACGAGTGCCCTCTGAACCACCGTCGCGAGCACGAACGGCGCCTGATTAAAGGAAGCCCTGCCGCGAGCAATCTCACATTGAGCATGGGTCAGTGAGGTTTGCATAAAAACCTTTCGTGGTCCTCCTATCCTACCGCCCTTTTGGATCGAGAACAATATTTCCAGCTGGCTGTTTCGCTCTACATAGGCCCGTGCCTTCACCATTATTACTGAGGGACGGGTCGCGTGAGGAGAGACGTCATCACCAGCTCCTTAAACGGACAGGTTGCATGGGGGAGGAGGAGTACACGGAGGAAAAAAGAGAGAAAGGCACCGTACGCTTTGTGGTAGGTGCCTTGGGTGATTTCGAAGCCCTAGCGGGGAAGGGTTCGGGCTCGGATGATGTTCACTTGCACGAAGCCAAGGAGCGATTCTCTCCTCTCCTCTTCACTCGCCTCGTCAGGAAACGGGGAGCTGTACAACGAGTCGAACATCCCCTCGAAGAGCTCATCTTCACCATCGCGGCTCTTCGACCCGGTGATCAACCCCCTTCTTTCATTGAGAAGAACTCGTGCGAACTCTTCCAGCTCCTCGAATGAGAGGAGGCTGACGTAAGCTCTCACCAGCTCACCCTCAAGCAGGGGGAGATTGACTCTATGACCGCCGAGAAAGCGCAGGAGAATATCCGGCAGTCTCGAATCGGGCCCGATGACAGGATTTGTGCCAAGTGCTTCCTGAAGCAGGCGTCCTTTCTCGACTATCCGCGAGTCGGCCTTCTCGGGAAGGTAACTCAGCATGATGAGGACTGTTGCCCCGAGTGCCCGAGAAAGGGACAGGGGTCGCCCCGACAGCTGAATCCGGAGCTGTCCGAGCGCTCGCAATACTCCAGCCTCATCAAGCTTCGGTCTGAAACCTTCCATGAACCTTACACAAAGAGAACGAGGAATGATCGCACCCTATTGAACCATTCGCAAGCTTCTCCCGCGGTATCGATATCGAAAAATCGGGTATCTCATCCCTATTTCTCTCGCAATAGGGATCCCTCTTAAAATCGGGTCTTGTGACGCAGACGACCGTCCTCCACACTCGATATGCAGTATCGTGAGGACTGATTGTGGGCGCGTTTCATCGAAATTCGCTCTTATATCGGGTATATATGTCTCTTTCCCCTCCGGCCAACAAGCCCACACCACCCCCGCCGCGGCGCCTTCCCCCCGACGATGGTCACTGGTCATCCGCCCTTATTCTGCCTGCCTTGGCCGTTACCGCCTCGACTATCATCGGCTCGGGGGCAGCGTTGACGATTGCCCTCACCGCCCCCCCGGTGTCGGAACTCCCTTCGCCCTCCGCGATGACCCGCACCCGAAGCGCTCCCGACCTCGGAATCGCCGCCCGCCTCGGCAGCACCGCTCACGCGCCGTTTCTGGCGACGCTTCGCGCTCACGGTTACACCGGTTACGTCGCCCGTCCTGGAGGAACAGCAGTGCTTTACAGCGATCCCGCCCTGCCCGAACCCGATAGATCTCTCGCCTTGCAGCCGCGCTCACGAAGCTCCCTGATAATCAGCGGCACCTTCACCGCGGGCGATTACCAACAATCCGTGGGGCCGATCATCAGAAACGGCCTTCTCGACACGGAAGGAGTGCGCAAGGCTGCCGGGCGAGGTGGCATCGCAATTTACGACGACGGAACCGTTGCGATCGGTCGCGCGAAAGGAAGCGACCTCGCCTCCATACATGATGCCTACTATCGACCGGGTCGCACTGTGACCTCGTATATGGGAGGTGGGGCGCTTATCGTTGAATTGCATCAACCGGTATCGAGCTTTGATCTTGGCTTTCGTCAGCGGTTCAATCAGGGGGGATTTGGGCTCGATGCGACCCAATTTCGACGCACATCGCGCGCCGTGCTCGGCATTCGTGACGGGTACTGTTTTGTTCTCGTTGCCCGTTCCAAGACCGGGGAGGAGATTCAACGAGATCTTGTGCGTGCAGGCTTTGAGAGCGCGGTGATATTTGATGGAGGTTCTGGGCTCTTTGTGAACGATAGAGCAGGGGGGGCACCTGCATATCGGGGAAGGAACACCACCGGCCTCAGAATTACGAAATGGGGTGTGATCTAACGCGCCAGGCAGGAGCGATCATCTTCCACGATGCGCTCATCTCCGCTCACGCCTCTTGTACCGATGCGTGCAATTATTCGGGATTCAGGTTCATATTTCCCCCTCTATCCCGCCGTGTGCTACAGTTTCGGAAGAGGCGATCGGTAGGGTCATCTGCCAGAACTATCGTCCAAAAGCACTACCATCCGCGGTGTTACCGCTCCCCCTATGGTTTCAGACATGCTCGATGATATTCTCGCTCGGCAACTCGCCTCCGACCCTGCTTTTGCCGATATAGAGGCGGTCCGGCGGGTCGCTCGAACAGCGGTGAGTGCTGCCGGTGAAGTGATCGTCCGCATGCGGGCGGATGGCGACCTTGGTGAGCGGCTTAAGAACCCTCGTGATGTCGTGACCGCCGCGGATCTCGAATCAGAGCGGATAGTTCTTGATATCATCCGCGCCCATTTTCCTGAAGATTCGATAATATCCGAGGAATCGTCCGCACAGACGACCTCGATTGCAGGGGAGCCTGCGCTCCTTGAATCACGTTCGTGGGTGCTCGACCCCATCGACGGCACCGTGAACTACGCTCATGGGTCTCCTCTTGTGGGAATTTCGCTCGGATTCGGATTCGGAGGAATCATGCAGTACGGTATCGTGGCGATGCCCTTTCTGGGGCTCACGTACGAGGCGGTCCGTTCGAAGGGGGCGTATCGCAACGGCCAGCAGATCGTGACGAGTAACCGGACCACCCTCACCGAGTCGCTTATCGCGACTGGGTTTCCGTACGAGCGGAGTAATCTCGAGCCACTCCTCGAGCGGGTGCGCACCATCCTGATACATTGTCAGGATCTCCGGCGGTGTGGTGCTGCATCGGTTGACCTCTGTTTCGTCGCCGAGGGGACCTTCGAGGGGTACCTTGAGGATGTGCAGCCGTGGGACATGGCGGCAGGACTTCTCATAGCTCAGGAGGCAGGTGCGAAGGTGGGGTGGTACCACGACGGTGGCGCTGCGCTCCCCGAAGCGCTTCGGGGAGGGGGGCTCCTGGTGGCTGCTCCCGGGGTGTTTAACCCGCTGATGAGGTTATTTAAGCCGCAATCGTGACCCGCGGGGGGGTCGTGTGGTATGTCATACAGGTTCTTTCCCCTACACCCGCACTCCTCCGAGGTTTCATAACCACAGAGCTGTTATCTCGGAAGCGGGAGAGAAAAAAAACGGTGAACCCCGACTCAGCAGAAATGACAGAGCGCTATGATCGATCTTACCCACCTTCGTCAACACCCTGATGCGTATCAACAAGCGGCCGATAGAAAAGGGATCTCAATCTCTATCGCCGAATTCCTCGAGCTTGACTCCCGCTACCGGGAGACCCTCACCGCCTTCGAGCAGCAGCGGGCTCAGCAAAATGTATTTAGTAAAGAGGTAAGCTCGCTGAAGGGGGATGAGAAAACCAGACGTCTTGCCGAGGTCAAAGAGCTCGCGGCTCGGGTCAAGGAGCTTGCTGAGGAATCGCGTGAGCTCGAGGGGGCATGGCGGGCGTTTCAGCTTCGTATCCCATCAATACCGCTCGACCGGGTACCGTTCGGAAAAACTGATGCGGATAATGTATGTATTCGGGAGATGGGGGCACGACCCACGTTTTCTTTCACCCCGCGAGACCACGTAGCCCTCGGCAAGCTTCACCGCCTCTTCGATATCGAGCGCGGAGTTGAGGTTGCAGGAAGCAGAAGCTACTTTTTGACCGGGAATGGGGTTCGGTTGCAACACGCGGTGATGTCACTTGCGATGGATCTCCTCCATCGGAAGGGGTATGTCTTGATGGATCCCCCTCACATCGTGAAGTACGAAGCGATGATGGGCACCGGATATCTTCCGGGTGATGAGGATGCAGCTTATCGCCTCGATGATCGCGATCCGCAAAGTTATCTCATCGGAACCTCGGAGGTGCCCGTCTGCTCGTTTCACGCGGGGGAAATGTTACTCAAGGAGGAACTTCCAAAACGGTATGCGGGATATTCGCCATGCTATCGCCGCGAAGCGGGAAGCTACGGGAAAGATACCTCTGGATTATATCGTGTTCATCAGTTTTACAAAGTTGAGCAGGTTGTTATTTGCGCCGCCGATCCAGAGGAGAGTGCCACCTTGCACGCCGAGCTGCTTGGAAATGCTGAAATCTTGCTGGGACTACTCGAGTTGCCATATCGGGTCGTTGATGTCTGCACCGGAGATATGGGCAAGGGGCAGGTGTACAAAAATGATATCGAGAGCTGGATGCCTTCGCGCAACGGGTACGGAGAGACCCATAGCTGCTCGACGTTTCACGATTTCCAAAGCCGTCGTCTCGGGATGCGGTACAAGGAGAGCGATGGACGTAACGTGTATCCTCACACCCTGAACAACACCCTTGTCGCATCACCCCGTATCTTGATTGCGCTGCTCGAGAATCACCAACAAGAGGATGGTTCGATTCGGTTGCCCGAAGCATTGCGCCCCTACCTCGGAGGGGAATCCCTATGGAAGGTGGTTGAAGGTTGATATCGAAGGATCCTCACATGCTCGCTCATTCCCTTCTTATCTCATCGCTTCGTGGTATTCGGGGAGCGCGTCCTCCCGTTTGGCTCATGCGTCAGGCGGGCCGGTATCTTCCTGAGTATCGGGCAGTTCGGGAAAAATACTCGATGCTTGATGTCATTCGAACTCCCGAGCTTGCTGCGCAGGTGACTCTTCAACCCCTTGATCGATTCGATCTCGACGGTGCGATAATTTTTGCGGATATCCTCAATCCCCTTATCGGGATGGGGATTGAGCTCGATTTCGTTGAGGGAGAAGGCCCCCGAATCGGCAATCCAATTCAGCAGCGTGATGATATTTCGCGGCTCGTTGTACCCGACCCGTATACAAATACCGGCTATACCCTCGAAGCGATACGATCCGTTGTCTCAACGCTGACTCCCCGTGGCATCCCACTCTTCGGTTTTGCGGGTGCCCCGTTCACCCTCGCATGGTACGCCCTCGCCGAATCAGGAAAGTCAGCGCAGGGAAAGGCGATAAAAGGTCTGATCTATAACGACCCACAGGGGTGGCGAGAGCTAATGGAAAAGCTCGTTTCGATGGTTTCAACCTATCTCATAGCACAAGCGGAGGCGGGAGTGTCTGCGCTCCAGCTTTTTGATTCATGGGTTGGTGTCTGTTCACCACAACTGTATCGCGCCGAGGTGCTTCCGTATCTTGAACAGGTTGTTGCTCAAGTCCGGACAGGCACCTCTGTGCCGATCGTGTACTTTCCTCTCGGCGGGCTTGGCCTTGCTGAGATAGTGCGCGAGCTGCCAGTTGATGCCATCAGTGTCGATTGGCGGGTAGGTCTGCCCACCGCCGATGCCGCGTATCATCATCAATTTCCGCTCCAAGGTAATCTCGATCCGGTGACCCTCTTTGCGCCCCTCGAGACTGTCCGGCAAGAGACAACGCGAATTCTTGATGAAGGGGCCCGGATCACGAAACCTCACATCATGAATCTCGGGCACGGTATATTGCCGCACACTCCGATATCGGCAGTTGCCGAGGTGGTCAAAGCGGTGCGGGCGTTCAGGTATCAGGAGGGAGCATAGCCCCCCTTTTTTTCTTATCGTCAATATGATGTTTCTCGCCCATCTCCTGATCGTCTCTGCATTTATCGGCTACCTCGGGGGTGTGGTTGGGGGTGCGATCCTTCTAGTGCGCGGAGGAGTAAATAGCTGGTGGCGGGTGGTTATGCGGGGCAGTGCGTTTCTGTCGGCTGCAGCTATCATCGGGGTGGGGATGGCGATACTTGCCGCTCCGCAGGGGCAATTTGAAGGGGCAGCGCCTTACTACATTATGGTGCTCGCTCTGGTCGAAGGGGGGTGCTTCGCCGCGGGACTGCGCTCTCCCCGAGATAGAGTCTGGTTGTCAAGTGGTGGTCTCGCGATCCTCGGGGCGATGAGTGTTCTTTCGCACGTCACCCGAGAGCCTGTCGCTCCCTTTGGTGGCGGGGCCATCCCTTCGGCACTCATCCTCATTCACCTCGGTTCTGCGATCGTTGCCGAGGGGTGTTTGGCGGTGCTCGGTATTGTCGCTGCTGCTTCGGTTGCTGCCGATCGAAGGCTTCGACTCATGAAGCTTCCCGCTGCGGTGGACGAGGAGCTGAGCCTCGTGCGGCTCGATACCCTCTACCGACTTCTGGTGATGACAGGATTCGCGTCGATGACCGTATCGGCCGCCTCAGGGGGAGTAGGGGCGTTATTCACACGGGCACGGCCCCCATCCGACGTGACCCTTTCCTTCGCGATCGCATCGTGGATCCTGCTCGGTATGTTGGTCCATCTCCGGTGGGGACGGGGATGGCCCCTCGTGCGTGTGTCTCACGTCGTAAGTATTATTGTACCAGGTTTATTTTTGGGGTATCTCGGGATGGCCGTAATTCGGGGGGAGCTATTTCATAAGCAGCTCCATAGCATCCCTCATCGAGTGGATAGCGAGGCTCACGCTCCCGAAATTGAAGAGAGTATCGGTGAACCAGGCAACTCTGCAGTCAAGGAGAACTAATGGCATTCGGTGCTTCGCTTGAGACGTATAACCCCGAGATAGGGGTAATTGGCTGCAACTTTCGCACCCTTTCAGTCGCAGGGCGTGAGGTCTTAGCGCAGTGGCGAGCCTCCGCTGAAGAATGGCTTCAGTCGGCGGTCACCGCAGGTCGTCTCGCCGAGGCTGCGCTCATTTCAACGTGCAATCGATTTGAGGTGATTGTTGCAGGGGCGGGTGCCGCCGATCACGCACGCCGCGAGCTTGCACAACGGATTCCCGCCGAGAATATCTACGCTCATCGGAACCGGGATGCCGTGCGCCATCTCTATCGGGTCGCGGCAAGTCTCGATTCAATGGTCGTGGGTGAATCTCAGATATTAGGCCAGGTCAAAGCCTCATACGAACGGGCGCAAGAATTGGGGCTCGTTCGCAAATATCTTCATCACCTTTTCCAGGGTGCATTCTCGACCGCCAAGCGAGTTCGCACCCACACCGAGGTCGCTGATCATGGTGTATCGGTTAGCTACGTTGCGGTTCAGCTCGCTCGCCAGATGTTTGGTCCCCTGACGAAAAGCAGGGCGGCAATCATCGGGAGTGGAGAAGTCGCGGAGCTCGTGGCTCTTCATTTAGGCGCCGCAGGATGCACCGATATCATCGTCGCCAATCGCACCGTGCAGCGAGCCGCGGAGCTTGCCGCGCGGTGTGGTGGCGTGGCGGTGCCGCTCGAGGAGATTCCGCGCCTCGTGCGCGAGGTTGATATTATCGTGGGCTCCATCTCGATCGACCGCCCGATTCTCGAGGCAAAAACAATCCGCGCAGCGCGTCGGGCACGTCCCCTTTTTTTGATAGACCTAGGGGTTCCGCGCAACTTTTCCGAAGCAGTGCGCTCTGTGCCGGGGGTCTATCTCGCCGGGGTCGATGACCTCGCGACGATCGCCGACCGCAACCGTGCGCTCCGGGAGGAAGCCGCGCTCGAGGCGGGGATCGTTATCGATTATGGGGTGCACCAGTTCGAACGGTGGCTCCAACGCGTCGAAAACGAGCCTGCCCTCTTATCGCTCCGAGAGCAGGTCCGGGTCATCGTCGCGGGAGAGTTGGCAGAGGTCGGGGTTGCTGGAGAGCGGGGCCATGATCTTGTTCGGCGGGTGACGGAGCGGATTACCCATGCGTGGATGACGCGTGGTGAGGATTGTCCCATCGGGAGTGAGTATCCATCGGAGCGTCACGAGCCGCCGAGCTCGATCGAATGTCCGGAGAGAAGCGGTGTGATGGGAGGAGCGAGAAGGTGAGCGGAACGGCAAAAAGAATCCGAGAAAGATGAAGGGCACCCTCAAACGAGAGGAGGGTGCCCAGCTGAAGGATTTTAAACCAATCCGATCCCCCGTGGCTCTCGTACCTCAGGCATCTCTACGGGCGCGCATGATGGCACCGACAAGATTCTCTCGAGGGTGGGTGGTGCAGATTGTGGCGGTTCGGGTTGACGCTGATAATCCTCGGGCTGTCGATGAGAGGGAGCGACCTGATACATCAGCCAACCAGCCCCTAGCCCAAGGGCGACGATGACCAATCCTTCTAAGCTCTTCACGAAGCCGGCGCATCGAGTCGCCTTCTTCGTCCCAATGGAACTCCTCAAACACCGCGATAACCTTCTCATAAAAACAGATGGCTAGTTTGGAAATTAAAGGGTGATTTCGAAAAAAAGTCAAAATATTCCATCTCTCTCGCTTACTCCCAAAAAAACTTGCAATCACCACCCAATTCCGATATCCTCCGCATAGCACAAATCGATGTGCTCCTGTCGCCTGACCTCCTGTCGTCGCTCTCTTTTCTCGACAACGGAATGTTACGATATGGCTCTCATGCAGAGCTCTCGCAGAGGTTCGCACTGCGAGCCCCCTGAGGCGACGAAGCGGGTTCGTTGGTAGTCGAACAGGGGCGAGGGGAACGTGGGGTCTGATGGTTGCGCGGATGTCGGGGCTAGTAATCAGCTGTGAAGGTATATGGCAAAGAACCGATCACGCTCAAATCGGGCATGGGATGACGGCATCGATGGCGGAGCCGAAGACGAAGTATTAGTTGGGCGCAACGGGAATCGGCGGGAACACGGGATTCGCTCCTTAGCCGGTGAAAAGGGGGTGACAGCACCGCACATGATTTCAGGTTCCAACGATTCGAGTTGCAACGGAACATTAGGGCCATTTCCAACTTCCCCATTCGATCGAGATAGTCCGCAGGTCGCCTTCCTTGTGGAGCTGGCCGAGCAGGCAGGCGTCGCGCTGTACGACGTCACTTTTCCCCGGAGTCTCTCCGGTATACTTCAGGTTGTTATTACCGCACCCTCCTTGAAGCAAGGGAAGAAGGGTGTCGCTGAGATAGAGCGGGTCATCGGCCACGAGGAGTGCGGACGATTAGCGCGGCTGATCATTGATAATGATCGGGTGGAAGAGCTTCTTCCCGGGTCAGTTACTCTCGAGGTATCGAGTCCGGGGGTTAACCGCGAATTGAAATGTGTTGAGCATCTCCAAGGAGCGGTCGGTGAGCGGGTTCGTCTCGTCGTTCGTTCCCGTGATGGTGGCTCGGGAGGGGTGATACGTGGAGAGTTGTGTCGGGTAGGTGACGACAATCTGATGATCGTCGACGAGGAACGGAAGCGTGGGCGAAAAAAGCGGGGAGGAAGGGGAGAGACCTCCTCCGCGACCAATCTCGGCAAGGAGGCAGTCGTAGTGCCTTTTGCCAATCTGAAACAGGCACGCGTAGACTTTCTGTTTCGGGACGGCCCTCTCTCAGGGATCGCAGGAGAAGGGCGCGAAGAGATTGACCAGGATTCGGAAGCGGCGCGGGTCGAAGAGAAGCCTGTGGAAGAGGGTATGAGCTAAATTGCAGTGCGTAGGTGAAGTTCCCCGAGGGGAATGGTGAGATGGATATATTGTTCGGTGAGATTTGGGTATGGCAAGTGTAGATCTTAATGCCATTTTAGGGCAGCTGGGGCGGGACAAGGGTATCGACAAGGCGATACTAGTGGAAGCAATCGAGTCAGCGATGCTCTCGGCGGCTCGAAAGCATTTCGGTCATAGTCTGAACCTTGAGGTATCCTTTAACGAGGACTCGGGCGAGCTTGAGGTCGTCCAGTTTAAGACTGTCGTTTCATCGGTAGTTGATCCTGGAACCGAATTATCAATCGAAGAGGCAAGGCGCTCGTACGATCCCGATGCAATGATAGGAGATGAGTTCGGGAAAAAGCTCCCCACTGAAGGTCTGGGTCGGATATCGGCTCAAACCGCCAAACAGGTCATCATTCAGAAACTCCGTGATGCCGAACGAGGTGTCATTTATGAGGAGTACAAAAACGCTCGGGGCGACCTTATCAATGGGATCGTGCAGCGATACGATCGGGGTAATCTGATCGTTCACCTCGGAAGAACCGAAGCGGTACTACCCAAGCGAGAACAGATCCAACGGGAAAAATATAAGCAAGGAGATCGGGTCCGGAGCATGATCCTAGACATCGACCGTTCCGCTCGGGGTCCTCAGATTATATTGACAAGAAGTCATCCTGATTTTCTGAAGAAGCTCTTTGAGCTTGAGGTGCCCGAGATAGCGGATAAAACGATTGAGATCAAGGCTGCCGCTCGAGAGCCCGGCGATCGAGCGAAGATAGCGGTTATCTCCCACGATCAGAATCTGGATCCGGTGGGAGCATGTGTCGGTGTTAAAGGCTCCCGTGTCCGGAACGTCGTTGATGAGCTCAAAGGCGAGCGGATAGATATTATTCCGTGGACTCCCGATGAGCCCTCGTTCGTGGCCCGCGCCCTCGCACCGGCTGAGGTGAATCGGGTCCTGGTCGATGAGGACAATCACTCGATGGAGGTCATTGTTAATGACGATCAGCTGTCGCTTGCCATCGGGCGACGAGGCCAGAATGTGAAGCTCGCGAGCAAATTAACCGGGTGGAAACTTGACGTGCGAAGTGTGTCGGTCGCGGAAGAAGAAGCTCGACGAGCTCGTCGTTCACTCGAGTCGATTCCCGGTGTCGACTTCACCGATGCGGAACGGCTCTATCAGCAGGGCTATCGGAGCGCTCAAGAGGTTGCTGAGGCTCTCTTCGAGGATCTCATGGAGATCGAGGGAATTGAGCGGGATCGTGCAGAGGAGATTATCGCGTCAGCTCGTCAATACATAGCTGAACATGAATTAGAGGATCCGAATGAGGGTCCCCTCATGGGAGACCTTTACAAACTTGGGCTCGATCCTGCAACAAGGGGGCGTCTCCAACGGGCTGGTCTCACGACAATTCAGAGCATTGTGCTCTCCGATCTTGACGAACTCCTCGACATCGAGGGGATAGATGAGGAGGAGGCTTCGGCAATCCGAGAGGCAGCAGATCGATTCCTTCGCAGTCAGGGAGGAGAGGGGTAGGTCCTGCTCGAGGGTCTCGTGCCTAGGTTCAATGCGACGTATCGGATCGTTAAGAAGATGGGCGATAACAGGATCATCGAGCAGCGGAAGGAGAAAACATCAGTCCAGGTGACTGATGTTGGTTTGGTCGACAGCGGGGAGCGGATAGGCTCTCAGGGGGGTAATGCAAAGAGGGAGGAGGGGCGAGCGGCGAAGGTACCAGAGAAAATATCAGTGAAGGTACCGAGGCGACGGTGTGTGGGGTGTCGAACGAGTGATATCAAGGGCGATCTCATCCGAGTATTGTTCAAAGATGGCGCGGTTCTTATCGATGCAACCCAAACGAAAGGGGGAAGAGGGGCTTACCTCCACTGTCGAAAAGAGTGCATCGAACGGGCGAAAAAAGAAGCTAAGCGGTGGGAGTATGCGTTCAGGGTTGCCCGGGGCGCGGTTCGCAAGAATGACCTCGAGATGGTTCTCGGGGGCCTCCAATTGAGAGGTGTGAGGAAGGATGATCATGTCGAAGATAAGAATCTATGAGTTGGCGCGGGAGTTGGGTGTTGATAACCGTGTCGTTATTGCGAAAGCGATAGAATTTGGGGCACCTCCCCGAACATCACACTCGAACTCTCTCGAGGCGGACGAAGCCGATGCCATTCGGCGGGCTCTGATTCGAGAGGCAATGGGTGGCTCCGCGGGTACAGCGGTTGATGCATCGCCTGTCCTCAAGGAGACCATCATGGTTCGAACCGATAGGACGACGGGAACTCAGGAAAAGGTGTTTGAACGACGTCAGGGCAACGTTATCATGCGCCGAAAGCAGGGCCCGGGTCGGGAAGATGAAGGGGCTTCAACCTCACGGGGCGAAAGAGGGGTTCATAGCGAGGGAACGGCATTTGCTGCATCGGAGCGGGCTGTGCCGGAGTCAGTGAAGCCAACGGGCATGTCTCAATCAGGATTAGCTCAACCAGGATTAGCTCAACCAGTATTAGCTCAACCGGGGTCAGCAATCACTGCACCACACCTGATCATAGATGAGGAAGAGACGGTCGAAAGAGATGATTCGCATGGGGATGGATTTGGTGACCGGAGCCCTCTTGATGAGCAGCTCCCTTATCAGGGGGGGATTGTGTCGGCGACCCTAGCCGAAGAGGTTGAGGAACTCGAGGGTCCAGAACAAGAGGAGGAGGTGCCATCACCAGACGAAGTACCCGAGCCTGAGGAAAAAGCTTCTGAAGAGCGTTCGGAGGGAGCGGTCGAGGAAGTTCACGCGATTAAGGCTCAGGCCGAGGTTCCCTCTGCCCCTCCCGAAAAGCAAACAGTCGAAACTACGCCATCAGCAGCACCGGCTCCCGAGGAGCGTCGGATTGGTCCCCGAATTCTGGGTCGAATCGAACTTCCCCAGAAGCGAGGGGTTCGCGTCGTAGAACGTGATGGTAAAGAGCTTGTCGAGCAACCTCGTCGACTTGGGATCGTTGCCGGAGTTTCATTTGTCGAGGAAGAAGAAGATAGCGATGCGAAGAAGGGTGCCAAAAAGAAAGGCCCAACGCGAAAACGGGAGTTCTCACGGGGTGACCTCGTCGACTACGAGGGTCGTGAAGGTCGTCGCTCTACCGGCAAGGGGGGATCGAAAGACCGCAAGGATGCCCACAAGCTGCAGGCGCAGGATGATCAGCGCACGCAGAAGGTCGGCAGACGGGCGGTAAAGCTTGGGGATACGATCTCAGTAGGTGATCTCGCCCGTCAGATGAGTCTCAAAGCCGGAGAGGTGATATCAAAGCTGATGCAGCTCGGTATCATCGCAACGATTAATCAGGTTATCGATAAAGATACTGCGATGATCTTGATTGATGACTTCGGCTACGAAGTCGAATCAACATCCTTCGATGAGGATCAGTTCCTCGTCGTTGAGGGTGCGGATGACGAGGGAAATCTCGTTGCCCGCCCCCCGATCGTCACGGTGATGGGACACGTTGACCACGGAAAAACCTCGCTTCTCGACGCGATTCGAAAGACCTCGGTCGCAGCGCGCGAAGCGGGGGGAATTACGCAGCACATCGGGGCGTATCGAGTGGCAGTCGATGAGGAACGGACCATTACCTTTATCGATACCCCCGGTCACGCTGCCTTCACTGCGATGCGAGCTCGGGGAGCCGACTGCACCGATATCGTGATCTTGGTAGTCGCCGCGGACGACGGCGTCATGCCTCAAACGATCGAGGCTATCAACCACGCCAAAGCAGCGCAGGTGCCGATTGTGGTCGCCGTGAACAAGATGGATAAACACGGCGCGAATCCTGACCGGGTCAAGCAACAGCTCGTCGAGCAGGGGCTTCAACCGGAGGACTGGGGAGGCGACACGATGTTCTTCCCCGTCTCGGCTTTGAGCCGTCAGGGAATTCCTGAGTTGCTAGAGGGTATCCTTCTCCTGGCGGAGATTAAAGAACTCAAAGCAAATCCTGATCGTCGTGCCAAGGGGACGGTTATTGAGGCTCGCCAGGATCGGGGTCGAGGTATCGTGGCAACGGTCTTGGTGCAGACCGGTACCTTACGGGTCGGTGATATCTACGTGGTGGGTCAGTGCTCAGGGCGGGTGCGCACCATGCTTGACCATCGTGGTGAGAGGATCGAGGAGGCAGCTCCCTCGACCCCCGTTGAGATCACCGGTCTCGATGGGATGCCGATCGCCGGGGATGATTTCGTTGTGGTCGAATCTGAAGCGATTGCCCGCGAAGTGGCGAGCAATCGTGCAGAAAAGATCGCTTCGGCAGAGCGAGCTCTTGCCTCTGGTCCCATCAGTCTTGAAGAGTTCTCTCGTCGAGCGAACAACCTCGCCCCAGCAGAGCTGAATCTCGTCATAAAGGCCGATGTTATTGGGTCGCTCGAAGCAGTTCGTGCCGCAGTTGAGCAGCTCTCGACCGCCAAGGTCAAAGTCCGGGTGCTTCACTCTGGGGTCGGTGGCGTGACCGAGAACGACGTTCAACTTGCCATCGCCTCAAAGGCCGTGATCGTCGGGTTTGGCGTTCGGGGCGAACCGCGAGCACTCGCGGATGCTGAATCTCACCGGATCGAGGTTCGGTTCTATCGGGTCATTTACGAGCTCCTCGACGATGTCAAGAAGGCGATGGTTGGTCTGCTTGCGCCGATCAAGAAAGAGCGCCATCTCGGACGTCTTGAAGTCCGAGATACATTTACGGTGCCAAAGATCGGAACAGTGGCGGGATGCTTTGTATCTGACGGTATCGTCAAGCGGGGAGCTTTTGTTCGGGTGCTGCGGGATAGTTCCGTAATGTACGAGGGCAAGGTTGGAAGTTTACGGCGATTCAAAGAGGATGTCCGTCAGGTCCAGAGCGGATATGAGTGCGGGATGAGTGTTGATTCGTTCAACGACGTTAAGGTGGGGGACTCGATCGATATTTATGAGATCGAGGAGGTCGCCGCCTCACTCGATTAGTGGGACATATAATCCGATGTAGTGGTAAGTGGGTTAGCGTAGTGCTGAGGCAGTGACAACCGTATGAGCGGTCGGAGACGAACATTTAAAGTCGGGGAGAGAATCCAGGAGGTCGTTGCGCGGGAGTTGCTTCGCCTTTCCGATCCCCGGTTAGATTTGGTAACCGTGACATCGGTGGTGACGAGCAAAGACCTCCGACATGCTCGGATTTATTGGGTGGTGAGTGGGGGACCAGACCGTGTAGCCGAGGTTGAGGAGGCTTTCGAGGCTGCTGCGGGGGTGCTCCGATCCCGAGTTGCCCGAGAGATATCGCTGCGTGTCGTCCCTCAGCTTTCGTTCACCTACGATGATACCCTCGATGTGCAGCAAGAGGTCGAGTCCCTGATCGCGAGGATCAACAAACCATGAACCACCCGAGCGGTATCGCCTCTGTCGACGGTCATAACGTTGGGAGAGAGGCGGTTATTTCCGAGATCATCCGTTGTATAACGGAACATCGATCTTTTGTTGTCGTGAGTCATTACAATCCTGATGCGGACGCATACGGTTCCTCAGGGGGGCTCGCCCGTGCACTCGAATCCATTGGAAAATCGGTGGTGCTCGTCAACGAGTCGGGACTCCTTGAGAGGTATCGCTGGATGCCAGGCTTGACGACGCTGAGACAGACGTTTCCGTTAGAGAACCCAGAGTGTGTCATCGTTTGCGATTGTGGAGCATTGGATAGGGTTGGAGACACGCTTCAGGCCTGGGTGCGCGCAGCACCATGCGTCGTGAACATCGACCATCACGTGTCTAACGAGGGATATGGAACCGTCAACCTCGTTGAGGTTGGGGCAAGTTCCACGAGCGAAGTCGTGTATGAAATTCTCTCTCGGATCGAGGGTACGATAACGCAAGAAGTTGCGACGGCTCTTTTGACCGGCATTTACGGCGATACGGGCTCGTTTCGGTACGGCTCCACGACGGAGAGAACCTTTGAGGTGGCGTTGGCCCTCGTCAAGAGCGGTGCCGTTCCTCACCATATCGCCCACCACCTTTTCTCTCAGGTATCGCTCTCAGCGACCATGCTCCAATCTGCCGCGCTACTCGAGATGCAGATGCATCAGGGAGGTGCGGTGTGTGAATTAATCGTCCCGCGGTCCCACTATGAAAAGTATGGGGCAATTGAAGAAGACACCGCGGTATTATGTGAACGTGCTCGTGATATTTCGGGGGTTTTAATCAGTGTACTCATCCGTGAGGACGAGGGGCTATGGCGGATCAGTATGCGCTCGAAAGATAGCGGTATTAATCTCTCCGATATCGCAGCATCATTCGGGGGAGGCGGTCATCGGGCGGCCGCGGCGTTTCGGTGGCGCAAATCTCTGGACGAACTACGATCGACGCTGCTACCTCGGCTGAAAGAAGCGGTTGAGTCGGTGCGCGCGCCCCGATGAACGGACTCATTCTCGTTGATAAATCCCGTGGCATGAGTTCTGCGGCAGTGGTAGGAATCACTCGGCGTCGCCTTCGACTTGACCGGGTAGGACATGCCGGAACGCTCGATCCCTTTGCAACAGGTTTGCTTGTGTTACTGGTGGGTCGGGCGACCCGTCTTGCGGGATATGCCGTTGCGGGAAAGAAGGTCTATTCCGCGGAGATCATCTTCGGCACTGAAACAGACACTGACGATTCTACCGGCGAGGCGATAGGGGGTTCGGGGCAACAACCTGACATCGAACTAGTTCGAAAGGCGGCACTCGCTTTTCAGGGCACTATCTATCAAGAGCCTCCTCAGTTTAGCGCAAAAAAAGTGGAGGGGCGGCGGGCCTACGCCATCGCACGGGGGGGCGCTCGGGTTGCGCTCGATGCTGTACCCGTTACCATCGATTCATTCAGCCTTTGGTGTGAAGTTGGTGAGGGAGGGATACCGCGATATTTTTTTCGGGTCGCATGCTCGAAGGGAACATATATTCGGTCCCTCGCGCGGGATCTTGGTCGTGCCATGGGGTGTGGCGCTCATCTAGCCTCCCTCCGTCGAGAGGGGTCGATTCCCTTTTCGGTCGAAGAAGCGACGGTTCTCGAAGGGATAGGCCCTAATTCGGTCATCAGATGGGATCGCCTCTTTCCTGACGCTCATTCATGTATCCTCTCGGAGGGTGAGGTTGCGGGAATTGAGCGGGGCCTTGAGCGGTCGATTAAAGATGTCATCTCGCGGTTGAATGAAGAAACCGATCACCACCAGGAACACGCAGTCGGCCTGACCCATGATGGGGCACCCCATGCGTTTTTTGTTCGCTCTGACCACGAGTGGCGCTTTGTTGTGTGCACCCCTGGTGAGTGGGGCCGAGGTTGATGAGGGAGGGTCGAGAGGTTTGATTATTCCGTCGTCCACGGCTACGATGCGGGGTCGGCCGTGTTGTCAAGGTGGGACGGGTTTGCTCCGCATACAACTAACTAAATTCACAATCATAAAAGATCCACTCTTTGGAGTTGCTACATGAAATCTCTCGCAGTTATCGGCTCGCAGTGGGGGGACGAGGGCAAGGGGAAGATCGTCGACGTTGTGACCCGCCAGGCATCGTGGGTTGTCCGTTTTCAGGGGGGCAATAACGCTGGACACACCGTCGTTGTCGATGGAAAGACTATAAAACTTAATCTTCTTCCCTCAGGAGTACTGCGAGAAGGATGCCGAGTTGCAGTCGGGGCGGGAGTGGTGCTCGATGGCATGGCGCTAATGCGGGAGATAGATTCGGTGCGGTCGAGTGGGATCTCAGTAACACCTCAGCGATTGGTGATTGATGGTCGGGTTCCGTTAGTATTGCCCTATCATCGCGAGATCGATCGCGTCCGCGAAGAGGCACGAGGAGGAAATAAAATAGGAACAACGCTGCGTGGCATTGGACCTGCGTATGAGGAGCGCGCATCGCGAGTCGGGCTCCGGCTTTGCGACCTTCGAGACAGTGAAGTGGCCCGAACGGTGCTCGAGGAGCGGCTCAAAGAAGTTTCAGCCTACCTTGCCGGGTGTTTTGGAAGTACGGTGGCACTCAGCCTTGAGGAACATCTTGAAGAGGTGGCGCGGCTTCAGCGGTTAGTGGTTCCTTTTATGGGAGATGTGAGTCTTGAGATCAGCAGAGCGGTCAGCTCGGGCGAGCGGGTTGTTTTTGAGGGAGCGCAGGGGTGCCTTCTTGATGTCGCTTTTGGCACGGTACCGTTTGTCACCTCTTCGCACACCTCCGCAGGGGGAATCTCGGTAGGTGTGGGGGTCGGGCCGCGGTCGGTTGATTGTATTCTAGGACTCGTCAAAGCTTACACCACTCGAGTTGGGTCAGGGCCTTTCCCGACCGAACTTCTCGACGCACAGGGTGATGAGCTTCGGGAACGGGGCGCTGAATACGGTACGGTGACTGGGCGCCCCCGACGATGTGGATGGTTGGATATTGTCGCGCTCCGATACGCGATTCGGGTGTCGGGGATAGATTGTCTGGCACTCACCAAACTCGACGTATTATCGGGACTCGATACGATTCGAATAGCCACCCGATATCGCACCCCCGATGGGCAGGAGCTTGAGGAACTTCCTCTCTGGGATCGCCAGAGCAGTTCGTGGACCCCGCTGTATCGCGAGCTTCCCGGATGGCAAGAGGATATCTCCGCGGTGCGGTCATTTGCTGACTTGCCGCCTCAGGCGCAGCAATACATCGAGACGGTTGCCTCTCTTGCGGGGTGTCCGGTTGTTTTAGTTGGTGTCGGACAGAGCCGCGATGCCACTTTGTGGGTGCCAGGAACACCAAAGGAGTTTTATGAGTTCGTCGGAACAGAGAGCAGGTGCTAGTCGGGCATCCCGAGCCCCATCTTCGTCGCGGTCCATACTCATAGTCGATGATGAGGCCGCCATTAGACGGGCGGTACAGGGAGTCCTTCAGGATGAAGGATTTCTCACCACGACCGTGGAAAGTGGGGAAGAAGCGATAGCCTCCATAGCGCAGCGGCAACCAGATCTCGTGTTACTCGATATCTGGATGTCAGGTCTCGATGGTATCGAAACCCTCCGGATCCTCCGCGAACGATGGCCCACGATTCCGGTCGTGATGATGAGTGGACACGCCTCAATTGCGACCGCCATCGAAGCCACCCGCATAGGTGCCTCTGATTTTATTGAAAAGCCTCTCGACCTTGATACGTTAATCGCATCAGTGCGAACCGTGCTTCGACGCACGACAATTGAGACGGAATCACATCCGCGTGACGTTCAGGGGCGTGATGAGTCCGCCTCCTCGGTAGCCGAGCAGAGCGATGAGGGAAAACCTACGATCACTCCGGTGGCGTTTAAAGGGAATTCCCTCAAGGGGAGAGCTCGGATACAGCGGACCGTGGCATCGAGTGCGATCCTGTACGGACAGGGTCTTCACTCTGGACAGAAAAGTGGTCTTATTCTCGAGCCCTTGCCCCCCGATTCTGGTATCCACTTTGTCGGTGTCTCAGGGCGGCGTGCCGTTCCGGCTCATGTGTCGTATGTTCATTCGACCGGTTTTGCCACGACGCTCCGTCTTGAGGGCACTCACGCTGCAACTATTGAGCACTTGATGTCAGCGTTGTGTGCGTTTGGGATCGCAAATGTGCTCGTTAAATGCAACGGCGAGGTACCTGTCATGGATGGGTCGGCCCGCGAGTTTTGTAATTTGCTCGCCGATGTTGGAACCGTGGACCAGGATGGTGAGTGGTACGATGTGATGGTTGAAGACACCATCGAGGTTGGCGACGATCGAGAGTTTATCCGAATTGAGCCCGGCGAGGGACTGACCATCGATTACTCCCTTTCATATCCCAACCCGGTCGGCGACCAGCGATTTTCATTTTCCCTCGGGGACGATCCGCATCACTACATCGAGCAGATCTCATCGGCGCGGACCTTCGGGTTCGTCCGAGACATCAGCAAGCTCCAGAAACAGGGGCTTGCGCTTGGGGGGCGCTTCGATAATTTCGTATTGATGGGTGAGTCGGGGCCGATCAATAGTGAACTGCGATTCCCCGATGAATTGGTCCGTCACAAGGTTCTCGATGCCATCGGGGATCTCTATCTCCTCGGGCGACGGCTGCAGGGACGGGTCACCGCCCGAATGACGGGACATTCTGATAATGTCGCGCTGATTCGAGAGATCGTTGGGAGGATGGCGGGTCATTAACCAGAACCAGAGCCGTTTTTTTGGTCCCAACAGCACACCGTGATGTAACGAAGCTAACGCGCCATCAACTCTCGAAAGGATATCATATGCAAGACGCTGAGCGGTTCTCCGTTGTCATTGAGGGATTATCGCAGGCTCGGAATCTCTTGACGAGCTTCATAGCACGAGAAGAATCGGTCTCATCCGTGGCGCGCGCGGCCTCGTTGATAGCAGCCTGTTTTCGGGGTCGGGGGCGAGTATTAACGTGCGGGAATGGGGGCTCGATGTCCGACTCGATGCACGTTGCCGAGGAGTTTGCGGGACGCTTTCGGAAGAATAGGGAGGCACTCTCTGCGATTTCGATCAGCGACCCCACGCACCTCACCTGTGTTGGCAATGATTTTGGCTTCGATAAGATATTCTCCCGGGGAGTCGAAGCACACGGTCGCCACGGGGATGTTCTGATTGCGCTATCAACAAGTGGCAAAAGTCCTAACGTTATCGAAGCGCTGCATGCAGCGAAAAAAGTGGGCATGACAACGATCACCCTCACCGGAAAGCCTGGTTCCCCGGCCGCTGCGCTCGCTGACATTGATATCTGGACTATCGATGACAGCATCAGCACAAACATCACCGACGATCAACCCGGCCACCCACGCACAATATACGCCGACCGAATCCAGGAGCTCCACATCAAGATCCTCCACCTGCTCGTCGAACTCGTTGAGCGCGAGCTGTTTCCAGAGTGTTATTGAAATTTCTCCTGGGGATGAAGAATAAAGGTTGATCCGATGTCGATGTGAACCCTCCCGTCATGCATCGCCAATCCTCAATTCGCTGGAGCCCTCGCAGAAATAATATACATCAATGCTCTTCATCAAAATCTCGCAGGAGCTCCATGATGGTGAGATTCGCGGATCAGATGCCGTCATTGCGATGCAGCAGCTGAGTGGCACGTTCAATCAAGCGATAGCTCAGTTGCCCATCCGCCACACATCAGGGCCAGTCGGGCAGCGCGAAAGAAGGTTTTTTTACCACCCTGATAGAGGTAAAAGGCTACCTCCATTGGTGATTACTAGCTTAGATTCAAGGACGGATTTAAGGTAAGCTCAGGCAATCGGATCGCCGCTCAGTTGAGTTCTTGAACACCTGATTTGACGGTAAATCTCCGAAAAATCAGTAACACCGAAAGAGAGCTCGTCACGATAGCCCCAACAGACGAGCCGTAGAAACGTAGCCCCAGACTTCGGCAGCGGGATATCGGGTTGAATAGAAACGAATCCCCACATAATTCCAGGGCCGGTGATATCGCAGATTGCCATCCATAATAAATGGCACAGGTAGTCAGATACAGCGCTATCACGAGAAAAACGAGTATTCGAAGCAGGTCCCACACCCATGTGCTCTTCATGAACATCTCCTTTCGCATTCACTTGCTACGCGTTGGTATCGGCCCCGGAGCGGGAATGGGTCGCGTAGGAGACGCGGTACGACACTTCTCAAGGATTGATGCACTCCACGACTGACAGTGGTTCAAAAGCGTCCACCGCCCGTTCGAGGCTCCAATGGTCGCCCGTGACCTAATGCAGCTTTCCTCAACACCCTCAATTTTTGTACAAACAGTGTCGGGACCATGAGCCTCGTTCGCGTGATCATTTACACAGGTCTCAGCAATATACGGCAGATCGCTCTGATTACCTGGGGTGCTTCCATCACAGTTCCCGAGTCCCACCTCGAGATTCTTTGTGTAAATCCAGTGATGATTTACCAATCCCATCGCGATCTGCGCGGGTCGTTTGCAAAGATAGACACCGTCGGAATCCCTCATGTCGGGCGAACCCTTTGAGTGTGATAGCTGGGACAATTTGTCTTTGATTTGGCTTGATAACGGGGAAGGCGGGGCTAATGGGGTAGGTATGTGGACGGGGGCAACCACTGTACTGCGCGATTCCTCTGTCGACCCTTGCTCATTCCGACCGACTGGGTGAGCCAGGTAGAAATTCTGTTGAGTTGGTATCTTACTCGGAATTGTAGGCTCTGGCGTCGCTTTTTCTGCTAATTGCCTCAAAGCTCTATCCTTTAACGGCTCCGACAGAGAGAGTCCGATCGGATTCTGCTCAATGGTTCGTTGTTGGGTAATAAGGTCTGGCATCGTTAAAAATCCGGGAGATGCTTCGTACTCAGTGGAAGGGAAATTAATATCATATCAAACTTTTGTAAATCGGAACCCTGATTGCTCTGGGTTATAGGGGTTCGGGTTGCAAGCTCTTGGAAACCGTCGCTTCCAAAAAATCATGCCGTCGCAGCTTGGGGTCTATCTTTATGCCTCTGAGGCAGGGAGTTCGGGACCCCAAAAGCCCCTCAAATCTCGCCAGTTATGGCTCTCCTGAGAATGTTTGCCCCCTCTCTGAGGGCTCACATCTGCCGCGGGTTGCGGTTGTCGAGGTCCGGCGAATGGGCGAGATCGCCGTTTTAGTTCGTGTCTCCTTCATCTTCTCGATCGGCCTCGACAAGGAGCGATTCTACCGCTTCGACGCTGCATCCCGCTGAGATGGCGATGACCTCCTTGCTGACCCCTTCGGCGATGAGCCGTTTCGCGAGCTGGCGGATACCCGCCTGTCGTCCCTCCTCGAGACCTTCCTGTCGTCCCTCTTCACGCCCCTTCTCCAACCCGACCTGATGCCCCATTGCCTCAGCCCACTTCACCTCCCACTCATGCTGCCGCCCTTCACCGACCAGACACCGGAGCTGGTCCTCAAACGCCTCATAGGCGCGGCGTTCGCGGTCGGAGAGGTTTGCAACGTGGAGGACCTGCTTGGCTTGTTGAAGCCCGCGTGCGGAAAAACCCTGCTCGATCTTCTCGGTCTTCAAAAAGTAGAGCCACTCATCAAGGGTGTTCTTTGGGGTGCCGGGAAACTTTGAGATGCAGAGAAGGTAATACTCGGGGAAGATCTGAAAAACGCGGTGTACCTTGAGGTAAGACTGATAGGTATCAGCGAGTTCCAGTTTGCTTTCGGTGTTGACCCCGAGGAATGTCGTGGTCCCCCGATACACATAATCATCCCCAACCCCTGGGTCAAAATAGAGAATATTGACCGAGATAACTTTATTGATCTCCCGATACGGATCCCCTGATTCAAGCTGCTCGGTAATCGCCTTTGAGACCCCAAAAAGGATGCGGTGGAAGAAATCAAGGTCACGCTGAAACTGAAGCTCGACCAGGATTATCTGCCCCTCGGTCCGCCGCACTTTAATATCGACGCGGTTCTGCTTATCGCGAGCATGATCCTGATTTGACTCGCTCTCGAGGATCTCTTCAATCGTAACATCCTCCCCAAGCAGCTCACTCAAAAAGCCTTCAAGCACCCCGAAGTTCGCCTTATTGCGGAGAATCTTCTTCATCGCCCAGTCAAGAGATACCAGCTGTCGGCCCATAGTGGTGTCATTGGTTGAGGGAGAGGTGCTGCGTCGTCCGCCCTGTCGGGAGCGGCGCGGCTTCGGGGGTTCTTCTGTCATAAGTGTACTCCTGTTCGATACCGACGTCACCGGTGGTAAGGGGTGGCTTGGTAGTATCGAATCGGGAGGGAAAAAGGTGCGTGAAGTGTGCTTGAAATAGGTGTGTTGATTGATAGTTGCCCCGGCCGAGCAAACCTGGGTGCGCGGACCTCCGGTCCGCATGAAGTCGGGAGGTGGCTCGGGGAGCGCAGGACAGAGCTCGGGATCCCGACGACCACTCCTCCAAGCTGGGTGGTGAGATACTTATTACCCAACCGCCGCGCTTGCGGATGTGACCGACCCGAATTTGGTGCTCGACCTCCGAGCAAAGCTCGATGCAGCCGACTACTACGACGATTTTGAGGTCAATCGAGTTGTCACCGTTGAGATGAATCCAAACGCGAAACAAAAGGAGCTTGAAGCGGCTATCGCGCCGGTAGCCCAACGGCTACTCAATCGGTTCACCGCAGCGAAAGCGAATCGCAAAGCTGCCGAGGCTGCCAATGACCAAATCGGCGTACAATCAGCAAAAGAGGAGATGGATGCGTTAATTCTGTTCCGAAAGGACATGGAGTCGTTTCAGCGGATGAACACCTTTCTTTCTCAGATATTCGATTATGGGAATACTGATATCGAGAAGCGAGCGATGTTCTACAAGCGCCTCGTCCCGCTGCTGAAGTTTGGACGAGAGCGGGAAGGGGTGGACTTGTCGGGCATAGTGCTGACGCACCACAACCTAAGGAACCTCGGCAAGCAGGCGATGAATCTGCGCGACGGCGAGGCCCCGAAGCTCAATCCGATCACCGAGGCCGGGTTCGGGATGGTGCGTGAGGGTGAGTGGGCACACCTGGAGGAGATTATCGCAAAGGTTAATGACCTTTTTCAGGGGGATCTGACCGATAACGATAAGCTGGTGTACGTGAATAACGTGATTAAAGGAAAGCTGCTCGAATCGCAAACCCTGATGCAGCAAGCCGCGAACAACACCAAGGAGCAGTTTGCAAACTCCCCTGATCTCACGCAAGAGATATTGAACGCGATCATGGACGCCCTCGTTGCGCACAACGAGATGAGTGCGCAGGCGCTCGGCTCGCCGGAGATTCGGCATGGATTGCGCGATATTCTTCTCGGGCCGGCGCGGTTGTATGAGACGTTACGGGGAGGCTGATGGCGAGATGGTCGCAGTGGAGCGGGTTCGCGAATGATCGTCAGTGCGGCAGGGGTAATTGACATCGCTCTGGTGCGCTCTCATTATGCAAATTCCCCGTCTTTGATCACTTCATCGGTAACAATCTTCTCCCCCGAAAACACCGAGGCTCTTATGAGAAACTATTACCGCGTCATGCTTGGCCGAAAAAGTGTGTGCGCGCAGGCGTGCTTTGACGGCAACTTCATTGGGGCTGACTATGATGTGCAGGAGGACTTAACAGGTAAGCTCCCCGAAGCATCACGCGAATTCAATGATCGGTTCGTACCCGTTTTTCTCTCAAATCATCCCAACAAGACCAGGATAGCGGCAGGGCTTTCGTGTGCCATGTTGTGGACGCTGGCGAAGGGAATGGCGAAGGGTTCTCTCGTGTTATGCCCCGATGGCTCAGGCCGGTATCGAGTCGCGGAAATAGTGGGTGACTACTACTACGCGCCCGGTGAAATTCTTCCTCACCGTCGCCCAGTACAGTGGCTAACCCCTGTGATAGAACGCACTCACATGACGGAGAGTTTGAGGAATTCGATTTCATCGATAGCGACCGTTGTTTCAATCACTAAAGAACCATTCATCGAGGAGATTGAGGGCTTCATTGGTGGGACAAAATCACCCTCCCTGATAGCCACTGATAGCTCCGTCGAGGACCCTATCGCATTCGCCATGGAGCGCCACCTCGAAGACTTTCTGGTCGCGAATTGGTCGAATACCGAGTTAGGTCGTCATTACGACATATACGAAGAAGATGGTGAGCTGGTAGGTCAGCAGTACCCCACAGACACGGGACCCTTGGATGTACTCGCTGTTAGTAAGGATAGAAAAACCCTTTTGGTGGTCGAGCTTAAGAGGGGCAAAGCCAGTGATGTTGTGGTGGGGCAGACCCTTCGATACATGGGTTATGTTCAGGAGGAGCTTGCAGAAGAGGGGCAGAGCGTTCGCGGAGTAATTATCGCACTCGAGGACGACCAGAGGATCCGCAGGGCCCTTGCGATGACACCGACCATCGAATTTTTTCGGTACGAGATAAGTTTTAAGCTGGTGAGATAATTCTGGGCTTATAATCTAACAGCTCTGGAACTCTCTGCTTGTCAGCCGAAAATCTCGTCCTTCGGTGCGTCGAGGGCATACCGTGTGAGCTGTCTCGTAGACGTTCTCTTCAATCGATCGGAATTAAAACGAAAACATCGCATGTAACATGATCGCGTTGATCAATCGTGAATGGCTTCCAAAATGAGGAGCGTATTCAGCGAGGTAGCCGAACGTGGCTGTCGTAGGGGGTTGTGGTGATACCGATGACGGCGCCGATGAGGTAGATGACGGCCAGTGGCAATTAGGTTACTGAAGGGTCGCGCTGTTGAGCGGCGGAGGTGGATGGCGGAGCTCGGGAAGCATGGTGCTCCTCATTTCAGAGCATCTTCCGCAATGGGCCTGAACGCTTTCTGGCCCTCATGCCCGACCTTCATGTGCTCACTCACCATACCCTTGCGGATTGTCCTGTTGCCACCGCCATGCATCGGTGCACATATCCGCCAAAGTTCGCCGGGTCTTCCATCCGAGGAGAGCTTTTGCCCGGGAGGGGTCGCTGACGGTTGCTGCGCTATCGCCCGGTCGGCGGGGAGCGAAGTAGTGGGGAATCGGCCGTCCGATGGCGGCCTCCATCGCGTGGACCACATCAAGCACTGAGTAGCCAACCCCGGTACCAAGATTTAGCGGGGTGCACCCCGGCATCGCTGAGAGGTGTTGAAGCGCGGCGACGTGCCCCTCGGCGAGGTCAACGACGTGGATAAAATCCCGAATGCAGGTCCCATCGGGGGTGTCGTAATCAGAGCCGAAGATCGACAGCGAGGGGCGTCGTCCGACCGCTACCTGGGTAATGTAGGGCATCAGATTATTGGGAATCCCCTGAGGGTCTTCACCGATCCGACCTGACTCGTGGGCCCCGACCGGGTTAAAATATCGCAGGAGCACGATGTGCCAGTGCTTCTTATCCGCGGCTGCGTCGCTCTGAGCGTCCGAGGCCGCCACGTCCCGGCACAGCTCTTCGATGAAGAGTTTCGTTTTTCCATAGGGATTCGTCGGCTGCCCAAGCGGTTGATCTTCCCGAAAGGGTGGATTAGGGGCGTCTCCGTAAACGGTCGCAGACGAGCTAAAGACGAGCTGTTTCACCCCGGCTCGGGCCATCTCTTCAAGAAGGATCGTCGTTCCACCGATATTGTTTCGATAATACATCAACGGCTGTGAGACAGATTCTCCAACGGCTTTGGAGCCAGCGAAATGGAGCACTGCTGAGAACTGATAGCTACCGAAAAGATCCTTGAGTACCGAGCGGTCGGCGATACTTCCCTCGACAAACGGCACCTCGTGCCCCACCAGTTCGCCCACGCGGCGAATTGCCTCCCGCGACGAGTTGCTGAGATCGTCGAGCACGACGACAGAGTATCCAGCATTAATGAGTTCGACGCAGGTGTGGGAGCCAATGTAACCGGCACCACCGGTGACGAGGATAGGCATACGGGACCTCTCTTGGGAAAAGCGAAAGCCGCCTCAAGCGTGCGAGTGGGAAAGTACGGCGCCCTCAGGTGAGGACGGCGGCACATCCTCGAAAGGGGTGAAGCGGAGCGATCGAGAGGTGGTCTGGGACCCACAAACGAGAGAGGAGCTCTCAAAAAATTGCCGATGAAAACTAAAATAGACCGATACAGTGGAGACGGACACTGGTGTCAGGACAGCTCTGTATCGGGGTGAGAGGATTTGAACCTCCGGCCTCACGGTCCCGAACCGTGCGCTCTGCCAGACTGAGCTACACCCCGATAGTGAGGCCCTAAGGTACCGTTTTTTGGGGGTACCTTGCAAGAGAAGGACAGAGATCCGAGCGATCAGGTAAAGCATCACGGAGCGGGGGATCCTCCATAACCCCCTACGTTGGGAAGTGAGTGCTGCTGTGGTAATGTCATCGTAACCCGTTGGGCACGGAGCCCAGGGGGAACCTTCGGCGAGAGCGCGAGGGGGGACTTATCAATGAAGCGAGAAGTGCGATGGGCCTTTTTGACAAAATTCGCGGCAAACCTTCGGAACCGGCGCAACAGTCGGGTGAGCTCTCGGTACAGCAACAGGAACAGGACCTTAAGGAGCTCCGGTCGAGCCTCGAAGCGGCGTATCAGCGACCCGACGCAGAACAGCTGCAGAGAGATATTGGTGAAACCGCTGATAAGTGGGACGATGTTCGACAGCGCTTTGAGGAGAAGGCTTCGGGGGACAAGCGGTACGAGGAGCCGCGGAAGATTCTGGAAGCGGCGCTTGAGCAGCCCGATCACATTCAGCGGGGAGCCGACCTCATTAGCCTCATATCGGCATGCGATAAAGCGATGTCAAAGTCGGGGGTTGATCAGGGGCTTCTGAAAGACACAAAGGAGGCCGCCAAGAAGCTTCTCGAACTGGGGAAAAAAGAGGCCGATATCGCCCAACAGGAGGTAAAGGCTCGTCAGGCGAGTCGTCGTCTCGCGTCAAGACGGGCCCAACAGGCCCAAAACGAGCAAAAAAAGCAGGCTGAAGCGAACCAGCGTCGGGAAAAGCAGGAAGAGGACATCACCAAATCGATAAACTCGACGGCCGCCAATCAACAGGCGCAGGGGCTCCGCACAAGGGATGGGTCAGCACGCCAAGGGGCATATGCAGAGGGGGCCGATTACGAGACCGCTGATCAGAAAACTGAAACGACCCTTGCCGATGCAAATCGACCTTCCGGTGGGGGGAGGAATTCCTCGGGGCGGGAGGGGGGCGGGGAAGCCGGTCGCACTGCCAATGGGGCTCCCCGCGACGGTTTCGAACCCGGCATTGATCCTGAAGAGGCGACTGCGCCGGCAGGCACGTCCGCCGAACCAACCCTTCAGGACGATGAGTTCCTCGATTTTATGGACGGCGAGCGTCGCCGTCGAGTAAGGAAACGGCGACCCGACGGTTCACTCGTAAGTCTCGAGGAGATTCTGGGGGAAGGGGTCGGTATAGACCAGGTAAACATCCTCGAGTTTATTCAGGACCCGGTACTTCTGAAGTTCTTCGACATCGCCATCAATCGGCAGCTCGGAGAGATTCGGCAGCGATATGGGGAGGATGCGTTGATTCTATTCACGGTGACCGAGCTCGCGCGAGCGGTCATCGCGCAAGGGCTTCGGGATAGGGGTTTCTCGGATATGGGACTTCCCCCGTCGTTGCGACGACCACGAACCCCTACCGAGGAGGCTATTGCGGAGGGATGTCGGGATGCCCTCTGGAACTTTATAAATTAGCGGCACACTGGGTTGGGAGGTGCCGTGAGAGAGGTTGATCTCGACGCGAGGCGTGCTGCTTCAGTTGAGGGATCAAGGACAGCGATATGTGTGATTAGTAACGGTTGAGAGAGGGACAAGGGAGTATGTTGCCGGTAAGGGACAGATACGACGAGGTGTTTAACGTCGAGGTCGAGGGATGGTGTTACGGTATTACTACCTATCCGGGGGAGGTGTTTCCGGCGCTCGTCCACTCCGTAGTGAAAGAACTGGGCCCTTCGTTTCGCACCGCGATCGATTGCAATGTTGTTTTTGACGTTCTGGACATCTCTACCAAATTATCTCGCGCTGCCAAGTATTTGGTAGATGAGCGGGAGATCGCTTTCAGTATTTTATCTCAACTTCCGAGCCCCCATCTCCTCGGTGAAGAAGCTCAGTTCGTCCTTGCGCAAATTATTGACCAGATTGAACAGGCGTACGGCGGAGCGCTGACGAGGCTCGAGAGAAAGTGGACTCTCGAGAAGCGACGTGCCTCGGGAGGAAATGCCCCCTCGGAAGGCCACATGTGAGGACACCCCGACTGAGAGAAAGCCGAGAGAGTTTTGCCGGTTGCCTCTCGGCTCCCAATCAGTATCATAGAGCTATTAATTAAGACCCCGAGGGGACATTTCTTTACGTAAGACAAGATGAGTGAGGGAGAGTGCCGTGATCGGGATTCTTTTGGTGCGGCATGGCGAAACCGAACTTAACGTCCGAGGTCTTCTACAGGGGTGGTCCGACTCACCTTTGACGGGCAGGGGTATCGAACAGGTAGAACTGCTCCGAGAGAGGCTCAAAGACGAGCCGTTAACTCATGCAGTTTCAAGTGACCTCGGCCGGGCCCGCCAAACTGCCTCAATACTTCTCGAGGGGCGAAACTTGCCCCCGTTTGAAAGTGAGATCCTCCGAGAACGTCATTTCGGCAAACTGGAGGGTACCTCCGAGATGGTATGGCGAATCCAGCGGGAGAGGTTGTGGCGGGAGAAGCAGGAGGAGCTCGTTCCCGAGGAGGGAGAGTCCCGAGCTGATGTCCAGCAACGGACCCGCGATTTTATCCTGACCCTTGACTCGCTGCCGATGGGTGCCCGGCTTCTGATTGTCGGTCATTCGCACTGGAATCGGCAATTTCTCGCCGACATGTTCGATGTTCCGGATGAAAACTGGGATCTCCTTCAATCATCTCACGCGGGGCTGACGGCGATAGCCCGCGATGAGGCTGATGGTCCTTGGCGCTGTTTATTTATGGACGATGTCTCGCATTTGGAACCGCCTCCCGCTATGATTCCCGACGTTGAGCAGGCACATGAAGGAGGTCAGGAGGCGGATGTAAGTGGTGAACCCTCCTCGAAGGAACGTGCAGAGGGCGAATCCTAAGCCGTTTATTGCCCGATTGACTAACTAATCCTCATCCCGCTCATCGGTTCGTAAGGCGTGCCTGAAAACCCTTCGTGATTTTTTAGGACGGTTCCGAGATCGTAAAATCGGTTAGGGAACCACTGTGTGCGCGCCGCCCAATCGTCGCAATCCAAACGGCTCATTCCTCATTCACAGGTACCCCGATGTCAGAACGATCAGAACAGGAACAGGTTCGCCTTGCAAAACTTACTGCGATGCGTGATGAGGGATTTCTCTTTCCGAATGAGCTCGAGGCTCGTCGATTAACCAGTGACGTTCTCACTCATCCGGTTGCCGAGCCCCCGGAAAGTGGTGAACATTTTACCGTCGCAGGTCGAGTGGTTCTGTTTCGGCAGATGGGGAAGGCGAGCTTCTGCCACATCCTCGACATGAAGGGAAAGCTACAGCTGTACCTCCGCCAGGATGTCATCGGCGAGGACCAGTATCGAGTCGTCAAAGAGCTCGATATGGGGGATATCATCGAGGCGCGCGGGTATCTTTTCGTGACGAAGACCGGAGAAACGACCCTTCACGTTGAATCATTTCGGATGCTCGTCAAGTGTTTGGTTCCCCCGCCCGAAAAGTGGCACGGGCTCACCGATGTCGAGGCGCGATATCGTCACCGTCATCTCGATTTGATATCGCACCCGGATGTGCGAGACCTTTTCCGAACGCGTGCGCAAATTATCCGTTACATCCGGGCGTTTCTTGATGCTCGTGACTTCCTCGAAGTGGAAACCCCGGTTTTACAAAGCGTTGCCGGGGGCACTATCGCCCGTCCCTTTGCGACCCATCACAATAGCCTCGGGATCGACATGTTTATGAGGATAGCACTCGAGCTTCCCCTCAAAAAACTCGTCGTCGGAGGGCTTGAGCGGGTGTACGAGCTCGGAAGATGTTTCAGAAATGAAGGGCTCTCAAAGAAGCACAACCCAGAGTTCACGATGATAGAGCTATACGAGGCGTTTGCGACCTTCGAGGATCATATGAATCTGATTGAGGAGCTTCTTTCGGGGCTCGTCGGTGAGCTGGGTGGGGGAGACTCGATCACCTATCAGGGGAAGACGATTTCGCTGGCGCGCCCCTTTCGACGGCTCTCGATGCACGATTCGCTGTACGAGGTCGGTGAGGTCCCTCGAACAGAGGATGTTCGCGACCTTCCGACGTTGCAGCGAATCGCGGCGCATCATCGAATTGGACTGGTAGATCCACATGATGCCGGAAAGGTGGTCGAAGCGCTCTGGGGAGCACTCGTCGAGCCCCGGCTCATCGATCCGGTCTTCATTACCCACCATCCCGCAAGCATTAGCCCCCTCGCGCGGCGGAGCGATGCCGACCCGTCCGTGTGTGATCGGTACGAGCTGATAATCGCAGGGATGGAGGTCGCCAACGGATATTCTGAGCTCAACGATCCCATTGATCAGCGACGTCGCTTCGAGGAGCAAGCAGCGCGGAAAGCGGCAGGGGATCACGAGGCGTTCGATCTCGATGAAGATTTCTTGCGCGCCCTCGAGTCGGGGCTTCCCCCGACCGCAGGAGACGGGATGGGCATTGATCGATTGACGATGCTTCTCACCGATGCACCCTCAATCCGAGAGGTGTTACTCTTCCCGCAGATGAAGCCAGAGGCTGGAGGAGGGGGCGACACTGAAGAGGCTGTCCCCGAGCAATAAACGGGTCGCGCGGATTTTCCCTTTTTCCCGCTCCTTGGTACTCTTTACCAGCATTCGCCCCCTTTGCATTCAGAGTGAGCTATCGCCATGCCCCCCTCTCGTACATCGCGCTTTGCTACAGACGGTTCGATGCTCGAACGACCGTCCTCCGTAATCGCATCTCTCCGATTCTCCCGACTCGTTGCGTCACGGTATCTCTGGTCTCGTCGCACCGATGCAGCGGTAACGATCATCACCGCAATATCAATCCTCGGGGTAGCAATCGGGGTAATTACGATTACCGTCGTGATGGCGGTAATGACTGGATTTCAGGTTACCCTGAAGGAGAAGATCCTCGGGGCCGATGCCCACATCGTCGTGCGACACCGAGAGGGAGCGATTGGCGATTGGCAGCGGATTAAAGAGATGATCAGCGCGCAACCAGGCGTTGCCTCGGTCGTTGCGTACACCAGCCACCAGGGTTTATTGCGGGCAGGAGAGAGAGCAACCGGCATCATCATCAGGGGGCTTGAGCGTCACGGAGCGGCCGCCGACCAGGTGACGGGGTATTTGCGGGGTAAGCAGAGCTTTTCTGATGCGATTGAACGACGTCCTATCGAGGTGACCCTTCCGAATGGGGAGTCTGATACCGCCTCAATCCCAAGTATTATTATCGGTGAAACCCTCGCCCGAACCCACGGCATAACGCCTGGGGCGACAGTTTCGGTATTATCGCCCCAAGTCTCTTCCTCCCCGTTCGGACTCGTCCCTAAATTCCGCCGCTTTCAGGTCACCAGCATCTACCACTCAGGACTTGCCGAGTACGAATCAGGTCTCGCATATGTGAGCCTTTCTGATGCGCAGACGTTTTTCCAGATGGGGACTGCCGTGTCGGGGCTTGAAGTTCGGGTGCGCCATCTTGATGATGCCACCTCAATGGCCCAAAAGATCCTCGCGGCTCTCGGTGGTGCGAGCGGTGGGTTCCTCGTGCAGGACTGGACTCAGAGCAATCAGGCATTTTTTGAGGCGCTCGCTCTCGAGAAAAAGGTCTACTTTATCGTTCTTCTCCTGATCATCGTTATGGCGAGCTTTTCGATCATCAGCTCGCTCGTGATGGTCGTGATAGAGAAGCGGCGCGATATCGCGATCATGAAGACGCTCGGAGCACGAACCGCAGCGATCGGAAATATTTTCCGCGCTCAGGGTGCAATCATTGGGGTAATCGGAGTTTCGGTCGGCCTCGCTGGGGGATACAGTCTCTGTCGAGGGCTCCAGTGGTATCGATTCCCGATTGATGAGCGAATTTTTCAGATGTCATCGCTCCCCATCCATATTGATCCTGTTAACTTCATCGCGGTCGGAGTCGCTGCATTTCTCATCTGTTGCGTGGCAACAATTTATCCAGCGCGGCGGGCGAGCCGATTTGAGCCAGCGGAGGTGCTCCGACATGAGTAGCAACGGGCAAGATGAAAACAGGCGCGGTCGGATAGTTCTTGAGGAGGTGACCAAGCAGTATCTCGACGCCGAGCGTACACTGACGATCCTAGATAACGTGTCCTTCACATTTCCGGCCCATGGGACGTGCGCGATAGTCGGACGCTCTGGAATCGGCAAAAGTACGATGTTGCATCTTCTGGGCGCACTCGATGTTCCAACCGCGGGGCGCATCATTCTTGATGGGACCGATGTCACGGAGCTCTCCGGAGATGATCGCGCAGTGTTCCGGGGATCCCACGTTGGATTCGTCTTTCAGTTTCACCACCTTCTTCCCGAGTTCACCGCGGCAGAAAACGTCGCAATGCCGCTTATTATTGCGGGCAAAAGTCGAGCTCGCGCCCTGGGAGAGGCACGTGAATTGCTCAGTCGCGTCGGCCTCGCGGACAGACTCGCGCACCGCCCGGCAGCGCTCTCCGGTGGTGAAGCGCAACGAGTGGCCCTCGCCCGCGCCCTCGTCACCCGGCCCAGCATCCTCCTCGCCGACGAACCTACCGGTAGCCTCGATATCACCACCGGCGACGAAGTATCATCGCTCCTACTCGAGGTATGCCGCGAACAGGGAAACCTCACCGTGGTCGTGACCCACAGCCGCGAGTTAGCAGGTCGGATGGACCAGGTTCTCGAGATGGTGCCCGGAGGGGGATTGGTGCGGGGATAGTGGAGTTTGGTAGCCTACCCCCGACCCGCATGAGAGAGGGCGGAGGAGATGGGAATTTCCACTGGCGGACAATTAGTTCAAACGGGGGGCGCCGGTCGATATTTGTTAGTGGCGAGAAGGTGCTCTCGGGCGATGGCTTTCAGGTCTCAGGAGAGCTTAGCCACTGCGGTGAACCCAGTCGATCCTGAGTCCTCTTATCGGTCCATCAATAAGGGCAGCAGGTGGCGGCCACGAAAAGATTATACGTTGGGGTAGATCCCGTTTCAGAGGACGTCTCCGCGTCAGCACAGCATGGAATGGAGCTTGGCTGACCTCCCACTATCCAGTAGCGCATACTCAACCTGATTGGATACACGTTTATGGCCGAAACGTTCTGGGATGTCAGGGGAGAGTATCCCCAATTAAGGAGGAATTCCCCTGGATTGCATTCCACTGAGCTAAAGGCAATCCCAAATGACGAATTCGCCGCCGATGATACGCGTCGGCACTAGACACTCTGCTGTGCTATTTCTGTCCTGTCCTGTCCTGTCCGTCGAGCCCTCCCTCACCCTCTCCACACTAACACCCCCGCGAACCACGACCACCCCGGCATTCCGAGCACCGTGCCTCCATCTCTTCCCGAGCGGATTACGAGGATGCCGGACATGTTCCTCTCAAAACAGAGAGGTTCAAACGGAAGGCCGTCTTCTGCCAACCCTACCATAGCCCAGCCTGCTATCAATGTTCTTTTCCCCCTCCGTAATCCCACAGAGCATCCTCCGGTGATCATTCGGAGTGAGTAGGGAAAACAATTGAGTTTGCGACCACTTTATCGTAAGGATCTCCGTGCCTTCACGATCTCAGGGAAAAGTCGATGGGATTACACGCAGAAAATGACCCCAGTAAGAGTGATTCCGTTGAGCCGTCACGGCCCGAGTCAGGGTCCGAACCAGCACACAACGACACTTCAGGGCCACGTCAGCACCTCTCATCGCCAGCACTTCCTGAGCGAGAAATGCAGAGCCCAGTATCAGTCGATAATCCCCTCCGCGCATCGAGCCCTCTCGCGGAGGTGAGGCGGTTTGCACACGAGTTCCGATTGGCACGTGGTGAGTTTCTCTCCGAATTCCACCGAGCCGAGGATTATTTCGACTCGCTCCTCATCACCGCAGGAATCGATAAGACAGCTGCCGATTACCCGTCACATATCACCCTCAATTCTATCCCTGATCTTCGGGGCCATAATCCGTATCCGACCATTTTTGGGCGAGATTTCACAGTGTCGCCAAATCCCTGCTTTATTGCCGCCATCACGGTGCCGTTCCCAGCGGGCAACTGCGATCAGTCCGGCGACAATCAAAGCTCGGCGGTCGGAGCGCAGCCCGGATTTACCCAACCGGGCGAAAAACCGCGCATTCCTGATGATCGGATGCTTCTTGCGTGGCTCGAGTACAACCGAGGCGAGCAGTGTTATCGACTGTATCGTCCGAATGCTCATGGGCTCGTGGACGCCTCGTTGAATCGATTCAAAAACCTCGCTTTGCGACAGCAATGTCCCCGCGATTCGTGGTCATGGGACGGTGTCGAGGGAACTCTTCGGGAGATGCTCACCACGAAAGGGCTCGTGGTCATCACCCCTGATTTAGGTAATTTTCGAACTATCTGGGATGATAAGATAGAGATAAGAGCTGGTGACGGTTCGAGGAAGTTTCCTCCGCCCTATGAACTCCTCGCCGACGTACTCGATGTGTTCGCCAAGCTTAACATCAGGAGAGGAGGATTCCTCTGGTCAAAGGTCATTGCCGAACCGGCACGACCACCCGCGGCAAATATCACAGCGCAGGCAAAACAGTTCGCCGATATCAACCGCGTACCTGAGAAAGAGAAAAGACGACGAGCTCTCGAAGAGCAGGGCTACCACCTTTTGGGCCACGGCACTGACTCATACACAGTCGGGTGCATCGGTGAACTTGTCAGCCGTCTCGCGCGAGAGGCGAGTCCCGATTCCTCGCGCAGGTCCCTTCCATTCAAGCTCCCAGAATCGCCGCTCTTCGTGAAGAAACAAAATCGCTCATCCCAGCTCCTCGCCGACCTCGACGATATCATTACCTCATGGGCCCCAACCCCCAGCCGCGCTCCGGAGTGCGTGAAGGATTTTTTTCGAGCCATCGATGAGCTGCGGGAAGATGCAAAACTGGGGGGTGGGATCACACCCGGACGGTGTCAGGAGGTGATTGACCACCTGGAGACAGGACTTCGAGGGATGGCTGATGGTGGAGCAACGCGACCCTGAGGGGGAGTGGAAAGGGAGACATAACAGACCGGCGCATATCACGCCTGTCGGTTCGGGAGCGTTGCCGTTGGCCCCTAAGAATGATATCCTCCCCCCCGACTACACACCCGCAGAGATACCCGAAACAAGGTATGCCGGTCTTAGTCGCCACTGATCGTGAGCTATCGCTGTTTACGAAATGCACGGTCGGTGGTGTCGAAGCGGGGAGGACTAACTAAGACACTCACCATAGAGAGTACATATCATGACTGAACAAGAAAGCTCCGCAGCGTCAGCCGCTACAACCTCGCAGACATCCGCACCAATTCCCACCTCGACATCGGTTACGGTCCGATCCCTGATCGAGGTAGGGGCGCACTTCGGGCATCAAACTGAGCGTTGGAATCCGAAGATGACCAAATTCATCTTCGGCGAACGCAACGGGGTACATATTATAAACCTGGACAAGACGGTTGAGGCGTGGGGCCGAGCAAGTAAGTATATCTACGATACGATTGCGCGCGGAGGTTCGATCCTCTTTGTAGGCACCAAGGTGCAGGCACGCGACATTGTCAAGGAAGAGGCAGCACGATGTGGCGGGCACTACGTTACCTCCCGATGGCTCGGAGGTACCCTGACGAACTTCCAAACAATCCGCAATTCATTGAGCCGGATGGCGAAGCTCGAGGAGCTTCTCGCCTCCGCAGAGAATCCGAACTCGGACGTTAAGCTTAACAAAAAGGAGAAGCTCACCATTTCCCGCCAGCTTGAAAAGCTCGAGGCAAACCTGGGCGGTATCCGCTCGATGAAGAGTGCTCCCGATGTTATCTTCCTGGTTGACCTTAACAAGGAAGATATCGCCATCCGTGAAGCTGAGCGTCTTGGAATCCCGGTCGTGGCTCTGACTGACACAAACGTCGATCCAGGAACGGTGGCGTACCCCATCCCTGCGAACGACGACTCCGCCAGAACACTTCGGCTGTTTCTCTCGGCCGTCGCTGATATCGTCATCGAGGCCCGAAAGAGCTTCCAGTCCCGCACTGGTCGGGGCGAAGAGGGAGGACGGGGCCGCTCAGCTCGAACACCAGTGGCTGCGCCGGTCGAACAGGCTCAGGTTCAACCCAGCTCCGACGACGCAGGTGCCGGGGCACCAGCGGCTGAGGCATAACGATAACGGGACAGCGATCGTGCTTACCGGTCATTCGCGCGGCCATCTCATTCGTGGAGAGAGGGCCGTGCGGAGCTCACAGGAATAATCCACCTACCAAAGTGGCCACCGTTCATGACCGGGTTAAAAGGTACCGGTCAGCCGGGTCCCAATCATAGCATAAACAATCTAAACACAAGGAAGTATTTCAAATGGGTGAGATCTCAGCATCAATGGTGAAGGAACTTCGGGAGATGACCGGAGCGGGGATGATGGACTGCAAAAAGGCGCTCAACGAAGCGGGAGGGTCGCTTGAAGCAGCCGTTGAGGTTCTTCGGAAAAAAGGGCTGAAGGATATCGGTAAGCGGGCAGGTCGCACCGCAGCCGAAGGGACGATAGGCACTTACATTCACGCCAATAGTCAGATAGTAGCTGTCGTCGAACTAAACTGCGAAACAGATTTCGTCGCCAGAGGGGATGATTTTCAAGAATGCGCTCGTGGGATTGCTATGCACGTTGCGGCTATGAAGCCACTCTACCTCTCACCCGATGAGGTGCCGAGCGCAGTAATCGAGAAGGAAAAGGAGATCTTCCTTGAGCAGCTCACCCCTGCTCAGCGGAATAACGCGGAGAAGATCCTCCCAGGAAAATTGGCGAAGTTCTACGAGGAGAACTGCCTCCTCGAACAACCATACGTTCGTGATGACTCGGGAAAGGTGTCGGTGAAGAACGTTGTAGAGGAATTGAGTGTTAAATGCGGTGAGAAGGTCTCTGTTCGTCGGTTCGTCCGCTTCGAGGTGGGTGAGGGAATCGAGAAGCAAAAGGCAGACCTTGCCAGCGACGTTGCTGCCCTGACCGGGGAGGTGTAACGACGTGATGATGCCGAGGGAACAAGAAGGAAGTCAGCAGTCAACCGCTGCACATTCTGCCCCATACCGACGAATCCTGCTCAAGCTCAGTGGTGAGATTCTCGCAGGAGAGCGGGGATTGGGGATAGATCCCTCGGTAATCGGGAGATTGGCTGACGAGGTAGTGTCGGTTCACGCGATGGGGATCGAGATCGGTCTTGTCATCGGGGGGGGGAATATTTTTCGGGGTGTTCAGGCTGGGGCTCAGGGACTTGACCGCGCATCGGGCGATTATATGGGGATGCTGGCAACCTCAATAAATGCCCTTGCCATTCAGGACATACTCGAACAGCGGGGAGTGCCTACGAGGGTGCTCTCAGCAATTGAGATGAAGGAGATAGCGGAGCCATATATCCGACGTCGGGCGCTTCGTCACCTAGAAAAGGGGCGAGTCGTTATTTTTGCGTGCGGAATCGGTAACCCTTACTTCACCACCGATACCGCCGCGAGCCTTCGAGCTCTCGAAATTAACGCTCAGGTCCTCCTGAAGGGTACCAAGGTTGATGGAGTATATGATAAGGATCCTAAAAAGGACCCTACCGCGATCCGTTACGACGAGGTCTCATTTATGGAGGCGCTCCAACAGGGACTAAAGGTGATGGATGCCGCCGCGATATCCCTCTGCATGGACAACGACCTTCCAATTATCGTCTTTGATGTTGGTGCGGAGGGTAATCTCAAACGGCTCGTCTCGGGGGAGCGGATCGGGACGATAGTCCGCGGACCGAAAAAGGACTAAAGAGCGAGAGAGGGCCGATACTGGGTGATGGGTCGCTGCCCAGGAGGGTAGTTGCTCGAGTAACACCCGCATAGACGGACCGTTAGGCGCGGTCACTGACATTCACGGGAGGACATCCATGAGTAATTTTGGAAAAGAGCTCGAGGCTCAATGCAAGGCAACGGTCGACCATTTTCGCAAGGAGCTCCAGAAAACTCGAACAGGGAGAGCTCAGTCGGGCTTGCTCGACTCGATACACGTTGAGTATTACGGTTCCCACGTACCGCTGATTCAACTTGGCCTTATCAATACCCCTGAGCCCCGGGTGATTACAGTTCAAGTCTATGATGCGTCTGCGGTTGAGGCCGTTGATAAAGCGATACGTCAGGCGAATATCGGTCTCAACCCGCAGCGTGAGGGGTCCATGCTTCGAATGACGATTCCCGCACTTACCGAGGAGCGAAGACGAGAAATTATCAAAGGCCTCCATAAACTTGCCGAGGAGTCGCGGGTCGGGGTTCGCTCGCATCGCAGGGAGTCGATTGATGCGATCAAGAAGCAAGAGAAGGCCAAAGAATTCTCTGAAGATGAGTCGCGTCGTCACCAGGACGAGGTGCAAAAGGTTACTGACAAGTTTATCGCCGAGATCGATGTGCTGCTCGTCGCGAAGGAGAAGGAGCTGATCGCCGGTTAGCGGGAAGGCTGATTTCCAAAAGAGCCGAGAAGGTGTCCGGTTTTTGTTTCAGGGCGGTGATTACCGAGAGGGAATAGATGGCTGTCTCCATCGAACCAACGGGCCTGTCTGTGGGAGCATCCCACCCAGCTACCATTGACCCCACGAGGATGCCGCGCCACATTGCCTTCATCATGGATGGTAATGGTCGGTGGGCACAGCAGAGGGGGATGCCCCGGGTTGAGGGTCACCGTGCGGGGGCGAAGACGGTCCGGATGGTCGCTGAGGAGTGTCGACGTCTCGGAGTCCAATACGTGACCCTTTACGCATTTTCCTCTGAAAATTGGAAACGACCAGAGCAGGAGGTTGGAGCGCTCATGGGTTTGTTTCACCGCTATCTTAACGCAGAGCTCGATAGATTATGCGATAATGGTATACGGCTTCGCGCGATAGGGGATCGGAGTCGGCTGCCCGGTTATGTAGTTGAGAGTCTTGAGCGAGCGGAGGAGCGTTCGCGTGAGCACACCGGTATGCAGCTGATTCTCGCTGTTTCCTACGGAGGGCGCGATGAGCTGGTAACCGCTGCAAGAAGGCTCAGCGAACGGGTTGCTCGGGGGGAGTTTTCTCCTCAAGAAATCACGGAGGAGATGTTTGCATCCTCGCTTTTCACGCACGATATTCCCGATCCCGATCTTCTTATCCGGACGAGCAGCGAATTTCGGATCTCGAACTTTCTTCTATGGCAGCTTGCCTATGCGGAGATCGTCGTAAGCGGAGCACTGTGGCCTGCATTTAGTGCCGATAATCTTCGGGAATGTATATACTCGTACCAGCAACGGGAGCGACGATTTGGGCTGACTTCAGAGCAGCGTGTCGAAGCTGAGGAACGCGATGAATAGCAACGACTCGATGACCGACTCAGAGCCGCGCCAGCAGCCGTTCGAAGCGTCGGGTAAGACCTCCGAGCTCATCACCCGGATTATCACGGCCGTGGTGATGGTTCTTGTGGTGATTGGCCTTTTCGCGTATGCGGGACTCTCCCCTGAGTGGGGAAAACCGATGCTTTTCTGCGTGGCCACGACGGTTGTCTCGGTAGCGGCGCAGGAGGCGGCGTGTATCGCGGGGCGCCGATTCGGTTGGAAAGTGGGCGCGGTGTTCGGATGTGTCGCGATTCTTATATTCTTTTGGCAGCTCACGCGGGCACTCACGGGAGGAGCCCCCTTTGGGGAGGTCGTGGGACGAGAAGGGCTCGCGCTTGGGGTTCTGGGTGGGGTGGTCTGTGCCATCCCCGGTCTCTGTGCACGAGCACGTTCGATATCTGAGGTTGAAGCTCTCGTAGCTGCAGCGGCAATCCAGGGGATTCTTATCATCACAGGAGGAACGCTTTTGATTTCGATGGTGGGAGGACCAGCTCTCTTCTTCCTGACCGTTGCATCGGTCGCCGTCAACGATACTGCAGCCTTCTTTGTTGGTAAGTACGTTGGAGGATTCCGGTTCTCTCCAGTGACCTCACCCAAAAAGACATGGGCCGGAGCCCTCGGTGGGCTCGCAGCGGGATCTCTTACTTGGATACTCGGCGCGTTCCTCCTCCCTTGGGTTGGAGGAGGTGGTGCCATGGCCGTGATGCCTCGGCTCCTTGAATGGTGGACACCTTTTGTGGTGATCGGGGGAGCTCAACTCAGCGACATAACCAAGTCGCTCCTGAAACGAGGAGTAGGGCAAAAGGATTCTGGTTCGCTCCTGCCGGGACACGGGGGATTTCTGGACAGGATTGATGGGCTACTTGGTGCGCTCCTCGTGATGGCCGTTCTCTCGTGTTGATAGAGTAGGTTGTTAGATCAGGGCAACGGCAAGAGGTCTCATGAAAAAGGTGGTAGTTCTTGGTGCGAGTGGTTCAATAGGAAGCTCAACCCTCTCGATCATCAGACAATTTCCTGAACATTATTCTCTGTGGGGAGTGAGTGCCCATTCAAGCGGAGAAAAAATTGGCGCTATAGCAGATGAGTTTCGCCCTGCCGTGGTGGTACTCGGCAGCGACGATGCCGCGAAAACATTCCGGGAACGGCTGCCCGATTTCCGGGGGGAGATTCTTATCGGTGAGGAGAACCTCTGCCGTCTTGCTGCTGCCTCACAAGCGGATCTGGTAGTCGCGGCGATCGTAGGGGTCGCGGGATTGCGACCGGTGGAGGCGGCATTGCAGGCGGGGCGGCGGGTGCTCCTTGCGAACAAGGAGAGTCTCGTGTGTGCCGGAGCGTATTTGATGGAGGTTGCGGCTCGAAATGGAGCGCATCTTCTCCCAATCGACAGCGAACACTCGGCGATTTTTCAGTTGATGGAAGGACGTGGACGGGAAGATCTCGCCTCAATCACCCTCACCGCTTCGGGTGGTCCCTTCTGGCGCATGCCCCCCGAGGCGTTTAGCTCGATCACTCCAGAACAAGCAGTCAAACATCCCCGGTGGAGCATGGGGGCCAAGATATCGGTTGATTCAGCCACCCTCGTCAACAAGGCGCTCGAGGTGATTGAGGCAGCATGGCTCTTTTCCCTTCCAGAGGATCGAATCAAGATTGTCATTCACCCCGAAAGCATTGTTCACTCGCTGATAACATTCACCGATGGGGTGCAATTCGCGCAGCTCTCAGTTCCCGACATGCGGGGTCCTATTGGGTACGCGATGGGACATCCAGAACCGCGACTCGCCGGGATGATGGCTCCGCTTCAACTCGAAGAGGTGGGAGCCCTTACGTTTGCCCCTCTCGACGATAAGCGATTCCCAGCCCCCCAATTGGCCAGATCGTGCCTCCGTTCGGGAGGGAACGCTCCCGCGGTGTTCAATCTCATAAACGAACGCGCGGTATCGCTTTTTTTGCGGGGAGAGATCGGATTTACTGAGATTGTGCCACTTATTGAACGGGGTTTATCGGTCTTCTTTGATCCCAAATCTCCGGAACCTCGGGATGTTCAACGACTTGAATTACGCTTGTGGGAGTGGATGGAACAGAGTCTCTCGTAAAAGAGGCGCGGGCCAGCAGTAGCACTTTCCCTCTCAGGGCGACTTTCGCATAATGCCAGTGGTAATAACGAATCAGACGGTCTGCCCGTGGTGACCCCAACACCGCGTTTCGAGACAAGAAGCCTATTTAACAAGGAATGCTATGGGTGCCCTTACCAACGCCGCCGTCGTTATAGCCGCGATCGGGGTCATTATCTTTGTTCACGAGCTGGGTCACTTTCTCCTTGCCAGATGGAACAAGGTCGAGGTGCTGGAGTTCGCGATCGGTTTTGGACCAAAACTGTGGGCAATACGACGGGGGGGTACTCAGTACTCTCTTCGCATTATTCCATTCGGTGGATACGTTCGGATGAGCGGTGATGACCGACATCTCGTATTTGGTTCTGCGAAAGATCGAGAGGGAGAGGATGGCCTTGATGGGGAGACGCTGGCAACCCTTGCCCGACCAGAGGGGTGGTTCCTGACAAAGGGATATTTTGCAAAATGTGGCATCGTGCTCGCAGGGCCCCTTTTCAATGTTGCGTTTGCATTCGTCCTCGCGATTATCTCGTTTGCGACATTTGGTGGAATCGTCCTTCAAAACGCGCCGATTATCGGGGATGTGCAACCGGGATATCCCGCGGCTAAGGCTGGTATACAGCCGGGTGATACCGTTATATCAATCGATGGCACCCCGATAGATAGCTGGTTCCAGATAGCAAAGACAGTGCGAGGAAGTGGAGGAAAAGACCTGTCATTTGTTCTGTCGCGGAAGGGAGATACTGAAGGGACGCCCCAAACAACAGTGCAGATTCAAGTTCAGCCGATACCTGACTCCTCAGAGCTCGAGGTGATGACGGGAGTCAAGACCTCGGGACACGTGATTGGCATTGCTCCATCATACTCATACGAGCCGATGCCGAAGGGAGAGGTGATAACCGCGGCAGCATCTCAGGTGTGGAACGTCAGTGTCATGACGGTTCGAGGCTTTTGGGGACTTCTCTCGGGGAGAGTATCACGCAAAAATGTTGGCGGACCGATATTAATGTTTCAGGAGGCCTCTCGTTCGGCGAAGCGAGGCAGTGGGACCCTCCTCAACTTTATGATCTTTATTAATGTAACACTGGCGATACTCAATCTTCTTCCAATCCCCGTCCTCGATGGTGGACATCTCGTTATCTTTTCAGTCGAGGCAATCAAAGGATCGGCACTATCGTTGCTCGCCTTTCAACGGCTGACCACCATGGGGATGTTGTTTCTTCTCAGCTTGATGGCGCTCGCGCTTACCAACGATCTCGGTCGGGTGTTTGGAATGTAATCGGCTACTACCGTAGCCAGCGTAAACCCTCCGGTCATCTTCCCACTGAAGCACTGAATATCTATGTTCCTGATTCTCGATTCTGCTGAGGGGCCACTTGAGATCGGAGCCGTAAACCCCATGGATGGTACAGTACTATCCAGGTGGCGCGGATCGGCCGCTGGATCGACGGTTGAGGATCTTGAAGAAGGTCTAGGTGCGGTCATATCGGGATTGGTAAAAGCTGGAGGGGAACGGGACGCAATCCGCGACAACACGCACCGAAAATCCCCCTTTCAAGCAATTGTGATCGCGCAAGGTCCTGGCTCGTTTACCGGTCTTCGTATCGGATACTCTTTTGTCATGGGACTGGCTTCAGTTTGGGGGATACCCGTCATCGAAGTTCCCTCGCTTGATGCATATGCGGCATCATCACGCTCGATCGCGGGTGGTTTGAGTACAAAGGGGCCGAGTGCACACGGTGCAGAACCGGCACCGTGGTGGGGAATCGTTGTTTCTGATGCACGACGGGGGGAATGGTTTACCAAACATTTTTGGTGGAGTGAAAACAAGTTGTACGGCGATGATGAGCCGGTGATTCGTTCGACCCGCGAGATCAAAGTTCTCTTGCGGAATGGCTGTCGAGATCGAAATGATAAGGCATTAAAAGTGATCGACGGCGGGGAGACAGCGAGCGCAAACCTGATCGCGCCGATGATTATTACCCCTGGAGACCTTCTCACCTTGGCATCACTTGTCGACAACGAAGCTGATGACGGCGAGGGATCAACGAGCAAGGAGGTCTTTGCCCTGCAGCTTCACCGCGTTCCCTGCCGTATCGCGGCGATCGGCTCGTTGGTCCTCACCAGACAGCCGATTGTTCCACGTTCTTGTCCTGACGGATCTCCCTCTCGGATGTTGGCAGCGCTCCAGCCCCTCTATGTGCGTTCTGTGGCGGCAAAAACGATCGAGGAGCGAGACAAGGAAAAGTGTCTCGGGTGATCTGAGGGTAGGCCGGGGGCATGTGTATGATGCCCGGTTGTGCTTTGTCATTGGTCCTAAAAAACCCCTCAATGGATTTTTTAGGACCAACGACATAATTACTTATTTTTGAGGGACCACTAAACAGTTGTTGCTCCCTCTTCGATACACCCCCCCGAACGAGACTCACCCTTCTTACCCGCATCAGGATGACAGCTCGAGGGGATGATCCGCGGTTTTTGCGGCTCACCATAGGTCGCCGTCAGGCGTGCGCCATTAGCCTGTCGATAATTAGTAAGGCGACGACGGAGTCCCCCACTCAGATGGACATAACGAAGGGGAAGGAGCTGGTAGAAAGCCCGAACGAGGCGATGTGGAGCAACCTTCCAAAAGAGAACAAAGAAGAAACTGCTGACAAGGGTCGGAATATTGTTCCGCTGGAACCGACGTCGAACTACATCGTCTTTCGGCTCATAGGTAACCCCATACGACGGTATCGAGAACGAGAGCGGGCGTTGAAGGAGTGAGAGGTTTCTTATCGCCAACTTCTTCTCTGACGGTTTTGTGCTCACGACCAGATCGTTCCACGCCATCTCTTGAACCGTTATGATCCCCCGCGCTACGGCATCTTCGACAAGAGAGAGCCCCCGATCAGTCCGCGCAACGATATCGGACTGACCTGGATTATTGCCACCCTCAGCCTCGCGCAAGCTCTGTTTCCCGTAGACCCATGGAACCCGACAATCACCGAAGCTAACATCGGAAAACTCATTAAGCTTGTCAGTGCAAGAGAGGCAGCGCAATTGAGCGAAATAGTCACGGGGCCCGGTACGGCTCAAACCACCCGAGAGATCAATTGTTTTTCCTGATGTCGTCGTTATCCTCAGGTCCGCAGGCCATCCTCGCCACTCCTTGCTCCTGAGGTTAAACGAGCTAACCTCCTCTGGTCGGAGATTATGCTTTTTCAGAAGATAATCGAAGAAGTGGGTGGAATAGATTCCCTTACAGTGCAGCCCAAAATAGGCGTAGATCTTTTTGCCGAGCGTCTTACTGAACTCCTCCGCTTTCCGGAATGCGTGAATCTGGCAGCTCACACCGACAAACACAAACGGTCCCTGTTCATTCTTGATGAGGGCAATTGCCTCAGCGGCGGATACTGGCCCATATTTCGAGCCGACACATGAAAGCACATCGGCACGAGTTCGTGCGATAAAGGTAACCGGTTTGGTCGGTGCCTCGGCAGGTACCCGGGTAACTACCGCTCCCTGAATCACACCTCGCTCAAGCAGATCGATAAGCAATGCTGAGATGACCCCTCCACTCTGCCCTTGCCATTGGATCTCTTTGTCTGAGGCAAAGCCCGCATAGATTTTCCGGTAAGAGCCGACCTCTGGGTGTTCCGGGAATTCGCCGTGAAGCTTTTTCTGAAAATAAGGGATATTGAATTCGTGCCCAGGACAGACGCTAAAACACAGCCCACAGTTGGTGCAGTCGTTAAGCTGTATATCTGGGGCGAGAGTCCCTTGCGGGGTAGGCTTCATCGTGATTGCTCGGGTGGGACAAACTCCGCTGCACCCACCACATCCGTGACACAACCCTTGAGTGGGAACATCGATGAGGAAAGAAGGTCTCATGATCTGTAACTATTTACCCCTATAATTCCAACAACCTCCCACAACCCCTTGGGGCTGGCGGGCGAACACCCACCGGGGGGGAGACAACTACCTATTCAGCAACACACTGCCGACGAGCGTCGAGCGAGCCGAGCCACCAAAATCACAACGGTTTTTGTGCATCTGATGTATTTCGAATCACTCTCTTGAAAAGGTGGGCTGAATAGTTACCATGAGCTTTTCCTCTGAAGGGCAGACCTCACATTCACGCAACCTTTCGCAGCACTGCCTCAACCTCATCAAAGGCGGTTTGCGCAGATGATATCAGGTGAGCGCGCCTGTTCTGCAACTGCCCCCGAATCGATTCCCTTTGGTCCCAAGCCATCGCAAACATCGGAATAAATCGCTCGAGCTCAAGTTCCTCCGCATCGAACACGAAACCCTCGAGACCTGCTTCTGCAAATAATTCATGATATTTATGCGCCCACGCTATCGCAATCGACGGGACGGCAAGAGAAAGCGCAGCAACGAGTGAGTGAAATCGGGAGGCCACCAAAAAGTCGAGCTCACCGATCATCTTTTTGAGGGTCTCCGCTGAATTGTTTCCGCTTACTACCGTGATGGTATCAGCGTGGCTGCTCGCCGCAATCACCTGACGGGCAACCCACGCATCATCTTTGCGCTCTTCGTAGATCTCATGACAGATAAACACCGGACGCGCTCCGTAGTTTGCGACGAGATGGTCGACGATTCCAGCGAGAAGCCGAATGTAGCTATTATGAGAGCCCTCACCGGGGGTCCGCTCGACGATATTACTGTTTGTCACGATCCCTATCACTGGTCCAGATAAACCCTTTGCTACAGGGAGGGTAGGTGAGCTGTCCGACCCGGATGATATCGGAAATAGATAGGCACTGTCGGCGCACCGAATCACTTTGGTTCGATTCACCACCCCGAGACGGGCCAGATACTCCACGGTGCTCTCCCCCCGAGCGCAGACCAGCGTTGCATAAGGCAAACAGAGACGGGCGAGGAGTCGAGATGTCGCCTGTTTGAAGGGGCCCAGAGCTTGCGTGAACACGACGAAGGGAACCCCAAATAGCCGTGCGGTGAGGATCTCCGCCGCATATACGATCCGTCTTGAGAGCGGGCGCTTATCGGTCATCGCAAAACCGCTCAGGTCAACAACGAGGTCGGCATTAAGAAGCTCGCGGAGATACTCGTTTGTACCAACAATCTTCTCACGCCACGGGCGGGGCCAGATAAAAAGAGCGGCGAATAGCTGCAAGGCCGTGACAAGGTCTTTCCGATTTTTAATAAATCTGAACGAACACTTCGTGCCTCCGACCATCGCATGTTGTTCACCGAAGGGAATTGATTCTCGGGAGGCGTACGAGGCGACGATGAGCTTTGCATCGGGGATCCTGCGCGAAAACTGGAGAAGCGATGTGAGAATCATCGCTTCAGCGCCCTTATTTTTGAAATTACCGCCGATAAAGAGGATGTTCATGATGTGATCAAGGGGGAAAAGATTTGCCGAGGACGAGGGATGGAGGGTAGCACGATAACCAACTATTTGCATCTTTGGCTCACGGCCCACCCTGCCCGTTAGTTGCCGGGCAGTCATATCCCCGATACCATACGACTTTATCCACCCTTCGCCTCAAGGTCCCGCATGTCCCGCACCCTCGTTTCCCATGCCCTGCGGCTCTTCAAGGTATCGCTTGCGGTTATTACCATCCTTTACATTATACAGGCCCTTGCCCGCGACCGAGCGGCGTTGACCGCTGCCCTTGCCCTCTCACCGAGCTCCCTTGGAGGAGTCGTGGGGCTGTTAGTACTCTATTTTATTCTCTACTCTTACCGCTTTCTTCTTCTCATCGCCAAGCACTGTGGCTGCTCACTCCCTTTGATTCCTTGGATCCGAATGCTGGTCGTTGTTCGGTTTATGAATAACCTCGTACCTCAGATGGGGAGTGTCTATCGTGGAGTCACCCTCAAGCGGGATTTTTCGGTTTCCTACACCGACTATGTATCCGCCAATATCTTCTTTATCTGGATAGACACCTTCCTCAACTTCTCCCTGGCTGCTTTTCTGCTGTGGTTCTTTCATGCCGACCTGGTTCTTTTTGGCGTGCCGGCAAGTACTGGGCTCGCGGCAGGTGCGGTTGCGCTCCTGCTTGCGCCCCTTGTCAGTCACCTTATTGTTCAGCGAATGGCCGATCAATCTTCGGCAGCAGAAGAATTGACCCTTCTCAAATCCAAATTAAGGAGGGTTCGATTTTTCTCGCTGCTGATGAAAAAGAGCTCCAAGGTGTTGACGAATCTTATGCTCGGCCTCCGCGACCTTCCGTACATGGTGATGACAGTCGTGATCGCGCTTGGCTCATTTCTTTGTATGGTGGGAGTTTTTAAATTACTGCTTGCGGGGGTCGATGCACGAGCGTCGTTTTCAACCCTCGCAGTATTCTATGCCCTTTATCGCCTCACATTTCACGTCAGTATTACCCCCGGAAATATAGGTATCCGAGAGGTCGCTTACGGCTTGCTGTGCGCGGAGGCCCAGATCGGGATGTCGAAAGGTTTAGTTGTTGCAGCGGAGCTTCGAGTTCTCTCTATCATCACCCTTCTTCTTCTCGGAATTATATTCGCGGGCGCTGATCTTAAAAAAGGATTACGGCTCATTCGCCGGGGGGGACCGATTGAAGGGGTGATTGAGAGCTAACGGGTAATTGAGGACTATCCACCCCGAGTTTTTGCGGGTATTGTCTCCTGTTCAGAGACAAGCTCTGCGGACTGGAATCCACGATGAGCGCAGCGATTTTTATTCCTGGTCAAAACCATTTGCTCTGGCCCTCAACAATGCTCTCCTCAGTTCGCGTTCCCCTCCTTTTTGCAATCCTCGGCCCGTTCCTTCTCGCTGCGTGCACCCGAGTTGCACCGCCTGCCCCCCGGAGGGAGCCGCTTCAGGGTAGTATCAGGAACCACTTCCACTACGATCTATACCGTCCCCATCCGAAGGACACCCTTTCCTCGGTGAGCCGCGAATTTGGCATTCCGGTTGGGGTTCTTGCATATGTAAACGGCCTCCATCCCACCGATACCTTAGACAAGGGGAAAGCTCTCAAGGTTCCATTTTGGGAAGAGCTGTTTAAGGGAAAGCCCATCAAAGCCGGACTGCCCTCGCTCATGTGGCCGGTGCTGGGGGGGGGTATTACCTCCCGGTACGGACCTCGGTGGCGACGATTTCACGCTGGAATAGACATACGCGCTGCCCGCGGAGAGCCGATTTTCGCCGCTCACAAGGGTAAGGTCGTCTTCGCCAATACTAATGGTGGATATGGAAGGGTGATTCAACTCGAAGGAAAGGTAGTGACGACTCTGTACGCGCACCTCTCGCGATACGCAGTCCGAAAGGGTCAGGTTGTGGCGCAGGGGGATCTGATTGGATTTGCTGGTGACTCGGGTAACGTCACCGGCCCGCATTGTCACTTCGAAACAAGAATGAAAAGTGATCGCGGAAAGGTAAAACCTCGGAATCCTCTGGCATTTTTCCCACGAGCACCGACGATCCTCCGCTAATCTCGAGGAGGCAACATGTGAGTACCCGACGGACGAGGGCCCGGGTGCTTGGGTTGACAGTCGGCACCGAGTGGCGAATACTTCGGAGCTGCGTTGCGGTGCCTTGCGCCTCGCTACCACTCTGCCCCTGTAGCTCAGCTGGATAGAGCACAGGTTTCCTAAACCTGGGGTCGCAAGTTCGAACCTTGCCGGGGGCGGTCTCTTTGATATAGGTCTCGGTCCTGCTGAAAGGTATAGCCCCGTCGGAAACTCCAGTAACCGACTCGCCTCAAACCCGCCAACTCACCTCAAGCCCATCATACCCAAGCTCGACACCAGATGGCAGCTTGGCTGAGATTTCGTTGTAATCAAGAGAGTGCGAGAGGTGGATCAGGATGGTTCGCCGAATTCCAAGCCGCTGGGCTACCTCACACGCCTGGTCGATAGTGAAATGACTTGGTGAAGGCTCCGAGCGGAGCGCATCGAGAAAGAGAACCTCTACCCCCGCCAAGGACTCTCCTGTTGCGGGAGGAATCTGACTGCAGTCAGTGGCATAGGCTACCGGCCCGAAGCGATACATTGTGACCGAGAGATGTCCATGAACTATCTCAAGCGGTAGCACCTCAAGATCTCGGATCGAGAACGGCTTGCCGTGCTCGATAGGATGGAACGTCAGCTGAGGAACGCTGCCCCGGTACGCGGGATCGGGATTGATAACATAATCAAACAGGGAAAAAATACCTGACATCGTCAACTCCGACGCATAACACGATAGAGGGCGTCGGGAAGAGAAATTAAAACCGCGGAGGTCATCTATTCCGAGTATGTGGTCCGCGTGCGCATGGGTAAAGATAACGCCGTCAAGATGAGTGATATCTGCCCTGAGAGCCTGACGACGGAGATCTGGCCCTGCATCAATCGCAACGGAAATCCCCGATGACGTGCGCAGATGAGCAGCAGTTCTCAACCGTTTGTTTCTCGGGTCGGTGGAGGTACACACCCGACAGCAACACCCGAGAACAGGTACTCCGGTTGAGGTGCCACACCCAAGAAGCGTCAGGGTACAGGTGACTGCTCCAAGTGATAAACTCGATTCGGGGGCAGAAGACGGGGACATGCATCTCCTTTTCGGCAAAAAGAGAGGAAAAAACAAGGGTCAAATGGGGAGCACTCAGGAAAATGGAGATATTTCGGCAAAACAATCGGTCTTTGGTGTGACCCCATTTTTTTGAGACACCGCTCTATAAAATTAAACGGTAGCAGTAATAGTTATCGAATACCAATATCAGCTCGAGTCAACCAGCGCTCGTGGAGGGCCATCGCGAGGGGGGGACCTTGGGAGGGGGCTCACGATTTTTGAATATCTTCAAGTGAGAACAGTAATACCATTTCCCTTGCTTACACCTGCCCGCTTAATATCGACGGTGGCATCCTGAGATGATTCCTCAGGCGGACTGCCGAAAGGCACCCAAGGTGCGGATAGAACTGCTCAAGCGTACCGAATCGATGGAAATTACCAAAATCTACCTTGAAGCTACTCCAGAACGATTCCTGCGCGCCGTTCCCGGAACGAGAACCCTTAGCGGGGGGTAGAATACCTCCGTGCACACCATTGTGAGCGGTGCCACGAAAAGAGAATTTCTCTGGTGACTCCGCACGGTAGGGAGCCAAAGACTGGCAAAGTCTCCATCAGAAATCATTTCTCCCTGCCCTGTCAGGGGAGCCGAGAAGACCAGGGATACAATGGAACGGCGAATTGTTAGGTCGCCCACTCTCGAAAAACACAAATGCATTAGCCTGCGAGGGACTCAATCCATCGACTGTACTCGATCAGATCGACATCCCAAGATGATAAAACCTCAAGAGCGCGATCTTCACCGGCAGAGGTTCTATGCGTTAATTGCCAATCCCTCAAGCGGCGATCACGAAGCAACAAGAGGGCGCGAATAATGGGGGAGAAGGCAATTACCACGGCCGTGATCCATGCCGATATTGCTGGAAATCGCGCACCCTCCCGCATTTAAAATTAAGGCATCAAAGCCCAAAGGGTATCTGCTGGGAAAAACTCATCGTCGCCAACCCAAGAGTTCACCGAGAAAAGTCGCGTGATATGGCCTCGCTCATTCATCGAGATGCCGATCAAGTGACTCAACACTCTTTGATGAGAAACAGCACTTCTTTGGTGATTAGTTCCGTTGATATCGAAAAAAGTGTCTTCCTTTTTCGTCCGGCGATCACCAGCTAAACGAGCACGTTGTTATACGTTCGCATAACCTCAGAGCTGATGGCTGCTTACACAACAAAACTTTGTCTCGATATAAGGCTCAGATTACGATCG
>JBIIHQ010000021.1:0-17749 GCA_044235645.1 Bdellovibrionota bacterium | reverse complement strand
CCGTTCAGACTGGCGACCGACATCTTGCGCCGCATCAGCGCGATCTCGGCTTTCGTGAAACTCAACAACTCATCGGCAAGCAGATCGTCAGAGACGACCAGCGTGAAGGGCAGGCCCAGGAAAATCTCCAGGAGCCCGCCCTTTTTCAGATCGATGAGCGCGGAACTGTCATTGACGATGATTCGCATGCGATTCCGCCGGTCCTTTCAGCCCTATTTCGACTTCGACCAGCGGGACACGCAGCAATTCGACAGCCTTGGGTAACGAGATCATATCTTCGGCGGCGGCCCGATAGACCAGCCGCTCGAAACGCCGCGCTTGCTCCGCGTTCGCGTCCAACGGCAAAGGTTCTTCTGTTCGCCACGGATTGGCGAAGGTGCGGAACGCATATTCGATGGTGGATCGATCCAGCACACCAACTTGCTCCAGCCGCATCAGGAATGACGCGGCAGAAACGCGATACATCCGCTTCAATCCCATGACTTCGGAAACGCCGAAAGCGCTGCGAGTTGATCCGAACTCTTTCAGCAGATGCTCTTTATTGACCAAGAAAGCCCCAGCAAAGCGATGACACAGCTTTTCCAGGTCGCCCTCGCTATCAGCGGCGATCACCCGATGGCCCAACTCATGCGCCATGGTGAAGCGTCGCCTCTCTAGGTTATTGTCCCGGTTGATCACAATCACCGGAGTTTCATCGCCGCGGTGCGGACGCTTCACAAAGCAGGTCAGTCCCGACACCTTCTTCGGCAAATCCGCCAGCAGAACCTTGATCCCCTTTTCCTCCAGCAACTCGGTCATGTTGGGGATCGGATCGATCCCCAATCTCCAGGCCTCGCGCAATTCGTCCGCCAGCTTCTCGGCATCTTCCAAGCTGTTCAGCTTGCGCGGCATCTTCGCCGGGCATTCCCACGCCGCGCTCTCCAGTTCCAGAATGTCCTCGATCTGCAGATACCGCTCGACCCATTCGATCACTTCGGTTTCGACGCGCGCGCGATCCTTCGCGCCGGTATTCGCCTTGGTGCGAAACTCGACCGCGCCCAACTGAACACCCTGCGCCGCCAGCAAATAGGATTGGCTGACGCCGAGCGCCTTGCTCATGGCGATCAACACATCCGACCCCGGCGACATTTCGCCCCGTTCGTATTTTCCAATCGCCTGCGCGCTGACCAGACCACCCATCTTGTCGGCTAGTCCGCGCAACGACAGCCCCGCCTTCTTTCGGGCGAGTTTGATCCGCTCTCCGTTCATAGTTGCGCCTCCACTTGCGCGGTTTACATTGCGCATGCTACTACTTCAATTGTAAACCATCCCGCCGAATCGGTCAATAGAAAGATTGACCGCAAATCGTCGCGGAAAGGCAGAAAAGTTCAACGATTACGGAGGGTAGTATGGGCGGAAAAGGGCAGTACAGGACGGTCTTTCGGCGACCGGATGGAACCTGGACAAACAAGCGCAACGATGCGGAGAGGGCTTCGAGCCTTCACGAGACGCAGCGCGAGGCAGAGAGTGTCGCGCGGGAAAATCTCAAAAATCAAGGCGGCGGAGAATTCACGACCAAGAGCCTCGACGGAAAAATCCGAAGCAAGGACACGATTCCACCCGGCAACGACCCAAATCCCCCGCGAGATAGGGAGCGCTAATTATGACCTACAACAGCTCCACGCTTTTAACGGGATTAGCGGCCGTTCCCAGCTTCAATTCCTCTCTTCTTGCGACAGGAACGCAGCCTTCGTTCCTATCCCAGATATATGCCAACAACTGGATCGGCGTCCGGCCGCGCTTCAACCAATTCCTTGCCAATCTCAACCCAACACAGAACCAGATTGACGACGCGCGCACCAAGCTACGCGCTATCACGCGATGCTTGAACCAAGCATATTGGAACAGTTCGTCGGAAACCGATAATACTGAGATGGTTGGTTCCTGGGGGAAGGGAACATGCATACGCCCTCCGACCGACGCCGACATGATCTTCTTGCTGCCAAACGAAGTCTATTGGCGTTTTGACAAGCGCGGGGGCAACAAGCAGTCCGATTTGTTGCAGGAGGTCAAGGGATGTCTCGAATCCACCTACCCACAAACGACAATGCGCGGCGACGGACAAGTGGTCATGGTACGATTCAATTCCATCTGCTTCGAGGTTGTCCCTGCCTTCATCCCCGAAAGCTGCGATGGAATCATAATCTGCGATACCAACAACGGCGGTCGATACAAGATTACTTACCCGCTTGATGAGCGCAGGAGAATCCAGAATTGTAACGCCGCTTTCAACAGCAACGCGATTCACCTGATCAAGATGGCGAAGTGCTGGAGAAAGGCCTGTTCCGTGCCTATTCCCTCTTTCCACCTGGAGCATCTAGCCGTTGATTTCGTCGATCAATGGCCGCACAGGGGGCGAGACGCTTTTTGGTATGATTGGATGATGCGCGACTTCTTCATCTGGCTGGCGATTCAGCACCGGCAATCCCCCCTGTCGCGCCTTCGCTATATGCTTGCCTCACGCGAATATGACGACCCGTTTGCGAGTGACTGGCAAAGCAAGACCGACACCGCCGTCAGCCGCGCAGTCAAAGCGTGCAACCTGGAGTATAACAACCAAACTGTCGAAGCCGGGCAAGAATGGCAGAAAATCTTCGGCGATGACATTCCGGTGTATGTCCTATGAACAAGGTCCAAGAACTTGCGAAAGAATGCGGGCGTCTATCAGAAGGATGCCTCTACACCTCGACCAGCTTCTATGAGTTTCTGAAATCGTTGCGTTTTTGGAACAAGGCAATTCTCATTGCCTCCATCATCTGCGGAGCTATTGCCACTTGGCAAATCGTAGCTGATGAGAAGTTGCTTGCAGGCGTTGCGGCTCTCTTGGCGGGCATAATTCCAACTATCTCCGAAGCCCTCAAGTTGCCGCACCATATCGAAGCCGTTGAGCGCGCGGCAGCAGAATACAAGAACCTTCAGGATCGCTTTCGCCAAGCGGCGCTGATCTCATCCCGAAAATCGTTCGCCGAGTTTGAGGCGGACTTCAAGGCGCTGATGGAGCGAATGGAACAAGTGCGCGAGCAAGGCATCACGCCGCCAGAACGATTCTTCAAAAAGGGTCAAAAGAAGGTCAAGAACGGAGACTACACCTTCGACATCGACCTTGAGACTTTGGCCGACCGATAGTCCGTCGCAAATAACAATCGCACCAAGATCTCTATACCTCTGAGCAATAGAGATCGAGGGAAGAGCCCTTTTTTTCGGCAGGTGGCTTAGTGTGCGTTAGCCTACTGTCCGAAGAATAAGGCTACTCCACTTAAAAAGGGTACATGTTAAAGCAATATGTGATATGACGTTAGCACAGGAGTGACAGGCTGAACGTTAGTAAAGTCAAGAAAGGGTGGCAGGAAGTGAACCTCATTTTTATTGATACAGGTTTTTTTAGAAGATTAATCGAGAAAGCTTCACATAATGATCATAAGCGATGGCAGGAATTTCATTATGATCGAATTAATCGAAAACTTATTCCTATGTCAATTCTTACCACACCGTTCAAATTCCTTGAGGTGCTTGGTATATCCCGTTTTCGCCGTTTTCGGCCCCAATATCCGTTTGCAACTAGTGATGCAGCTTTCAGTCGCTCGTCTTTTGCAGAGGGTGTAAGCAATCAAATGCCACTCATTGTTAAGGCGGGGCGCGATTTTTATGCAAATATTCCCGACCTCTCACGGAAGAAATTCAAGTCACGAATTGATTATATGCTGAAAGAGAGAATCGCGAGGAACCCCTTTGCTCAATTGCTTGCTCATGATGTCATGGTTCGATTCTTCGAAAACGATGGCGTCGAGGAAACAATTTGGAACTACTTAGCCATTGACGACATCCAAGGCGTTTTAAGCACATCTCGTGGTGATGAACATTTCTGCATTACACAGCTACAGATTCTTCACGACCTTATGGGTCTCTATACTGCCGGCTACAACATCTCTTTTTTCAGGCTTTTGCGATCAATATGGGTCTCCCTCGAACCTCGATTTCTTCGGCGACGTATCAAGACGATTGTTCCGATGAAAAAGGAAACCGATTTAGCTGATACCGACTATGTTCACCTTGCAGTGTGTGGAGCTTTGCATGCCGGGCAGCGAATGCCGGTCACTGTTCTTACATGCGATGGTAGGCTCCAAGTTGAAACGAGGGTTAAGATTTGCAAACTCCTTTCAAGCCTTTATGCAAACGATATACTGGGTGATAGCCTAGCCGGCACCGAGTTCGGAATGCCCCATTTTATTCCAGGTAGACTCCTTGTATGTGATAACACGATGCTTTCGGTATCAACAGTCGATGTCAATGAATTAGGCACACAGATTGAATATCCAGACGGGGCAATTCGGGACGAGTACGAGGCAATCAAGGACAGACTCGTGGCATTCCAGAATTAGCCTCGGTTACAAATGATGATAATCGATCGTGGCCTCAAGGCCTTTGGGACAAAGAGGCGAGGGTCTTATTTCTATGCGAGATAATCGAATCGCTCCAGTACCAAGCGACGGGTTAGAAACTCACCATGAGCTCTCTCTTCATTTCGACGGAGTACAGGGAACTGCCCGAGGATGAACTCAACATCTCGCCTAGTAAGTCCGTAGAGGTGGAAATATATGGCATCTAACGCGGCTCTTAGCTCGTTTCTGTTCCCCGATGTCCCGCACAGTGCTGCAAGTTTTTCCGATCCACTGGGTGGTGCAAGCTGCACCGTTTTTGACAACGAAAAAAGTCTGTTCGCAATTTCAATTATTAAACTCAGTAGGGGCTGTTCCAGGCCTGGAAATGAGATTCTCGCGTAGGCAACTGGTTGCAGGACTGCCAACTGCTTGAAAACATGATATTTGAGATGAGTACCACCGACTTTCTGACGAGCAACATAATCAAGGACGAGAGAATTGAGATTCGCTATAATAGCAGGCCAAAACTCAGAATGATGAGACGGAAACATCAGAAGCAAAGTATCTCCGGTGGCCACCCGCGGTATCAAACTCGAAATAACCGTCCTTTCGTCTGTGCTTCTACAGATATCCCTCCACCCCATCAACCATGGCTTATCCCATGTTTCCGGCAGAGCCTTTTGCACCTCTGCTTCATGCACCCAATAGCGGGGTAGGGGCTCGAAATGGGGGTTCTGCTTCTCAGCCTCTGTTACATCGCGCGCACCGTCACGATCGTAAGTTGCCCAGCGATGATCGAACTGATGGATCATCTTTGCTTCATACAGCGGAAGATACCGATCCTTTTCGTTCTCGAAGATGTTACCATTCAGAATGAGACCCTGATCCTCTAGTTGGCTCCTCGTGCGAAAGAGGTGAGAGTCGTTGGACATGTGAAACATCGCTCGAAATGAAATCCCCCACGGATTGCCATCAGGATCACCCTCACGGATTAACACGGGTACGCGCTCGTAGATTCGCTTTGTTATCTCCGCGTCTCGCTGGGAGAGAAAGATTGGACAGGTGCGGGTGTTAGGATTAACGAGAGCGATATCTGCTGCCGATAGGGTAAACACCCGATCAGGCTGACTAAGCTGCGTTGCCTCGTGGAGAAAGAAGGCGAATCGCCCCTCTCGGCCATCCTGGGGGGAGCTCAGAGTAAGAAGCGTAAACTTGTAACTTCGGTGAACCCCGGTAAATATCCCGTTACGATTCTCAAAATCAAAGAGCGATACCAACCGCCCTGACTCTACGATATTCTGGAAGTAAAACTTTGTGGTGTCATCAGTCGCAATACCTGAGGGCACGATTATCCCCGACGACCCGGTATCATAGCGAATAATTGATCCGACACTCTCCGCGAATATAGAATAGGTGTTCACATCACCCCGACCACACAGCGGATAACGCCCACTGGAACGGATGAACTGACTTTCGCCCTCTGCTCGTCTTAGCTCGGCTCGAAAAGCTCCGTATAAAACGGGATCGGACTCTTTAAGTTCGAGGATCATCTTCGAACGAGCGGCGGCATTCGGGGCGGCTGCTACCGATGGGGAACACTCGGCAAACCACTCTTTCTCCTGTATTTTGATCCGCTCCCAAGGCGGATTCCCTAAAACAACATCGAACCCGCCACTCCAGCCCATCTCAGCGTTTTCTGCGCGCTCGCCGCTCTTTGGAATTCTGAATACCCCCGGAAACGCCAGATGCCAATGAAAGAATTTGTACTCATCTGAGAGTCGCTTAACCTCGTCCTGAATGGTTCGCGGAACGGTGTTGGGATTTTGCTCTATTCTGCGGAAAACGTCGTCAGTAATAAACTCTATCCTATTCGAGTCTTTATGCCACACGAAAGCGGCACACCACGAATCGGCCCAAAATCGACTGAATAGGTAGCTTTTCCCGCGGACCTGCTCCTCGTAAAGTGCTTGTTTTTTTTCGATCCCTTCGATCGATGAGTCGTCGATATCATCGAGGGTGTTAATAAACGCCTGAATATTGCCAAGCTTATCCCACGCCTCAAAACCAAGGTCGAACATCGTGTACTGGCCACTCTGACGAGCCTCCCGCTCCCTTTTGTTTTGCTTTTTAAGCCCAGCACACCGCTTCTTATCGTCGCCTTCCAATGGCTCGAAAGCCGCATCAGGTATGCCCTGATCGAGCAGAGCGGGGGTAACGCCCAGCAAACTATTACCACATTGGATCTTGTGTTCGAGAAAGCTCAACGGACGGCCCGGCTCAAGGGCATCAAGCCACAGACTCACTTTGCATAACTCAACCGCCATAGGGTTGATGTCCACACCGTAAATACAATGGCCTACGACATCACGCATCGCCCGGCGAGTCGCCTCCGGCGGCGGCTCCTCCTCGCCAGTTCTCACCCGCGCAAGATGTTTAGCAAGACGATGAGCAGCACCGATTAAGAAGTGCCCACTACCACAGGCAGGATCGCAAACCTTCAGCTTTAGTATGGTCTGTTCACTTTTATCCCTCTTCAAAGCAGCCGCAACCACAGGCTCAAGGGCAGAATCAAGCAGGCAATTAATGAGGGTAGAGGGCGTGTAATATGAGCCTGTCGTTTTCCGCTCACTGCCGGGGGATGAGCGAAGCTCGAAGGACCCCTCGGCAACGTTGACCTCCGGGTGAAGCTCGAGGAGTGCCTCATAGATACTGCCGAGCTCCTCGGAGCCTAAGTTTTTGTAATCAACAAAACGCCGCGACGATCCATCAACAATCACGGTAAGCGCCCGGATTGCATCGAGGAGCGATGCGTTGGACAGCTCACAGCAATCAAGATGAGGCGTTGCTTCTGTTGACCAGAGGAAGCTGCCGAGCGGACCGATTCCTAATGCCGGTGCTCCCGACCCCGAACCCAAAGCCGTAAAGAGAAGCTTAAGCACTCTGTATTGATCCGTGTGATGGCCTCCCTTCACTCGCATCGCAACCTTACGGAGCCGGGCTGTTGAATAATAGTCCCGGAATCGATCCTTGGCGGTAGGCTCTGCGGTTGGAATTAATAACAAACCCCTATCCTCCGCAACGAAAAGGAATATCAACCGGTAGATAATCCTCAGAAGCTCGCGATAAAGGTCAGATTTTGTCACATCACCCGACCGAAGCTGATCTCGTAAGGGGGCGTTCCTTGCCTCAGATAAAAATCCGTTGCCCAGAAAGGCGATTGCTCTCTCCACTCCCGATCGCAGCTGATTGAGAGCACGAATCCCCTCTTTTTGTGCAAGGTTTGACCACCTCTCTAGCCAACACTCCTCAGGCTTATCAGCCTCTACTCGTGATTGGTGACAAAGAAGCCACAGAAGAGAAAAATCGGCAAAAGCCTCCGATGTAAAGATTCCTTCTAGGTCAAACTCTACATACGATTGCCTCGTAAGACTTATGTTATCCCGCAAAACTCGCAAAACGAGTCCATTCGATACAAACCCCCATAATTTATCCGGGTTGCGATTGAGATACTCCTGAACGAGGCTGTGTGGGCTGTTTCGACTAGCTCCTGCAACCCCAGCACGTTTTTCATCCAGGGAAACCGTCGCGCTCACGAGGTGAATCGGGCTTCGATGCCAGGCGTGCGAGATGGGATACACCCTTCCTTCTATCTCTTCTGCCTTGTTGACGATCAGGCGTCCGTACCCGAGCTCCGAAAAGAGGGGAAGGAGCCACCTATCGCGAGTTCCGCTCGTTCCGCGGTCATCCGCCCCAAATTTCTTTCGATCCGCGTCAAAAACATCCCACCGGGCTCGCAGAGAGGACCACGAACGGGCGATAGCATCTATCAGACGATCCCCACTTGGGAGGTGATACTCTACCGCACTCAAGCCAGGGAGTTCAGAGTCAAGCGAGTAAACGCGAGAAAGGAGGTCAACTGGTAGCATCCCGCCCTCAGTCGTCACATTCCCGAATTTGAGGCTTCTTGTTGACATCGCTTAAACCTTCGGCTCAGGTAAAAAGACATAAACGCCCATTAGATCGACCGGTAATTTTGTTTGGACGGTCGTCTTAACTTTCCGGTCGCGGTGCAACCGAGCTGACTCGCGAACTCGGGTGTGAGCTTCGAGTAATCGTTCCCCGTGCTCGGTCGCAATTCGAGCAAAATCATGCTCAAGCGCTCCTACCTCATCGAGAGCTCTTTTAATCTGCTCGCGTGCTTGATCGGGAAGGACATTTCGGGAAGGTGAGCTATCGAGAACTCGCTGAACCTCATCCGGAGATAGCCATACCTGTGAGCCCGGTGAGCCAGAAAACCCGATTATTCGGCAATCCTCTGCAAGCAAACAACGCTCACTAGCCGCCTGAGCGTGAATCAGCTGGTAGCGAAGCCGCAGGAGGCACAAAGTCGTTCGTGTCGTAACATCCCGAGTCCTGATCGTTCCGCTACGACGCGCGACAGCACTCTGCTCTGTATCAAGCGCACTCTCGAGGATATACTGAGCCAACCCGGAAACAAATGGGGCCGTTCTTCCCAGGTGCTCAACCCCCTCCGGAGGAGGATAAGAGAAAGAAGCGTTAAAGGTTACTTTAATTCCCGGAAGATCGCGGAGAGCTCTGTCACACTCGGTTAGATCGACAGAAAAAATCTCCAGTCCCTTGCTTCTCTTAGGGACAATTCGTCCGCCCAACGCGGTGAGAGCCTCTGTTACAAAACTCTTTACATCATCAATTGATCCAAGGGCCTCACGCAAAAGCGCGACCTCTGCTGCTACGCTATCTACCTTGATTCCCAGCTGTCTGAAGAGACCTTGCGATTTCTTTTCTCTCTCAGCGGCGACCTCCCAAACATCGTGCAGTTTGTGTCTCTCTGTGGCAAAGAAATCCTCGAATCCGGGCAAATCTTGGAAAGTTGGTGAATGGTGTCGATCTTTTCCGGAATCCTTACGCAGAAGAATACCCTCAAAGATACTCTCTATTACTTGATTCGTATCGACGGGAACCGGGATGTAAATGCCGAGAGAGCTCCGAATTGACCTCTGTTTGCGAATGAGGACATCGAGGATTAGCCCATCAATTTGATTATCAATGCCGTAATAAGTCAGGACGCGAACGAACTCTTTCTGTTGCCCGAACCTATCTACCCGTCCTTCCCGCTGCTCATGGCGAGTGGGATTCCAGGCTAAATCATAGTGAATAACAGCATTGAAGTGCTGTTGCAGGTTAACGCCTTCGCTAAGGCAGTCGGTACAGACAAGAGTGTGCGAATCAAAGCTCTCGGTGTCGATACCCATGAGCGTCGCCTCTCGCTCACTCGGTGACATCGTTCCGTCCACTTTGAGTATCTGAACCTTTTTGGGGAGCACCTCCCTCAACTGCTCGGCAAGATACTGAGCGGTTGCGACAAATCGACAGAAGATAATCGGGTTATATCCATCTGCTAACAGCTTTTTCAGCTCTATGATCATCCCCTGGAGCTTCTGATCTTTGCTCCCGACTAGCTGCTCTGCCTGTCTCGCAAATCTCAGCAATCGATCTCGATCTTTCCGCGACTCATCGACAAGATCCTCGGAATCGCCGACTGGATTCATGTCGACTGTTTCGGCTTCATCGTTCATATCAAGAACGGTTTGTCTCCCTCGCTCATCCACTGCTGCCATGTCCTCTGAGGCAGGGTCACCTGACCGAGTGAGGAGCGTCGCCTTAGCAGCTAGGGGACTCGATGCCAGCGCCCTCAGGAGCGCCAATGCAGACCACCAGCGGACTCTCTGGCGGTAAACCTCCCCAGAGCTATCTTTAGTAAGCTCTCGTGCATAAACGATCACGGCTTCAAAAAGCTGCTTATATTCCGGGGATAACTTATAGCCCTTTTCAAGTTCCTCTCGCTTTGCAAATTTGGTATCGACATCACCGTAACTCTCGATATCGGGTCTTCGCCTTTGCACTACGTGATTAGCCAACCGCTCTCGATGCTTCCGATTGTTATCACCACTTAGGTCTGCCGGAAGATCCTCAAAGTCAGGATCAAGGAGAACCAAAAGCGATCTGAATGCCTCATCATTCCCTGAGTGCGGCGTCGCGGTGACGAGTACCAGGTGCCTCTCTCGGTTACTTGCGAGAGCCTTGAGAAGATCGTACCGATGGTGCCGTCCACCACCACGACCCGTTACTCCGAATGCACATGTGTGAGCTTCATCGACGATTACGAACTCGGGACAGCTTCTCAGAAATTCATCCCGCCTTCTCGTCGATTTTATATAGTCGGTCGAAATGATAACGAATGGATAACGCTCGAATACGGACTCGCCCGCAGCGCAAGTCCGCTCAAGGCGACTGGCTGTAGACGATAGAACCAAAGTTGCCTCTAAATGGAACTTGCTGTGCAATTCATGCTGCCATTGTTCGGCGAGTTGTGGCGGGCAGAGCACCGCAACCCGGGTTATTTCTCCCCTGTCGAGAAGCTCACGGGCGATTAGGCAAGCCTCTACCGTTTTACCAATACCAACATCATCAGCAATAAGTAGTCTTACCGGTTCCTGCTTCAGCGCCATTAGCAGGGGAACCAGCTGATACGGTCGCGGATTTACTGCGAGACCACCAAATGATCGAAATGGCCCGGCACTCGAGCGGAATCCGAGCCTTAGCGCATCTCGAAGAAGGCGGCACGAGCGGTGATCCCCCACATTATCGGCTACTGGTGGCGAGAACTCTGCCGGTGTCACCTTCTCTAACGGAAGATAAATACCGGTCACTTCTGCATCGCCACCACCAAGGGGACGAACTATGAGGGTATCTTCTGTTGATTCCGGAAGGACCACCCACTCGCGCTCCCGCGCTTTAACCAAAGAGCCTACGGCAAACGACATTACCTCTCCCCTTTTCCAAATACATCTGGATACATACCCACAACTCGCTCCCAATCGTCCCGTAGGTTGAAAGAAATAACAGTGAAACCACTATCCTCCATACTGGCTCGCTGGGCCTTATCTCGCGCTGCTCGTTCAGGGTAATCGTGGAACGGGCCATCCACGTAAATTGCCACAAAATGCTCCTCATACATGAAGTCAGGTCGAGTACCGGACGATTTAACGAGCTGCTGCGCTGAGGAAGGGAGCCGATAGCCTTTACTATTGATGAACCTGAGCCACTCTTTCTCAAGGGACGACGTGCTGAAACGCATCAGCATCTCAAGGTGTTCGTCCCGTGTCATTTGCCCGGGACTAATCTCCACTCGAGCATTAGCTAGCTCCAACAAAAGAGGAGCAACTTTCTTCCTATCAAGGATCGGGTGATCAGGCTGATTGCTGTAGTTCAACAGACAGCTGTAACAAGCTGCCTCGCAATTCTCCTTCGCGCCCTTGGCTCGCCCGAGATCTTCACCTTGCGGACTAAAATGACAGATGGTTAAAGCTTCCCGCGCTACAGCCGCTAGTTCGCCTCTATCATCAACCAACCGGCGCAATGCGCCAGCTCCGCCCTCTCCGGATTCATACAGGAGTATCGCTCGTCGGTTGTCTCTATCTGGAAGGCCCTCAATCGACAGTTCGTTGTCCTCGAGTTGATAGCGGGCTTGAATGGCGACTTTGAGTGCCGATTGAAGCGAAGCTATCGTGTCATGCGGCAGAGTTTCCTTAGGCTTAAAGATGAGGCAGTTTTTATAGTCCTCAACAAACGGAATGACTCGCACCGCCCTCTGGCCAAGATCCTCATCATCCGCCTCTTCCTCGGCCCTCTTGTTACTCTGCCAAAAGCCCCGTTCAGGATTAAGGAAGAATCCGTTCGGTTCGCTCACATTTCTGCGAGCCCACCCCAAATTGATTCGCCAAATGGAAGCCGCATCTCCGTAAAGCAGGTTTGCAATTTCTTTATCGCCAGCCTTAACCACAGCCCCTCTTTGGCTCACGCCATCTCGGGAAGCGAACCGAATGGCCGTTCTGATGTCGTACCCCAGCCGCAAACGTTCCTCCTCATCGGAGGAGATGTTCTCTTTGCGTCGAGTGGAGACATTTTCAAGTCGAAAGAGATTTGGAAAAGGAGCTCCGAGCCCTGCGTTACAAAGCTCACAGATATCGGGGCCAACATTATCGACGCAATTGTGCACGTAGCCGCAAGACGAGCAAATTTTTGCTGATTGCGTCGCAAGCTCACCATCATCATGCCGAAGCATGACTCTATTAATCTCGTACTTAGATCCCTCGTGATACACGACGGCACGAGGTCCAAATTCCGAAATAGCAAGGAAGCGCGGACGGGAGAGGTAGTTATCCTGGCCCTTGGTCCTCCGTCTTCCAGGAATGAAAGCCGAAAGCGGCAATCGAGGGAAATTATAGCCCGGCAGAAATCCCTCACTCGCAAAATAACGATAGCTGTAGAAATCGGACTGAACGACGTTGGCGGGGTCGACAAGAAGCTCAATCTTTGCCTCAGCCTCATCTCGCAGTCGTTTAGCCTTGTCTCGCTCCTGTTGATTACGCGAATGATCGTAAGCGACTTTAACTTGAGAATCTCGCTCCTCCATAGCCGTTCGATACAACGTTCGCCATCGTTCGCAGCTCTCCTCGAATGACTGCTCTATTCCGGATAACGTTCTGTCTAGCCATGCCTCTTTATACCAATAGGTATTTGATAACTCTTTCTCGATTGACTTCATGATGCGCTCCACTCGAGCGCGCGTTCGTTCGAGAATGCTCCGGTCTTTCAGCACCACTTTTAGGGAGGGAATAAGCTCAAGAGATGGGTTAGAACCCGCAAAATCAGTTATCTCGCTCAAAGCCCTGCCCAGGCTCTGGGAGCTTTCACCAAGCCATATCGCATGAACATGGGCCCGAAGCAGGTCTTCATTTGCAAGCTCTATACGCGGAGCGGCCACCCTTCCTGAGACCATCAGTTCGGGCCTCTTGAAGAAATACTGATCGTGCGAGCTCCCCGATGTGCAATAGGAAAATACGAGGGCTGGTTGTCCACTCCGACCGGCCCGACCGCTTCTTTGGGCATAATTTGCAGGGGTCGGGGGAACATTTCGCATATTAACAACATTGAGCGATGCTATATCGACACCTAGCTCCATCGTTGGTGAGCAGAAGAGAATGGGTAGGCGTGCCGAACGAAAGTCCTTTTCCCGCTCCTCTCTCTCTTGATCTTTTACCTGCGCAGTGTGCTCCCTGGCAGCGACATCCAGTAAGCGAGTGTCAAAGCGACTATATAGATCTTTGAAGAACTTGTTTGTTGCCAGACCATTTAAGCTCTTTTGGGGAACTCGAATCGGATCGTGGAAAGCTTGTGAGCCATCACCTTCCGTCCAGAGAAGAGCTGCTGCCGGCACTTGATAGCCAGTTTCTGAGGTTGTTCCGTTTTGCACAGAAAATTCTTCGACTAAGCCAGCTGTCCGAAGGGCCTGGCAAAGATCCTTGAGAATGGTCTCAATATCTTGGTCTTTCAGTTCTCCTCCTAAATGAGGGAATATATCACTTCGCCTGAGGTAGCGGCCCATTCCGCCACGAGTAGAGAGATACGTAAAGTACCTGTTATCCCCCTGTTTCTGCGAGCGCAACAGCACCATCGTGGCAGAGCGGAATAGCTCATTTTCGTCGACATTCCAGGGAGCAATTAATTTTTGGTTACTTCTACTCCGGATCCGCTCCTGATATTCCGGATCCAAGTAATCAACCTTTATCGCTAAACTGCGGCGCATAAAATCAAGGAGTGTCTTCGCAACCTTTGCTCTTGTCTCAGGCGAAGCGCTGAGTAGGGCCGGGTGAGTGTTATTCCAATCTGCCTGATTCGCACACAACTCCTCAAGTGATTGGTATTTGATAACCAATAGTCCGCACTGCTCGAGATTAGGCGCAGTAATACGCCAGCCACGTTCCAGATCGCGATAGAGACGATACCCGAGTATGTCTCTAAGCGCTGCTTCGGTATCTTTAAGTGCCTGATATTTCACTTCTGGCTCAACAGCATAGTGATGCAACGGCAGATTGAGATTCTTGAACACCCTCTGCGTTAGCTCCTCGTGAGTTATACCATCCTTGCCTGCATCCCTGAGAGCTTGATAGAGAACTGATCTCAGGATAGTGACCTGGACGAAATCATTAAAATGACCAGCCTGCAGAGAAGCATCCTGACGATTGTCGGTGAAGCTTAAGAGCTTTCGCGCCTCGCTATCGAGGGTTGCCTTCGAGCGCAGAAAGTCTATCGTGGCAAGACTAAGAATGGTTGTGGCGGTACTGCGCCCTTCCGAGCTGAGAGTGGCAAGCTTCGCGAAATCTGAGCGTTGATTAAAATTATAACTGACCCCACAAGCCGGACAAAATCGAAATGGTGCCTCCAAAAAGAACCCATTCGGTGAGCCGTTCCCTATTTTACCGTCTTTGAGGATCTGGATAGGTGTTGGAATATCTTTACGACGATTTTTTTTGAGATTTTCACCATCACACCAATCATCCGGTAATCTGCGGAGCATATCCTCCTCAGTTTTTATCTCGTCAGAGATAAAAATGAAGCCCGAAGACGCAGCGCCCCCTTCGTCAGACCGTTCTCCTAAATCGCGTGGCTCTACAATTTCTGTGCTTTCCGAGTCAGCAACCTTCTTGAAAACCGTGTAAAAATCCTGCCCGCATTCGCGACAAAAGCACAACGGCAGGAGAACGCGCTCACGGGTCCCATCCGGTACATATTTTTGACCATTCAAGGTGATAAATCTTTCCTTGGGAGGTTCTAGAGAGGCATAAGCCGTATCACCCTTGCTGATAAATTGATGGAGTCGAAAAGCAAACATCGGATAGCCACTAGGAAGCTTGATGCTGTTACCAGCCATCAGCACTGACCGTACTGCTGTCTCGCACAGGCTCTCCATCTCTCCAGTAAGTTGAGCCAACTCTGTTGCGGCTCCCGTTGGTCCACCGAGCGGTTTTGGGACCCTCCGGATAAATCTCCCGGACTCTGGCTCTCTTTCAATCCCAAAAAAGGTCTCCACCCACTGTGCGAGAGGATCTGCCTCCAGTTCCTCTGGCGTTGAAAGGGCGATCGATTGGTACTCTCTTATCCTTTGGGCAAGCTCTGTTGGTGCTGATGGTGCGGCCTCTTTTGTTATCCGACGGAGCGTCTCACCGACGATATCTTTGGCCTCTACCGTGGCTCCAAATATCTTCGAAGCTACCGCCGCAACCTCTGCCTGCTGCTCCTGGAACGTGCCCGCCGTCGACATAGTTGCCGAGGTGCCTATGCAGCGCATATCGGGTGCATCGAGACGATCTCGAACGCGTCTCACCAGCATCGCAACATCAGCACCCTGTCGACCTCGATAAGTGTGAAGTTCATCCATCACCAGGAATTGGAGGCCCTTAGCAGCATCAATCAAGGCGCGCTCCTCAGTTCTGGTAAGGATCAGCTCCAGCATCATATAGTTCGTCAGGAGTATATCCGGTGGGTTCGCGATGATTCGCTTCCTCGTCTCCTCCTTCTCTTGCCCCGTATACCGGTCAAAGGTGACCGGTCCCCTGCCGTCGATAAATCCAGCCTTAAGAAACTTCTTGAGTTCTTCTGCTTGACTATTCGCAAGGGCGTTCATCGGGTAGATGATGATAGCTTTAACACCTTTTTTGGTTGGATTGCGCAGAACGTAATCAACGATCGGAATGATATAAGACAGACTTTTGCCCGAGCCTGTGCCCGTCGTAAGGACATAGTTGCGCTGCGCAGATGCGATTCGAATCGCTTCTTCTTGATGCTTGTGGAGCTGAATCGGGAAAGGGGTCTTATCGGTCCTATCTTTATTGATCTTGAATACATCAGCACACGTTGGATGAAGCAGTCCGTCACTAATTAGTCGATCGAGTGGCTGACCCGGCGCGAACGATGGATTAAGCTGGAGTAGTGGCTCGGGCCACAGCGCTCCTTCGGCCATCGCCTCGTCAACCTTACTCTTCACCCTCTCATCTCGGATTCTAAAGAAGCTCGAGACGTAAGAGTTGTATCGCGCTATTATGTCTTCTCTAAGGTCGAATACATTCATCTTTCCCCGTCCCAATATAGGCCAGCAGTCCCAATAAACACCGAAAAAAGCTAACACGGTCGAGTATTTGGCGGAACCGTGAACATGTCGTAATCCCTCTGCCCAGGAAACCAGTCGGCCTAAGTATTTCCCCAGCAGAGTCTGTGCAACCCTAACTGAAAAGCTTGATTGAACTTAAACATAAGAAAAAGGCAACCTCGCTCATTTCTTCTCAAGTCGAGAGCTCGGGGGTGATCACTACCCGGCTTATTTCCGAAGTGTTTTCCGTTCGGCGTCGATACATCGTATTCATATCAGATCCGAGACTCTTTGGGTCGGCAGCATAGCTGTCCAGACTAAATCCGAGGCAACCGCCAGGATTTGGGGCGGAGATTGGAGTGAATCATTGAGGCAGACGATGGATATGGGGGTCTTGATGTTAAAAATCAAAAATATTCCTCGACCGCTCAGTGCTGAGGTAACCGAACAAGCGGGTAACGTTACCACTATTCGACTTGTTTCGCTGGCGTGGAATACGATTTATCGACGCCATTGATTACAACCGCACCCCCAATTTCCCAACCACTCCTCGCTCACTCCCGCGCCCATTCCGCCGAGCCTCACCCTCCTTGAGCACCCGCAGCGCAATCGGATCATACAACGCACGATCGCTCAAAAATTCCTTCCAGCTCACTGACCGGGTTCTCCGATACACCTGACGGCGTTGTCCTCGGTAGTAGTGCTCGAGCCGCGCTTTTACGCTGAGGTAGCGCAGGAGTGCTGGGCTTCGACGGGGGCGGGGAGTTGTGTGTTGCTCTGATTGTGCCTCGTGGCGATATCGTGCTCGCTCGCGGGTGAGGGATTCGGTGCGTTCGCTCTTTATCGCAGCAAGCGCCTGTGCTCGTGCCTCGCTACGCTCTTGGCTTTCCTGCTGGTAGCGGCTGCGGAGCTGCTGGCTTTCGGGGCTGGTTGGGAGCCAGCGGTAACCATCGGTTTGTTGAGTTGGGCTCGATGCCTCTGTAGATTTTTGAGGAGTAAATCCTTCGAGCCGCTTTGCCTCTTCTCTCACAAGAAGCGCCGCCGCGATATCGGAGAACTTTACCATCGCCTTGGTGGCAACCTCGACAATGACATACCCGCGCCCACGCTCCCGAACCTCAAGTCCTCGGGAATGGAGAAGCTCCTGTACTCCTGACCACTGCCCCGCGCGAATTGCTGCCGTAAGCGGTTGGCCAAGCTCTGTCGTTAGCCACGATAAAAGCGAAGTCTCCCCTCGATGCGCCTCCATCTCTTTGCCCGACGCACTCTGTCGCTGAGGCTCGGGCGAGGGGCGGAGGCCAAACTCTGCTTCGCACTCCTT
>JBIIHQ010000013.1:0-61544 GCA_044235645.1 Bdellovibrionota bacterium | reverse complement strand
AAAGTATGACTGCTGCTAAAGCAAATCTCTCCTCAACACTAAACTCCGTGCAATCTACTCACACCTCCCTCAGTGCCTCACAGAAACTTACTCTACTGTGACTTCTACCCATATTCGGTTGTATCTAGCGCCCGACGTTTTGCAGTCGTTCACCCTGCGTTGCTTCGTAAAATCTCTCAGCGTCGCAGGACCCTTAAGGTACGCGCTTTGGTGATCGACGTCAACAGCTAAGACCCGTTTTTTTCTTCGCAAGCCACCTTTTTGATCACATTTATACAAACCATCGTTCGACCGCCTCACTACAGGCCTTTACTTGCGTCTCCTCGATTAATCGAATACGGTACGTCGAGCATACGTGCCCGTAGCTCAGCTGGATAGAGTGTCGGCCTCCGAAGCCGAAGGTCGCAGGTTCAAATCCTGCCGGGCACGTTTCCTTCAATGTTCGGTGGTCATCGTTTGGCTACCTCGCGGGGTCCCGCGGATTGGCATTCGGTTTCCTGACCCTACTTGGCGAACCCCATGCGGAGAAAGCTTCGGCTGAGGTCACCGGTCAATCCCCTTTCCCTCCGCAATCCTCTTCTCTCTTCTTAAATCCTCTCCTCTCTTCTGAGTTCCCGATTTCCTGGTCCTTCACTGCATTTTCACCTCAATACTCGGACCGCCGATGTTAGTCGGACCGGCTCATTGGCTCAGGTTCCCTTTGGTTGGTAGATAAAGGAGGCCTGTACTGGCGAATGGCTGTTAGTGAGCACGCCCTTCCCGTTCGCTGACCACCGCCGAAGCATCTGAAAGATCATCTCTTCCTCTCCGACGAGATCAGCACGTCGGCAAACCTCCTGGATGGAAAGTGCCTCGGAATTCGACGACGCCAAGAGAATAGCCTCAACTCTTCGCTGCAGCTGCAGGATTCGCTCGGCAGCCTGCTTGCCGGCCTCGACACCAGGTTGGTGGTAGGCATTGACGTTGATGAGAGATGCGTAGAAACCCACGGCTCGCTCAAAGAGGGCAATGAGGGCACCTATCGCAAATGGGCTAACCTGAGGTATTGAGATAACTAGTGAGGGTCTGCCTCGCTGCGTGAGGGCCTCTCTCGTGCCGTACAAAAAACCAAACAAATAGTCACCCGATGACGCCCCAGGCTCCACCTGAATGTCCTTAATCGATGGAATATTGCTCTCAGACGGGTAACGAGCGATCCCATCCTCAAGAACTTCGATGAAGGTCACAAAGAAATTATCAAGACCATCACGCAGTTGCTGAACATACGCATGTTGATCGGTCGACCCTTTATTTCCGTAAACCGCAATACCTTGATGCACTGCCTGTCCCGAGCGATCAAGCTCCTTACCGAGACTCTCCATCACCAACTGCTGTAAATACCTGCTCAGAAGCTGTAACCGATCCTTGTAGGGTAGTATCACCATATCTCGCGCACCTCGTTCGTTACCTACCCATAGCCATGAGACGGCAAGCATAAGCGCCGGATTATTCTCAAAAGAGGGTGAGCGCGTCAGAGAATCAAGGTGGGCCGCGCCCCGCAGCATTTCATCAACGTCAATCCCCTGAAGAGCCGCAGGCAGCAATCCGACAGCGCTCAATTCGCTCGTCCTCCCTCCCACCCAGTCCCACATGGGAAATCGAGCCAACCATCCCTCAGATATCGCGCGATTGTCTAATTCGCTCCCTTCGCCCGTGACAGCGACAAAGTGCGGGGGCCAAGAAATACTCGATGCCTCGAATGCCCGCTTCATCACCACCTCCCCATTCCGGGTTTCTTTCGTACCACCTGACTTTGACACCACGACCACGAGCGTTTCGGCCAATCTAAATTCCGGGCTGAGAAGCACCCGCTCCATGCCGTCTGGATCGGTGTTGTCAAAAAAACTAATTCGGACCGGGTCTGTCGGTGACACGAGACTATCTGCGACAAATTGCGGTCCAAGAGCCGACCCTCCGATACCAATAACGTGAACTCTCGAAAATCGTTCGCCACTCGGTGCCCGCACTCTTCCGCTCCGAACAGCTGAAGCGAATTCTTTAACGGAGCCCAAGGTGCCTTCAATACTCGCCCTGAGCGTCGCGTCAGGAGCTAAATGCGGAGCCCTGAGCCAATAGTGTCCAACCATTCGACTTTCGTCCTTATTGGATATGGCTCCTTTTTCCAGCTCACTCATCTCATGAAGAGCCAACTGTATTCGGTCTCTCAGGCTATCGAGATAGTCAGCTGAAATTCCCATGCGACTGACGTCGACGGCGAACTTCGATTCAGGGTCGGCATAGAACCCGGCAGAGAATGATGCTAGCGAACTCTTCATAAGTAATCCTCCCGTCCTTACAGTGTCTGCGGGTTGCCCCCCCGGCATTCGGTGCCACTATAGCAAAGGATCCAACACCCGAGTAGCGCGTTTTCACCCACTGAGCACTCGGTCTATCCCGAGAGAACAAGGGGATTTCAAACGATAGAAGTCCTGTTCGATATGATTTCTCCCCCGACTGATTCCTGGGGGAATTCGAGCTAGTACGCTCGGCGGTCGTTGTTTACGATTTTACCTTATGTCATAGTCCCTGGGGTGGGAGTGGACCGGAAGGAATCCCGCCCCCTCGTCTTACTTTACGCGGATACCCATAATCAGGTTCGGGCCACCAGGCTCAACTGGCAAGGGCGGATTCCGGGAGGCGGGTGTGTTTTGATGAGTTCGTCGGCATATGGTTGAGCATACGTTCCCCGTCGCAGGCCGATCTTGAATTTGTTCGATACAAAAGACCAAAAAACGACGCTTAGTAGGCCTTCCTAGGGGGTATTCCATGAAAACTGGCTCCGTTAGCACCTTCGCCAAATCGATGGCTCTGTTCCTTCGGGAGGGAGTGCTTCGCTTCCACGATACCGGAGCGCTCTGTGCTACCTCTCGTTGGGCAGCCAAAGCATTAACCAACAAACTCAGGGAAACCCGAGGCCCCCGGCACATCTTGGAGCTCGGCCCAGGAACCGGCTCAGTGACCGTTCAAATTCTGGCTGATATGATCCCGGGAGATAAGCTCACTATCTGTGAGATCAATCCTCGCTTCATGGAGAATCTGAAGAATCGTCTATATTCGAACCCAGCCTATCAGGCACGCTCTTCGGACGTCTCATTTTTTCAGGGCGCAGCTCAAGATCTTCCCGAACCGGAAACGCGATTTGACATCATCGTTTGTGCGTTACCCTTCACTAATTTTTCCATAAGTACTGTCCGCGATATTTTTGAGAGGCTTCACCGGGTCAGTCATGATGAGACCGTCATGACCTATTACGAATACATCGGACTCCGTAAGGTGAGCCAGCTGCTATCTACACCCGAGAAACGCTCTCGGCTTATTGAGATAGATGGCTTTTTCAATCAAAAACATCGGCACGACCTTATCAAGCAAGAGCGCATTTGGCTTAACTTCCTACCAATCGAAGTTCATACCCTTCGAGTCGGGTCAGAATAGGTGATATGACCTCAACCCCTTTCACAGCTCGTGGAGTTTACGCGAGCAGGGTGAAATGTTTTTGGGGGGTCATATCACCGTGTCAATCTCCTCAGAGACCGACTCCTCAATGGCCTGTAATGTGAGGCAATTCGATTCGAGCGGGATAGCACACAGAATTGGATTCGAAGAGCATATCTCGTAAAGACTCTGCGCGTCGTGAAACCGAATAGTCCTCGAGGGGCGTCATCGGGGGCACGACGCACTATTGAAAGAGGCGACTCGACCAAAGCACGTAAAGCAAAATTGGGGGGAGCACTATCTATGATTAAACTGAACGGGGAGTCGACCCAACAGGGGATTCCCGTTGATGAATTGAATAGGGTGGTGGGAAATCAACATCCGAAAGACGACTGTCCTTTTCATATTCACGTTAAAGTCGCCCTCCTTCATGCCGACACGAACAGGAACAAAATAATCGAGCCAGAGGAGGCCCTCGCCCTGAGACGAGAGGCGGAGCTTATTTTCCTGAATTCATCAAAAACAGGTTCCGTAGAGAAAATTAGGGTGAAGCTGGCAATTTTAGAGGCAGCAGAGGTTGTGCGGAGCGCGTTTGAGGAATGGGACCGTCAGGGCGTCCCTTATGTCAAAGACCTTTGGTAGGAAGGGGAAGATTCGCGACATTGTGCGTCGCCTTTTCTCATGGGCACCACCGCATAACAGTAGCAACCTATTGCGATTACTCTCTTTTTTTACCGCCTCCTCGGCAATGTTTATTCTTGGCTGCTCCCTCATTTGCATCCGCACCGTCGATAGCTTCAACTCCACGTGACCTATCGCAACCGCCACGGCTCTACTTCAAGTCTCACCCCAAGGACTCTTGGATCATCTCCATGACCGGTTGCGCGGGGTTGCCATGGGGGGGTGACGTTCAGCCTGATGAGCGCAGAGGTGGCCGCTCTCCGACACGGTACCGGGATGGTCGCTCGTTGGCCGGGGCTGAGAGGAGTGCGGGTGGTTGCGGTGGCAAGGACGACAGCAACCTCAACGTGTTGGGGGGAGCCGTTGCGGATGATGAGAGGGTACGGCTCTGTGTCAGTTACTTTGGATGTGGGTTCTCCTGAAGTGGCTGTTTCACACACAACCCCAAAGCGTGCTTGCGCTCCTGTCCACCGTTCGGTGCGGCCACCGACATCTTCGAGCGGGAAAAGACCGAACGAAGTCGTAAGATAGCCGGCGACGATTCCAGCGCCGCCGAGGACGCCGGTGAGTGCGACGCTCCAGCCACCTGACTCCTCAGAGGGGTATCCGTCGCGGGGCGCTCTTCCACGGGGCCTCTGAGATTTCGGCTGGCCACGCGATGTCGCAGGTGGCTCTCCGACGTGCCCCCTCATCTTGCTCTCTTCCTGACCTCCGTTGTGAGCGAGCCAGAGCCCGACGACCGCACCCACGAGCACGCACGTTTCAGCGACCTCCAGGAACGCCCCGACGGCGAGGACAAACGCGCCGATGATGAGTCCGGCGCTGAGAGGAGAGGTCAATCCCGCCTCCCACTTCTCGACCAACCCATGGCTCCGCCACATTCCCTCTCGCGCTACCCGTGCACCGAGCACGAGCCACAGAGCCCCGAGCACTCCGAGCCCGCCGTACTCTGCGAGGAGTTGCGCATAGCTGTTAGCTGCATTATCGACCCAGAGACCGAGCGGCAATCCGAGCTCGTGCACCCCGGCGCTCATCAACCGTTCGAACGACCCCGGCCCATTACCGATGACGGGGTGGAGCCTCCATTGCCAGATCGCGATCTCGGGCAACCACCACCGCGCTGCGCACCCTTCATTGCCCCCCCCGAAGATACAGAGATCGCTCGCCCGCGCGAGGGCTGACGGGAGCCACTGAGCTGGAACCGAGCGAATCGTGTACCAGCTCACCACGAGAAAAAGCAGCCCGACGGCGGACCCAATCATCGCTCCTCGCGCGCCGAACCGTCGCACCACACTCCCCATGACGAGTAGGGCAACCCACCCCACGACCGCCATCACAAACGACCGCGAACCCGAAAGGAGTCCAGAACCGATGAGCCCAATTGCACACCCAATTGGAACTAAGGCGGTGAGAGCGTGAAAAAAAGAGCCTGATACGGAAGAATTGGCAGACCGAGAGCTGGCCGCCCCCCCCCTCTGTCTCGGTGAAATTAACGCCGGAGAACACAGAAGCAACGCAACAAACGATACTCCACCCAACGCATTTGGATCAGATACGGTACCGCTCCATCGTCCTAATGCGCGCCAAAATGAGGACCGCGTATCAGCAATCGCGCCGGTGTACTGAAGGATGACACCGCCGATAATAACGAGTGCAGCGAGAAGATTGCCGACGGTCACGCGGCGAGGGACATTGCGATACTGGTGTGCGACTACCATCGCGCTCACCCCGATGCACGACCATCGCGCGCCCTCAGTGAAGGCCTGATGTACCTCAGCAATCGCGCTCACTGCCGTGATCGTATCCGCGAGCTCCCCGAGCACGGTTTTGAAAGACAACAATCGCTCAAGAGTAAATCCAAGCCCGACAAAGGCATACCCTGCTACGCCGATACCCCAACCAAGCGGGAGCGCAATCAGGGGAAGAAACGGGATAAGAGGCGCAAGACGGGCGACATTCGATGATCTCCCAAAACGACGCTCCTCCTGAAAAATTTCCTTCGTCGCCTCTTCCTTAACCGTATCGCGACCTCGCCACTCCGCGAGCACTTCGCCCCCCCATACCCCAAGCACCACCGCATACACCGCCGATTCACCCCAAGGCACGACCCCCAACGCAATCGCGGCATGCCACCCTCGAAGATGCGGCACCAACAGGGATGCAACACCTCCAGCAAGGGCAACAATCAGCATGACTGGTTTGATGGAAAGGATGGCCGAGAAGAGAGCGAGGATCGGAAGAAGCTCAACCCCTCTGGTTGCTCTTCCCGAATTTACTATCGAGCGGTGAACCTTTTTGTCGTGGTTCATTAACCTCACCCTTGATGGCAGTCTCTTCCATCCCGTACCATTTCAACGCCATCGTCTCCCAAACGCTCGGGGGAAAACCGTGCATACAGCTCAAGCAGACTGCGGCGGAAAATGGCGAATGTATAACGCTCTTCGGCCAGCGCACGAGCACGCCCACCCATTTGAAGCGCTGCATCGGGATGATCAAGTACCCATGCAAGTCCCGCACCGAACGCTTCCGGTGTTGGCTCACACAATCGCGCAACGGTTTCAGTGAGAACCTGGGTGTGGCTCGCTATCGCGGTCGCGACAAGGGGCTTTCCTGAATGGAGGAAGGAATATACCTTCATCGGGGTGTTATTCCCCAGAATCCGAGGCGAAATGAGGACATCGGCCTCTGAAATCAGCCGATGGAGCTGGGCAACAGGACGAGGACCGAGAAGGTAGATACGATTTCCTCCGGGAAGGGCCTGAGCAACCGCACTATACGCCGCGATATGCTCAGCGGTGCCCCCGATTATCACCAGATGAGCACGGGGATGGCCGTCGGCTATTTTCGAGAATCCACGCATCGCAAGGTCAATTCCCTGGTACCGTTCAAGGTTGCCGATGTACACAATAACGGTATCGGCTTGATCAATACCCGCCACGGTTCTGAGCGACGACTGGACTGAGAGAACTGCTTCACGGCACGGCCCCTCCGGTGAGCTTGGCTCATGTATAGACTGTTCCGGATGATCGAGCAGCGAGATATCCCGCAGAATACAGGTATGCGGAGAACCTGCCTCGTCAGCAAGCGCGGCGAGCGCATCGCATACTGGGACCACTGCAGCGCTGCGCCGAACCGCAAGCCGCTCGAGCGCGACGAAAAGAGGGCGAAAAAATCGGAGGGTTCGCCACGTATCGGTGAGCTGAAGAGAGAGCGATGAATCCATGTCATACAGATACGGCGTGCCCGTCACCATCCGAATACTCAGCGCAATAAACACCGACTCTTCGACCGCATGGATCAGATCGTATCCTCCCCGTCGCCATGCGCGGATGCAGAGCCATATCGCGTGAAGGAAGAAGAAGAGATCGCACATCACCTTCTTCTTCGAGATGCCAGGCCGAATGCCGGAAAGCATGGCCCGGAAAAATTGAGGTATCCAGAGCCGGTGCACCGTTACTCCGGGGATTGGAATATCCACTCCCTCGTGATAGACGAGCAGATCAATCTCCGGACGTGGTTCCCGCTGCGCCAACACCTCGAGGGCTAGGCGCACCGCTATAGGCGTGCCTCGCTCTTGAAAGAATGGTTGTGGTGCAAGAAAAAGTAATTTCATTGCGGATTATCGCCCTCGCGAACAAGAGAATTAGGAGGCGAGCTCATTTCACTTCCACGAATGACCGGTAAAAGGGAATACCGACAGGTGGCCCGCTACCACCCTACCCGCTCCCGCACTAACTGCTCCATCGCGCGGAGGGTGTCGCTCTGCTTTTCAGCGAACGTATCAACGATGACGGCGTCCTCTGCTGGGCGCTGGGGAGCGATGGCGCGGGTCGTGTCGCGGGTATCTCGGCGGGCAATCTGCGACGCAATAGCCTCCAATGATACCTGTTGCCACGGAGAAATCCGTTTGAGTTGATTTATCCGTCGCTGAGCCCGCACCCCGAGAGGTGCATCGACGTACCACTTCCCCACCGCATCGGGAAACACTACCGTTCCCGCGTCCCGGCCCTCGACAACAACCCTCGGATAACGCGTGGCTTCATCCCGCTGAAACGTCGTGCAGCGCTCTCGCACCTCGGAAAACACCGCCAACTCGCTCGCTACCGCGGCGATATCCTCAGAGAAAAGCTCTGCTACCGGGGGACGACCATCAATCAGAAGGACACTCCCCCCATCGTCGGTTCGACAGACATCCCACTCTATGGCCCTGAGAATTTCTCTGACTGTCCGTTCACCCAGCTCATCGAGCGTCGGGACCGTGATGATATCATCAAGCTGAGGTACCGGATAGAATCTCGATTTTTGAGTAATTCTATCTTCCAACCCCTGTTCCTGAATATAGCGATACCCGATCGATCGATACAGAAGCCCCGAATTGATGTAGAGCGCATTCCAGCGATACGCAAACTTACGCGCAAGAGTGCTCTTGCCACAGCCAGCAGTACCATCAACAGTGACAACCATCGGGGAATTCATCATGCCTCCGAGACGCAGCAATAATCACCCGCTCAATCCTGCGATGGGAGACCATCCACCACCGTCATCATCTCCATCAGTTCGCGAGGGGAATACCCTTTACGATGAGCCCACCGCACTACGCCGCTCGCATCGACCAAAAGAGCTGCAGTATTGTTCCCCGGAATACCCCCAACGAAGGAGGCAACCGTCTCTGCCTGCTCGTAAACCGTTACCACAGATGCCCAATCCTCACGGGGTATTCCCCGCTGCATTCCTCGATTAATAAATCCCTTCGCCAGCCGAGCCCCGAGGCTCTCAATCGTCGGCAGCTCTAGAATCCGCACGGGGGCTTTTGCTTGGAGGGCTCCGAGAACCCACCGATCAACATCGAATTGTGCTTCTTGGACATAAGCGACGAGGAGGAGATGCACCTGCCCCTTGATTGCGTTGGGAAACAAAACGCGACGACCATCGAGCGCCTCTCCCTCAAAGGTCGGCAGCGATCGACCGACCACAACCTCATCCACTGGAATTGCTCGCCGAGACACGCATCCGACCAAAGAAAAAAAGATGCCTACCGTCAGGAATAGGAAAAATTGGTTGGCCACGCGTGCGCGCGAAAGTGTCCATCCTCGCAAAGAGGAATTCGTCCATATTTCTGTGGAATTATTCATCGCTTTATTCAACTCCGACCTCTTACCTCGTTACTTTTTCCCTCTTCGCCCCTCGCGTTCGTACTCGGCAAGGGTGTCATACAACCACTCAGTCGATCGCCGTATCAAAGACCGTCCCGCAGTGGTCAATCCCACAACAGTGGCCTCGGCTGAGGGCTCCGTCACCGGCACCGCTTCATCGAACGATTGGCGACCTATTGTTCTGCGACCCTCGAGGTCAATCACCGTGATAGTAATCCCTGCCCGAGCCGTTGGCTTTACTGATGCACCACTGGTAGGGGGAGCAGCAGCGGAATGAGAATTATCATCCCCCGACCCCCTTGCATCTTGATCCAGCCAGAAAGCATCAAGGCGGAAGCGTACAAGGGTATTTGTCGCAACCAGACCCGAGGACGAAGTAATTTCTGCGAGCCATCCCTCTGAGCCGAGGCTCTCGAGAAGCGCACGATGAAAGACATTTCCGGGCGACTCGGCCCATTTTGCAAACTGGTACGTACCGAGAGTGTTTCTGGGGGTTATGAACAGAATGCGACTTCCGGCACTGACCGGCCCCGAACCCTCTTGCTCAAGCGCAACCCGAGCAGTAATCGGGGACCGGGGAGAAATGCTCGATGAAGCACCCGGGGGCAGATCTCCCAAAGCGAGGAGATAGGCCTCCGGCTCGGGGCGGGGTTTTGCACCGATAATTGAACACCCGGCGAGAGATATTGAAGCGACGACGAGACAGAGCCGCTGAGCTAGATTCAGTATTGTTATCTTCATCTTTATTCCCTTACCTCCCGGAGGATGCCCATCTGATCACTCCACCAACACCTTCACTAATCGTATCCTTTTGAGGAGCACCCACCCCTCATTGGGGCGCCAATTCGCCCGGACCCATATCCTCTCGAGATGGGCCGAGCAGCAGCCGCCGGGGATGCTCAAGCTCCTCGACCAGACGGGTTATCGCCCGGAGAGTATCGTTCAGGTTACCACTAACCGTCCCTACCTGCCGAGATAATTCAGCCGAAGAGCGATCGAAGCTCTCAGACACTCGTTCACTCCGCTCATCAAGATGAGTGATAAACCCCTGAACTACCGATGACAATTGCTGCACCGTATCCCGCATCGTGGTTGTGCCCTCGGAGAGGCCCGCACTCATCACTTCAATATTTGCTATAATACGGCCGAGCTTCTCCCTGTTTCCTTCGTTGAGAACTTCCCCCGCGCTGGAGAGCAGTTTATCGGTATGATCGAGAATAACCGGGAGGGTTCGCTGAATTTGGACGATTTGCGGAAGCCCCTCTGTTATCTGAGGAAGACTATCTTGATCTCTTCTCCGAACCCCTGCGACCCGGGGGCTCGTCGGAGAGCTTCCCTCAAGCTCAATCGTGGCAAGCCCTGTGAGCAGATTTCTCTTCACTATCGCTGTCGTACTTCTGGTTATCGGAGTGTCAGGAGTAAGAGCGATTGACACCCGAACTCGGGTAAAGTCCTCAGGATCAATCGATACTTCCTCCACCTTTCCTACCGAGATCCCGAGCATCGTTACCGACGCACCAGATTCAAGGCCCGAAAGGGTCTGCTTGACGAAGTAAATCGCGTAGCGCTCTGGCTCCTCCTCCCGGCCAGCCTGCGAGAGCCATAAACCACTCCCGACCGCTCCCCCAATGAGGAGCAGAACGAATAAACCAACGAGGAATGCATTTCTGTTCGGTTCCATGAGCCGTTTTTCCGTAATGTCTTCTCTTTTATCTCTCGCCGATGTGTCGGCTAGCGACACCCCTTACTAACCTGTCCTACCATGAACCTTCCTGGTTGAAAAATACTCCTGTATCCACGGATCATCGATCTGAGACGCCTCTGCGACACTACCCGAACCAGCAACCCGATGATTTGTTAGTACGATAAGCTGCTCGGTAATTCCGAAGAGCGAATCGAGATCATGAGTAACCATCATGACGGTCAATCCAAGCGTATCGGAAAGCGTCGCTATCAGATCATCGAACCGTCGGGCGGTAATCGGATCCAATCCAGACGTCGGCTCATCGAGGAGCAACAGTTCCGGATCGAGTGCGAGCGCCCGCGCGAGAGCGGCCCTTTTCACCATTCCTCCTGAAAGTTGGCTCGGTCTCTTACCCAGGCTATCGAGGGGAAAATCGGCAAGCGCTGCTTTAACTGCAACCACTTGCCGGATCATCGGCTCGGTGAGGAGGGTAAACTCCCGAAGCGGAAGAGCGATATTGTCATACACCGAAAGGGCGGAAAAAAGTGCTCCAAACTGAAAAAGCATACCCACTCGGCGCCTCAGTGAGGCGAGCTCACTGAGGCCTAGTTCATGAACCGGCCGACCAAAGAGGTAGACAGATCCAGCAGTAGGACGCATGAGGCCGACGATTTCACGGAGTAAAACCGATTTACCGCATCCACTCGACCCGATTATCGCGGAAACGACCCCCCGCGGAATGGAGAAAGTTATTCCGTCGTGGATGAGCTGATCGCCAAGACGAGTTACTACCCGGTCGACAGAGATCGCTGGTTCAGAAGTGCCCATCAATATTTCACTCATCATCCCCGTCGCTCCTCATCGAGACCAGTCACCATCCAATAGTCGCACAAACCACCGCAAACACGGCGTTGAGGATAATCACCGCAACAATACTCTGAACCACCGTTGAGGTGGTTCGCATTCCGAGACTCTGTGCATTTCGCTCAACGTTCAATCCCATCGAGCACGCGATGAGGCCGACGACGAGGCCAAATACGGGAGCCTTGATCACCCCGATGAGATAAGCTTTGAGCGGGATGACCTGAAGAAATCGGTCAAAAAAGAAAGAGGGGGTAATCCCAAGAAAGCTTTGTGCGATCAGAGCCGCTCCCGCCATACCAACGCAGTCCCCAACAAACACTAACAATGGCATTGCGAGGATAAGCGCGAGGACTCGTGGCACCACTACGACCGAGTATGTTGAAAGCCCGAGCATCTCAAGTGCATCGAGCTCCTCATTCATCCGCATTGCTCCGATCTGGGCCGTAAACGCTGATCCCGTTCGCCCCGCAACAACAACCGCGACGAGTATTGGGCACAGCTCACGCAACATCGCCAATCCGACCCCATCGACGACGAAGATATTTGCGCCGTACCGCGCGGCCTGCAGCGAGAATAGATAGGCGACGACGACTCCTATCAGAAACGTCACGAGCGACACCACGGCAATTGCCATGAGACATACCGAGTAGAGCTGAGTCATCAACTCAGCTCCCCTGAAATGCCGAGGCGAAACGAGGGCACCAGTCCCCACGAGAACCACCTCTCCAAAAAGCGATATCACAGAGCATAGCTGACGAAAAATGATGATTGTCTGGGTCCCAATAAACGGAATCAAGCCTATCTGAGTCGGTTTTCGAACCCGCCCCGTATCTATCGTTAGCACCCGCCGAAGCAGCTCCCTTTGCTCTCCATCCGCCGCACGAATCTCGTGGAGTCCGCCCAGATCTTTGAGCAAATCGGCGAGCACGGCCGCCCCTGTGGTATCTATCGAACCGCTTTCTCGGCAATCCAGAATGACCGGCGCAGTAATACCCCGAACGTCGCCGACCTCGGGAATAGGAACGGAGCCGAATATTGCCGCGGTCCACGTTCCCCTGACGAGAATCTCCCGTCTCGCAACGCCCGGAGCAAAACCCCCATCCATCGGACGAACAATTAACTGTGGGTGAGGAGCATCAGGAGAGGTGGCTTTCATCGGAAGGCTATCGTTTGGTCAAGGCGGGCAGAAGCTCATTCGTGGAGGAATGAGTTCGGCGATTTTGTCCCTATCGAAAGACCCTGAGGATACCCTACTTGCCGCTCAATAGGTAGTTCGGGTTCAGGCTGAGTCCTCCCAAGTCGCCGGGAGGCACATGAGGTTTTTAAAAAAACCAATAGGCATTGATATGAATGGCTTATAAATTTCAGCTGCCGCTCTCCGAATCCAATCGAATGGGACCGTTTGAGACCTGCTAGTTTCCTTATAACGGGCGACAACAGCGAGAGGGTGACTAAATCCTGAGGCAAGAGGGGGAAACACAGTCACCATTACTACCTCAGAGAATCCGCATCCGCTTCTGGATAATCATTTCCCGGCCTGAGTGGTCACACAGAGTGATTCAAATACCTTGCATTTCCTCAATGAAGAGTGAGGTTATCGCAAATGGTGAGACCTCCTAACCCCGTTAAATATTCAGTTATTCGTCAGCGATGCGCTTTGATTCAACATCGTCGACAATATCGCCGAGGAGAAATACCCGGTTTTCTTGGTTGCTAATGATGAGCAAAGGATGACCCCGCCACAGGGAAGCGGTAGGCGCCCAGTACGGCAAGGGCGCTGCCTGAGTTCGCTCGTGATCTTCGTCAGCCGTCACTTCCCCGTCGGAGGCAAGCGAGGAATATCGTCCTGCAACGGCGACCGCATCGGTTGAGCCACGAAATTCTCCTTCCACAGCCGGGGAATCAGCTGTTCGCTCCGCCTTTTACCCAAGCACCTGTCGCTCGAGCCAATCGATGCGAGGCTCGAGTTTTTTGGGTCACCTGAAGATCGGTGATCCTTTCGCAGAGAATTCCGTTATGCACCGGTAGGTGCCCTTTTTCCTCTTGCAGCTGGCCATTCTGCTCTTGTAGCTCCTCACTCTGCAAAAACAGACGATGATTTTCCGCGAGTAGTCGAGCGATTACCGCTTCGGCAGCAAGCCTCTCAGGAAAAGAAGCCTCGCCCCTTACCTCTATGAACAACAGATGCTCGCCATCGCCCGCGCCCTCATGGCCCGGCCCCAGCTCCTCCTCGACGAACCCTCAACGGGCATCGCCCCTCTGCTGGTCCGCGCGATCTCCGAAGCCCTCCAAAAGCTCCTCACGAACGGCCTTACGATAGTCGTCGTAGAACAAAATGCTCAGCTTGCCCTCGCCTCAGCGGAGCGGGCCATGTGAATGAGGGGAGGCAAAATAGCGATTGACGGGGGTCGCAGCAAAGGTACCCTAGGACCCGGGGGTGCAAAGGGCCTATTTCGGATGATAGGGGTGGCGAACGAAGAGAAGGGGATTTCGGGAATACAGATGAGTTCACGCCGAATCTATCGGGTCGTATCCCAGAGTCTTCGTCACGATTACTGTTCTTCTGAGATCTCCTTCTCAGAGACATAGAGGCGAGGCCGCCGCGCCCATTGACCTCCCTTTCCCCAACACTCACGAGGAGTTCTTTCATTTACCTGACAGACCCAGGCGATGGGGAGGTTCCCGTCGGCTCGTTGATTGTCGCCGCCGAGAGTCCGCGAAAAACCCGCTCGATATACTCGTCGACCACTTCCTCCATCAGCTTCTAATCGATTGTTCGGAGCGATTCCAACACGGCTATGGCCTCCTAAAAGCTCAATCCTTTTTTAAGACCTACTGTGGCTCAGAAAACGGATTAACTCTGAGAAGAATTCCACTATATCCGATAGCCCCTTTGTGATATTCACGGTCAACGGGTGTGTTATCCTCATAGGTCAAGAGGTCTGGCAGACTGCCGACGTTGAGATTCTCTGACCATTCTTCGGGAGGTCCGACCATGTTCCGTTTGTGCTTCATCATTGCATCCATCCTCTGTCACCTGCTCGCAGCACCACAAGCACGCGCCTGTCTCGGGCCGGATTTGGAGGACACGCTTTTCTTCCCGCAAATTCCGAATCCGCGCCCAGGTGGTGATGTGATCCTGAAGGTAATTTTGTCAAAGGTCGATGATGGATCGGCGGTGGCAACAGTTACTGAGATCCTCGAATCATCGGGCCCGGGGATTCATGTTGGCGATAAACTCCCCCTGAGGTATCAATTTACAAGTTGTGGGCCAAATCACCACGAAGGAGACCAGGGTCTAATCATCGCAAAAGCTGTCACCGATAGCCAAGGCAATAGGATGTTCTATCCCTACATGCGTCGGATTGGGGATAGTCGTCTCACACCGCCATCAATCGCCGGTAAACAAAGCCCATACCCGGCCTCTTTGAACGATATCTCTTTTCGCGACAGGGACATTCGTCCTCCTCTCAATTTCGCAAATTCAGGGAGTTTTCTCCCGACCAAGCATAGCAGCTTGGCAAGGAATGTAAGGGCTTTCGTATGATAATCGTGAGCTATTACCGAATCTGGCAAATGAAAGGTTCATAGGAAGCGGTGTATCTGGTTGATTGCTAGTTGTCGGATAATATGTTCACCCGAGGAGTCCGCTACTATGGGCGGACGAGTAAAATACGGATCGTGTCTCAAAGATTGCCCTCGGGCCCATCAGTCTGGGCAAGGCCTACCGCCTCTTGGGAATTCGTTGTGTTCGAGGGGGGCATTTTCTCCTCGGGCGTGCCGTTCGGCCTCACCCTTTCAGATGGGTCGGGGTCTTCGGCCCAACTACCATCCGAATAAGCAAATTCGCTGACTCGGGTGGTATCGCGACGAGAAAGGCGAGGAAAGATTCCTTGCCCTGGTTGGGTTAACCTTTTACCGATTGGCTCGGCGTAAAAAATTCCAAAGGGCTAATCGGAAACCCTCTTGTAGTCGGCTGAGCCACCAGAGTCGGAAACAGTGGTGAAACCAGCATATCCGCTCCGATCCTCCGTTGACGTATACGAAGCCTTTGCTACCTCATGGTAGGCGGTGCACCCAGGGCGTCCTTCCCCCGAATCTCCCTCTGAACTCAGACAAGTGAGGTTGGTGGTATCTCCTACGGGCGTATCCTTTCAGTTATCTCAACCTGCCAGCTACCTGGCATTGACCCGTATCATTATTTAGTTGATATCCCCCAGCGAATCCAGACTCACCCAGTCCGGGAGGTTCATCTGCTGACTCCCCGGCTTTGGACGGAGAATTGTGCAGCTCAACCAATACGGTCGCCGTTGCGGGACAATATTCCTCACTTGCTTACGACGGGGAAGTGACAGCTGACGACCATAACGGATGAAAGAAAACGGAGTGCCCCTCCTGTCATCAGCGCGCCTACCGCTTCCCTGTGGCGGCGTCATCGTTTGCTCATCATTCGCAACCAAGAAAACCAGGGATTTCTCCACGGCGATATTGTCGACGACATTAAACCTCACCAGGTACGGGATTCCGAATGATTGTCTCAATGTACCTGTTTACAACAATTAGACTTCATCTTCATCGTATGAGCCGATAATCCCGACGCGCAGGCTTCGATTGGGCTCAACACGGATGCACCAACCGGTGGGGATCTTCTACAAGGTTGGTCTGGTCAGCTACCGGCTGGATTCGCGGGAGTCCTGATGAAAGCTGCAAAGACTTCCTTTACTTTTCCAAATGTGAAGAGTGGCCTTCATGCAGCTCTTCATCGGTTCGGCTGAACTTTACACAGCCCAAAGCCTTACGGGCTTCGTTCTCCCCTTGAGATTAACGAGGCCAAGGTCCTCAAACTTGAACATCTCCCCCTCTGAAACAAGCACTTCACGAAACTCGTCGGTCAGGATGATCTGCCTTGAAAAAACTCGAGTCTGGGTTTCAACCCGGGCCAAAGTGTTCACTGCATCACCTATGACCGTGTATTCAAGTCTCTTCGGGCTGCCGATGTTTCCTGCAATAACTTCCCCGAAATGGAGACCAATCCCAATCTTAAATTCAAGATCGGTCTCCTGAATCATGCGACGGGCGGAACTTAGGGCAGCAGAAGCCGGTTTATCGCAAAAGACGGGATCAAAGTAAGCAAGACAAGCATCACCGATGAACTTGTCGATAATCCCTTCCTTGGCTTCCACGATGCCGACAATCTTTTCGAAGTCGTGGTTAAGGCGCTGAACCATTTGAGCGGGATGTATTTTCTCGGTTGCAGCCGAGAACCCTTTTACGTCAGTCATGAGAAGTGCGACGTTCTTCAATTCTCCCCCGAGTTTGGTATCTCCGGCGGCTAAAATCCTATCCGATACCTTGGAAGAAATGTATTTTCCAAAGATGTTCTTGAAACGCTCCCGATCCGCAAGCCCTTCAGCAAGCTTATTAACCGAATCCAGCAACTTGCCGACCTCGTTTTCGCCTGCCTGAGGCAAACGCAATCCAAAATTGCCCTCTGCGATTTCATTCATTGACTTTGAGCTTTTTGTCAGTGCGGTTTCAAAAAGTCGCCGAAGCTCAAGAGAAATCAGGATGGAAATCAAGGAGTGCAGAAAAAAAATAATGCATACCTCAAACAGGAGCGATTGAAGTGCTCTTTGCTGAAAAGCTTTTGGTGCATTCGGAGTATCCAAGAAATAGCCGAGGAGGGCATTGGTAACGACAATCGCAGAACAAGCATTTGACACAATGCTGCTGCTGACGATTCGGCGAATCAGTGACTTCGGAAGTTCGACAGGATGATTTTCTCCTGCTCCCTCGAATCGTGATTCGATACAAATGCGTAAACCTCTTGCCTGCCGAAACAAAAAAAGCAGTACACCCCCCATAAGGCTGGAGAGAACAATTCCATTCACCGACTTCAAGGGGAATGAGTATTGTTTGTGCTGGATAAAACCAATCAACAAGCCGAGGAGGCCCCAAATCAGGACATATTGGATCATTCGCTTGCGATGAGTTGCGTGTCCAACCACATAAAACAGCGGAAAACAGATAAGCCAACCCGAAACAAGCTTGAGGAAGACCTCAAAATATCCGACTGAGTAGCAAAACTTGCAGCTGCGGGTCGCAAAATAAGTCAGGAATGGAAGGTAGAGAAACTCAACGATTCTTTGCCGCAAAAAATTCATCATGATTACATCCGCTCTCTCTTTAACCTCACAAGTGAACAAACGATCGCCACACCGAGTTGCCTAATAATTAAAAACCTGCATTTCTACTCGAATGAACAGGCGATTTCTTGGCAAGGATCACGCGAGTGCAGCATCGGGGCCCAACCACTGGAACACAAGCTGGTCACGTCATCATCGGATTCGACACCCTGATGTTGAGCTTCGGCGAGACCGACGAGCGAGGAAACGGGGTTATGGGTAGGGAGAACGATATCCCTCATGACCTTACCTACACTCAACCCCTCGTTCCAATTCCCCACCCTGTCCGATCGCTAATACGAGTCGCAAGACCGCTTTTGTCGCGTTGAAGATCATTATTTTGCGGGATTGTGGATTTTCAGATGGTGCTTGCCGGTAGATTAGCATGCGTTGATGTGAGGACGACACCCCAATTTATCTCTCAGTTGGTTTTGAGGAGAAAAGTAACTATCTAAATAAACACGTAAATTGCCGCGATGGTGAGCAGGTGCTGATTGTACAGTAGCCCCCAACCTCTATCAGGGTGGTGAAAAAAGATCGAGTAAATTCGCAGAAAATGAGAAGGTCCGCATGCTGAGTACAAATACCAGCTGGGCGGAGAGTAATGATGCGGGGCAGCAAGCGTCCACAAGAAGAGCTATTTCACTTTTTTAGTATTGGGGAACGAGTCCCGCAGGATCTGCCCGACCAAGGAGCTCAGCCATTGGTTCTCGTTAGTGTACTCACGGCTCTCGCACCATTAACCAAGGCGGTCCATCCATGTGGGTTATAGCTCTGGGCGACGCTTACGATATCGCATCGGAAACTGATACCCCACGAACCATTTTCAGATATCATGATTCAGAGAATATTATTTTCTCGATATGATGCTATTTTAAGAGGGGAATCGATCTCTTGGCGGAGAGGGACATACAGCATCCTCCATTCCACGAGGTTAAACTCGAAGAGATGGTTACTAACGTAAACGCAAAGAGCCCTCGACGGAGCAGACCGGTTATCAGATTGGACGATGAGCCCGAGATTGCAGCTGAGATCCATCGTTCAGCCAGTTCGGTACCATTCTCGCCTCCCGACTGAGGAAACTCTCATATCTCGCTCAAATCCGCTCTATCCGTACCTGTTGAGGACACAACAAAAAAAGCGACCCAGGGGCCGCTTTTGGGGATTGATTGGGGGGCTGTCCCCCCAATGAAACCCAATACCGTTGTGAACTAAGGCCTCGGATGCTCTTCACCACCCGCCGAAGAAAAGCCCCGCACCATAAATTTGGACGAATGATACTGCTCTCCGTGCTGACTGAAGTCGAGCCCAGCCTTCTCTTCATCTTCAGTAACTCGCAAGGGCACCAGGATGTCGGTTACTTTGTACAGAAGGAGCGAACCGAAGAAGGTGAAAGGCAGCGTGATTGCTAACCCCAGTAGATGATTAACAAACAGATCGGTACTACCAGTGATAAGTCCACCGTTAGTAGCAAAGACGGCCGTCAAAATCATCCCTGTAATCCCTCCTAACCCGTGGCAGAGAAGTACATCCAGCGCATCGTCAATACGGAGATAATGCTTGTAAGCCAACGCGAGATTACTTACCACCGCTCCAATCAGCCCGATCGCGATCGCTGCCCGCACCGATACGAATCCGGCAGCCGGAGTAATTGCGACAAGTCCAACCACGGCAGCAATACACGCATTGGTCGCTGACGCCTTCTTGCCTCGCGCTCCATCGATTGCCAACCACGCAATCATCGCGACCGATGAAGCGGTGTTAGTATTAAGGAAAGCCAAGGTCGCCACATCGTTTGCTGCCAGAGAGGATCCAGCATTAAAGCCGAACCATCCAAACCACAAAAGTCCAGTTCCCAAAATAATGAGGGGGATATTGGACGGTTCCTCAGCGTGACCTTCCTTTGCCGATGATCGCTTCCCGAGGTAAAGAGCTCCCGCTGCCGCTGCCATCCCCGCGGAGATATGGACAACAGTACCCCCAGCGAAGTCAAGCAATCCCCACTTGAAGAAAATCCCCTCCGGATGCCAGGTCCAATGGGCAAGTGGGGCGTAGATAAAGATACTCCATAGCGCCATAAAGAGGAGATAGCCCGAAAATCGAACCCGCTCCGCGAGCGCACCGGTAATAAGCGCTGGGGTGATAATCGCGAATTTAAGCTGGAAAAGTGCAAAGAGCGCAAACGGAAGCGCCGCGCCTAGCACTGCGTGCCGTTGTCCGCCGACCCCCTCGAAAAGGAAGAACTGGAGTGGATTTCCCCAGAGCCCGTGGTTTGAGTCTCCAAACGCAATACCAAACCCAACAAGCAACCAAGTCAGGCTCACAACCCCTATCGACACGATGCTTTGAAACATCGTCGAAATAATATTGCGTGCGTTGACCATACCCCCATAAAAAAGAGCAAGCCCCGGGGTCATGAGAAGCACCAAACCACTTGCTCCCAACAACCATGAAGTATCAGCGGGATTCCACGGTTCTGCATGCGGATTAGCTGTCTCGAACGGGATCGGACTAGTTACCCCGAGGACCGCAGCAGCTCCTATGGCTGCAAGTAAAATACCCCACCCTAGACGTTTTTGTTCTGCCATACGTATACCTTCCCTCTATAAGACAACAGTCAACAGAAAATGGAATTTATTGTGTTGGAATCTGCCCGGAAATTGATCCCCCTTTCCTTCTGAGAGACTCTCAATCTAACCACCCGTCCGGAATCAAACCCTTTAGTACCCGAGGGTACATACCTCTTTTTTACACCTCCGGGTGGGACAGAGACCTCTCCCCGTCCCACTAATTTCAAGAACCGAACTTCTTTAAGTTAGAACTTGAAGATCGCATCCAAGCCGACAAGAAGCTGATCGTTCTCATCTGCCTTCCCGAAGCCATTTGACTTGGGCGAGCGAACAAAGTCGTATCTCAGCTCAGGACGAATCGTCAGGTAGGAGACAGGATTCACGTTAACCCCCCACGTGAGGCCATAGTAGTTTCCTCTTCCGCCGTAGCCACTGCGAAGCCCTGCGACTCGAACCCCGTCATCGTCATTGAACCACTCGGCACGAAACCCGGTTGAGAGAGTGTCGCTGATCGAGTAGATGAGGTAGTTGTTCAATCCGTACCACTGCGCATCACCGCCGCCATTAACCTCTTGAACACCAAGATCATGTTGGGCCACCCACTTGAGTTTATCCGAGAACTGGTGGCTTAACACGAGGCTGTACATCGTACGGTTCGCACTGCGACCCTCATTCCCACTAATGACCGAGGCCGTGAGGACCGTTCCTTCAGCGACTTCAGCAGAAACACCTCCGAGGAATGCGAGATTGTGGTCAGCGGTATCGCTGAGGTTATCCCATCCCTGAACCGCGCCGGCGGTCACGGTGTATTGTCCGTCGCAGAACGACTTCGAGAAGAGGCCGCCCCAGTGAGTGAACGGCTCCCCATACTGCATGGTATAGGCATGCGAGTAGAAGAAATTATCGGGAGCGGGAACCACTTCATAACCAATCAGGGTATAGAAGTGCCCTGCCTTGAACTTCACGCCATCGAGCACAGGGATATTTGTTTCCAAATAAGCCTGCGGAATCGCCATCGTGTAATAACGGTAGGAGCTCGACGTAATATTGTCATCGAATCCAACTGAAGTGGTAAATGCGGAGTCGGTACCGTACATGAGGTCAACCCGACCCCCAAGATTCCAATCATCGCCACTTTGCTCAACCGCTCGCTCAAAAACGAGACTGAGTTGGTTTAACTGATATTCCCCGGATCGATCATTGAACGTCACTGGGCCGTTGAAGCTGCTTGATGAGGTTGTATTGAAGGTGATTCCCTGAGAGAGCCATCCCTTCACATCGATGAAAGGCGTCTCTTCGCTCGCACCGAAGAGCGCTTCGGAGAGCAGTCCTTGATCTGCTTGAGCCTGTTCAGGAGCTACCGCTCCGAAAAGCGCGGCGGCCGAAAAGGTCGTCGCAAGGAGTCGTCTAAAGCAATTCCGATACGATCGGAACCGAAAATCTTTCTGTAAGGTCATCCGAAGATCTCCCTAAAAACCGCTCCCCGACCATCGGCGAGCTTGGCGTGTATTCTGATTTAAACAAAATCGAACCGGAACGATGCGGTCCTTGCAGGTAGACTAACCCGCGATTTAAAAAAAGGTAAGGAGTTTTTTTGAAAGGCCCCTAAAAAACAGAAAAGCACAAGGCACCCTTCTCAAAAAATGGTCTCTTCACCGGTTCGACTTCCCAAAAGACCATCGGCTCGAACATCGGTAATGGATGAGGTTTTTTTTAAAAATTCGGCCGAAATTACGAAAAAATTACCGAACACCTCGCTACGATCGGTGCTTTTCGTACGAAAAAATACCGTTCTGAGAAATAAGGCCGAATAGGGACTTTCAGAACTCCTGAATTCCTCCAATCACGTGGTCGGGACCAGCAAAGACGCCCCTCCTTGGACTGATACCCAATTCGCGAGGAGACTCCATGGAGCCCCCTCTTGAGCACTCTTGCTATGATGAAAGGGCCCCAATGATGACCTATGCAACCTCCTCTGATCCACCCCGCATACGGTGCCACCAGATCATCGCCGGAGAGGCTATATAAATCGTTGAATAGGTTCCGGTGATCATTCCTGCGAAGAGAAATACGCTGAGTTCCGCGATTGCGCCGGATCCGAGAAACATCAATGCGGCGATTGAGAGTGTCGTTAGCCCCTGGGTGATTAAGGTCCGAGACAGAGTTCCATTAATCGACCTATTAACGAGAGTCGAGAGTGTTTCCCCCTTTTTTGCCACCTGCAGCTCATCCCGAACTCGATCGAATATAACAATTGTATCATTGACCGAATAACCAAGAATCGTCAGAGCCGCTGCCAAGGTGGTCATGCTGATCGTATGCCCGGTATAAAGGTATATCCCGGTCGATACGATGACATCGTGAAAGACAGCTATGATCGCGCCGAACCCAAACGCAAACTCAAATCGGAACGCGATATACAGGAGAATACCGATGAGTCCCAGAACAACAGCCAACACCCCCTTCGTCTGCAACTCAGCGCCAACGGCAGGCCCTACAAAATCGGATTTAACAATCTCGACAAATCGCTGAGCCATCCCTCCGGAGAGCCGACTCGTGACGAGCGCACGAATGTCGCTACTGTCCTTCTGACTCTGAAAACGAAAGCTGAATTCATGGGAACTTGCCTCGAAGGATTGCACCGAGACATCGGTGAAATCCGGAGTATCCAGAACTTTTCGGAGCTCTTCGGTGGTAACCCCCTCAGTCATACGAACGACTATTTCGTATCCCCCCGAGAAATCGACCCCATATCGGGCATCTCCCCTCACCACCCAATAACCGACCGAGAGGATGACCAAGAGGGCGGAGGCTATAAGAAAAAAACGTTGCTTGCCGAGAAAATCGAACGAGGGTGTCGTGGCGAAAAACTCTCTTCCAGAAAAACTCATGATGAATCTACTCCGATTTCATTCTCACCAACTACACCGACAGTCGACCAGAACGGTCCCGCAACGGGAACGCTTCGAAAACAAATTTGGACAAAACGACAGCACAAAACAAAGTTGTCATAACACCGGCCATCAGCGTTACTGCAAATCCTCTTATGGGCCCAGTGCCAAAAAGGTAGAGCACGACACCAGACAAAAAACCGGTGAGATTAGTGTCAAGAATTGCTGATGATGCCTTGTCGAATCCCCCTCTTACTGCGGAGTCCCTCTGGGCACCCAGACGAATCTCATCTCGGATTCGCTCGAATATGAGTACATTTGAGTCAACCGCCATACCTACCGTGAGAGCAAGCCCCGCAAGCCCGGGAAGAGTTAAAGTCGCCCCAAAAAAAGCCAAACTAGCCACCAGAAGGAAAAGATTCATCGCGAGCGTAAAGACCGCAACCAAGCCCGCCTTGCGATAGTAGCCGATCATAAAGACCGCAATCGCTAAAAAGCCCACGACGATTGCAACAATCCCACTTCGAATTGACTCTGCTCCGAGCGAGGGCCCCACCGTCCGTTCCTCTGCCACGATAAGAGGGGCGGACAATGCACCCGCTCGCAGAACGACTGAGAGCTCCTGTGCATCCTCGAGAGAAAAGCTTCCCGAGATAGTCGCAACCCCTTGGGTGATTCGGTCCTGAATGACCGGGTCTGAATAAACCACCCCATCAAGCACGATGGCCAATTGCCGGCCGACGTGCTCAGAGGTGATCGCACCGAATGTCTTTCGGCCCTCAGCGGTAAGGGTCAGAACCACCTCAACCCTGCCAGTGCTTCGCTCCGGCCTCGCATCCTGCACTGCATCTCCACCCATCAGAACATCCTCTTCGACCCGTATCGGCGAACCTTTGCGGTCCTTTAATGAGAGTGATCGCGCAGAGGGAGAGGTTGGAACAAGACGAAACTCGAGTTTGGCAGTTTTCCCGACGACCCGCTTGACCCGCTCTATGTCGGAGAACCCGGGCATTTGCAGCAATATTCGCTCCACACCACTCCTGGTGATGAGAGGCTCGGCCACCCCGAATTGATCGACACGATTCCGAAGAGTTTCGATCGCTTGAACAACGGATCGCTCTTTGATCTGACGAGCGGTCTGATCCGGCAACTGATACACCAATCGCGGTCGTCCACCATCAGAGGTTGTTTCTACAAACTGGAGCTCAGGAAATCGATCTTCTATCATCGCCCTCGCCCGCTCAGTCATGGAGTCCGAGAGAAGAACTACCTCCAGCCCGTTTGTGTCGACGGGGTTGGACCGCACGACGATCAATTTCTCGGCCCTCAACACCGACCGTGCAGATTGCGCAGTCGTCTGAAGATGGCCCTTCACCGCCTCCTCAGTTGCAACCTGGTAGACCAGATGAACCCCCCCCCTAAGGTCAAGGCCGAGCGAAAGTGCCCGCGAAAGTGGCCACTGGATTTCGCGACCGAAACCCTCTTTTGCGATAGTTGGTACGAGCAATAGGAGGGCAACCACAATGACGACCGCTATCGCTATGATACGCTGTCTGGAACGAGAACCCATTTTTATTTCCTTTACCGTTGGCAGTTCGTGTCTCCCTGTGGAAATCATGAACTGCTCAGCCCCGTCGTGACTCGCTGACTATTCGGATCTTTACCGTGCCCACCGGGGGCACCGAGTAAAGCCGAACCTCTGTCCTTCACGAAGTCCCTCTTTTTCCATGATGACGCTTACCCCCCTGCTGCCGCTCGTGGCGGCCGCCCACTCACTTAGCGGAAGACTGCTCGCTCTCCTCCCGCTTGATGACGGTCCTTCGCTCGACCCGGACCTTCACGGTCGGTGCTATCTCGAGGGTAATCGAACCGGGGTCTAAGCTGACGATTTTTCCGAACAGACCTGAGGCAGTAATGACCGGGTCGCCCCTTTTTAGTCCTTCCAAAAACTTTTGCTGCGCCTTCTCTTCAGATTGACGAGGACGAATCACCAGAATGTAAAAAATCACGTAAACCATGAGGAGCATCGGCATCATTTGCATGAGCCGCTCTCCGAAGCTCGGCATCGGAGGTTGTCCAGCCGGCCCCTGTGCGAGAACCTCCCCTTGTATTGTCAGACAAAGGGCAGCAAGCGCGACAATGACACTCATACGTCCGGCCCGCTCTCGGATTCCCATCGCACCTTTTTTCCCTTCCTTTCCCAAAGAGTGCGCGTCCCCTATTCCTCCGAAATCAATTCCCATTTCGTCTCTCAATCTCATGCAACTGTCGTTTGCCGTAATCGTTAGCCCCGTGCAACGATCGTAGAGGGCCAAAAAAAGCGAGAACCCTCGCTATCATCAAAAACTTGCCGAAGTTATATCCGAGAGCTCCCTGCCGGGCAAGCCAGCTGCTCGGCTCTTTATCTTCACGGCTTCGCTGAACGACCCATTCTATTTTACAAATCTCTCCAATTTGCCAGATTCGGGCGGGATGATGAGCTTTACCCCCGTGCGTGATCCATCCGCACCACGAAAGAGAAGGGAACCAGTCACCGGCGACACCGCGCCTCCATCCGACGAGACCAAAACTACCTCGGTCGCCAATTTTCCCCCCTCATTACTTTGAGAGTGTACCTCCACGGTTTGCCCCCCACTTCCCCCTGAACGTCGAGGGGCCGGTTCGTCAGGGAGGAAATCAATCTCTGAAACCTGCTCGTTCCACACGACGGTCGCTCCAGCTCCCGGGATAGGTTCGATGGAACGTATTGCCGGATGAGATAGTGCATCGACGGGATCCCGCGAAATCCACTCCGCGAAGAAAGAGGCTGGCTGACGCATGCGTTCGGGTACCTCGCCAACCTTGAGTACGAAGCTCGTGTCGTGAGAGTCTCGAACACAAGACCGCGGACTACAACCAAGCCATGAAGCTCTCCCCGTAATTGGAATCGGCTCACCGTGAGGAAAATCAGATGGCATCGCGACTTCGGCAACAAAAACGACCTCTCTCTCGTAGCCAAATGTCTTCGGTTGTCCGTCGTTGCTAAAACGAACGGGAACAGGCCAATGGAGGATTTGAGGGGTAAAACCAGCGGGAAGTTCCCACCGAATTGTTGTGGGCAAACCAGACTCCCCCGGGTTTTTTGCATAGATGTGCCAGCCCGGGGCTATTGAGAAGTGTGCTGCGAGTAACAGCCGATGTTTCGACCCAGCCTCTGACGAGATATGGGCGATAACTTTCATCTCAACAGGCTCCTCTGCTGCTACGTGAACGGGAAACCTCAGCTCCCAGGAAACGAGAGATATCAACCCCATTAAGACGAATCGTGCCTGTGACCTGAAAAACCTGTGCATGATCCACCTCCTCCTGCAAAAGCATCCCATCCCGGCACGCATCTTCCTCTCGGTCATGTCCCTCAAAGATCGGAAGTATACCGCTCCATGTGCGCAAAAGAAAACCTCTCGGCAAAAGTCCCTCCATCGTGTTAGAATGGAATCAGCGTAGTGGAATTGTTTATTGGTTGAACCGGTGCACCGACCCTCAAAGAGGGATTGCTCGTGTGCACGAAAGGCAGCTTCTCTTGCAACGTGCTCCGCACTATCAAAGCAGAAAGGCTCCGATTAAACACCAAGAGAAATCGAGCCCATGGCCGCCGAAAAAAAAGTTGCTAAATCGATCCCTGACGGCCTTGTTGATGCGCTCTTTCAGCTTCCCCTTCCAGCCCGGCAAGCACTTGTCCGTCGTTTTGATCTCCCGGTCTCTGAGGACGAATTAGCGTTACCCACTGACCCTGAGATTACCTCCGTGCTCAACGAGCCTTCCGTTTCTGCCGCAGGAGAGGGTCCGGGACTGTCCCCTGAGTTCGTGCCACCTTTTTCCTCCGCTCTTGACGTAAGTGTGAACGGCTCCCATAGCGATGATGGATCACCATCAACTAAAATAGAAAAGCTATCGTCCAACGGGACGTGCCCAGGTCCTTCGCCCTGTCGCGCACCGTCAAAACTTGATGCGGAACTTGAGGCAGACGCTCTGCGAGCATTAATGGGCTACGGCCGATTAGCTCGCAATACCAAAGGTTCACACGACTGTTAGTTTTCCCGGGACTCTCCCGAACGGCACGCGAGCACGAATCCGATACTAGTTCGTGCTCATTGTAAGGTTAGCCTTGGCGAAGTCCCTCCTCGTTTCTCGATTTCTCCAATGCCACGAGGATTCTCCGATGAATATCCTCCGAGCGCGATGCAACGAACCCCACAAGCTGTTTTTCAGCGTTTGCTGAGCGAGGAGGGGGCATCGGCTCACCCGAATGAGTGGATACCCATGCTCCTCCCTCTGCGGCAACGAACGCGATCGCCGCCCCATCGATGAGTTGAGATGAGTTCATCACCACCGCGGAGACATCGCCGAAGAAGAGTCCCGCGTGAATCGGGGTCGTTGGCCCGGGTCGATAGTCACGCGCGAGGTGAAATACCGAGAGAGGGGCAAGCGCGGACTCATTTAGCGACGCATGAAGGCTGCAATAAACTGGGGGCTCACCTCCTCCACTCTGCAGAATAGGTTCCCCAAGCTGAAGCCGCGAAAAATTCCGGACATTCACCTCAGACCAGTCTCCCACAAACGCTCCCCCCCCTCGTACGGCATAGACAATCTTCCGTCTCCGCGGAAACAGAAACATGCTCGCCTCAAAACTTTCACGCGATATTACGCTAAAGATTACATGAAACTCTCCCTGGTCAAGATAATATCGGGTACCATCGATCGGATCGAGCAACAATACTCGATCATCCACATCTTGATCCGCATCCCCCCACCATGTAGCCGAGAGATATTTGGTATTCACCGACGACGCATACTCCTCCCCAAAAAATCGTGCCTCGGGATAAGCAGCGAGAACAGCCACCTCGACCACTGTTTGTATCGAGATATCAGCATCAGAGAGCGCCGCAGCAAAGGGGTTGTCACCGATGGTTGATTTATCCGGTTGCTGACCAATCCGCTCCTGTATACGGGCCGCATACTCTGCTCCCACTTTCAGATGAGGCAGAAGGGTTTCGAGGATTTCGAGGCTATCGGATGGAAGGGATTGACCAGTCATAGGATTACAGCCAAAAACAGGTTGTCAACAACGACGGAGAAAAACCAACCTTACCACACCATCAGACTAATCCCCAAAAAAGGGGATTTCCGTTTTCCAACCTGTGCCCTTTCGCACCCACCCCCGGAAGAGCTACGATTGTTACATAACCTCCCCGACTTTTATGAATCCGAAAACTTCATCCCTCATCTCATTCCTCTGCGATCCCACATCGTACCCTCCCGCATCTTCTCCTCTTTTTCCCTCTGGTGATTCCGTTACCCATATCGAGACCCTTACCTCTCATCTCTTTCTCGTCGGCCCCTACACGTACAAATTAAAAAATCCGCTCCACCTTGATTTCATCGACACCCGAGACCCCATTCGTCGATGGCACTTTTGCGAAGAGGAGATGAACCTTAATCGACGATTCGCCCCGAAACTGTATCGAGAGGTTGTCGGGATCATACAGCGGAAAGATGGGTCTTACGAACTCGCCCCACCCTCGCCCGATTGCGTGGACTTCCTCCTCAAGATGTATCGATTTGAGACGGGCGCAACCCTCGAATCGCTTCTTACGACGAATCCTCCACCTCCCCCACAACTCGAGCGTTTGGCTGAATTAATAGCCATCCTTCATCTGCAAGAACCACCGCTACCAGATGTTCCCGCCACATCGGTCCTCAAACGCCAAATAGAGGCGAATCGTTCAGTTCTTCTGAAAAGTGTTCCTGATTCTGGCCGCATCGATTCTCTCATCGCTCGACAGGTCGCTGCGTTCGCCGCAAGCGAACCACTACTCTCGACACGAGCTCCTTTTTTCGTGAAGAGAATCCACGGGGACCTTCACAGCCGGAATATTTGTCGTTTCGAGGGAGAACTCGTCCCTTTTGATGGGATAGAGTTCAATCCCGAATTAAATACGATCGACACCATGAACGATATCGGGTTCATGGTTATGGACCTCATCCACCAAAAGGCCTGGAGTTGTCTCTCGATCATCCTCTCACATTACCTTCGCATCACCGGGGACTACCAGGGACTTGCTTTGATTCCCCTTCTGGTGAGCTATCGAGCAACGGTTCGCGCGAAGGTCCTATCCCTTTCCCCCGCTGGGTGGGATGATGATGCTGAAAAATATCTTTTTCTCGCAGAGAACGCACTTTCGTGGCACCGTCCCACCCTTATCGTGGTCGGGGGTCTCTCCGGTGCAGGAAAAAGCACTGTTGCTCACCAGATCGCCCGCGCGCGGGGTGCGGTCATCATCCGAAGCGACTATATCCGGAAGGAGTTGTCGGGGGTTGATGAGACTGAACCGGCTCCTCCAGATGCCTACTCTCGTGAGATGACCTCCCGTGTCTACGAGTTAATGATTTGCCGAGCTTCTGCAGTCCTTTCGGGTGGGCTACCGGTCGTTCTTGATGCGACCTTTCAGAGCCGTGATGCACAGCTTCTCGTCGCTGGTTTGGCCGACATACGAGGAGCAGTGTGCCACCGTATCTGGTGCCACTGTCACACCGAAACCGCTTTGAGACGGATCCGGCATCGGACGGGGGACCCGTCCGATGCTTCGGAAGAGATCCGTGCACGGCAGGAGACCATCGCCTCTTTTCCGACGAGCGACTGGCATGTGCTGTCGACTGACGGTACCACCGAGGAGGTGGCTGCGTCGGTATCGGAGCTGCTCGAAGCGGCTGAATTATACCCATAACCCTCCCGAATTTGTTTCGCTCAATCGGTGGTAAGGACCCTTCTTGATTCCTCGGAAAGGTGTGAGATAATACTGCGTCGTACCTAATTCTCTCACTTTTTTCAGCATGGTTCCCACCATGGACTCCCCCAGCATTCGCCGCGTCGTCGTCAAGGTCGGCAGTAGCTCGGTCACCGAAGATAATCGTGCGCTCTCTCACAGACGGATCAGTGATATCGCGCACCTCGTTGCTTCGTTGACCGCTGATGGGATTGAGACAATTCTGGTCTCCTCAGGGGCGGTTGCCGCAGGAACATACGCACTTCAGTTGACCGCAAAACCAGCCACCGTTTCGCTCAAGCAATCAGCTGCAGCTATCGGTCAGGGGCTCTTGATGCAGACGTACACTGAGCTATTCCGCCAGCACGGCTTGCTCGCCGCTCAGATTCTTTTAACCCGGTACGATTTTTCCCGACGCCAATCGTACAACAACGCGCTTGATACCCTTGAGGCTTTGTTGAGCCACCGAGCTGTTCCGGTGATAAACGAAAACGATACCGTCGTCCTCTCCGATCATTCGTTTGGAGATAACGACATGCTCTCGGCGCTCGTCGCTGCCCTCGTTCATGCCGACCTTCTTATTATCCTCACCGATGTCGACGGACTATATGACGCCGACCCGAGAGTTTTTCCGAACGCAAAGCGGATTCCGCTTGTGACCGAGGTGACCGACGCGCTTCGCGGCCTCGCCACCGGAGGCGGATCGCGGGTCGGTACTGGGGGAATGGCAGCCAAGATTCGGGCTGCAGAGCGTGCAATCGGGCTTGGGGTTCCAGTTTTTGTCGGAACCGCGCATGGATCTCTTGCGCCGATTCTTGCGGGAGAAGGTGCAGGAACGTACTTTGGTGAAAAAGGGGGCACGACCGCCGGCAGTTCATCACCAGGAAGAAAGCTCCAGTGGATTGCATTTCATTCCCCGGTCAGTGGTCGGATTGTGGTCGACGAGGGAGCGGCCCGCGCGGTTCGGACGGAGCAACGCAGTCTGCTGCCGGCCGGAGTGGTCGCGAGCGAGGGGTCGTTCAACAGGGGAGATGTTGTTGAGCTTTTCTCTTCGGAAGGTCTCTTCATCGGACGGGGAATTAGTAATTATTCATCATCTCAACTGACCGCAGCGCTCGGTCGTCCGACCTCGTTCGCCCGCGACTCGTTAGGGGTCGCGCGGGATGAGGTGATTCATCGAGATGATTTGGCCGTGATGGTGTAGAATCGGCCTCCACGAATCGGAATGGAGGCGTGCGTCGAGGAGGTGGGACAGAGAAAAACATGGTAGAAAGTCAGATCCCCACGAACCAGGGTGCCACCGGGAACGAGCTACGAACCAAGGCAAGCACGTGCAAATCCGCAACCGCGAGCCTGCGGCGCTCACCACGAGCCCAGCGTGATGCAGCGCTCGCTGAGATTTCACGGGGGCTGCGAGCTCACGTGCCTTTGATTCTCGAGTCAAACCTCCGTGATGTGGTAGCCGCCCGCGAAGCTAACCTCTCAACAGCGATGATCGATAGGCTTACCCTCACTGAGGGGCGTATCGGTGGGATCGCGGCGGCTCTGGAGGAGCTCATTGAACTTCCTGATCCGTTGGGGGTAGTCCTCGATTCCTGGACCCGTCCAAATGGGCTCCTTATCGAAAAAGTGCGGGTTCCGCTCGGCGTCATTGGGATCATCTATGAGGCGCGCCCGAACGTGACCGTTGATGCCGCGGCGATTGGGATAAAGTCAGGAAATGGGGTAGTTCTCCGAGGGAGCCGATCAACCCTCGCAACGAACATTGTGCTCGTTTCTCTGATGCAGGACGCGCTCGAGGCGGTAAATCTTCCTCGAAGCTCCATAGAGCTTATTGCCGACCCATCTCCCTCTGCTGCCCGCGAGATGATGGAGCTGCACGGGGTCATCGATGTGCTCGTGCCACGAGGTGGGGCGCGTCTTATTCAGGAGGTTCGAAGGAACGCGCGGATTCCTGTTCTTGAGACCGGCGAGGGAAATTGCCACCTCTATATTCATCAGTCGGCTAACCCCACGATGGCGGTATCGATCGCTCTGAATGCCAAAACAAGTCGCCCGTCGGTGTGCAATGCCATTGAGACGGTCGTGATCGATGAAGCGTGGGCGGAGCGGCATCTGGGCGAGCTTCTCGCCGCGCTCCACGAGGCATCGGTTGAGTGTCGGGGATGCGAGCGGACTCAAGAGATAGCCGGCCGTTTGCGTGGTGGCGGCGATCATCCGTGGGTTATTCCTGCCAGCGAGGAGGACTATGCGACCGAGTTTCTCGACCTTCGGGTGGCAGTGAGAATAGTTTCAGGTTTAGCCGAGGCAATTGAGCATATCGCGCGCTATACAACCCATCACTCCGAAGCGATAGTTTCTGAGGATTCGGCTGCGGCGGAGGTCTTCCTCTCTGCAATTGATGCCGCCGCCGTGTATCACAACGCTTCAACCCGATTTACCGATGGCGGAGAGTTTGGATTCGGAGCTGAATTAGGAATCAGCACCCAAAAACTTCACGCGCGTGGGCCTCTCGGATTACCGGAACTCTGTTCGTATACATATCGGATTCGAGGCGCAGGGCAGATTCGGTGATGTATGCGAAGCTAAGACCTGAGGCAAGCGGACACATTCGCTCCACGGGTCGCTTATTTTCGGGCTAGATACTCTATCAACGCACCGTTGAAAGCCCGTTGCTGGGCGAGCTCCTCTTTGAGAGCTGCTCTGATAATTGGAAAAAGGACCCGTTTTGCGAGAACAATAAAACGGCCGATTACGGGGCGATGAGAGGTGTGCTGGCGGATGCGGGGCGAAAGATCCCACGATGCGGTGAGAGCCCGCATGATTTCAAGGTCGCGGTCTGAAAGGGTCGCGGTGTGTTGGAGCAGTGATAGCTGGTATTCTCTCAGATAGCCGACATCGGTAGCTCGAATGTGACCAGCAGCGAGAGAAGAGGCAAGTCGCGCTTCGGCTCGGGTCGCTAGGGTGAATGCACTGGTCGCACCTGACATGGTAGTCTGTTGCACTTCCTCGCCATTTGCCATCCCTCTCGATGGGACAAATCCTCGAATCCAGCCACGGTTTTTAACATCCCCGTCCGATTCTGATTGTAACTCCGAGCTCATACCTCCCTCCTTCCTCTGGGCGTATTCCCCCATACCCTACCATTGCCCCCGTCGTAACTCCACCCACCGAAGGCGACGGAATATCTCTCGGGGCGTGATGTATCCACTATCAAAACCGGCTATCGCAGAGAAGAGGATCGCCGCCGACTCTCTGATGCCGAGGCCCGGCTCGTAGAAATGGTTCACGCCATCGCAGAAAACCACCTCTCCTCGCTTCACCGCGGGGATATTCTCCCAATCAGGGAGGGCTTCCAGGGTTGGCAGCATTGACATTGAAGCCGAGAGCGACGCCCCTGTAGGGGCAACAATTAGCACGTCAGGGGCAAACGCGCAGAGCTCGTCCCAGCTGATGAGCGCATGAAAACTCTCCTGGGCTGAATACACGGGGTGAGCCGATACAAAGCGAATGAGATCAGCCACCCAAAATCCGGCAACCATCAGAGGTTCGACACTACTGAGGAAAACAACCCGCTTATTTCGGATGCGGTCGTAAAAATTATCGGCCCAGTTCATCAACTGAGCTCGAAGTCGCTGACTGAGGGCGTGAGCCGCAGGCCCGCATTTGAGCGCAGTGCCAATCGCCTCGATGCCGTCAAATATTCCCGACAATCCAACTGGGGCGTACCCCACAATCCTCACCTGTTCTCCCCACTCAGAAGCAAGTCTGGCCTTCACCACGGAGAGCGGAATGGTTGAAGGCTCAAGCCCCGCAAGAATGACGTTAGGTCTCTGGGAGCGGAGCGATTCCATCACCTCTCGCGTCACTCCAAGAAGCGCGAGCGGATCCCGAACGGGATCGGTCACTGGGGAGCCCGGAATCTCGCATACCAATGATTCTCCCACGAGAGTCACCTCACCATCGATTGCGCGGACGATGTCCCGGAGGTAATCCCATGCGCTAAAGCACCGTATCTCCATATCGACCAGTCCATCCTCAGATCCGTGGTGACCTCCTCATTATGGCACAACGGCGAGAGGAGTGTATGACCTAAATGGAGCTATCCCCCGCGCTGGCCCTCCCCGAGCCACCGTCCCGCACCGAGGGATGCCGACCCCGCATCTCATAGGTGTCCCGGGTCCCACACCCATCGGCCTATCCGATGAACCGGAATGTCGGCTCACTGCCCAGTAACGAGCTGAAACCTTTGACTTTTGCTCTGAGCCTCAGCCGGTATGGCCCGAACTATTCCCTCTCTCATGTGTGCTTTTATTATCCTTGGGGCAGGTTGCCTCGGAGGGCGAGGCAATCCTCTCGTGGGGACAGGTCCCCTTCCTCTGAGCGCAACCAATCCTTTTTTGGGAGTCAATCAGTTTCTGGGAGAGCAACTTTCACAGGGTCGAAACCTTCGGGAGCTCTTTCTACTCCGGGGGGGGCCCGATGCTGCCGAGATCACTCACAACGATTCCGTAAACCTCTTTTATATAAAACTCCATCAGACGTACATCGCACATCGGATCATGGAGACTGATGGCAGATCCGAGTGGGTCGTGCGGGGTCCATTTGTGATGGCACGCCGACAGTATGTCAACCTCATCAAACTGGGCATCTATCCGGGAAGTGCCCCGGTATTTCTCGTTAATGGCCGATTGACGAATTTTCGGCTCCCTCCGACCCCCACCCCTACTTCAACCCCGCACAGCATTACTGCCAGGCCTCGATCGCATTCCGGCATGAGACGCGCTCAGAGGCGACGAGCCGTCCCCACAAAGCGCGAGGGGGTCCAAACCCGTGGAATCTATTCCAAAGCATCAGGAGCTATCGTTACATCCCCGACACCGAATTCCGATCAGCGAGCACTCAGCATGAGCCGTCCTACTCCCATCCCGGTAGAGGTACTCCGAAGGATACTAGGAGCCAGTGCCTCCCCCATCGCAGCTCCCCCGATTGCAGCGCCAGAGACCGCTCCCGCTTCAACCCCGACTGCCCAATCGAGCGCTGCTCCTCTCGAAGGAGCCCCTGCCCCCGCAGATGGAACTTCTCACTGAGGTCCGTCTGCCTTCGGCGTAGACTGCTCGGGTGCGGGTGCCGCGGCGGCGGCTACCGGTGCCGGGGCCACCGTTGGTGCTCCTTCATTACCCTCGACTCCCGGCGTAGCCGGAACCGAGGTCGCTTCAACAGCCGCGACTTCGCGCTCTACGCTCTCCTTAAGCAGCGAACCCTGAAGCCGGTCCTCAACAGAGCTCGCCGCGATTCCATCGGTCCCAATTCCCGCACGATACTGTTTAATCAACAGGATTGAGGTGACCATAAAAAGCACCGCCGATACGGTGGTCGCTTTCACCACAAAAGCAGTAGCCCCCGCCGCGCCGAAGAGCGTATTACTCCCCCCTCCCAGCGCTGCTCCCATGTCAGCCCCTTTGCCCTGCTGGAGGAGAACAAGCCCTATCAAAATAAAACACAGAAGGACGTGAACAAATAGAATAAAATAGAACATGAAAACTCTTATCTAATTATCACCTCGCGAGGGGCAACCCCTTCACAATTTACAACCCCTTCACAATTTAACTGCGCGGTTCAACATCCCCCACCGGCGTTGACAGTACAACGCACAATCACCCGATGATCTGCGGCTGTGGTGCCTCGGCGCGAGCAGCAAGCGCAGCGAGCACCTTCTCCGCAATGTCGCCGAACAATCGCCCCGAGCCGAGCTCTGATTCCTGAGCCGCCGGCCGACCCGTATCTCCTCCCTCCCGAATAACGGGGTCAAGAGGAATCGAGGCAAGGAGGGGCACTCCACACTCATCAGCAGTGCGCTGGCCACCTCCTTCGCCGAAGATCGCCGCAACACCCCCATCAGGGAGGCGAAAGCCCGCCATATTCTCCACGATCCCAAGGAGAGGCACATTAACTTTTCGCAACATGCTGATCGATTTTCGCACATCGGCGAGCGCAACCTCTTGCGGAGTCGTCACGACGACCGCGCCGGTCAACGTGACCATCTGCGCCAGCGATATCTGGGCGTCTCCGGTGCCGGGAGGCATATCCACAATACAAATATCCACTGCTCCCCAATTCACATCCCCGAAGAGCTGTGTCAGTGCCTTCGTAAACATCGGCCCCCGCCACACAACCGCCTCGTCAGGATTGCTCAGAAAAAACCCAAGGGAGATATATTTCACCCCGTATTTTACAGGCGGAATAATCTTTCCCTCGTGATCAACTGTCAGGCTGCCCCCGCCGAGCATGGTCGGGACACTCGGTCCGTAGAAATCGCTGTCGATAAGGGCGACCTGCAGGCCCCGTTGCGCGAGAGCAACCGCGAGGTTAACCGCAACGGTCGATTTACCAACGCCCCCTTTGCCACTAATGATCGGAACTATCTGCTTCATGTGCCGCTCTCTGAAAAAGGTCGGCCTGAACAAAACGCCGCCCTTATAAGGTCCCTTACTCTACCTTAAATTCCTCGCTCCTGCCAAACCGCGGAACTCCTTGCATCTCCCCCCTCCTGCGATCGTACAATTGGGGCGCTCAACACAACGTCCCCCTGACCTCGATTCGCCCTCATGCACCATTCTCCCCCTCCCTCTCCTTCCTCGGGCATTATCGTGTTAACGACCGTTTCGTCGGAAATCGAGGCCGAGCGGATAGCAACCACCCTCGTCTCTGAGCGGCTGTGCGGGTGCATATCGGTCAGCTCCCCGGTCAGCTCAACGTATCGGTGGAAAGGGGCGGTAACTACTGAACGGGAGCTTCAGCTTGAGATAAAAACAACCCTCGCTGCACTCCCCTCGGTTCGGCGACGCCTCTTAGAGCTCCATCCGTACGAGCTCCCCGGTATCACCGTGGTGCCAGTTGAGTACGGAGCGTCATTTGGCCGATGGATCGAGGGCGAAGTTGCCCCTCCCTCTGGTGGTGCTATCCCCTCCACCGCCACCTCCCTGCCTTCAGTCGCGATTCTCGCCTCGGGTCGAGGCTCGAACGCGCTCGCCCTTATCGAGCGCCAGCAGCTCGAAGGGTATCGGATAGCCGCCGTCATCTCCGACAACACGGATGCCCCAGTCATTACCGTAGCGCGCGACCGTGGCATCATGACAACCACCCATCCCCGTGCCTTATGGGGCACCACCCTTCGGTGCCAAGAGCGGATCGCCGACACGCTCCTCGACATTGCCCCCGATATTATTGTGCTCGCAGGCTTTATGCAGATCCTCAAGCCGTGGTTCGTTGATATGTTCGTTGGACGGCTCATTAACATTCACCCCTCGCTTCTCCCTAAATACCCTGGCCTTGATACCCATCGGCGAGCGCTCGAGGCAGGAGATACCCGACACGGGGCAACGGTGCACCTGGTCGATCGTGGCGTTGATACTGGCCCCATCATTGCGCAGGTGTCGGTACCATGCGTCAGCACTGACACACCGGAGGAGCTTGGTGCTCGGGTACTCGCGCAAGAGCATCGGCTTTTTCCGTGGGTTGTCGGTGCAATCGCGCGTGGTGAGATTCAACCGAGTGAAAACAGTGTCGTAATCTCCACCGAGGCCCGAGAGGCGGGCGGGGCATTGGGTTTTTTGTTACCCGAATAATCACCACTCCTCACCGAGATGGTGACGAAGAGTTGGTCCGGAGTATATCGCCACCGACTGCATCTGTGGCTTATCACTCATCAGATACCAGGCTTTCGCTCAGAGACCCTCGAGGTACCCGCGATGAGCGGCGCTGCGCCAACCCCGAGGTGGTCGGTTGCAACGGGAGGAGGCTCGCGGGTATCTGATCCACCAACGCGAGTATCTCCCCAGGACGTGGCACATATTCACGCGCCAGCGCGTGGCGGTAGAGCGATTGCAACCGAACACGGGTCTCAATCGGATGGAGCTGCGAGGAGGTTTCCTCCTGTTTTCGGAACGATCGGTGCTTCGAGAGCATCGTGCGATATTCGTCGCGGAGAATATCAGAGACCTCGCCTTCATGAGCTGCATTTTCTATTCGCCGCGTCACTTCCGGATTGAGATCGCGTCGGGAGCGGTTTATCACGGGGGTCGCAACATCGAGCCACTCGATGACCGCAGTGTATCCCCGTTCCCGCAGCTCAGCTGCGAGCGCCCGCTGCGGGCCACTCGCCGCCAGCCCACACAATTCTCCTATATTCCCCTCAAGTCGGGCGAGATTCGCCACCACCACGTGGCTTCGCAATTGCTCGGTATGCCGGGCCGCATCGTCCTGACTGGGACGCCACGGTTGAAAAATCTGACCCTCGAGCTGGAAATCAACCAGAGATGGCGGTTTTCGTCCAAACCGATGGTAGTGGAGCGAGCCCTGAAGCCGCTCCACCATCTTGACGGACATGCCCAAAAACCGATCCTCGGCCGAAGAATTACCTATTCCTTCAGTCGCTTCGTACAGTCTTATCCACCGATCCAGCCGACGATGCCCACCTCGACTCAGAGGAGGCATTTGCTGCTGCACCTCAACAAAGCCCTCCCAGACCGCTTGGGTGGTGACATCGGGTCCGACCTTCTCCCGAAGCCCCGCTATTATTCCTCCAAACTCATCGATCCGTCCCCGCTCAGCAAGCTGCAACGCCACCATCGCCGCACCGACAAAGATTAAACGCTCTTTCTCCGCGCTCGACTCCTCGACACCGCCCCTTTCGGCACGCTCCCGCACCGTTGAAAATTCCCCGAACAGCTCGCCCATATCATGAAGACACGACGCCACGATCGCATCGCGAACAAACTCGCGGGGCACCATTACAGAAGAGCCTTCGTTGATAAGCCGCTGCGAGGCAGCATCCGCTACCGCGACCATCATCCGAGCGACATGAAGGCTATGGGTCCCTGCCTCCTCACCTGCACCCTCGGCGAACGTTGGCTCACCCCGGAATCGGTTTGCAAATTGAAGCTCGTGCAGCAGCGCGCCTAAGGCCACTTTTTCGTGCCGGTGAAGCTCGAGATCTGCGTATTCCAGAACAACCTCGAGCCCGCGACGGATGTCGCGGGTGGGGTGTTCGTGGCCGGTGGCGAGTGTGAGGTCTCGGAGGTGAGCAACTTCGCGAAGGGAGATTGAGGGGATGTATGGCATCGAAGGAGTGAAAGGCTAGGGAGTGAGTATGAAAAGAAATTTTGAGGGTGGCGGGGTGATTAGGCAACTCGATGGTGAGGTGATGGCATATCCTCTAAAAGTTTTTTAGAGCACCCCGCAGATCCAAACCGAACAATTATATGTTTGAACTAACAGAATTCGTCCTGCGGTGTCTCATCATTACTCATGCAGCTTTAAAAGGAAAATTTATATGTTAGAACGCCCCCTCAGCACTTCAACACCGACCGCCGAAGCACTTTCTCCTGTAGGGAACAGACCCGAGCTCCTACAGGAAATCGCCAAGACCAGGGTGTATCTTGAGCACCCCACGTACCCGAGGGAACTGAACGATAAATTGCTTAAGCCAGCGCCAGCCGGTCCGACACAGGAGGGGCCGAGACCGGGTACCGACCCAATAACTGGAGAGCCACTCCTACGACCAGCCTAACCCCCCAATCACATCCCCGCCAACGCAGCCCGTACCAACTCAAAATACGACCCAGCCTGCAAACTAGCCCCCCCGATGAGCCCGCCGTGAACAGACGGCAGGCCTAGTATCTCGGGGGCGTTCTCTGGTTTGAGGCTCCCGCCGTAGAGAACGGGACACCAGGCGGTGGTGAGCTCGGCCACGATGGTGCTGATGGTGGTGTGCGCTTCGGCGATCTGGTCGGTGGTAGCGACCTCTCCAGTGCCTATCGCCCAGACCGGTTCATACGCTATCAGGAGCGATGCCACTTCGTGTGGAGAAAGCCCGAGAACCGCGCTCGTTATCTGGGAACGGAGCACCGCGAGCGTTTTGCCAGCCTTTCGTTCATCGCGGGTTTCACCGATGCAGAGGATGCAGGTGAGTCCATGGTGAATCGCTGACTTCACCTTGCGCCGAATAAGATCCTCCCCCTCGTGCACAAGCGAACGTCGCTCGGAGTGACCGATAATAACGAACGTCGCCCCCATCTCCCTCAACTGAGTCGGCGACACCTCACCGGTGTACGCCCCGTGCTGCTCAGGCCAGAGGTTCTGTCCCCCGACCCGAAATCGCGTCCCCGCCACTTTTCGTGCGGTATCAGGAATCGCCAAAAACGATGGCGTGATCCAGGTATGCAGATCATCGGGAATCGGCATTATCGATGCCTCGTGTATCAACGCGGTTGCCAGCTCGAGTGATTGACGGGTCGAAAGGCTCATCTTCCAGTTGGCGACGAGGTAACAGGGAAGCGATTGCGTATCAGTACCAGAATGGGAGGTGGTCATGGGTGCCTCGTTGTGAGCGGCTCGTGGTGGTTGCCCCGTCCGCAATGACGGTGCCGTTATCGTAGACCGTGACTTGTAACTCGCGGCTTCGAGAGGGATCGGGCCGGGAACCTCGGCAGATTCCCCAGCCCTGAACCTCCTCTCCTCATCCACTAGGCCGCGAGGAGCTTCGAGACATCGAGCATCCGAGCGGAGAAACCCATCTCGTTATCGTACCACGCGATGACCTTCACCATCCGGCCTCCGATCACCATGGTACAATCGGCATCGACAATTGAAGAGCGTTGATCACCGGTGAAATCAACCGATACAAGGGGCTCCTCACAGAAGCCGAGAATGCCCTTGAGCGACTGCTCCGAGGCGCTCCTCAGCGCGAGGTTGACCTCAGCGACGGTCACATCACGCTCCACCTCTGCAACAAAATCGACGACCGACACATCAGGGGTCGGCACTCTCATCGCAAAGCCATCGACCTTCCCCTTCAATGCAGGAAGAACAAGGCCAACCGCTTTCGCGGCACCAGTCGTTGTTGGAATCATCGACATCGCTGCCGCTCGGGCACGACGGAGGTCTTTGTGCGGAAGATCAAGGATCCGTTGATCGTTGGTATACGAATGGATGGTCGTCATCGTACCTCGCACGATGCCGAAGTTTTCGAGGAGCACCTTCGCTACCGGCGCGAGGCAGTTCGTCGTGCACGATGCACAGCTGACGACCTGATGCTCACTGCCGTTATAGGCGGCGTGGTTGACGCCGTAGGCGAGGGTGAGATCGGGATCAGGAGAGGGCGCTGAGATGAGAACCTTGCGAGCCCCTGCGTGGAGGTGAAGCGCTGCTTTATCACGCTTGGTGAACACGCCCGTACATTCGAGAGCAACATCGACACCGAGGCTCTTCCACGGCAACGCGGCGGGATCTTTCTCAGCGTACACCTTGATGACCTTGCCACCAACCCGAATCGCCCCATCTTCGGCGATGACCTCTTCCTTAAGGGTGCCATGGACTGAATCGTACTTGAGGAGATGCGCGAGGGTCTCAGCATCGGTCAGATCGTTGATAGCTACAACGGTGAAGGTATCGGTGAGGTTGCGGGAGATAATCTGCCGAAGCACATTTCGTCCGATCCGTCCGAAGCCGTTAATCGCAAGGGTAATTGCCATATCGTATAAGCCTCCTAGCATGGTAACCGCGTCAAGGGGAGCATTTCGATCGGTCCCCTTTCGAGCCGGACTATACTCCGGTTCCGATTCGCAGTGTAGTACCTGTTAGTGAAAAACTGCAAAGCCCCAATGAAGCGACTTCGCTGCCTTGACTGCGCCACCTGAAATGCACTGTTTAAACTGCGCAAACCGGAACTACCGCGCTTGGAGCGCGTGGAGAGCTGCGTATTCCCCCCCGAGAGCAAGCAATTCGGTATGGGTTCCCTGCTCGAGTATCCTCCCCTCCTTCATCACCACTATCCGATCGGCGTTGACGATCGTCGAGAGACGGTGAGCAACCACGATCGTGGTGCGGCCCTCCATCAGGGTATCGAGTGCCTGCTGAACTTCGCGCTCTGATCGGTTATCGAGCGATGCGGTCGCCTCATCGAGGATGAGAACCGGGGCATTTTTCAAAATCGCACGCGCTATCGCGAGCCGTTGTCGCTCCCCCCCTGAAAGCGCAAATCCCCCCTCGCCGACCACAGTATCGAACCGCTCCGGAAGAGCGTTGATGAATGGGATAGCATACGCCTGCTCTGCCGCCCGAAGCACATCTTCGGAGGATGCGTCATGGTTGCCATACCGGATATTGTTCCAGATAGAATCGTTGAAGAGGAATGTATGCTGACTGACCATAGCTATCCGGCTTCGGATATCGGCAAGGCTCGCAGTGCGAAGATCGACCCCGCCGAGCTTCACAATTCCTTCGGTCGGATCAATAAATCGGGGAATCACATCGGCGAGGGTTGATTTTCCGGAGCCCGAGAGTCCCACGAGCGCGATCCGTGATCCCTCGGGTATCGTGAGCGATATGTCACGAAGCGCCCACGCCGAGGAATCACCGTACCGATACGAAACTCCCCTCACCTCAATCGTATTACTCGCCGTCAACGGCAGCGGTGGCGATGGCTCCTGAATCGTCGGTGTCGTATCGAGGACCTCAAACACTCGTGCGGCTCCCGCCAAAGATTGCTGCACTGCTGCGTGGACTCGGCTCACTTTTTTCCATGGATCGTACAGGAGAAAAATGGCGATCAAAAAACCGATAAAACTCCCTTGTGATCGGGTGCCATTGAGCACGGAGGTGCCACCGTACAGTATGACCGCGGCAACCGCCACACTCGCGAGCACTTCATTAATCGGTCCATTGAGCGCCTTCACCCGGTCAGAGGTGATAAACACCTTGGTGAGCGCCTGGTTTGCATCCGCGAAGCGATGTCGTTCAAAATCATCGTTACAGAATATCTTCACAACCTTGCTCCCGAGGATCGACTCCTGGAGTCGCGCCGTCAGTGCACCAACCCCATCCTGGCCCCGCCGACCGAGATCGCGAAGCCGCCGGGTAAGCTGAATCATCGGGAACAACCCGATCGGAACGACAATTATCGCGATAAGCGCGAGAGTTGGATCCATCCAAACGGCGACCCCAGCAAGCGCAACTATTCGGATTGAGTCGCGGAGCATTGATGCAAACGAATCGGTCAGGAGGGTGCGGACAAGGAGAACATCCCCGGTGATTCGGGCGAGCATGTCACCACTCGGGTTGCGAATAAAATATTCGGGCCCCAGCTTCAGGAATTGGTCGTTCATCGCATACCGAAGATCTCGGACAACCGAATGACCCACAATGCTCATGAGGTATTGTTGCCCGAAATCGGCGGCACCGCGGAGCGCACTAAGGGCGATGAGAAGCAGCGGGAAAAGATAGAGGTAGGCGGGGTCGTTCGCCTGAAAGACTTTATCGAGCACCTCTTTGACGAGGAACGGTACGACACCATCGGAGGCACCAAACGCCACCATGCAGAGCAAAGCCCCGATAAAGGTGCGACGGTACGGCTGGAGAAACTGCGTGAGCCGCTGCTTCAGCACTCCACGGGGTGGGCGAGCGGGTCGCGCCACCTGAAGCACGAGTCGGGCGACCTCATCAGCGGCGGGAAGGGGTTCGCGAAGAGTGCCATTTTCGGTGATTGGGGGCCGTTCAAACGAATGACGGACCGCCTCAAGGGCCGCGTTCATCGATGTACGATACTCGCTATCATCGAGTATCCGGGATACCTCAGCAACAATCGCCTCGGGGGTACAATGACGCTGCAACAGCTCTCGCACCGTGTGGGGGCGTACGATATTGACGAGCGAGACTTCAGAGATTGAAACAAGCAATCGCGCAAGAAAGCCTGACAACGGTGATGCGCGGTAGATGCACACAAAGGGGAGCCCAATGAAGGCCGCCTCGAGGGTGCAGGTCCCGCTTTTAAGCACTCCCACCGTTGCATGGGCAAGCACAGCATCCGAGTTTCCGACTGTGATCCTCAATCGCTCAACGGAAGACGATGAGCGCAATTTCGACGCGAGCTCCTCGGTCGGGACAACACAAACCCCCCACAGGTCAGGATACCGAGCGCTCAGCTTTGCAAACGCCTCGCGCTGAACATCCCAATGGCGGGCGATCTCAGCACGTCGGCTGCCGGGGAGGAGCGCAACGATTGGCGCTGCGGCGGGGAGATCATGTGTCGAGCGGAAAAGCTCGTGATTCCTCGGAATCTCTCGAAACCGCTCAACGAAGGGGTGCCCAACATAATGGGTGTGCCGATACGATCGGTTCGCATGGAATGACGGCTCAAAGGGGAAAATAGCCGCAATCCGATCGATGGTGTGACGGAATGCTTTAATCCGTTTAGAGCGCCACGCCCAGACCTTCGGCGGGATATAATAGAGAGTTGCTATCCCCTCGTCGCGGGCAACCCGGGCAAGACGCAGGTTGAAGTCAGGAAAATCAACCAAGATGACGAGGTCGGGGCGCCATTCCCGTATGAGTTTCGCCATCGTGCGATACCCCCGCACCAACGCGCCCACCCGACCAAACAGCTCCGAGAACCCCATCACCCCGCCGACCGAGGCCGCATCAACCACCTGCTCAACCCCAAGCTCGCGCAATCGCGGACCCACCATTCCCCGGATACGAGCGTTGGGCGCAACCCGCTGAATAGCTGCCACCAGCTCCGCTCCCCGCTGATCCCCCGACACCTCACCGACACAAATAAGGAGAGAGAGGTCGCGCATGGGAAGATACCAGAGGGGGGCGGAGATACGGTGGGCGGCGATTATCGAGGGCACAGCCTCGCCGCATGGTAGCGGAGAGAGGCAGTGCCTCGCAACCTTGGGGGGGGATGAGGACAGGTAGCCCGCTCACTACGGAGCTGTCAGGCCATTGACCCCCGAGGTCTCTGACACCCTCCAGTCCTGACGCTCTGCAGTCTCAGGTACCATGTCTCCAACACCTCCCCACAGCCCCCGGAACCACCTTACTCCCCCCTCGAACCTCCTCCCCCCTCCGCGAAACCTCCCCCGCCACCCACTGCGCCCGCAACCTCGCCGCTGCTGTGTAGACGTCTGTCTTTCGCTCGGCACATTGCACTACTAGCTCCTCGAGCAGCACCGCCTCACCCCCCACAATCGACGCTGCTATCTCATCAGTGATGATCCGTAACAGCCCTGCCCGCACAACCGCGCTGCGGCGAGCCCGGCCCTCACCACTGGTCGAAAGAAAATCGGCATGCCTCTCGAGCCGATCAACGAGGGTCTCTATCCCCTCCCCGCTCATTGCGACAGTACGGATGAGAGGCTGTTCCCATGCCCCTTCACGACGTTGCTCGAGGCTCAGCAGGAGCCGCATATCTCGCGCGAGCAGCTCGGCACCCTCTCGATCGCTTTTGTTGAGCACAAATACATCCCCAATCTCGAGAATGCCCGCCTTAAACGCCTGCACGGCATCGCCCATACCAGGAACAAGCACCACCACGCAGCTATCAACCATCCGAACCACATCAACCTCGACCTGACCAACTCCAACCGTCTCGAGAAGAATCACGTCAACCTGGGCAGCATCAAGCACCGCGATCGCATCAAACGTTGCTCGCGCTAGCCCGCCAAGAGCACCGCGGGTCGCCATACTCCGCACAAATACGGTCGGGTCCTCCACTATCCCAGCCATTCGGATCCGATCGCCCAAAATAGCTCCCCCCGTAAACGGGCTTGTTGGATCAACAGCGATAATCGCCACCCGATACCCACGGCGACGCAGAGAAAGAGCGACCTGATCAACCAAGGTCGACTTGCCCGCCCCAGGTGCACCGGTGAAGCCGATAATTCGCGCGTGGCCTCCAGCAGGATAGAGCTGTTCGAGCAGGCACCGAGCCGAAGCCCCTCCCCGCTCAACAAGGGTGATCCCCCGCGCAATTGCGCGGGTCAGTCCCGCCTTGATACCGTCGGCGAGAGCAGCAACGTCGAGTTCGGGTGGTGGATGTGACGGTGTCATACTGTTCAATCCTCCCCGAATGGTGCTCTTTGAGATGTCGCCCACCACCCCACTCCCGAGAGCACAAGCGCGATTGCGCAGAGATGGAGCCCCCATCGAAGCGAGACGATATCAGCGAGAAAGCCGACCACAATTGGGGCGAGAAACGATCCAAGGATATTAATCGAAGCGATGCAAAGTCCCTGCGCCGCACCCACAAGATGCGATGGCACCACCGTTACCAGGAGCGAATTTATGGGCGCCGTGCCTGCAAAGATAAAGAGCTCGGCGAAAAAGCAGAGGATGATAAAGAGCTCTCGCGAGGATGTTTCAAATGCCAAGACGAGAAATGGAGACCCGACAAGGGCGCTCACTGCACAAAACCGGAGCATCACCACTTCACGACTCAGCGCGACACGAGCGATAAAGGAGCACAGCCAGCCGCCCCCGATCGTCCCCACAAACCCCGCTATTACAAGGGTACCTCCGAAGAGAACCCCTATCTCCTCGAGGGTGTATCCGAGCGACGTGCCGTGCGACGACACATTGGCCGCAACCCCGGCGAGTGCGAAGGTATTAGCGACATAACCAGAGATGATTCCAACCGCAGCGCGTGAACGCAAGACCTCTTTTATCGGCCCCAACCGATTCGACATACCCTGATCGTCCGCAGAATCTTTCGACGAACGGGACTGGCAATCATTCGAAAGATTCGGCAACAACGCCACCACCGGGGCGAGAAGAAATCCCGGCACCGCACCAACATAAAACGCAGCTTGCCATGACGCATGCGTCGCAACCCATCCCCCGACCACGTACCCAAGTGCCGAGCCCACCGGGATCGCCGCGTAAAAAACGGAGAACGCACGGGTAATCCGAATCGGGTCAATGAGAAGATCCCTCAAATAGGTCGCCGCAACGGTAACAAAGAGAGCCTCACCGATCCCCACTCCGATCCGCGCTGCGACGAAGAGCGCTGGGCTCGGTGCAGCACCGGTCGCCACGGTACAGATACTCCAGAGACAAAGACCGGCGGTCAGCAACCGGGGACGATGGCTCTGATGGGCAAGGATACCGGCGACGGGCGAAAAGAGTGCGTACCCAATAACGAACGCCGACACGAAGAATCCCGACTCAAGCTGAGAGAGGTGCCACGATGCGTCAATCGCGGGGCGGACCGCCTGTACCAAATTACGATCAAGATAGTTGAGAATGTTCACCACCGTCAGGATCGCGACGATAAAGAGAGGATGGTGCAGATTCATGATGTGGTCGCCCACTCCCTTTCCCTGTGATTTTCTCACCTACCTCCTCATCACTCTCACGAACGGATTGAGGGACAGTGTCATGTCGTCGTTTCTCGCTGAGCTTTCCTTACACTCTACTCTCTCACGAGTTGAACTATCGATAAACATCCCAACTTTCCCGAGACCCACATTATCGAAATGGCGTTTGCTTGGCACGCCTGTGCTAAACGTGTGTGCCAAGAGCTTTTCATACCTCCGCAGGTGCGCTACGGTTTGGCCATCGAACACGGCCGGCTCAATCAAGAGGTCGGGGGAGGATTTGACATGCGGGCATACGGGCTAGATCGTTTACTCGGATCATTGAATGAATTGGAACAATCGATTCATGCGGCACACCGCGCGCTTGCGAACCGAATCGACGCGAGGCCCGAACTCGAGGAACGGCTCCGTCAATACGAGGCGATGCTCATGGCACAGCGGCGAGCGGCGGATGAACTCGAGGACGCCATGAAGCAGGAATCCTGGGATGCTGTTGAGCGGTGTATTCGGATCATTAACGGTATATCGACGATGTTGCGCGATGATGCCCGCGAAGTCGTTGCGCTCCTGACTGGTGAGGAACCAGCCTCCCCAGAGGTGGAGCTCTTTTGTTGATGGGCAATCGGTTGATTCCCCCTCTCACGCGTGCTCCATCCCGAGAATCCGGAATCGCGCTGCTTCTGGTGATCTTTACGATCACTCTCCTCTCAATTATGGGGATCGCTCTTACCAATTCCACCCATATCGGATCGCAGCTTCATCGCTCGTTTGTTGATAGGTTTCGAGCAGAGCTGCTTCTCAAAAGTGCGGTCAACGTGGGTCTCGAGCTGATTGCACAAGCCCCTCCCGAACCAGATCCTCCGAAAGACTCGTGGGGCCTTTTCACCAACGGACAAACGGTGCCGGCATCACTGCTCGGCATTGAGGATCCGCGGCTTGAGATCGGACTCGAGATTACAGGAGAAAACAGCCGCATACCGATTATCAGAATTCTCCCCGTTCCCGGGAACACCCGCGATCGAGATTGGCGCGATATACTTGCGCGTCTTTTTTCGGCACTGGGATTCGATAATGACGGCGAGCCTGATCATACGGGACTCCTGGGGGATCGAACCTTTTCGAGCAAGGAGATGGTCGGCAACCTGATCGATTATCTCGATGACGATCCGACCTCTTACTCAGAGGGAGATTTCAAAGGGTTCGAACAGGACTTACCCAAGGACTATTTTCCGGAGAAGGGTCGGGGTCCAAACAGTGGGGGTGGCGGGCTCACCATTGATGAACTTGCGATGATCCCAGGATTTACTCCCGCGCGGCTCAAAGCGATAAGTCCGCTCATAACCCCGCTCGCATCAATCACCTCAGTCAACATCAACCTTGCATCTCCCACCGTGATCGCGGCACTTGACCCCGAAATGACCCCTGAGAAGGCCCAGGCGATATTTGATTTTGCTCATGGGCCCGAGGGCCCCTTCGGTCCTTTTAACACCGCCGGCGAGGGTGTTCTTGCGAGCAATTTTCCGAATTACCAGTCCCTCAAGGCATCAGGAATCATTGATGACAAGAGCACAGACCTCCGAATAACTGCCAAGGTTCAGTTCGGTGACCGGAGATATTTCGCTCGAGCAACAGTAAGGCGTGGCGGATTACAGCAGCCCCCTGAGGTAACCTCACGGGAGTTTTTCGGATAAGGAGGCGCATACCGAATCACACCGATATCCTCTCTTCCCCCCTCCCGAAACGCTCTCGAGCGAATGCAACCCGCTCGTGCGCCGTTGCGAGCGTCTGATAGTGCGCCTCGATGACCTCCAGCCGAGGGACTAGCCCGGCTCCGTTGGCGATCTGAATACTCAAACCGGGTCGTGCATTCAACTCGAGAAGAAGCGGTCCCTTGTCGCGATCGAGGACAATATCCACCCCGAGATACCCGAGCTTGGTCATTTCATAGCACCGAGAGGCTATGGTAAGAAGCTGCTCCCAATTCGGAATCTGCACCCCCGCGACCGGGTTCCCCGTGTCCGGGTGCTCATCAGTAGAGACGTTCTGACATACCCCACCGAGGGTACACCCACTCCGCATGTCGATCCCCGCCCCGACCGCACCCTTGTGGAGGTTCGCCTTCCCATCCGACTGACGGGTTGGCAACCGAACCATCGCCATCACCGGAATACCAAGAAACACGATTATCCTAATATCTGGCACGCCAAGATAACTAATTGGATCAAATATCGGGTCAAATTTCACCCGATACTCAAATATCACTTTGTCGGGCTGTCCTCCCAGGCTATAAACCCCGCCCAGAATCTCCGCAATGTGGTCCTCCAATTCAGCTCGACGGACAATGGTCCCGTTTGGTTTTCTGAATCGTTCTTTTTGTCGACTCTCAATAATGATAATACCCTCTCCCCCGCTTCCCCCGGCGGGCTTAAGGGCAAAATCGTGACGATCGCCAAGAATCGCATCGAGAGTTCGTACCTCATGATACATTGAAATGACCCCATACAGTTCGGGGACCGAAATTCCAGCAGTGATAGCTATCTGCTTGGTCAGTAGCTTGTCATCAACAAAGGGGAATGATTCGCGGGGATTCCACCTACCGATGTAATCGAGGTTGCGACGGTTCATTCCGAGCACCCCTGCTGCCTTCAGCATTGCAAAGCCACCCCTCCTCGCGATGCTGCTCGTTGGACTATTCATCGCGCTACATCCTTGAAACGACGGATTTCACTCAGTCGATAACCAGTATATCGACCAAGAACAATCATCGCCGCCAAGACGATCAGCAGGAGCTCAGGGTACAACAGTAAAAAGTATCCGAGGGGTGCTGGTGTGATGACATAGTAAACAGCAATCGCACCGAGAGTCCCGTTGATCCATTGACGAAGCGCATCCTTCGGACCCAACTCCTCCCACATAATCGCGGTTCGCTCTATCATCATTGTGATAACGACCATTGGGAAGAGCGCGACTGAGATCGCAACCTCCAGGCCCAACTCATTAGCAACCATCGAAATAACGACCATCAGGAGGACCACTATCGTCAACACCCCACCTACTCGGGGCAGCAGGAGCAAGCGGAGCCGTTCCAAACCAGAACGCGCGAATAATCCGATAGCCGTCAAAACCGAAAAGATAAGAATTCCCCACCCGAGAGAGGTCCCACGGAAAGCGAGCGCCAGCAGTACTGGCATAAAGGTGCCCGGTAATTTTATTCCAACGATATTTCTGAGGATGACGATTAAGAGCGCACCGAAGGGTACAAGAAGGAGAACCCGAAAGATGGACTGAGCCTCGAGAGGTAAGCGTAACAGTGAGAACCTCACGAGAGCCGAGCGCTCCGCCTGATTTCCTCTCAGCACCGTATCAACTGCCTCCTCCTCAGTTTGCCGATACGACACCGAAACCCGCAAAGCCCGCGCACCCTGAGCGGAGACGAGATTTTCAGAACCAAACCACCAGGGGAGAAAGTCTATGGAATCATCATAAAATTGCCCGTCGGCATCGACTATATGCCACCCATCCTCAGTCTGAACGTGAAGTCGGCTGGTCGGCTCTGCTCTCCCCTGAGCACCCGCGATTATGATCCCCCGCACGATACGAGCAGGAACATTCGCCTCCCGGAGGATTGAGACGACCGCCCGGATTCGCTCGGTGTTGTTCGCTCCCTTTCTTATCAGGGGCTTTGCATGACCGGCTGACGCCCGCTCGTTGACAATAGATATGACCGCCTGAACCAGAGACTTCGCATCAGCGGACCGTTGTCGCCCATCCGCGAGGATCGAGAGAATAACCTCTCGCTCTGGACCCTCCACCGGAGCAATCGTCACCTCTCCCCCGCTTCTATCCTTTGGCTTTGCAAGATGCCCCTCCGGGCGCACAAGAACCAACGCCCGATAGTAGAGCCCCTGAGTCCCCGTGGCTCGGCGCGTGGTCCATTCAGCGACCCGATTTTCACCCTGCTCCGAAGTGGTCAAGCCATAACCGCGAGATACAAAACTCTCATCACTGAGGAGAAATCGCGAGGATGTCCGGGGCAAAAAGAGCGATGCCTTCGTGGGTTTACCTATCCCCTCGAAGGAAAGGTGAGCCTCGATCAGAAAATAACGTGAGGAGGAATCAGGGGCGACAGGGAACTCCAGCACAAAGACCTTATACCCTACGAGGCCGAGCGCGATCGCGACCAACAAAAAAACGACCAGCATCACTGAAAATAGTTTCGAGCTACTCATGAACCATTACCATTCAGACACCGTCGCAGAGTGGATCGATCGAGAGGAAGAGAACATTTTCAATCTCGTACAATTTGCGCATCGTTTCTTTCAAGGGGATTCTTTCTTATCGGACTTATTAGGTTCCTTCTCTTTTTCCCTCACGTCACCCCTTGCAGAGGGCGCCGTCGGAGAGGGACTTGGCTCTTCGTGTGGTGCAGATTTCACGAAATGCTTACAGCTCGGCGATGAGGTAAACATGGATGATGGATCAACGATCGCATTTCCAGCGAGGAATGACCTTCCAAGAAGAAACTGGTATTCAAAGCGGGAACGATCAACGATGCTCACGTATTCCTCTTGGAACATCTCTCCGAGGCAGAGCCCCAACTTAATGACTACCCGCCGCTGCGCTGGCCCACTATGCCGCTTAATCTTGGCAACCCTGACCACTGGTGCCTCTATATCACTCACCTTTCCCTGAAAATTGCGAATTTCGAAGTGAACCCACGGCACCCCCTCTTTCTGGTACTCCTTCACGTGGCGCCCGTGGATAGATGAGGTATCCGCCCCCGTATCAAGCTTGGCAAGCATTGGGAAATCAGCCTCACGGATCTGTACTCGCTCGACATACCCAAACACCTCCTTGCCTTGAGCCTCTGCTTGCAGTGATCCCGCGACAAGAAGGAAAATAGCGAGGAGAGGCGCCATGCAGCCCCCAAACAGCTCGGCGACAGAGCGCACCGCCTTCACCTGAATTTCTCTCACCCCACCATTCATCCCTTCGCGCCTCCTTCCCCTGAATACGCCACATCCGAAGGACGCCCACGAGAAAGGACGCCCACGATCCGTCTTACACAACGCCTTGTTTCCTTTGGATGCACTACCCGACCTATACGCCACCCCGGCGAGATTGTTTCAATAATCACAAGGGGTTGTCGAGAGGAGTGGCGATGAGAGAAAAGCTTTATTTGCGGAACGAGGTTTGTGAGTATCACATCGGATGAGAGAACCCAGTACGGCTTGGGGACAGATTTTTTCTGACCGGAGGACTTTGAGTGCCGCAGGGAATGTGCTAGTCAACAGAGCAACGGTTCCATACAGGTTATGAAAAACAATCACGTAGGCAGATGGATCATCATCCTCACCCTCGTCGCGCTTTTTTGGGTCCCCCTGATGGGGTCACCTCAGAAACGCCCTGTTCCGCTCACGTACGATGGACTGGTTCAGAAGATTGACGACGGTGGTGCAGTTCGAGCAGTCGTGAGCGCTGACGGTCAAACCGTAACGATCACGGGAACCGATCACGAGCGATATACCGCTCATATCGGACCGCAGGCTCCTCGGATTCAGGAACTTCTTGACAAGAAGAAAGTCCCGGTCGAGTACCGCAGCCCTGCTCAGGATATGGGGATACTCGGGATCTTCCAGATCCTGATAACACTCTTTCTCCCCTTACTCCTCATCTTCACCTTTATCGGCCTCTTCCGGGCTGGGCAAGGTGGGGGTGCAGGGCAGTCTCCTTTCACCTTTGGGCGCTCCAATGCTCGTTTGGTGGTTGAGGGAACAGGCGTCACCTTTGCTGATGTCGCCGGTGCAGATGAGGCGAAGGCTGAACTCGAAGAAGTGGTGTCAGCGCTCAAGGACCCCTCGCGGTTCACGAACGTCGGAGCCCGAATTCCCCGCGGTGTTCTTCTCGTGGGAGCACCCGGTACGGGTAAGACCCTTCTCGCTCGCGCTGTAGCGGGTGAGGCGGGAGTTCCCTTCTTCTCTATGGCTGGCTCCCAGTTTGTCGAGATGTTCGTTGGTGTCGGTGCTGCTCGCGTCCGCGACCTTTTTCGAAAGGCGAAGGAAGCGGCTCCGTGCATCATCTTCATCGATGAGATTGATACCCTCGGGCGTCAACGAGGAAACGGACTCGGCAACGGGAATGACGAGCACGAACAAACCCTCAACCAACTCCTCACCGAGCTTGATGGGTTTGCTGGCAACTCGGGAGTGATTCTCATCGGAGCAACGAACCGCCCCGATGTCCTCGATGCCGCGCTTCTTCGCCCGGGCCGCTTCGATCGACAGGTCGTTATCGATCTTCCCGATATTGACGGACGATCTGCTATCCTCGCTGTGCACGCCAAGGGTAAACCTCTTGCCACCGACGTCGACCTCGGTCACGTCGCCAGAAGGACCCCTGGATTCTCAGGTGCGGATCTCGCAAATGTCCTCAATGAAGCGGCTATCTTTGCCGCTCGTGAAGGTTCCACGCGGGTTTCGAATGCACACATCGACTCAGCGATCGAGAGGATAATCGCGGGAGCTGAGAAGAAAGGGCGAACCATCAGCCCTGAGCAAAAACGTCTCGTCGCCTACCATGAAGCTGGCCACGCCCTGATCGGCCTTCTGTGCCCGGGATACGATGCTGTAGAGAAGATCTCGATCATTCCCCGAGGAATGGCTGCAGGACTTACCTGGTTCGCACCTGATGAGAAAGCAAGCCTCGGTCTCCGACCAAGGAGCTACCATCTCCAGGAGATCCGCGTCGCGCTTGGTGGCCGCGCAGCTGAGTACCTCGTATTCGGCTCTGATGGCTTTACCAATGGAGCGAGCAACGACCTCCAGCGGGTCGCTGAAGTGGTGCATCGGATGTGCACCGAATGGGGCATGGGCGAGATTCTTGGTCATGCCGCTCTTCGACAGAGCCAGGGAAGTAACTTCCTCGGTCGTCGTATCGGTGGCAGAGAGATGAATTGCTCTCCAGAGCTTGCGGCCAAACTCGATATGGAGGAGCGTGAGCTGGTTGACACAGCCTTCACGAATACCTGTGAGCTTCTGAAGGAACATCGAGATGCGCTCGATGCCCTTGCGGAACTGCTTATCGAGAGGGAAACCGTGGACCGGGAGGAGCTTCTTGCCCTCGCCGAGCGGTTTCATATTCGGAGCTCCCAGGAGGGTTAAGAAGTATGCGCCTCGGCACATATTTCCTCCGCCTCATCTTGAAAAGAGCTCATACCCGGTGCGGATGGAGGTGCGTTTTATCGACGTTGCCGTCACCGCACCGGGCTCCTCTGAGTAGGGTGCCCTCTCGGCGAGTTTCCACGACGGTTTTACTGCAGGTTTCATCGGGTGGACGATACTTTGCTCTCGCCCCGCCGATTTACCATGCCTTGGAGTCAAAATGGCTCTAAGGCATTTTTTTTTGCGCCCTCCCTCCTTTTACGCTCCAAGAATTGATTTTATTTACAGATCCACCTACCGTGAGGGAATTACGGTTTTATTAGAGATGGATATCCTTCTCCTCTTTTTCTTCTACATCGCGTTCATCATGCTGGTGACCAGGGTTGCCACGAGTTCTCGCTCAGGTGCCTCTGAGCGTCGCCTCTCTTTAGGCACGCTCCAGCTGGTCTGCGGTGATCCGCGAATATTACAACTGGAACCTCAGCCCAATTCTGCGTCACTCATCCGTCGCCAATTTGAGGAATTGGGTGCTGATTTAAGCGATCCATCGCTTCGCTGGATTAGTGCCAAGAGTTCGGCCAACCTGTTCCTCTTTTTCCTTCTCAATCGGGAAAACGGGCGGGCGGGTATTCTGGTCCACAAGCAGGGATGGCGCGGGGTCGTTGGATTTGAATTCGAACGGCTGAGCCTCACCTCCTGCATGAACAACGGCATCCGGATTCAGCCAACTGACGTTCCTGGTCCTGTTCGAGCGCTCGCCGGTTCTCTCTTTCAGAGGCTGAACGAGCTCGCCATACGAAGTCAGCCACCTCCCTTTCTTGAGTAGATAGGGGATAGCTGACTGGATCCATCACCGAGGATCCGCGGTTTAGGTTTTATTCGCCCCCGTCCCGCGTTCTTTCCGTTGGAAAGCCGCGGGATCTCTTTGTTGCATTCCCCTCCGTCTCATTCATGCGTGCTTCCCCTCTTTTGCAACCGACTTACGCTCCCCCGATCAATCACCTTCTCGCTCTCAAATCAGCCCTTCTTGTTTTTCGCTCGTCTGCGCGATAGTGTCCTCCAAAAGGTTGAGAACCATGACCGGTTTTCTCTGTCTCTTGGGAGGGCTTCTCATGCTCTTCATGATGGCACTGCTTCAAAATTCTCCGAGCATTCGGCTCGAAGAGGAGCTTCAGCGATTCATAATCGACCCATCGAGGATACAACTCGTGCGGGTCTGGGGTGAGGCGGAGCTCAAGGCAGCAGATCGCGTTTGTTCTCTGGCCCGAAGCAGAAGTCGCGGCGACATGCCCAGAAATGCGCATCGTCGCGCACAATTCTTTGGGAGTGAGAAAAAAATGCGCGCCGCCTTCAGGTTCGGTCGGAGGCGAACCCTGCTCATCGTGATCGGTCGCGCATCCGGGTCCGCAGTGGTTCAGGTGATGCAGAGTGCTGAGGACCCAAACGCCCTCACGCTCTTCTTCCAAGGAGGAGGGCTGACCTCCTATCAGGGGAACCTCAGCGAAGTGCTGCGCCAAGGGTATCCATTCTTCCGTGGCAACGCCTCGGTTACTGTTCGGTGGGCAACACAGCTCCTCCGGCGGCTCATTGATGAGATGGAGCCCGCCTCATGAGGATCCCTTCTTCAACAGGTTATCGTATTCCGCCCGCGCCCTGACGTAAGGAAGGACGCGGGCTCTCTTTGTCGAGCGCGGGAAATCTTGCTTCTTCACAACCGTGGCACATCCAACACCCCGGGATAGGAAAGCACTCCCCTTTTTCTGTTTTTGGCAAACTGGATGCTCGTCATCACGCAATTTACCGCGTACGGCACCCCATTCACATGACAAATCTCATCGCCGTAATAGGTGGGAATCGGCAGCTCCACGATCCGAGCCTCTCGCTCCGCCAGCGCCAGGATAATCTGCGTGTCGAAGTGCCAGGTGTTCGTGAATGATTGGAACGGAATCTTTTTGAGCGCATCGACCGCATAGAGCCGATACCCCGAGTGGTACTCGGACAGATGCAGTCCCGTGAGATAGTTCTGAATACCGGTCAAGATACGGTTACCCCAATATTTATAGAGAGGCATTCCACCCGCTCGCGCCGCTCCTGGTACCGCCATGCGAGAACCAAAAACCATCTCTGCATCTCCTTTCACGAGTGGCGTGAGAAGATCGCCGAGCACCTCCGGGGCATACTGACCATCGCCATGGACGAGTGCAACGATATCGAACCCCTGCTCAATCGCATATTGGTAACCGACCTTTTGATTGCCGCCGTATCCCTGATTCGACTGATTGCGATACACCTTCAGTTTATCCACACCTTCGTGCAGCTTGTACCCCAGCGCAGCGTAATAGGTGTTGTCATTACTGCAATCGTCGATTACAAACACCTCTTCGACCTGCTCCCACACCTCTGCAGGAATACGTTGGAGCGTTTTTATCAGGTGATTGACTGCGTTATACGCGATAATGAAGATACCGATTCGGGGACAGTGGGCAGGAGCCCGGTCGTGCGGGGTGTGCATAAGCGGAGCAAGAAGCGGGCAAATTATGAACGGTGACTAGTGGGGGTCACAGACTGCGGACCCTGCTCCCCATCGTAACCGATTCAGCTGAACTTCCCTACCTAGATTTAGCGTCTCCCCCTCCAAACAGCTCCTTGCACCCTCAAACCACTCTCCCCACAAGGTCGTACCCCACGACCTCGGAAACCTCCACCGTCACGATATTCCCCGGCAGCAACCTCGATCCATCAACCTCGTCACCCTCAACTCCCTCAATGTCGTTTATTATTATGGTTCCATCGACCTCAGGAGCCTGCCACCGCGCACGACCGGTGAGGAGAAGGTCGGTATCGTGGTGCGCACCCTCGAGAAGCACGGGGAGTCGTTGCCCCACAAATTGACCGAGGCGCGCTGCCACAACTCCCTGCTGGGCCTCCATGATGCGCTGGCGTCGCTCATTTTTGACCCTCTCCGGAATGTGGCCCTCATAATCGTGAGACGGGGTTCCTCGTTCGCGGGAATACGTAAACACCCCAACACTTGAAAAGTGGCCCTCACCCACAAACCGCTCAAGCTCGGCGATATCCTCCTCCGTTTCCCCCGGAAATCCGACGATAAAGGTTGTCCGCAGCGCGAGCTCAGGCGCGGTTGTCCGAATGCGCTCGACGATCGGGCGGGTCGCATATGAACCGACGGGCCGTTTCATCCGGCGAAGAACCGCTTCACTTGCGTGTTGCAATGGAAGGTCGAGATACTCACAGATTGAGGGCAGCTCCGCTATGGCACGAAGCAGCTCGGAATCGATCCCAATCGGATATGCGTAGAGCAGTCGAATCCACGGCATCACTCTCTCGGCATCAAGCGCGCGAAGGAGTGCAGTCAGATTCGTTCGGGGTTCGGCATCCGTGCCGAACGAGGTGAGATCCTGCGCAACAAGATTGACCTCGCGTACTCCTTGGGCTGCAAGCATCCGGACCTCGCTCACAATCGATGAGATGGGGCGGCTCCGCATCTCCCCTCGAATACGGGGGATGATACAGAAGGTGCACGGGCGATTACATCCCTCAGCGACCTTCACGTAGGCGGTGTGTGGAGCCGACGCCAACCGGCGTGGCATCGTTTCGTCGTACAAAAAATAAGGCCGCCCGGCATCTCTCAGAGCACGTTCAATCCCCTCTCCACGAGCAACCGAACCAACCGAAAGCAGCTCACTGGTGAGAACGAACGCATCAACCTCAGGAAGGCTCTCCACCAGCTCGTCGCGATACCGCTCGACCGCGCACCCCGCGACGATAAGCCTTCGCAATCGCCCCTTTTCCTTAAACTCCGCCGCCTCAAGCACCGCATCGATACTCTCCCGCACCGCGCTCTCAAGGAACCCACAGGTGTTCACGATCACTACATCAGCTTCGGCAAGATCCGACACAATTTCGAAGCCAGCCTGTCCGAGCGACCCAAGCATGACCTCGGAATCCACGTGATTCTTGGCGCACCCGAGAGTCACCACCGCCGCGGTACCACCAAAATTACCAAGATGAGGGGCATCGGGAGCAGCGTGTATAGCCGAGGCACAAGCCGACGAAGTCGAAGATGAGCCGTTCTGGTCAGGACTTTCAGGGATGATCGTGAGGGATTTCATGCAGGTACTACAAGAAGGAACAGGCTATACAGACATACCCAAAGGGGTTGCCCGAGTATAGCGGGGTTGAGAACCATACTAAAGAGCTCGATCGGTAATTCAGGTGTTCCCCGAAGTTTCAGACACCCGGGGGAACGTTCCGGGGGACCGATGTGAGGCTCATCCAAGCACAGTACAACCTAAAAGTTGCGTGACTCTCTCTGCAGATGCCCCGTTTTGAGGCTGGAAAATTGACTTCCAAAGGTCAGAAACGGTAGAAAGAGGGGTCGCAAGGTTTTCTCATGGATTCAGATGACTCCCAGATGGCCCCCGCAGATGAGCTTGCCGGGATATTGTTGATGTCTCCAGAAGATCAAGGCAGGCTGGCGGAGCGAATGCTGGCAGTCCTGACCCCCAAAGAGCGGAGGGGTCTTCAGAGACGCGCTCTGCGGGTAATTGGTTTGTTGGAAAGGTTCAACGAAGCCTTCCAGCTAACCGATGATTCCCCTTCCCCTCCTCTTTGAGAAATCTCGGGAGCGAGGAGGGGGGGTATTCGAGGTGCCGCGAGGGTTCCCTCAACCCCGACCGGTCACAGCCTGTCGGGGTTCTCTCTCCTTCCCGAAATCGCAGAGTCCCCGCGCACCTCCGAGACCACATCGCATCTGCACGCGGGCAATCGGTCTCGCTTCGGGGCTCTCCTCCAAAAAAATCGCACTCCAGCCCACATTTTGGCCATTTTCACCCCGGTGAAACTCGCTTTTCGGCACTCTGAACCCCTCCGCGGATGCAACAAGAGCTCGCAGAGCGCCCAGGCGGAGGGCAAACGAGCGTCTAGGGCTCCCAACGGAGTGGGGTCTCCTCGGGGGTACGTTCTTGTGGGGAACAGCCACGGCACGTCTCAGAGACTTCGGGTCATCTATCCAACGGCGAGCACGCAGATGATGAACACATTTCCAATTAGAACAATCTTCCACATACATCAAAAAATGATTTGACACAGCGACGCCGAGCCAGTTAACTTGAAGGGACTACGAAAACGAACCTCGTTCGGCTGAATACGAATTTTTGGACCCTCGGCTGGGGGATCGCCACGAGGGAAGTTGCGTCGCGAAGTAATGGTGCTTAACGGGAGCTGTCCAATGAGGAAGCCAGAAAACGAGGCCTTGGTGTCGGAGCGGGGTATTCTATTTTTACAGGCTGCGATACTCGCTCCGATGGCAGTTGCGACTCTTTTCGGAATCGGCTTTTACGCGAACTTGTACGTGACGAAGACGCGGCTGGGGGATAGTGCTCGGGTTATTGCGCGGGCCATCCAGGACGATCCCGGGTTATCCCAAGGGTTTCGGGGGACTGAGTCAGGGGAGCTGGACCAGGTCGTACTTGCTGCCACCGGGGTGGAGGAACTTCCAGCAGGATTCAATCCATCGACTTATGCGAGTTGTAACGGGATATCTGAAGCGGAGGCACGTGACCACTTTGTCCGGTTTGGTCGGTATGAAAACCGCCCGGGAACCTCGGGGGCGGCATGCGGGCAACCGAGAGTCGTTGGAGCACGAGAGCCCCGAGTGAGCATTAAAGCCTATGCAACAAAGCCGTCCGGGGCGGAGGTAGCTTCTCAATTTCCAAGTCACCCCAGCGGTCGGGAAACTGGCCAGTCGAGAGGGTGGAGAACCGGCAATCCCCATAACAATCCGACTGAGCCTTACTGGGTCGCCGTCGTGGCGAAGAAGCCCGTGCGTCAGATGTCGCTGTTTGGCTTTTCATTCGGAGCAGCGCCGGAGATTACAAACTCGGCAGTAGTTCGGGTGGTGCCACGGTCAGCGTGTATGCCCGCAGGCACGTTGTGCGGGGCCGGATTTATCGAGAACTCGGTCCATGGCGTGAGCATCCGCGGCAACGAATCCGGCGTCCGGACCTGTCAAGGGACAACGTTGATAGATGAGAGCAGTCGACTGGCGCTTGCCTCGACCCTCAATGGAGGGCTCGCCCACGCCGGAACTACCTCCGACGTGGTCAACTGCCCGGCTGGGTATCACGGGGTTTTGGTCGGGTATTCAAACCACATCGACGGTGGACGAACGACGCAGTATTTTCATTATTCCTGCGCCTCCGATGGGACAGGGTGCTCCGTTCCTGGAGACGAGACCGAGCCAACGCCGATTTCCCCGACGGCGACTCCACGACCGACCACTCCGGCGGCCGTAGTGCCAACGGGTACCCCCCGGCCGTCACCCGTGCCTCCGACGGCGACTCCACGAGGGCCAAACCCACAACCCTCAGGATGTCAACACGGCACGGTTTTCCGTGGCACTCCTGGCGATGACGTCATCACAGGGACCCCATGCGATGACATAATTTACGGTTTTGGCGGCAACGACGTAATTGATGGTCTAGGGGGTAACGATCAGATCTTTGGAGGCTCAGGAGAGGACAGGATAAACGGGGGACGTGGAAACGATACCCTGGACGGAGGTCGAGGCTTCGATAACGTGTCTGGAGGCAGAGGCAACGATAGCATCAACGGCGGACGCGGAAACGATAGAGTAAACGGAAATCAGGGCAACGATAACGTCTCAGGTGGAAGAGGCAGCGATAATGTCGGAGGAGGACGCGGAAACGACAGAGTTAACGGAAATCAGGGCAGAGATAACGTCTCAGGTGGAAGAGGTAGCGATAATGTCGGTGGAGGGCGCGGAAACGACAGAGTAAACGGAAATCAGGGCAACGATAACGTCTCAGGTGGAAGAGGCAGCGATAATGTCGGTGGAGGGCGCGGAAACGACAGAGTAAACGGAAATCAGGGCAACGATAACGTCT
>JBIIHQ010000028.1:0-6540 GCA_044235645.1 Bdellovibrionota bacterium | reverse complement strand
TAAAATCGCTCTTCACCTCCATATGACCCCTCCAACCGAACATTCGGGTATTCCCGGTCAAGCACCCGACGTGGTGTCGTTGGTCCGCCATCCAGCGGTGATGACCGCCTTTGCGGCCATCCTGGTCCTCTGTCAAGTCCTTGACGGCTTCGCGACCGGTCTGGGCATGGCTCGGTTCGGCGTTGCGATGGAAGGAAACATCGCGCTGCGCGAGGCCATGAGAATCTTTGGAGTCGCTCCAACACTGATAATCGCCAAGGGCTTAGCAATCGCTATTGTGATATCTCTTCGTTTGCTTGGCCGTCAGGTTACGTGGGTGGGAGAAACTCTTGCCCTGTTGAGCCTCGCTTATATTGGGGCGGCAATAATTCCCTGGAGCGTTATTCTGCTCAAATAAATCGTCGGAGAGACAAGCCCTGAATCGGTGGATGCTTCCGCTCCTCGGCACGAACTGGTCTAAAACGGCTGATTGTCGAACACGAACACCAAGCCGAGCACGGTTATTATGCCAAAAAGCAAAATAACCACCGGATCTTTAATAAAATGAACGAAGCCCTCTCGAGAAAGGAAGGGGTCGGTGGATTTACGGCCCGGTCCACCCGTAAGCGTACCATTGACGGAAGGCTCCTCATTGAAAGCTATCAACATTTCATAAGCCGACTGATACCGACGCTTTGCGTCGGCCATCATCGCCTTATCGACGATGCGCTGATACTTACGCGGAACTTTGGAGGGAAGTTCGTGGGGGACGTTAAAATTACACTCAACGAGGTAGTCTATCGATTTGTCACCCGAATAATTAGCAAGCCAACGGGCCCCTGAGAGAACTTCGAACAACAGAATTCCCACACAGTAAAGGTCGCTACGAGCGTCATAGTGACCAGTCTGAATATACTCTGGAGGAAGGTACTGAGCAGTTCCCAGAAGTACCCCTGCTTGGGTATCGGGTGAATTCCGTTGGAGCTTCATTAAGCCAAAGTCCATGAGTTTTATACCGAATCCCTCCGTATAGAGGAGATTTTCTAACTTAAGATCTCTATGGAAGACTCCTCGACTATGAAGCTCGTGGAGAGCCGAGAGAAGCTGGCGAAAAATAGTGTCCACCATTTCAAGGCTTAGCGCACCGGGAGAGAGGAAGCGGGACAATTCGCGGCCTCGTACCAATTCCATCGTATAGGCAATCGTGTGACCCAGAGATATGAAATCATAGGCTCGAACGATATTCGGATGATTGATTTCTCTGAGAAAACCGACCTCTGCCTCAAATCGGGCTATCGTCAGTGCGTCGAAGGCAGACCGGTTCGTTAGTACCTTGAGAGCAACCTCTTCCCCATCGCGCTCAGTATCTCTGACATGAAACACTGCGGAGGCTCCCCCCGAACCAGCGACCTTAATAAGCTGAAAACGCTTTGCAAGAAGCGGCTGGTTTGAAATTACATGTGCCTCTTCAGGTGGTCTCTCGGACACTAGGCTCACCTTTTCAGGGGGGGCTGCATGCGGCTGACCGAGCAAGTCAGACGTTTCATTTTGCCCAGTTGAACATCTTATCAACAGCGACTGAATGATTCCCAAGCTCGAGACCCAAGATATCTGCTCCCTGGATCTCCTAATCTGTGATCTTTATTGCCAAAAGGAGAGGAGACCCGTCCCTTCGTATCTCAATAGCGGAGCTCTGCTGACCCTTTAATAAAGCGATGTATTGAGGAAATGCCCTAGGATCTCGAATCACGTAATCATGCGCGGAGACAATGACATCGGCGTTTTGCAGACCCAAAAGCTCGTAAACCCCCCCTTTTTTTACGTTAAATATCCGATACTCGGGGGTCGCTTCCATCTCATAACTCTGTCCCTTTAATATCGGTATTAGTCGCACTCCCTCTCCGGTGCCTCGCTCCCGAATTCGCCGAGCAAGCTCTACACGAGGAACGGATATCTCCTGGCGCCCTATTTCAGAGGTTATGATGCGCCGTTGAGCCGATTCGAAACCACGAGATGGTAAAAAACCAAATGAAGCACACCCGGCGAGTCCGACTGCCCCGCTAAAGACCAGACCGAGCGAAATTCCGAATGATACTTTGGTTCGCATTGTTAAATCTGCCTCACTAATACAATATCCCCGTATCCAACCCTTTATCTGAACAAGGGTACGTCCTAAATCAGAACTCTCCTCCCTCCTTCTTCCCGAGCCCCCATTCTGGAAGGGAACTCTCAAGGGCTGCCACCCTTTCTGGTATCCACACTCGAAACTGCTGAAAACAAGCTAATCCCTCAAATTGCCCTTAATAGCTATGATTGTGGTAATCACTCATCGACAGTCATGGAGTCCCACTTTAAAAGGATAGACGACCCGAAGGGCTCTCGAAATCATGTGTGGAGTCGGGACAAAGGGAAATTTCAACCAACATAAACCCTTCCTCAACAGTGGGCCCTCATGACAACCCTCTCAGTTTTTATGCGGCAAACTAAGTCGGTTACTCCTCTCCCGATTGACCACCCTTCAAGGAACACAATTCGGCGCGACGCTCTGGAGAATGTCGAGAACACCGCAGACGCTCTGCCCTCACGACCGCCTCTACCTCAGCAACAGTATTGGGAAGGTCGTTATTGACCACAAGATAGTCAATAGCAGATTGATTTGCATGAAAGATCGAATACTCCCCCTCTGCCGTCTTGAGCCGAGTGCGAATCTCCTCCTCTGACCCTCCCCGAGCCCGAAGGCGAGCGACGAGCTCCGCAGCGTTCGGTGGTACAAGAAACAACACAACCGTACTTTCCGGAAAATGCTCCCGAAAAAAGAGCGCACCCCGAATGTCTATATCAAACACCAGATCGTGCCCGGAACCCCGGGCATCTTCAAGGGTCTTTTTCAGAGTTCCGTATAGGTTCCCGTGGGTCTCCTGCCACTCAACAAAATCACCATGCTGAATCCTTTGCACGAAGTCATCTCGTGTAAGGAAATGGTAGCTCACTCCGTCGACCTCACTAGGTCTTGGAGAGCGAGACGTTGCCGTAACACAAACGGAAAGAGATCCTCGAAATGTCTCGAGAAGATGTTTCCGTACCGTCGTTTTCCCGCTACCAGCCGGCCCGACAAGAATAAAGAAAATGGAAGCTGACATGTGCTCGCTACCTTACAAACGGATTCATTTCGACCGACGCTTGCTCTGAGTAGTGTCCCCTGAAAAGTGGTGTGACTACCTGATCAGTGATAACAAAATACCAATTGCTTCATACTGATTTTGCATCTCTCTGACCCCCAGTGCTATGAAAGTTGCTGTTTCAGGGAGCACTCCGGACCACAGATGGTCCGGCAGACATTAACATACGTTCGGGCGATGCAACTAAAATAGCCCTAAAAGCGGGCTTAATCGGAGGAAGCCGTCCCGAGGAACTCATGGGGATGTTTAGGACCAACGAGGTACGGGCGCACATCGGCTCATCACCTCACTCCTCTTGACTACAACCAGTCCTACACTAAATTTTGCACTTGCTCCCGTATTCGCTCAAGCTCTCCCTTTATCTCGATGATAGTCCGCTGCACAGCTGCATCCTGAGCTTTGGACCCGATGGTGTTCGCCTCTCTCCCTAGTTCCTGAACGATGAAGTCAAGCCGCCGACCGACTCTATCTTCCGAAAGTGAGCTCCGTAATTCATCCAAATGCGAATCGAACCGAACCAACTCCTCAGTAATATCGAGCCGATCTGCAATAATGGCAACCTCGTGTACAATCCTCTCTTCAAGAAAATGGCTGCTTGTTGCTCCCGCTTCCCTATCTAATACGTTTACCTCCTGATCCGAGACGCTCCCTTGAATCAAATGCCCCTCAACGGCCCTGGCGATCCGCTGTCGCAATCGTTCTCGCGCCCTCTCAACAACCGTTGAAGAGATGTCCTTCAGGTGAGACAGGTGGTCTCTCAGCTTTTCACTCCTATCCTGAATATCGCGACCAAGCCGTTCACCCTCAATCGTTCTTGATTGAATAAATTGACCGAGCGCTTCATCAAGAGTCTCAAGCACAAGGTCATCCCTGTCTCGCTCTTGGAGCTCCTCTCTCGCCAAAAATACATCATGTCGGCCCAGTATCTGCAGAAGCATCTGCCGGGCGGTTTCTGAACTGTCGAACGGCACCGCGCAATGCTCGAAGGTCCTCTGATACTCGCGCAAAAGCCCCTCAACCCGATTCCTATCGACCTTGACGGGACCGTCGCCAGCTGTCTCGAAGACCAAACGCACCGATACATCAACTCGTCCTCGCTGAATACAGAGTCCGACTGCTTTCTTTACTGCTTGTTCAAGCCCCCCATGAACCCCCTCACCCCGGACGACGATGTCAAGGTATCGGTTGTTTACCCCCCGAACCTCTATGATACAAACCACTCCGTCCACGGTCCGCTTACCTTCCCCGTGTCCCGTCATACTTTGAAGAGCCATGAAATGTCTCGCCCTTTTTTCCCCGACTAAACAGCATCTGAAGTTGATCTCTTTTCTTCTAACAGGCTACACCCCTTTTCAGCGACCGAGCTCTCCCTCACCATCTTACAATATAGCGAGACGTTCCGGATGTTCAGCAAGGATTGAGCGCAACTTTTCTCGCAACCGATCATGAGTAATCGCAACGGTGCCTAATTCAGAAACAACCATTCCCGCCGCTATATTCGCGATCATTCCCGCAATAAGAGGACTGGCACCAGCAGCGAGAAACGCAGTGAATACGGCGGTCACGCAATCACCCGCCCCACTCACATCAAAAACCTCGCGAGCCTCCGTTGGTAAATGAAACTCCTCGCCCTCATCTGGCCCTACGAGAACAAGGCCCATCTCAGCGAGAGTGACCATCATCATTGATGCCTGCCACTGTTCCCGCAACTTCCAGGCTACTTTGAATGCAGAGCTCCGATCGCTAATTGTTATGCCCGTCGCCGCTTCCGCCTCTTTTTTATTCGGTTTAGCTATGGTGATACCCCGATACATCGAAAAATTTGCTTTGTTCGGGTCGACAATCACAGGAATCTTGCTACTCGAAGTCGTGGTAGCCGCTGTCGCCCGTTCGATAAGGTGCGGGCAGACCGCCCCCTTGCCGTAATCAGAGATGATTACAGCATCACAACCCGCCGCCTGAGCTTGCATCACCGCAGCAAGTCCATGCTGCATCGGTTGCTCCCGCATGGTCGCATCCTCCCGGTCAACACGCACCATTTGGTACATCCCAACCATCACCCTCGTCTTAAAGGTCGTCGGACGATTACGCTCGATAAGCACCCCTTCGTGGTCTATTCCCGCCTGCTCTAATAATTGCACTACTGTTCGACCTTCGGCATCATCACCAACGAGCCCACAGAGAGAGACCTGCACCCCGAGGCCCCGGAGATTTCTCGCCGCATTCGCGGCACCACCGAGACGATCCTCAATCCGTTTTGCATCAACGACAGGAACGGGAGCTTCGGGGGACAACCGATCCGACTTTCCCCAAATATACCGATCGAGCATGATGTCACCGGCAACAAGAACCCGAACATGTCGAAGCTTTTCGAGCAGCTCGAATATCGCCTCTGCGTCCGACAATCGATGCGGATTCATAAATTCTCCTGACTACTCAAATCAAACTTCCCGATCGACCTTTCGCCGCCTCGATAACCCGACCGACCATCTCCCGGGGGGAATGCAGTCGCATACACAAAGTATCAAGTCCGGGGCATCTTCTCCGCCAACACGGAGCACAAGCGACCTGTGGCACAACTGTCAAATGCTCGCTTCCGAGGGGCGCCACGCGGACCGGATCGGTCGGACCAAAGACCGTTACATACGGAGTGCCCACCAGCGAGGAGAGATGCCCCGGGCCAGAATCCGGACCAATGACCGCTGAGCACGAAGCGAGGATTCCCATAAGCTGATCGAGGCTCGTTCTCCCCGTGAGGTTCACTACCCGCGATCCCCCGGCACAACTTCGCTCTATCTCCTCTCCTAGTGAGGCTTGAGTCTTATCCCCCAACAGCACGATGGAGTAGCTCGATTCGGCGAGGAGCCCACGAACAAGTTGGTCATACCCCTGCTTAGGGAGGTCCTTGGTCGGCCATGTCGACCCCATCACCACGCCGATGAAACCGGCTGGGAATCGGGTAACCGAATCAGGCACGAGAGGCAAAAACTGCCGACGCTCAAAACCCCCGAATCTATCAAGCCCCTCATCTGACCCGACTTCCCTCAAAAATCCCTCATATAATACCATTTTTGATGCAGAATCAGGAACAAAGGCGCAGTGTCTGGTATTAAAAATCCAGTTGAACTCCTTAGCATTTGCCGGATGTACCCCTATTCGCACCCGACCTCCCGATCCGATCGAGAAGATTCCGCTCTTGAAATGTCGCTGAAGGTCGAGGACAAGATCAAACCGTTGCTCCCGCAATGTCCTCATAAGCCCCCCCGCACTCCACCACCGTTGCCGAACAAACTCATAAACGGTATCGACCCGCTCGTTAAGCCGAACGAAGGGTGCACTCTTCGTCTCAACAAGCCACGAGATTGTCGCTCCAGGAAATCTC
>JBIIHQ010000027.1:0-6838 GCA_044235645.1 Bdellovibrionota bacterium | reverse complement strand
GGAACGGCACGCAGGGCGCGCTCAAGGTCATTGGTGCTCATCGGCACCCGGGGTTCGGTGAGGAATACTCTCATCTGAGCATCACGAGTAAGCCCGTAATCGATTGCCTTACGGAGCGGGTCGCTCGGAGGCAATGCTTCAGACGCCAGCACATCGCGCCCGAGAGCAAAGATGCTATCAACAAGAGGAAGGGATTTTTCGGCTCGCAGCTCGAGCAGCTGCTCAAGCGAGAGCTCTGCCTTCTTGGCTTCCCGCTCGACTGCAGCCAACTTGCGAATGATAACCAAAAACGCCGTAGCAAGCTTGTGGTGGAGCTGCTCTGCCTTAATGAACTCACGGCGCCAGTGGAACCAGCACCCAGCGTGAATCACCTGCTGTTGGCGCTGCTGCACATAGCGAGGGTATGCGCCGTAGCCATCAGTGATCAGATGACCACAGAAATCCTTGAGGATCGCCCCAACATGGGCGTGTTCACGAGACTTTGCATAAGGGAATGCAATCTCATTTTTGTCGCCAAGGACTGGCCAAAAGTAGGCATTGTTCATCTTTCCCGGACGGTCCTCGTCGGGTCCTACCCGGCACGGTACCTCATCCATAGCCACCACCTCACTCTGGAGAATCGAGGAGAGCTGGGCTCGATAAATTGGGGCAAGAAGGTCAGATACCGATATGACAAGCCGAGCGAGAGTTGAGCGATGAACAGGGAACCCTGCCTTGGTAATCATGTCATGCACCCGGTACAGCGGCAGGTGATAGACGAATCTTTGCCGTTCGCTCTGTTCGCTCCGAATACTGTCTGACCGTCTGTGTCTGGGGGGGAGGTTTCTCTGATACATTCTTCCCAGCTGGCTCATGATCAGCTATTTCAGCTAGTCGGCGCGCCGCCTTTTGACCAAATACTTGTCGCTCAAGCCATCCATTACAAGCAAAAATTGGGAATAACTCAGCTCATTATTGGGTATTTTGTATTTTCCACGCTCAAGACGCTTGGCTATCACAACCCACCCAGTGCGATCCCAGAAAATACATTTAGCAAGATCGCGACGACGATTCGTGAACAAAAACAAGCACCCACTCAACGGGTCCACCGAAAATTCCCGCTTAACAATACTAAGAAGACCTACCGCTCCAGAGCGCATATCAATACCCTCTCGATACGAGAAAATCCGTTCAAATCGACGCAAATGTTCCCCCATTCTCAACCTCCAATTTTTATCGTCGTACCATCAAAAAGTTGTATCTCAACCAGGTGACGACGGTTTAAAACCGCTGGCTGCTCAACCTCCACAAATCCTTGCCGCTCTCCAACACCAGAGCCAGAGTCTTTCGACCTCCGTATCAGACCATCAAGGTAACTCAGGCTAATCCCACTCCGCTTCACATACTCACGGCGACTCAACCCACTTCCTCGATACTCAGACAAAAATGCCGACCCTTGCGCCGTACTGAATCGTTTACCCATTCTACCCTCCATGAAATAAGACCTGCCGAAATGTCTTAGTTCATGGTGAGAATCCGCGGAAGGACGCCTCTGGTGCACCGCTTACTCACCAGCGGCTATGAAGTCACTTGAGGAGTGGCCATACCTGCGATATCGTTGGGGATATTGATTTTCCTACCCTTAAGTACCTCCTCGGCCCCGGGGTAAAGAGGCCGCGAGGTAAAAATAGGTGTGGCAAAGGGACTTCTTACCTTTGTGATAAAGAGCCAACAGGAGTCAGGGAAATGACTCTGTTTCGGGGAAAGCTCTATCTGATTCCCAAAGCCCCTTTTCCTTTCGCGCAGAGAGCTGCCACCCCTCCGAGGTTGGGTGAAATCGCCGGTACGTCGTTACAAATTCTTCGTTAGCGGGTTGGCAATTGACGGATAGGAGATCCTCTGCATCGCCGACGAGGACTCTTGTCCACGCCGCTTTTTCGGTGAGGGAAAGACGAATCAGCTCAGTTCTCCCAGTCGCATCACGCGCAGAAACCGGCTGGAGGTTAGCGCCACGCACTTCGAATGGCTGGGTGAGCGGGCCATTGTATGATCCTGCTTCAGCAGTCAAGTCGACTGTAACGAGATAAGTGGTAACCGGTGCCCCTCGCACTGGTTCGGCATCCAACCGCGCAAGCGGTCCCGGAAGGGGCACGCGGTCGACAATTTCTCCGGAACAGTCCCGAAGGGCAAGCTCGGCATTCTTTTCAACAAGCGCGGTACCGCTGCCCCACATCAATTCGACCTTTTTTCCCTCCAATCGGGGATCGAGGATAAGGATTACCTCGGGGCATACCACCTCGACCCCATCGGCCGCGAAAGCAGGCGCGGCTAACGACAGAGCAATCATGAGTAATGCACGTCTCATGGTTGCCGTTTTACCTCAATTCCCCTTACCAACCCCTCGTACTTCTCTATCGCTCGCATGAGTACGTCGATTTGGGATTTAACGTTTTGATCTAATTTCACGCCTACCTTTTGCAAATTTGCTAGATACGCTCCTGTGTCGTTTTCGCTCGGTGGTGTCAACTTAACAATTGCATCACGAACCCTCATCTCACCGTATCTTGAAAGATAAAGGTCCCGCTGTGCAGCTCGTCCATCATCGAGCGTCGCAAAGACGGCGAACGTGCCGATCGCGCCAGGAACGGTCCCGATCTTAGTCGGGGCATCTCGCAAATTGCCGGGGTTATTGGCACGCCAGGAGAGCGAGCCTCCCACCCTAACTACATCTTCATAGGCTACAAAACGGCGGGTTGTTGTTGCAGCGGCGTTGACGGCCTCGATTGTGTCCTTGCTTAAAGAGCCTCCGGAAATGATGACGCCACTGACTCCGACGTTTTTTAGGGAGACAGGACAGGGCGTACCACTACGCTCTGCCGCCACCAATCGCCGTTGTCCATCGATTGCTATGAGTGGAAGATTTGGTGGGTCAGACGTCCCTTTGAGATGGCAGCTTGAAACAGTATCTGGCATTGGAACAGTTCCGTGGACTTCCTTTACATCGTTCAGCGGCGGTTTTTTACCTCATCTGACACCACAAGTGGCTACTCACTAATCCACAAGTACTCAGCCGTTGAAAATTCACCGCCGTAGAGCGACTCCAATTATAGATGCCCGTCCTCTACACCAAAAGCGTTGAAGAAGCAACCGAGGACCTCTTAAGCTCAGAAGAATAGCAGGGTGGTGAAAAACCCCCTCTCCCGTAATTTTTCTTGTGTCAAGGCCGCCTTTTGCTAATCCAACGTCTAAATTTCCCGCTTCATCTCAGTTTTGATGCTCCATTTTGAAGGTAACGCCGGGAAGATTTAGTTAAAATATGGGCTTCCCAGTCTCTTTTTCTCAGTCCTATAGAGGTTCCCCCACGCGAGCACAGCTGCTGGGGGTGGGAGCTCATAAAAGCCTTCATCATCGACCCCTTCGAGATTCAGCGACTCCTCAAAAACGTCGCCATCCCACACTACCGAGCCCCACCTCCTCTGCCCGCCCACTATTAATCGGGGCTACCTCTCTTCGAGTAACCCATTTTCTCTCCGGGCATAGCGCCTAACAGGAGGCTTTGTGCTCAGTGCTGATGACAGGGAGCGATGCATCAAGAGATGTTAAATCCCCCTTTTGCCACGCTTTTCCTCCTCGAAAACCACCACACTAACGCACTTCACCTACCTCAACTCACCCCTCTTCTTCACTCACCAGCCTCCGCCGCGCCCAAACGGCCCTCTCCCACCTCGTCTCTTACCGCTGCTCCCACCCCATCACACCACTTTCCCAGACCAAAATCCGTTGCCTGACTACCAGCGGGGCTCGCCAGCGGCTACGAAGTCACTTGAGGAGATGGTATGCCTCCAATATCGTTCGGGATATTGATTTTCCTACCCCTCAGAGGAGATGTATGTCCAACCAGCCAACCAGCCAACCAGCCCGCATTGAGCAATTGAACGAGCTTACACCCCCGAAAACCGTCGATATCCGTGACGGTTTCATTGCTTGCCTGGGCGACAAGGAACCGGAGAAGTGGGCTGAAAGCTTGTTACAGGCAATTAATGAGAAAAAAAATTCCGCTGGAGGAACTCCAGAGGAATGGTTTAAGGCTGTCGATGATGTGTTAGGTCAATTGGCGGCATTAAACGATGTTCTTCATGGAGCAATAAACGAGCTAGGAAAATTAAACTTCCCGAGGCACTCACTGTATGGTTACGGGCTCGAAACTGAACTGAGCCGTGAAGTTTCAGAGTGGATCGAGATAAGAATGGGTTTTCTGAAAAACATCTATGAAAGTACGAACGCGACCGCGAAAATCCTGGCAGAAGCAAGATATTCCCGAGCTGAAACTGAAGCCCGTGAGAAGGCGGACAAGTTTTTAGCTTCACTAGAACATGACGCGGCGTACTGGTACCGTGCCGACAACGCAGATACCGGTACGCGAGCTGGGGCAGCTGTCGGTCCCGCCAGAGATACCGAGAGTTTCGAGGAACCCAAGAGCTTGAACGACACGCTCTCCCAGCTTGTCACGCAGCTAAAGAGGATTATTGGTGACAACCCCGCACCAGCTGAAAACACCACCACTGGCAAGCAAGTTGGGATCCCTGTCGATTCCGAGACTCTCGACCTTATACGGCGGCTGGCGGCAGTGCAAGGTGTTTCCGAAGCTACCGCGCTCAAAAAGGCACTGACTGAAGCCGAATTTTTCTACAATACTGTGCAGGATGGAGGTCGCCTGCTGGTTGAGAAGAATAAAAAATTCTCCGCTATTAGGCTTAAGGCGTTAACGCCGAACAAAAACCGCCGCAGATCGCCGATATAGCCCGAACCGAGAGCAATCCCCGTCTTGGACCTCTATTGCTCAGAGGTGTAGAGGTCCGGGGTAAGAGGTAAGGGGGCGAAAATTGGCGATTAGGAACGGGAACAACGACAGGCGGGACTTGCGAAATCATTCGAGCCACCCCCAGCGACCGTGCTTACGTGGGGGAACCTCCATGAGTCTGAGAAAAAGAGGGAGGGGCCCGCCTAAAATTTCCTCCTCCACCCGCGACTTTCAGCCGCAGTCGCACCGCCACGCCTTCGTCCCCCATTTTGCCAAAAAACTCGCCAAATCGCCTCTTCTGATACCGAAAATACCCTGCCTCGACCCACAGTCTCCGAAGATTTTCAGACAACAGAACCCGAATCCCACCCCCAGCGGCCGTGCTTACGTGGGGGAACCTTGGACCTCTATCAGGGTGGTGAAAAACCCCTTCTTCCGTAATTTTTCCTATGTCCGGGCCGCCTTTTGCTAACCCAACCTCTAAATTTCTCGCCTCACCTAAGTTTTGATCCCCCATTTTGGAGGTAACGACGGGGATATTAGGTAAAAATATGGGCGTTTACACCCACCGATGCCCGCTCTTTGAGCGGAATCACGCCGTTGATAGTCTCGTGATGCGCAGAATGTTCATAGTTGCGAATGTCATCTGCGTGAGAAAATTCGTTCGTGAACAGCCGACCAACCGGCTCTTACGGACTCCACCCACCGTTTTTAGGAACCCGAAACACTGCTCGATCAGTTTCCTCTTCTTTTGGCTTACCTTATATGAATTTCTCGTTGTGGTGCGCCTATCGAGCCCAGCGACTTTCCTGCCCTTCATACAGGCAACATGGGGAATTATCCCTCGTTCGCGCAGTTTTCCAACGAAGTCCTTCTGGTGATATCCCTTATCAGCGCCTAACGTCTTTATCGGGAAGCTTGCATCCTCGACCAGCCGGTCAATCATTGAAATGGCGGTACGTACCTCAACGGTATCCGTTGCCGGGGAAACCTCGCACTCAACCACAAGTCCATTTCTATTCTCGGTGACCGCAGTCGCACAGAACGCCAACTTGGCTTCTTTGCCATGCCCCTTCTTAGCCGGCAGAGCCTCGGGATCTGTCGTACTCGAATGGGTACTATTTGTCCGTCGCACACTAAGAAAATTGACGTCAGGATCGCTCGGCATGAACCCGTTACCATCATTCCTATCGTCTTTATCTTGCTTATCCTTCGAAACAAAGCTTTTTATCGATGCCCAAGGCTCAATCAGAGTGCCATCCACCGTAAAGTGCTCCTCCGAGACAAGCCGCCGGGCACGTGCTTCTCTTACTACCTCCCCAAAAAAATCCCGACTGACCTCATGCTCTATCAGCCGAGCCCGATTCTTCGAGAACACGCTTCGCTCAAAGCCAACCTCGCTTAGGTTCATACCAAGAAACCAACGAAACAGGATGTTGTAGTTCAGCTGTTCGCAAAATTGCCGCTCAGACCTTACGCTGTAAAGCGCCATTAATATCGTGCTCTTAAGCAAAACCTCAGGTGCTATCGACGGGCGACCAATGTCTGAGTACATCGTATCAAACGTATCGCTCAGCCGCCTAAGCAACTTGTCGCATAAAGCGCGGATACTTCGGAGCAGATGATCCTGCGGGACTCGTTCCTCAATACTGAAATAGTGAAATAGCTCTTCTTGTGAACGCTTGTTGCCCCGCATCATTCCTCTCCGCCCAAGCTGTTGTGAGCGATAACCGAATCTGGTGTTGAAGGGTTTGAAAGGAAGCGGCGTATCTGGTTGATTGTTAGTCGTCAAACAAAACATTTAACCGAGGAGTACGCCACCATGAGCAAGAGTAAAGTGATTGAGCTCTCAGGTCGAGAGGAGACGGGTGATGCATTGACGGCCCTGTTGCGCACAGGGGCTCGAACCCTGATTGAGCGAGCTGTGGAAGCTGAGCTGGTAGAGTTTATGGCGAGGTTCGAGGGCCGTCGCCTTGAAGACGGTCGAGCAGCGGTGGTGCGCAATGGCTATCAGCCTGAACGTGGGATTGAGACCGGTATAGGCCCGGTGACAGTGAA
>JBIIHQ010000020.1:0-21969 GCA_044235645.1 Bdellovibrionota bacterium | reverse complement strand
ATCATGAGCCCCTGGCGCTGCTCGATCGACTGGACAAATACCGATGCCTGAATGAGCGAGTCGAAAGTGCCTGTGTCAAACCACGCGACTCCGCGCCCCAATCGCTCGACATGCAGCTCTTTGCGCGCAAGGTACCACCGATTCACATCGGTGATTTCGAGCTCACCTCGGGGCGAGGGTGCGAGACTCTTCGCAACTTCAACAACCTGATTGTCGTAAAAATAGAGACCCGTCACCGCACAATTCGAACGCGGGTGAGGGGGTTTTTCAACAATATCGATCGGTGCCCCCGCCGCATCGAACTCAACCACCCCGTACCGCTCAGGGTCAAGGACATCGTATCCAAAAACGACTGCTCCCTGCCGTCGTCTATTCGCCGAACGGAACTGCTCAGGGAGACCATGACCGTAAAAGAGGTTGTCCCCCAACGCCAAAGCGCACGGCCCGTTCCCGATGAACTCCTCGCCAATAATAAAGGACTGCGCAAGACCATCGGGGCTCGGTTGCACTGCATACGAGAGGCAGATCCCCCACCTCGCTCCATCACCGAGCAGGGATTGGAATCCATGCTGCTCGTGGGGGGTAGTGATGATCAGGATATCCCGAATCCCGGCCAACATGAGGCAGGTAAGGGGGAAATAAACCATCGGCTTGTTGTAAACCGGCAGAAGCTGCTTACTCATCCCCCGCGTTACCGGGTGCAACCGGGTACCGGTACCACCCGCAAGAATAATTCCCTTTCGTGGCCGTTCGGACATGGCGTTATCCCCCGAGATTTTACCTATTCTAATGACGCCACCAATGAGTCCATTCAGGATGACGTTTTTAAAGGATTAGAGTATGATAGGAAAGTATTCGGAAAAAATCACTCTGACGACACCTGCCGTTACACTTAGCCCAAAAGGAGCCCTCCATTATGGTGCATCGCAATACCCCCGACGAAGGTTACGAGCTTGAATGCGGACACACCACCTTCTCGGTCGTCATGACCCTCCCCATCCTCCTCTCGAGCATTCCGGTCATGGTAATTGCGTCTCCTTCGTGGGGTCTTTTTTACATGATAGGGTGCTTTACTGCGATGAGCCTCTGGTTTGCGTTTCAGGACTATGAAGGGGAGGAGATACGATACCTCTGCTGCTGCGGTGACGAATCGTGTGAAGATGCACACGAGCACGAATCGGGGTACTGATCCCCCGAACCTTGCCTCTCCCCCCCCGCCGAGCGGTTTCCCCGGCACCGCTCGCTACAGTACCGGACCATCTCCCAGCACTTTGCCCACTTTTTTCGCCACGTGAACGGCCGGTTGCAGGTCGCGCAGATTTTCGTCGGTAGATTTTCTTTTTTCCGGTTTCGCGTCTGATTCATTGGATTTCTCCTGAGGCTAGTCCTAGAATCCGCACGACGTCCCGCGCGGAGGTCACTGCAGAAGATTTGCTAGGCCTGGCGAGCCGCCTCGCTGAGGAATTCGCCTCAGCGCTCCTCTCCTGCGTTCATCAGACCAAGCGTCACCGTCAGCTGGGACGTTCCCCGGAAGCAACAAGGAAGAACGGGAGATGACGGTACTGCTCGTGCCTTCGGAGTCTGGTGTCACGGAGATACTGATGCGGGCAGCGCTGCATGGCAAGGAATAGGGGAGCCCGGGTCGACGACGATACGTCATCGCGTTCGTCTTTTCTCGCTGCACCCGACCGAGCAACAGCCAGTCTCATCCGTACCTTTTCTCCTGACCGCGCGTGTGATTCGGCGAGCGAAATACATGACGGCTGCGAAAACCAGCAGGATGGTGAGGGCATTGAGTATCACGCGTATCACCGTCTCTCCTTTTCTCTCGATTCCCTACCCCTATCCCTCTCTCTTATCCCTGCCACCATGAAGCGATCTCATAAGCGGCCCATCCACCTCCCCACGCGAGGACCATCATGTAGACAAACATAGTCGCTGGCCAGCGCCACGAGGCCGTCTCTCGGCGGACTATCGCGAGGGTAGAGATGCATTGACACGCAAAGATAAAAAAGACGAGTGCAGCCATACCCGCAGGGAAGGTGAGAACATGTCCATCCTGGATGAGCGAGGCTATTGTTTGCGCCTCTGCTTCGCCGGAAGAGATGTTCAGGATGGTCCCTAGTGCACTCACAAACACTTCGCGCGCAGCGAATGAGCAGAGTATTGCGACACACACTTCCCACGAGAAGCCAAGAGGTGAAAAGAGCGGTTGCACAAAACGACCGAAGAGCCCGGCGAAGCTCTGGTCGATTGATTCACCGGGAAAGGATGCGAGCGCCCAAAGAAGTATTGATGATGACATGATGACCGGTCCGGTCGTTCGAAGAAAGACCAATACCCGATCGAGCGCGTATACTGCAGCAGCTCGAACTGAGGGAAGACGGAGCGAGGGCATCTCCATCACGAATACCGAGGGCTCGCCCCGCTTCATGAGACGGCTTGCGACAAATGCAACAAGGGCCGCTCCCGCAATACCGAGCACGTATAATCCAAACAGGACCGCTCCTCGTAATGAGATGAAGCCTCCGATATAATGCTCCGGAAAAAAAGCGGAGATAAGCAAAGTATAGACCGGTAGCCGAGCGCTGCAGCTCATGAGAGGAGCAACAAGGATAGTGATAAGCCTGTCGGTCGTTGAGCCGATGACCCGGGTCGACATGATACCGGGAATGGCGCACGCGAATGAGCTCAGCAGAGGAATAAATGAGCGGCCCTGCAATCCAATTCGTCGGAGTACGGCATCCATGAGGAGAGCGGCACGCACCAGATACCCACTCTCCTCGAGCAGGGAGAGGAGAAGAAAGAGAAGGCCGATCTGCGGGAGGAAAACAAGAACACTCCCCATCCCGGCTATCAAACCATCGACAAGCAAACTTCTGAACAATCCCTGAGGAAGTGCTCCTCCGACGAATGCCCCGACCTCAGTAACCGCACCATCTATCCACCCCATCGGAAGCGCTGCAACGGAGAAGACGAGCTGAAATAACACCGCCATCATCGCGATGAAGATCACCATTCCCCCTACGGGATGGGTCAATGCTGCATCGAGGCGATCGGCTTGTTTTGCAAGCTCCCCCTCTGGTCGAACAATACAACCATCGAGTATCTTGGCGATGCGACGATACCGAGCGGATGCGGCGTCGCTCTCAAATAATCCTCCCTCCTCCGAGGGCCACACCGGAGGAGGTTCTGATTTTTGCAGCGCACGAATGATCGTATCTCCAAGGGTATCAAAAGAATCCCCCCCCTCTGAATCATGAGGTCGCCGCGACCGGAGCGCGACAACGGGCACTCCAAGCCGCGCCTGGAGGAGAGGTACCCGAATCCGCTCCCCCCGTTTTGCAACGAGGTCCATCATCGTGAGGACCACGACAACAGGGAGCTTCTTCTCGAGGGCTTCCGCCACCAAATACATCCCCCGTTCCAACATCGTTCCATCAAGAACGAGGAGAAGAAGATCGGGAGCTTCATCCCCTAACTCGCCCTTTACTGCGCTTACCGTCACCCGCTCATCTATTGAGTGCCCATCGAGGCAGTACACTCCAGGAAGGTCAGCGAGCACCATTTCATGACCACCAAGGCGGATGGTCCCTTCACGTCGTTCGACGGTCACTCCCGGATAGTTGCCCACTTTGTAGCGAAGCCCGGTGAGAGCGTTGAAGAGGGTGGTTTTCCCACTATTGGGATTACCCAAGAGAGCGATACGGGGTGGTGAGTGCGAAGAGCTGCTTTGGAATGATGAACGAACCACAGAACCGCACAAAACTTGAGGAGGTTACATGCTGAGAGTACGAGGAAAAATGGTACCGTAAGATAATTACCTAAATGCGGCTTATTAATGAAGTATATCAACCTGACCAGCGTTTTCAGAGCCGCCGCATTCGGCACCGATATCAACTATCCGCACCTGAACAAGGTTGGCCTCGGAGCGACGAAGCGCTACCTTTGCTCCCCGCACAACAACAATCATGGGGCCACCAAAAGGAGCCCGGCGGAGAACCGAGAGAGGCGTATCAGCAACAAAGCCGAGTGCTTGAAGCTTAACCCCGACAGCGCATCTTTCAGCAACAAGTGTCGCTATCACAGCGACCGAACCCTCCGGCATTTCTCCGAGAGAGAGAGTTGCTGCCGGCTTCATTGCCGGGTCCGGCGAAGTCACTGAGGATAGGTGGGTCACGGCTGTCATCAGGAAGTCCTTTGGGAAAACAGGATAGCCTTGAGCAAGGCTCCGGCTGACCAGACGATAGCACGAATTGCATGGCAACCCAAGAGGATCCCGGGCTATCCGCAGCAAAGTTCGGGTAGCCATCGCAAAAGGATAGGGGGCAAACCGGCACGAAGACCGTATCAAAGGGAAGTCGAATCTCATCGGCCCCTCGCAAGATGTCAAGAGCCTCAGAACAATCCGTGAAGCTTTGACTTGGCCGGGGGACAAAAGACTGACAGCAAGAGAAGTAACCGGTTTTTTTCAGCCAAAATCTGAGCCCGTACCCCTCACAGGCGATGTCTCCCTTGTGTCGGTGCTCGTGACTGTCCCACTAATCACGAATCACCAACCAGAATCGCGGCATCAATATCCGTTTTTGCCCTCGCCTTCAGAGTGTTGAGGACTGACGAAAGGACTACCGCCCCTTCGCGGCTCGCAAGCTCTCGACGAACCAAGGAAGTCTCCCTCTCTCGATCGACCTCAGTTGGTTCGGTCACGGCTGCAATCCTTGCCACAATCCAACGCCCTTCTCCACGAACCGGCTTCGGAGTCGACGACCCCACCGCCCCATAGCTGAGGAGCTGACGACGAATCCCCTCATCTTGCAGAACCCCCTGTCCACCCGAGGACAGCGTCACACCCTTTTCGAGAACAACCGGGACAGCCGCCTCCTTTCCGACCTCGGTCAAAGACCGTTTACCTGAACTGAGAGCCACGATAAGTTCCTCGCCTTTTTTAAGCGCTTGTTTATCCGCTCCTTCAGCCCGAAATGCCGCCACAACCAGATCGCGAATCTCCTCAAGAGGTGGCGCAGCGGCCTCACGGCGCTCGATAACTTCAACGAGGGCCAAGCGCGACCCCAGGTCGACGAGCTGTCGAGGCTCAGTGGGCATACCGAGAACCTTTCCAGTCAGCTCACGAACTTCTGTGGAGGCCCCCTCAGCTCGGCCAAGAAGACCTCCGGATTCCAATACCTTGAGAGAATATTTTGCTGAGAATTCGTTGAGGGTCCCTTGTCCCGCTGTCCATTCACTGAACAACTGCTCAGCGTCGTGAGCAAGGTATCCCGGAATCTCCTCCTTCTTCAGTTCCGCCTCTATCTCGCCCCTGACCTCATCAAGCGGTCGTCGAACCCCACGCTTTAGATCGACAATCCTCGCGATATCCACACCACCATCACGCTCAATGAGTTGAGGCTCAAATTCGGGATCATCCCGAAATACCACCGCATCGAATTCCTTCCCCCGACTTCCTGCCTGCACCCAACCCAGATCGCCCCCTCTCTCTCTCGACTTGGGATCGACCGAGTATTTTTGAGCCAAATCCCCAAACTTAGTCCCCTGAGATATCTCCTTGATGACACCCTTGGCCTGTTCAACGACCTTCCCTTTTGCTTTTTCATCAGCAGCCGCGGGATAGTCAAGCTGAATAAACTCAACCCTCGACGAATCGGGAAGGATAAAACGTGAGGGATTACTCTGATAAAACTCCTCAATGGCGGACTGCTCAATCACAATTCTTCCTGCAACCCGATCTCCCTCCAGAATAACATAACGGAATGCTACCTTTTCCGGCTCCTCGAATCGCACTTTCCGCTCGTTATAGAATGAACTGAGCTCATCGGGAGTGGGATCTGAAACGGATTTCTCAAGAGTTGATGCATCAATTTTAGCAACCTCGACTTCGTATGAGGAAAATTTTCTACGAACATCTCCCTGAATTTCGCCATCGCTGGGAAGAGCCACACTCGTGAGAAGCGCGCTTACTCGACGTCGCAGGAGATCCTGACGGACCTTTGCTTCGAAGATAGGAGCGGCCATACCCGAGCGGGCGAGCAAACCCTCGTAGTTGGCAAGACTCCCGCCGAGCATCTCCGTGATTTCAGAGGCGACTTCTCTATCAGACACCGACAACCCTAACTGCTCTCCCAACTGTCGGATGAGGATCCCGATTATCAGATCGTCGGCTACCCTCTGAGATACATTGATATTTAGCATTTGCAGCAGATTCTGGTATTCCGCACCAAATTGTGAGCGAAACCTATCCTCTACTGCTCGTTTTTGACGATAGAAATCCTCAAAGGAGACATCTTCATCATTGACCTTGATCGCATATCGCTTTGCCCGACCTGAACCTAGGTTTACCCCAAATCCGATCATACTGGTGGCTATCATCGCGATCGCTATCGAGCCGAAAATGGTTTTATGAAACCGTCTCAATGTTCTCATCATGTGCGCGTTCTTCCCAAAAAATTTCCCCTATCGCATGTGAACGACGGAACGGCTGCTGACAACCCGGTTTACCATTACCGACGCGCCATCACTTTCCTCCCAACAACTCGGCGAGAGAGCGATCGTCCGACTTCTCATCCTCCTCCCACGGAGTAACGCGCCCGAGGTCTTCGAGCAACGCCCCCACGACGCCACTCTGCTCTTCGGTCGTGACAATCACCATCACCGACCCCTCGGCATCAAAGGTTCGAACGAGGGCCAAACCCTCGTAACTCTCAAGTATCGCCTGAATAAGCCCTACAAACGGCTCAGCCATCCGCAATCGAACGTACGCGCACCCCTCTTCAGAACGCCAAGAAAGACCCATGTGCCTGCTACTCGCCAATTCGACGCTTCAAGGCATCCTGAAGAAGCTTGGTAAGAATCTGCGGATTCGCCATGCCCTTGGTTGCCTTCATCACCTGCCCCACAAAAAAAGGAAAGAGCCTCTCATTCCCCGCGAGATACTGACCCAGCTGCGTCGGATTGCTGTCAAGAACCCCTTCAATCAAGCGAGCGATTTCACCTTCATCAGAATTCTGACGAAGGCCCTTCTCTTCAACTATCGCTGCTGCACTACGACCAGTGCTCCACATCTCCTCGAAGACCGTTTTTCCGATCTTACCCGAGATCACTCCTTCGTCGATCAATCCCACGAGCTCACCAAGCTGCATCGCACTCACCGGCGCATTTTCGATATCAAGCCCATCCCGCTTGAGCACACCAAAGAGCTCGGTTGTCACCCAGTTCGCGGCAAGTTTCCGGTTTTTCCCCGCACTCGCTACCGCAAGATAGTAATCGACGGTAGCACGCTCGGCGGTAAGTACCTCGGCATCGTATTCCGACAGTCCGAACTCATCGATGAGACGGCGCCGCAACGCCGCTGGTAGCGAGGGCATCGACGAGCGGATCTGCTCGATCCACGATTCCTCAACAACAACCGGCGGAAGATCCGGATCGGGAAAATACCGATAGTCGGCCGATTCCTCCTTGCCCCGCATACTGCGAGTCGTCCCGGATGCACTGTCGAAAAGTCGCGTCTCTTGTACAACAGTCCCGCCCCCCCGCAACACCGACTGCTGACGAGCAATTTCATACTCAATGGCCCGCTCAACGAACTTAAATGAATTGATATTCTTAATCTCGGCTCTCGTGCCATACGCCAACTGTCCAAGAGGACGAAGTGATATATTGGCATCACAACGCAAGCTACCCTCCTCCATATTGCCGTCACTTATCCCCAAGAATCGAACGATCTGGCGGATAACGCGGAGATATTCCGCCGCTTCGGCAGGAGAACGAAGGTCCGGCTCGGTGACGACCTCAAGAAGCGGCACGCCCGCTCGATTTAGGTCGACCAGTGAGGATTCTGTGCGAACATCGTGAATATTTTTTCCGGCATCCTCCTCCATGTGGATCCGCTTCAATCCAATTACTCGCTTCGCACCCGATGGCAGCTTGATTTCGACCGATCCAGCTTCGCATATCGGCTCATCATACTGGGATATTTGATAACCCTTCGGAAGATCGGGATAATAATAATGCTTTCTCGCGAAGCGGCTGTAACGGCGAATCTGGCAATTCGTCGCAAGCCCCATCATGACTGCAGCCTCGATTACTTTCAGATTGGCAACGGGGAGGGTGCCAGGAAGCGCGAGAGTAAGCGGATCCACATGCTCATTTGGATAGCCTCCGTAAGCCGCCGAAGCACCACAAAAAATCTTAGAGCTCGTCCCGAGCTGCACATGGGTCTCGAGACCAATAACGACTTCAAATTCCATTCCGCTCTCTCCTCTCGCTCTCTCGCAATTCTTTTCTCGCATCCGCATGCAAATCTATCCAGCGAAAATCGCTCTCACGCATACCCTTTCGGAATGTTCTGCCACGAGGTATCAACCCGCTCAAATGCAGCCGCCACCGAAAACAGGGTCTCTTCATCAAAGGGTCTGCCGATAAGTTGGGCCCCAATCGGCAATCCCTGAGAATCAAAACCGCACGGCACACTCATGCCCGGAAGACCAGCGAGATTGACCGGTATCGTGAAAATATCATTCAGATACATCGCGAGGGGGTCGGCCGTTTTCTCACCCGCCTTAAACGCGGTCGTCGGGGATGTGGGGGCTAGAATGACATCGCACTTATCTCGGAATGCGTTACTGAAATCCTTCGCTATGAGCGTTCTCGTTTTTTGTGCGCGGATGTAGTAGGCGTCATAGTACCCGGATGAAAGAACGAACGAACCTATCACAATTCGCCGCTTTACCTCTTTCCCGAAACCTTCTGATCGACTCTTTCGATACACCTCGGTGAGCCCCTTCGCGTCAGGTGCCCGATGTCCGTAACGAATACCATCATACCTCGCAAGATTCGATGAAGCCTCGGCTGGAGCGAGTACGTAGTACACCGCCAGGCCCACTTCTGAATGCGGGAGCGAGATATCGACCGGAATCATACCCTGCGACTCGAGCGTCGCCGCGACCCGAAGGACCGATTCCTTTACCTCGGGGGAAAGCCCCGACACGAAGTACTCGCGGGGAATACCAACCCGGAGCCCCTTCACCGGTCGCTGACAGGCAGCAACCATATCAGGAACCGGGCGATTCGATGAGGTAGCATCGTATCGATCCTCTCCCGAGAGAATACCACAGAGGAGCGCACTATCGGCGACTGTGCGGGTCATCGGACCGACCTGATCGAGTGAAGATGCATAAGCGACTACCCCGTAGCGACTAACTCGCCCGTAGGTTGGCTTCATCCCCACAATCCCGCAGAGCGCCGCCGGTTGCCGAATCGATCCCCCGGTATCAGTGCCAAGGGCAGCGGGCGCAAGTCGTGCTGCCACCGCGGCTGCGGACCCTCCACTGGATCCTCCTGGCACCCGCGAGGTATCCCATGGATTCTTAACTGGCCCAAAGAAAGACGTCTCATTTGATGAACCCATTGCAAATTCATCGAGGTTCGTTTTTCCCACAACCACCGCTCCAGCCGCGCGAAGTCGCGAGACAACTGTCGCATCATATGGAGGGATGAAGTTCGACAGGATTTTGCTTGCTGCCGTCGTGCGAACCCCCTGCGTGAGGATAAGGTCCTTGACCGCTATCGGAACCCCGAGAAGAGGCGCGGTGACTCCCTGCTTCCTCTTAGCATCAGCCTCTGCCGCCTCTGCGAGAGCGCGCTCGCGAGGAACTTCAATAAAGGCGTTAAGGTCGCGGTGCGCTTCGATGCGATCAAGAAAAAGAGTAGTTAACTCGACCGAGGAGACCTCACCTGAAGCTATACGTTGTGCTGCATCGATGGCGGAGATGTCGGAGGTGATCTGCGTGGGAGGAAGGGAGGTGGACATGTTACTTCAAACCTACATTATGACGATTGATTATCCAGCCCGTTTTCTCCGGAGAAAAAGAGCCTTTTTCGGGTTCAATGGGAGGAACGGAAAGGCCACTATCCCTCGATAATAAGGGGCACCCGCAAATACCGACCCGAAGAATCGGGCGCCTGTCCAAGAACGACTTCAATCGGCAAATGCTCCCCGAGCACATCCTCTCTGAACACATTGTGCGCCTCGGAAGCGTGACTAGTCGGGTCAACATTGCTCACATCTACTCCCTGAAGACTATCAACATGACCCAGAATCTTCTCTAACTCACCCCGAAGGTGGGGAATGTCCTCAGATTGTGGATCGAGAGCACTGAGCTTTATCAATTTTTCAACCGCATCTTCTGATAACGGATGAGACGATACCGGACGAGATTCTTCTGCCACGACGCTTCCTCTTGTATCGGTACCGGAAGGGCACGGCCCACGAACCGCTCTTGGGGGGCACTTACCGGAACGGGGTTGATGACATTATCGGTAAAATGATGTAGCTAAATCGATAGTCAAGCGTAAAGGATGCCATTAAAGGGGTATAATGGTCCAGTCCCGAGCGGGCGGAGAGGGAACATGATGGAGGACTCCATAGGTAAGATTGAGATGGCACACCGGTTTACGATTCTCGTTACAGTACCCCGCGCGCTACAATCGGCGATCTTCGATGTTGTTATCTGAACCATGACACCCACCATCCTCTTTGCCGACGATGAACGAGAGGCCGCGCAGCTGACCATCTCGCTACTTCGCCCGCATCTTCCACCAGAAGTGACCGTGCTTTTGGCGGAAACTCATCAGGAAGCCATTTCCCTCCTCGGCGAGTTCAATCCTCTTGTCGTGATATCAGATCTCGCGCTCGACCCTGCCACCGGCTCAGAATCAGGTTTTGCTCTTATTCGAGAAATCCATCGACATTCCCCGCGCCCCGAAGTATTAGTGCTTACCAGCCATCACGATGCCCTCTCCGGCATCGAGGCGCTCAAGCACGGTGCCGCAGCGTTTCTTGCCAAACCTCCCCATCCGGAACATCTCGCCACGCTCATCTTAAATGCGATAAATAACGCGCTCCTGCGCGACCAGTATCAAACTCTTCAAGCCGCAAAAGATGCCGAGGAACTCGCTGAGTTTCAGGGAAACTCCTCTCACGCGGCCCGCATCCGGGAGCAGATCCGCTTCGCCGCGACATCAAAACTCCCCCTGCTCATCACCGGCGAGTCGGGAACCGGCAAAGGTCTTGTCGCTCATGCTGTGCATCGACGTTCGCGATTATCGGGAAAATTTGTTCGCTATCAAGCAAATTTCGTCTCGGGGGATCTCTTCGCGAGCGAACTTTTTGGGCACACCAAAGGAGCATTTACCGGTGCAATCACGGCCCGACGAGGCCTCCTCCTTGATGCCCACAACGGCAGCTTTTTTCTTGATGAGATAGATGAGCTCCCCCTCTCGGCCCAGGTCACCCTCCTTGGAACGCTTCAGGAAAAGCTATTCAGACAACTCGGTGCAAACAATGAACTCTCCTCTCAGTTTCGGCTTATCTCTGCAACCAACTTTCCGATACCCGAAGCTCTCGAGAGGGGAAAATTACGCCGCGATTTTTTCCACCGAATCTCCGCGATAACCATTCATATACCGCCTTTGCGAGAGCGCGCGGATGATATTGCATCACTCGCCCGGGCGTCGCTGGAGCGTGCCCAGCTCGACGATGACCTTCCCGCCGTGTCAATCAGTGAGCCAGTGCTCGCCGCGCTCCATGCGTACTCGTGGCCTGGCAACGTGCGCGAACTAATCCAGGAGATCCATCAGGCAGCCCACCGAGCGCTGTTTCGGGGGGACAATCAGATCATGGTGGAGGATCTATCTGGGGTGGTCAGGGGAGGGGCGGAGATGCGGGAATTAGAGAGGGCGAGGGAGATAAGTGATTTTAACAGCAAGGTAAAGGCCTATAAAAGGGCACTGGTGAAGGAGGCACTTGAAAAGACGGGAAACAATCAGGTGCATGCAGCAAGATTGCTCGGGATAGACCGGGGGAGTTTGCGACGGGTTTTGGAAGGGGATTGAGGGAGGCATATCCCCAAAAAAGCCGGTTGTCGGCGATAAAAAAGATGAGAGCTTCCGCCTTTTAGGATGAAATTCGAGGGGTTAACGCTCTCTCGGGAGCAATAAACCGTGTTGATTTTCTCAGCCAAAGGGTTGATCAGTGACACTAAAGGAGTACCCTTAAGAGAACTCGGTTTAAATTAATGAAATGGTTTTTGCAGGCTTCAGGCCCCGCAACCCGCCTTATCGTCTCTGAGGGGCCAGGGGGGCTTACAACAGAGATGCAGGAGTGGAGGAGAGGTGATAGCTCGGGTTCTTGGGAAACGGTCGAAGACAGTTCACCTTCGGGCGACCGACTTCTCCGGGAAGTCCTGGGGTTCATCTCCAAAGAGGTAAACCTCTTGAACAGGGAATTGCGCGAACTCAGACTCAGCTTGCCGCTTTCTAACGAGGATTTTTGGCGAGTAATTAACGTGGAGGGAACCTCGTTCTCATCCAATTCGTTCGACTGTCAAGGTCTTCCGGAGCTCTGTTTTACTACCGCTGAGGCAGACTACCCTGGCTGTCGCCTGACACCCAGTCGTTCATCAGTACGGCAGCTGTTCGGGGGCAGATCCACCTTCGATAAGGAGGTCGCGGAAAAGCTCGTGCGGTTGGTGGAGGCTTACGCCTGAGCCTCCCTCCCTCAAGCCGGGCCACCAGTCGGTGACCCGGTTTTTTTCTCACCTCGAGAGCCTCTCGCGCTTCCCGAAAAAAAATTCCCCCTACTCTCATCCCACCACCTCGCCGTACCCTACCCCTATGGCGAAAAAACACTCATCCCTCACCTTCCTCCACGAGCTCCTCGACACACCATCCCCAACCGGCTACGAGGTTCCTATCCAACGGGTCGTCCGGTCCTACATCGAGCCATTCGCCGATGCGGTCTCTGTCGATCTTCATGGAAACCTTTCAGCGGTTCTCAACCCCACCGCCAAAAAGAAAATTATGCTCGCCGGGCACTGCGATCAGATTGGCCTCACGGTCAAGCATATCTCAAAGGAAGGGTTTCTTTCCGTCGATAAATTAGGGGGGGTCGATCTCGGTGTATTGTACGGGGCGAAGGTGATTGTCCTTGGCAAAAAGGGTCCGATACCGGGCATCATCGGGCGCAAACCAATCCACATTCAGTCAGCCGATGAGCGCTCCAAAACCAGTCACGATATTGCGAAGATATGGGTCGATATTGGGGCAAAAGACAAAGCAGATGCCGAAAAGTTTGTTGAACTCGGAGATGCCCTCGTATTTGAGCCTGGCCGGATTGAGCTGAAAAATGGTCTGATTGCAGGTCCCGGTCTCGATAATCGGGTTGGACTGTATGTAGTGATGGAGACGCTGCGGCGACTCTACAAACAACGGCTTCAGGTCGCCCTCTTTTCGGTGAGCACCGTCCAGGAGGAGGTTGGACTTCGGGGAGCGACAACTGCGGCGCATTCGATCCATCCCGAGGTTGGGATCGCCGTTGATGTCACACACGCCAACGACAACCCATACCACGATACCCCGAAGGGCGAGAGCTGTAATCTCGGGGCGGGCCCAACGATTGCGCGGGGACCAAATATCAACCCCATCGTCGAAGAACGGCTGCGAGGATCAGCGACAAAAAGGAAGATACCATATCAGATCGCCCCGGGGGGCGGACTACTCGGAAATGATGCAAATGCCATGCAGGTGGCTCGTGGAGGTGGAGTTGCTACTGGTGCTCTCGGCATTCCCAACCGATACATGCATACACAGGTAGAGGTGTGCCACCTCGATGACCTTGAGAACGCGATCGAGCTTCTGTGCGGTTTTTTGACTGACATCAAGGCAACGACCGATTTCACCCCCCGGTAATGAAAGGGAACATTACCCCTGAGTGCCCGCGAATACCGGAATCGGATTGTTCTCATGGTCGACCGCAACCATCACGACCTCTGCTGAGGTGACGGGACAGGTCGTGATAGAATCCACCCCGCGTTGCGCCTCCACCTCAACCCGCACCGCAACCGAGGTAGTGCCCACCCTCAGCGTCGTCGTATAGAAGCTCACCGAATCCCCGACGAACACAGGAGCCACAAAGTTTACCTCACGCATCACTTTTGTGACGTAACGCTTCGGCGCAATCGTTCTCGCATGCTGCCCCGCGGCAAGGTCAATGAGGCTCAAGATGTGCCCCCCAAAGACACTTCCAAGCGCGTTGGTATCGCGGGGCATCATCACGGACCGGATCGCAAGGTAGCGACCAGATGGTGAGGTTTCATCGGCCATTGTTGTCGACTCCTCTTTCATTTTTCTAAACCTAACTCGACTTAAAATAACAACTGGGTCTCACCGCCATTTCAGGTGTACTATCGCAGCACAGCTCCGAGGCGTCACCGCGAACCACAAAAGAAATTCATCCGTCAAGCAGACCGTGACTAAAGATACCAGTCAATAGAAGGCACCGCACCCATGATGACCATTCTTTCACCAAAAAAATCACCCTTCTCTTTCATCTCCGCCACCGTACTTGCCCTAACCCTTAATGGCGCAACTCCCTCTGTGGGGTGCTCGGAGGAGCTGAAGGATCTCCTCGGTCGGGTACAGAAGCTCGCCGACGAAAAGAACTTCCCCAAAGCACTCGATGAGCTTGGTTGGGTTCAAAAAGATCTCCAGAAAAAGCACGGGGAGCAGCTCACGCAGTTTTTCCCCGACCAGGTGAAGGGATTCACCGGAGATAAAGTTCAGGTTAATTCAACTCTCGGATTCTCGCAGGTTGAGCGAAACTACGCGGAGGGAGAGCGTTCGCTCACCCTATCGCTGACAGGGGGGACCTCCGTTGGTGGCCTTGGCAACCTCGCGCAGCTCGGCAAATTTGCTGCTATGGCAGGGGGTGATTCAGGACAAGAGGCGGTGCGGATTAAGGGAAAAACCGGACAACTAGAGGGCGATGCTGAGTCCGGCTTCACTCTCTCGCTATTCCTTGATTCAGGCTCGGTTCTTAAAGTTTCGGCAACCTCGGGGATCAGCAGTGAGGAGCTCACCCAATTCGCCGAAATTCTCAAACTTGAAGAGCTCGACAAGTATCTAAGAGGATAATTAAATCTGATTGAGCTCGTATCCTATCAGCCGATACGGCGGATTTAATTGACGACATCGGTCGAGTCAGTTCCTTTTGGTAGAGATTCCAGGATCTGATTGGTAGCCAGGGACCGCTCATCGCCTCGATGCCTCTCCATCAAATTCATGAGTAATGGGTGATCGGTCCTTCCAAGATCGAACCGGGCCGATAGGTCTCGAATCTTCTGCTCGGATAGACCACTTGTATCAAGAAGCGTATCCTCCGTCAGGTGAGATATTTCTGCGAGCGTCTCGATATAGACATCTTGTCCCCCTTGTCGCCGGGCGTAGGAACGCGTGTCCTCCGATGGATAAATCGCTGACCCATAATGGCTCAGCGTCGCCTTCGATGCATATTCGACCGACCGATCAAGAGGTAGCACCCTCTTGCAGGATCCTCTTACAAGGTGATTGACGAGAAGCGGGTTGTGAGCGGTTACAACGGTTGTATTCGGGCTGCAATGGCCTTTGATGATACTCGATATTTCGGTGATTCTCGTTGCAGGCTGACCATTCGAAGCAATAACAGCAAACGTAACAATGATCGGAAGCGTGCATAACGGAGTGGAAAACCGTTGTGGAATTATGCCCCCTAAGACCCCACCACATGAAACCCCCAAAGCGAGGACTATCGGAAGAGAAAATCGAATAGATGCGTAGAAATAAATTGAGTATATCGCCAAAAGCGGGATCATTCCAAAGGCAAAAAGTACTCCCAGCCTCTTCAGCCGATGAATCGTTGAAGGGGTGAGGGAGATGAAACCTTGACGATAATTTTGAACTAAAAAACCGAGTAATAGCACGGCAGGTAAACCTCCGCTTTCGAGCCACGTCGAATACGCACTATTTCTCAGAAATAGGGGTGAGAAGGTGAGAAACACATCTTGGTAGGGAACCGGCACCCAAAAATGGTAGCCATTAAAAAGTGGCGATCCGAAAGTAAAGAAGTTGTAGAAAGAATTAACCATGAGGATCAAAAAAAGAGGGCAAAAGAGAAGAAAGAGTTCGAATAATCGCCGAGAAAATGTGAAGTGACGTCGCATGATCGAATACGCGAATGGAAGCATCATGCACACATGAGTGACTCTGAGAGCGCAGAAAACCGACAGTATGATTCCCGTCTTGATGAGTACTCGAGTATCCTGTCGCTCACTTGTTTGAAGGAATAAAAGTACTATCAGGACCATCAGCATCGCCACGGGAATCTCAGTGATAATACTTTTACTAAAGTATCGAACACCCGGGATGACCAGAAGTGTGGGAAGCGCAAGCAATCCACCCTTATTTCCACCTAAGAGAGAACCGAGGGAGCAGGCGAGGATGACCAGAAATAGGAAAGAAACTACCACCGCCCCGTAGCCAATCACGAGTGATTCAGGATTTAATGCATACCACGGAGAAAGAAACAGGAGGGAAAACCAAATAGGGAACCTCGGAGGCAGGTTCTGAATTTCTGAAAATGGAAGAGAATAACTAGCTGAGGTCACTAGATGTCTTGCGGCGAGCGAATACTCGACGGCATCTGCTACTAAAAATGATCCGGGGTCCTCTCGTAGGGTGATGAGGAATAGGACGGCTAGGAATAGGTGCCCCGCACAAATATACCTAAAACGAGGTCCACATTCCGTGGCAGCTGCCCGATACTGCTGATATATCAACACGGCAAGGAATACCCAAAAACCGATACCTACGCCTGTAAAAAAAAGTCCGGAAAAGGAATTCATCTCACTTTAATGATGATCGACTTATACTTGCGACCTCATAAAGGTCGTCGACACTGTCCCGCGTCTCTTTCTTACCGATACGCCAGAGGCGGAATCGGCCGTGAGTTGAGAGCATACAACAAGATCGTCTCGGAACTCAGATAGGTTTCAAAGCCTCCTTTCAGGAGGGCAGTGGCTATACGCTCCGAAAATACCGGAACTCGGAACCGTTTGTAACCGAGAGCCTGATAATCTGCGTCACTCCCTTCAACTAAATTGCTTACGCCGACGATGTAATCAGGCTTTCGAGAGTCGACTATCGCCAAGGGAAGTGACCCAACAAGTCCATTCCTCCGTCCCTCTGGAATGGGTATTGGATGAAACTTCAGTGATTCTGGACTGACGAGTCCCACTCCATCCAAAATCGTCAAATTTGAATAATAACCGAGAGCTCCAATTTCTGGGGATGCTATCAGAGCGTCGGGGGCTAAGTGCCCTATCTCTCTCGCAATCTCAGCTATAGATTGAATTCGCTCGTTTGACGGATACCAAGGCGAGCTAGCCATACCTGCAAGGGCTGCGAGGTACGCCCTCACCCCGACGAGAACTGAGAGGCTAAGAATCAAGGAAAGGAAAAATAGCTGCATAGCCCGCGACAGGAAAACCGAGATGGAAGCGAGTCCTCTGAGGAATGGTACTATGAGGAGGGGTGCATACCAAGGAAACAGAGGAACGCCACTGACCATGTACCCTGTTAAGGTGAGTACTGAAAATCCTATTCCGCAGAACTCCTCCCTCAATATACCCATTTTTGGAAAAAATGGGCCCTTCAAGCTTGAGAAGGATATTAGGAGACCAAAGGTCAAAAACCCAATAAAGACCAAACAATGGAGCGCGATTCGTAATTCTTTCGGAGCTCCCTCACCAATAAAGTACTCAAAAAGCTGTCCGATTATTTGACTCGGTGTCACCTCGTACACGAGCCGCTTTGCGGCTAACGTATGTGGTACCAGAGACGAGAAAAAATATATCGTGATGGTCCCATACGCGATTACTCCAATAATCAGGAAAAGCCACGACCCAGCTTTTAAATTGCAGAGAGAGCGATACTCGAGAATGGTGAAAAAGAAAATAAGTATCGAAAACTCGGGCCTACCAAGAACGGCGAGAGCAATAAAAAAAAACCGCAACACAAACGGCGCACTTGCTGAGAATAAACCGAAACCAGCGCATGCAAGAGAAAGGGAGGTTTCCATGAGCCCAAAAGATACAGGTAATTGAATTACGAGCAGAGCACAGGTGAGTATCAGTCGCGATCCCGGTAATGAGGTCCTCGGAAGTTTTCCCCAATAAAAAGAGGCAAGTATCGAACTCACGCCACAAATTATTCCAGCTGATGTGGTCGGCGAGATCCTAAATAAACATCCAAAGAAGAGTAAAAGCACAAAGAAAGGCGAGGACGTTCCGTACACTGACTCCGAAGGATTAAAGAACGGAACCCCAGTTTTGACCCAATTATCAGCGATGCGAAAATGAATGAACGCATCATCAAAGGGGGTGATACCTGATGATATGTGTGCCCACGCCGATAATGCACAAAGGATCCAGAGTGCGGTTGTGCTCCAGCTGACATGGGAAACATCTTCTCTTCTCAACACGCCGTTCCTAATATTATTTTTCCATCGTAGCCGAGAGAGTAATGCACCGATGAGCGGAGCGCCTTAGTAAACAGGCTCTGCCACCAATTCATAACGGCCCGAGGGAGAGAATCGAGGCGAGATCACCACCTCATCCAAAGAGCATTTGGGGTACGGCATGTCAAAAAGCTTAATGGCGAGATTTTCCACATTGCTCTCTCCGAGTCGATTCCCTCATAAGGGGATATAAAAAGTGCCCCCACTCGGGTATACTCTCCTTCTGGATCGTCGCATATCAAGGGGTAAACTAATGACTGACTCCCACTGATGGCTATCTGCCCGTTATTTTCTCACATCCGGCAAGACTAGATGACTCATCCGCAGCCTCCTCGCGAGCCCTCTGGCACGATAAGCGAGATACTCCGAATATCGTTTGCGTTGATGCGGGTCCCCCGCCTTTTTGCCGCTCTCTTCCTCTTTCCACTTCTGGTTAGCTTCATACTGGTGCTCGCTCAGGCTACCGCAACTGTGTCGCTCTTAAGCATTTCCGATGCTTATGATTCCCCCCAAAAACGAGTCAAAAAGCGGCACCAGGAGGGGGCGTTTATTCGCGAGAAGCTCCTTGGTACCCCCAGCCCCCTACCCCCGATAACCGTGTGTCGCTGGGAAACCGACACAGCCCCCGAAGGGGGAGTGCTGAACGAACATCCCCCTTCAACCGGAGACTGCTTGATTGCACGATACGATGTCGTCCTTCGGGTTGACGATCCAGCCTCTTTCGATCCCACCCCTTACCGCGAAAGGTTAAACGGAAAGTTCCTCAGAATTCATGTTTGTCGCTCATCTTCATGTCGGAGCGACATCATCATCACTCCGACGAAAAAACCGGTTAAGGCTCATCTTTTTAGTGTGTGGGGCCTGGTCCTCCTTTCAACCGCTCGCCGCACTGAACAAGCAGAGCTACTCGCAACATCACCGGACCTTACTCCCACTGGATCAACCGCAAAGCTCGGAAAGGAAATTCTCAATCTCCCTGGTCTTCACGCACCAACTGCTGTTTCCGATATGCACGCAAGCATCATCGGTATCCTGAACATCGCTTCGCTTATCATCATCGCCGCCTGGCTCGCGATGAAATCTCACCGGAAGGTTCTGGATTATTTCGCATCAAGCGGAGCACTCCTTCCCATGGTCGCGGCCTCAGGGAGATCTGTTTTTTACGGAGCTCTCTGGGTACTGACCGGAGCTCGGGTGCTTTGTTTTCTTCTCAGCTCCGCTCCCTTCTCCTATTACGTCTTCTCCTCGGTCACCGCAAAACATACCAAAATTTTTACTTTCGACGGAAATACGGCAGCGTTTGGTTTGTGGATCATCGCACTGACTGCGATGTTCTCTCTCGCTGCCACAATAACCTCGATTTCGGAGCTTCGCACCCGTTACTCACCGTTGAGCTTCATCTATCGCTATATTCCGGTAGCCCTCTGCCTTCTCGGCGGCGCCGTTTGGGGAACAACTCTCCTCATTGATACCACGACCGCCCTCTCGATCCGCGACACGATCGCCGCGCTGCCTCTTTTTGGCACCGTACCGGTCCTTCTTGCTCCGATATTTGTCCCAAGCGACAACGTTCTCGTCCTTCAGAGCATCCTCAGCGTCATCGCGCTTGTTTTTGCAGTACGGGTCAACACCCGATGGTTCGGGACCCATTTAGAGGATTTGTGATTTTGATATCGTTACAAAATGGGAAAGAGGTATCTTGAGGGAGAATGGTCATGATTGACGAAAAGCCAACTCTCACCATCACCGCCACCGATCTGATGGTGCAGTATAATCACACTCTTGCTTTGACAGCGAAGGAGGCCTCGTTTTCGGGACAAGTAATCGCGGTGATAGGCCATAACGGCGCAGGAAAATCGACTCTGATCAAGACTATTCTGGGACTAGTTCGTCCTGAGCGCGGAAAGGTCACGTGTTCGTTCACTCATCACGGAGCGACTACCCAGCTCGTTCCTGAGGAGCACATGGCGTTCTGCCCCGAGATGGGTTCAGTGTTCTCTGATATTTTCGTTGAGGACTACATTAAACTCTGGTGCAGGATGAAGCACCGCGATGGTTCATACTACAAAAAAGAGGGAGCAAAATATATCGAGCGTCTCGATATGGGACCTGTCATGCGGAAGCGTGGCAGAGAGCTCTCTAAGGGGCAACGACGACGGGTACAGACCACCATCGGCTTTCTCACCAAACCGAGACTTTTTCTCTTTGATGAACCGTTCGACGGGCTCGATATTATCCGCACACAAGAGCTCACCAATCTAATCGATGAACACAGCAGAGAGATGACTTTTATTGTGTCCTCGCACCGAATGGATGTGATGGAGCGACTTGCCGATTACGTAGTGGTCCTCAAAAACGGAGAGTTTGTTTCGTATGGGGCGCTTGAGGCTGTCTGCGAAGACTTGGGAGGCGCGACCTACTTTTTGAAGTTAGAAGCCCGACAAGGTGAAGCCGCCGATGCATTACGGTTAGGACTAGAAGGATGTGTCGTCAATCATGTCGGCAGTCATCTTGCGATCACCGGCAAGGGCGCGCAGGAAGATATTATTCGCGACATCGTAACAGCGCTTGGGGTCGCCATAGTCGATTTAGAAAAAACGCAACCCTCATTGGTGGATGCCATGAATGTGCATTTGAAGGGGTGAGAGAGAGGAGGGAGAGCAAAAAAAGGGAACCCCCTGGTCCGGCCGAAGCGGGAGCAGGGGGTGAGGAAACAGGGGTTAGAAACCCAGAGCCGCGAGCGAGTCCTCGAGGCTATCGAAAACCGGCATGCCCCAGGCTTGCCATTTTTGTAGCGCGCCTTCCGTGTGGAAAACGCGGTCGACGGCACCCGGCCGGTTCCAGATGACCCAGTTCTGGGGCACTGAAAAGTCCTCCAACGCGATATTGGAGGCTGCAGCTCCTTGAAAGAGCCGAGCGGCGAAGTTGGGGTGTTGCGGACAACACCCTCCTCCACCATAAAGCCCCGGAGCATTGAGCTTTCCCCGAAAAGCTTCCCATTCAGAGCCGTTGGCTTTCGCTATCCAGCGGTCATAAGTCTCTGCGACTTGCTTCCGCTCTTCGCCCACGACTGGAGGTCGGAGGGCGATCACCTTACCCTGGTAGCCCGCCAACAGGAGAAGGGGCAAGGCAAAGCTGTCCGCCAGGACGCCATCGGCCCTGAGCAGATCGGCGCCTTTGTCCTTCATGGCATCGGCGTAGACGTCCCACGTTGGAAGACTCTTGTGTCTCCCTGCCAAATCGTAGTCAAACTCGGTGAATACCTCACTGCCCAGAGCGACCCTGCTTGCTAGCAGAGCGCGAAGTTCAGCGCTTGGTACCGCTAAATCTTCCGACGATCGAAGGAACCCCTGGACCGTCCCAAGGCTAAAGTTTTCAGCCGGGGCGTCGGTCTCGAATGTGCGAAACATTTGCAGAAAGCAAACTACCTTTTAATTGTACCCCCCCCCCCCTCGGAAAAGCAACCAAATCGCCAAAATTTCCCCAAAAAACCGCCCCTCCAATCGCCTTCCCACTAACCCCTTGTAAAAGGAAGGAAGCTCAGCGGTGCGACAACCCAATCTCAG